>NZ_MKKY01000076.1 GCF_002091955.1 Rhodococcus sp. 1168 | reverse complement strand
CATCTGGAACGACCTTGCGTGCGGTGACCGTGAAGCCGCCGCCGTCCTGGTCGCCATCAACTCCGTGTTCCAGGTGTTCATGTTCGCCGTCCTCGGTTGGTTCTACCTCTCGGTGCTGCCGGGGTGGCTAGGCCTGGACCAGACCACCATCGAGGCCTCGCCCTGGCAGATCGCCAAATCGGTACTGATCTTTCTCGGCGTCCCGTTAATCGCTGGATTTGCCTCCCGCTTTTTTGGCGAACGCGCCAAAGGACGCGATTGGTACGAGGAGAAGTTCATTCCCCGCATCGCACCGTGGGCGCTGTACGGTCTTTTGTTCACCATTGTGATTCTCTTTGCGCTGCAAGGCGATCGAATTACCTCGCAGCCCCTCGACGTCGTCCGCATCGCGCTGCCTCTGCTGGTGTACTTCGCCGTGATGTGGGGCGGTGGTTACATCCTCGGTGCCGCCATGAGTCTGGGTTACGAACGCACCACCACGCTCGCGTTCACCGCCGCGGGCAACAACTTCGAACTCGCCATCGCCGTCGCCATCGCAACCTACGGGGCCACATCCGGTCAAGCCCTCGCCGGCGTCGTCGGGCCCCTCATCGAAGTCCCCGTTCTCGTCGGACTTGTCTATGTCTCACTCGCCCTGCGTAAACGCTTCATTCCCCGCCCTTCCGTGACCACAGCGACACAGGAGTCCTGATGTCTGAACACCGCGCCCAACCCGAACTCCTCATGCCCCAAGCCGTGCTGAGCCACACCACGGCCGAACTGTCCGCGAAATACACCGGTGTGTTCTCCCCGCAGACCGTCGAGCGGTACGTTTTCGAGTCCTACGCGGCCCTGCGGCGCACCGCGAAGATTCACACGCACTTGACGTCTCTGGCGGGTCGATTTGCGGCTGACCGCCTCACCGCGCTGGCCCAGTCGCAGGGCGCAGCGCCGAAAGACGTTCCGGAGGTGCTGTTCATCTGCGTTCACAACGCCGGCCGCTCTCAGATGGCCGCGGCGCTGCTTGCCCACCGCGGTGGCCGGCTAGTGCACGTTCGCTCCGCTGGTTCGGCGCCGACTCACGAGATCAACCCCACCGTCGTTCAGGCGATGACCGAGGTTGGCATCGACCTCGGCGCAGAGTTCCCCAAACCGTTGACCGACGACGTCGTCGCAGCCGCCGATGTCGTGGTATCGATGGGGTGCGGCGACGCCTGCACCATCTATCCCGGAAAGCGGTATCTCGACTGGGAACTCGACGACCCGGATGGCCAACCGCTCGACGAGGTGCGCCGCGTACGCGACGACCTCGACACCCGCGTCCGCCAGCTGCTCACCGAACTGACGACGCCCGTTCTCTCCTGACACCGCACACACACCGAGACCGACCGAAAGGGTTCTTCGATGCCCCACACACCCAGTGTTCTGTTCGTTTGTGTCCACAACGCCGGCCGATCCCAGATGGCCGCGGGCTTCCTGACCCACCTCTCCGGCGACTCGGTGGAAGTCCGGTCCGCCGGGAGCGCTCCCGCCGACACCGTCAACGCCTCCGCCGTCGGGGTTATGGCCGAGGTCGGGATCGACATCTCGAACCAGACCCCCAAGATCCTCACTCCCGACGCCGTCGAAACCTCCGACGTCGTCATCACCATGGGATGCGGTGACGCGTGCCCAGTGTTCCCCGGTGTGAGCTACCGCGACTGGGCACTACCCGACCCCGCTGGCAACGGTATCGACGCGGTCCGCCCCATCCGGGACCGCATCGAAGAGCTCGTCCGCGACCTCGTCGAGGAACTGGTTCCTGCACGGTCCCGCTCGGTCCGATGAGCACCCCGAGCGTGTTGTTCGTGTGCGTGAAGAATGGCGGCAAGTCGCAGGTGGCGGCCGGACTGATGCGCGAAGCAGCTGGTGACGCCATCGAGGTGCATTCTGCCGGAACGACACCCGGCACCGCGGTGAACGCGTTGTCGGCCGAGTCGCTGCTCGAGGTCGGAGTGGATCTGAGCGGTGAGCAGCCGAAGCCGATCGACCCGGCGTTGCTGGCGCGGATGGACTACGTGATCACCCTCGGCAGCGAAGCGCAGGTCGACATCGTCGACGGCCCGACGTTCGAGAACTGGGACACCGACGAGCCGTCCGAACGCGGAATCGACGGAATCGAACGCATGCGGTTGGTCCGCGACGACATCGCCGCCCGCGTCGACGAATTAGTCTCGCGGATCGGCTGAGTCGTGCTCAGCGCCGAGGCTGTGATCATCGGCGGTGGCCAGGCAGGCCTTGCCGCCGGGTACTATCTGCGCCGCGCCGGGGTGGATTTCGTGATCCTCGACGATCAGACGCACCCCGGCGGGTCGTGGCAGGACTACTGGCCCTCGCTGCACCTGTTCAGCCCCGCCGAGTACTCGCGATTGCCGGGGTGGCCGATGCCGCCGTGGCACGGTGGGTTTCCGCCGGCCTCACACGTGGTGGACTACCTCCGGACATACGAGAAGAAGTACGAACTCCCCGTGCATCGACCCGTGCGGGTGGACTCCGTAAACCGCGCAGGAGCCGGGTATCGCATCCACACCGATAATGCCACGTATTCGGCTGCAGCCTTGATAAATACAACCGGAACCTGGTCGCGCCCGTTCTGGCCCAGCTACCCCGGCATGCACGAGTTCCGCGGAACACAACTGCACGCCCACGATTACCACCGCCCGAATCCGTTCCAGGGAATGCGAGTCGGCATCGTCGGGGGTGGCAACTCCGCAGCCCAGATCCTCGCCGAGGTATCCACAGTCGCCGACACGGAGTGGTTCACCGAGCGCGAACCGAGATTTCTGCCCGACGACGTCGACGGCCGCGTCCTGTTCGACGTCGCTTCCGACCGTGCCCGCTCACTGGCTTCAGGGAACCACGACACCGGCGGAGTGGCGAGGCTCGGGGACATCGTGATGGTGCCGCCCGTCCAGGCCGCCCGCGACCGCGGCGTTCTGCACGCACACCCCATGTTCACCGCACTCACCCCCGACGGCACCGACACCGAGCACCTTGACGCCATCATCTGGTGCACCGGCTTCAGACCCGCGGTGCGGCACCTGCATCCGCTGCACCTACCGACCGAGGGCCACTCGATTGCCCTGGACGGCAATCACGTACGCGGTGAGGAGACCGTGGTGTTCCTCGGCTACGGAGACTGGACCGGCCCCGCGTCAGCGACACTGATCGGCGTCGGGCGCACCGCACGCAACGCCGTGCATTCTTTGCTACACCGAGGAAAGGTAGTCACATCATGACCGAATACCCCGTCGTGGTGGTCGGCACAGGATCCATCGGACTTGCCGCCGCGCGTCTCACCGAGACCGGGTCCGACGTCGTCGTGCTCGAGCGCGGATCGTCGGCGTCGCACGCCGCGACCGCGTGGCCGCGACCGCGTGGCCGCGACCGCGTGGCCGCGACCGCGTGGCCGCGACCGCGTGGTCGACGCCGGGCGCGACACCGAACCGCTGTCGGTGCATGTACGCCGCAGTGACGGCACCGAAGAACGCATCCTCGCCCGCGCCGTCGTCGACGCATCCGGAACGTGAGGATCGCCCAATCCGCTGGGTAGCGAGGGACTTCCGGCGATCGGCGAACGCGCCGCGGCCGAGCAAATCGCCTATCGGGTTCCCGACCTCGAAGACCACAGTGTCCTATTCGTCTACGCCGGCAAGCACATCGTCATCGCCTGCAGCGGACACTCCGCCCTCACCGCGATCATCAGTTTCGCCGACCTCGCCGCACAGCACCCCGGTACGACCCTGACCTGGGCGGCGAAGCCGACGAACTGGCCGCCCGCGGCGCGCCCTGGGCCTGCGTGCGAAGAAGGCCGTCGACGACGGATACCTGACAGTGGCGTCCGGGTTCCGTACCGAAGAGGTAGCTGCACAGGGTGATCGGCTCACACTGGTCGGAGACACCGGCGCGCGGATCGAGAACGTCGACCGTATCGTCGCGCTGACCGGGTTTCGGCCGGACCTGTCGTGGCTTTCCGGGGTACGCCTCGACCTCGACCCGACCTTGCAGGCACCGAGGTTCGTCGCAGAACTGGTCGATCCGAACATGCACTCGTGCGGATCGGTGTCCCCCCATGGCGTCGAGGAGCTCACCCAAACGGAGCCGGGTCTGTACCTGGTGGGCATGAAGAGTTGCGGCCGCGCGCCGACGTTCTCGCGATGACGGGATACGAGCAGGTTCGCAGCATCGCCGCCGAGCTCGCCGGCGATCACGAGGGCGCCCGGAAGGTCGAACTGAGACTGCCCGACACCGGTGTGTGCGGCGGAGCGGGGGTGTTCGACGACCCCGATGCGACGTCGACCGGTGGATACCCACCCGCGAGTCCTGCACAGCGTGTCCCCTCGATCGATGGATACAGATAGACCACTTGGCGGACGGCATTCATGTCGTGTCCTTGATCAGCGATCGCGTCGCGCCTCTCACCGAGCGGTCGAGTCGTCGAGGATACCGAGCGGCCATTCCCTCCCGGCCATCCGAACAGCGATAAAGAGAAGTCATACCCGATGTCCCCAGGCACTCCGAACCTACGTTTGAGGTCCCGCGATGCCCGGCAATGACGTTCCAGAAAAAAGAACGCGCCGACCGGCGCCGAAATGTTTCGATTGTGGCGGGGTCTGGGAACATGACGGTATGGATCGGATAGCTTGCGAGCCCCTCACCTCATCCGCCGGCAGTGCCCGATGCTGACCGAGGAGGTCGTACTCGTCGACGATGCCGGCCGGAAATTGGGAACGCGGGCGAAGTCGACCGTGCATACGACGACGACTCCGCTGCATCTGGCGTTCTCGTGCTACGTATTCAACGGCAAGGACGACGTGCTGGTAACCGAGCGTGCCCATCATAAGTCGACCTGGCCGGGGGTGACCACCAACAGTTGTTGCGGGCATCCGGGACCAGGGGAGAATCTGGGTGATGCGGTCCTGCGCAGGTTGAGTCAGGAGCTGGGAATCGAGGCAGGAGGCGTGCGCCTGCTGCTTCCCGGTTTCCGGTATCGGGCCGTTATGGCGAACGGAATCGTGGAAAACGAACTGTGTCCGGTGTTCGGCGTCATCTACGACGGGCCCGCTCCGAAACCGCATCCAGACGAGGTCTCACGTGCTGATTGGGTTCCGTGGCAACAATTTTCGAGGTTCGTGGCTGAGGGTGGTGCGGTATCGCCGTGGTGTCGTGAGCAAATGGAACGCCTGCATGAACTCGGTGAATCTCCCGCACGGTGGCCTGCAGGTGATCCGGACGCACTTCCGATCGTCGTGCGTGACCCACAGCAATGGCAACCGACGCTGTAGCCGGAATGAGTAGATAGCTGGCTGGACTGCTGGACGCGCTGGCTTGCCGTGAAAACTACGACGGCGGTGCGCCGACCATCCGAAGCGCCAGTTCGACATAACGCGAGGCCAGGATGTCCGGGTCCGAGAACGACTTACTCGGAAACCATCGGCTGACGTCGATTCCGAGCGAGGTGATCGCCAAGGTAGCAGCGTCGGTATCGGCGACCGAAAAATCTCCCGTGATTACGCCGGCGTCGATGATGTCGGTGAACACCTTGGAGGTGGCCCGTCGAACAGCGGCAATCGTGCGAAAGTGCTCGGGCGTGAGCGACCGCAGTTCGTATTGGATGACCCGTGCCAAGGCGTGATGACGGGCATGGAACTGGACGTACGCGCGGACCGTGGATGCGAGTCGTGCCGGCGGCGGGTCGGTTTCGACATCGGCCTGCTTGGTTTCGGCGAGCGCACGTCGGTGTCCGTCGAGGCTCGCGTCGAACAGTAGCGACTCTTTGGTTTTGTAGTGCGGATACATGGCCCCGGGACTGAGATCGAGGCTCGCGGCGATCTCGCGCGTCGACGTCGCGCCGTACCCTTTGGCAGCGAAGATCTCGATGGCTGCGCTTCTGATTCGGGCGGCGGCTTTGGAGGTGCTCACCTCGTCGACACTCATGGTTGGTCGATCCCTCCTCTCGATGTCCAGGGTTGACACGATCGGGTGCCGGGTCGAGTATAGGCAGACGCATAGAAAATATGCATTTGCATAGTTCCCACCGCGACTTCCGACACGAGGCATGCCATGACCGACGTACTCTCTCGCCGCGATCTCGACTTCCTGCTCTACGAGTGGCTCGACGTCGTATCGCTGACGGACCGCACACGGTTCGCCGAACACTCGAAGGAGACGTTCGACGCGGTACTGGACCTATGCGCAGACATCGCGCACAAGCACTTCGAACCGCACAACAAGAAGTCCGACGCGAACGAGCCGACCATGCGCCCGGACGGCTCGGTGGAGATGATCGACGAGGTCAAGGCCGCATTGGACGTCTATTCCTCGGCCGGGCTCATTGCAAGCCAGTTCGACGAGAGCGTCGGCGGGATGCAACTGCCGACGACGGTCGCTCGCGCATCGATGGCATACTTCCAGGCGGCCAACGCCTCGACGGCGTCCTACCCGTTCCTGACCGTCGCGAATGCCAATCTCATCTCGACGTACGGAACTGCCGAGCAGATCGACGAGTACGTGCGTCCGATGTTGGAGGGCAAGTACTTCGGCACGATGTGCCTCTCCGAGCCGCAGGCAGGTTCCTCGCTCGCAGACATCACCACCCGGGCCGAGAAGCAGGACGACGGCAGCTACCGGATCACCGGAACCAAGATGTGGATCTCGGCCGGCGACCACGAACTCACCGAGAACATCATTCACCTCGTGCTGGCTAAAATCCCAGGTGGGGGACCGGGAGTCAAAGGCATCTCGTTGTTCATCGTCCCCAAGTTTCTGCCGAACGCGGAGCGCAACGAGGTGACTCTCGTCGGTTTGAACCACAAGATGGGCAACCGGGGGACAACCAACACCCTTCTCGCTTTCGACGGATCGCTCGGCTACCTCGTCGGCGAGGAGCATCGCGGTCTCTCCTACATGTTCCACATGATGAACGAGGCGCGAATCGGGGTCGGGTTCCTGGCGATTTCGTTGGGCTACGTCGGATACCTGAAGTCGCTCGAGTATGCGAAGGTCCGAACTCAAGGTCGGCCGCTGGGGTCGAAAGATCCGTCGTCTCCTGCCGTGCCGCTCGTCGAGCACCCTGACGTCAGGCGAATGTTGTTGGCACAGAAGTCGTATGTGGAGGGAGCGCTTGCGCTCGGTCTCTACTGTTCCAGGCTCGTCGACGAGCAGGATTCGACGACCGACGACACGATCAAGGCGGAGTCGACCCTCTTGCTCGATGTGTTGACGCCGATCGCGAAGAGCTGGCCGTCACAGTGGTGCCTCGAGGCCAACAGTCTGGCGATCCAGATTCACGGCGGCTACGGCTACACCCGTGACTACGACGTCGAGCAGTACTACCGAGACAATCGACTCAATCCGATTCACGAGGGGACGCACGGCATCCAGGGGCTCGATCTGCTGGGCCGAAAGGTAACCATGCAGGCAGGGGCAGGGGTGGTGCTCCTCGGTTCCAAAATTTCGGACACCGTCGGACGGGCCCGGCCGCTGAGCCTCGACACCGCGCGGTTCGCCGATGAACTGGAAGCGGCATGGAACCGCACGGTCGAGGTCACTGCAGCGCTGTGGTCGAAGGGTGATCCTGCGGTGGCACTGGCGAATTCGACCGTGTATCTCGAAGCAGTCGGGCATGTGGTGATTGCCTGGATGTGGCTCGAACAGCTCACCGCCGTCGAAGGCAAGACCGGTGCCTTCTACGACGGCAAGCGTCAAGCCGCACGTTATTTCTTCGGCTACGAACTACCGAAGACAGGCCCCCAATTCGACCTCTTGACGTCCCTGGACCGTACGACCCTGGATATGAATCCCGAGTGGTTCTAGGTCCCGCCTTCTAGTCTTCTGCTGCCAGGAGGGTGAACGAATGCTCACGAATCAAAATTGTCGGGCCTTCGCTTTCGTAGGCCTGATCGGGGTCACTCGATAAACTCTGCGCCCACTTTCCCTCCGGCAGTGAGAAGTCCACCGGGCCGGAGGAAGAGTTGACGAGCCAGGCGAAGGTGGTGTCGTCCTCGGGCGCCGTCATGCGCACGAGCATGGACAATGCGGTGCCGTCCTCCCAATCCTCCGCGCCGAGCTTGGCGCCATCCGCCCGGTAGAAGTCCACCGAGTTTTCGGCATTGCTGTCATTGTTGTGCCGGAACCACTTCGGACGCAGTGCCGGATGCTCTCGGCGCACCCGTAGGAGCTCGCGGGTGAAGTTGCGAAGATCGAGATTGGCGCTGGCCCAGTCGAACCACGACAGCTCGTTGTCCTGGCAGTAGGCGTTGTTGTTGCCCTGCTGCGATCTTCCGATTTCATCGCCACCGAGGATCATCGGCACGCCGGCAGACAGCAACAGCGTCGCTAGTTGATTTCGTTGTTGCCGCGCGCGTAGGGCAAGGATGCCCTCGTCCTCTGTTGGGCCTTCCGCTCCGCAACCCCACGAACGGTTGTCGGACTCGCCATCCTCGTTGTTCTCGCCGTTGGCGTCGTTGTGCTTGTCGTCGTAGCTGTTGAGGTCCGCGAGGGTGAAACCGTCGTGCGCGGTGATGAAGTTGATACTCGCCAATGTCGGCCGACGGCTGGCCTCGTAGACGTCGGGGCTACCGGTGATGCGCTGCGCGAAGGCACCCAACGATCCGGGCTCACCGCGCCAGAAGTCTCGAACGTCGTCGCGGAACTGGCCGTTCCATTCCGACCAGCGAGCGGGAAATCCGCCCACTTGATATCCATGGGTGTCCCAAGGCTCAGCGATGAGCTTGACCGGCGCCAGCGTCGGATCCTGGTGAACCAGATCGAGGAACGCGCTGTGCTTGTCCAGATCGGAATCCTGCCGGGTCAGGGTGCTCGCAAGATCGAATCGAAATCCGTCGACGTGCATCTCGGTAACCCAATAACGCAAGGAGTCCATGATGAGAGCCAGCGCGGCTGGGTGGCCGACGTTGAGGCTGTTGCCCGTTCCAGTGGTGTCGAAGTAGGACGCTCGGTCGTCCTCGACCAATCGGTAGTACGATCCGTTGTCTATTCCCTTGAGCGACAACGTCGGTCCGAGGTGGTTTCCCTCGGCTGTGTGGTTGTACACCACATCGAGGATCACTTCGATTCCGGCATTGTGGAGAGCTTTGACCATGGCCTTGAATTCATCGACCTGGCCGCCGGTGTCTCCGGCACTGCTGTACTCGTTGTGCGGGGCGAAGAAGCCGATCGAGTTGTATCCCCAATAGTTTCGACGGCCTGCTTCCAGGAGGTGGGAGTCCTGGACGAATTGATGGACGGGAAGCAGTTCGACGGCAGTCACGCCCAGTTCGACAAGCTCGGCGATCGCTGCGGGATGGGCCAACCCTGCATAGGTTCCGCGGATGGACTCCTCCACGTCGGGATGCGTTGCGGTGAAACCCTTGACGTGGACTTCGTAGACCACTGTGCGGTCCAACGGAATTCGAGGTGCAGTATCGCTGCCCCAGTCGAACTCGGACGCCGTGACCACCGACATCGGCATCGACGCCGCGGAATCGTCATCGTTGCGAGTGTCGGGCTCGTCGTGGTGGTGGCCGAATACCGACTCGTTCCACTCGACCCCGCCGGCGATCGCTCTCGCATAGGGGTCGAGAAGGAGCTTGTGCGAATTGTGGCGTAGACCGGACTCGGGATCCCATGGTCCTTCTACCCGCAGTCCATACCGTGAACCTGCTGTCAGATCCTCGACGATCCCGTGGAATACATGGCCGGTTCGGCTATCGAGCGTGGTCGAGGAGACTTCGGTGCCCTTATCGTCGACGACAACGACGGCGATGGAGTCGGCGGTTTCGGAGTACACGGCCACATCGGCCCCGCCCGTTGGAAGGAGAGATGCACCGAGTGGGTACGGCCTGCTGATGATCGTGGGGCTGGCGTCGTTCATTGCTCTGATTTACCCCGGACCCCGGGTGACAAACCACGTTTGAATTCGAGCGAATCGCGGGTACTTGCAGATATGGCAAATTACAGAGTTCTGGATCCCAAAGGCGAGGTCGTCGAAACCAAAGACATCGACAGCGCGGACGACGCACACGCCTGGTTCATCGACCAGAAGGCCGACAACTCCGAGTTGGGTTGGCGGCTCGAGGTCGACCACGACGGGGAGTGGGCATTCGTCAGCGATACCGAAGGCAGCTGACACTCCCTGTCGTATTCGTACATGAATAGGGGCCTCTCATACATGTGAGGCCCCTATTCACTGCTGTAGGTGGTCGACGATCACTGCGTACGACCCCACCCCGATAAGGGCGCGTCCTTCGATCTGCTCGGCACCGACGATGAGCGAGGTGATCGCTCCCGTCTCAGTATCGAAATCGACGTCGTCGACTTTTCCGAGCTCGACACCACCGGTGCTGAGTACTCGCTTTCCGACGACGTTGTGGGTCTTTCCTTCCAGCGCCGAGAGTGAGGCCTCGTCGTCGGCATCGACGATCGCATCCGAGGATCCGATGGTGACGGCATCGATTCCGAACGCGGAAATTCCCGACCACGCGAGCGCATTCCCGGACTTGGCCTTCTTGAGATGAACCCCGGCGACGGTGCGGTTGTGGGGATCGATAAAGAACCCGGCAATGGTCCCAACCGTGTCGGCGGTGGTTGTGCTGACCACTTTGCGGCCGATGGACTCGGAGAACAACATCAGTTCTTACCCCCCAATTGCGCGCGGAATGCGTCGACGGCAGCACCGAACCCGGCGAGATCATCACGCACGAAATCGGTGGCGCTGGCGGGCACCATCAGGTGTTCCCCGGAGGCGGCGAGTGTGTCGGGCAGAGGGATGAGCACGGTGGTGCCCTTGTTCTTCATCGACTCCGAGGACTTGATCTCGTAGCCGACTACTTCGCAATTTCCACCGTAGCGGCCACTGACCTCGATGATGACGTCGGTAACGGTGCCCAGTTCGGTACCGGAGTCTGTGAGGACGGTGGAGCCGAGGATGTCACCGCGCCGTTCATGCGAGGGTTGCGGAGTGTCGTCGCCGGAGTCTGGAGCGGGAAACATTTCGCCTGCGGGAGAAAGCATGTCCTCGCGGAGAATCATCACGGCATCGGGCCCCAGTGCCGCGACGGATCGCCATGGAAGCACCTTTTTCTGGGGTCCGGAGAACAATCCGCGACCGGCGAGAGTGAAACCGGCGACTGCCCCGCCGTCGGGGGCGTAGATGATGTCTTTGATCTGCGAAATATCTTCGCCGGTGAAAGTCACGACCGGACGCTTGGCGATCTCACTGGACCGCATCAATTGCTCGATCATGGCTTCCTCGACCTTCCGGTCTTGCCAGGCCGACCGGTGATGATCACACCGCCGGATCGGCGCTTGGCCTGAACAGCCAGCACGAGCGCCACGAGCGCCACAATCACGACCAGGGCCACGATAACCCATCCCCACCACTGCATGTTGTTCTCGACTCTCTCGCGTCCAGATCCTTCAGGGGTACAGCATCAATATCGTCGGGAAGCGGACTTCACCAGTGCGCTACTGCGCGTACGAGTCCAATCTACCCGGTCGAGCAGCGCACGCTGGGGATAGTTCGACTGAAACTTCCACATTCACTTGGAATCTCGTACCAACGGGACGACGGGGACACCGTTGTCGAGGATTTCGTCTCCGCATGGAACGAACCCGTGCCCGGTGTAGATGTCCACCAAATAGCTCGGCGAATCGATTCGGCATCTGGCCGAGCCGACATCGGCCAAGGCGGCCTGGAGAAGGCGCGTGGTGTGGCCTTTCCCGCGTTCGGAGCGTCGGGTACACATGTGGCCTATACGCAATACCCGATCGGGTCCATTTCCCGCTTCGGTCAGTCGTAACGTGCACAGCACTTCGTCGTCACGCTCGAGCCAGAAATGCCTGGTCAGCGAGCGTAAGTCCTCGCCATCGAGCTCGGGATGGAAATAAGCCTGTTCCACCACGAACACCTCTACGCGTAGCTTGAGCAGCGCGTACAACCGTTGGGTACTGAGGTCTGCTGCCCATTCCCGCTTGGTTGTCACAGCTCGCGCGGCTGGTGCCGACGCGCCGGTGTCGATCATTTGGATCATCGGTACGGACCCTCGCATTTTGTGTGGGCACCTGCGTTCACAGCAGAGCACTCACGGCTTACCCCGTCTTCGAGTGGTTCATGCAATGCGTCCGATGGATCCGTTGGGACTGCGCACGATGCGGCCCGCACGCTCGAACTCGTCCAGCCACCCTGCCATCGGCCACCGTCCCCAACGGCGATGGAACAGAGCCGCATTGCGAACGATGTCGTCGAGGTGTTCGATCGGGGGCGAGGAGACGTGGTGATGCTGGTGGTAAGCATGCGCGCCGCCGACCCAACGCAACCCGACTCCGGTCGAGCGAGCTACAGCAGCGAAATCGGTGTCCTCGCCGCCGTATCCGAGGTACTCGACGTGAAATCCGCCGATACGGTTCCAGGTGTCGGTGGACAGAGCAAAGGACAGTGACCAGAAAAGGTCGTAGTTCTGGCCTGTCTCGATGACTCCCGCAGCCGGATTCGGACGCGCTGGATGAGGGTCTTTGTGGGCGTGCAACTCCTCGACCGCCCACGCCGAGGTTCGAGCCGGTAAGTATGTGACCGGTCCGCAGAGTAATGATGTGCGGTGTTCGGGCTGTGTTGCGCAATCGTGATAGCGCGTAAGCAGTTCGGGTGACGGAATGCAGTCGACGTCGAGAAAGACGAGAAGATCGGCTCCGCCGTTCGATGCCACTCGGGCGCCCTCGTTTCGAGCCTGCCCGATCGGAAGCCTGCCTCGAGGTGCGGCGACGTCGACCACCTGCGCCGTGCTCTCGGTGTCCGCGACGACACGAGCGATCTCGTCGTCGTCGATGGCCACGATGATGTGTTGATCGGGTTCGAGCATCGACTGCGCGAGCCCACGCAGTTGTCCCCGAAGATGCTCGTGCCGCCCCGACACGACGGTGATCACCGATGTCTTCATACGGCGGCTGTCTTGGACAGCAATCGAGCTGCGCGGTAGGCGGCACCGGACGCTTCGACGCGAAGCCAGCCCTCCGACCCCAGGCGTACCGCCTCGGCCAACAGAGCCCGCCAACGATCGGGGGAAGGCCACGACGGTGCGACGACGGCCACTCCTGCCGCGGCGAGTGCGTCAGCGGTGGCGTCCTGTTCGCCGTAGGGCCGATCATGGGGCACGACGATTGCAGGTACTCGAGCGGAGGCCACGTCGGCGAGTGCATTCTGTCCGGCATGTGTGATGACCACGGAGGCCGCACACAAGTGTGGCCATACGTCCTCTATCCAGGTTTGTGTATCGAGTCCCGCTGCCGTCCAGGTGTATTCGGAGTTGAGTTCGGCGGCTCCGGCGATATCCTGGTTCGTCAGTGACGTCCCGCCCGCGCCCCCGAGGACGAAGACATTCGGTTCCGTTGTCGTGTTCTGAGTGCGTGGTCGCCCGGCGAATCGGCTGATCGAGCCTACGTAGGTGGTCTTCGTAGAAAAGGCATGTAGCGAAGCCGGGTCGTACACGTTGTTGGACCACGGGGCGATGATTGCTGTTGCGATCCGATAAGCCAGCTGATGTTGCTCGTCCGTTCGATCACCAGGCATAGCGACAACGACGACAGGAATTCCGAGCAATCGAACGAATAAGGCTATTTCGACGGACACGTCGACGACCACGAGTCGTGGACGTGTTCGTGCGACCCACTCAGCAATCATCGCCATACGTTCGGTGAGCCCTTGGACGCCGATCGGTGCCCAATGGACCACCCCCGATGCAGTCGGGTCGAGATCGGAAGTCCGATCACCCATCGTTGTCGTGTCCACGTCGAGAGGCAACGTCAACCAGTCGAGGTGAGCGTGTTCGGCGGAGCGCGGGCGCGAAGAGAGTACGGTCACCGGTTCTTCGAGCTCAGCGGCGATCGATGCCGCACGAGTCACATGCCCCGCTCCATGATGATGCGCGTAGTACCCGATCATGCCGCACCGCGCCGAGCCGTCGTCTCACTGATCATGTGCTCGTAAAGCTTCGAATAATGATCCACCATCACAGTTTCCGAGCATGCAGTCTCGGCACGGGCCCTGGCTTCGCTTCGCGAGAGTGCTGTGGCGTCGACGAGGGCAATTGCCAGATCCTTCACCGAATTCGCGGCGGCGAGACGGCCACAGGCGGGGGTGAGAATCTCGGGAATCCCGCCACGGTCGAAAGCGGCGACGGGGGTTCCGCACGCCAAGGCTTCGGCGACGACCAGGCCGTAGGGCTCTTCCCAGACGGGAGTAACCAGAGCGACTGCGGCGCCACCGACGAGTGTCGCGAGCTCCCGCTGACGGAGATGACCGACGTAGGACACCGAGTCGTCGAGGTGTGGCTCGATGTGGTCCCGAAAGTACTCGGTATTCGAGACAGGTCCGGCGAGGCGAAGTGGAACTCCGGCGATACGCGCAGCATCGATAGCAAGATGGGGCGCCTTCTCGGGCACCATGCGGCCGGACCAGACGGCGTAATCTCCACCGGGTCCTTCCGGCCACCGCTGCGTCGAGATGCCGTTGGGGACGATGTGAACCTCGCCGAGCACGGGTGCCCACTGGCGAGCGGCATGTTCACTGACCGCGGCGAACGATGTCGCAGGACTCGCCGAGATAGCGATCGCCGACTCCAGCCAGGCGAACGGGGGAGTGTGCAACGTGGTGAGCATCGGCGTCTGCACTGCCCGAGACATGGCAATGGGAAGGTAGTGCAGGCTGTGATTGTGGATGATGTCGAAGGAGTCCCGCAAGTCGCCCGCCAGATCCATCATCACCGACAGATACGCGTGATGCTCGCTCACTGCCCGCGCGGGTGTGGTGATGTCGGCTTTGGAAATCGCACTCAGTTCCAGTTGTGCGACCCTGAGATTCCCGCCGGTGACCTCGACCGAAGACCCTTCTGCAGCGAAAAGCGTCACGAAGTGGCCGCGTTCGGTCAGGGTGTGGGCGAGTTGCCAGATGTGCGCCTCCATACCACCGGCAAACGGTTCGGCGATAGGAAAATTCGACGAACCGAGCAGCGCAATGCGTAATGGTCGCATCAGCGGGCTCCGATCAGGATGCGGCTACTGCGCGAGAGCGCGCGTTCGTAGATTTCGTAGTGTCTTCGGGAGAGCATGGTGCGTTCGCGTTCCCGTTCGACTCTGGACGCGGCAGGAGTCCTGCTTCGGGCGGCGTGGACATCCCGCAGTGCCTGCGCAAGAGTATCTGGTTCGAATCGGCCTATCCCGAACTCATATGTAGTACAGGGTTTTTGATCGTCATAGTATCCGCAGTCCGGGGCGACGACGGCGGTTCCGAGGTCGTAGCATGCTTCGAGCCAGCCCGAGTGCGTGCCGAATCGATACGGTAAGACCGATACATCGATCTCTCTCAGATAGCGCCACAACTGGGTGTCGTCGAAGCGGCGATGCACCCGAACGTCGACGCTGCGGAATCGGTTGTACGCAGTCAACGCTGCACCCACTGCTCCCCGCTGGTCACGGTGGGCGAATACCTCTTCATCGATGTCGAGTTGCACCCGCGTGTTTCCGAGTTCTGCTGCGGTGCAGACTACGACGTCCATGACCGCCAGCGGATCGAGATTTGCGCGGAGGCTCTTCGCGTGAATCCCGATGACGAACTCCTGCTCGTGCTCCGCTCGCGCCGCTCCGATCAGTTCGAGCGGAGCGACATGAGGATGTGGCAACACAGTGGCAGAGGTGTTCCATCGTGCAGTGATCTCCGCGGCAGCGGCGTCGGTGAGAGTGATGACGTTGTCCGCGGCAGTCACGAGAATGTCGAGTTGTGCCAGGTGCAAGGAGTTGTCCGCGAAGTGTGGATTGTGCAGATCGTGCACAGTGAGCACCAAAGGCTTGTCGTGCGCACGCAGAATATCGACGATTGCAATCAGTCGCGCAGGCTCGACCGCGTCGAACCCGAAGTGAAGATGGAACACGTCGAACGTATCGATGTGCTCGGTCAGCCATCGAGGTTCGAGCCACCGGGGAGGCCACCACCGGACGTCTGTCTCCTCGGCGTCGACCGGCCGCGGATCGGGAAGTCGGAAACAGGCCGGCTCACCCATGTCCACGGTGTCCGGTGCAAGATTGGTGATATATCGGTGGTCGGTAGGCACCGAGGCGATGGTGATCAAGATTGAGGGTTCCTCTGTCGGCAGAGTGGATATACGGGGGAGTGTCGAACCCGGCCCGGCTGCTCGAGAGGGAGTGTATTTACGTGACAAAAGAATACTACAGCGCGTGACCGCGGACGGTCGAACCCTGCATTACGGCAGCTTCTACGGTGTCGATTCCGACACCTCGGATGCCCGTCCTGTGCTGCTCGTCTGGGGTAACTGCCAGGCGGAAGCGCTACGTATCGTGCTTGCGTCTTCACCGAACAGTCCATTTCGCACCGTCCGCGTGCCGCCCGTTCACGAGTTGACTGCCACTGATACTCCGCATGTCGAACGTCTGCTGCAGCAGACTCGGATCTTGATTGCGCAACCTGTCCGGGCCGGCTACCGCGAGCTGCCCATCGGCACCGCAGACCTCACGGAGATGGCCCCGTCCATCACGACCCGGCTCATCTGGCCGGTCATCCGCTATTCCGGGCTGTATCCGTGGCAGATCATCGTTCGCCACCCCAGCGATCCCTCGGCGGTACCTCCTGGTGTGCCGTACCACGACCTTCGTACCGTGCTGGCGGCCCGCGACGGCAGAGTGAGATTCGAGGAGTGGGATCTCGAAGTCTCGTCGGCAGCCATTGTCGATGCCGCGCAGGCGAGCGTCGCGGAACTGGACCGACGTGAGCGACGCGACTGCGACGTCGCGATCTCCGATGTTCTTCGCCCGCTCGGGAGCGCTGCCGCGCACACCGTCAACCACCCGGGCAACGCGGTCCTGATCGAGCTCGGTCGTCGTATCCTCGACGCTCTCGGTCCGACAGGTCCGGCAGGTCCGGCAGGTCCGTCTCTGCTCGATCGCGAACTACTCGGCGTCGTCCGAGCGCCGCTGGAGCGACGTGTGATCGATGCTCTCGGCCTCGATGCAGTGGTGCGGCGCCCATGGATTGTCGATGGAGTAGTAGTGGAGGAGAAGACTATTCACCACCAGCAGATGTCCTGGTACGCAGCCCATCCTGAGTTCGTAGATGCTGCACTGAGCCGATACGACTCACTGATCGATCTCCTCGGTTTGCCGACATGACCGGCATGGTGTGTCATCTGGCCGTAGGTCCCATAACGCATGGCGTCGTCCGGTACGGCGAGGCAGTGTACGACGCAGCCCGGGCCGAAGGTCTCGAGCACTGTCTGATTCGTTCCTCTGGTTCGGAGGCAACCGAGGTACCCGAGTGCGTTCTGGTCCATATTCATGTCACCGACAGGTTGTTCGGCAGTAGTCCCCGGTACGCGCTGACCGCTCTGCAAGAATTGATCGCAGCAATCGGAGGGCCCGTTTCGGTTACGTTGCACGACCTTCCGCAGCCCTCGGATGGACCGTCGATGTCGGACCGGGTCGCATTCTATCGATCTGTTCTCGACCTCGTTGTGGGAGTGGTGGTGTCGAGCGAACACGAAGCGCAGTTGCTGCACGAGTTCGTGCATCCCGATGCGGACTCACTCGTCGAGATCGCGGTAGTACCGTTGATGATTGCCGGCCCGGTGAGACCGAAGCGAGTACCGCCGACAGTTGCACGGACTGTCGGAGTGCTCGGCTTCCTCTATCCAGGTAAAGGCCACATCGAGACGATGCGGGCAATGCAGACGCTGCCTACTTCCGTGGGGTTCACAGCTCTGGGAATGCCGTCCCCGGGGCACGAGTATCTGGTCGATGAATTGTATACCGAGGCAGCAGTATCGGGGCGGGAGTGTCTCGTCACGGGATTTGTAGACGACGACGAACTTCGGCAACGTATGTGGGAGGTCACGGTTCCAGTCGCCCATCATCGACACCTCTCGGCATCGGGATCGATCAATACTTGGATCTCGGCAGGGCGGCGCCCACTCGTACCGCGGACCAGATACATCGAAGAGTTGAACCGTCGGTCACCGGGAGTGCTCACTATGTACGAGAACGTCGACGGTGCACTCGATGCGGCGCTCGCGACTGCTACGGAGAACCCCGCCGACACCTGGACCCACCATTCTGTCGTTCCATCCTCGTCGCCTGCCGAGGTGGCGAACACCTACGACGCGATTCTCCGACGTTGGTCCACGTGACCGGCATCGTAGAGATCGGCGATGGCAGGGTGTTGGTGCCCGACAACGAGTGGGATCGTGTGCACGGCCCGTCGCGATATCCCGTCGTCAGCGTGATCATTCCCTACTACGACCAACCGAGTCAGCTGTCCCTCGTCTTGGCTGCGTTGACCGAGCAGACCTACCCGGCGGATCGACTCGAAGTAGTCGTTGCCGACGACGGATCCTCGCAGCCGCCGCCCATCGATCGATGGGGCGAACAGTTGAACATCATGACCGTCCGACAGGAAGACAAAGGATTTCGAGCGGCTGCCGCACGAAACCTCGGGGTGTCCGCCTCGTGTGGTTCTGTTCTGTGTTTTCTGGACGCAGATACCGTGCCGACGCCCGACTACATATGCGCGGCAACACGGTTGCCCTCGATTCTTCCCGATGCGCTGGTGGTCGGGAGGCGGAAACATTTTTCGTCCGCGGTGACCGAACGAGCCTGGCTGGTCGAGGCTTACGATCGGACAGCGGATCTCCTGCACCCAGGATGGGACGCGTACAAGTACATGATCAGCGCAGTGATGACCTGTGGGCGTTCACTGTTCGATGCCGTCGGAGGTTTCGACGAGTCCTTCGTGCAGTACGGAGGGGAGGACTGGGAGTTCGCCAACCGCGCCTTCATGGCGGGCGCCGTATTCGCCTACGAACGCTCAGCCGTTGCCTGGCACGACGGCCCCGACTGGGCCGAGCGATCCGTGTCGGCACGGACGGACTCCAAGAATACCGAGGCCTTGAAACTTGCACCGTTGATCACCGACCCTGCGGCCAGAAGGTCGGGGCTTCGATACCGCGTTCCGGACTGTGTCGTTATCGTAGCGTCGGACTCACACAGCGCGGCGTCGTTGTCGGTGACGATCGCATCTTCGGTCGGTGCAGCAGAGGACTGTGGTGTCTGGATCGTAGGCGACAGAGCCTCGAGCCTCTATCACGAACTGGGACTGGGTGATTCGAGGGTCCATCTCGGTGAACCCGATGCCTGGATACGTGCGCGGTGTCGATTTCTCGTAGAGGTGACCGGTCGGGTGGTGTTCGGCGAGGACTCGTTGCGGCGGTTGTGTGCCGAGGTGGGGCCAGGCGCTGCTGGCGGTGTGAAAGTCGACTTCGCCGGCGATAGCAGTAGTAGTGGAATCGACGATGCCGCAGTGACGGTGTGGACGTCGCGAGCTCTACATCGAAGCCGCCGTTGGGTCGCAGAGTCCGGACGGAGTGAATCGGAGTTGATGGACTCGTTGTTCGGCGTGCGTCGAATCCCCGCCGCGACAGCAGGTGTGCAGGTGTCCCAATCGGAGCCGTGGTTGTCCTGGTGAAGGTCAGCCTGGCACTCGAACCACCGCGGAGCCATCGAATCTCTGCAGAATGGCCTTGGCGCAGCGAACAACCGTGCAGCGATCGTGTGAGATGACGTAGTCGAACTTCCGGTCCGGTCCTGAGTCCCCGGAGTTCATCTCTCGTGCGGACAATGCACAGCAGAAGTGAGCCCCCAGAACCACGACGTTCCATTCCTCGGTCATACCGTCGGCGGGGTCGAGGGATGCTCGGTGGATGTGGATATCGGACGTGTCTGCCATCCCGACGCCGCATACGCCGGTATAGGCGCTGTGTTCGGCCATCGCTTGCCAGCGGTCCTTCGTATTGCCTCGGAAATGTCGATCGTGTTGAAATGTTCCGAGTATCAAGGTCTCCGGTCCGGCCATCGACGCCTGCCATTCGATGTGCGTGCTCATCGCGACGAGCAGGTTCTTGGGGCTTCGGGTCACAACACGACCGGCAGATGCGATCGCGAACGGCGACGACGAGTCGGCGTCAGGAGTACTCCAGGTGTGTGACGCGAGGATGGCGCGAGAAGTGCTGTCCGACAGCGACTTGGGTGAGGACATGGGTGGATACAGCAAACCGATTCCGAAGGTTGCCCCCAGTCCGAGTGCTCTGACGCGATGCGCTTCGGAATCGACACCACTGGCGACGATCACTGCGCCGGTCCGCTCGGCTTGGGCCGCGAGCACATGGGTGGCCCTGGCTACATGCGGGTCGAGATCGGAAGCGCTCATCTCAGGTGACAAAACAATGAGGTCAGGTTCGATCAGAGGCAGTATTCCGAGGGACGCGAGCTGCCCGCCGACGTCGTCGACCGCAATTATGCTGTTTCGTGCTCTGGCCTTCTCGACCGCGAGCAAGGTCTTCGCCGGGTTGTCGACCATCGAACTCTCGTTCACCACGAACGTCCCGCAAGCGTCCGACGCTATCCCATTGCCGATCAGCAACGGCGTGATCCATCCGGCGCTGTCGACCGCCGCACTCGATGCGCCGGGCAGCGCATCGTCGAACTCGTCCATTCCGCCGATGCGCTCGTCCAGATCGATCTTCACACCGCCGATGGCGTCATCGTCGAGTCTGCAGATGGGGGAGTAGTGAAGAGTCATGCTGTGTCGGGCCGGAGAGATCAGAGGGTGGCGGCGAGGAGACCGACGATGCCAAGTGCAAGAGCACCTATCATCAGTGCGAGGGCGTGTCCGCCCAGCGACAATGCGATCGCGGCGGCCGTGATCGCCCCGAATGCGGAACCGAGGACCAGGCGATGATGCACCTGGGGGATCAGGTTCATGCGTTGGGAATCCTCGTCGAGCGTTGCGTAGTTCATGCCCACTCCTCGTTTCAGATCGTGCTGAAACAAGCATGAAGCAGGGAAGTAGCTGCTCTGCAACCCATTGGATAACGGAATAATCACAAAAGTAACGGACGGGTAACGTGCCGCTTGGTCGGAAAGCTGTAATGTGTTGTCGCACAATACTATTTTCGTCCGGTTCGGTGGTTTTCTTCGGTCGAGCTCGGTCTCATCGGTCGCTGGGGTTCGTTCGCGGGTACGGGCCTCAGTAGGCACGGTGATCCCTGCCGAGACCATCCAGATGCCAGTCGGTATGCCATGGCACACTAGCCACCATGAACAATGTCGAGCTGCCAAGCGCCATAGTCACACTCGCGCGTAGTGCGTCGCGGGTGACGGTCCTGACGGGCGCTGGAATGTCGGCCGAATCCGGGATATCGACGTTCCGCGACGCGCAAACTGGACTGTGGTCCAACTTCGAACCCGCTGCTCTGGCGAGCCCGGAGGGTTGGGCACGCGACAGTGATCTGGTGTGGGGTTGGTACCAGTGGCGCACCGAGCTTGTCCGCCGGGCGCAGCCGAACGCCGGTCATCTCGCACTGACAACGTGGCAACAGCGTTCGCATCTCGACATCGCTACCCAGAACGTCGACGATTTGCACGAGCGCGCAGGCTCCAAGGTCATATCGCATGTACACGGTAGTTTGTTCGATCCACGCTGTTCCGAATGCGGGGTTCACTCCGAGCCTGCATACGAGCCGACCGAGGAGCAGACGGAGCGGGTTCCGCCGCCGCCGTGTCCGGAGTGCGGGGGTCCTATGCGTCCGGGAGCAGTGTGGTTCGGCGAACCGCTGCCGGAGTCCGAGTGGGCGTCAGCGGTGAACGCCGTCGAAAGCGCTGATCTCGTATTGGTCGTCGGGACGTCCGGCGCCGTCTTCCCGTTCGCTGGGCTGCCGGCAATGGCACGCAGCTGTGGCGCGACTGTGGTCGAGATCAACCCCGTGGAGACGGAGATATCGGATATGGCCGACCACCGCTGGCGTACCACTGCAGCAGTCGGATTGCCGGCATTGGTGCAAGCGATCCAGCTGGAAAGGCGCGACTGAGCAATCGGGCCGTTCACGGACCCGCGTTACGTTCGGAGTTGCGCGATGATGGCGGCGACCGTGCGCTCGCACATCCGGACAGCGCCGCGCGTCCACTCTTCCGAGCCCCAATCCGACTCGTAGTACACGACGGGATCGAAAGCCGACGGGCCGAGGAATCGAGCCAGGGATGCCAAGATGGTCGTGCGACGGGTTTTGGTATCGAGGGCGAACATGGCTTCGGCCTTCTCTTCGGACAGAGGCCGTCCCGAATTTACTATGCCCCGAGCGCGGCGTTTGCCATCTCCCTGAGCACTTCGCGCGATCGGCGAGACATGCTCCGGCCGATGCTGTGCGGGGTTGAATTCAACAGACCGAACACGGCGTGCGCTTTGGTACGGGCATCGCCTTCGTGCAGTTTCGGGTCGGATCCGCGGAGTGCACCGACCCAGACCTCGACGTATTCACGCTGCTTGCGCCGGACATCGCGTCGAGCGGATGTCGGCAGATTCGCCAGATCGCGATCTTGAATTCGGATCAACGCCGGCTTACTCAGTGCGAAGTCGAGGTGAAAGTCGACCAGTTCGGAGATCGTGCCGGACGCGTCAGTGGCGTCCCGCACGACCCGTCGGCCACCGGCCAGTAGGTAGTCGGAAATGTCCACCAGTAACTCGACGAGGACTGCTTCCTTGTTGGGGAAGTGGCGATATACCGCAGGTCCACTGATGCCGACTGCGGCGCCGAGATCCTCGAGCCGTACGGCTGCGTAGCCGCGCTCGGCGAACAGTTCGGCAGCTGCATCGAGAAGCTCGATGCGTCGTGCGGCCTTGCGCTGCTCGCGGATCGTCGGTTTCGACTCGGCAGGCGGCGACGCTGCGCTCATGGTGAGATTCCGCCTCCGGTTCGATACTGGACAACTCAGTTAATCAGAGTTTACTATTAATTTCGGTTAGTGATGATTAACCCAAAGTTCGGTCAGGGAGTGGCACCACTATGGCGATCGATATCGAAGCCAACAGGCTCGAACACAAGAGACTTGTCGAAGAACTGGGCGAGAAGCTGGACCGCGCTGCACTCGGAGGCAGCGAGAAGTCCCGCGAGCGACACGTAGCAAGAGGCAAACTACTACCGCGCGATCGTGTGAACGAGTTGCTCGATCCCGGCAGCCCCTTTCTCGAGATCGCCGCGCTGGCAGCCTCCGGAATCTACGACGACGAGTGCCCGGGCGCCGGAATGATCGCGGGAATCGGCAGAGTGTCCGGCCGTGAGTGCGTCATCGTCGCCAACGATGCGACCGTCAAGGGCGGCACCTATTATCCGCTCACAGTGAAGAAGCACCTGCGCGCGCAGGAGATCGCAGCGCAGAATCGACTGCCCTGCATCTACCTCGTCGATTCAGGTGGAGCATTCCTTCCGCGGCAGGACGAGGTGTTTCCCGATCGCGAGCACTTCGGCAGGATCTTCTTCAACCAGGCAACGATGAGCGCGGCAGGTATTGCACAGATCGCGGCCGTCATGGGCTCGTGCACGGCGGGCGGCGCCTACGTTCCCGCGATGAGCGACGAAGCCATCATCGTCAAGAATCAGGGCACGATTTTTCTCGGGGGACCGCCGCTGGTCAAAGCAGCAACAGGTGAAGTCGTCACAGCCGAGGAGCTCGGGGGCGGTGACCTGCATTCGAAAGTATCCGGGGTGACCGACTACCTTGCCGACGACGACCGGGACGCACTGCGCCGAGTGCGTCGAATCGTTGGCACTCTCGGGCCGATTCCTGCGGCATCGTGGCCGATACTGCAGGCCCGCGATGCCACCGTCGATCAGCAAGACCTTTATGACGTGGTGCCGATCGACTCGCGCATCCCGTACGACGTTCGCGAAGTCATCATCCGCATCGTCGACGGCGGGGAGTTCGACGAGTTCAAGTCGGAGTACGGCAAGACGCTCGTCACCGGGTTCGCGCATCTGCATGGACATCCGGTCGGAATCATTGCCAACAACGGCGTGCTGTTCGCGGAATCGGCGATGAAGGGCGCGCACTTCATCGAATTGTGCGACAAACGCAGCATTCCACTCGTGTTCCTGCAGAACATCGCTGGTTTCATGGTCGGCAGAGACTACGAAGCGGGCGGCATCGCCAAGCACGGCGCCAAAATGGTGACCGCGGTCGCGTGCGCCCGGGTCCCAAAGTTCACCGTCGTCATCGGCGGTTCATACGGCGCGGGCAACTATTCGATGTGCGGCCGCGCCTATTCCCCGCGCTTTCTGTGGATGTGGCCGAACGCTCGTATCTCCGTCATGGGCGGTGAACAGGCAGCCTCGGTACTGTCCACGGTGCGTAGTGAACAACTCGATGCGGCCGGCAAGCCATGGTCCGGCGAAGAGCAGGAGACGTTCAAAGCGCCGATTCGAGAGCAATACGAATCGCAGGGCAACCCTTACTACTCGACCGCGCGATTGTGGGACGACGGAATCATCGACCCCGCGGACACCAGAACTGTTCTCGGACTTGCTCTGTCGGCGAGCGCTCACGCGCCGCTCGGGCCGGTCTCCTACGGCGTTTTCCGGATGTGAGTTGTGATGACGAGACAGATCGACACAGTGCTGGTAGTCAATCGCGGCGAGATCGCGGTTCGCGTCATTCGAACGTTGCGGCGCATGGGTATTCGATCCGTTGCGGTGTTCAGTGACGCCGACGTCGATGCGCGGCACGTCCGTGAGGCAGACACGGCGGTCCGCCTCGGCCCAGCCTCGGCGCGTGAGAGCTACCTCGCGATAGACAAGGTCGTAGAAGCCGCGCACCGCACCGGTGCGCAGGGTGTCCATCCGGGTTACGGATTTCTCTCGGAAAACGCCGAATTCGCTGCGGCCTGCGAGGCTGCCGGACTGGCATTCCTGGGTCCACCCGTTGCCGCAATCGAGGTGATGGGCGACAAGATCGCGGCCAAGAGCGCAGTGGCGGAATTCGATGTCCCGGTAGTGCCCGGTATCGCTCGTCCAGGACTTTCCGACGCGGACCTCCTCGATGCCGCCCAGAACATCGGCTATCCGATCCTGGTCAAGCCGTCGGCAGGCGGCGGCGGCAAGGGCATGCGACTGGTCGAGGAGGCAGGAGCGCTTGCCGGTGCGTTGGCGAGTGCACGACGCGAGGCGGCCTCCTCGTTCGGCGACGACACGCTCTTCCTCGAACGGTTCGTCCTGCGGCCCAGGCACATCGAAGTGCAGATACTCGCCGATCAGTACGGCAACGTCGTGCACCTCGGTGAGCGCGAATGCAGCCTGCAGCGCAGGCACCAGAAGGTCGTGGAGGAAGCGCCGTCGCCGCTTCTGGACGAGGCAACACGCGAACGCATAGGGAAGGCGGCGTGCGACACCGCCCGCAGTGTCGACTACACGGGCGCGGGCACCGTGGAATTCATCGTGTCGGCGGATCGTCCCGACGAGTTCTTCTTCATGGAAATGAATACCAGACTTCAAGTCGAGCATCCGGTGACGGAAATGGTCACCGGGCTCGATCTTGTCGAATGGCAGGTTCGAATCGCACGCGGTGAACCGCTCACGATTCGGCAGGACGAGGTGACCCTGACCGGTCATGCGATCGAAGCTCGTGTCTACGCCGAGGATCCCGGTCGAGGATTCCTGCCCACCGGAGGGACTGTCCTCTCGCTTCGGGAACCGTCAGCCTCTTCAGCTGTTCGCGTCGACTCGGGCCTTCGAGTCGGGTCCGTCGTCGGCAGTGACTACGACCCGATGTTGGCCAAGGTGATCGCGCACGGCCCCGATCGAGCTTCTGCGCTCGATACCCTCGATCGAGCGCTCGCCGACACCGCCGCGTTGGGCATTGTGACCAATATCGAGTTCCTTCGGTTCCTGTTGGCGGACAGCGATGTCGTCGCAGGAAGACTCGATACCGGATTGCTCGATCGCAGGTTGGCGGATTTCGAGGCAGCGCCTGCTCCGGACGACATTCTCGTGGTCGCCGGCGTCCACCTGTGGTCGTCACTGTGGACGGCGTCGGACCCTGCCCAACCGTGGTCGGTCCCGAGCGGTTGGCGAATCGGTGGCCGAGCCCAGCCTGTGACCTATCGACTGTCATCGGGAACACGGACCGTGCATGTGCATGTGAGCGGCACCTTGTCGGAGGCATGGGTAGCGGTCGACGACGGTAAATCGCAACCGATGTCGTTCACTCGTGCCGACGACGGAGACGTGGCCATGCTGCGCGGCGGCGTGCGATCGCGCTTTCGGCTTGCCGAAGACGACGCTACTGTCTGGGTGTCATCACCGGCCGGTACGTGGGCCGTCACATCAGTCGAAGAGACCAGTGTTCGTGGTGAAGACAGCCACTCCGGAGTTGCCGACATGACCAGCCCGATGCCGGGAACCGTCATTGCCGTAGGTGTATCGAGCGGTGACACCGTGGAGGCAGGCTCGGCGATCGTCGTCGTCGAGGCAATGAAAATGGAACATGCAATGACAACACCGATCGGTGGAACGGTGGAACTTCTTGTCGTAGTGGGAGAGCAGGTTCGTGTCGATCAACCTCTTGCCCGTGTGACCCCGAGAACCGAAGTGGAAGAAGGAAAGTCATGACCGATCACCTTGCTACCGGAAACCTTCCCGACGAGTACCAGCAGCTGATCGCGAGTGTCGCCGACTTCGCCACGTCGGTGGTGGCGCCGGTATCGGCCAAACACGATGCCGAGCACTCGTTCCCGTACGAGGTCGTTGCCGGCATGGCCGAGATGGGCTTGTTCGGCCTGCCGTTCCCGGAGGAATACGGCGGAATGGGCGGCGACTACTTTGCGCTCTGTCTTGCCCTCGAAGAGCTGGGGAAGGTGGATCAAAGTGTCGCCATCACGCTCGAGGCTGGAGTCTCCCTCGGCGCGATGCCGGTCTACCGCTTCGGTAACGACGAGCAGAAGCAGGAATGGTTGCCCAAATTGACGAGTGGAAGCTCGCTCGCGGCCTTCGGGTTGACCGAACCCGGGGCAGGCAGCGACGCAGGGGGGACACGGACCACCGCGAAACTCGTCGGCGGCGAATGGATCATCAACGGCAGCAAACAGTTCATCACCAACTCGGGTACCGACATCACCGAACTGGTCACCGTCACCGCAGTGACCGGTGTCGACGAGGTGACCGGAAGGAAGCAGATTTCATCGATCCTGGTTCCGACGTCGACTCCGGGCTTCGTAGCGGAGAAGGCGTACGACAAAGTGGGCTGGAATGCATCCGACACACATCCGTTGTCTTTCACCGACGTCCGGGTTCCGTACGAGAATCTCTTGGGCCAACAGGGCCGCGGATACGCCAACTTTCTGCACATTCTCGACGAGGGACGCATCGCCATCGCCGCACTGTCGGTAGGCGTTGCGCAAGGGTGTGTGGACGAAAGCGTGAAGTACTCCAAGCAACGAGAAGCGTTCGGTGGACCGATCGGACGAAATCAGGCCATTGCATTCAAGATTGCGCGGATGGAAGTGCGAGCACATACAGCCCGCACAGCGTATTACGATGCGGCCGCGCTGATGTTGTCGGGAAAGCCATTCAAGAAGCAGGCTTCGATCGCGAAATTGGTTGCCTCCGAAGCAGCAATGGACAATGCGCGCGACGCCACGCAGATTCACGGCGGATACGGGTTCATGAACGAGTACACCGTTGCTCGGCACTATCGGGACAGCAAGATTCTCGAGATCGGCGAAGGGACCACCGAAGTGCAGTTGATGCTCATCGCACGAGGGCTCGGACTATGACTACGGACAAGCGTGTGCGTCAGCGTGGACTGTGGTTCGAGGAGATGGAGCTCGGCACCGTCTACGAACACCGGCCCGGCCGAACGGTCACCGAGGCCGACAACACCTTCTTCACGGCGCAGACGATGAATACCCAGGCGTTGCATCTCGACGCGGCCTTCAGTGAGGGCACAGCGTTCGGCGCACGACTGGTCAACTCGATGTTCACCCTGTCGACAGTCGTCGGCCTCTCGGTAGCGCAGTTGACGCAGGGCACGATCGTGGCCAACCTCGGTTTCTCCGAGGTGACGTTCCCGAAGCCGATGTTTCACGGGGACACGCTGTATGCGGAGACGCTCATCGTCGACAAGCGCGAATCGAAATCTCGCCCCGGAGAGGGCATCGTCACCTTCGCCCACACCGGACGTAACCAACACGGCGACGTCGTGGCGACGGCGGTCCGCAAGACTCTCGTCCGGCTCCGGCCCGCGGAGGACGCGTCGTGACGTGGGTGCCGCCGGGGCCCGGATGGTTGTTCTGTCCGGCGGATCGACCGGAACGCTACGAAAAGGCTGCGCAGAGGGCCGACGTCGTCATCATCGACCTGGAGGATGCTGTCGCTGCCGGTGACAAGCCGAAAGCCAGGCAATCGTTGCTGTCCACCCCTCTCGACCCGGCGTTCACCGTCGTCCGAGTCAACGCGCACGGCACTGCCGACTTCGACCTGGATATGGCAGCACTCGCCCAGACGTCGTATCGCAGAATAATGCTGCCCAAGTGCGAAAGTTCGGCTCAGATCGATGCGGCCGCGCCGTACGAGGTGATTGCACTCGTCGAATCACCGCAAGGCGCCGTCGCTGTGTTCGACAGCCTCGGCGCAGGTAATTCGATCGGGGTGATGTGGGGTGCCGAGGACCTGATCGCAGCATTGGGCGGTAGGTCGAGCCGATTCCCTGACGGTACGTACCGCGATGTGGCACAACATGTTCGGTCGACGACATTGCTTGCAGCCAAGGCGCGTGGTGTGTTCGCCCTCGATTCGGTGGTGCTCGATATCGGCGACATCGCTACCTTGACGGCCGAGTCGGAGGATGCCGTGGCCGTCGGATTCGACGGGAAGGTTGCTATTCATCCGTCGCAGTTATCGATAATTCGAGAGGCCTTTGCACCTACTCGGGCAGAGATCGATTGGGCTGACCGGGTGGTTGCGGCCGCTGCCGAAGAGCGCGGAGTATTTCGCTTCGAGGGGCAGATGGTCGATGCGCCTGTGTTGCGACAGGCCGAGCAGATACTACGTAGTGGAGGGTTGATTCGCTGACGCGGACTCGAAGAGCTTTGCGGAAACCAACGAGGCCCCGCGCTGGTGCGCGGGGCCTCGTCTGAGTGCAAGGGCACTACCTGGCGATCAATACCAGGTTTTGCGGCCGCCGATAGCGCGCCCGGTTGCACCGAGGATGGTGAGGACGGCACCGACGACGATCAGGATGATGCCGATCGTGGTGAGGATCTTGATCGACGTGAAAAAGCCGATGAGTGCGAGGATGATTCCCAGGACGATCACTGTTATTCCTTCTTTCGAATTGGATTCTGCGTGCGGCATCAGATGATTGCGTTGATCGCCAACCACCTGAGAACTTACCCTGATGTCTCTTGAATCTACAGTGGCGGTAGATCTTTCGAACTTCTCACAAAGTCGAATTCCAGCCGACACCGCTCGGGCCCACAACGACATAGCCTTCTGGGTGCCATTGTTATGACACATGAAAGATGCCCGCGCAAGCGGTTCGCCACTGGCTGGACGAAAGACACGACGCTCCTCAGTGGAGAGTCGGGCAACTGATGTTACCCCGGATTATTCCGACTCAAACATGATCGATGTTTCGAAATGAATTCTCTCAGCTCGCGTCCGCAGCAGCTTGCTTTTCGCTCGATGCGCCGCTTGTGGAAAGCTGTCCACCGGAGTTCTCCAAGTGTGCCCGAACGAACCAGTGGAAGAGTTCGAGCTGACCGCTCTGGCCGATCAGCAGGTCCTCGGTGACTGGATCTACCTTGCCGATTTCTTCGATTGCCTTGCGCGTGTCGGTGATGACACCGGTGTACACGAGATCGAGTGCGCCGAGGTGCTCGATAGCCGTGGCGCGCCCGATCGAGTAGTCGTCCCATGACCGCTGCTCGACGATGGTTCCCGGTGTACCCATTGCCGAGGACCCCAGTGTCGCAATGCGCTCGGCGACGTCATCGGCAAATCCGCGTACGGTTTCCACCTGAGGGTCGAGCATCTCGTGGACGGAGATGAAGTTGGGGCCCACGACATTCCAGTGAATGTGCTTGAGGGTCAGGTGAAGATCGTTGTATGCGTTCAGTCGATCCTGAAGCAATGCCGCGACGCGCGCTCCCTCGTCGGTGCTCATGCCGGGAACTGTGTATGAGTTCGATGTGGTCATGACGAACAACTACCCAGGACGAACCGGAGTGAAACACAGTTCCGAGAAGGTGGATCCGAAAAATGGGGGGTAGCCGACCGGACCGGTCGGCTACCCCCCTTTGCCTTGCCCGTGTTACTTCTCGCCGGAAGCCAGCTCGGAAGGCTCCTCCTTTGCTGGGCGCACGAAGCTGAGGATGATCGAGCCTGCCAGTACCGCGATGATGACTGCGAGGCTGACCAACGATGGAATCTCGGGGATCGAGGTGCTGATGACCTTGTGGCTGGCCTGCAAGATCAACTTGACCCCGATGAAACCGAGGATGATCGCCAAGCCCTTGGACAGGTAGTGGAACTTGTCCAACAGGCCGGAGAGCAGGAAGTACAACGCGCGCAGTCCGAGAATCGCGAACGCATTCGACGAGTAGATGATGAACGGATCGTCGCTGACGGCAAGAACTGCAGGGACGCTGTCGACAGCGAAAACGAGATCGGCAGCTTCGATGGCAACCACGACGGCCAACAACGGAGTGGCAATGCGCTTGCCTGCCTCCTTGACGAAGAACTTCGTGCCGGAATACTCGTCGCGAACCGGGATAACCCTGCGCAACAGACGAACCGCAAGTGAAGTGCTGGGATCGTACGAATCGTCCTCGTCCTTCATCAGCTTCCACGCGCTGTAGAGCAGGATTGCTGCGAAGACGAACAATACGACCGTGAACTTGCTGACGATTGCTACACCTGCGGCGAGGAAGATGCCGCGGAAGACCAATGCGCCGATGACGCCGAAGAACAGAACGCGGTGCTGATATTCCTTCGGAACCTTGAAGTAGCCGAAGATCAACGCGAATACGAAGAGGTTGTCCACGGACAAGCTCTTTTCGAGCAGCCAGGCCGTCGTGTATTCCACGCCTGCCGTCGTACCGAGAGTTGCGAAGACGACTCCGCCGAAGACGAGTGCGACGCCGACCCACAATGCACTCCACCATGCGGCTTCTTTGAAGCCGATGACGTGTGCACCGCGATGCGCAAGCAAGTCGATGGCGAGCAGGGTGAGCACTACCGCGGCAAACGCCGCCCATGCCCAGAGAGGAACGTTCATCGGCGGTAGTCCTTACTGGTGAATAGAGATAGCTTCTGGGTCAGGGACGCCATGGAACGGGCTCCTTGTCGCTTCGATGTTCTCTGCCGCAACTGTGTTTACCGCGACTACTCAAGTGTGCCTGTCATGAAAGCGGCACGCACCGTGCGATCACGGACATGTTTGTCCAGTTTTCGTTGCCGTAATCCGGCAATTAAGACTGCGAGGCGGTGCTGCTCGGCCAGTCCAGTAACTTCGCTCCGAATACTGCTGTCTGCAGTGCGAATCTCTCGCTCGGGTGGTTCACATCGTGGCCGGTCAGCTCGGCAATACGCGCCAGTCGGTAAGTGACCGCGCGAACCGAGAGGTGCATCGACCTCGCCGTCATCGCGGAGTTACCCCCGGATTCGAAGTAGGCGAACAACGTGCGCAGAAGTGGTACGGCGCCACCGCGGGCCGCCAGAAGCGGCGTCAATAGTGTCTCGACGAGATCGGTGATCGCGGGTCGGTCATCGAGCAGCACTCGATATACCAGCAGGTCGCGCGCATCCAACACCGGTGTGTCGAGTCCGAGCTTGCCGGCCAGGTCGAGTGCGTCCAGTGCCTCGCGGTACGAGGATGCTACCCCGGCAGCGCTCTGACCAGGCCGTCCCACTCCCAAACGTTGAGTCCACCCATCGGTGCCGTGAACTTGACCGACAGTGCTTCGGACACGTTCGGTCACCAGTTTCACCGCATGATGGTCGGGCGCCGCGAACACGACGACGAGACGGCCCTCCTTGCTGGCAACCAGCGTCTCGGTGTCACCTTTGCTCCCGGCGATCGCGCGCTCGACGTCGGTGATCATGGAAGCGTCGTCGGTGAACGGGGACATCGCCTCTACGACCACGACAGCGTGTGGTCCGGTCAAGTCCAGTCCGAACGACTCTGCGCGACCCAGCACTCCTGCGATGTCGGCGCTGCCCGAGAGCAGATCGTCGACGAACTCGCGTCGAGCGGACACCTCGGCACGCACCAACGCTCTACGGGCGAGCTGATACGCCTCCGCGAGCTCTGCCACAGCGTCGTCGACGGCATGCAACATCACTTCACCGGCGGTCACCACAGCGCTGGGGTTCTTGGCGGCGTCCACCACTGCGGGGAGCTCGCGCCACAGGCGCCAGGCCGAGGACAAGTACAGGTCGAGCAACGCCCGTAGCGCGACGCCTTCCTTGGCGGCAGTATCACCATGAACCCGCAATGCTCGCAGCTGTCGACGTGTCAATGGACGTCCAACAGCGACGGCGTCGGTGAGTACCTCGAGGAAATCTCCGAGAAGTTCGGTGGACAAGCCACCCGCGTCGGCTGCTGCGAGGTCGGCAACCTGCTGGTACTTGCCGTCCGGTTCAGGTGCGTCCGATCGGGTGGGCATCGGTCTCATCGTATGCGCCTGGGGCGGCACTATCGATTCAGTGCCAGAACGGACAACAATTCGTAGGCGACGTGTGCTGCTGCGATACCGGTGATCTCGGCGTGATCGTAGGCAGGGGCGACCTCCACGATGTCTGCACCCACCACGTTCAGTCCGACGAGTCCACGCAACGTGTTCAGTAGCTCCCGCGAGGTCATGCCCCCAGCCTCCGGGGTACCAGTTCCCGGTGCATGAGCCGGATCGAGAACATCTATGTCCACCGAGACGTACACCGGACCGCCGTCGAGTCGCTGCCGCATCCGCTCGACGATGCTCGCGACCCCGTCGACCTCGTAGTCATCCGACCGGATCACCTGGAATCCGAGAACACCGTCGTCTTCGAGGTCTTGCTCGGTGTAGAGCGGTCCGCGGATGCCGATGTGCTGGGAGCGTTCGAGGTCGATGAGCCCCTCCTCGCTCGCGCGGCGAAACGGGGTGCCGTGGGTGTACGGGGCGCCGAAGTAGGTGTCCCACGTATCGAGGTGAGCATCGAAATGGAGCACGGCGACCGGTCCGTGATCGCGGGCGAGCGAACGCAGGATCGGGAGGGCGATCGTGTGATCGCCACCGAGGGTCAGCACCGAAGAACCGTCGGCGCGGAGATCGGTCACCGCCGACTCCACCGAATTCAGCGCCTCGGTGATATCGAACGGGTTGACGCCGATATCCCCGAAATCGGCGACCTGTTGTTCGGCGAACGGTGAGACTTTCAAGGCTGGGTTGTACGGCCGAAGCAACTTCGACGCAGCGCGAATGTGACCGGGGCCGAAGCGCGCCCCCGGTCGATAGCTGACCCCCGAATCGAACGGAACCCCGAGGATCGTGACGTCGGCTCGAGAGACTTCGTCGAGCCGGGGTAGTCGCGCGAACGTCGTCGGCTCTGCGAACCGCGGGACCTTTCTCGCGTCGACCGGTCCGATCGGTGGCGTTTCGCTGCTCATAGGAAGCGCTTTCTGGTAGTTCTTCAGGTATGTCCAGCGTCGTTGGTCGGATAATTGTCGATAGCGCTATGTTGCCCGGCCCAGCCTCGTTGGCGCACGATTATCGAACAAGCGCGCCTGCCTGCCGGACGCGAAACCTGCGGAAAGGACCAGCCGATGACTACCGCGGTACGAGTGTCGCTGTTTCAAGGCCCCGAACTGGCAGGCGACGTCGAGGCCAACCTCGCTGCGGTATCGCGCGCGGCCACTGCCGCAGCGGACGCAGGAGCGTCGATGCTCGTCACTCCAGAGATGTCTACGACTGGCTACGACGTCGGACGTCTCGTAGAAGCACGTGCCGAAGCGGCGGACGGGCCGATCTTCGATGCCGTCGCCGAGATCGCCCGAAGCTCCGGTCTCGTTGTGGTGTACGGGTATCCGGAGCGGAGCGAGGAAGGAATCTACGATTCGGTCCAGGTAGTGGGTAGCGACGGGTCAACCATGGCTCGATATCGCAAGACGCATCTGTTCGGTGAGCTCGATCGTGGGCACTTCGTTCCAGGCGACGAACTGGTCGTGCAGTTTCACTTCGGCGGGTTGATTTGCGGACTTCTTACCTGCTACGACGTGGAATTCCCCGAAGTCGTTCGTGCGCACGCCGATGCAGGAACCGAATGGTTGATCGTCCCTACTGGGCTGATGCACCCGTTCGACATGGTCGCCACACATGTCGTGCCGACTCGGGCCTATGAAAGTCAACTGTTCGTCACCTACGTGAATCGGTGCGGAATCGAGGGCGATCTGCAGTACTGCGGTCTCACCTGTGCCATAGCGCCCGACGGAACCGAACTCGGCCGTGCCGGCCGTGGGGAGGCGCTTGTCACGGTCGATATCGATCCCGGTGTACGTGGGAAGTCGAGGGAGATCAATACCCACCTGGGCGACCGGAGGCACGATCTCTACACCCAGGATGGGAAGAGTGGCGGATGAGCACCCCCGTCAGCCCGGACAGCACCGTCGAAGACGACCACGAGTTACCGCTGACCATGTTCGGTCCGGACTTTCCGTTTGCGTACGACGATTATCTGGCCCACCCGAACGGACTCGGCTCGGTGCCTGAATCGGCATACGGAACTGAGGTAGCAGTGATCGGTGGCGGTCTCGCGGGCATGGTCGCCGCGTACGAACTGATGAGAATCGGACTGAAACCGATTGTCTACGAGTCGGATCAGATCGGCGGTCGCATGCGGTCGGTGAAGTTCGACGGCCACCGCGGAGTAGTGGCCGAGATGGGCGCAATGCGATTTCCTCCTTCGTCGACTGCGCTGTTCCACTATCTGGATGCAATGGGTCTGCACACCGAGCCGTTCCCCAATCCGCTTGCCGAGGTCACCCCGAGCACCGTGATCGACCTCAAGGGTGTCAGCTACTACGCGCGCAGTCTCGACGATCTGCCCTCGGTGTTCGGCGAGGTTCCCCGAGCCTGGCAGCGGACTCTGGAACAGTATGCCGAACTGGTTCCCCTCCAGCGGGCGATTCGAGCGCGGGACACCCACGAGATCAAGCGGCTGTGGAACGAGATCGTAGTGCGGTTGGACGATCAGACATTCTACGGTTTTCTGGCCGAGTCCGAGCACTTCGGATCATTCCGTCATCGAGAACTGTTCGGGCAGGTCGGTTTCGGCACCGGCGGGTGGGACACCGACTACCCCAACTCCATCCTGGAAATCCTTCGGGTCGTGGTGACCGCAGCGGACGACCACCATCGCAGCATCGTCGGTGGCGCTCAACAATTACCCCAACGACTCTGGACAAGCGCGGCGCCCGCGGCGCCCGCAGCACACTCAGCGCACTGGCCGGTGGGCACCACGGTCGCGTCGCTGAACGGAGGGAAACCGAGTCCGCGGGTGACCGAGTTACGACGCGTCGCCGGTGCGATAGTGGTGCATGACAGCGAAGGGGGAGTCCGGACCTTCCGGGCGGCAGTGGTGACCGCTCAGTCGTGGATGTTGCTCAGTAACATCGAATGTGATGACGATCTGCTTCCCATCGACCATTGGACGGCCGTGGAACGGACGCATTACATGGGTTCGACGAAGGTGTTCGTGCTCGTGGACCGCCCGTTCTGGAAGGACAAGGACCCGCTCACCGGTCGCGACATCGTCAGTATGACGCTGACCGATCGGATGAGTCGTGGAACGTATCTGCTCGATCAGGGGGAGGGCAAACCAGGCTTGATCTGTTTGTCGTACACATGGTCGGATGATTCCCTTAAGTTGTTGGCGCTGGGCCCGGTCGAGCGGATGAACATCATGCTTCGTTCGTTGGAGGGTATCTATCCGGGTATCGACTTCCGAAGTCACATCGTCGGTGATCCCGTCACCTTGTCGTGGGAGACCGAGCGGGACTTCATGGGAGCCTTCAAAGCCAATCTGCCCGGTCACTATCGCTATCAGGAGCGATTGTTCTCGCATTTCGTGCAAGACGATTTCGATGAGCGTCATCGTGGGATCTTTTTGGCCGGAGACGACATTTCGTGGACCGCAGGGTGGGCCGAAGGTGCGATCCAGACGGCACTCAATGCGGTGTGGGGAGTGGTGCATCATCTCGGCGGTGAAACAGCGAAAACAAATCCGGGCCCTGGAGATGTGTTCGGTGACATTGCGCCACTTCGGTTGGGGGATTGAGAAATAGGGGAGAAGCGCTCAGCTACGCGGTGTTGTGGCAGCGCGATTCAGTAGAGGCCGGGTGCGGTACGGAATCAGTTCGCTCATTGCGATGGACATGTTGGTGCGTTCCACTCCCGGGATCTTCAGTATCAGTCCGGCGACTCGGTACAGATCATCGGCATCGACCGCGGCTATTCGAATGTGCATGTCCGACGCGCCCGACAGTCCGAATACCTCGAGTACCTCCTCGATGGTGCGGAGATGATCGGTGACCTCGGCGAGTTTGTGCTGATCGACACGGGTGGTCACGAAAGCCTGCAATGCGTACCCGAGGCTTCTCGGACGCACCCGATGATCGATGGAAGTGAGAGCGTCCTTCTCTTCCCAGCGAGTCAACCGAGCTTGCACAGTGTTTCGTGAGATTCCTAGATCTCCCGCGAGTTCGACGCCTGTGGCGCGTGGTCGATCGCACAACGCGAGCAACAAACGGGCATCCGTTCTGTCCAGATCGGTCATACGGTCCACGATATGCGTAGTCCACGGCGTAGGCGCTGAAAGGAGCGCTCAGACATCGGATGGGGCAGCGAAGTCGCGACCAGGGGCGAGATCTGCTGCGGCCAGGCCGCGATCGACGACGTCGGACGGCAGTTCCGTTCCTCTGATCAGTGCAGCTCCGACACGAGAGAGGGCCGAACATGTCTGAATGCCGTAACCGCCTTGTCCCGCACACCAGAAGAAGCCGTCGACCCGCGGGTCGAATCCGACTACCGGCGTTCGATCCGCGACGAAGCTCCGCAGACCAGCCCAGGACGATCGCACGTGGCGGGCGGTCAGAGTCGTGGTCTCGTGTATGGCGTCGAGGGCACGAGCGATTTCGAGATCGTCCGCCCGCGCATCGCTGGGTTCCACTGGTGTCTCATCGGCGGGCGAGCAGAGTAGTCGATCACCTTCGGGCTTGATGTAGAAAGACTCGTCGATGTCGCTGAGCGTGGGGAGTGCGTTCGTATCCATCTCTCTCGGGGCACTGATCATGAAGATCGTTCGACGTAGTGGCCGTAGTCCGGATCTCTGCGCTCCGGCCAGGGTGGCGACCGAATCTGCCCAGGCTCCAGCAGCATTCACGACGATCCCGGCCCGACGTACCGTCCCGTCGCGAGAAGTCACGTGCCAGATCCCGTCGTGACGTTGCAGGTTCACGACACCACTGTCGGTCTCGACATGGCCACCTCGCTTGCGAAGGCCGCGGAGGAAACCCTGGTGCAGGGCATGCACGTCGATTTCCATCGAACCGGGCTCGTGAAGCGCGAGATCGATGCGGTCGGCCCGCAGCGGTGGGAACAGTTCATGGGCCTCACGGGAAGAGACGAGTTGTGCGTCCGGCGTCAGCGATCGGACTTGCTCGAACATGGACTCGAGGATTGCGCCGCGTCCGCGCGCAGCGAATTGCAGTAGTGTACGGGGAGAAAGCAATTCACCTTCGAAGTGCGCGGGCGGCTCGCGGAGGAAACCTCTACTCGCGCTCGTCAATGCGCGAATCGGCTTGTTGCCGTAGGTTTCGAGGAACAATGCGGCAGAGCGTCCAGTGGTATGGAATGCGAGCGTCGACTCCTGCTCGAGCAGGCACACCGTACGGTCGGACGCAAGTTCATAGCCGATCGATACGCCTCCGATCCCGCCTCCGATGATGATTACGTCGTAGGTCCGGACCTCGAGGTTCGATGTCATACTTGCTGACGCTACCGCGACGGCCCAGTTGATTGCCCGCACGGTGAAAATGCGGATGGCGCGAGGCATTGGTTATTGTCATGGAATGCGAGAAGCGAGTACCAACGACCAGTTTCAGCTGTCGGGCGCATGGAACTTTCGGGACGTCGGCGGGGCACGGACAGCAGACGGCCTCGAAGTGCGTCGCGGCTTGCTCTACCGGTCGTCGGAACTGACTCGGCTCGATGCTCGAGGACACGAAGAGCTGACCCGGCTCGGGGTAAGGCAGGTCTTCGACCTGCGGGGTGAGACGGAGATCGAGAGAAGCGGAACCGACCGCGTTCCAGGCAGCGTTCGTGTGTACAACGTTCCCTACGACAACCACAAGGGCGAAAAAGCCCCACATGAGTCGAGAATCACTGCGAGCGAGGACGCCCAACTCGACTACATGATGCGCGCCTATACCTCCTATGCGTCGCTCGAGGGCGCTCGTACCGCCATACGGAGCGTCGTCACGGCGCTGGGGACCGGCGAAGGACCGGTGTTGGTGCATTGTGCGGCAGGCAAGGATCGGGCTGGTTGGACGATTGCGACGGTGCTTCGCGCTGCTGGAGTCGAAGACACGCACATCGTTGCCGACTACCTACGCAGCAATGCCGCCGTCGATTCCCTACGTGCTCACATGCTGGCGAGTGTGGCAGCTCACGAAGGCAGTGCGCCGATCGAACTGTCCGATGCTCTGCTCGGGGTGACAGAGCGGTACTACCGGCATGGACTCGAGGCCGTCGAGCAAGTACACGGATCGTTCGATGGATATCTCGACGCGATCGGAATCGACGGAGACGACCTGCTCAGGCTCCGATCGACGTTGCTCGTCGGAGCCTGAGGGGCAGTTTCGACGCGCTCGAATTGAATTTTGTACTGCTTCTCGAAGGGCGCGCCGGGAGGTCACGTAGCCTCGTTGTCATGCGTACTGGCGACATCGCGCCGGATTTTGAACTCCCTGACCATCTGGGGAACGTCCGGAGCTTGAGTAAACTGCTGGTCGACGGCCCGGTGGTGCTCTTCTTCTATCCGGCCGCGACCAGCCCCGTATGCACCGCAGAAGCGTGTCATTTCAGAGACCTCGGGAGTGCATTCGAGTCGTTCGGCGCTCAGCGAGTCGGAATCAGCACCGACACCACCGGTAAGCAGTCGCACTTTGCGCTGCAACGCTCGTTCGACTATCCGATGCTCGCAGATACCGACGGCACGGTGGCCGAGCAGTTCGGAGTACGTCGTGGAGGGCCACTCGCAAGGCTGAGACGAAGGAAGGACATCGGTCGGAGTAGGTCACATTCGGCGCGACTGGGAATGCTCCGTCAGTTGCTGTCGGTCAAGCGGACAACATTTGTGATCGACACGAATCAAGTGGTCAGGCTGGTGGTCAGGAGCGAACGCTCACATGTCCACGCCGACAAGTCCCTGGACTATCTACGCTATTTGTCCTGATGGTGTTTCGCCGCTGAACAGCGTGGTGTAGACGGCAGGCTTCTTGTTTTCTGCAGGTGCATCATCGGACGCATCTTCCACGTGGCTGAACAGCGCTTCGATCTTTTTCGGTTGTTCCATACAACGAGCATGCTCCCGATCGGCCGAAAATGCCATTCGGGCGCGCTGGCGAGGTGTCGAAATTATTGACGTTCAACGTTTTTGGATATGCATTCCAGGGGTGAAACACTGGTCGGATGCACGAATTGGAATCCGTCCTCGCCGGCCTACGTCGATTTCCCGACACCGAAGCACCCAATCTCTTTGCGGTAGACCCCACAGATCGCCTATTGCTCGACTCGGTACCTTCTGCACTGCAGGTGGGCGCTGGCATGCAGATCGCGGTAGTCGGCGACCGCTACGGCGCCCTGACTCTCGGCGCCGCTGTGCAGTTCGGAGCCACCGATATTCGAGTACATCAGGACTCGTCGACCAGTGAGGCAGCCTTGGCGCGTAATGCCGCAGCGCTGGGGCTGTCCGAGGTGTACGGCAACTTCTCGCTGGGTGAGGACCTCCTGCAGACTGCGGATGTCGTTCTGATGCAACTGCCCCGCAGTGTCGCGGAACTGACCGAGGTGATCGAAGTCATCGCCGCATACGCACCGAAGGACGTGCTGGTCCTTGCCGGTGGTCGCGACAAACACATGTTTCCGGCGATGAACAACATTCTGCGCAAGAATTTCGAGGACTTCAGCGCGGGGCGGGGCAGGCAGAAGTCGCGGGTGTTGTCCGCGGCGGCACCGATTCGTCCGGCGTCGCGTACGTACCCGGTCACTCAGACGTTGGAAGACATCGGCTTGACGGTGGTTGCCCACGGTGCTGTGTTCGCCGGGTCCACGCTCGACATCGGAACACGTTTTCTGCTCGAGCACGAGAGGAAAATGAAGCGTGACGCGCAAGTTGTCGTCGATCTCGGTTGTGGCACAGGGATTGTCGCGTGCATGCTCGCCCATGAGCGCGAAGGAGTCCGAGTGCTGGCCACCGATCGCTCGACGGCGGCCGTCGATTCCGCCCGTGCGACGGCCGAGGCGAACGGCCTTGCAGTGGAGGTCCTTCGGGACGACGCCATGGCTACGTTGGAAGACGATTCGGTAGACCTGATCGTGTGCAACCCGCCCTTCCACGAGGGTGCGGCGGTGCACACCGGTGGCGCAGAGAAGCTCTTCGCCGCAGCTGGTCGGGTTCTGCGGCCAGGCGGTGAGTTGTGGACCGTGTACAACTGGCACTTGAACTATCGGGCTGCGCTCGCGAAGGCTGTCGGGCCGACCGAAGTGAAGGGAAAGAACAAGAAGTTCACCGTCACTCGGTCGACCGTCGCCTGACCGTTCAGGTAATGGGGCCGCCGTCTTCCGGAGTCCCGTCGATCTGCCCGCGGTTGCGCCCACGATCCTCGACCAAGGTCCCTTCGACGATTTCGGCCTGTCGCTGACCGTCCGCGTAATCGATGTCGGGATTCTCGTCGGATTCGACGATCACATGGTCGACCAGTTCCTCGGTCAACTCGGCGTCGGGAGTTTCGGCAACCGAACGCGCCTCGGATTCCAACGCGATGTCCGGTTCTTCCTCGCTCAGCTTCTCCTCCAAGCTCTCACCTTCGAGAGCTTCTTCGGCGGTGGTGCCGAACTTGTCCGCCTCACTCCAGTGATCCGGTGCGTCCACTACCGTGTCGCCGTCATCGTTGCGCAGTTCGTCCGAGTCCAAGCTTTCGCTCTGATCGAGGGTCTCTCCTGGTCCGTCTTCGATGTTCATGTTCCCCATACTGCACGGCTGAATTTTCCGCTTGTGTGAGCGACCCACCACACGGGCCGGTAAAGTCCGAATTGTCCGAACATATCGGGTCCGACTGGGAACTTTTGTCCGGATGTGGAACGTTCTTCATATAAGTGCCCGGGGATTTCCTCGCGGTCTGCTCGATACGACGAAGGGAAAGAGACACGGTGCGCACCTCCAGCAACCCGGTGTTCCGCAACCTGCCCAAGCAGGAGGGCGGCGGATACGCCACTTTCGGCACTGCGACGGCTGGTGCCTCGCAGGCCACACAGCAGTTCGGGCAGCCGGGTACGCAGCCTGAGCCGTATCGGACCGGTCCAACCACGCGGGCGATGACGATCGACGATGTCGTCACCAAGACGGGCGTCACACTCGGTGTGCTGTCTATCACCGCGATCATCTCGTACCTGCTCGTCGACAACAACACCGACCTGGCCGCTCCGTTCGTCATCGGCGGCGGACTGATCGGTCTCGGCCTCGTGTTGTTTGCGACGTTCGGCCGCAAAATGGACAACAAGGCCATCGTCTTGGCCTACGCGGTAGCCGAGGGTTTCTTCCTCGGTGCGTTGTCCTTCATGTTCACGAACATCGAGTTCGGGGGTGTGGGCGGTAGCACTCTCATCGCCCAGGCGGTCCTCGGCACGTTCGGCGTCTTCTTCGGCATGCTGGTGGTCTACAAGACCGGCGCTATCCGGGTCACCCCGCGATTGACGCGAATGATTGTCGGCGCTCTCATCGGCGTCGTCGTGCTGGCGCTGGGCAACCTGGTGGCGAGCTTCTTCACTGCAGGCGGACTGGGTCTGCGCGACGGTGGCACTGTGGCCATCATCTTCAGCCTCGTCTGCATCGGTATTGCCGCGTTCAGCTTCCTGCTCGATTTCGATCAGGCCGATCAATTGATCCGCGCGCAGGCTCCCGAGAAGGCAGCGTGGGGCGTAGCTCTCGGATTGACCATCACCTTGGTCTGGCTCTACGTCGAAATCTTGCGTCTGCTGAGCTACTTCAACAACGACTAGTACTCATGAAAAAGGCCCCGCACTCCAATGGAGTGCGGGGGCCTTTCTCATGTAAGTGGCATGCAGGGACGTCCGGATCAGCTCAGGCGTTCCAGAACCATTGCCATACCCATGCCGCCGCCGACACACATGGTCTCGACGCCGAACGTCTTGTCCTGAGACTTCAGGTTGTTCAGCAGCGTCGTGGTGATACGTGCACCGGTCATCCCGAAGGGGTGTCCGATGGCGATAGCTCCACCGGAGATGTTGAGCTTGTCGTGATCGATGCCGAGATCACGCGCGGATCCGAGAACCTGGACCGCGAACGCCTCGTTGATCTCGAAGAGGTCGATGTCGGAGATCGACATTCCGGCGATCGAGAGCGCCTTGCGGGTGGCTTCGATCGGGCCGAGACCCATGATCTCGGGCGAGGTCCCGGTGACGCCGGTGGAGACGATCCGCGCGAGCGGCGTCAGGCCGAGCGCCTTCGCCTTCGTATCGCTCATGATCACCAGTGCGGCCGCACCATCGTTGAGCGGGCAAGCGTTACCTGCGGTGATGGTTCCGTTCGGACGGAAGACCGGCTTGAGCTGACTGATCTTGTCGTATGTGGTCCCTGCGCGAGGGCCATCGTCCGTCGAAACGACGGTGCCGTCGGGCAGCGTTACCGGGGTGATTTCACGGTCGAAAAATCCGCTGGCAATGGCTTCCTCGGCACGATTCTGGCTCCGCACGCCCCAGTGATCCTGCTCCTCGCGGCTGATTCCGGTGACCAGTGCAACGTTCTCGGCGGTCTGGCCCATCGCGATGTACGCGTCGGGGAGGTTGCCGTTCTCGCGGGGATCGGTCCAGCTGTCCGCGCCCTCTTCCTGTGCCTTCTTGGTGCGTGCCTCGGCATCGGCGAAGAGCGGGTTGTGGCTCTGCGGAAGCGAATCGGAGTTGCCGTGAACAAAGCTGGAAACACTCTCGACGCCTGCGGAGATGAAGACATCTCCTTCGCCGGCCTTGATCGCGTGCATGGCCATGCGAGTGGTCTGCAGCGACGACGAACAGTAGCGGGTGATGGTGGTGCCGGGCAGTGAGTCGTAGCCGAGAAGAACGGCGACGATCCGCGCGAGGTTGTTGCCTTGCATTCCGCCGGGAAGGCCACAGCCGAGAAGCAGGTCATCGATGTCGGTCGGGTCGAGTTCGGGAACCTTCGCGAGCGCTGCGGCGACCATCTGCACGGTCAAGTCATCGGAACGAATGTCCTTGAGCGATCCCTTCATCGCGCGGCCGATAGGTGAACGAGCGGTACTGACGATTACTGCCTCTGGCATGAAATCTCCTTTGTTGGCTGCTGACTGCGAGTACAGCGCAAGCAGGCGTTTGATGTTTCGAACATATCGCTATCCGTTCTGTGCCTCTATTTCGGCACCTCGACGGCGCAGAAACCTCTCGATCGACGCGGTGGCCCGAGGCCGGAATCTGCGAGACTCTACTGCCGCGGATACTTCGGGCAGCTGGGGTAGTGGTCCACCGCGCCATTCGCCGAGCGCGGCCGCCAGGACAGGAAGCAGCTGACGTGCCGCTAGTTCGTAGCCAGCCGCCGAGGGGTGGAACCGATCGGCGGAGAACATGGTCTCCGGCGCCGCAAGGAACTCCGGTGCGAGTAGGTCCGCCAAGGCGACCGGGTGTCCGCCTGCGGACAAGGTGGCCGCTGATTGTGCGCGAGCGAGCCGAAGGCCCCAGTTTCGCACTACGGTGCGCAGCGGTTGTGGAATGGCGGTGACCACTCCGAGGTCCGGGCATGTCCCGACCACCACCACAGTTCCCTGCGCGGTCAAACGACCTACTGCGTCACCGAGCCGCGTCGCCGAGGCACTGATCGAGAATTTCTTGGTGACATCGTTGGCGCCGACGAGAATGACCACGGCGTCGGGGGCAGGACCGGCGACGAACATCGCGTCGACCTGGCCCTCGAGCCCCTTTGATGTTGCACCCGCAATTGCTTTGGTGCTCAGTCTTATTCGCTTGTCGGTCTCCTCTGCCAACCCGCGTGCCACGAGGACTCCGGGCACCTCCTCCGCGACGGCGCACCCGACGCCTGCAGCAGTGGAGTCGCCGAAGACCATCAGGTGAATATCGGCCGAGACTCCGGGCCGCCAGCGCTGCGGGGTCGGTGATCCCGCGGTATAGATGCCGTCGGCTTCGGGAGGCTTGGTCACGTTCCTTCCGATGACGCCGCGCGCGGAACTCGCCTGGGACATCAGAGCCTTGTACGCAGCCCAGGACGCAGTACCTGCGGAGGAGCCGGCCAATACGGTCGCGGCACCCGCTTTGGCGGCCGTCTGCCATCGATTCACAGGCACTCGAGGTCCCTTTCTTTCTGCGCCATGCCGTCCATCGTATGCAACGAACCACATACGCCTCGGCGGTACCGAGAAGCCGCCCGTGGTGGCGTCTGGGAAGATGTAGGCATGCGCATTGCTCAGCACGTCACCGAACTCATCGGCAACACTCCGTTGGTCAAGCTGTCCTCCGTTGTCGGCGGCAACGCAGGGACGGTCGCTGCCAAGATCGAATACCTTAACCCGGGTGGCTCGTCCAAGGACCGCATCGCGGTCAAGATGATCGACGCCGCTGAAGCTGCAGGTGAACTGAAGCCCGGTGGGACGATCGTCGAGCCCACTTCCGGAAATACCGGCGTCGGGTTGGCTCTGGTAGCTCAGCAGCGGGGTTACAAGTGCGTCTTCGTCTGCCCCGACAAGGTCGGCGAGGACAAGCGCAACGTCCTCCGCGCGTACGGCGCCGAGGTCGTGGTCTGCCCGACTGCCGTCGCACCGGAGGACCCGAACAGTTACTACAGCGTCTCCGATCGTCTCGTCCGGGAGATCGATGGAGCCTGGAAGCCGAATCAGTACGCCAACCCGGCAGGCCCCCAGAGTCACTACGAGACCACCGGGCCCGAGATCTGGGCCGATACGGACGGCAAGATCACCCACTTCGTTGCGGGAGTCGGTACCGGCGGCACCATCTCCGGCACAGGCAAGTACCTCAAAGAGATGTCCGGCGGCAAGGTCAAGGTCGTCGGCGTCGACCCCGAAGGTTCGGTCTACTCCGGCGGCACCGGCCGTCCGTACCTCGTAGAGGGCGTCGGCGAGGACTTCTGGCCGACCGCGTACGACCCGTCGATCCCCGACGAAATCATCGCGGTATCCGATGCGGACTCGTTCGACATGACACGGCGGTTGGCGCGGGAAGAGGGCCTGCTGGTCGGCGGATCCTGCGGCATGGCAGTGGTAGCTGCGATCAAGGTTGCCGAGCGTGAAGGTCCCGATGCACTCGTCGTCGTGCTCTTGCCCGACGGTGGCCGCGGTTACCTGGCGAAGATCTTCAACGACGACTGGATGTCTTCCTACGGATTCCTGCGCTCACGTCTCGACGGCAAGACCGATGAACCGTCGGTCGGCGATGTCCTGCGCGGCAAGTCCGGTGCGCTACCGGCCCTGGTGCACACTCATCCGTCCGAGACCGTCCGCGACGCCATCGAAATTCTCCGTGAATACGGTGTCTCGCAGATGCCCGTCGTCGGTGCCGAGCCGCCCGTCATGGCAGGAGAGGTTGCAGGCAGTGTCACCGAACGCGATCTGCTCAGTGCAGTCTTCGAAGGACGCGCAGCACTCGCCGATCCGGTGGCCAAGCATATGAGCGACCCGTTCCCGCTCATCGGCGCAGGCGAGCACGTGTCCGACGCGACGAAGGCGCTGGGGGAGACCGATGCCCTCATGGTCGTCGAAGAAGGCAAGCCGGTTGGCGTCATCACCCGCCACGATCTCCTCGGATTCCTCAGCAAGGGCGCATAGCCCCACGTGAGTGGAATTTTCGCCTCGGGCGTCAATTCCACTCACGTGCGCCGAGCGCCTATCGCACTGCGCTCGACCCGGTCAGCGCCTGGCCCACCACCAACTGGTGTACCTCGGACGTGCCCTCGTAGGTGAGGACGGACTCGAGGTTGTTGGCGTGCCGTAGCACTGGGTACTCCAGCGTGATTCCATTGGCACCCAAGATCGTTCGACATTCGCGAGCGATCTTGATCGCCTCCCGCACGTTGTTGAGTTTGCCGACCGATACCTGCTCGCCGCGCAGTTCGCCCTTGTCCTTCAGGCGCCCGAGGTGGAGTGCGAGGAGTTGACCCTTGCCGAGCTCCAGGGCCATGTTCGCAAGCTTTGCCTGAGTCAGCTGATAGGCGGCGAGGGGCTTGTCGAACACCTCTCGGGTTTGGGCATACTCGATCGCCGACTCCATGCAATCGCGGGCCGCTCCCATGGCGCCGAAAATGATGCCGAAGCGTGCCTCGTTGAGGCATCCGAGCGGGCCGCTGAGCCCGCGTGCCTCGGGGAGCATCGCGTCGTGGGGAAGCCTGACGTCCTCGAGCACGAGTTCACCGGTGATGGACGCGCGAAGCGACAATTTGTTCTTCACGGTGTTCGCCGTGAAGCCCGGAGTGTCCGTCGGTACGACGAAGCCGCGAATTTTGTCATCGGTCTGTGCCCAGACGACTGCTACATCGGCGATCGGGCCGTTGGTGATCCACATCTTGCTGCCGTTGAGGATCCAGTCGCTACCGTCCTTTTTCGCTCGGGTCCTCATGCCGCTGGGGTTCGAGCCGAAGTCCGCCTCGGTCAACCCGAAGCATCCGATGCTCGACCCCTCGGCCATCGACGGGAGCCACTGCTGCTTCTGCTCTTCGGAGCCGAACTTCCAGATCGCGAACATCGCCAGCGAACCTTGCACAGAGACGAGGCTGCGAATCCCGGAGTCCATCGCTTCGAGTTCCATACAGGCCAATCCATATGCAGTCGCTGAGGTACCAGCGCAGCCGTAGCCCTCCAGGTGCATCCCGAGCAGGCCGAGTGAGCCCAGTTCCTTCGCAAGCTCACGAGCGGGGACAGTGCCCGCCTCGTACCATTCCGCCAAGTGCGGGCGGATGCGCTCGTTGCCCAACTTGCGGACCGTCTCGCGAATCTGACGTTCTTCGGAGTCCAGGAGCGAGTCGAGAGCGAACAATTCTTCGACGCTCTGCGAGCTGCGGGGTGTCGAGTCGGCCACGGTGTGCCTCGTTTCTTCCGGCGGTGTTCTCCGCTGGCTTGAATGAGTGTTGCCGCCGAAAATCTCGTGCGGCTGAGTCTCCCGCAGGCTACCCATTTCCTGCACCTATTAGTCTTGAAGCCATGAGTGAGCAGCGCAGCAAGGCAGACAGCACGTCCGGGAGCGGAGCTAGCGGAACGACCCAGGGTGATAAGCAGGGGTTTTCCACCAAGGCGGTGCACGCGGGGTACGAGCCCGACCCGTTGACCGGTGCGGTCAACGTGCCTATCTATGCAAGCTCGACGTTCGCTCAGGACGGCGTCGGCGGCATGCGTAGTGGGTTCGAGTACGCCCGTACTGGAAACCCGACGCGTCGGCCGCTCGAAGCCAACCTTGCCGCGATCGAATCCGGCACCTACGGCCGAGCGTTCTCGTCGGGCATGGCGGCCACGGACTGCCTCCTTCGTGCGACCCTGCGACCCGGCGACCACCTCGTCATCCCGAACGATGCTTACGGCGGCACCTTCCGCCTGATCGACAAGGTCTTCACCCAGTGGGGTATCGAGTACTCCGTCGCTGCAGTGTCCGATGTCGATGCCGTTCGTCAGGCGATCCGGCCGAATACCAAGCTGGTGTGGGTGGAGACACCGACCAACCCGCTGCTCAACATCGGCGACATCGAGGCACTCGCAGAAGTTGCTCACGGCTCGAACGCGAAGCTGGTCGTGGACAATACTTTCGCTTCGCCCTACTTGCAGCAGCCACTTGCGCTCGGTGCAGACGTCGTGTTGCATTCGACGACGAAATACATCGGCGGACACTCGGACGTCGTCGGCGGGGCACTGATCACCGATGACGAAGAGCTCGACGCGGCCTTCGCGTTTCTGCAGAACGGGGCCGGTGGAGTGCCAGGACCGTTCGACGCATTTCTGACCCTGCGCGGCATCAAGACGCTCGCGTTGCGAATGGAGCGTCACAGCGACAATGCCGAGAAGCTCGTCGAGATGCTGAACAGTCACCCGGCGATCTCACAGGTCATCTATCCCGGATTGCCGGAACACCCTTCGCATCATGTCGCGGCAAAGCAGATGCGACGCTTCGGCGGCATGATTTCGGTGCTGCTCGGCGGCGGTCAGCAGGCAGCGCTCGACTTCTGCGCTCGCACCGAGATCTTCACCCTCGCGGAGTCCCTCGGTGGTGTGGAATCACTCATCGAACACCCCGGAGCCATGACTCATGCATCGACGGCAGGGTCGTTGCTCGAGGTTCCCGATAATCTCGTTCGCTTGTCGGTAGGTATCGAAGACGCTGCTGATCTCATCGGCGATCTCGAGCAGGCACTCGGCTGACACACGCAGTGATAGTCGGACTGATCGACTCGGGGCTCGGTTTGCTGCCGACGGCTGCACGCTTGAGGGAGCTGCGTCCCGAGCTCGATCTGATTCTGCTGATGGATCCCGACGAGGCCCCATGGGGCCCGAAGCCTGATGCATGGGTGATCGATCGCGTGGTGAATGCTGCCGATCGCGCCGTGTCATCGGGTGCCGAGGTGATCGTGTTGCCATGCAACACCGCGAGTGTGACTGCCTTGGCGCATGTACGACGCCACCTCGGTGACGCGATTCCGGTGATCGGCACCGTCCCAGCGATCAAACCTGCTGCGGCAGCAAGCGATCGGATCGCGATCTGGGCAACGGCCGCAACGACGGCCAGTGCGTATCAAGCGCGCTTGATAGAGGAGTTCGCGACGGGCCGGTCCGTCACTTCGGTCGCGTGTCACGGTCTCGCGGACTCCATCGACCGGGGCGAGATGGAGGCGATCTCTGCGGCGATCCGCACTGCGGTCGCTGCTACGCCGACAGATGTCGATGCCGTAGTTCTCGGTTGTACTCACTATCCGTTGGTATCGAACGAAATCACTTCTCTGTTGCCGGACAACGTGCGCCTGTTCGACAGCGCAGAGGCCGTTGCCCGGCAGACACTTCGGCGGATCGACTCGGTGGGCGACTTCGCTGCCGGGTCGAGTGAGCTGACTGTGTTCCTCAGCGGCCGTGCGGGGGAGCTTCCAGCCAGTGCGCTCGCGCACCGCGAAGGCCGGTTGTTGAGCGAACAGTCGATCCACCAGTGAGCGTGCGGGCCGCGCTTTCGGCACCGGAGACCAGGCAGGTATACCGTTAGTTAAAGCAATGATCGTAGCTTTAGCGGAAGTAGGGACCTACGTGGTCAACGTCGAGTCGGACATCGCCATTTCCCCTCGCACCAGGATGCCGCGTCGACTGCCCCACGGTATCGCGTTCTGGGTCGTAGGTCTGACCTACCTCGTAACCATGGCGACCTCGGCAGCACCGTCCCCGCTCTACCCGATCTATCAGAGCAACTGGGGCTTCTCCTCGACGACATTGACCGTGGTTTTCGCGGTCTACGCGTTGGCGCTGCTCGCAGCTCTGCTCACCGTCGGGGGTCTGTCCGATCACGTAGGGCGGAAGCCGATTCTGGTGGGTTCGGTCGCTCTTCTCGTGGTCAGCCTGCTGCTCTTCATCGTGGCCGACGGCGTTGCAGGTCTGATCGCCGCGCGCATCGTGCAAGGACTTGCCGCGGGTGCCGCAATCGGCGCGATGAATGCAGCAGTGGTCGATCTCCAGCCGTCGAACACTGCTGGTCCGCTCGTGAACAGCGTCGCACCCTCGCTGGGTTTGGCTTCGGGCGCGCTCGGCGCCGGATTGCTGGTGCAACTCGCCCCGGCCCCGACGGTCCTCGTGTACGCCATGCTCATCGGAGCGCTGGTAGTTCTCGCTGTCGCCCTTGCGTTCCTACCCGAAACATCCGCGCTCCGAGGAGTGGAGTCGAAGCGGCATCTTGCACGTTTGGTGCTCCCGCGGATGGCGGTACCAGCAGATATCAGGACACCATTCCTGTTGATCGTTCCCGCCCTCGTCGCAACGTGGTCCTTGGGCGGATTTCATCTTTCCCTAGGTTCGTCGATCATCCGGTCGGTCTTCGGAATCGACAATCACATCATCGGCGGACTCGAAAGCTTCGCGCTCTTCTTTTCCGGATCCCTGGCCGCCGCGTTCGTGCGACATCGCACACCGCGCACCGTCATGATCGCCGGTGCCCTCGTCCTGTCGACCGGCGTGGCGATTTCCCTTGTCGCAGTGAGTACCTCGATAGTCGCGCTCTACTTCATCGGTACTGTCGTCGCCGGTGCAGGGTGGGGCAGCGCATTTCTCGGAGCCATGCGTACGCTCGGCGCAATCGTCCCCGCAGCCGATCGTGGAAGGATGTTCGCGACGACCTTCGCCATCAGCTACTTGGCATTCAGTCTGCCCGCCGTCGTAGGGGGATTTGCCGTACACCTCTTCGGCTTGGAGCAGACCGCCCTCGTGTACGGCGGATTCGTGATCCTGCTGGCCTTGGTCTCGGCCGTCGGATTCGGCATCGCATCACGGCGCGAAAGCGGGCCTCGGTAGTTTCCCCAGCGCTGATATTTCCGCCGGCGTCAGAACTCGATCTTCAGGTTGTCACTGACCGGGTGAGCTTGGCAGCCGAGGATCAAGCCCTCGGCTATGTCCTCGTCGTCGAGGACTTCGCAGTTGTCCATCGTCACTTCGCCGACGGAGAGGGTGCACGCGCAGGATCCGCATTCGCCCTCTCTGCAGGAGTACGGAACGTCGAGTCCGCCGGCCAGCATCACGTCCACGAGTGTCTGTTTCCGTGGCCACGAGAGGGTGTGAGTCTCGCCGTCGAGTTCGACCTCGACGGTTGCAGCGGACGCAGTGTCATCGTCGGTCAGTTCGATCTCGGGGGCGTCGGTGAACGGGTCCCCGGCGAGGGAGAGGAACACCTCGCTGTGCACGTTCTCGCGGGGGAACCCGCCCGAGGACAGGGCCTTGTGCACCGCGTCCATGAAGGGCGCGGGCCCACACATGAAAGCGCGGTACTCGCGGAACGGTGCTGCGAATGCTGCCAGTTGATCGACCGTCGGAATGCCCTGCAGTGATTCGAGCCAGTGCAGGACGACGAGTCGGCTGGGATATTCGGTTGCGAGAGCCCGAAGTTCTTCGGCAAAGATGACCGAGTCCCCATCGCGATTGGCGTAGAAGAGGAAGACCTTCCCGGTGCCCTCTCCCAATGCGGACTTCAAAATCGAGACCACCGGCGTGATTCCCGATCCTGCGCCGAACAGTAGGAAATCATCGTTCAGATCGGCAGGGGTGAATCTTCCCGACGGGGGGAGCACCTCGATGGTGTCGCCGGCCTTCACGTTGTCGCATACCCAGTTGGATCCGTAACCGTCGGCCGTGCGCTTGATCGTCACCTTCGGGAGAGCGTCGCGGTGCGGTGAGCTCGCCAAGGAATAGCACCGGGCGACCGAGCCGGTCCGGTCGCTCGGAATACGAAGGGTGAGGAACTGCCCGGGCTTGTATGCGAATTTGTCCTTGGCGTCTTCGGGGATATCGAAGACGATCGACCGGGCATCGGCCGATTCTACGATTACATCCGCCACCGTGAGCAGTACGGATCTGGAGCCGTGGGGCACATCGACTGTCGTCATTCGGTGGTGTCCTCTCGATCAATTGTAACGTGTTCTAGTTTAGCAATCTCGTCTCTCTTCTGTCGATCTTCACATGTCCTGTTCGGCCGAGCAGCACCCCGCCCTGCCCGATCGGGTAGTTCACGGTCGGCGAAGGCAGGGTTCGCGTCGGTATCTGTTCACACAGCACGTTCGGGTCGACAGAGTTGTCATCAGTGAGACGCCGATCACAGCCGGTGTCCACGCAATCAATACACACCGAGGAGATACCGATGGCAATCGAGCTCAATCAGATCTGGGAGTTTCCGATCAAGGAGTTCCACCCGCTGCCCCGCGCCAAGCTGGGAGTCGGTGCTCACGACATGCTCGGTGTCGAGGCCAAGGAACTCGGTTTCAAGCGCGCCCTGCTCGTTACCACCGGACTCCGCGGGTCCGGCATCATCGAAGAACTGATCGGCAAGATCGAATACCAGGGCGTCGAGGTTGTTCTCTACGACAAGATCGAGAGCAACCCCAAGGATTACAACGTCATGGACGGTGCCGCTCTGTACCAAAAGGAAAAGTGCGACAGCGTCATCTCGGTAGGTGGCGGCTCCAGCCACGACGCAGCCAAGGGTATCCGCGTCGTCGTCGCTCATGACGGCCGAAACATCAACGAGTTCGAGGGATTTTCCAAGTCCACCAACAAGCAGAATCCGCCGCACATCGCCGTATCCACCACAGCCGGAACCGGTTCGGAGACTTCCTGGGCCTACGTGATCACCGATACGTCCAACATGGACAAGCCGCACAAGTGGCTAGCTTTCGATGAGGCATCGACTCCGACTCTGGCACTCGATGATCCGCTCCTGTACTACACGTGCCCGCAACAGTGGACGGCATTCTGCGGATTCGACGTCCTGGCCCACGGCGCCGAGCCGTACGTGTCACGTCTCGACTTCGCGCCCTCACTGGGCAATGCCATCTACTCGATCGGCCTGGTGTCCAAGCATCTTCGCGAGGCCGTCTACGACCCGGGTAATTTGAAGGCTCGCGAGGGCATGATGAATGCCCAGTACATTGCGACCCAGGCGTTCAACTCCGGTGGACTCGGCGTCATCCACTCCATCTCGCATGCCATCAGTGCCTTCTACGACAGTGCGCACGGGCTGAACAATGCCATCGCCCTGCCGCGGGTGTGGGAATACAATCTGCCCTCTCGCTACAAGCGCTACGCCGAAATTGCCGTGGCCATGGGAGTCGACACCAGGAACATGACCACAGTTCAGGCTGCCGACGCCGCTGTCGAGGCCGCGATTCGACTCGCCAAGGACGTCGGTATCCCCGACAACTTCGGCTCCATCCGATCGGCAACCTACGGCAAGAACCGGATGAACACCGGAAAATACGCAGGCAAGGGCGACGTGATCAAGGGCGACGAGAAGTCGGTACTCAAGATCTCCGAGCACGTCCAGGACGATTGGTGCACACCGGGCAATCCTCGGGAAGTCACCGTCGAGTCCATGCTCCCGGTCATCTCGCACGCCATCAACGAGTCCTACTAGTCGGCAGTCACCAACGTGCTGTCGGCGTGGTCGGGTGCACCTACGTGCACCCGACCACGCCTGCAGGAACTCGGTCGTTCGGGCCACACACCTACGAGAAGGACACCAATGACAAGGCTGTCGACAGTGCATAGCGACGAGGGGACCGTCCGATTCGTCGACGCGACGGATCTCCAACGAGCATTGGGCGAGCAGAACTACATCGCCGATGACGATCTCGCTACCGTGGTTCATCTGGCGACCGCCTTGGATCGACCATTACTGCTGGAAGGCCCAGCGGGCGTTGGGAAGACGGAATTGGCGAAGTCGCTCGCGGCGGCCAGCGGGCGCAAGCTCGTACGGCTTCAGTGCTACGAGGGCCTCGATGACAACCGAGCACTGTACGAATGGGATTATGCCAAGCAGCTCCTGCACGTGCAGATGCTGCGAGAGCATATCGGCGCGCTGACCGAACACATCACCGACATCGACGAAGCATCGAAGTTGCTGGCAGCCAGAGACTTCGGTTTGTATTCCGAGGCATTCCTCGCGGTTCGTCCGTTGCTCGAATCCGTGCTGTCCGAGGAACCGGTGGTACTCCTTGTCGACGAGGTCGACCGCACCGAGGAATCCATGGAAGCACTGTTGCTCGAGGTTCTGGCCGAAAAGCAGGTCACCATTCCCGAAGTGGGCACATTCACCGCCCGTAGTGACCCGTGGGTTATATTGACCTCCAACGATACGCGCGAACTTTCCTCTGCACTCAAGCGTCGCTGCTTGCACTTTCATCTCGACTACCCGACGCCGCAGCGAGAGCGGGAGATCGTCACGGCCCGCGCTCCCGAAGTACCGGTGAAGGTCGCCGCCGACGTCGTGGCATTGGCAGCCGAGCTGCGCGAACTCCCGTTGCGGAAGAGCCCCTCCATCTCGGAGGTCATCGACGCGGCTCGGATAGCAGCCGTTCTCGGTCATACCGAGGAAACCAAGAAGTACCTGCTTTCCGCTCTCGTCAAATATTCCTCCGACATGAAACTGGCGCTCGCAGGGGCTGTGCCGGACAAGCTCACGCCTGCTGAAAGCTCACTCGGAGCGCCGATGAATACCACCGCCTCCGCTTTTCGTGGCCATGGCGGCCGCGAAAAGGGTGGCATCGGGATACGAAAATGACTGGTGCACCGACATTTTCGCCGTCGATCGTGTTGGATGTGCTGTCGGCGGTGTTCGGACGCACGTTGCGAGTCCACGGCGTCGCATCCTCTGCAGCCGAAGTGATCGAAGTTCGACGCGTTCTCAGCCTGATCGGCGCCCGCGACCTCACGGTTCTTCGTGCGGCCCTGCGGGCCACGTGCGCGAAGTATGCGCACGAGCAGGATGGTTTCGATCGGGCGTTCGATTCGCTGTTCCTCGTGGCCAGCGAATCCGCGACGGAGTCTGCCCGGCAAGCGTTGGGTGCGCAGGTGGCCGGCGGGTTGCCCAGTGATCTCGACGTCGGCGCGGATCAGGAAGCGGCTAAGTACGCGGAGTACAACGAGCGAGCAGTGGAAATCGGTGATCTCCTCGACGCCCCGGAAGCGGACAAGGGCTTCAATCCGCACAAGGACGATGACGACATCAGTCTGTCCTCCGAGGATCATGACCTTTCGGTGGATACCGACGGCGACATGGGCAGAAGGGGTGTGACGTACACCGTCGATCTCGAACGTTCTGGATCGACTGCCGCGGGGGAGTTGGCGTCGAGTACCAGCGGTGCCGTGGCGGGGACGGTCAGTTGGGACGACCCGGCGAGCATTCTGGCGTGGTTCGACGCCTACGACCCGCGCAGCGTCTACGGCGACGGGACCGATTCGGGGCCGTTGTCGGCGGCACAACTCGACCGAATCACCGATGCTGTCGACGCATTCGTAGCTGCACTCGCCCAGCTGACCGGGACCCTGTCCACACCGGACCCGTTGGATGTGACCGATCGGGCCACCGAGCGTCATGCCGAGATCGATCGAGCAAGTCACGAGGTGCTGCGCCGGATGCGAGGCAAGCCACGTCCGAGGCCTCGGGAGCATTCGCGAGGGCCCCTCGACATGCGTCGGACAGTTCGAGCGAGTCTGGGGACCGATGGCATCCCGTTTCACTTGGTGACCAGAACGCCGGTGGCGGACAAGGTCAGGCTGTTGGTTTTGGCCGATGTGTCGCTGTCGGTCCGGCCGATCACGGCGTTCACGCTGCGGCTCGCGCAAGCCATGCACAGGAGGGCCCATCGGTGCACCGTGATGGGCTTCGTCGACTCGCCGGTAGATGTGACCACCACACTGCTCGGTAGCACCGGCGATGGTGCGTTGGCAGCAGTGTTGGCCGACGAGCGTCTGGATCTCGAAGCGAGCAGTGATTACGGTAAAACCTTCACGAATCTACTCGACGAGTACGGCGATGTTCTGAACAAGCGCACCGCTGTCATCATCGTCGGAGACGGCCGCTGCAACGGTCGACCACCGGGGATCGACGAACTCGAGAAGATCCGTTCGAAGGTGCACCGGTTGGCGTGGATCACTCCGGAATCACGACGCTACTGGGATCAGGCATCCTGCTCGATGGGAGAGTACGAGCGGATCTGCGATCACGTGGTCGTCGCCCGTGACGGTCCGCAGCTGACTGCTCAGGCTGCAGAGTTGGGGCACGCGCTCTCCTGACCGACCGGAAGCTGGTGGCCTACCCGATCGGGCAGGTCACGACCCCTCCTCGTGCCCGTGGGGATGATGCTCTTCGACTCGTATGGTTGTAACGTGCATCACATACGGTCCGAACACGGCCACGACAGGCATTGCAGAGGCGAGAAGCGATGATCGAAGCGGCAGCGACACGCCAGGCGCTGCACGATCTGCATTCGCATCGCAGTTCGGTGGAAACACCCAGAGTTCTCAAGTTTCATGCGCCCGAGATCGTATTCGGACAGGATTCGTTGGGTGAAGCTGCGCATTCGGCCCTTCGCTTGGGGGCAAGACGACCGATGGTGGTCACCGACGCCGGGCTCATCGAGACAGGCTGGGTTGCCCAGCTGATCCAACTGCTCGAAGACCAAGGCCTCGCACCGACTACCTGGAGCGCATTGACGCCCAATCCCAAGGACATCGAGATCGAAGCAGGACACGCCTCGTATCAGGAGTCCGAATGTGACGTCCTGGTGGCCATCGGGGGTGGTTCGGTCATGGATGCGGCCAAAGGAATCGCAGTTCTCGCGGGCAACGGTGGATCGATACTCGACTACGAGGGAGTGGATCGAGCGACCCGCCCGATCCCGCCGCTCGTGATGGTCCCCACGACGTCGGGTACCGGGGCGGACGTCTCCCAGTTCTGCATCGTCACCGATACCGCACGGTCGACAAAGATCACCATCCTCGGCCGCGGGTTGGTTCCGGACATCACCGTCATCGATCCTCGTCTGCTGACGACGATGCCCGAGTGGCTCAACGCAGCAACAGGTTTGGATGCGTTGACGCATGGCATCGAGGCCTTCGTCTCACTCGGTCACAATCAACTCACCGACCATCACGCGCTGCGGGCGGTCACCATGGTCACCTCTCATCTCGCTCGCACGATGGACGTGCCATCGGACATCGTTGCCCGCACGTCGATGGCACAGGCGAGTCTCGAAGCGGGGCTGGCGTTCACCAATGCCATACTCGGAGCGACACATGCGATGAGTCACCAAGTCGGTGGGCTGCTGGATCTCCCGCACGGGGTCATCAACGGAGTCCTTCTGCCGCACGTCATCAGGTTCAACGCCGATGCCGATCCACTACCTTATGTGGCGATCGCGACAAGTCTCGGACTCGACGAGGCGCGCGGACCTGCGGAAGAAGCAGCCTTGGCTGTCGCAGCGCGAGTCGAGCAATTGGCGCGGCAAGTCGGAGTTCCCAAAGGCCTCGGCGACATCGGGGTCAGCGAGCGCGATATCGACGTGCTCGCAACCAACGCCCTACGCGATGCATGTATGTCGACCAACCCGCGCCCGGCCACCCACCAGGAGATGGCTGAACTGTTCAGGGCGGCGTTGTGACGGCCTCGCAGCCCGATCTCTCGCTACTGACAGGCCTGAGGTCCGGGAAGAATACGTTCTACCCGCAGTATCGCGGTGCGGCAGAGCGGCTGGAGCGGGTGGTCCACGCATTGGAACTGATTTCGCGCGCGCTCGTGCGCACTGTCGACGGCCCGGAAACCCTCATCTGCGCAGTCGCCGAGGCAGCAAGGGCACATCTGAGCGCGCAATGGGTCGTCTTCGCGCTCGCCGACGGTGCGTTGGGGGACGCCGGCCCTCGACGTCTCGTTCTCGGCCCTGACGCCACCCCATTTCTCGTCGACAACGTAGAAGGCCCACCGCTGCCCGAGGACGTCGTCGAATGCCTGGAGTCGATCAGGCTCGCGACGATCGGCGACGGGCGCGAACCCGTCATCGCGGCCCATCACGCATTCGTTCCCATCGCGCTCGATGGTGGCGTCGTCGGCGCTTTTGCAGCATGGACACCCGACCACCGCGTACTCGATGCGACCGACTCGGCCGTGTTGAGCATTCTGGCGAGTCAAACTGCTGTTGCACTGCAGAACTCGGCGCTCTACCAGAGCCGGAGAGTCCTCCTCGAGCGCACCGAGAGCGCCTACGACGAGGCACACCGGACAGCAGCCGACCTGGCGATCCGCAACGCCGAACTCGAGGCGACGCAACGCCAACTGGGCGCGGCTCATCGTCATCAGGTTATCGACGACGAGCGTCACCGTATTGCCCGAGAACTACATGACAGTGTGACGCAGGCGGTCCTGTCGGCCGGAATGCAAATCGAATTGTGCCGCAACGACATTCCAGCTGACGAGCGGAGAGAGCGGCTCGATCTGGCGAAAGAGCTGACCCGACGGGCCGTCGAGCAACTGCGTTCGGCGATCTATGCGCTCAACCACGCGCAGGACGCCGACCGCACCTCGCTACCGGAGATGCTCGAACAACTCTCGATCGTGCGCATGCCGGACGAGCTGCGGGTCTCGTTGCGGATAGAAGGTACCCCCCTCGAACTCAGTAGCGAGTGCGAGCACGGACTATTGCGCATCGCGGGAGAGGCGTTGTTCAACACCGCCGTCCACGCTGGTGCCACGCGGGCGACGCTGCGTTTGGCCTACCGTGAAGATCACGTGCAACTGTCCGTTGCCGATGACGGCCATGGCGATCCCGCGTACCTCCGCCTGATGCTTCGGATGGCGGAGAACAACGACGTCGACGGGAGACACCGCGGCCTGGCAAACATGGCCGCGCGGGCGCGCGAGCACGGTGGCGCACTCGAAATCCGTAGGGCCCGAATCGGCGGTGTGCGCGTATCTACGCGCATCCCGTACGAGAGAGTGAGCAACCCGTGACCGTACACACCGACGTCGTTCGTATCGTGCTGGTCGACGATCACGCCATTCTGCGCGACGGCCTCAGGTCCGTGTTGGAACGTGAACCGGATTTGACCATCGTCGGAGAAGCGTCGTCGAGGGGCGAAGGTCTTGCGGTGGTGGATCGGGTCGAACCGGACATCGTGCTGATGGACCTGAAGTTGTCGGCGAGTTCGGACTACGAGGGCCTCGCGCTGTGTGCGCAACTGTCGGGGGCGCACCCCGGCATCGGTCTCCTGGTGCTGACCACCTTTCTCGACGACCGACTGGTCGTGGAGGCAGTGCACGCGGGCGCGCGTGGATACGTTGTCAAAGATGTCGACACTACCGAGCTCGTTCGTGCCATCCGGGCGGTCTCACGAGGCGAAAGTGCATTCGATTCCCGGAGTGCGTCTGCAGTTGTTCGATCTCTCAACGGGCAAGGGTCGAGCGTCGAGAGGCTGACCGATCGTGAACTCGAGGTTCTGCGTCTACTGGCAACTGGATTGTCCAACAACAGTATCGGTACCAAGCTGTTCATCTCGGCGACAACGGTCAAATTTCATGTCAGCAACCTGATGCGCAAACTCGGTGTCAGCCGTCGCGCCGAGGCGGTCTACGCCGCCAGCAAGCAAGGGCTGATCTGAGGTTCGGTGCGGTGCATCGGCTCATGCCGGGAGCGGAACCGATGTTTTGTCCAGAACCAACCACCCGCCGTGGAACTCGGCAACGTCGAAAGCGGTATCGGTAGATCGTCCTAGTTCGATCAAAGCTGCCTCGTCGAAGGTGCGGACGTGGCCATGGCAGGCGGTGGCCATATCTTCGAAAGGTACAGCGATGACCACTCTCTTCCGTGCGATGCGTAAGGCCTCGTCGATGATTCGCGTGCCGATATCTGCGTCCACGTGCTCGAGGAGGTGCAAGGCCGTCACCGTGTCGACGCTGTTGTCCGCGAGTGGAACATCGGCAGCGTCACAGATGAGCGTCTCGATGGTGACGCCGAGGTGTGGCGCCACGGTATCGAGTAGGCGCATGGTGCCGGCCGACAGATCGGTGGCGGTCACGGTATGTCCGCTCAATGCAAGGCGGAGTGGAAAGAATCCGAAACACGAACCCAGATCCAGAACGGAACCGATCACCAGGGATTCTGCGCGCTGGTGAATGGACGCGAAATCTGCAGCTCCCGATAGCAATTCGTCGAGCGAGTTTCGGTAGTACGTGGACCATGCTTCGACCGGATCGGTGACGGTGGATCGAACGAGGCCGACCATCACCAGTTCGAACTCCCGCTGAGACAGGTCGGCGTCGATTGCGTGTGCGGTGATCTCCCGGACCAGTCTTTCGCTGATGTGCTTCGAGCTCAGTCCGTGGCGCACGTCCACCGCGTTGCCGTGGCGCGTCACGCCGATGTGGCCGGGGGCCGCCTGCTGGGTGAACGCGACGGTCGTATTTTCATGTGTCCACGAACCTGGAACGCTGGGCGCGAGGGCGTCTAGTTCGGTCATGTCGATTCTTTCGCGTAAGTGCTCGAAACCGTCGGAGTGCTGGGAATGCCGGAATACAGCGTTCTGGTGCCGTCGGACAAAAGCTCGGCGAGGTCGAGTGTCTCATCGGTGAGCCACTGCTCGTATGCAGACATTGCCACACCGAGAACCAGCCAGCCAACCGTTCGGGGAAAGTGATCGGTTGCGTTCGAATTCGTTCGCGCCGCCACGTATTCGGTGATGACACCCCGCCAACCCTCGTACATGAGCATCGAGTATCCCTGGAGCGCAGGATTTCGCAGAATCAACTCCATGCGTTGGCGATGAACCGCGCGTTCGTCCTCGGGGAAAGTGTTGAATTGCAGAAGCGCCGAGCGGATCCCGTCGGCGAGCAAGATGTCATGGGGGAGTGCTGCAAGAAGGCTACGAAGTGCACCGAGTTGTTCGTCGAAGTCCCCCCACGGGACGGCGTTCTTCGATGGGAAGTATCGAAAGAACGTGCGGCGCGCGATGCCGGCGGCTTCGGCGATCTCGTCCACGCTGGTTTCGTCGAACCCGTTCCGAGCGAAGAGTTCGATACCGAGATCGCTGATCTCACCCCTCGTTGTGGATGGGCGTCGACCTACCCGGCTGGCCAGTTTCGTACGGCTTTCCACTTTTTCTCTCCGATTGGTGTCATTCTGCACTCGATGCCATTATTGTAGTGAATCAAGTCACGTTCAGCACCGGATGTGGCGGATCCACATATTTACACCTGGAGGTAAGCGATGTCCCAGAACGCGAAGACCGACGTTGTCAACGCCGCAGTGATCGAGACCGATCTCGTCGAAGAATCCCTCGTCGAAGAGGTTTCCATCGACGGCATGTGCGGCGTCTACTGACATGTCCGCACCAGTGAAGTCGTCCCAGGAAGCGGCTCTGGACCTGGATGCTCGATGGGCCCTTCACCCGCAGGTGGCGCTGCGTCCCGAGTCGTTCGGGGCGCTGCTCTACCATTTCGGGACACGCAAACTCTCATTTCTCAAGAACCGGACGATCGTGACGATCATCGAATCGCTACCCGATCATTCTGACTTGCGGTCCGCGATCACGGCCGCAGGAATCACAGAGTCGGCAGTGCCCCAGTACACGCGCGCCCTCGCGACGCTGGTCAGTTCGCACATGATCGTCCGCATCGACGCCTGATTCACCAACGCTGCAGAGAACTCGAGCACGCCGGAAGCAGCCCCTTCCATCGTCTCGCCACACCCCATACCGAAGAGGACAACCCGATGACCTCCATGCTTGAAAGGCCTGCGCCGCCCCCTGCGGTCGGCAAACTGGTCGATCAGTTCGAACTCGGACTCGACGCGCCCATCTGTCTGACGTGGGAACTGACCTACGCCTGCAACCTGTCTTGCGTTCACTGCCTGTCCTCATCCGGCCGGCGTGACCCCAACGAGCTCTCCACCGAGCAGTGCAAGTCGATCATCGACGAGTTGCAGAAGATGCAGGTCTTCTACGTCAATATCGGTGGCGGTGAGCCGACGGTTCGAAGCGATTTCTGGGAACTCGTGGACTACGCGACGGCCCATCAGGTCGGCGTGAAGTTCTCCACCAACGGTGTCAAGATCGACAAGAAGGTCGCTGCCCGCCTGGCCGCATCCGACTACGTCGATGTGCAGATTTCCATCGACGGCGCCACTGCGGAGGTCAACGATGCAGTTCGCGGACCCGGATCCTTCGACATGGCGATCCGCGCCCTCGAGAACCTGCAGGAGGCGGGGTTCAAGGACGCGAAGATCTCTGTAGTCGTCACCCGCCACAATGTCTCGCAGCTCGATACGTTCAAGGCATTGGCGGACAACTACGGTGCGACACTTCGGATCACGCGGCTACGTCCGTCGGGCCGGGGCGCCGATGTGTGGGACGATTTGCATCCCACGGCCGGCCAACAGCGAGAGTTGTACGACTGGCTGGTCGCGAATGGCGAGGGTGTCTTGACCGGAGACTCGTTCTTTCACCTCTCTGCCTTCGGAGACGCGCTACCAGGCTTGAACCTGTGCGGCGCTGGGCGAGTGGTGTGCTTGATCGATCCGATCGGCGACGTCTATGCCTGCCCGTTCGCTATCCACGAGAACTTCCTCGCCGGAAACATCGTCCGCGATGCGCGTCCCGCGACAGCGACATCTGCGGCTATGGGCGGTTTCCAAACCGTCTGGCAGACATCTGAATTGTTCCAGGAACTGCGGTCCCCGCAAACCTCCGGTGCGTGTACCAAGTGCGCACATTTCGATTCGTGCCGCGGTGGCTGCATGGCAGCAAAGTTCTTCACCGGCCTCCCCATGGACGGCCCTGACCCCGAATGCGTGATCGGCAACGGAGAGATGGCGTTGGCCGCAGCGGGAGAAATCCCCAAGTCCAGCGTCGACCACTCCCGCACCGGGCAGCGCAAGACACCGAGAGCGTCGGTTCCGCTCACCTTGATGATGCGGCCACCGGCCAAGATCTGCGACGAGAATCCTCTCGCAGGAATGGAATAGGAACATATAGCTATGGCCAAGAGTGCGTGGTTCGAGACCGTTGCCGAGGCGCAACGGCGTGCCAAGAAACGCCTTCCGAAATCCGTGTACGCCGCACTGGTGGCGGGCTCGGAGCGGGGCATCACCGTCGACGACAACACGGCGGCATTCGGTGAGCTCGGCTTCGCGCCGCATGTTGCCGGGTTGTCGGACAAACGCGATCTGTCGACAACGGTCATGGGACAACCACTCTCGTTTCCGGTCATGATCTCGCCGACGGGTGTGCAGGCCGTGCACCCGGAAGGCGAGGTCGCCGTGGCCCGTGCCGCAGCCGCTCGCGGAATCCCGGTCGGATTGTCCTCCTTTGCGAGCAAGTCCATCGAAGAGGTCGCGGCAGTGAACCCGCAGACGTTCTTCCAGATGTATTGGGTCGGCTCGCGCGAGGTTCTGCTTCAGCGCATGGAGCGGGCACGTGCGGCCGGCGCGGTCGGATTGATCATGACGCTGGACTGGTCATTCTCGAACGGGCGCGACTGGGGCAGTCCGTCGATCCCGGAAAAGATGGACCTCAAGGCGATGTGGCAGTTCGCTCCCGAAGGCATCACGCGTCCGAAATGGTTGTGGGAGTTCGCGAAAACTGGAAAAATTCCCGACCTGTCGACGCCGAACCTGACCCCACCCGGGGGTACTGCGCCCACATTCTTCGGTGCATACGGCGAGTGGATGGGTACCCCGTTGCCGACCTGGGAGGACGTCGCTTGGCTACGTGAGCAGTGGGGCGGGCCGTTCATGCTCAAGGGAGTCATGCGTGTCGATGACGCCAAGAAGGCAGTCGACGCCGGAGTCACCGCCATCTCGGTGTCCAACCATGGTGGCAACAACCTCGATGGCACTCCCGCGCCGATCCGCGCGCTGCCTGCGATCGCCGAGGCAGTGGGCGATCAGATCGAGATCACTCTCGACGGCGGCATCCGTCGCGGAAGCGACGTTGTCAAAGCACTTGCACTCGGTGCTCGTGCTGTCATGATCGGCCGGGCGTACCTGTGGGGTCTTTCAGCGAACGGTCAGGCCGGCGTGGAGAACGTTCTCGATATTCTGCGGGGCGGCGTCGACTCCGCTGTTCTCGGACTCGGACACTCCTCCGTCCACGACCTGACCGCATCGGACGTCGTCATGCCGTTGGGATTCGACCGGAAGCTTGGTGCAGAGTAGAGAGGTGACTCTGCTGACGCAGCCGATCGTCCTCGGTGGACGGTCGGCTGCCAGTCGAGTGATGTTCGGCCCGCACGAAACCAATCTTGCTGACGGCCGGGCTTTCTCGCCGGAACTGGTCGAGTACTACCGCCGTAGGGCGGGTGCCGGGATCATCGTCACCGAGAATGCGTCGGTGCATCGGTCGGACTGGCCGTACGAGCGAGCGCCGCTGGCGTCGGAGTGCGGGCCCGGTTGGCAGGCTGTGGTCGACGCGTGCAGACCGAACGGAACGCTCGTTCTGGCAGGCCTGACTCACACCGGATCCCAAGGCTCGCCTGCGTACTCGCGGGAAGCACTGTGGGGGCCGTCGCACGTCGCAGACGTGGCTTCGCGTGAGTTGCCGATGGAGATGGAGTCGGAACACATCCGTGCCGCGGTGGACGGGTTCGCTGCCGCTGCTCGCGTTGCTGCCGCTGCCGACGTCGACGGCGTCGAACTCGATGCAGGCCCGTCGAGTTTGATACGGCAGTTCCTCTCCGGTCTGACCAATCTGCGAGAAGACGAATACGGCACCGATCGAATGCTGTTCGTACGAAACGTGATTGCCGCAGTGCGGGCCGAGCTCGGGTCGAATCGCATTGTCGCGCTGCGGCTGAGCTGTGACGAGGGAGCGCCGTGGGCGGGTATCACTCCCGCGATCGGTGCCGACATCGCCCGCGAGATCGCGCCGGAACTCGATCTGCTTACCGTCGTTCGAGGTGGGGCGATGGCCATGTCCTCCTATCGCCCGGACTTCCACACCGAGCCCGGGTTCAACCTCGACCTGTGCCGATCGGTATCGGACTCCGTCGACGGCATGGTTCCCGTTGTGTTGCAGGGCAGCATCGTCGACACGGTGATGGCCGAAGCCGCACTCTCCGAGGGTGTTGCGGACATCATCGAGATGACACGAGCGATGATTGCCGATCCCGATCTGGTATCGAAGTCGCGTGCCGGTGCGAGCCCGCGGCCGTGCATCCTGTGCAATCAGACCTGTCTGGTTCGGGATCCGCGTAACCCGACCGTGGCGTGCATCGGACGAGCAGGCGATGACCCGGAGCCGGACGGCGCAGGCACTGTGTTGGTGGTGGGAGGTGGCCCCGCTGGTCTCGAAGCAGCGCGGGTATTGGCTTTGCGGGGTCGGACGGTCACCTTGTACGAGCGTAAACCCGTGCTGGGGGGCATGTTTTCGCTCACGAGCGCTGGGGAGGCGTTGACCGATTGGCTCGCGGCCGAGTGCGTCCATCTCGGGGTCGATATCGTGACCGGGGTCGAGATCGGACCCAGCGATCTCGAGGCAGGAACGGATGTCGTTCTTGCGACCGGTAGTGTGCCGCGGCCACGATCGTTCGAGGTGGCACCAGGCGTGCACTACCTCGATTCCGGAGTTGTTCTGGAAGGTGCCGCGCTCGGCGAGGGGCCCGTTGTCATATGGGATCCGGTCGGTGGTCCCGTGGCTGTCGCACTGGCAGAGCGCTTTGCAAAAGCAGGTAGGGACGTTTCCGTGGTGACAGTCGACCAAATCATCGGCCGACACCTTTCCTTGTCCGGTGACCTCGCTCCGGCCAACGTTCGATTGCAGCGCGCGGGCGTCCAGCGTCATCTACTGTCAAAAATTCTGCGGGTCGGCGACGACGGCGCCGAGGTCGAGGACGTCCACACCGGGCAGCGGCGCATGATCGAATGCGCGGTGGTGGTGGACTGCTCGCATCGCTCTGCTGAGGATTCCTTGCACGGTCCGAGGCGAATGACGATAGGGGACTGCGTCGCACCTCGTTCTGCTGCCGAGGCCATTCGAGACGGGTACGACGCCGGAGTGCACAAGCCCACGGGGTCTGTCCGATGAACTATCCGCGGCTGTTCACCCCTCTCGACATCGGTCGGTCGACGCTGCGGAACCGAGTTGTCTTCGCTGCACATCTGACCAACTTCGCCGAGAACGGCCTCCCGACGGATCGCCACGCCGCCTATTACGCAGCTCGTGCCGCGGGCGGGGCTGGATTGATCATCGTCGAGGAACAGTCCACCCACCCGTCGGATCAGCCGTACGAGAAGATGATTCAAGGATATCGCCCAGCGGTGATACCTCGATATCGCGCGATCACCGACGCCGTACACGCGCACGGTGCGCTCGTTCTGGCGCAGGTCAACCACAATGGTGGACAGTCGTCGGGAATGTATTCGGGGCGTTCGGTCCTCGCACCCAGCGCCGTCCCCGATCCGCTCTTTCGAGAGGTACCACATTCCCTCGACCGGGTCGAGATCGGCGAGTTGGTAGACGGATATGTGCGGGTCGCCGAGCATTGCAGGGACGGCGGATTCGACGGCGTGGAGCTACAGTGTTCACAGTCCTCGTTGATCCGAATGTTCCTGGCGCGCGCGACGAACCATCGCACCGACGAATACGGGGGTGACCTCGCCGGGCGAGCTCGATTCTTGGTGGAGGTTGTCTCGGCAGTCCGCGCCGCTCTGGGGCCCGAGATGATCGTTGGAGTGAGGCTGAGCGGGCAGGAATACATCGAGGGGGGTATCCGTCTGGACGAAGCCGTGGACACCGCTGTCCTCGTCGAACGAACCGGTTCGGTCGATTACATCAATACCGCAATCGGCGTGGCGACCTCGACGCTCCACCTGATCGAGGCATCGATGGCAACGCCCCATGGTTACGCGAACTTCGTGCCCAGCGCGATCCGAGAGCGGGTGTCGTTGCCGGTGATCGGGGTCGGACGATTCACCACGCCGGAGATGGCCGAGCAAGCTCTCGCCGACGGTGTGTGCGATCTGGTCGGAATCGTTCGTGGCCATATTGCAGACCCTGAGTTCGCGAACAAGGCCCGTGAAGGCCGTGCACGTGAAGTCCACACCTGTCTGTCCTGCAATCAGGACTGCATCGGACGCGTCGGGATGAACGCCGCACTGGAGTGCGTCGTAAACCCAAGCGCCGGAAGAGAGTTACTAGCAGTGTCGGCGTTGCCCGCATCGAGACGGACAGTCCTGATCGTCGGCGGTGGACCGGCAGGACTGCAGGCGGCATCGAGTGCTGCCCATGCAGGGCACGACGTCACGTTGTACGAACGCCAGCCACAGACCGGGGGACAGGTCCGGACCGCAGGACGGGCTCCCCATCGCGCCGAATTCGCCGGAGTCGTCGATGTTCTCGAAGCCGAATGCCGCGCACGCGGAGTGAAAATTCGAACGGGCGTGGAGGTCGACAGAATGCTCGTTCTGACGCAGAAGCCGAACGTTGTGGTGATCGCGACCGGGGCAAACCCGGTGCGCCCGGAGTGGGCAGGTGCCCACGATCATGTCGTCGACGTCCGTGAGGTCCTCGACGGCACGGCGGCACTGTCAGGTCGCGTCCTGATCGTCGACGAACTGAGTTTCCACCAAGCGACGTCGACGGCCGAATTTCTGGCCGAGCGCGGCTGTCAGGTGACGGTATGCACGCCGGGGATGGTCGTCGGGCAGGATCTCGGGCTCACGCTGGACATGGAAGGGTGGCGGCGGCGCGCACACGAACAGTCGATCACCTGCCTGACCGATGTCGTCCCGGTCCAGCTACGCGCCGGCCTCGACATTTCGCTGCTCCATCACCCCACCGGGGTGACAGCGAACCATCGGTTCGATTGGATCGTCTGCTCGCTCCATCAGAACCCGGAAGATTCACTGTGGAACGAACTGAAGGGCGAAGGGCTTGCGGTCGTGCGCATTGGCGACGCCGTCACACCTCGCCGACTGGATTCCGCGATACGCGAGGGGGAGCGAGCGGCGAAGAACCTCGCATCGACGTGACTGTAGAGCCCAGACGGGTTAGCAAAGGAGCAGGGTCATCGGGCAGTACCAATTTCACGAGCCGAGGCCGTGAGCAGTTCGATCAATCCCGCATCGTCTGTATGCAGCCGTCCAGTCCTCCCGATAACAGCCAAAGCGCCGCGGACTCCATCGGCGTCGTCTCGGATGGGGACGGCGATAGCCGATCTGCCTACCTTGATCTCGTCGACCTCAATGGCGATGCCGCAACTTCGGATTCGGCTCAACTCGACAGCAAGATCAGCAAGATCAGTGATGGTGCGACTGGTGAACTTGCGCAGGTCCTTCAAGCTGACCCCGTCAGGCCTGTTGGCCAACAGCAGCTTCCCTATAGCCGATGCGTGTGGGTGCGTCGCGAGAGCGGATTCGCCGGGTAGTTCGTGGTCGGGGTCGCGATCGATAAGAGCGATCCGGTCGTGCTGATACGAAACGAGATAGACCCCGAATCTGGTGTGACTGCGGATTTCGTCGATGATTTGCCGATGGTCTACGACAGCAGTCTGCGGGGCAGCACCTGCCAGTTCCCGCGTTCGACGGCCGAGCGCGAAGCCGGACAGATCCTCGATCCGAACCAGATATCCGTCGGCCACCAGAAGATTCAGCAGACGGTATGCGGTTGCCGGTGCAATGCCAGTGAAGTTGGCGACGTCCTTGGCGCGTGCTCCAGAGCCGATTTGCGCGACGGCTTCCAGTAGGGCAAGCGCCTTTTGGACCGCTCGTGGTTCGTGACCTCCAGTTTCTGGCACTCTCGTTGTCCGCGTCACCATCAGCGGGGGTCGTGTCGGGTCAGTTTGACGAGTGCTACTGCGCCGCGGGAGTTCTTGCCGTAGGACGCGGCACCGGGGAGTACGTCGTTGGACTCGGCGCTGTCGAAGACTCCGATCGAATCGAGAACCTTCGGAGTGCGATGGCGTAGGTATCTGTGCCAAGCGAGCCCAGACCCCGCGAGAATTGTGAATACGGTCAGGGAGGTGAGGTTTTGTTCCCGGCAGACTGAGACCACCAGGCTGGTCAGAGTCGCGCAGCCCACTGCGCAACCGAGCACACCGGACACGATCACTGCTGGGGTGAGTTCACCGATCCGCTGGAGGAATCGAACAGCAGCGACTGCCACCACGGTATAGCCGAGGACGATGGAGGCTCGGGCGAGCAACTTGACGTCCTCGAACACGACGGAGCCGTCGATGAAAGCGAATATAGAACTGGCGGTGGCCAATCCGGCGATCACGACGGTCAGCGCGACGTGGGGTGTACGGAACGAACGATGGACTTGGCTGAAAACGCGGGGAAGTACCCTCTCGATCCCCATTGTGTAGACAAGACGAGAAGCCGCATTGGACGAAGCCATGGACGATGCGAGCCACGAACAACTCAACCCTACGTTCAGCGCAACGACGAGCCACGCGTCGATGCCGGTGGAGGTGCCATGAAGGTACGCGTTGATCAACACCCCGCCGCGACCGGACCACACCGCCCATGCTGCGAACGTAAAGAGGGCTCCGCAGATGACAGGCGTCAAGAGAACGGTTCGAGTGATCGTCACCAACGGACGCTTGGCCTCGGGTGCGAAAAACGTTGCGCTTTCGAATCCGGCGAGTGCGAACATCGCACCGAGCGCGACCAGGAGCAGTCCGTTCGATGCGCCGGATGGCTCTATTTGCACCTCCTGGGGGGCCGGAAACATCATCAAACTCACGATGAACAGCAGCGAGCACAGTTCGACGACGAGAATGGCAGTGGCGGCGAATCGAACACCACGCAGCAGGCACGCGAGCATCAGTAGGCCGAAAGTTGCGTAGATCAGCAGGGTCCACAGGACACCAGCAGCATTCAGGCCGGTCTCCCGCAGGACAGTACGTACGGCATGGCCACCGAAATACATCGTCATGGCTCCGCTCGCGCAGTACTTGCACAGCATCGCCGCACCGACAGTCAATGCGCCGCGGCTACCGACACCTTGAAACGCGAAGGTGTACAAACCACCCGATGCTGCGAAGCGGCGAGTGAACTGAGATCCGCAGAATGCGATCATCGACACGATGACAGTCGCGGCAACGACAGTGAGCAGCCCGCTGAGCATCGTCTCGTTGGTGAGCATCGTGATTGGAAGAATCACCATCGACGCTGCGGGTGCCGTCGTTGCAATTGCCTGCGCGAGAACCTCGGTGCCGGACATCTGGCGACGGCCGAGCGCGCGGAGCGGCGAGAGCGCTGGCCGATCGGGTTCGCGCGCAGCGAAGGACGAAGTGATTGCGTGTTCGAGTGCAGACATGATTTCCGAAAATAGTTGCGACATGTTGCCCGCGGGTTGCGGCGATGCTTCGGTCGGGTTCCTGCGAATGAGAACGCCTGGACAACCGCCGCATGTTTTCTCACACGGAGTTCGGAGATGGTATCGCCGCATTTCCATCTCCGACTCTTTCGAGTTCCACGATTGACCGGAATCGAAACCAGCTGGTCTGGCAGTAAGCGTGAAGAGAATCCGGCAGAAGGAGTGTAAGAACACATGGCAGTAACAAGGAGATCGTTCATGCGGGGACTCGGCGTCACCGGCGGTGCGGGCTTGGCCTACGGTGCGATGTCCACGCTCGGCCTTGCTCCTACCGCCGCAGCTTCGCCGTCGCGATTCCAGGCTCCGGCGATGGCAGATTTGCTGGGTAGGGTCGAGGGGAGCCCGTCCGTGGTCGTGCTGGGTGGCGGGCCCGCCGGATTGTGCGCGGCGTACGAGTTACAGAAGGCCGGTTACTCGGTCACCATCGTCGAGGCGCGGGCGAGGCCAGGGGGTCGCGTGTGGTCGGCGCGCTCAGGCACCGAGGAAACGGACCTGAACGGGGAGACTCAGAAGTGCGCGTTCTCAGAAGGGCATTTCTACAACGTAGGCGCGACCCGAATCCCGCAGAGTCACATCACTATGGACTACTGCAAGGAACTGGGCGTCGAACTGCAGACTTTCGGCAACCAGAATGCGAATACGTTGGTGAACTACAAGAGCGATACTGCGCTGTCGCGGCAGTCGGTGTCCTATCGCGCGGCCAAGGCCGACACCTACGGCTACATGTCGGAGTTGTTGCAGAAGGCCGCAAGTCGTGGAGCACTCGACGACGTTCTGACCCCCGATGACAAGGACGCGCTGTCGGAGTTTCTGAGCAGCTTCGGTGACCTCTCGGACGACGGCCGTTATCTCGGTTCGACCCGTCGGGGGTACGACTCCGAGCCGGGTGGCGGCTTGAACTTCGGTGCCGAAACCAAGCCTCAGGGTATGTCGGACGTCATCCGAAGCGGCATCGGACGAAACTTCAGCTTCGAGTTCGGATACGACCAGGCCATGCTGATGTTCTCACCGGTAGGTGGCATGGATCAGATCTATTACGCGTTCGAGGACAGAATCGGGCTGGACAACATCGTCTACGGCGCGGAGGTGACCGCGATGAACAATACCTCCGACGGTGCCACGGTCGAGTACACGAAAGATGGCGTGAGAGAATCGATCTCGGCCGAGTATGTGATCTGCACAATCCCACCGGCTCTGGTCAAGCGTCTGGACAACAATTTCCCATCCGACGTACTCCTTGCGTTGAATGCGGCGAAGGCCACGCCGTCGGGCAAGCTCGGAATCGAGTACTCGAGGCGCTGGTGGGAGACCGACGAGCGCATCTATGGCGGCGCCAGCAATACGGACATGGACATCTCGCAGATCATGTTCCCGTACGACCATTACAACTCCGATCGCGGAGTTGTCGTCGGCTACTACAATACCGGCAGAAGACACCAAGCATTCGAGTCACTGACGCACAAGCAACGACTGGCCAAGGCCTTGGCAGAGGGCTCGATGATCCACGGTGACAAGTACACCAAGGACATAGCGTCGTCCTTCTCTGGTAGTTGGCGTCGAACAAAATTCTCGGAATCGGCCTGGGTTTCATGGGCCGGAGCGGGCGACTCACATGGCGGGATGGCCACCCCTGAATACGAGAAGTTGCTCGAACCTGTCGACCGGATCTATTTCGCGGGCGATCACCTTTCCAATGCAATCGCTTGGCAGCATGGTGCATTCACCTCCGCTCGCGACGTCGTCACTGCCATTCATGCCCGCGTCACCGCGTCTTGATCCCGAATCTCTCTCGAAAGGAACAACACTCAATGTCCAATGCCACACGTTCGTTCACCGCAGCCCTTGCCGCCGGGACAGTCCTCTTCGCTGCGGCGTGCTCGTCGGAAACCGATCCAGCAGTCGAGCCATCAGCGGCATCCGGCGCACGCTCGGTCATCGAACCCGGCGAAGCGACCCCGATGATTGCGCAGGGAGTGGAGATCGGCAGCGATGCAACGGTGTACAAAACCAGCGGGATCGGACCATCAGCGATGAACAAGGCAGCTCCGGAGGGTAGCGCAGAGTCCTATATCGACACTGATCAGTTCTCCGGCGGCACACTGCCTGCAGGCGTCAGCGTGACCGAGGCCCAAGGAATCGGTGTCCTGAAAAAGATCAGAAGCAATCTCGAAGCCGAGGGATACGCGCTCGAAGACGTCGTAACCATGCGGGTGTTTCTGGATAATGCTCCAGGAACCGAGCGGGCTGACTATTCTGGTTGGAATCGGGCGTATCGGCAATTCTTCGCCAACACCGATCTCGACAGCAACGAGACCGAACTCGTGCCGATGGGCACCGCTGAGCCTGCGGCGCCGATGGAACGAAATGCCGCACGACCGTCGCGCTTCGCGCTCGAGGTCGCATCACTCCCAGTTCCGGGATGGCTCGTCGAGGTCGAGGTCGACGCGGTGAAATAGGAGTCTGTGGACCAACGGTGCCGTTACGAATCGACGGTGTCGTTGGTTCCCCAATTCGGCTTGTCCGCGGTGAAAATCCACGAGATGCCGTATTCCCCCTGATATCCGACCTTCGCGACCGAGTGGTAGCGGTTGTGGACCTTCCGCAGGAACGGAAGGACGTTGGCGCATAGTGGTTGTGGCGCAGTCGTGACGACACTTCGGTTCCGAAGATCGCCAACAGTCCGGCGTAGGGTTTGGGTGGCGGTGGTGCGAACTCGCCACTCTTGCTTGGCCTCAACCCCATGGCAACGAGTGATTGTACGAACAGCGTTGCGGCAGTAACACCATCAACGACGGGTACCGCTGATCGCGTTCTGAATGTCTTCGCACAGGTCGGCCATACCGGCGCAGCCGAGGACGATGGCATCACTGCCGTCGCGTAGCAGTGCTTCGCGACAAGTTTCGGTGATGACCTTGGGTGCATTTGCGTCGGTCTCCAGTTCCAGTACTGGAATTCGACAGGCATGGACACCTCTGCACCGACTCGACATCCCGTAGTGGGCGGCTAGGTCCAACGCTCGTCCAGTGGTTCGCTCCAGTGTGGTCACGACGGAGAATCTGCGCCCGAGGAAGCTTGCTGTATGCATTGCCGCCTCGGCGATCCCGACGACAGGTCCCGATGCCACCTCACGGGCGGCATCCATCCCTGGATCACCGAAGCACGCGATGACATATCCGTCGACGCCCTGCGTCTCACCGAGGACTACCTGCTCGAGTATGCCTGGGATGCTGAGAGCCTCGTCGACGTGGGATTCGATGGAGGTAGGCCCCATCGATGGGCTGACTGCCTCGAAGAATGTGTCCGGGCCTGCGACGGCCCGGGCACATTCTTCGATCTTGGCGGTCATCGAAGCGGTGGTGTTCGGGTTGATGACCTTGATGTACACGCGGCAGTTCCAGTGCTTTGGTCGGAGCGTCGACGTTCGTCACAGCGAGCTTCGTCTTGGTGGCGAGGAAGTAGCAGAGGACGAATCCGACTGCACAGCCGATGAACCAGCTGTGTTTCGACGCGGTAGACATGCCACCGATCTCCCGTCCTGCCGGTGACATCGCGAACAACTCGTCGACGACGACCTTCTGCTTGCGGACCAGATAGTAGTCGGCGATCAGGACGCCGAACAGCGGTCCGATGAAAGCGTCGAGGGTCAAGTGGATGACGTCCGGGTTGTTGTACAGGTTCCACGGTGTGATCAGGATCGAGCCCACGGCAGCGACCATTCCACCGGCACGCCAACTGATCCGCTGCCGGCTGACGTTGGAGAAGTCGAACGCGGGGGAGATGAAGTTTGCGACGATGCTGATGCCGATGGTGGCGATCGTGAACGTCAGTGACGCTGTGACGCTGTGACGCTGTGACGCTGTGACGCTGTGACGATGACGAGGATCGAGAAGTTCAGGAAGTTGACCGGTAGACCCAGGAAGTTTCCTTTCTTCACTGCCGCGTAGGACTTGGCGTAGCGCGAGAAGTCACCGAATCTGAGCATCGGACCCGAAAAATGGGAGACTACGAGCGCGACGGCTCCGAGCATGATCGGGATCGAACTCCACCCCGTATGCTGAACCCCACCCAGATTGAGATCGATTGCGCGCCAGCCTGCTTTCCAGATGAGGTAACCGCACAGCATGAACATGACGACGTAGACGGCGGGGCCGCAGAAATCGATGAACTTGCGGATGGACTCCATTCCTCGCCAGAAGACAGCGGCCTGGACGATCCACAGGAAAAGGAAGCTGATCTAGTAGGTTGTCGCTCACTGAGGGTCGCAATACTCAGTTGCGCAAGAAGTACTGATCTCCGTCGTGGTGGCATGTAAGTTCCTTCCGGTATCACACCAGCGGCACATTAGTTCGACATTGCTTCGTATGTGTGAAGATTCGGTGGAGAGCGTGGGGCAAGCGTCCGATAGCATTATCGGAATGCTGCCGCCACCCGTCACCGAGCCGTCGCGACTAGGCATCGGTGGGTGGCCGCGAGTGCAAGGCGCTCAGACCGTCGTTGTGCCCGTCGGATCGTTCGAGCAGCATGGACCGCACCTGCCGCTGGACACCGATACCCGCATCGCCGAGGCGCTCGCGGAGCGGCTACCCGACACCGTTCTTGCTCCGGCGATCGCCTACGGAGCAAGTGGGGAGCACGAGGGCTTTCCCGGGACCGTATCCATCGGTTCGGACGCGTTGCACGCAGTTCTGGTCGAGTACGGACGCTCGGCGTGCCGTTGGGCTGAGCGTGTCGTATTCGTCAACGGTCACGGTGGAAACGTTTCGACGCTGATCTCCGCCGTCGGACTGCTGCGTTACGAGGGCCGCGATGTCGCGTGGCTGCCCTGTGCCGTCCCCGGCGCGGACGCGCACGCCGGGCGCACCGAAACTTCACTGCTGCTCTACCTTTCACCCGACGTCGTCGACATGTCCCGTGCGGAGGTAGGCAATACCGACACGATCAATTCTTTGCTTCCGCGCCTGCGTGCAGGGGGCACGAAGGCGGTATCACCCAACGGGATACTCGGTGACCCGCGACTGTCCAGCGGGGATGAGGGCGAGGTAGTACTGCAGGACATGTGTGCACGGGGCAGCACTGCGGTGCGTCGGTGGGCACCATCCAACACTGGAATGTTGACGTGATTCAGGTCCCCGAACCGTCCGGTCGAAACCGGCTCCGAGTATGTTCCTCGAAATTTAGGGCAGTGGATGACACAGCGGCGCAATGTCCGCTTACGATCACCTGATGGGTCAAGGTCGGTTACCTGATGGATTCGGGGTACGAGTCGATCCTCGTGTTCGCAAATACTCCGAAGGTCGAGTGTTGATCGGTGGCTCACCCACCAGAATGTTGAAGCTTGCACCTACCGCTGCCGCCATGATCGGCGACGGGTTTCTCGAGGTCACCGACTCGCAGTCCGCGCTCGTTGCGCGCAAACTGCTGGACTCCGGCGTCGCCAACCCGCGGCCGATGTCCATCCCGTCTCCGCAGGACGTGACTGTCGTCGTTCCGATGAAGAACAATGCATCCGGTCTCGGCAGGTTGCTTCCTGCACTCCACGGCTTGAACGTCATCATCGTCGACGACGGATCCGACGAGCCGGTGACCGCGCCGCCGATGGCCTGGAGTGTCGGTGGGGTGACGGTCCTACGTCACGAGACCTCCAGAGGGCCTGCGGCAGCTCGAAACACGGGACTTCGGAGTGCAACAACAGATTTCGTTGCCTTTCTCGACTCGGATGTCGTTCCCCGCAAGGGATGGCTCGAGGTGATGCTGGGGCACTTCTCGGATCCGGCGGTGGCGCTCGTCGCTCCTCGTATCGTTGCTCTCGAACCCGAGGGCAACGCCTTGGCCAGGTACGAGCATGCTCGCTCCTCTCTCGATCTCGGTCGCCGGGAAGCGGCCGTTCGGGCGGGTAGTTCGGTGTCCTACGTCCCCAGCGCAGCCATGTTGATACGTAGGCGCGTAGCCGAGGAATGCAATGGGTTCGACGAATCGATGCATGTCGCCGAGGACGTCGATCTGTGCTGGAGGTTGCAGGAAGCCGGCTGGTGCTTGCGATACGAACCCGTGGCGCACGTGGCTCACGATCATCGAGTGACGTTCGGACGGTGGTTCGGCCGCAAACTGTTCTACGGCACCGGCGCCAGCCCTCTTGCCGAGCGTCACCCCGGAATGGTCCCGCCGATTTCGATGTCACCCTGGACCCTGATCGCGACCTTGTTCGCTATCAGTTTCACCAAGATCGGACTGCTGGGCGCACTGGCGACTCTCACAGTGACCATCGGTCGACTACGTCGAATGTTCGTCGGGCTCGATCAGCCCACGCGCATCGCCGCGATACTCGCAGCCGAAGGATTCGTAGCAGGGATTTGGCAACTTGCATCGGCGATGTGTCGGCACTATTGGCCGATAACCCTGCTGGCAGTGTTGCTTTCGAGTCGAATCAGGAAGATTGCGCTCGGACTAGCTGTTGCCGAAGCGCTGGCCGACTGGTACAACCATCGTGAACTCGGCGGTTTGGATCCGGTACGGTACGCCTTTTTCAAGCGGGTCGACGACATCGCGTACGGCACAGGCCTATGGCGAGGTGCTGCCACGTCTCGGAGCTTGAAGGCTTTGACTCCTCGCATGGACACGTGAGCCCGGTCGAGGCTTCGTACGCCGATGTGATCGTCGTAGGTGGCGGTTCTTGTGGTGCCGTCGTGGCATCGCGAGCGAGCGAGAATCCGGATTGTCGGGTAGTGCTTGTCGAAAGTGGGCCCGGGCCCTCGAGCGATGGGACGTACCCGCCGGAGATCATTGACGCACACGTCCTGCCTGTCGGTCCGTCGAGCCCCTGGATATCGACGTACCGTGCGGAACTGACGCCCGAGATCACCCGCTGGATCTCACGTGGTCGAGTCCTCGGAGGTTCTGGCGCAGTCAACGGTGGGTACTTCGTGCGGGGTAGGCCTCGAGACTTCGACGCCTGGCCGGCTTCCTGGTCTTTCGACGACGTGTTGCCCTTCTTCCTGCAGTCGGAAACCGATCTGGATATCTCTGGCGAGTGGCATGGTCGAGGTGGTCCGATGCCGGTGGCGCGGACCCCTCGCGGGGTGCAGAACGAGATCACGAAACTGTTCCACGACGCGGCTATCACGCTTGGCTACCCCGGGGATCCGGACATGAACGATCCGACTTCCGCCTGCGGAATAGGTGCGGTTCCACTCAATGTCGTCGACGGTAGAAGAGTGAATACTGCTGCAGCATATGTACTTCCGGTACTCTACCGATCCAATCTGGATGTCTTCACTGAAACAACGGCTTTGGCAGTGCTTTTCGATGGAACCCGTGCGACGGGCGTCGAAGTAGTTCGTAACGGACGTGTTTCGCGGGTCATTGCACCATCGGTGGTCCTCTGTGCAGGGGCGGTTCGCACCCCGCAGTTGCTCATGCTCTCCGGTGTAGGTCCTGCGGATCACATTGCGGAGCTCGGTGTTCCGGTCGTTCTGGATCACCCGTTCGTGGGTCGGGAGTTCAGCGATCATCCAGAAGTCGGCGTCCACTATCGAGCACCGCTACCCTTCGAGCCCGCGTCACCCCTACAAGAAGTGCTGCATGTCGATGATCTGGAAATACGCCCTTACACAGCGGCGTTCGATCGACTGATCCCCGGACTGCCGATCGGTGACCCGATGATCGGCGTCGGCCTGATGAGGTCCGACAGTCGTGGCGACATCACGCTGGTGTCAGCGGACCCCATGGTTGCCCCAATCGTGAAATATCGATACTTGGAATCGGTGGGCGATCGTCGCGCAGTCCAGGCGGGGCTCGATCGTGTTGCCGAATTGCTCGGAACGCTGTCGAGGCGCCATCCGATCGAGGTGCTCGAAGTCCGGGGCGACCCTCTGCTGAGTCGACTGGGGACTTCGCTTCACCTTTCGGGGAGTTGCGCGATGGGCAACGACAACGGCGTTCTCGACGATAGGTTGCACGTGCAGGGGATCGAGGGTCTGATGGTGGCCGACACATCTGCCTTTCCTGTTGTCCCTACGCGTGGACCGCATGCGACTGCAGTCATGCTCGCCGAGCGTGCGGCGGACTTCCTTTCGGCGTCCATGACGTAAGTCATTTCTTCTCGAGGTTGGAGCTGTAAGACCTCACACCTCGAGGCTCGGCGCGGTAATCGCATAGCTGTATCCTGAACTATGTGAGCTGCGTTACAGTGGCGTGAACATGCGGGAAGGCGTGCATCGGAATGACAGCTAGATTTCCAGGGCAGGGCAACCCCTGGATTGCCGTTCGCCCAGGTGAAGACGTCGATGTTCTCGCCCGCGAGATGTCCACCGCGCACCGACTCTTCGTCGACGACGAACCGCCATCGTCCGATTCCGTCCGATCGGTAGTCCTGGACTCATGGCTGCGCAGCCGAACCAAGGGTGTGAATCCGGACGGTGGAAACGATTCGCTCGCCCTTTCCGGCGCCGAACTCGAGCGATATCGCGACGGTCACCCGATGTCGATCATCAGGCCGGTCATCCGCAAGCTGCTCGTCGAGGATGCAGCCGACACCGGTCTGCTGGTCGCGATTTCCGATGCCGAGGGCAGATTGTTGTGGGTGGAGGGGGATGCGACCGCCAAGGATCGCGCTCTGACCATGAACTTCGCCGAGGGTGCCGATTGGAGTGAAGAGTCCAAGGGAACGAATGCGCCGGGGACGGCGCTCGCCGTCGATCATTGCGTCCAGATCTTCGCGGCCGAGCACTTTTCCCGTTCGGTGCACGAGTGGAGTTGCTCGGCGGCTCCCGTACATCATCCGACGAGTGGACATATTCTCGGCGCAATCGACATCACCGGTGGCCCGAGAGTTGCTGTGCCCGAAGTGCTCTCACTGATCCGTGCGACCGTGGCTGCGGCCGAGTCCGAGCTTCGGATGCATCTGATGAATTCTCCGAAGTCGCTGGGGGACACAGCACCTCGCCTCGAAGTGCTCGGGAGCGGGCGGCCAGGGTTGGTGCGTGGCAGCGGTAGGGTGGCGCTGTCGCAACGGCATGCGGAAATACTGTTGCTGCTGGGTGATCACCCTGAAGGTTTGAGTTCGGATCATCTCGCTGTGCTACTCGATGAACACGAACTCGACTCCGTGACGATCCGTGCCGAGATGTCGCGTCTACGGAAGACCTTCGGCGCGTCCGGGCTCGCATCTCGACCGTACCGGTTGGTCGGTGAACTGGCCTCGGATGTAAGTGATATCCGCCGTGCGCTCGACCGCGGTGATGTGGAGGCCGCGATGCGGATCTACTCGGGGCCCGTGCTTCCAGGTTCGTCGGCACCAGGCATCGACGAAATTCGCGAAGAACTGCGATCCAGGATGCAAGCAGCCCTGCTTCGTGTCGGCGACCCTGTCTTGCTCGCCCAGTGGACCTCCTCGATCCACGGTCGCACCGACGTAATTGCCTGGGAGGCGTATCGCGCCAGTTTGAACGCAGATTCTGCGCTTTACGGCCAGGTCAACGCGCGTATCGATCTACTCGACCGCCAGTTGGGTGTCTGATTCGATCCATGCCGAGCACAGCAACGTAGTTGCTGCCCAGCACAGCAACGTAGTTGCAACGTTGCAAACCCTAGTGTTCTGAATCACATCAGTTCGGTTGATCAGAAGGAGTCACTAGATGTCCGTCTATGCCCGTCCCGGTACGGCCGAAGCAATCATGTCGTTCCAGCCACGCTACGAAAACTGGATCGGTGGAGAATGGGTGCCGCCGGTCAAGGGGCAGTACTTCGAGAATCCGACCCCTGTCACCGGTGAGAATTTTTGCGAGGTTGCTCGCTCGACCTCCGAGGACATCGAGCTGGCTCTCGATGCTGCGCATGCCGCTGCTCCCGCATGGGGTAAGACATCCGCTGCCGAGCGCGCCGTGATCCTCAACAAGATCGCTGACCGAATCGCCGAAAACCTCGAATCCATCGCGCTCGCCGAGTCCTGGGACAACGGCAAGCCGATCCGCGAAACCCTGAACGCCGATATCCCTCTGGCAGTGGACCACTTTCGTTACTTCGCGGGTTGCATTCGTGCACAGGAAGGTTCGCTTTCCGAGATCGACAACGACACTGTCGCTTACCACTTCCACGAGCCACTCGGCGTGGTCGGCCAGATCATCCCATGGAACTTTCCGATCCTCATGGCGGTCTGGAAGCTCGCGCCCGCACTTGCTGCCGGCAATGCCGTCGTGCTCAAGCCTGCCGAGCAGACGCCGGCCTCGATCCTTCATTTGATTTCGATCATCGGCGACCTCCTGCCGCCGGGAGTGCTCAATATTGTCAACGGTTTCGGTGTCGAAGCGGGCAAGCCACTTGCCTCGAGCCCCCGGATCGCCAAGATCGCTTTCACCGGTGAGACCACCACTGGCCGTCTGATCATGCAGTACGCGTCTCAGAACCTGATTCCGGTCACACTCGAGCTCGGTGGCAAAAGCCCCAACGTCTTCTTTTCCGACGTCCTTGCCCACAACGACGACTACCAGGACAAGGCGCTCGAAGGCTTCACGATGTTCGCGCTCAATCAGGGTGAGGTGTGCACCTGCCCGTCGCGTTCGCTCATCCAGGCTGACATATTCGACGAGTTCCTGGCCCTCGCTGCGATCCGCACGAAGGCTGTGCGTCAGGGTGATCCGCTGGACACCGAGACGATGATAGGTGCACAGGCCAGTAACGATCAGCTCGAAAAAATCTTGTCCTACATCGAAATCGGCAAGGGCGAAGGTGCACAGATCGTCACCGGCGGTGAGCGCGCCCAACTCGGTGGAGATCTCAACGGTGGCTACTACATGCAGCCGACGATCTTCACCGGCAAGAACAACATGCGAATCTTCCAGGAGGAGATCTTCGGACCAGTTGTTTCGGTGACCTCCTTCAAGGACTACGAAGAGGCCATCGAGATCGCGAACGACACGCTCTACGGACTCGGAGCGGGCGTCTGGTCGCGAGACGGAGGAGTCGCCTACCGTGCCGGCCGCGACATCAAGGCTGGTCGTGTGTGGACCAATACCTACCACCAGTACCCGGCGCACTCCGCGTTCGGTGGGTACAAGCAATCGGGCATCGGACGTGAGAATCACAAGATGATGCTCGACCACTACCAGCAGACGAAGAACCTTCTGGTGAGCTACGCCCAAAAGGCTCAGGGCTTCTTCTGATGTCCGGCAGGCCTGCGGCTCCGGCCCCGCCTGCGCGTCTACGAGCAACCGCCGGGGCGATGGAGCTTCTCTGTCGCCTCGGCGGTATCCACGGGGAACTGATGATGCATCAGTCCGGTGGATGCTGTGACGGGTCGTCGCCGATGTGCTATCCCGCAGGGGAATTCATCGTCGGTGACCGGGATGTGTTGTTGGGTCTTCTGGACCTACGTCTCGGCGTGGGAGATATCCCGGACAACCTTCCCGAAGGCACTGACGCCGTTCCGGTTTGGATATCTGGTTCTCAGTTTCAAGCGTGGAAGCACACTCAACTCGTACTGGACGTCGTGCCGGGGCGCGGTGGAGGCTTTTCCTTGGAATCACCCGAGGGCGTACGTTTCCTCAGCCGTGGACGTGCGTTCACGGGCGCGGAGAACGAACTTCTCGAGAACTATCCGCCTATCGTCGGACTCGACTGGGAAGAGGGGCGCAGACCCGAAGTGCCCGAGGACATCCTGGTGGTCGCCGTAGCTGCGGACGCGTGTCCGGTACCCGGGATGCTCCAAGGCTGACAACGTGCCAGTTCGAACCGATGAAGAGTGTCGAACCGATGAAGAGTTCCACGACCGCCCCAGTTACCGGCGGCAACAGCTTTCGCACTGTGATCATCGCCTTCCTGGCGAATCTCGGCGTCGCTGTCGCCAAGACTGTAGCCGCAGTCATCACCGGTTCCGCTTCGCTGGTCGCCGAGGCCGCGCACTCGTGGGCAGACACCGGCAACGAGATATTCCTGCTCGTCGCCAACAAGCGGGGCTCGCGCGGCCCGGACGACGAACGTCCGCTCGGACACGGACGAGAGACCTACTTCTGGTCGACGCTTGCGGCCGTCGGCCTGTTCGTCGCCGGTGCGGCCGTGTCCATCTGGCATGGAATCACGTCGTTGTTCGCAGGCGAGTCCAGCGCCGAGAACTACGAGGTGGCCTATGCCGTACTGGCGATCGCCTTCATTCTGGAAGGAGTGTCGTTTCTCCAATCCGCTCGCCAGATTCGTAGTGAGGCAGCGGAGTACGAGCGCGACTTTCTGGACCAGGCATTGCAGACCTCGGACCCGACGCTTCGCGCGGTCTTCGCCGAGGACGCTGCCGCGTTGATCGGCCTGGTCATTGCAGGAGCCGGAATCGGGCTGCACCAGCTCACCGGCAACGCGGCGTGGGATGCGATGGGTTCCATTCTCGTCGGCATACTTCTGGCGATCGTCGCATTCGTTCTGATCGACCGGAACCGCCGTTTTCTCACCGGCGAACCCGGGTCGCGAGCACTATGGCAAGCAGTAGTCGACAGGATCGAAGAGCTACCGGGTGTTGCGTCGGTGAACTCCGTTCGTATCGAGTTCGTCGGGCCCAAGCAGATCTATGTTGTGGCAAGTGTCGATCTCGTCGGTGACGCCATCGAATCGTCGATCGCGCACACGCTCCGGCGACTGGAACGTGCGCTAGAGACCAACGACGCTGTTGTGGACGCAGTGCTGACAGTCGCGGAACCGGACGAGGGCGACATCGGTGACGTCAACCAAGTGACGTAGGACGCCGTAATTCCCTCGTCATCGAAAGATGACATTTTGCTTACACAGCGGGCCTATCTTGAGCCGACTCGCGCAACCCACGCGCGAGAACCTCCATTTGCACGAGAGGACTTTCATGTCTGTCAGCGATCCGACGGCATCCCATCACGGCGGTGTCGATTCACACGTCGAAGGCGGCGACTACCTCGCCAAACGAACGTTGAAGAAAGGCACGGCCGGTTGGGTCCTCCTTGCCGGACTCGGTGTCAGTTACGTTATCTCCGGGGACTATTCGGGGTGGAACTTCGGTCTCGAACAAGGTGGGTTCGGCGGACTTCTCATCGCGGGCGTACTGATCGCCGGAATGTATTTGGCGATGGTGCTCGGAATGGCCGAAATGTCCTCGGCACTCCCAGCGGCGGGAGGCGGCTACACCTTTGCCAGGCGTGCACTCGGGCCGTGGGGTGGGTTCGCCACCGGTACGGCGATTCTCATCGAATACGCGATAGCGCCGGCCGCGATCGCCACCTTCATCGGGGCCTACGTCGAATCCCTCGGCCTTTTCGGAATCACCGATGGGTGGTGGGTATATCTGGCGGTCTACGCCATCTTCATCGGCATCCACCTCACCGGCGCTGGTGAGGCACTGAAGATCATGTTCGTCATCACCGCCATCGCGTTGGTCGGATTGGTGATCTTCGTCCTCGCCGCGCTCGGAAAGTTCGACGCGAGCAACCTCACCGACATCGCCCCGACGGATGCAGCGGGCGCGTCGAGCTTCCTGCCGTTCGGATACCTCGGAATCTGGTCAGCGGTCCCGTTCGCGATTTGGTTCTTCCTCGCAGTGGAGGGAGTGCCACTCGCCGCGGAGGAGGCCAAGGACCCGACCAAGAACGTCCCGCGCGGCATCATCGCTGCAATGGGCATCCTGCTCGTCACCGGCGCCTCGGTGCTCTTCCTCGTCACGGGCGCAGGTGGGGCCGAGGCGATGCAGTCCTCGGGCAATCCACTCGTGGAAGCGCTCGGCGACAGTGGAGCAGCCAAGGTGGTGAACTACATCGGACTTGCCGGCCTTGTCGCCAGCTTCTTCTCGATCATGTACGCCTACTCGCGGCAGTTGTTCGCGCTCTCTCGTGCCGGATATCTACCGAAGACGCTTTCTGTCACCAACTCTCGCAAAGCTCCCGTTCTTGCCCTCATCGTGCCCGGCGTCATCGGTTTTCTGCTTTCGCTGACCGGGCAGGGTGCGATGTTGCTCAACATGGCAGTGTTCGGCGCCGCGCTGAGTTACGTTCTGATGATGATCAGCCACATCGTGCTGCGTCGCAAAGAACCGGAGATGGAACGCCCGTACCGCACTCCCGGTGGCATCGTCACTACCGGCTTCGCGCTGGTAATCGCTGCGCTGGCCGTCGTCGCAACGTTCCTGGTCGACAGTACTGCCGCGCTCTGGTGCCTGGGAGTATTCGCTGCTTTCATGCTGTACTTCGGTGTCTACAGCCGCCATCACCTGGTTGCGAACTCACCCGACGAAGAGTTCGCAGCGTTGGCGAAGGCAGAAGCAGAGCTCGAATGACCATCTACACGCAGCAGATATCGGGCACCACCTACCAGTTCGACTCTCTCGTGGAACTGATGGCCAAAGCGACGCCATTGCGCTCGGGCGACGAATTGGCCGGGTGCGCAGCACAATCGGACGCAGAGCGTGCCGCAGCACAGTGGGCACTGTCGGAAGTCTCTCTCGGAGTATTCCTGCAGGATCTTGTGGTTCCCTACGAAACCGACGAAGTCACCAGACTGATCATCGACTCGCACGACCGAGTCGCGTTCGGCGCAGTCTCGCATCTGACGGTAGGAGGACTCCGTGACTGGCTTCTGAACACTGCTGCCTCGACCTCGGCTGCTGCGACACTACGCGCAGTGGCACCCGGGCTCACCCCCGAGATGGTGGCTGCAGTCAGCAAGATCATGCGGAACCAGGATCTGATCGCAGTGGCACGTGCTGTCGAGGTCACCGCAGCGTTCCGTACGACGATAGGCCTGCCGGGAACCCTCGCCACGAGGCTGCAACCCAATCATCCGACCGATGATCCACGCGGTATCGCGGCGGCGACGCTGGACGGGTTGCTGTTGGGGTCGGGGGACGCCGTCATCGGAATCAACCCGGCGACCGATTCACCTCATGCGACGTCGGACCTATTGCATCTCCTCGATGACATCCGTCAGCGTTTCGAGATCCCGACGCAGTCCTGCGTACTATCGCACGTCACGACGACGATGGAGCTGATCGAAAAAGGTGTTCCCGTCGACCTGGTCTTTCAGTCCGTGGCGGGAACCGAGGGCGCCAATTCTGGCTTCGGCGTTAATGTTTCGCTCCTCCGTGAAGCCAACGAAGCAGGTCGATCGCTGCACAGGGGAACCGTCGGCAACAACGTCATGTATCTCGAGACCGGCCAGGGTTCAGCGCTGAGCGCCGGCGCGCACCTTGGAATGGGAGGCAAACCAGTCGACCAGCAAACGTTGGAGACGCGGGCGTATGCGGTATGCCGCGACCTCGAACCGTTGCTGGTCAACACCGTCGTCGGATTCATCGGACCCGAGTACCTCTACGACGGTAAGCAGATCATCAGAGCCGGGCTCGAGGACCACTTCTGTGGAAAGCTGCTCGGCCTACCGATGGGTGTCGACGTCTGTTACACCAACCACGCCGAGGCCGATCAGGACGATATGGACACGCTGTTGACCCTGCTCGGCGCCGCCGGAGTGGCCTTCGTCATCGCCGTTCCCGGTGCGGACGACGTCATGCTCGGCTATCAGAGTTCGAGTTTCCACGACGTCCTGTACGTGCGCCAGGTATTGGGGTTGAAGCCTGCGCCCGAATTCGCAGCCTGGCTCGATCGCCTGGGCATGGTGGACTCCCATGGTCGGATACTCGACGTCGATGCAACGGGTTCTCCGTTACGAGCACTGACGGGCACGCGATGACCGAGATCGAACCCACCGACTTCTGGGCGGACCTGAGACTGAGTACGCAGGCTCGAATCGGGCTGGGCCGCACCGGCGATTCACTGCCGACGCGACGTGTTCTCGAGCTCAGGTCCGCACATGCCGCGGCCCGTGACGCCGTACACACGCCACTGGAGGTGGACTCGTTCGCAGTCGCCGTCGAGCGGGTAGGGATCGGTGCTCCCGCCGTCGTGACATCGAAGGCGACTTCGCGCGCGGAGTATCTCCGCAGACCGGACCTAGGCCGACAGCCCCACGATCTGTCCTCGATCACGCCGGGGGAGTTCGATATCGGATTCGTGCTGAGCGACGGACTCTCGCCGCGCGCACTGACCGATCATGGAACCTCGATGTTGGAAGCGCTTGTCGAGGAATTGGCAGACCTGTACTCGATGGCGCCGCCGGTCATCGCGACCGAGGCTCGGGTGGCACTGGGCGATCACATCGCAGAGGCAATGGGGGTGCGCACTGTCGTCGTGCTGATCGGTGAACGCCCAGGACTGTCGGTGGCGGACAGCCTGGGCATCTATCTCACGCATCTACCTGCACCAGGTAGGTCGGACGCCGACCGAAACTGCATTTCGAACATTCATCCACCGGAAGGATTGGGTTATCGGCAATCCGCGAAGATCGTTGCCGGACTCGTGCGTGGTGCGCGCACCCTGGGGCGTTCGGGTGTGGCGCTGAAGGACACTTCTCGAGCGGACGTTCTCGAGTTCTCGGAGACCATGACGCTCGACTGAGTACCCCTGTCCGGGGGTGGTCCTCGGTGACGCAGCTCACTATCGTGGGAGTCATGGAGACACTCAGCTATGCGTCAGGAGCGTCGTCTCAGCCGCTGCTCGCAGACACTATCGGAGCAAATCTGGATCGAATTGCATCGCTGTACGGCGGGCATGATGCGCTGGTAGATGTCGTGTCCGACCGGCGGTGGACCTATTCGGAGTTCCTCGCGGACGTGGAACTGTTGGCCGCGGGCCTGCTGGTGCAAGGCGTTTCGAAGGGCGATCGCGTCGGCGTCTGGGCCCCGAACTGCCCGGAGTGGGTACTGGCGCAGTACGCGAGCGCCAAAATCGGTGCCATTCTGGTCAATATCAACCCGGCCTACCGCACCCACGAGTTGCGGTTCGTACTGAAGCAATCAGGCGTGTCGGTCCTGTTGTCGGCGCAGGAGTTCAAGGGAGCGGACTACGCGGCCATGATCGAAGAGGCCCGTGCGGAAGCTCCTGATCTGCGGGAAGTCGTATACATCGGCAGCTTCGGTTGGGAATCGATGACCGATCGCGGGCATCGCGCGCTGGCCGAGCGACCACGAATGGTCGCCGACGTGCAGGACCAACTGCGGGTCGACGATCCGATCAATATCCAATACACTTCGGGTACAACAGGATTCCCCAAGGGTGCCACGCTGAGCCACAGCAACATTCTGAACAACGGATTCTTCGTCGGCGAGCTGTGCCACTACACGGCCGAGGATCGAGTGTGTATCCCAGTGCCGTTCTACCACTGCTTCGGCATGGTCATGGGCAACCTTGCCTGCACAAGCCACGGCAGCGCCATGGTGATCCCTGGACGAGCTTTCGAGCCTGCTGCCACGCTCGCCGCCGTCGAGAAGGAGAGGTGCACGTCGCTGTACGGCGTTCCGACGATGTTCATCGCCGAACTTGCGCTGTCTGAGTTCGATTCGTTCGACCTGTCGAGTCTGCGGACCGGCATCATGGCGGGTTCGCCGTGCCCTGCGGAGATCATGAAGCAGGTGATCGACAGAATGGGAATGAGTGAGGTGTCCATTTGCTATGGCATGACCGAAACTTCGCCCGTCTCGCTGCAAACTCGTAGCGAGGACACTATCGATCAACGAGTCTCGACGGTGGGTGCAGTAGGTCCGCATCTCGAGGTGAAGATCGTCGACCCCACGACCGCGGAGACCGTACCGCGCGGTGAGCCGGGGGAGCTGTGCACACGAGGCTATTCCGTCATGGCCGGGTATTGGCAGAACCCGGAAAAGACCGCCGAGGCCATCGACGCCGAGGAGTGGATGCACACCGGTGACATCGGAGTCATGGACGCCGACGGTTACGTCGCCATCACGGGGCGGATCAAGGACATGGTCATCAGAGGGGGAGAGAACATCTACCCCCGAGAGATCGAGGAGTTTCTGTACTCCCACCCCGACATCCTCGACGCTCAGGTAATCGGAGTTCCCGACGCGAAGTACGGCGAAGAACTGATGGTGTGGATAAGGATGAGGGAAAATTCGGTACCGCTCGACGCCGCTGCGGTTCGTGCATTCAGCGAGGGAAAACTGGCGGGCTACAAGATCCCGCGGTACGTCCACGTCGTCGATGAATTCCCGACAACGGTCACCGGAAAGGTGCGGAAAGTCGAGATGCGTGAGAAGTCCATCGGAATGCTGGACATGGAATCGCAGTGACCCATGACGCGGATCGGGCGCCGTCGGGAATACTGGATCATATGACCGATACGCAGTGGACGCCGTCGACCGAGGACATCGAGAATGCTCGCATCACGGACTTTCAGCGCTACGTCCAACGGCGGCACGCTCTCGACCTGACCGACTATCGATCGCTGTGGACATGGTCCACCGACAATCTCCCCGATTTCTGGCGCGCGGTGTGGGATTACTTCGACGTCATCGCCACCGATCGACCCACTTCAATTCTCGAATCGACCGATATGCCGGGGGCACAGTGGTTTACCGGCGCCACGCTGAACTACGTCGACCAGGTCGAGCGACATATCCGAACCGATCGTCCTGCGATCGTCCACGCACACGAGGACGGAACGATCACCCGACTCTCCTGGCAGGAGTTGGCTCGGCAGGCAGCATCGCTGGCAGAGACGTTGAAGACCCGGGGAGTAGCGAAGGGGGACCGCGTTGTCGGCTACCTTCCCAACATTCCCGAGACCGTGATCGCGTTCCTTGCGGTGGCGAGTATCGGCGCGGTGTGGTCGGCGTGCGGACAGGACTACTCCGCATCTGCCGCATCGGATCGCTTGGGGCAACTGGATCCCAAGGTGTTGATCAGCTCCGATGGTTACTCCTACGGCGGCAAATTCCACGACAAGACTGCGGACGTGAGCGCGTTGCGTGAGAACTTGCCGACGGTCGATCTCGTCGTCCAGGTCGGCGAGCATGTCACTGCAGGATCGATCACCTGGGACGAGGCCATTGCCGGCGAGTGCGTGTGGACCAGTGTTCCTGTTCCTTTCGACCACCCGCTGTGGATAGTGTTCTCCTCGGGTACCACGGGTTTGCCCAAGGGGATCGTGCACAGTCATGGTGGAGTCCTGCTCGAACATCTCAAATCCGTTGGACTGCAATCTGATATCGGACCGAACGACACTTTCTTCTGGTACACGAGCCCCAGTTGGATGATGTGGAATTTTCAGGTGGCAGGCCTCCTCGTCGGCGCCACCATTGTTACTTCGTCCGGTAGCCCGGGCTTCCCGACGGCCGATGCTCTGTGGAAGATCGCTGCTGCACAAAAGGTCACCTTCCTGGGAACGAGCCCGGGGTACGTGCTGTCCTGTATCAAGGCGGGATCACATCCAGGTGAAGATCACGACCTCGGTGCGCTGCGGGCGATCGGGATCACCGGGTCCTCTCTGCCGGCCACATCGTCGATTTGGTTGGCGGACAACATCAGCCGTGACGTCCCGGTCTTCTCGATCTCGGGTGGGACCGACGTGGTCTCGGCGTTCGCGGGTGGGGTGCGCACGGTACCGGTCTGGCCGGGCGAACTGTCAGCTCCCTACCTCGGCGTCGCGCTTGCCGCGTACGACGAGAATGGTCGCTCGGTGATCGGCGAGGTAGGCGAACTCGTCGTCACCGAGCCGATGCCGTCGATGCCTACCCGGTTCTGGAACGACGAGGACGGATCACGCTATCAAGACGCGTATTTCGATACCTTCGAAGGGGTGTGGCGCCACGGAGACTGGATTACCGTCACCGATCATGGCAGCGTCATCGTTCACGGACGTTCCGATTCGACATTGAACCGCAACGGGATTCGAATGGGTAGTGCCGACATCTACCAGGCCGTCGAATCCCTACCCGAAGTGGTCGAATCCCTCGTCCTCGGTATCGAATCCGGTGACGGTAGCTATTGGATGCCGTTGTTCGTAGTGCTGGCCGAGGGTGCCGAACTCGATGAGCCGCTACGAGAACGGATCAAGGCGGTCATCCGGGAGCACGCGTCGCCTCGGCATGTCCCCGACGAGATCATCGCCGCGCCCGGAATCCCACACACCAGGACGGGGAAGAAGCTCGAGGTCCCGCTCAAACGGATCTTTCAGGGCGATGACGCCGCTCGCATTCTCGAACGATCGGCCGTCGATGCACCGGATCTGGTGGATTGGTTCGTTGAACGTGGACGAGACCACAGCCGCTGATGCTTCACCTTCGTCGGAGGTTCCCGCACGGCCGGCCCACGCTTTCACGGCAAGAGTGTTCTAGAGTCCGGAGGTGCTGATCAGAAACGTGGTTCTCGCCGCGGGCGGCCCGACCTTCGAAGTGCAGACGGTCGGTGGTCGGATCGCCGAGGTGACCCCGTCCGGGGGTGCTTCGCGCGCTGTCGAGGGTGAGATCCTCGACGGTCGGGGAGGGGCGCTGTTGCCCAGTTTCGTGGACAATCACGTGCATCTGACGCAGTGGGCCGCATCGTTGACGCGGATCGATGTCTCGGAATCAGATTCTGCCGCTGCCGTCGTGGACATCCTTGTGCACTCCGAGGAGCGGTACGGGCACGGGATACTGCGCGCCCAAGGTTTTCGGGACGCGCTGTGGCCCGACGTGCCACACAAGGACGTGCTTCAGAGGGCTCTACCGAACCGGCTCGTGGCGATCACGAGCATGGATCTGCACACGCTGTGGCTCAGTCCGGCACTTCTGGCCGAACTGTCCATCGATCATCCGACGGGGATGTTGCGCGATCACGACTGTATGGAGGGCCTCGGTGCTCTCGACCGACTGGCCGATACCGAGCACGGTGATCACAGCGTCCTCGACGCCACCGCCGAATTGGCTCGACGAGGCATCACCGCCGTGACCGATTTCGAGTACGCGGACAACAGAGCTGTCTGGCTGCGTCGCGCCGACGTCGGGCAGTCATCCGTCGACGTGACCATCGCGGTGTGGCCGGAATGGCTCGAACACGAGTTGTACCTCGGCGCGAGGACCGGTGATCGCATCGGTGACGGGCGGCATCTTTCACTCGGCCCGCTGAAGGTGATGTTCGACGGTTCACTGAACACCCGAACCGCTTGTTGTCACGACGCGTATCCCGATGGTTCCGGAACCGGCCTACTTCTCGAGACACCCGCAGACCTACGCGCACTGATGCGACAGGCATCCGAAGGCGGAATCGAGCCGGCTGTTCACGCTATCGGTGACCGTGCGAACTCACTCGCACTGGACGCGTTCGAGGCCATCGGAACCGGCGGGCGGATCGAGCATGCGCAACAGGTCCTGCCTGCAGACGTGCAGCGGTTCGCCGCGGCAGGCGTCGCAGCCTCCATCCAGCCTCAGCATGCGATGAGCGACCGTGACGTCGCCGACGAGCTGTGGAGCGGTCGAGCCTCGATCTCCTACCCGTACGCCTCGCTACATCGAGCGGGCGTAGAGCTGCTGTTCGGCTCCGACGCCCCGGTCAGCTCGCCGTCGCCGCTCGATGCCGTTGCCGATGCCGTGTGGCGTACCGACGATGACCGCCGGCCGTGGCAGGTCGAGGAGGCGCTCCCGTTGGACATCGCCTTGGCTGCGGCGTGTGGTGGCCGTAGTTCGGTCGAGATCGGGGATGTGGCGGATCTGGTGATACTGGCCGAACACCCCGCGAGTCTGGGAAACCACGACCTGCGCGCGGATCCGATTCTGGCCACTGTTCGCGCAGGCATGGCCACTTTCGGGCAGGCTGGGACAACATGATGGGAGATGCGGAGCGAGGTCGTTGGCGCATCTACGAGGGCTCGGTGCTCTCCGTGCCGCTGGCCGCAGCCCTCGCTGCGTTCGTCGAGCAGGGCTACGACGGGGCTTCGGTGCGTGAGATCGCAGCACGCGCCGGACTGTCCGTGCCAGGGTTGTATCACCATTTTCCGTCGAAGCAGGCCCTTCTGGTGGGGCTGATGAAGGCCGCCATGGCCGATTTGCTCCAACGGTCCAGGATCGCCGAATCTGAAGCTGGGAACTCGCCCAGCGCACGGTTCGATGCTGTCGTCACCTCGTTGCTCCTGTTCCACATGTATCGCCGGGATCAAGCGTTCATCGGATCGACCGAGATCCGCAGCCTCGAAGCAGACAACCGCCGTGAGTACATCGCCCAACGTGACGAACAGCAGCGCATGCTCGACACAATCGTCCGCGACGGCGTCGAGTCGGGCGATTTCACCACCGAGCATCCCGCGGACGCCTCTCGGGCGGTGACGACACTGTGCGTCGGCATTGCGGGATGGTATCGGCCCGACGGTCCACTTTCAGCGCCGGAACTCGCAGCGGTGTATCTGACGATCGCACGGAGAATTGTCGGTGGTACTCGATAGTCTCGCGGGATGGCAACACTGGCGGATGCCTGCACAGGCCTCGCCGAGTTGGAGTCGATCGTCGGCAGCACTGTAGATTGGACCGGTGCCGAATTCAGGAAAGAAGAACGGTGGCGTGATCTCAGATCGCCGGCTCGTGCATACTGCCGAGCGTTCGGCCGACCGTATCGATGTCGCCGGCGGGGGCCCAGCGGATCAGTAAGCAGATGTAACGATCGCAACCGGATTCGGAGATGTACTGCAAGGTAACTTGGCTCTGATCGGTGTGCGTTCTTTTCGACTGCGCAGCGAAGAATGAGACTGTTGTATTAGGTGCTTGATCGAACTCTGCATTCAGAAGTCGATCAGGGGCGTGTGATTGTGGGAAAGAGAGGCTTCGATTGGACCCGCTAGGTTCGACAGGATCAGATCAGGATGCGCAGGGGGGCCGCGAGTCGTCGTTTCCGCTCTCTCCTGCTCAGCTCGGGATGTGGTTCGCACAACACGTCGATCCGTCCGTTCCCGCAAACATCGCGCAGTACGTCGAACTACGTGGTGCTCTCGACATCGACCTTCTGCAGCGAGTGTCGTCCGAAGCCGCGCTCGAGATGCAGTCCGGGTTCGTTCGTATCGTCGAAGTCGATGCTGAACCGCGCCAATACGTCGACCCCACCCTCGACGACGAACTCGGATACCTCGACCTACGCGGTGAGGATGACCCGCGAGCAGTAGCGCACGCGTGGATGCGCGCCGACTACAGCGCTCCGATAGACATGCTCACCGACCGGTTGATCGCCGCGACGGTGCTGCAGCTCGAAGACGACCTCTTTTTCTGGTACGAGCGCGTCCACCACGTGGTGCTCGACGGATTCGGTGCGGTCACGTTCATGAATCGCGTTGCGGAGCTCTACACCGCCGCCGTGAGCGGCACCGAGCCGAAGAAGAATCTGTCCTCGGACCTGACCAAGGTCTACGACCTCGACGTTGCATATCGGGACTCGACTCGCTTCGAGACCGACCGCGAGTACTGGGCGGATCGAGTGGCGGGGATCGACTCTGTGACGAGCCTGGCCGGGCGCAGTGCGGCTCCCGCACCCGTCAGTCAGATCGACACCACGGCGTTGTCGCCGCTCCAAGGCGCGCGGATCGAAGAGTTGACCACTGCGACGGGTGCAACGCTGGCAAGTGTCGTGATCAGCGCGTTCGCGGCGTACCTGGCACAGATGACCGGACGCGAGGACGTCGTCCTGAGCCTGCCGGTCACCGCTCGCACCACGGCAGTACTTCGCCGCTCGGGTGGCATGGTCTCCAATGTCGTCCCGCTGCGTCTCGGCGTGTCGAGAGACACCACGGTCGAAGAGCTTCTAGCACGCATCGGTACCGAAGTGACAGGTGCGCTTCGGCATCAGCGTTACCGCCACGAAGACATCCGCCGTGACGCCGGTGGTGCCGGTGGCCAGGCGTCGTTCTTCGGACCCTGGGTCAACATCATGCTGTTCTTCAGCGAGTTGCGTTTCGGGTCGATGGTCGGCGGAATCAACATCCTGTCCACCGGCCTGATCGAGGATTTCGGGCTCAATCTCTATCAGAGCGTCGCGGGCAGCACGACTCACGTCGATTTCGAGTCGAACCCGAACCTGTACGACTCCGAAGAATCGGCACGCAATCACGCACGCTTCACCGACTTCCTCGACCGGTTCATCGCGGCGGGGCCGAGCGCCCGAGTATGGGACCTGGAGCTGACCACTGCAGACGAGAGAGCCTCGGTACTGCAGATCTGGAACGAGACAGAACACGAGCTGGTCCAACGGACACTTCTGTCGGACTTCCATGCCCGCGTCGACCTCGATCCAGAGAGCACAGCGCTCGTCTACGAAGGCTTGTCGCTCACCTACGGCGAACTCGGTTCGCGCGTGAGCGGTCTTGCCCGGATGCTGATCGCCAAGGGCGTAGGGCCGGAGACACTCGTCGGATTGTCCATTCGGCGATCACTCGACCTGATCGTTGCGATGTATGCAATCGTCGAAGCCGGAGGCGCATGGGTACCGCTCGATCCGGATCATCCCGCCGATCGCACCGCATACATTCTCGACTCTGCGCAACCACTCTGTGTTCTCGTCGTCTCGCGTGACGGCGTTGAACTGCCGGCCGGCACCCACACGGTTCAGGTCGACCTACTCGACTACGCAGCGCTGAATTCGGCACGCGTTCAAGAGCGTGATCTTCTCTCCCCGTTGCGCCTCGACAACACCGCGTACGTAATCTACACCTCGGGTTCCACCGGCCGACCCAAGGGCGTCGCAGTCACTCACGCGGCGATCGACAACCAACTCCAATGGATGCGCTCGGAGTACGAACTCGACTCCACCGACGTCTACCTGCAAAAGACGGCGACGACGTTCGACGTCTCACTGTGGGGCTTCTTCCTGCCCCTCCAAGTCGGTGCCACCATGGTGCTGGCCACTCCCGACGGGCATCGGGACTCGGTCTACGTCGCGGACAAGATCGCCGAACACAGTGTGACCGTCACCGACTTCGTGCCGTCGATGCTCACGGTGTTCGTCGCGAACGCACCGATCGGAACATGCGGGTCGCTGCGGCATGTGTTCGTCATCGGTGAAGCGTTGCCGGTGGAAACAGCAGCAGCATTTCGTGAGCTGACCGATGCCGGGCTGCACAACTTGTACGGCCCCACCGAAGCTGCGGTCTCGGTGACGTACTACGAAAGTGGTGTACAAGACGAAAGAACTGTTCCCATCGGAGTTCCCGAATGGAACACCAAGGCTTTGGTACTCGACGGCCTGCTCCGGCCCAGCCCGATCGGAGAAAGCGGCGAACTCTATCTGGCGGGCGTGCAGTTGGCTCGCGGATACGTGGGCCGACCAGATTTGAGCTCGGACCGTTTCGTCGCCAACCCTTTCGGGAGCGCGGGGGAGCGGATGTACCGCACCGGCGATCTCGTGCGTTGGCGCGCGGACGGCACCATCGACTACATCGGGCGCACCGACTTCCAGGTCAAATTTCGTGGGCAGCGCATCGAACTCGGTGAAATCGAGACGGTTCTTCTTGCACACCAATCCATCTCGCAGGCCGTCGCACTCGTCGTTCCCACTGCGACCGGCGAGCAACTCGTCGCCTACGTGGTGCCCGGTCCAGGCGCTGCGCTCGACGCGGCCGAGGGCGCCGAGTTCGCGTCCCGATCGCTTCCGTCGTACATGGTGCCTTCCGCGATCGTCGTTCTCGACGCCTTACCGCTGAACACGAGCGGCAAGCTCGATCGAAAAGCGTTGCCGGAGCCGGTATTCAGCAGCGCCAAGAAATACCGAGCACCGCAGACACGTGTCGAGTACGTGGTCGCAGGCGTCTTCGAAGACGTCCTCGGCGCATCGCACGTCGGTCTCGACGAGGACTTCTTCGAACTGGGCGGTAACTCGCTGATCGCAACGCAACTCGTCACACGAGTCGGAACTGCCCTCGGCATCCGTCTCGGTGTCCGAGAGTTGTTCGAAGCACCGACGGTCGGTGCGCTCGCATCGCGCGCCGAGACTGCGATCGAACAAGGTTCCGCAGGCCCACCACTGACTGCCGGCCCTCGGCCGGATGTTCTGCCCCTGTCCCTTGCCCAGCAACGTATGTGGTTCCTCAACCGGTTCGACCCGGATACCGCTGCCTACAATCTTCCGTTCATGGTGCGACTGACCGGCGACGTGAACGAAGTGGCGTTGTCCCAGGCATTTGCGGACGTGGTCGCTCGTCACGAAACGCTGAGGACGGTCTACCCGCAGGTCGACGATGCCCCACAACAATTGATCCTGCGGACCGAGGACGTCTTGTCGGACCTCTCGGCTGCAACCGTCGACGAGAATTCGTTGGCGACCGAATTGGTGGAGTTCGCTCGCGGCGGATTCGACGTGGCAGTCGCCGCACCGATCCGGATCGCGCTGTTCAAGATCTCCGATACCGAGTACGTGCTCGCCATGGTGCTGCATCACATCGCGGCAGACGGGTCTTCGTTCGGTCCACTCGCTCGCGACATGATGGCCGCGTACGAGGCCCGGTCGAACGGACGGGCGCCTGCGTGGGCGCCGCTGCCGATCCAATACGCGGACTACGCGTTGTGGCAACGTCGACTCCTCGGACTCGAGAGCGATAGCGCATCGCTGTCCGCTCAACAGATCGAATTCTGGGTCCAAGAATTGGACGAGCTTCCCGATCAGCTCGATCTGCCATCGGATCGCCCCCGCCCGTCGGTGGCGACCAACGCCGGAGCAAAGAGCCGCTTCACCATCGACGCTCGCATACATCACGGCCTCACCACAGTGGCACGCGCACACCAAGCTTCGCTTTTCATGGTCGTGCAGGCCGCGTATGCGGTGTTGCTGTCGAGGTTGAGCGGTACCACCGACATTTCGATCGGCGCGCCGATTGCAGGCAGAGCCCACGAGCAACTCGACGACATCATCGGCATGTTCGTCAATACGCTCGTTCTTCGTGCTCGGGTCGAGCCCCACGATTCGTTCGACGAACTACTCGATCAGGTACGCAACACCAACCTATCGGCGTTCGCGCACGCAGACATCCCCTTCGAGCGACTCGTCGAGGTCCTCAATCCCGCTCGATCGACTGCCCGGCACCCGCTGTTCCAGGTTGCGCTCTCCCTGGAGAAGGCACGTGTGAGCGAGCTCAGCTTCGCCGGTCTGCAAGTGACCGCACAGGAGCTCGATGTTCCGATCGCGAAATTCGACCTTCAGCTCTGGCTCACCGAGCATCAAGACGATTCCGGGGAGCCGGGACGAATCGAAGCCACCTTCGAGTACGCCACAGATCTATTCGACGCGTCGACGATCGAAGGTTTCGCAGACAGGTTCCTGCGCATTCTCGAGGCCATCGTTGCCGATGCGTCGGTTCCGTTGGGTGCCATCGATATTCTGGCCCCGGACGAGTCCGAGGCGTTGACGAACATTCATGGCGGTCGCGTCGAATCACAGCGACTACTGCCAGAATTCTTGGCAGCCGGTGTGGCTGTCAACCCGGACGGCATCGCGGTGCACACGTCGGTGGAGACGGTGACGTACCGAGAACTCGACGAGTTGACCGATCGATATGCTCGGTACCTGATCGATCGCGGCGTGGGACCAGAATCTGTTGTCGCACTAGCATTTCCGCGCTCGCTCGAGATGGTCGTCTCGATGTGGGCGGTGGCGAAAGCTGGTGCCGCGTGGGTTCCGGTCGACCCCGAACACCCCGTCGATCGGGTACGACACATGCTGTCGGACTCAGGGGCCCTGGTAGGGATCACCTCCTCGACTCGCGTCGAAGAACTACCCGGTACATGCGAGTGGTGGGCAATCGACGACGCCGAGTTCGAGGCAGCTGTCGCCGGCTATCCGGCTGTCGGTGTGTCCGACGAGGATCGGACCGCGCCATTGCGACTGGACCACCCCGCGTACATCATCTACACCTCAGGCTCCACCGGCCTGCCCAAAGGCGTCAGCGTCACCCATCGAGGCCTGTCCGGCCTGATCGACCAGTCGGTCGACCTCTACCAGGTGACGCCTGCGTCGCGGTTCTTGCACGTGATCTCCCCGAGTTTCGACCCATCGGTTCTCGAGTGGGCACTCACTGCCTCGGCTGGAGCAACTCTGGTCGTGGCTCCACCGTCGATCATCGGTGGTCCCGAACTTCATCGACTTCTTGCCGATGTTGCTGTCACACATGCGATCATCACGCCGGCAGTACTCGGCTCCGTCGACCCGGTCGGCCTCGACGACCTGAAATTGTTGTCCGTCGGCGGTGAGGCATCCGCGGCCGATCTGATCGCGCGTTGGGCACCGGGGCGCCGCTACTTCAACGCATACGGACCGACCGAAACGACGATCGTTTCGACGCGAGGTGAACTGTTCGTCGGCGAGCCGATCACAGTAGGTCGGCCGGTACCGGGTGTCGGCGCTTTGATTCTGGACTCGCGCCTGCAGCCGGTCCCGGCCGGTGTCGCAGGTGAGCTCTATTTGTCGGGCGACGCCGTCGCACGCGGATATTACAAGCGTGCAGGATTGACTTCGGATCGGTTCGTCGCCGACCCGTACGGCAACGCGGGATCGCGGATGTACCGCACCGGTGACATCGTTCGATGGACGAAAGACTTTGCCATCGAGTACGTGGGGCGCTCGGACTTCCAGGTGAAGGTTCGCGGCTTCCGTATCGAACTCGGCGAGATCGACGCGGCACTCGAGACGTTCCCAGCGGTCACCTTCGCGGCGACACTCGGACGCGAAACGCAGTCGGGTCAAACGGCTCTCGTGTCGTACGTGCACGGTTCGGTGGGTATCGACAAGGACGAACTGTCGAAGCACGTGGGTCGCCTGCTGCCGAACTACATGGTGCCTTCGGTGATCGTCGTTCTCGACCAAATTCCGTTGACGCCGATCGGCAAACTGGATCGCCGGGCGCTTCCCGAACCGGAACTCGGGATCAGCTTTCGTCAGTTCCGTGCTCCGACGACTCCGATCGAGGAGACTGTCGCGACGGTGTTCAGCGATGTCCTCGGTGTTCCCGTCGTCGGCCTCGACGACGACTTCTTCGAACTCGGCGGCAACTCGCTCCTGGCAACTCAGGTGGTCTCCCGGCTGGGCGTCGCTCTGGATGCAAGTGTTCCCGTTCGCATGGTTTTCGAGGCGTCTACGGTTGCGCTTCTCGCAGTACGGGTGGAACAGGCAGCGGGCGAGGGCGGTCGAACCCCATTGGTGGCTTCGACCCGTCCCGAACACGTGCCACTCTCCTTGGCGCAGCAGCGGATGTGGTTTCTCAATCGATTCGACACCGATTCCACGGCTTACAACATTCCGTTCGCACTGAGACTGACCGGCGAGCTGGACGTGGCGGCACTCCAAGTTGCCATCATGGATGTAATCGATCGACACGAGTCGTTGCGGACCGTCTACCCGGACACCGCCGACGGCCCGAGACAGTGCATCCTCGACGCGGCTCAGACCGTACCGAATCTCATGCCGATTCAGACGTCGGCAGCGGACATCCAGCGCCAGGTCTTCGCGCTGGCTTCGACCACGTTCGACGTGACGGTGAACGTCCCCATCCAAGCCCGGCTGTTCGAGATCGGGCCACGCGAACATGTGGTCGCGATGGTGGTGCACCACATATCGGCCGACGGCTGGTCGATGGGGCCCCTCGCTCGCGACATCATGATCGCCTACGCCGCTCGGACGGCATGGGAGCATCCAGCATGGTTGCCTCTGGCCGTTCAGTACGCCGACTACAGTCTGTGGCAGCGGGCGGTCCTCGGTTCGGAAAAGGACTCGACGTCGCTCATCTCGAGCCAGGTCCGCTACTGGGCCGACATGCTTGCAGGGCTACCGGATCAGCTCGATCTGCCGACCGACCATCCGCGGCCTAGTCGTCAGTCCTACAAGGGTTCCTCGGTTCGTTTCGAAATCCCTGCCCACATGCATCGTGAACTGTCCCTTCTGGCGCATGCACATAATGCGTCCCTGTTCATGGTCGTGCACGGCGCCCTTGCCGTTTTGCTCTCGAGACTGTCCGGGACGAACGACATTGCCATCGGTACCCCCGTTGCCGGCCGCGGTGACGCCGCGCTCGACGATTTGGTCGGGATGTTCGTCAACACCTTGGTGCTCCGCACCGACGTCGACGCTTCGACATCGTTCTCGGAGCAGATCGGTCGCGCCCGGGAAGTCGCGCTGGGCGCATTCGGTCACGCCGACCTGCCCTTCGAGCGCCTCGTAGAGGTGCTCAATCCAACACGTTCACAGGCGCGGCATCCGCTTTTCCAGGTGATGCTGTCCTTCGAGAACCTCACTCGAACCCACGTTGAACTGCCCGGTCTTTCTGTGGACAGCGTTGCTCTCGATGCGGAGGTCGCCAAGTTCGATCTACAGCTCAACGTCGTCGAGTCGATCGGGGATGACGGTCGTGGGCAGGGCATGTCTGCCGAATTCACATACGCCATAGATCTTTTCGATGCGGAAACTGTGCGCAGCTTCGCATCTCGATTCGTTCGCATTCTGGAAACGGTCGTCGCGGATTCATCGGTCGCGGTGGGTGACATCGATCTGCTGGACACCGGTGAACGCGAGCGAGTCGTATCGACCTGGAACAGGACTCGGCACGATGTCGCGCCCGGTCTGACACTTGTGGACCTCTTCGATTGCCAGGTCGAGGCCACACCTGAGGCATCGGCGTTGGTATACGAGGACGAGACACTTACCTACTCGGAATTCGATTCTCGAGCCAACCGCCTTGCGCGGCACTTGATCTCGATCGGTGTAGGCCCGGACATGTTGGTGGGGCTTGCGATCGGCCGCAGTGTGGAACTGCTGGTCGGAATGTATGCCATCGTCAAAGCAGGCGCCGGATACGTACCCGTCGATCCGACGCAGCCGACAGAGCGCAACGAGTACATCATTGCTACCGCGTCTCCCGTCTGTGTGTTGTCCACGACGCGGGATCATCTCGAACTCGGCGACATCGACGTCATCGACATCGACACGCTGGACGTCGACGGGTACTCGAACGCGCCCGTGTCGGACGATGACCGGGTCCGCCCGCTGCGGGAATCGAACACGGCATACGCGATCTTCACCTCCGGTTCGACAGGTCGGCCCAAGGGTGTCGCAGTGGCACATTCGGCCATCGTGAATCGTTTGCTGTGGATGCAGAACGAATACCCCATCGACGCCGCCGACGTAGTACTCCAGAAGACTCCATCTACGTTCGACGTCTCGGTGTGGGAGTTCTTCTGGGCTCTGCAGAACGGTGCATCGGTGGTCATTGCCGCGCCCGACGGCCATCGAGATGCCGCCTATCTCCTCGAACTCGTTCAGCGCGAACAGGTGTCCGTCGCACACTTCGTGCCGTCGATGCTGGCGGTGTTCGTGCCGGAGGTCGAGGTCCGCCGGGCCGCGGGTGGCTCGTTGCGTCTGGTGTTCGCTTCTGGTGAAGCGCTCGCTCCGACAACCGCACAGTCGTTGCGTCGAGCGTTGCCCCGTGTCGCCTTGCACAATCTGTACGGTCCGACCGAGGCTGCCGTCGACGTTACCTACCACCCGGTCAGCGACGTCGACACAGTAGTGATGCCGATCGGTATGCCCGTATGGAACACCTCGGTGTTCGTACTCGACGCACGCCTGTCGCCCGTACCGGTGGGTGTCGCGGGTGAGCTCTATCTCGCGGGTGCTCAGTTGGCCCGCGGTTACGTCGGCCGCCCAGACCTCACGGCAGACCGCTTCGTCGCAGATCCGTTCGCGCAGTCCGGAAGTCGGATGTACCGGACCGGTGACGTCGTGCGGTGGAATCGCGGCGGTGAACTGGAGTACATCGGTCGCAGCGATTCGCAGGTCAAGCTCAGGGGTCTGCGCATCGAGCTCGGTGAGATCGAAGCTGTGCTGTTGGAGAACACCTCGATCCAGCAGGCAGCTGTCTCGGTGCGAGGCGAGCAATTGGTTGCCTATGTGGTCACTGCTCCCGACACCGACCTCCGTCCGGTACGAGAGATGTTGGCGTTACGACTGGCCGAGTACATGGTCCCGTCCGTTTTCGTGCCGTTGGCAGAGTTCCCACTGGGTGCGACGGGCAAGCTCGACCGTCGTGCACTTCCGGATCCAGTACACGTGCAGCGCGAGTACCGTGAACCGGTCTCGCCGACTGAGCAGGCTGTCGCGCGGGTCTTCGCAGAGGCGCTCGACGCGACCGAGGTCGGACTCGATGACGATTTCTTCGAGCTGGGCGGCAACTCGTTGATCGCGACGCGTGTCGTGACTCGACTCGGCGCAGCCCTCGATGCCGAGATCGGCGTCCGTACGTTGTTCGAGAATCCGTCCGTCGACGCTTTGGCTCGTGCACTCGCCGAGCGGGCAGGTGCCGGACGCCGTAAGCCTTTGGTGCCGCAGGTGCGCCCGGAACTTGTTCCCCTCTCGCTCGCCCAGCAGCGCATGTGGTTCCTCAACAGGTTCGACACTGCCTCCGGGGTCAACAATATTCCTGTTGCAGTGCGCTTGTCCGGTCTCCTCGACCGACAGGCACTCAATGTGACCGTTGCCGACGTGTTGGAGCGGCACGAGTCCCTCCGCACCATTTTCCCCGAGGTCGACGGTTCCGGCCATCAGTTGATATTGCCCACTAGTCAGGTGATTCCAGATCTCGCGCCGATCGAGATCTCCGGAGACGACATTTTCTCGGTTCTGGAAGACGTGGCGACGACCGGGTTCGACGTCACCGTCGAGGTTCCGTTACGTGCGCGTCTGTTCGAAATCAGCCCGACCGAACACCTTCTGGTGCTGGTCGTCCATCACATCTCTACCGATGGCTTTTCGATGGGCCCACTGACCCGGGACATCATGACTGCCTATATCGCCAGGTCCGAAGGCGTGCAACCGAATTGGTTACCGCTGCCGGTTCAGTACGCGGACTACAGCTTGTGGCAGCGGGACATGCTCGGGCACGAGAGTGACCCGGAATCGCTGTTGGCGCGGCAACAGCACTACTGGCAGTCTGCGCTCGCAGGGATACCTGCCCAGTTGGATCTGCCGGTCGATCATCCGAGGCCTGCGATCGCATCGAACCAGGGTGCGGGCGTGAGCTTCCTCGTCGATCAGGGCACCGTGGACGTCCTGAACGATCTTGCACATCGCCACACTTCTTCGCTGTTCATGGTGATGCATTCGGCTTTCGCTGTCCTGCTCGCGCGTCTCTCGGGGACCGAGGACATCGTGGTCGGAACTCCGGTTGCTGGACGAGGTGAGTCCGCTCTCGACGATCTGATCGGCATGTTCGTCAACACACTCGTTCTCCGCACCCCGGTGGACAGGCGTGCACGGTTCGATGAGGTGCTGGCCGCTACGCGTACGACGGACTTGCAGGCTTTCGCCAACGCAGATGTTCCGTTCGAACGACTCGTCGAGGTGCTCAACCCTGCCCGTTCGCAAGCGAGGCACCCACTGTTCCAGGTGATGCTCTCGTTCCAGAACATGGAGCTGACCAACCTCGAGCTGCCAGGACTGTCGGTCTCGATGGTCGACTTCGAAACCAAGGGTTCGAAGTTCGATCTCCAGCTGACCATCAGTCAGAAGACCGACGAGCACGGAACCGACGCCGGCTTGTCCTGCCTCTTCACCTACGCAACCGATCTCTTCGACGCAGCCACCGTAGAGGCGATGGCTGCTCGATTCCAGCGAATCTTGCGGGCGATCGAAGTCGATCCGGCAATTATCGTGGGCGACATCGATTTTCAGGAACCGGAGGAGTACAACCGGCTCGTTCGCACGGTCAACGATACCGAGCATGCGGTCGACGACACCCAGACTCTGGCCTCCCTGTTCGACGCGCAGGTCGGGCGTACTCCGAATGCGCCTGCCCTGGTGCTCGCGTCGGAGACCGATGCCCCGTCGCCGGTCCTTACCTACGCGGAGTTCGATGCGCGAGCGAACGCCCTCGCTCGGTATCTGGTGGGCCGAGGTGTCGGCCCCGAATCCACCGTGGGATTGGTAGCGCGGCGTTCGTTCGAGCTGCTGATCGGCATGTATGCGATCATCAAATCCGGCGCCGCGTACGTGCCCCTCGATCCAGATCAGCCTGCCTCACGTAATGAGCACATCCTGGCGACTGCTCGGCCAGTTCTGGTCCTCGCCACCGAGGAGACTGCGAACTCGATCACGGCGGATGCGCCTATCTGTGTATTCGACAAGCTCGATCTGAGTAATGTGTCGGCAGCTGCGATCACCGACACGGACAGGACTCGTCCACTCCGACCGGACAATCCGGCCTACCTCATCTTCACGTCGGGATCGACAGGACTGCCGAAGGGCGTCTCGATCAGTCACCGCGCAGTAGTGAATCAGATGCTGTGGCGCCAGGAGACCTACCGTCTCACAGGTTCCGACGTATCGATCCAGCAGACACCGGCGACGTTCGACGTGTCGGTGTGGGAGTTCTTCTGGGGACTGGAGAACGGCGCGTCACTGGTCATCGCTCCACACGATGCGCATCGTGACCCGGGCCGGATCACCCGCATCATCGAACGGGAACAGGTGACTCTCGCGCACTTCGTTCCTTCCGTACTGTCGGTGTACGCCACGGACGTCGACACCGACGCGTGCCGTTCACTGAGAATGTTGTTCGTCGCCGGCGAGGCGTTCACCCCTTCGGCTGCCGCTCGTGTTCGTCGTGTGTTCCCGGACGTTGCGTTGCACAACCTGTACGGACCTGCCGAGACGACTGTCTACGTCACTCACCATGCCGCGACCGACGTCGACGCCGAGACCGTCCCCATCGGGGTGCCACTATGGAACACACAGGTGTACGTCCTCGACGAACGTCTGCACTCGGTTCCTGCCGGAGTTCTCGGCGAGTTGTACATCGGTGGCGTTCAGCTCGCTCGCGGTTATGCCGGACGCGCGGACCTGAGTGCGGAACGATTCGTAGCAAATCCCTTCGGCGAAAACGGCGCCCGGCTCTACCGAACCGGTGACCTCGTACGCTGGAACGCGACCGGCGAACTCGAGTATGTCGGTCGGAGCGACTTCCAGGTCAAGCTTCGAGGCCAACGTGTCGAGCTCGGCGAGATCGAGTCGAGTGTTCGCGGCGGTACCGAGAATGTCGGCGATGCAGTCGTCGTCGTCTATTCGGATGAGCACGCAGGAGATCGGCTCATCGCCTACGTCGTGCCCAGGCCGGGTCACGTCGTCGATACCGAGTCGCTTCGTGCGACCGTGAAGATGTCACTGCCGTCTTACATGGTGCCGTCGGCATTCGTGACGTTGGATGCCTTCCCGCTCAACGCGAGCGGCAAGCTGGACCGGCGTGCCCTGCCGGTGCCCAGCGCCGAGGTGACACAGTTCCGAGCACCGGTGACACCGATCGAGGAGATTGTCGCCCGCATCTTCGCGGACGTCCTCGGAACAGAAAGGGTCGGTCTCGACGACGATTTCTTCGAGCTCGGAGGCAACTCGCTGGTTGCCATGCAATTGGTTTCGAGGTTGGGTACTGCACTGGACTCGAGTGTCGGTGTACGTGAGCTGTTCGAGAATTCGACGGTCGGCGCGCTGGCGTCCAGCGTCGAGCGGAAGGCCGGGACAGGTGGTCGAAAGGCACTCGGGCCGCAAGCTCGCCCGTCCTTGATTCCATTGTCCCTTGCACAGCAACGGATGTGGTTCCTCAATCGATTCGATCCGGAGTCGGCAGTCAACAATATTCCGGCGGCCATCAGGCTGACCGGAGCTTTGGATGTCGCGGCGCTAGCCGCGGCCGTAGGCGATCTGACGAGCCGTCATGAGTCGTTGCGCACCGTCTATCCGGACCACGATGGATCGGGATACCAAAAGATCCTGTCCGTCGGCGGCGTCACGCTCGACCTGACGCCGGTTGATGTTTCGGCAGAAGATCTGCCGAGGCGTATGTACGAGTTGGCTGCGACCGGATTCGACGTCACCCTGCACGTTCCGTTCCGTACGCAGCTCTTCCGGATCGGTGCCCACGAGCATGTACTGATGTTCGTAGCCCACCACATTGCGGCCGATGGGTTTTCGAGGTCGCCACTGGCCCGCGATGTCATGACGGCGTATGTGGCCCGATCGGAGGGGCACGACCCAGGCTGGCCTATGCTCGAGGTCCAGTACGCGGACTTCGCTATCTGGCAGCGCGAGGTGCTGGGATCCGAATCCGACCCAGGCTCGCTACTCGCGCAGCAGGAGACATTCTGGCGCGACGCGCTTGCCGGGCTGCCCGACGAGGTGACGTTGCCGACCGATCGTCCTCGCAGAGAGACGGCTTCGGGGCATGGGGCCGTTGTGTCTTTCGACGTCACCGCAGATGTACATCGCCGACTCTCAGCGCTCGCGCGAGAGAACAATGCGTCGTTGTTCATGGTCGTCCACAGCGCAGTTGCCGTGCTGCTGGCCCGTATGTCGGCGACGGACGATATCGCGATAGGCACACCGATCGCCGGTCGCGGAGACGCTGCTCTCGACGATGTGATCGGGATGTTCGTCAATACCCTCGTCCTGCGGACCGACGTCGACGCAGCGATGACGTTCAGCGAGCTACTTGCGACAGCGCGTGAGGTCGACCTGGCCGCATTCGCGCATTCCGACATTCCCTTCGAGCGTCTGGTGGAGGTGCTCAATCCCGAGCGCTCACAAGCCCGTCACCCGCTTGTTCAGGTATTGCTCGCGTTCCAAAACATCCAACCGACCGAATTCGACCTACCTGGGCTGACCGTCTCGTCGGTGGACGTCGACGCGGCGACCGCGCGTGCGGACCTGCAATTGACGGTCACCGAATCTGCGTCTGTCGACGGCAACCCGGATGGTCTGCGAGTTTTCTGGACCTACGCAACAGATCTCTACGACCGAGGCACGGTGGAAGAGTTCGGCGCTAGGTTGCTGAGAGTGTTGGACGCGGTGGTGGCGGATTCGTCTGTTGTGGTGGGTGATATCGATGTGTTGGGTGTTGAGGAACGAGAGCTTGTGACCTCGACGTGGGCGGGGGTCGATGGTGTCGATCCTTCGGTGTCGACGTTGGCTGAGTTGTTCGATTTGCAGGTTGTGCGGGCGCCGCAGTCGACTGCGGTGGTGTTCGGGGATGAGCGGTTGAGTTATCGGGAGCTCGATGATCGCTCGAATCGTCTTGCGCGTCTTTTGATGTCGGCTGGTGTGGGTCCGGAGTCGTTGGTTGCTGTGGCGTTGCCGCGGTCGGTGGATCTTGTTGTGGTGTTGTTGGCTGTGGTGAAGGCCGGTGGTGGGTATGTGCCGGTGGATCCGACGAATCCGGCGGAGCGTATTGCGTATGTTTTGGCCGATGCTGCACCGGCTGTGTTGGTGTCGTGGTCGGGGCGTGAGTTTTCGGTGCCTGTGGGGTTGGATTGTGTGGAGATCGATGCCGTGGATCTGTCGGTTTTCGGTTCTTCTGCGGTGGCCGATGTCGAGCGTGTTCGTCCGCTTCGTCCCACGGATGTTGCGTATGTCATTTACACCTCGGGGTCGACGGGTCGTCCTAAGGGCGTAGTGGTTCCGCATGTTGCGGTGGCGCGTTTGATGGCCAATACGGATGGGTTGTTCGAGTTCGGTAGTGATGATGTGTGGACGTTGTTCCACTCGTACGCGTTCGATTTTTCGGTGTGGGAGCTGTGGGGGCCTTTGCTTCACGGTGGCACGTTGGTGGTGGTGGATTATTTCACTTCGCGGTCGCCGGAGGCGTTCCGTGAGCTGTTGATTCGTGAGAATGTCACGGTTCTGAATCAGACTCCGTCGGCGTTCTATCAGTTGGCTGAGGTGGACCGGGTCGGTGCTGCCGGTGAGGGGACCTTGCAGCTGAGGTATGTGATTTTCGGTGGTGAGGCGCTCGAGCTGCGTCGATTGTCGGGTTGGTTCGATCGTTACGGCGATAGCGGTCCGGAGTTGGTGAACATGTATGGGATTACCGAGACGACGGTGCATGTGTCGCATCGTCGGATCGATCGTGAGTTGGTGTCGAGTGCTTCGGGTTCGGTGGTGGGTGGGGCGATTCCAGGGTTGCGGGTCTATGTTCTCGATTCGCGGCTCGAGCCGGTTCCGGTGGGTGTTACGGGTGAAATGTATGTTGCGGGTGGGACGTTGGCTCGTGGGTACTTGGGTCGGACGGATCTGACGGCGACGCGTTTTCTTGCTAATCCGTTCTCTGGTACTGCGGCTCATGCTGGTGGTTCGTTGATGTATCGGACGGGTGATGTGGCGCGGTGGAGCAATGAGGGTGATCTCGAGTTCGTTGGTCGTGTTGATGATCAGGTCAAGATTCGTGGTTTCCGTATCGAGCTCGGTGAGATCGAATCGGGTGTGTTGGGTCAGGATTCGGTGGGTCAGGTTGCTGTTGTGGTTCGGGCGGATCGCCATGATGCGCCTCAGTTGGTGGCGTATGTCGTGCCGGTGGTGGGTTCTAGCATCGATGTTCAGGCCCTTCGTGGTGAAGTGGCTGCGGTGTTGCCGGAGTATATGGTTCCGTCGGCTTTTGTTGTGGTGTCCGAGATTCCGTTGACTGTGAATGGGAAGTTGGATCGTCGTGCGTTGCCGGAGCCGGTGTTCGAGGTTCGGGAGTTCCGGGCGCCGACTACGCCGATCGAGGAGATTGTGGCGGAGGTTTTCGCTGATTTGCTCGGTGTGCCGAGGGTTGGTGTCGATGATGATTTCTTCGAGCTCGGTGGTAATTCACTGATCGCGACGCAG
>NZ_MKKY01000075.1 GCF_002091955.1 Rhodococcus sp. 1168 | reverse complement strand
CCCTGCGTGCCAGGGTGAGGTGAGTCCAGTGGTTCATAGCAACCCGGCCTGATGCAGGGCGAGATACGGATCGACACACACCATGGCCATCACCACCAAGACGCCGGTCAGCGGCGACAATGAACGCATGGATTCAGCGCATCCGAGAGCAGACGGACCACGACGGCGACGGGCGTTCACCGCGGCGGAGAAAATCGAACACGTGCGTGCTTACGAGCAAGCCTGCCAGAGCGGCGACGGCGGGGCATACCTACGCCGCGAGGGACTGTATTCGTCGTTGATCAGCGAATGGCGCAAACACCGCGACGCCGGTGTTCTCGTCGGCAAAAAGCCCGGCGAGAAGGTCGGCAAGCTTACCGCCGAGCAAGCCGAGATCGCCCGCCTCACCCGTGAATTGAACCGCGCGAACAAGCGACTGAACACCACCGAAGCCGCACTGGATATCATGGGAAAAGCACACGCGCTCTTGGAATCTCTCTCCGAGAGCGCGGATTTCGACGAGAAGAACAACAAGCGATGACCACTGCGTACACCACACTGACCGGCATCGGAATTAGCTCCCGCGAGGGCAGCGTTCTCACCGGTCTGCACCGATCGACGGCGACACGTCGAAGTGCCGCAGCTACAGCACCGACACCGCCGGTGCCGCAGGAACCAGCGGCGGAGCCGGTCAACAAAGTCACCACCAGCGAACGGCGACGTATTCTCGGCGTCCTCAACTGCGACCGGTTCGTCGACCTCGCACCGCTACAGATCTACGCCCAACTCCTCGACGAGGGCATCTACCTGTGTTCGGTGTCGACGATGTATCGAGTGTTGCGCGAGAACAGACAGGTCAGCGATCGACGGCGACTCGCTCGGCACCCGGCCAGGGCATGCCCAGAGTTGGTCGCGACCGCGCCGCGGCAGGTGTACTCCTGGGATATCACCAAACTGGCCGGCCCGGTGAAAGGGCAGTACTTCGATGCGTACGTGATGATCGACATCTACTCCCGCTACATCGTCGGAGTGCACGTTCATAGTCATGAATCCGGTGTGCTGGCAAAGGAATTGATGGAACAGATCTTCGCGGTCCATGGCGTCCCGCACGTCGTGCATGCCGATCGCGGTACCTCGATGACCAGTAAAACCGTCGCGACACTCCTCGCGGATCTCGAGGTCACCCGAAGCCACTCCCGGCCTCGGGTATCGAACGACAATCCGTACTCGGAGTCGTTGTTCAAAACTTTGAAATACGGCCCCGGCTTCCCGGATCGGTTCCGATCACTGAGCGAGGCAAGGGAATTCATGGATATCTTCACCGATGGGTACAACCACGAACATCGCCACACCGGTATCGGACTGCACACTCCCGCCGATGTCCACTACGGCTTGGCTGCACGCAAGGCAGCCGAACGCCGTCTCGTTCTCGACGCCGCCCGCGCTGCACATCCGCATCGCTTCGGCAGCACTGCCGCACCGAAAATCCTCGACCTCCCAGACACCGCGTGGATCAACAAACCAGCAGAAACAACTGACACCGATCAAGAGCACGATTCGATAGCGGCGTAACACCCACTGGACTCATCCACCTTGACAAATTCCGCTTCGGCCCTGGTGCTCATACGCTCTGGAGGACGTGGGCGCCTCCGGCGAACTGTCCGTCTAGCCGTCACCTGCCGTCGAGTCTGGGGGGGCGCGCCGAACACCCCCGAGTGCATCGCGGCGATGAAATCTCCGGGAAATCCGAGGGTGAATTCAGTGGCCGCTTCGAGGCGCTGTACCGCGTCCACAGGAAGGGAGACGTCGAGAGCGCCTAGATTGTTTTCGAGCTGCTCGACGGTCCTTACCCCGAGTATCGGATGGATCGCCTGGGAGCGTGCCCTTGTCCATGCTACGGCCACCTGTGCCGCGGAAGCTCCCACGTCGTCAGCGACTTCCTGTACTACACGGGTAGCGTTATGCCCGCGCACGCCGAGTGTCTCGGGTGCGATGCGGGTCGCCGACTCAGGTCCTCCTGGCCGCGCGAACTTGCCCGACAGCACACCGCTCGCGAGCGGCCACCAGGTCGCCACGGTCATCCCGAACTCCTCTGCCATCAGCAGCAGCTCACGATCGATGTCGCGATTCAGCAGGTTGTAGGGCACCTGCAGGCCTGCGAACGAGGTCCAGCCTCGCCACTCGGCGAGTGTGGTGGCGCGGGCGACCACCCACGCTGGTGCGTCCGAGATGCCGATATACAGGATCTTCCCCGCGCGCACAGCGTCGTCGAGTGCGCGCATCGTCTCCTCCATCGGTGTGTGGCGGTCCCAGAAGTGGACCCAGTACACGTCGAGTAGTCGGTGCGAAGCTGCCGGAGGCTGGTTTCGAGCGAGAGGGTGAGGTCCTTGCGGTGGTTGGCCTCCGCGTTGGGGTCGTTGCCGTCGCGCGAAAGGGGTGATGCTGGCTCGACATCACTGGGCGCGGGCATGGTCGCCGGCTCGATCCGGGGATAATTGGATTCCGGCATGCGTTTTGCTGGAGGCCAAGCGGCGGACGGGACCACTCGGCAGATGACTGGATTCGCTGCTAGTTTCCTAGCGAATGTAGTCAACCACCCTTCGCAGCCAAGAATGAATCGGTGGACGCTTGAATCTCCACAACACGCGATCATCTCGAGCGTTTGTTTGCCTACCCAGCCGACTTTTTCGCTACGGTCACTCTGTATAACAAACGGGGAGGTCTTGTGGTTTCTCGAAGACTCGAGTCGGCGTGGGCAAAGTTCAACTTCGACACTGATGAGTCGTTGTCGCTTGTTCGCCACAGCGAGGACGCGGCCGCCATTGCAGCCCATCTTTGGGACGACTGGCTTCCATTGTCGACCAAAGCGTTCTTGGCCAACGGTGCCTCCGACCGCGAGACACGAAGCCTTGCGAAGTGGCTCGCTGGCACGCATGACGTTGGAAAGCTCTCCCCTGCTTTCGCTGTGCAGGTGCCGGTCCTTGCCGGTCGAATGCGTGACGCAGGACTGAAGATGCGTTCGGAGATCTTGTTCCGGTCGGAGGTTCCACATTCTCTCGTCAGTCACCGGGCGATCCGTGGATATTTCGAGGCGCGCGGTTGGACTAGGGATGTCGCCACCTCGTATGCCGTTGTGGCAGGGGGCCATCACGGCGTGCCGCCGGTGCGTGCACAACTCATAAAAGACGAGATGCAGCGGCACTACGGAGGTACCGAGTGGGGCGAGACGCGGGAAGAACTGATTGGACATATTGGCAGGCTCACCGGGGCCGATGAGTTCTACGACGCGTGGAGTATGCGGCCGCTGTCGCCCCAGCAACAGGTTTTGTGGACAGGGTTCGTGATCGTCGCGGACTGGATCGCCAGCAGTGACTATTTTGCTCTTGGTCACCGTGCTGAGTCTGTCGAGGAAGCGGCGCGAGCGTGGGATCAGCTGGACCTCCCGCCGCCGTGGCACTCGACTCCGCCGGCGACGATAGACGAGCTGATGCTCGACCGGTTCGAGCTACCCTCTGGATCTGAACCGAATCCGATCCAGAGGGCCGTCGTCGATGTAGTTCGGAACATGGCCGAACCAGGGCTGGTAATCGTAGAAGCAACCATGGGCACCGGCAAGACCGAAGCTGCTCTCGCCGCCGCGGAGTACATCGCCCAGAAATTCGGGCAAGGCGGAGTGCTGGTTGCACTCCCGACCATGGCTACGTCCAACGCGATGTTCAGACGTGTCAAGCAATGGATCGAGCACCAAGATCCCGAGGCCGTGTCGAGTCTGACTCTCGCACATGGAAAAGCATCGCTCGAAGATTCCTATCGTGGCTTGATGCGCCGTAGCGGCTTTACCGACATCGGACGCGACGTAGTGGTAGACGGCCGTGCGTCGAGGACTGAAGTAATTGCACACCATTGGTTTTCAGGACGAAAGAAGGCGCTCCTTGCAGAATTCGCGGTAGGTACGATCGACCAGTTGTTGTTCGCAGGCCTCAAGGCGCGGCATCTCGCATTGCGGCATCTCGCGTTGGTGAACAAGGTGGTGATAGTCGACGAGGTCCACGCTGCCGACGTCTACATGATGCAGTATCTGATCCGAGTCCTCGAATGGCTTGGTGCGTACCATGTCCCCGTGCTTTTGCTCTCGGCCACTTTGCCTGCAGATCAGCGGATCTCACTTGTGCAGGCATACGAGAATGGCCGAGGTTGGGCCGGCGATGACACAGTCTTGGGCGGCGACATCGGATATCCGTCGGTCACAGTTGTTGATGGTTTCCGGCGTATTGTGCAGGTGGAGACCGTTACGCCGCCCGTCGTCGTCGGGATTGAAAGACTCGATGATGATATCGAGAAGCTAGCGGCAAGATTGCAGCGCGAGCTTTCCGACGGTGGCTGCGTCGGAATTGTGAGAAACACGGTGAGGCGGGCCCAAGAAACCGCTCGTGCTCTGGCCGAGTGTTTTCCGGACGCTGTCATACTCCTGCACTCTCGGTTCGTTGCACAGCACCGCGCTGATCTGGAACGGCAATTGGTATCCGAACTCGGCCGATCTGGGAAGCGCCCATACTTGCGCATTGTGGTCGGTACCCAGGTCATCGAGCAATCTCTGGACATAGATTTCGACCTGATGGTCAGCGACCTGGCACCCATCGATTTGTTGTTCCAGAGGATAGGGAGACTCCATCGGCATAGTCGCGGGCGGCCCGCACACATGTCGATCCCGAGGCTGCTTATTACCGGCGTCGAAGACTGGTCCGTCGAGGTTCCCCAAGCCGTAGCGCAGTCCAGGGGGATCTACGGTGACCTTCATCTGATGCGTGCACTCGCGGTTCTTTCTTCGCGAGATGTCGTTGTTCTTCCGGCGGATATCGCGACGATGGTCCAAGCAGCGTACGACCAGAACTTCGATTGGTCGCAAGGATGGGCCGAAGCTGGGGCTGCAGCAGAAAGCGCATTCTGCAAGAAGGTCGCAGAATTGGAGTCTCGGGCATCGACTTGGCGAATTTGGCAGCCGTTGGAGAACCCGACCCTGATCGATTGGCTGAAGCAGAACGCCGGGGAGGTCGGTGATGCCCGAGGCCAGGCAAAGGTCCGAGACACCGAAGAAGGCATTGATGTTTTGCTCACGCGATCTGTCGGTGGTGAGGTGTATCTATTGGACCAGTGCGGAGGGGGAACCGTCAGCACGGCGTTTCCTCCAGAGGATTCGCTCGCGCGGAGAGTACTGACTTCATCGGTCAAACTGCCGCGCGAGTTCACCCATCCGGGAATCGTGGACAAGACAATCGACTTACTCGAGAGGCGGATGTACGAAGGATGGCAGGAGTCCAAATGGCTTGCAGGCGAGCTAGTTATCGAGTTGAACAGCGAGTTGAAGGCAACACTGTTGGATTTCGAGATCCATTACGATCCCGTCGAAGGACTTGTGGTGAATAGACTCGGAGAGAAGTCGTGACGACGGTAGAGGAGTCCTTCAACCTGATTGACGAGCCTTGGATTCCTTCCCGATCAGTCGACGGCGAGTCCAGGTTGATGTCGATCAGTGGTGTTCTTGCTGATAGTGCGTCACTCGCCGCGGTTTTGGGGGATGTTCCTACGCAGGCTTTCGCTATTCAGAGAGTGCTCATTGCAATCATCCGCCGCGCTATCGATTGGGGTGCGGATCCCATGAGTACCTGGACCAGTATTTGGAAAGGAGGAAAACTTCCTACCCAGCAGATCGAGGGCTACCTAGCCTCGATCTTTCTTCCTGCTGACGTGTCGGCCTGAACCCCTCGAGATTGTGGCTGTC
>NZ_MKKY01000074.1 GCF_002091955.1 Rhodococcus sp. 1168 | reverse complement strand
CGATCGCAAGTACCGCTATCTGACCATTGTGCAGACACCAACCCGGCACACGACGTCAGTTGTCCCTGCGCTGGTCAGGGAGTATGCACGGATGAATCCGGTGATGTGCCGGAGTTTGACCTGGGACCGAGGGATGGAACTTGCCGGCCACAAGCTGCTTACCGCCGCGACAGGCATCGAGATRTTCTTCGCTGCACCGCGCAGTCCCTGGCAGCGAGGAACGAACGAGAACACCAATAAGCTCTTGCGCCAATATCTTCCGAAGGGAACATACTTAGGAGATTTGACTCAGCAAGACCTCAATTCCATTGCAGCCAAACTGAACAACCGTCCACGAAAGTGCCTTGGATTCAAATCACCCGCAGAGTGCCTTGCCGGGGAGCTTGTTGCGTTGACAGGTTGAATTTAAGCTGACTTATCTTTCGACCCTGACGGTGCTCTGCACGATGTTGGTGTTGCTGTACTGCGCACCTCAACTGGTGGTCTCTGGTGTGATCGAACCGGGGCCGCTGTTCGAGATTATGGTGGTGTTTCCAACGGTGGTCGGCGTAGTTGCTTCGCTGATCGGAGCCATCGCAGGGGCCGTCGCACTTCCGCGCGTGGTGCGCGCCGGACAATACGCAACCTCAGCCATGGCCGCCGGTCAGATCATCACCTGCACAATCGCTTTCGCGATCGTTCTCTGGGCAGGTTACTTCGCCACGACAGGGTGGGAGTTGTTGATGCTGCCTCTCGCGCTGTTCATCGGCCAAGCAGTAGTCGCCGGGGGTCTTGTGTCGCGATTGCGGCAACTGCGTCGTGCCGCTTAATGCGAAAACTGCACTAGATACCTGCCGGTATTTCGGTTTCGAACATATGCACTAACAGGGTGTGGATGAAACTGTGGATAACTCGAGGACCAAGGCCTTCAGGCTGTGGATGGCTTGTGGATAGATCTGACGCCCATCACTATTTCCGCAGGTAGGACCGGACAAAATTGAATTACACGGCTGTGAGTAACTTTGGTTGAAGCTAGAACCTAATCTGTGTATGTTGGGACGTGCAGCCATCTTTTGCCCGACATCGAGGAAGTAGACGCACATGAAGAACATCGGGTTCTTGTCCTTCGGCCATTGGACGCCAAATCCTCAGTCACAGACTCGATCGGCCTCCGACGTCCTACTGCAATCCATCGATCTCGCAGTTGCTGCCGAGGAACTAGGTGCCGACGGTGCCTACTTCCGCGTCCACCACTTCGCCAACCAACTTTCCTCACCGTTCCCGCTACTCGCCGCAGTCGGTGCCAAAACGAGCAAGATCGAGATCGGCACCGGCGTCATCGACATGCGCTACGAGAACCCGTTTTACATGACCGAGGATGCCGGTTCCGCGGATCTCATCTCGGGCGGCCGGCTTCAGCTCGGGATCAGCCGGGGATCGCCCGAGCAGGTCATCGAGGGATACCGCTACTTCGGGCACACGCCGCCGGAGGGGTCCGACCACGCGGCGATGGCTCGCGCGCACACCCGACAGTTCCTCGAGCTACTGGAAGGCAAGGGATTCGTCGAACCGAATCCGTCGCCGATGTTCCCCAATCCTCCCGGATTGTTGCGCCTCGAGCCGCACTCCGAGGGCCTTCGCAATCGAATCTGGTGGGGAGCCGGCACCCGGAAGACCGCCGAATGGGCTGCCGAGCAGGGCATGAACCTGATGAGTTCGACGCTCCTCAGCGAAGACACCGGAGTACCGTTCCATCAACTCCAGGCCGAGCAGATCGTTCGATTCCGTAAAGCCTGGTCCGACGCAGGCCACCCGCACGAACCCCGGGTCTCGGTCAGTCGCAGCATCTTTCCCATCGTCAGCGATCTCGACCGCGCCTACTTCGGCCGCGAGGGCACAGGCCAGGACCAGGTGGGTTACCTCGACGGCGGCAAAGCCCGCTTCGGCAAAACATATGCCGGAGAGCCTGATCGACTCATCGCGGACCTGGCCGAGGACGAGGCCATCGCTGCCGCCGATACCCTGCTGCTGACCATCCCCAATCAACTGGGCGTCGACTACTGCGCCCACGTCCTCGACGCGCTACTCACCGAAGTTGCCCCAGCACTCGGGTGGCGGTAGCGCGCCGATACGCAGAGGTTCTCGGCGGCGACTTGGTCGTCAGGCGCGCAAGGGGCGGTATCGGTCTGCAGGATCGATACGGACCGGTATCTGGCACACCACCGCTTCGGTGTGTTTGCGCAGTACACCGGCGATTTCGCCGGTGCGTTGACTAGGCAGGAACTTGTGCCATCTGGTGGCCGGGTCGATGGTGGCAACCACCGCAAATGTTTCCTGGTGCGGGAAGTGGGTCCGGATATACCGGGCAATGGACAGCCCAACCGAGTTTTCGGTGTCCTCGATGACGATCAGATGCGAATCCGGATAGCGGGTTCCCCAGCGTTGCGTGAAGTCGGCCGTCGACTCGTCGCCCATGCAGACGTGGATCGCGATCGGCTCCGATGACATAGCAGTCGCTGCAGCCATCGCCCGAGCGGACAGTGCCGTGAGTTCCGCTACCGGAACCAAAACAGCCGGTTTGACTCGGACGCCGCGGGAGGTCTCGACCCCGTCGACGGTAGTGAGTCGTGTGCCGATGTGCGTGTACGCGCCTCGAATGCGTTCCATCCCGAGGATCAGTGCCGGCAGAGCAAACGCGATCAGCCACGCACCCTCGGTGAACTTCATAGCGGTGGTCACCACAGCAGCCACAGCCGTCAACAACGCGCCGAAACCGTTGAGCGCCAAGCGCCATTTCCAACCGGGAGTGCGCTCCGCCAGCCAATGCCGCACCATGCCGAACTGGGCGAGAGTAAATCCGATGAAGACTCCGATAGCGAACAGCGGGACCAACGTGTTCATGTGCCCGCCGGAGGCGAGGAGCAGCAGCGCCGCGACGCCACCGAGGGACAGAACACCGTGGGTGTAGACCTCGCGTCGCGACTTCCTGCTGAAGCGATGAGGAAGGACATTGTCCTCGGCGAGCAGTCGCATCAGGTTGGGAAGTCCGCCGTACGAGGTGTTCGCTGCCAGTGCAAGAAGTATCACCGTGGAGAATTGCACGACGTAGTAGCCCACACCATTTCCGAGTGATGCGGAGGTGAGCTGCGATAGGACCGTCGTACCGTGCACCGGCGTCAAGGAGAACTTCTCGATCAGCACCGCGAACCCGATCAGCATGGTGCCCAACAGAATTCCAAGGACGACCTCGGCGCGCTGAGCATTGCGCACCCGAGGCGTCTTGAAGCTCGGTACCGCATTCGCGATCGCTTCGACACCTGTCAGTGCAGCGCAACCGCTCGAAAATGCCTTGAGGAGAAGAAGAATACCGATCGAATGTGCATTGTCGGCCAGGAACGGAGCCGCGACCGCGGCGGGCTGATCACGAAACAGTCCCGCAATGATGACGGTGAAGATGCTCACGACGAAGATCGCAGTCGGGAACATGAACACCCGCGCCGACTCCGCGATTCCACGTAGGTTCAACGCAGTGATCCCACCGAGTATCGCCAGCGCAATCCAGACCGTACAAGGAAGCAGTGCGGGAAAAGCCGAGGTCAAAGCCGCCACACCGGCGGCGATCGACACCGCGACGTTGAGGGTGTAATCCACGATCAACGACGCGGCGGCCGCCAAACTTGCCCGCGGACTCAGATGCTTCTTCGCGACGGCGTAGGCACCACCGCCTTGGGGAAACGCAGCGATCACCTGACGGTACGACGCCACCAGAACCGCCAGCAACACCGCGATCGCGATGGTCACCGGCAAAGTGAACCCGATACCGGCACCACCGGCGAGGGCGAGAACGAGCACGATGGCCTCGGGGCCATACGACACCGAGGCCATCGCGTCCAGCGACAACCCCGCCAGTCCTGTTGCGACGGAAAGCTTGTGCTTTTCGGTGTTTCGCGCCGGCCGTGGTGTTGCCGATACGGCCCCACGGTGCCCGAGTATCACTGAATGTCTCATCGCTCGACACTCGCACGGACCATCGGCGTCGAATCGTTTCCTGTCGAAATATTGACGGGATAGCCGACAATATCGACGGCATTGATCGGATACGGCACGCTCGGCGAAGTCGGCGACGGTGTTCGGGCACACCAACGCATCGACATGCCGGTGTGCGGTCTCCGCGGTCTCCGTGCCGGTTCCTTTCTTGCGCGTCCCCATTCGCAGCGATCTACCAGCGCCTGAGCGTCACGGAGGCCCGCTGCGGGTCATGCGTTGACTTATGCGGGGTCGGCGGATGTTGGAAGAACCGCGATCCGTGAGATGGCTGCGGTGTCGGTGAGTTTGATCGCTGGTCTACCTGCGGCTCGCCCGGCGGCGCGTTCGTGCTCGTCGATTCGCTGCCATGTCCGCCGGTCGACGTATTCGCACCTGCGGGTGGAGACGAAGGTGGTCAGGTCGTCGGCCGATCCGAGGGGGTCGGCCAGATTTCCGTTCGAGAAGTCCTCGAGCAAGTGAGCGACGGTTTCCGCAGCACAGGTTTTGTTGGTGCCGATGACGCCGGACGGGCCACGTTTGATCCAGCCTGCGGTGTACACGCCCGGCACGGGTTCGCCGTCCGGCCCGATGACCCGTCCGTGGTCGTTGGGAATTGTCCCCACCTGTTCGTTGAACGGGACACCGTTGATCGCTCGGCCCCGGAAACCGACCGCTCTGAGCACGAGACCGGCATCGAGTAGATCCGATTCACCGCTCGGCTCGGCTCGTCCATCGATCATCGTGTTGCGTGTGACACGTAATCCGGTCACCTGCTCGTCGCCGACGACCTCGATGGGCGATGCCAGGAAACGTAGGACGAGGCGCTTGGCATTGCCGCGTGGGGCCGCGCTGAGCTCGGCGAGCACCTTGGTCTTGAGCTGCGTGGAGAACCCCCGCACGATCGCGTCTTGGGCCGCACCGTCTTCTACGAAGACGTCGATATCATCGAGGTGCGCGAACGCCAACAACTCCGGTGTGGTGAATGCCGCGTGCGACGAGCCCCGTCGCCCGAGAACGACAACCTCTTCGATGTTGTTGTCGGCCAGGGCTTTGAGGGCATGGTCGGCGATGTCGGTTCTGGCGAGCTCGTCGACGGGCAGTAGCAGGACGCGAGCGATGTCCAGGGCGACGTTTCCGTTGCCGATGATGATCGCCCGGCGGTGGCTGAGATCGAAGCGCCGGTCGGCGTAGTCGGGGTGGCCGTTGTACCAGGCGACGAATTCGGCTGCAGCGTGACTGCCGGGAAGGTCTTCGCCGACGATGCCGAGACGGCGGTCCTGTAGTGCGCCAACCGAATAGAGGACGGCGTGATGATACTGCAACAGGTCATGGTGCGACAGGTGGGTTCCGACTTCGACGTTGTAGAACGTGTTGAATTCCCGGCGTGCCGCCGTCCAGCGGAACTGGTCGGTGACGTTCTTGGTATGGGTGTGATCGGGTGCTACGCCCGCGCGCACAAGCCCGAAAGGGGTTGAGAGGCGGTCGAACATCGATACTTCGGCGCCGGCCTCGATCAGCTGTTCGGCAGCGTAGAATCCGCTCGGCCCGGCGCCGACGATCGCAACGCGCAGCGAATTCGCTGTACGTTCGAAGGTCCGCGGTGGTGCCACGCTCAATGGCAACGAGACTCTCGGCGTCGCACGGTAGTAGTCGGCATTGATCTCCTCGTACCGCCGCATGCGGTCGGGCAGGGCGTCTGCCGAGTAGACGGCGTCGACCGGGCACGCCTCGGCGCACGCGCCGCAGTCGATACAGCGGACGGGATCGATGTAGAGCATTTCGGTGCTGGCGTAGCCCGGTTCACCTGGGGACGGGTGAATGCACCCGACTGGGCAGACATCGGCGCAGGCCGCGTCGTTGCAGCAGTTCTGGGTGATGACGTAGCTCATTGCGCCGCCACCGCCACCGGGATGCCGTTGAAATAGGCGTTGCCAGATGGGCGGTCGATCAGGTCCGGGTCCACCGGAGTCAGGTCGTTGTAGCTGGCGCCGCCGGCCGCAGTGGCAATCGACCAGCCCCCACTGTGACCCCATCCCTGAGTCAGGCCGACTGAACCCGGCGAGACCTCCTCGTTCACCTCGATCGGTACCACGATCCGGCCCCACGGTGAAGATATCGCGACCTCGTCGCGATCATGGACCCCTGCGGTTTCGGCGTCGGTGGGATTGATCATTGCCCGGCAGCGACGCTGCCCGGCCATCAACTTCGGCACGTTGTGCAGCCAGCTATTATGCGAGCGAAACTCCCGAATGCTGAACAGCCGCAACGGAAATTCCGTGTTTGTTTGCTGCGCGGCGACGAGTCGGCGCGTTTCGGCGAGCATTTCCGCCGAATCGAGGTGGATCCGTTTGTCGTGCGTGTGGATCTTTTTCCGCAGCACCCCGGTCGGACAGCTGTCACGCAGGGCGATCGCGCCCTGATGAGCCATCAGCTTGCCGCGGTTGATCCCGCCACGACGAAGTCCGAACAGGTCGCCGTAGGGCCCGATCCGGGTGAGTAGATCGACCGCGAATGCAGGTGTGAACCGGATCCCCAACCGTCCGAGCAGCTGTGCTCCGGGCACTGGCGACGGGACGATGCCGATCTGGCGGGCGATCTGATCGACGATCCACCAGTCGTCGCGCGCCTCTCCGCGGGCGGGCACGACCGGTGCGACCCATTGGGCATTGGGCACGGTCGACTGCGCCTGCGTAAAGCAGGGCATCTGTTCGCGTTCGAGCCATAGGGCAGGTGGCAATACCCAATGCGCATGTTTCGAGGTCTCGGTGATGTACGGGTCGAGTGAGACCATGAGATCGAGTGACTCCAGCGCCGCGGCCGACTCGGCCGATCCGGGCCCACTGGTGACGAAGTTGCTCGATGTCGTGATCAGCGCGCGTAGTTGGCCCTGGCCGGGGGTCATGATTTCGGTCGCGATCGTGGCCAGCGGCACCTGGCCGTTGATCTCGGGCAACCCGTCCACTCGTGTGCGCCACCGCCCGCGCCCGGATACTCCGATTAGTTCTGCGAAGCCTTCGATGTCGACCATCGGGTCACCGAAGACCATGCCGCCACGGGTGTCAAAGTTGCCGGTGACCACCGACAGCGTGTCGAGCAGGAACTTGGTCAGAGTCGAGTACTGGCCGAGGGAGGTGCCACAGCGACCGTAGGCGCAGGCGCGCGGCGCTGTCGCCATAGCGCGGGCGATCTCGGTGATCTTCTCGGCCGCGATTCCCGTCTCGAGCGCCGCCCTGTCCAGGTCGAAGTGCAACGTGAGGTCCCGCAATGTGGCGATGCCGCGGGTTTGCACGGCGACCGTGCTCCAGTCGATCAGGTTCTCCTTGAACATGACTCGGAGCATCGCGCCCAGCAGCCACGGGTCCGCGCCGGGCCGGATCGGGGTGTGCTCGAAGAGCTTTGCGGTTTCCGTCCGTCGTGGGTCCACCACGACCACGCGGCCGCCCCGGGCCGGAATATCGAGCAGGACCTCACGGATATGGCCGGTGGTAACCAGGCTGCCGTGCGAGACAACCGGATTCGCGCCGATGATGAGTGCGAAGTCGGTGGCGGCGAAGTCCGGCAGCGGGTTGACACCGGTTGCGCCGTACATGATGTGCGCGGCGGCCCAGTAGTTGTTGACGTCGATCGACGCGGACGAATAGTGGTGCTTGGTCTCGAGCGCGGCCGCGAAGCCCATTGTCGCGATCGAGCTCGCGTAGTTCCAGGCGATCGGGTTGCCCCAAAGAACACCGATCGACGAGTTGCCGTGCGTGCGCTGGATTGCGCGTAGCCGGTTGCCGATGTCGTCGAACGCCGACTGCCACGTCGAACGCTCGAACCGGCCATCGGGCAGGCGCCGCATCGGGTACAGGACGCGGTCCGGATCGGCGACCACGTGATGAAACTGGACACCCTTCGAGCATGCGAAGCCTCGCGTCGCGGGATGGTCGGGATCGGGCCGGAGGTCAACGACCTCGTTCGCCTCGACGGTGGCGATGAGCCCGCAAGAGGACTCACAGATGCCGCAAAAGGTCTTCTTCTCAATCACGTTCGACACGTCCGCCCATCCTTCGTCGCTTATTCGAACAGTATGTATGATTAATAGTGTGGAGGCAATCATACGAAGACGGCGAACGACGAGCGCCCAGCGCATGTTGGACGCCACCGCCGAGTTGCTGCGAGCGGGTGAGCGGTTTGCCGATCTCTCGGTGGAGCGGATCATCACGTCCGCCAACGCATCGCGTTCGACGTTCTATCAACACTTCGGCGACAAGACCGAGCTGATCCAGCGAGTCGCGGAGCCTAGCGTGGACGCCTTCATCACCGCGTCCAATACCTGGTGGCAACGAGAAGACTGGGCGTCGTGGCAGTCGCTGACCGACGTGATCGCGCAGATGTTCGCGCTTGCTCGCGAGAACGCGGAGATTTGGGCGGCCTACCTCGAAACCGCCGAGTCCGACCGCGAATTCGCTGCGGCGCTTCGCAATACGCTCGCCTCCTACACGGCGACGATGGCGGAGCGTCTCGAGGGTGAACGCCGCCGGGGGATCGTCTCCGCCGAGGTAGATCCACTACAGACGGCCCGATTCATCGTGACCGCTACCCGGGCGTCTCTCATCGACGCGCTTGCGGATCGTGCTGAGGATGAAGACGCCGCGATGGCCCAAACACTCGGCAGAACTTTTTGGCTCGCGATGTACGGACGAGTCGAGGAGAAGGGCAGCTGAGGCCTGGGACGAACTGGGGCGGTCGGCCGCGGATTTCGCGTGCTGCCGCTCTCGGAGATCACGCCGCGGTGATCGCCGATCTGTCGCGCGGTGCCCGCTATTTGTCCGTACTGCCTGGCGGAAGGTCCGTGGAGAGGATTACGCCTGGGTCAACTCCCCACTCGATCCGGGAGACTGTTCGGAACGATGGTCGAAAGCGGCCCCGGCGTTCGTGCCGCATCCGCCCAGCCCGGCCACAGCAGTACGGCCGTCACTGAGCGTCACTACATCGAACGCGCCGCGTTAGCGCCTGACACCAGCGCAGTCCTCGATCAGTTGGCACCGCGAATCCGTGCCGCAAACGTGCCCTCGGACGAAAAAAGGCCAGGTCGACAGGGCAGAAATACCCTGTCGACCTGGCCTTCGTGGAGCCGCCTAAGAGAATCGAACTCTTGACCTTTTCATTACGAGTCGGAATGGCGGTGTACTTCGCCGTACGCGCCAGTACGTCCTAGTCGCACATCTGCACAGGTCAGACCGCGTTTCCCACCTACCGCGGCCGAGCGCTGTAGTTGTGTGTACGCGAACGTGTGTTGTCACAATGTGCACATTTCGATCGTTCTGGCTGATGCGTCCACACGTACGTCTGAGCGCGAGCGTGAACGCCCATCGGATGCGCGCCGTGTTCGCGCATGTCGTTGCGCCACAGAAGGTCTACACGCGCCTACTGAATGAAGCCAAACTCGATTCCGACAATGCGCCCATCTCCAACGATCGCACTGCAGTTGAAGTCACTTCTGACTGTTGCCCCATATGAGTTGCTCGCGTCTATGTCACCGGTCACGACCCACCGGCTGAGTTCCTTGAAGTCCTTGTACTCGTCGAAGGTCGAAAAGTCTTCATCCATGGTCTTGAGACTGTCGGTCTCGTGCGCCGTCACGTTGCTGAACTCTGCGGTGCTGGGCGACTTCAACTGATTGGCTGCGGCGCTGGAGCAACGGTCCATTGCCTCGTCCTCAATGCCGTCAATGAACACGTTGTAGGCAACGATTGCCGCCAAGACCAACGCGACGACAACACCGATGCCAATGAGGGCACCGCGCCTACTCGGCTGTACCGGTGTGGCGGACTCCGCGCCTGTATCGGCCAAAGTCGCATCAACAGCTGGCTTTTCCAACCGGCGATTCTCGGTCCAGGTACTGCCATCCCAATAACTGACAGAATTAGGCTCACCCGACGGGCTCGGGTACCACCCAGCAGGAGCAGGTGGGGGCGTTGCATTGGTCATTGTCATGCATCCGTTCCGCGTTCAACATAGGTTCAACGAGAAGTAAACCAGACGTATGGTTCGATCCCGCACCGCGAGTCGCCAAGAGCACGACGATCTGGCCCGCATCACGAATGCCTCGGTATCGATCCGCGCACGGGATCGCTGAGTATCTGAGCCGGACTGCAGCACAACAGGTCTGACAACCCGCGATCTTTTGGGGTAGGCCGCCGAAAGTCTTACAGTCCTGCTGCACACCACCCGACCAGGAGGACACGATGGCAACAGCTAAGAAGATCGAAACCCTGACCACACGCGAGGTAGCCGAGGCAATGGGCACCACACCCCGCGAACTGCGCGTGTTCCTGCGTGCAAGCAAAGACTACGAGGCGTGTGGAGCCGGAGCGCGCTACACCTTCGTTGCAGGCGACCTCGCAGGCATGAAGGCTAAGTTCATGACCTGGACCAAGGAACGCGCCGCCAAGGCCGCCGAGGCTGATGCCAAGTGATGCCCGACTACCCACTCGCGATGCGATGGCTACCCGACAACGGGGCTGCCCTCACCGACGAACTCGTCAACGCGTACGAGCTTGAGGGGTACGAATCCACACCCTCGAATCTTGGCCGCTCGTTCCTGTTCAACGACGCAGGCCTGATCTGGACCGACGACGACGACGCGTTGGGCATGTACCTCACCCCCGGCGCTGACCCCACCGCGTACACGACCGCCTACCTGATGACGCGCATCCTCAAGCAGATGGGCCACACCGCTACGCAGACGTTCGACCGCATGACCAACGCTTGAGCTGAGAAGGCCAACACCATGCAAGCTGGTGTGGGCCTTTTGCTGGACTGAACAGTTCTAAGACTGATCCGACAACCGGTCCTCGAAACGATCGAACGCTTCGTCAACATCTTTCGCGAGGGTTCGGCATCTAAACAGTTTGTCGCCCTCTTGAGGCTCCGCGCAATCTGAACTCTGCCAGCTACCCACTCGCGATTCGACGGATTCCGCCGCACTGTGCAGGGACTCGACCTTGGACGACATCGACGACTCAGTGACAGCCATGTCTTTAGCCCCCGTCGCGATGCGTCCCTTCTCCAGAATCGTCGCGTCACACGATGCAACATCTGGCGTGATGCAACGCTGATCCTTCAAATCGTCAGCCGCCGAGCAATATTCCTTGCACACCGCAGGCCGCGCCAGTTGCTGATAGGCGAAGACCCCGCCAATGAGCACTAGCACCGCGACACCAGCGATGATGTAGCTCTTGCGATTCTTAGCCTTACGCTGCTCAGAAGTCTCGTCCGACTCGGGCGGTACTGGTAACGGCTGCTGTGACTGTGTCGCTGACGTCCATTGCTGGCCGTCCCACCAACGTAACTGCCCCGAAGCCTCTGGATCAGGATGCCAACCTGGCTGACTCATTCGATTGCCCTTCGTAACTCGCACCCTTGTCGACGCGCGTGTCGATCCTAAGAAATCATCCGACCAGCTACAACGCGCTCCGTCATTGTCACTGTCCAGATCGAACGCCCGCATCGCATGATCGGTGTGGGCATTCTTGCGGACGCCTTAGCCTCGATCCACCGATGAATCTGGGAGGTAGTGGGGTGTCGAACTGAAGAAAGTGCCCTCCGACCTGGAATGATTTGAGTTCTCACACAAAAAATCGGACCAGACCAACAGGACACTTCCAGTGCGATCATCCCACACCTTCCGCCCTGATTCCGCAAAGTTCGACGACGACCACCTCGTGTCGTGCGCGGGACTGCTGCCGATCATGACCCTCGCCGACCAGACCGGCCTGACCGAACTCTTCGCGGACAAGGTGGCCATCACCGCCCCGAAGATCTCATCGGGGTCCGCGAACCTGGCACCGAAGTTGACGACGTTGATCGCCGCGATGTGCGCCGGCGCCGACAGCATCGACGACATCGACCTCCTCCGATCCGGCGGCACGAAACACCTCTTCGACTCCGTCTACGCACCTTCCACCGTCGGAACCCTGTTGCGCGAGTTCACGTTCGGTCATAATCGCCAACTCGAATCGGTCATGCGCGAACACCTCGTTGCCCTCGCTCACCGCACAGAGATCCTGCCCGGCATCGCGGACCGCGCGTTCGTCGACATCGACTCACTTCTGCGCCCGGTCTACGGACACGCCAAACAAGGTGCCTCCTACGGTCACTCCAAAATCGCCGGCAAGCAGATCCTCCGCAAAGGACTCTCCCCGCTGGCGACGATCCTCAGTACCGCCGACTCGGCACCGGTGATCACCGGCATGCGCCTGCGAGCAGGGAAAACCGGATCCGGGACCGGTGCTGCTTGGATGGTCGCCCAGGCCATCGCCACCGCCCGGATGGCTGGCGCCACCGGGAAGATCATGGTCCGCGGCGACTCCGCCTACGGCAACAGTCGCGTCGTACGCGCCTGCATCAACGCCCGTGCGGAGTTCTCGTTCGTGCTGATCAAGAACCGTCTCGTCCAACGAGCCATCGATTCCATCGCAGACGATGCGTGGACGCCCGTGCGATACCCGGGAGCGGTCCGCGACCCCGATACCGGTGGCTGGATTTCCGATGCCGAAGTCGCCGAAACCGTCTTCACCGCTTTCTCTTCCACCGCACATCCTGTCGCTGCACGGTTGATCGTGCGGCGGGTCAAGGACGCCCGATTTGCTGATGCGCTGTTCCCGGTGTGGCGGTATCACCCGTTCTTCACCAACAGCACATTGCCGACGACGACCGCCGATGTCACCCACCGGGCGCACGCGATCATCGAAACGGTGTTCTCCGATCTGATCGACGGCCCGCTCGCGCACATGCCGTCCGGATCGTTCGGCGCGAACTCCGCCTGGGTGCAATGCGCAGCGATCGCCCACAATCTGCTGCGAGCGGCCGGAACCGTGGCAGGCGGGCGGCACGCGAAGGCCCGCGGAATGACGCTACGGCGGAAGATCGTCAACATTCCCGCGCGTTTCGTGCGGCCGCAGCGCGCACC
>NZ_MKKY01000073.1 GCF_002091955.1 Rhodococcus sp. 1168 | reverse complement strand
ACTGTCGGTGCTCAACATCGTGGAGCGCTCGATCACCGCGCAGCGGCTGACCGAGGAGTTGGGTAAGGCGTTCACGCTGTGGGGAGGGCCGCCTCAAGTGCTGCGAATGGACAACGGACCGGAGTTCATTTCCTCTGTGCTGCAACAGTTCTGCCGGGACAGGATCGGTATCGCCTACATCCCGCCGGGGACACCATGGAACAACGGCCACATCGAATCTTTCAACAACCGACTACGAAAGGAATGCCTCAACCGCAATCACTGGACCAGCCTGCTCGAAGCGAGGGTCGTGATCGAGGACTTCCAGGACGACCACAATAATCGGCACCGGCACTCGTCGCTGGGTTACCTGACACCCGCTGAGTATGCTGCCCAATGCACCCACACGCACCAACCCGTGGGCTGCGAGATCGACTGACATCAATCACACCGTGGCTCTAGAACGCGGTGGTCCGACTATCGGGGACCTGCCACCTGCACCGAGGGTCTCGTACGCAAACTGTTCGGCGGTTGAGGCAGCCGGAGCAGCTCCTATCTATAAAGGCGACCCCGGATACAGCACCGATCTCGACCGCGATCGCGATGGCGTCGCCTGCGAGAAATAGAAAGTCTGCGAGACGTAGAAGCCGAACGACCGCACTCGAAGGAAAACATCTTGTCAGGAAAATTTGAAATTTACACCGATGCAGCCGGCAAGTATCGCTTCCGGCTCGAGGCCGGCAACGGTGAAATCATCGCCGCCGGTGAAGCCTACAATTCCAAGGCCACCGCTCAGAACGGCATCGAGCCCGTGAAAAAGAACGCGCCGACCGCGCCAGTAGTGGACCTGACCTGACCCCACACGTAGGCATGCAGGTCGTCGAGCTCACCGTCGCCAGTTACGGCCGCCAGGTCTGCGGGTGCGAGACTTCGCCCGCTGCTATGCCGCGGCAGTTCGACGTCCAATCAAGACTGCTTCACCCGGTCCATGGGCCTTGCGGACGGAGGGGCTGCGGACACTGTTGCGCTGGCCTGTGTCCGCGAACCGAGGTGGGTTCAGCGGGGTTGTGCAACATGGCTTTTGATCAGCGCCGCAAAACGCGACTGTAGAGTCGCCGGTCCGATTCCTGATAGTTGTTCTCTGGCAGCCAGATCGATGAGTTCGTGGAGGGCTGATGCTGCTGCGAGGCGTGTCCCTGTGGCCACTCGGTCTGTGTCGTTCATTCGCCAGGTGGTCACTGTTCGGCGGTATTCCTGCCTGATCTCCAGAAGTGAATGAAGATCTACCAAATCTTTGTCGGACCTGCGCTTCTTCCATGCCAACGCCTTCAGGATCAGAGCGGCCTCCAAGTCCGGGATGCATGCGTGGATCGATATGGATTCTCCACCTGTGGTTTCCGCGATGACGTTCACGTTCAGGGGCTTGCTGTGGAGTGCGAGGTAGAGTCCTGGCGCCGAGTCGAATCGCCGACCGCCCAACAGTTGTGACTTTTCTCCGGGCGCCACGAGCAGGTCGATGTCGAGTGTTTCGGTACCCACGGTTTTGCTGTAGCTGTTACCGCTGGTTGCCTCGTAACCGGCGGTGGTCAGTGCGTGGTGTAGGTGTCCGCTTCCTGCGAGAGCGATATCGATTCCGATATCGGCGTCTGCAGTGCTTCGTTCGGTAGCGCGGCCTGTTGGGTAGGCCAGAAGAAGCAGACGGACCATGTGCCCACCGATGATCCGATGCTCGACAGTAGCTGCGAGTCCACAGATGTCGGCGAGCGCTCGATACGCCCGATCGTCCGCGGCGGAAGTCGAGATCAAGTGGTAGGTCGTCATCAGGGATGGGACCGATCGATAATCGCTGCACGAAGTTTCGCGGCCGCTTCATCGACGTCGCTCCCATGCCCGTAGCGTGTGAGATCCCACAGTGCGATCAGGGGATCGACGTATCGATCGGAGCTGCCGTCCCTGACGGCCGTTGCCCAGATGGTGTGATCACGCGGAACGATGGCGGTGACCGTTGCGTCTTCGCGTTGCGCCGCGGGCACCAGGTCTGCTGCCGTCAGATCGAGCAGTTCACTCAGGTAGACGACACTCGAGGCGGGTTTCCTCCATGGCGCGTAATGGTCCGCTGCCCCGTCACCCGATACGAGGGCGCGGGCGTCCATCTCGTGGGCGTATCGAACAATGAGGTTGTCCTGTTCGACGGGATCCGAAAGGCCGTACCAGTAGGTTTCCACTCCCAGCGCTCCTGGGTACTCCTCGAGCCAGTTGTCGATGGCTGACGAGCGTCGAGAGCGAGGAATGATGAAACCCGACGGGTTCTTGGTCACCGACCCCTCGCGCAGAGGACGTTGTAGAGCGTACGAGACAGCTTGCTGGGTCAGACCAGCGTCCTGAGCAAGCTCTCCTTGACTACGTGGGACGCGTGCTAAGACCAGTGCCCGTTCGATCGCCCATCGCCCCACCGCGGCGCGCCCTAGCCTTCGCGCCCTGACCTGCGCGTTGACCGGACCGGCAGGTGCGGCGCTGTTGCCATCGAGCAAGACGCGTGGTGGGTTCAGAACGACGAGATTGAGCTTCAATTCGTGTGCGGCTGTGATCAGGATGTCGTCCTGGCTCACTGTTTCGACCACGAACAGGGTGGAGGCTGCTCGCTCGAACGTGTTGTGACGGGAATTTAGGATGTTCGAGCTGGTGGTGGGGCGCCAAGTCAGGTCGCGAACACGATGCTCAACGGGATCGATGATGGACACAACCTTCAGATCGCCGCCTTTGACAACCACTCCAGCCAAGCGCAGCACCCGAAGAGCTGCTGTCATCGCTTCTTCTGCTCGCACATCCACTCCCCTGCCGCGTATGATATTCGCTGATCAAAGCAATTTACACAAGGAATTGCGACCATGACCACTGTAGCTTGTTGGACACGGGACGTACCCATGCGATATGAGCAGTTCCACCCCGTAGATGTACTCCAACGCCAAGCCTTTCGGGCGCAGATAGGCGTGTGACCGGCGATGCCTCACGATGTGCAACACGTCGTGGTGCAACAAGTTGCCGATCCAGGAGACTTGCGACGGTAGTGTCCGCTGACTTTCTCTCTACTTCTGGAAGAGTTCCTTGGCTACCCGCTCGATTGCGATGATGCTGTTGAAATGTTCTTCACCGATCGCTTTCCGCAGATCGGCCTCTATGCCCGCAGCCAGCTGATCTGCCTCGTCGACGGTCTTTTCTCCAAGACGAGTCAGTCGTACCTCAACAAGCTTTTGATGCATGGGAGAAGCTTGGCGACTGATGAGACCTTTACCCTCGAGGGTGGACAGCATGGTCGCAATCGACTGTGGTGTGCCCAAACCTGTTCGCGACAGCTGCGCCGCCGAGCTCGGCTCGAGGTGTTTGATCGACAGAAGTGTGGAGTACTGCGGCACTGTGATGCCGAGCGGTTGAAGCGCCGCAGCCTTGGTGTCGATGAGTAGCCGCGTTATTCGTCGTACATGTGTGCCGATTCGGTCATCAAGAAACTCGGACAGGTGGCTAATGCCGCCGTTCTCCGCCACTGGCCCTCCTTTGTGGATGGATCCTCCCTCTTCGCAGCATACTGCTTCGCTTCAAGTCTCGTTTACCCGCACGGAGGCCAGTCCCGTCCTTGCTACCTCGGAGACCCCGCTCCGAGCGTGTCGATGAGAACCAGGTTGGCATCACACACTCCCACACTCATGATGACTACTGTTATATAAATGAGACGGTCCACATGACAGAATGCTGTTACCTTTGGTGTTAACTGTCCCTGTAGCACGAAGAAGCGGGTTCGGCGGAGTCGTTGGGTGATCAATCAATGTTCCGCGACATCGGGCGATCTCGGGTGCAGACGACATCCGATGACCTGAAACTGTTGCAGAAGAGGAGTTTTCAGATGGGTGGATCTACGTCCGGTGATCTCTACGAAAGCACCAAGGGAGAAGTTGTTACCGAAAAAGGGGTGTTGCGCTACCACGAGGCAGGCGAAGGCCCGCCGCTACTTCTCTTGCACGGCTCCGGCATCGGAGTGAGCGGGTGGCGTAACTACCGAGGAAACTTGGAAGTGTTTGCAGAGCACTTCCACTGTTACATCCTCGAGTTCCCCGGATTCGGCATCAGCGACCCTGTCGGCGGGCAACCCATGATGACAGCAGCGTCCTCTGTAGTTCGTTTCATGAAGGCCCTGAACATCGAATCGGCCGCAATTATCGGAAACTCCATGGGCGGTATTGTCGGCGCACATGTGGCCATGACACACCCGCATCTGGTAACAAAGCTCGTTACCATCGGCGGGGTAGGGCCAAATATCTTCAGCCAGAACCCAAGTGAGGGTACTCGACTGTTGCAAGAGTTCGCGGATGGTCCCAGCCGCGAGAAACTGGTCCGCTGGCTCAACTGCATGGTCTACGATCCCGCAGTAATTACCGAAGAGCGGATAGACGAACGCTGGGAAGCCTCCAGCGATCCGGCATCACACGAATCACTGTCCGCGATGTACGGCTCCAAAGCTATCGAAGAGCGGCAACACTCCAGCAGAAACTCAGATACGCCACCGTACTGGTCGATGCTGCACAAGGTGAAATGCCCGACGCTGCTCACCTGGGGCCGAGACGACCGACAATGTCCACCCGACATGCCGATGCTCCCGATGAGATACATTCCCAACGCCGAATTGCATATATTCCCGAACTGTGGACACTGGGTGATGATCGAAGCTCAGGAGGCATTCGAGCGCATCACGACAGAGTTCCTGCTCCGCTGATCAGCAACTGCGCTGCCGTACTCGGTGTTGCCGTTCACCCGAAGAAGTAGTCAGGCATCTGATGCTGCGGATCCGAGAGTCTCGACGGGCACCACAGTGCCGCCGCCGTCGGAGTCCAGCCAAATTACAACGGCATGACGGTCTTGAAAGAGGTGAGGTCTCTCGGCACCGGCATGCAAGGTCGATACGAACGCCTGTGCCGAGAGACTGTTATGCCGTTCTGAATTTGGCTGGGAAATCCAAGGAATGAACGTACACAACTTGATGCACAATCTCACTCCGGCAAAGCTCTTTCCGCGTGATCAGCGACGGCGACAACGTCTTGTAAGAACTGATCCGCGCTCATCCAAACCGGTGATGAATGCGCTCAACTAGCCGCACAAATTCCGATCCGCATCTGACGTAATTCGACGGATTGACATCTCCCGCTGCACCACCCTCGATTTGAGGGCTTTCTTCCGATTTTCGTCTTAGTGACCAACGGGCATTTTCACGCAAGTTACCAACATCGAGAATCACCATGGTCAATGTCGCATCTTCAAGAGGTAAGGAAGAGTAGTTGAACGGTAAAACGATATACGGTAGATCATTGGCGGCGATACTGGTTGCGAGCACACTCGCGCTCGCTGGTTGCGCCAACACCACAAGTGGCAGTTCGGGCACAGGAGGTAGCGAGGGACCCCCGAACTCGGGTTTGGTCAATGAGCAGGAAGAAAGCGGAAACCCCGTTGGCACAGAACAATTGAGCTTCAGCACGCAATCGCTGGCACCCGTCCTTGACCCGGCAAAAACTACCGCACGCGGTGAGAACGGCGGATCTGAGTTAGCTGCCGCGTACGACGTTTTGATACGCTATGACAGCGATACCAACGAATTTCAACCCCGATTGGCCGAGTCGCTGACACAGGAACCCGAAGGGCTGCGATGGACGTTGAAGTTGCGGCCCGGCGTGAGATTCAGTGACGGTACTCCACTCGACGCGGACGCTGTACTCCGCAGCTTCAATCGCTACACCGCGGCGAAGGGTGACGGAGCAGCGATCTGGGCGGACGCAGTCGAAACAACCATCGCAGTAGACCCTCAGACTGTGGAAATTAAACTGCGCAAACCGTGGACCACGTTCCCCTCGGTGCTCGCACTGGGCTACGGCATGATCGTCGCACCCAGTGCCGGCGAGGGTGAGACTTTCAAGCCGATCGGAGCAGGCCCTTTCGTTCTCGATCACTACTCCCCCAACGAAGAACGTGTGTTCACCGCCCGCGATGACTACTGGAACGGCAAACCCAACATTGCGCGCCTCCGGTTCATCGCGCTACCTAGCTCGCGACAGAATTTGGAAACGTTGGGGGCCAACGGCGTCGACATCGCGTTCTTACGCGGGTACTCTGCCGCGATTTACGACACTATCGACAAAGGCTTTCCCGGGTATTTCAACATTCTCAACAGCGGCAGCACACAATTGGTCAACAACCGCGATGGCAGGCCGGGCGCAGATGTGCGGGTGCGCAGGGCAATTGCGCTTGCCCTCGACCCGAAGGTCATCGATCAGAGAGGAGAGAACGGTGTCGGCTTACCGACCAAAGCACTCTTCGACGAGCGTTCGCAGTGGTCCACAGACATTCAAGGCCTGCCGTACGATCCTGACGCAGCACGGTCGCTTCTCGATGAAGCAAAAACCGACGGATATGACGGCACGTTGAACTACGTTGCGCTCGAGGACCCTCGCTCCAAATCGATCGGTCTCGCTGTTCAGTCGCTGCTCCAGGCCGTGGGATTCACCGTGAACATCGTCCCGGCAAACAACGCCGGAGACATCGTCAGGAAGGTATATGCCCAGCGCGACTACGATATGGCGCTCGGCGGAATTGGTCTCTACGACTCGATCCCGTTCGTGGGACTTCAGGGCACACTGGGAAGTACATCCTCCTCGAATTTCTCCGGCTACTCGAACCCGGAGATGGATGCACTTCTGGGGCACTTGCAGGCTGCCGAGAGCGATGATGCGTTCCGCCAGATTCTCGGGCAGATCCAGACCCTGTGGAACGAGACTGTCCCCAGCGTTCCGACAAGCGCTCTGATGATTTTCGTGGCTTGGCAGAAGGACGTGCATGGAGTGGTACCGACCGCTACCAACATCATGCTGTTGGATAAGGCGTGGCGCGGATAAAGGCTCTGAAACAGGCCTATCTATCTCAGGGGAAGTGATCGGCCCAGGGATTTCGGACCTTCTTCGTAATCTCGCGACGTCAGCCGAAATCGGACCGCCCGTCGGTGACGATCACGGGCCGGGGATGAGCAGGACTTTGCCTGTAGTTCTCCTGGCCTCGAGCTGGGCGTGTGCTGCGGCCGCCTCAACGAGCGGGTATGTCGTGGTCTCCGGCTGGAAGTGGCCCGAAGCGGCTGCCTGCAGGGCAGCGGCTTGAAGTCTGTGGTGTCCAGTCGGATCTGCGAATAGAGCCATCACGGGCGAGTCGAAGAGCGACTGGAACGTGACACCTGAGGGAGTAGCCACGGCTGTTAAGTCGCCCGTGTTCGCGGCCGCACCGAACGAAATGACCCGAGTCCCCTGCCGGAGGGTCGGATAGAGCTCCTCAGCGACCTTCCCGGCGACGCCATCGAGCACGACGGTGACTCGTGGTCCAACGTCGTTCGCCCACACTTCGGCGGTGTAGTCGACCGCCTCGTCGGCTCCCGCACGCAGGATGACTGTGCGCTTGGCTGATGTGCTGGCGGCACCGACGACGGTCGCCCCGACACGGTGTGCGTGTTGGACCAGCAGGGTGCCGATGCCACCAGCAGCCGCTGTGACCAAGACCGTGTCGGAGGCAGTGATCGCTGCAAGTTCGATGATGGCCAGGGCTGTGGCTCCGGTCGCCAGCATCGAGACCGCGCTCTCATTCGAGAGCTCGGCAGGCACGAGGTGCACGCTCGTGTGGTCAGCGAGGACGAACTCGGCGTAGCCGCCAGAGGCGAGAGGGCTGGCTGCGACTCGATGCCCGATCCATTCATTCGGGTCAAGATCAGGCCCAACAGCGTCGACGATGCCGGCCACTTCGTCACCCAGGGTGACCGGCAGCTCAGGCACCGGGTGCGGACCGACAGCGCGACCACGTCTGAACCATGTCTCGAGGAGATGCACGCCGGATGCGGCCACAGCGATCCGCACTTGCCCAGGTCCCGGCGTGGGATCTTCAACGAGCTGGACTTGGAGTTGCTCAGGGCCTCCGAACTCGCGGAGGACGACGGCCTTCATCGTCCGTCCCTCGTCTCGCGCAGGCTGCGCAGTGCTCGTGCCCAACCGGCTAGCTCGTTGAGCATCGTGTCGAATGCCTGCAGCTGCCGGCCCTCTGCGATGACTCCGCTGTCGTCGGTATCAACCCCAAGGGTCAAGGCAACCTGGCTGCGTACGTCCGCCAACTTCAGCTCTCCAGCGATCAGCCGTAGGTGTTCCGCGGCTCGCTGGCCACCCTGTACGCCGTAGCTGACGAACCCGCATGCCTTGTCGTTCCATTCTGCGAATAGGAAGTCGATCGCGTTCTTCAGAGCACCGGAGGTGGAGTGGTTGTACTCCGGGGTGACGAAGACGAAGCCATCGAAGCTGGCGATGGTCTTGGCCCACGCCATCGTGTGAGCATGTGAGTAACGGCCCATGATGGCCGGAATTGGCTCATCGAGGTGTGACAGCGCGTAGTCGGCGATGTCCACGAGCTCGAACGTGACGTCGAGTTCGTGTGCTCGGTTGGAGGCGCGCTGCAGGGCCCATCGACCGATGGCATCGGCCTTGCGTCCAGGGCGCGTGCTGCCGAGAACGATCGCGATTCGGAGAGAAGTCATGGAGTACTTTCTGTTGGGTGTGGTGCGATTCCGGCCGCGCCGTTGGCGGACCGGCTTTGCTCGGTGTGTAGGAGCCAGATGGAGGCGCTCAGGCTGAGCGCCGAGAACCCGGTGAGGGCAGCGAAGGAGAGCTGAAGCGCTGATGCGGTGCCAGAACTCATTGATCCGGCCACGGTGACAGCGAGGAGTGATCCGCCAATCGCTCCCCCTACCCGTTGAAGGACGTTGATCTGGGAGGTGGCGTCGGGCAGCTGTCGTTGAGAGACGGCTTCATAGGCCGCGACCGTCGGGGGCATGATCGCCAGCGCAAGCGCTATCCCACGAGCAAACAGCAGCACTTGGATCGTCAGCTCGTCGGTGTCTAGCGGCAGGAAGACGAACGGGGCAGTCGTCGCGATCGTTGCCAGGCCCCCTGCGACGCTGACGACACCGCTGCCGATCTTATCGATCATGGACCCGACGAAAGGCATTGTCAGTGCAGTCCCCACACTCAGACCGATCAGCAGCAGGCCTGTCTCGAGTGGCTCCTCCCCGCGCCCGACCTGGAAGTAGAGCGGCAACAACAGGAACGCGCCGAACATTGCAGCACCGTTGGCGAAGGTCGTGACGCTTGCCGCCGCGAACACCGGCAGGCGGAAGAGGCATAGATCCAGGATCGGGTCCGGGTGGCGCCGAGCGTGCCGAACAAACAGGGCAACAAGGATCCCGCCAACTGCAATCGGCATGAAGACGCCAGGCGCAAGGATCGAGCGTTGTTCGCCCCATGCGTTGAGGCCGTAGACCAGCGCCGGCACTCCTGCCGTCACCAGGAGGAGACCGACGCGGTCCAACCGCTCGCCGGAGTCGCGTGCGCCGCGTGGGATCAGACGCAACCCGAGGACAAGACCAACGAGCCCGATTGGGACATTGATAAGGAAGAGCCAGGGCCACGATCCGCGGTCGAGTAGAAGCCCCCCGAGGACAGGCCCGAGGGCAGGAGCAAGACCTACCGCGAGACCGAGCGTAGCCATCACCCGACCGAGCCTGCCTGGTCCGGCAGCCTGCCCCAGGATCGTCTGTCCGGCTGGAATGAGCAGACCCGCGGCGATGCCCTGGGCAACCCGCAGCGCGATCAGTGTCTCGACGTTGCCCGCCGCGGCGCAGGCTGCGGAGGTAAAGGTGAACGCCGCAAGGGCGGCGAGCCACATCCGTCCAACACCAACACGTCTGCCGAGCCAACCAGCTGCCGGAAGTGAGACACCGAGAGCGATGAGGTGCGCGCTGGAAACCCACTGCACCTGACCGAGCGTTGCACCGAGGTCACGAGCAATTGTGTCGAGGCCGACGTTGACGATCGTGGCGTCCAGACCGCTCATGAACGCGCCGAAGACGATCACGGCCGCCAGCTGCCACACCTTGCGGGATATCGGCTGCCGAGCGGCCTTCGGGCCGGGCTGAAATCTCACGGTCCTGCCTCAATGTCGCATTCTAGGAAATTTCGTTGGTGATCCAACGAAATAGACGCTAGCACGAGATTGTTGGGATGCCAACGAATCGCCTACGATGGACGGCATGCCCACTCGCCCCACCGCAGCAAGATCCGCACCGTGGCCCCCTATCGAGCCACCCGAGCGCGTGCGAAGGCTGCCAAGCTGGGTGCTCAACCACGTCGCGATGCGAGCGAACCGGGTCGTCGCGTCACGCCTGGAGCACAGTGGACGGCGGAGCGACTACGCCGTCCTCGCCTCGCTCGAAGAGAGCGGCCCTGCAAGCCAGGCCGATCTTGCGCGTCGCCTCGCGATCGATCGCGGCGACCTCGTCGGCATCCTGGACCGCCTCACCGAAGAGGGGCTCGCACACCGCGATCCCGACACGATGGACAAGCGTCGAAACGTGATCACAGTGACGGCTGCCGGCCGAGGCAAGTTGACCCAGCTCGACGCGGAGATCGAAGCTGCACAGGAGGATCTACTCGCGCCGCTCGATCCCTCCGAGCGCGAGCTGCTCATGGAATTGCTTGGGCGGCTGCTGTTCAACCCTGCCGCTGAGTAGTGCGTTGGTTCCGGCTTCCGACGCGAGCACAACGGTGACGGTCGATCGATTTCCGCCCGAAATCTGAGTCCACGACCGATTGTCCCGTCTATGCCCGGCGAGGCCGTGCGGGCGCGTCGACGGTGACGACGAAGCGGCGCCGTGACGTTCGTACATCGCGGTCACCTTGTCCGCCAGATGCCGCGCCACGGGATAGACCTGCATCGGCGGCGCCGGTAAAAGATCGGGCATCGACACGAACGGCGCCGGAGTGAGTGAGGTTCACCCCGAAAAGTGGAGAGTTATTACGCGGCCATGACGGCCGCGGTCAGTGACTGTTCGCAATCGGTGGAGCTGAGCATCCCGATCACGGAGTGCCTATGGAGAGTGTTGGAGAAGGTCATCCAGTTACCGCACCGTCAGGACATCCTGAGGTGGTACCGGCGATTACGGTTTGGGTGTCGGCTATCCCACCAGTCGCCGCCGAGCAGCAACCTCATCTTGAGGAATATCGGCCGCACCCAGTGATATGAGGGCTTGTTCTGTGTCCGACTCCGGTATCGCGTGGTAGATCTTCATGATGTTTCCGTCGCGAAGGTCTGCCGACTGGTACATCAGCTCCACGGTTCCTACGTGGGGATGATTGAGAGTCTTTGTTCCTTCTGTGCAGTTTTCGACATGCTGTCCATCCCACAATGCAGCGAAATCCGGGCTCGCCTCGATCAGCCTGTCGATGGTGGAGGCCAAGTGAGTGTCGTTACGGTGATCACCGGCGATGCAGCGGAAGTAGGAAACGTTGTAGAGACTCTCTTTCCCCCAGTCCCCGTAAAGTGCCTGCACAGCAGGGTCGAGAAAGTTCAATTCGATCATGTTCGGTCTGTCGTCTTGTGCAGGCGCATCAAAATTGAGGTGCGGCGCAATAAGATTGTGAAAAATCGTGTTCCACGCCAGGATGTCGCATCGATAGTTGAGAATCGCGGCAGCGACATTCCTGTGTGACTCGACCAACATTTTGGTCGCAGGACTGATCCGATTGTCGGTCGAGAGTCTTTGCGGAACAGCTTGATCGGGTGCTCTACCCACTTTGAGTAGGTAGGCCTCTTCGTCGTTGTTGAGGCCGAGTGCCCTCGATATTGAAAGCAGCACCGACATGGATGCATGCGAAGGCTGAGATTGTTCGAGGCGCGTGTAGTACGTCGGGCTCAAGCCTGCGAGAGCCGCTAGTTCCTCGCGACGTAATCCGGGCACCCGCCGCCGAGTGGATGTGGGTAGTCCGACTCGCTCCGGCGCGGTAAGCTCGCGCATGTGGCGTAGGTAACTCCCCAATGCCGTATCTGTTCGTCCATTCACGTGAACCCCCAAGTCAGGTGTACGGCCTAGGGGAAGGGTATCCCAGTTATGGATACTCACGCGAAAGATATCCACACCTGGGGTCTGGCTCGATCTCGGCTTCCCTCGCAGGCTTGGGTCATGACAACATCCACTTCCCCCACCGATCGGGCAGTCACGATGTCAGGTCGCCAAATTTCTGCGCTGATCGTGCTGTTGGCCTCTCAATTCATGATGGCCGCCGACTTCTCCGTCCTCAATGTCGCATTGCCTCGGGTGGGTGACGACCTCGGCTTCACCTCCGGTAACTTGCAGTGGATCACCACCACCTTCGCGTTGTGCGCGGCTGGGTGCACCCTGGTCTTCGGGCGGCTGGGAGACGTCATCGGGCGTCGTCGCATTTTCATCGGCGGCATGGTGCTGTTGTGCGTAGCGTCCGTCATCGGCGGGCTCGCTGAATCACCAAGCCTGCTGCTCCTCGCGCGAACATTGCAGGGATTGGCGACCGCAGCCGTCACTCCTGCCGCATTGGCGCTGCTCACCACTACGTTCTCCGATCCAGCACTGCGGACGCGTGCGCTCGGGCTCAACGGCGTCATGATGAGCTTGGGGTTCACCGTCGGGGCGGTACTCGGCGGAGTTCTGACCGACCTCCTCTCGTGGCGGTGGGCGTTTTTCATCAACATTCCGGTCGCTGTTGCGGCCATCGTCATCGTGCCCATCGTGGTGAACGAGAGCCGATCGGGTAGTAGCCAGAAATTGGACGTACCTGGCGCTGCGCTCATCACCGCTGGGTTGTTCGCGGTGATCTACGGCGTCACTACTGGTGCGGAATCGGGTTTCAGCGGTATCGCCTTGCTCGCGCTCGCCGCGGGCCTGGGCCTGCTCGGCGTGTTCAGCATCGTCGAAAGCAGATCCGCAGATGCGCTGGTTCCGGTTCAGATTTTGAAGAAGCGAACGGTCGCGGTGTCCAACGTCGCAGCACTGTTCATCTTCGGCGGTGAGACTGCGTTGATCTTCTTCACCGGGCTCTACGTACAGAACGTTCTAGGACTGTCTCCACTCGCCGCGGGACTGACACTCCTCGGCATCGGCCTGGGCCAGATAGTGGGGGGATTCATCGGCCCCCGAGTACTCACCAAAGTCGCACCGCGTACCGCGTTGGGTGCCAGTCTGGCACTTCAAGGCCTGCTCATGGCACCGATGGTATGGACGGGAACCGACTCCATCGCGCTCATCCCACTACTGGCCACCCAATTCGTCAACGGCATATTCTCCATGCTCGCCATGCTGTCGTTCATGGTCATCGCGACATCTTCAGTCACCGACGACCTGCAAGGAATGGCAACAGGCATGGCCACCCAGAGCCAGCAAGTCGGTATCGCCGTCGGTATCCCGTTGATGAGCGCAATCTTCACTGCCGTGGCCGGCGCCGACGCACTGGGCGTCGAACAACTCGACGGGATCCGCGTCGCTGTCGGGATCGACGCTGTATTGCTGGTCGTTGTCGGTGTCGCCGCATGGCTCGCCCTGAGAATTCGAGCGTCGTCGATCGGTACCGAACCCTCGCCCGCAACCGCGTGACCAGTGAACCACTGACATACACGGTGGTTCTCTATATCGACTCTGGCCAGTAATCATATGCAGCGCAGATCATTTCAGTGAGGCGCAACGGCGCGCCGCATCTCCCGAGAGGCATCCATATGTGCACCCATACGCTAGAACCGACCATCGAAGATCTACTCGGTCCCGCAGACACCAGATTTTTCGGCGACGGTTTCCGTAAAGTCGACTACACCCGGGGACCGCTCTCGATCCGCCACGATGCCAACGACGACGAGCACCGCACCACCGTCGACAGCGTGGTAGGAGTCCAGTATCCAGGCGATTGGTCTGTCAAGAAGCCGGCGTCGGGACTACGCCCGCACTTCAGCACTCTCGATGGTTTGATCCTCGGCGCGGAACTGGCCGAAGCCAGCCTGGCTTGTGCCGAGGAACCTTCCGAGCTCACCCGAGCGCGGATCCGCAAGATACAGATCAGCGCCGGCTCCGCTCCCCAGGAAAACCTCGATAACATTCCGGCTTCCGCTATTCGCCGGACCGCTCTCGTTCCCCGTGCGGGTGGATCCACCACATCATCGAGGGTCGACTGCAGGCTCGGCGGCATGCGCGTCCGATTCGATATCGACCACAAACCCACCGCTCCACCGAAGGGGTCGGCAACCCATGAGCACCCCGAGCAGGTGCTCGGCAGTGCCCGAGCCCGCTACTACGGTGACGGATTCAAAACACGTAGTCACAAGATCGTCGACGTCGCCATCGACGACGACGGCAGGCAGGCCGTCGCAACACTGTTCGTCGACGACAACGGCCACGCTCTCACTGCCGGCATCGGAGGGAGCAACGGGACAGAACTCACGCCCGTCGATGTGTTCGTCACTGCCTTGCAGACCGCGCAGGTACTGCTCTACGACCTCGACGAAATGAGGCGCGCCGACAGCAACACACTATGGATGCGCCGAACGACGATCACGGCCGCTGACTCCCCCGAACGAACCGACACCGGTGTAGCTGTATCGACACGGCTGGACAACTGCGAACTCCTCACCAAAAACGAAAAACTCTGGCGTACAGCGGATATCGTGGCCGTGGCCGCCGGGATCGAACTCACGTGTTCGGTCGCACATCAACTTCCCGACCACGTAGGCGGTCACCGATGACGACAGCGGCCGTACTCGCCGGCGTCGGCGCCACCGTCCCGCCGCGGGTAGTTACCAATCACGATCTCGCCGCCCGCCTCGACACCTCCGATGAGTGGATACGTCAACGCACCGGCATCGCCGAACGCCGCGTAGTCGACGGCGGTCTCTCGACTGGGGACCTTGCAACCGAAGCAGGGATGCGCGCGCTGAAGAATGCCGGCATTTCATCGGTCGACCAGTTGATCCTGGCTACCACCACACCGGACCGGCCGTGCCCGGCGACCGCGCCCACCGTCGCCAGCCGTATGGGGCTCGACACAATCCCCGCATTCGATATCTCTGCAGTGTGTTCCGGGTTTCTCTACGCACTACAGATGGGTACTGCATCGATTGCCGCGGGCCATGCTGCTTCGGTTCTGGTGATCGGAGCGGAATCGTTCAGTACCATTCTCGACCCGCACGACCGAACCACCGCAGCGATCTTCGGAGACGGAGCAGGGGCGATGGTCCTACGCCGCGGATCCCCGGACGAAGATGGAGCGTTCTTGGCTTTCGACGCCGGCAGCGACGGGGGGCTCGCGGACCTGATCACAGTGCGCTCCGGGGGTGCTGAACAGCGTTCTCGCACAACGCAGCCCGACCCTCACGATGCGTTCTTCCGGATGGAGGGAAAGCAGGTCTACATCAATGCTGTCCGCCGCATGACGGAGTCCTCGCGCGCGGTCACAGCGAAGGCCGGTTGGGCGATCTCCGACATCGACCGATTCGTCGGGCACCAAGCCAACAAGCGAATCATTCATACTGTCGCCGAGCAACTCGACGTCGACCTGACCCGTGCGGTACTCAACATCGAGAACGTCGGAAACACAGCAGCAGCCTCCATCCCACTTGCGCTCGTCGACAGCGCGTCCCGCAACGAAATGCGTCCCGGCGATCGAACAGTCCTCACTGCCTTCGGCGGCGGAGCTACCTGGGCATCAGTGGCCATGACCTGGCCCGAAATCGATACACCCACGTCACCGATGACGTAGCCATCCCGCACGCTTCGACAGAAAGTAACCCCATGACCGAAAGTACAGCAGTCCACGTCGACGAAATACAGAACCACATCGTCGACCAACTCGTCACCAAATATCAAGTGGCAGAATCCGATGCTGTCCCCAGTGCAGTCCTCGACGACCTGGACATCGACTCGATGACACTGATGGAAATAGCCCTGGCAATAGAGAAACGGTTCTCCCTCAGCGTCCCCGACGGTGTCTTGGAACCGGCGCAAACCATCGATGCTGCTGCTCGAGCGGTGTTGACACACGGCCAACAATGAGGCTGGTCCTCATGCGGCACGCAGAGACAGCGCTGAACGCGGCGAACAAATTTCAGTCCCGACTCGACCCTCCGTTGGACGAACGTGGTCGTCGTGCAGCGCTCGCCGCGACCCTCGAACTGCCGGCGCAGGCATGGGGGGCGGTGTACGCGTCCCCCATGGTGAGAAGTTGCCATACCGCTCAAATCGTAGGACAGAGCCAACGACATCCCACCACCTTGACGGAGCTGATCGAACGTGACCTGGGCGTGCTCGACGGACTCGACAAGGCCGGCTACGCGCGTCTGGACCCAGAAGGGATGAACCGGCTACTCGGCGACGCCAACTACGCGCCCGCAGGAGGCGAAACCCGCACTGCGGTCCGATGGCGGTTGGCCAGTGCCATCGTGCAGATCCATCGCGAACACAACGCAACCAGCAAACCGGTACTTGCGGTCACCCACGGCGGTGTACTGCGTGAACTGCTGGCATCGGCGCCCTCTGTATCGAACGATCTCATCGGTACCTGCGGCGCCGTATCCGTACATGTCGCCCTGTCAGGGGGACGAGATCTGTCGCTGCGGCTCGAGAACATCGGATCCACCGTCGCGGACTGTCACCGCACCTGGACCAGTACAGGAACCGAAACGATCCTCCCGCGGCCGGAGATGACACTCGTCCCCGGCACGGTCGCCGATCAACCGAAAGGACTCCTCCCATGAGCATCCACATCATCGTCGACTTCGTCGCCGCACCCGGCGAAAAACAGACAGTTGTCGACGCCTTCACCGACCTCGTTCTCGCTACCCGCGCGGAACCGGGATGCCTGATCTTCGATCTCTACACCACGGCCGCTGATGACAACGGGATGATTCTCATCGAGGAATGGGACGACCAGAACGCAATCGACCACCACATGACCTTGGGTCATACAGTCAAGTTCCTTCAGGCCGTCGAAGATCGGTTCTCGACGCCCGCAGTTGCGCGCAGACTCGAACCGGTGCCGGCGTGAGCGCCACGCAGACGCTGCCAACGGCGCCCACCGATGCCATTGCGGGCCGTCCGTCGGTTCTCGTTGTCGGTGCAGGGCCCGTCGGTTTGGCCCTGGCCTGTGAACTGATCATCGGTGGCGCCGAGGTCACCGTCATATCCAAGGACCGCCGCGTCGGGCCGCACTCACGCGCGACGATCCTCTGGCCACGGATTCTCGAGCTGTTGGACCGCATCGGCGTCGCCGAGACGCTTGTGGCACACGGTCACTATTTCGACCAGATGAACTACTACTCCGAAAAGAAGCGGATCGGCCTCATCCGGTTCGATCGTCTCCCGGCAGTGGGTTATCCGTTTGCAATCACCATTCCCCAATGGAAGACCGAGTCCATCCTCGAATCGCATCTGACGGCACTCGGGGGAACCGTGCTGTACGGCCGCGAGCTCGTCGACGGCGCGCAAACGGCCAACATGGTCACCGCGCGTATCAGCCACGACGGACACACCAGCGCCGAGCGCTTCGACTGGGTCGTCGGGTCCGACGGATACGCCAGCTCTGTCCGCGCACGGTTCGGATTCGACTTCGCGGGCCACGCCTTGGAGACCAAGCTGGCCATCACCGACGCCGAACTCATCGGTGAGCACACCACCAGTGAAGCCGCCTACTACCTCACCCGGCACGGCAACATGGTTCTCGCACCTTTGGGTGACGGAATATTCCGTGTCGGCGCAAGTGTTCCTGCGGGCACGAGCGGACCCGTACCGGACCGGGAGTTCTTCGAAACGCTTCTGAAACAGCGTGTTCCAGGGCGCAAGAGGCTCGGACAGATGAACTTCAGCGGTGTCTTCACCGCCAACATCAGGACCGCCAGCACGTTCCGCCGGGGACGAGTATTCCTCGCGGGGGACGCAGCCCACGCAATGAGTCCCTCCGGAGCACAGGGACTCAACACCGGCCTTCAAGACGCGGTCAACCTCGGATGGAAGCTCGCCGGGGTAGCCCGCGGAGACTATCCACCAGAACTCCTCGACAGCTACGACACCGAACGCCGCCCAGCGGTCGCTGCCGTTTCGGGGCTCTCCACTCAGTTGGCACACATCAGTCTGTACTCATCGCGTCCGAAAATAGCTATTCGCGACACCCTGTATCGGCTCGGTTCCGCCACAGGCACTCTCGAATCGATGTTGGCGCCGAAGCTAGCTCAGATCGACACGCACTACGGCCGGCGCCCACGCAGCAAATCTGCACTGATCCGCGGGCAACGACTACCACTCGGGTGGCGCCACACACCCACCGCGCCGGTCCTGGCCGTCGATCGCCACACAATTCTGCTGTGGCCCGGCCACAGCTACCACCATGCAGAGTGGTGCGCACTGACCGAGGCCGTACGCGCTGCACGACCCGACACCACGGTGCACGACCTCGGCGGCAACCCGGCCGGCGGTCTGACCCCGTACCTGACCGAGGCGCCACACGTGATCGTCGCCAGACCCGACGGACACGTCGAAGACACATTCGCCCTTCCAGCGGACGCAACCGCCGCCGTCACTGCAATCTGCGCCGCTCTTTACCCGCCTCTCTCGACCAAACGCAACACCCTCCCGGGCACAGCCACATCCCTCAGTGCCACCGCTTGATCGCTTCATAACCAACTCCACGACTCGAACGAAAGGCCCACCATGACAACGCGTGTAACCCTCTCCGATCCCGCCACCATGACCACCGACGAAGCTGCCGTCTACGAACGCTTCCAATCCAACCTCACCCGCGCTCTCCTACTCACCGCAGGATCGGCTGCGCCCCACCTTGCGCTGGGTGCATCGTTCACCGTCGGCGCTCTCGACATCGTCGACCGCGAAGTGATCGTTCTACGTGTGGCCCACCTACTCGATAGCGACTTCGAAAAAATGTTGCACTACCCCCTCGCCCGAGGTGCAGGGCTGACCGACACCGACATCAGCGACATAGAGACAGCTGCACTCGATCGCCTCGAACCAAGACGCGCCGCGATCGTCGACTACGTCACCGACTGCACCGTCGACCACAAAGCATCAGACCGCACTTTCTGGAAGCTCAGAGAGTTCCTGTCCGAACGCGAAATCGCGGACGCCACCCATCTGGCCGGGCACTGCGCAATGACCGCGATGTACCTGGCAAGTCTCGATATCCCGCTCGACACCACAGATACATCATGGGGCCGGTTGACCGAACTGCAGTCCTGATCCGTTCAGGTTCGGACTAGTGATTCAGGCGAAAGGACAACATCGATGCACTATCGAAGATTGGGAACTTCAGGGCTCAACGTCTCACGAATCGCGTTGGGCTGCATGAGCTACGGCGATCCACTACAAGGAAGTCACCCCTGGACCCTGCCAGCGGAACAGAGCGAGAAGTTCATCGCGCAAGCTCTCGATCTCGGCATCAACTTCTTCGATACCGCCAACATCTACTCCCTGGGATCGAGCGAGCACATTCTCGGAGCAGCGTTGAAGAAGATGACTTCGCGTGAGGAGGTGGTCATTGCAACCAAAGTGTACGAATCGATGACCGGACAGCCACTGTCCGGAGGTCTCTCCCGCCGAGCCATCCACCAGGAAATCGATGCAAGTCTGCGCCGCCTCGGCACCGACTACATCGATCTCTACATCGTGCACCGTTGGGACTACACCACACCCATCGAAGAAACGATGCGAGCTCTCGACGACATCGTGCGAGCCGGAAAAGTCCGCTACATCGGCGCCTCATCGATGCACACATGGCAATTCGTCAAAGCCCAGTACACCGCCGACATCGGCGGTTGGACCCGGTTCATCAGCATGCAAAACCACTACAACCTCATCAACCGCGAGGAAGAGCGCGAGATGCTGTCCTACTGCGCCGACGAAGGAATCGGCGTCACACCTTGGAGCCCTCTCGCGCGAGGACGCCTCACCCGCGACTGGGACGAGACGTCCGCACGTACCGCCAGCGACCCCATTCAGAAGTGGTTGTACGGAGCCTCCGAGATCGCGGACCGTCTGGTCGCGAAAACCGTCCACGCCATAGCTGCCGAACGCTCCCTCCCGGCAGCGCAGATCGCACTTTCCTGGCTGCTGCACCAACCCACGGTCACAGCTCCCATCGTTGGTGCCACCTCCCCTCATCACCTCGACGACGCGGTCGCAGCCCTCGACATCGAGCTGACCGACAACGACCGCCGCCGGCTCGAAGCGCCCTATATTCCTCACGCCGTCATCGAATACACATGACTTGCGTGCTCCCCGCACCCCATCGACTGCTATCGCATCAGATCTCGACCCGAAAGGACCTGAAAAAGCCGTGACCATCGACCAACACCCCATCGAGTCATCATTCAACTTCCACAGCACCGCCGCGGACGTTGTCGCCGACGCCGAACTGACAGGCAAAACAGCGGTCGTGACAGGCGGATACTCCGGCCTGGGACTCGAGATCACGCGCGCTCTGGCCACCTCCGGCGCCACCGTCATCATTCCCGCACGACGCCCCGACGCCGCACGAGCAGCGACCGCTGATCTGCCAAGAATCGAGGTCGGGACAATGGACCTTGCCGACTTGGCAAGTGTGCGAGCATTTGCCGACACCGTAACCTCCGGCAGTCGACCGATCGACATCGTCATCGGCAATGCCGGCGTCATGGCCTCCCCCGAACTTCGCTTGGGACAACGGTGGGAGTCTCAATTCGCAATCAACCACCTAGGACACTTCGCCCTCGCCAACGAATTGATGCCCGCACTGATCGCGGCGGACGGAGCGCGCTTGATCTCGGTGTCCTCAGCAGGCCACCACAACTCACCTATCCGATGGGACGATCCTCAATTCGACCAGGGATACGACAAATGGCTGGCCTACGGACAATCCAAAACAGCGAACGCGCTGTTCGCACTGCACCTCGACCGTATCGGTGCACCGTACGGTGTCCGAGCCTTCTCGCTGCACCCAGGCAAAATACTGACACCGCTGCAACGCCACCTGACGACCGACGAAATGATCGACTTCGGTTGGATCCACGCCGACGGAACCGGGGCCGACCCGGGCTTCAAAACACCCCAGCAAGGAGCGGCAACTGCAACATGGGCAGCCACGTCAAAACAGTTGAACGACCTCGGAGGACTGTACTGCGAGGACTGCAACGTCGCCGAGGTTGCCACCGAGCCACTCGACGAGCCCACCGGAGTACGGGACTACGCCTGCGACAGCGACCAAGCCGCCCGCCTATGGGCACTGTCAGCGGATCTGACCGAGGTCGCCGTACAGATTTGACACTCGTCTCATCGAACGTTCAGGGCCCACCCGACACTCAGAAAGGCCATCATGGGAATCGTCGATTTCACCGTCGAACTACCCAACTCGAAAGTCGCCATCGAGGAGTTCCTGACCCACCCAGACATGACCCGTGACAAAGTCGCCAAAGTCATTCGCTCCGGACAGCTATCCGTTCTCGGAGAGGAGCAGAGCCCTTGGGGTCTAGGCAGCGATGCAGCAATAAAACTGTTGCAACGGAACAACATCGACCCATCCGACATCGGTACGGTCATCTATGCAGGATCGGCGGACTGGGGTGTTCCGTTCTGGTCCCCGGCCGCAAAAATCGCCGCTGAACTGTCCATACCCAACGCTATCTGCTACGAAATATCGAACTTCTGCAATGCCGGCTTCTTGGCCCTCACCATTGCAGACAAGCAGACGCGATCGACAGGTCGGCCCGCCCTGGTGGTCATCGCCGACCGGCTCAGCCAGCTGGTCGACCGATCCGGCGACCTCATCGAACTGTTCAACTTCGCCGACGCAGCCGCGGCCGTGCTCGTCTCGGACACCGATTGTCGATACCAAATTATTGGATCGGCAATGCGTACCGACCCCACGTGGGTCGACTCGTATTACGGCAGCGCCGAGGGTGACCAAATTACGATCAAACGCGGACCCAAGGCCGACGGCCTGGCTGAGGCATTCACACAGAACTTCACCGAACTCACGGCAGCCGCACTGACACAAGCTGGTCATACAGTCGCTGACGTCGCGTACTTCCTGGTCACACACGGCAACATAGACCTGCACATCGACTACCTCGAAGCTCTCGGGGTCGAGCACAACCGCACGGTCTTCAACTACGACTCCGACGGACACCTCGGCGGTGCAGATCCACTGCTCGCACTGGAGGGCCTCGAGATGGACAACGCACTCCAATCAGGTGAACTGATCGTTGTTGCGACCGCAGGTTCAGGCTTCAGCTGGGGCGTCACGGTCTTGAAGACTTCATAACAGCCCCCGCACGATGACGAACACCCTGCCGAGGGTCTGGCAACGCAGACCCTCGTCCCCACCACCCAGCAAAGGGTCGGGCGGCGAGAGCGCCGAAAGGGAGTGTCAGATTAACGGTGGATCCGACCTCGGTGTCGGTTAGTTACCGTTCGGGGTGATGCGTCCTTCGAAGGTGATCGCGAACGCGTTGAGCGCTGGCTTCCACCTCATCGCCCATCGTGCCTTACCTTTCCCGGTGGGGTCCAGCGCACGCGTGGCCAGATACAAACACTTGAGTGCTGCCTGCTCCGTGGGGAAGTGCCCACGCGCCCGCACAGCACGCCGGTAGCGAGCGTTGACGGACTCGATCGCATTGGTCGAGCAGATCACCCGCCTGATCTCGACGTCGTAGTCCAGGAACGGAACGAACTCGCTCCACGCGTTGTCCCACATCCTGATGATCGCCGGGTACTGCTGACCCCATTTCGTCGTGAATTCGGTGAATCGTTCCTTCGCCGCAGACTCCGACGGAGCGGTATAGACCGGCCGTAGGTCACGAGCCATCTCGTCCCAATACTTCCGTGATGCGAACCGAAAGGTGTTGCGTATCAAACGAATAATGCATGTCTGCACCACCGCCAACTCCCATACGGTGTTGATCGCATCCGGCAATCCCTTGAGTCCGTCGCACACCACGATGCAGACATCGGCGACACCTCGGTTCTTGATCTCGGTGAGCACCGAGAGCCAGAATTTTGCGCCTTCACCGCCATCGCCGGCCCAGATCCCGAGGATGTCGCGTTCACCGTTGACGGTGACACCGATCGCGACATACATCGGCCGGTTCGTGACCTGACCGTCCCGCACTTTCACGTGCACAGCATCGATGAACATCACCGGATACACGCGCTCGAGTGGCCGGTTCTGCCAGTCGGTCATCTCCCCGACAACCTTGTCGGTGATGCGCGAGATGGTGTCCTTCGATACCTTCGCGCCATAGATGTCCTGGAAGTGCGCGGACACCTCACCAGTCGTCAAACCCTTTGCCGTCAAGGACAATACGATCTCGTCGATGCCCGTCAGGCGGCGTTGGCGTTTCTTGACGATTTGCGGTGCGAACGAGGAATCGAGGTCGCGGGGTACCTCGATTTCCACCGGTCCGATCTCGGTCAGCACTGTCTTGGATCGGGTGCCGTTTCGGGAGTTGCCGCTGCCGCGGCCGGCGGCATCGTCTTTCTCGTAGCCGAGGTGCTCGGTCATCTCCGCATCCAACGCCGTTTCCAGGACGTTCTTGGTGAGCTGATTCAACAACCCGTTCGGGCCCATCAACTCGATACCCTGCTCCTTCGCCTGAGCCAGGAGCTGTTCGGCCAACTGCTTCTGATCCACCTCGGTCGCTGCCATGGGATCCAGTGTTTCGGTCATTGTCGATCCTTCCCGCCAAGCTCAGCTCGGCGTGTCGAACCAAGGACCGGATCCACCGTTATTCAGACAGTCCCCGCCAAAACGACAGTTACCGCACCGTCAAGATGTCTTGACGTTGTATTTGTGATGTCTGTATCGAAACTCGACTAACAAGGCACTTCTGACATTCTTCGCGAGCCTCCAACGGTCAAGGGCGTCTACGCGTCCACGGTGAATGCGTGAACGTAGTCCTGCCCACCGAGGTGCTCATATACGTGAGTGGTCGTGACGCGGTTCCAGTGGTGGCCCATCAGAACTGCGAGGCCGAGTGGGCCTACGAGGAAAACGTGCAAGGCTCTGGAGCTCGCGTAGCGGCGAGCGACATTGCGGATCTCGACGGCGAGGCTGTTCGCAGCCGCCGGTGTTGGAACTACTTTTGGACCCGTTCCCGTCGACGGGAACGCCGTCACGATGGTGGCGACAGGCAGCTCGGTCCGACGGATCCATTCGGTTGCCTGGCTAGCTGCGTCGTATGAAATGTTGACGATGACCGCAATATCCGGCCCAGCATCGACAGATTCTTCCGTCACTTTTAGAGGAAACGGCGTGGTCGTCTCTTCGCTGGTCCAGATCTGGTCGCTCTGTCGTACGCCGACTTCGTAGCCCAGGACGCTTCGTAGTACTCCACCCACCGTGAATCCGGTGGCCTGTCGCATGTGTCCGCCGACGAGGATGCGCCGGGAGCCGCCGAGCTGCATGGGCACGGTGGCAATGTCGGAAGCCAGCTCGGCCCAGGTATGAGGCGGAGTCGGCGCCACCCGATTCCAGTGCTTCTCCCCCGCGATCCGATCGACCCAGTCGATGCTGACCGCAGCCTGGTCGGCGACGTCGTCGTGCTTGATCGTCGCGATCGACACGGTCGTCCATGGGGACCCGGCGTTCAGACCCAGTACCGTTACGGCGTCCTTGATGTCGTCGAGGGTGAGGTTGCGGTGTCCGGCGATGACCTGCTTTGCAACCCAGTCGGAACTCAAATCGACCGATTTCTCGTCGGACCGCAAACCGTTGGCAGTCATCAGGAGTCCGACATCGCTACGCAAGCTAGGCAGGTCGTACGCGATGTCGAGGTAGAAGTCGTCGAGGAAGGACAACAGGGCTGCTTCGTTGGTGCCGGCTGCAGTTGCCCACGACGCCCGCGCCTTTCCCATGGCACTCTTCGAGCCACCTTCCGCTGCTCGTGGCAGAAGGCGTTTGTCGCGCCCATCGCGTTGCTGCAGTAATAGGTCGGTAGGGTCGCCGGTGCGGTTGGTGGCCAGGCGTAGCTCCACGGCGGTGCCGTCGGCGGTCAAGTTCTTGTGTGCAGTGACCATCTTTCCGAGAATGCCCTCGTCGTCCAGGTAGGACAGCCCAACTGCAATTTTGTTGTCAACGGCGTACTTGACTTGTGTGTAGACGTTCGGGGGCTGTGCTCGGTACCGGACGACATCGTCGACATTGCCGACGCCGGGTGCTTCGACACCAACCGCGACAATCGGATTGTGCATGTTCTTTGTGAGATCTTGATGTAGAGCTTCCATACAGGCGCGCCACGCGTGAAGCCACTGGTAATGATCGCCGGCGATCCTGACGCCACTCGAACTAGGCATTTCGTTAGCGGTCATGATGGGCTCCTGGCGAGTCGGTGTCGGGTGTGGTGAGGACGGCGGTCTGGTCGAATGGTGCTGCGCTGACGCTCGGGAGTGGGCCGGTAAGTCCGATGGTGCAGATTCGGGGCGCGAAGGTGCTCATACGACGTGCGTCCAAGGTGTAGCCGTTGTCGGTTCTGCGTACCACGATTTGCGTGGGGTTCGCCGCCCGCGGTTTCGTCATCGAGAACAGCGCTAACGACGCCAGGTCGGTGGTACTCGGGCCCACGTCGCGAGGGTGGCTGTGCCAGTCCCCGAGGTATCCCAGCCTGTCGTCGATCGCTCGTGCACGCAGCACGGCGGTGTGTGTGGCGCCGCCGGGAATCCAGTAGTGGGACCGGCCGCGATCGGTTGACGCGATCTCGATGGTGGTCACGATCCAAGGGTGTCCATCGGCATAGACACCGATCAGAATGCCTCCGGTCTCGACGGGGTGCGCACGCGTCGCTGCGTCGACCATCGTATTCCGGGCGGACTCGGTGATCCTCAAATGCATGCTGGTGTTCACGGTGTGTCCCGCGGGTCCAATACGCCGGGGCGATCGAATGGTGGCGGCATCGGGCTGAGCACCGTAACGCGTTCGTCGGGTCGCAGGCGGCACCCGGTCAGCAAATCCAGCACAGCGCTGGAAATTTCGGATGCGGCGGTCAGGACCGCGGTGGGAGGGGCATTGTTGACCGGCGCGGTGCATCCGAGTTCTAGAAATCCCGCCATACCCGACGACGAAAGATCCTGCGGCAGTACGTGGTAACGAGGGTCCTTCGGCCGCGCAGCAATCGGGGTGTCGCCGGCCGCTTGTCGCTGCACGCGGACCATCATTCCGTGATGGAAGAGTGCACCAGCTATTAGAGGAATCCCGCGTCGACGGCACACCTCCGCGAGTGCTGCAGTCATCGGCAGCATTCCTGTGCAGTCGACGACCACGTCGACTGTTTCGATCGCTGCGAGCAGTCCGGCTGGGTCGTACGGTAGGTCGGCGTTCTGACTCACGTCGGTCCAGGGTGCGTGTTGCTCGATGACAGCGGCTACCGCCTCTGTCTTGGTGGCACCCACGAAATGGGGTGTACCGACGTGGCGAACAAGGTTGGCAGTGGTCAGGTGATCGCTGTCGTGTAGGTGTATCGCGCCCACACCGCTAGATGCCACGGCGACGGCGACGTGCCCGCCGACAGATCCGGCACCGGCTATCAGGAGTGTCGTTCCGCCGAGCAGCTCAGCGTCAGGGCCTGCGCGTTTCCGCAGCGCCCGTGTGTCGTTGGATGTGGCCGACAACGCCGCCGTGCCCAGCGTGTCACCGTCGCCGGTGATGCCGAGCACGACGGCGTCGTAGTCGTCATCGTGTCGCGGCCAGGCGAGCACGATGAAGTCGTGTCCGCCGCTCGGCTCAGGGAACTGCGAGATTGATCTGTTGGCCAGCCCGTAGGTGAGGTTCGTGCGTTGCCGGCGGGTCAGTGCCGCCCGAACGTCATCGAGGGTGCGCGGTGGTCGGGTGAGGTGGTTGCGGAGGTAGAACGCGCCGGTGAGAACGGGCTTGTCAACCGTGTGCATATTTGGATGGATGCGGTGTTCGATGAGCAATGTTTGACGTTGCACGGTCGCGGACAGCGCGGCAATGAAACCGTTGGTGCCGCGAACGATCAAGTCGTGCAAGGGTAATTCGGCTCGGTAGGTGCTCTGCCCGTCGTAGAGACGGTGCGCGTCGAGTGCTCGATCCTCGGCGTGAAACCCGTCGCGGGCGCCGGTGGCCCACCGGTCGAGACGACCCCATAGTTTGCCGAGCTCGCGGCCGTCTATCTGAGCTGGGTCATCTTCGGCCCACAGACAGATCATGCCTTGTGCATCGTGTTCGGTTCGTAGACCAGGCACGAATACGTGTGCGTAGCGCAGTGGCCACCCAGGAAAGAACTGGATGTGCATTCGGGTGCTGTCCGTGAGGGGCTGCAGGCTCGGCCGAATCGGCCCCGTCCACCGTGGGTACTGCTCGTCTCCTCCGGGCGAAAACCCGGCGTTGACCAGGTCCGAGCAGAACCTATCGAACGCAGCGTCGTCGTAGGTGTCCAACGGAAGTCAGCTCAGCGCTGGCGGAGGCGGTTCAGGGCGAAACCACGAGGCTGGTTGCTGCCCAGAGCGTCGACGGCGGTGATGGACCCGATGGCGAAGCCTGCCGCGTCACATCCATCGGGCAGCGGGAGTATCTGTCCGCGGTCGTTCGTGCCTAAAATATCGCGCCATAGCTTGGCGGCCTGGCATCGCTCTGCGGTGAGCGCCTCGCGCGCGTCGCCGGCCAGGCGCTCGAAGGTCTGACCCGCCGATGTCCACTGCCACGGGTCGAGGGCAGGCTTGAGCGGCGTACCGAGAATGGGATCGGGCAAACCGTCCTGGGCGCTGTCGAGCAGTCGTTGGGCGACGTGTTCCATGGTGGAGGCCAGAAGTTCCGCCCAGGATGTTCCGGTGACCAGTCCTTGTTTCCAGTCGTAATAGGCGGCGATCTCTACGAACAGCCCGCCGGGGCGCTGCCCCTCGAGATGGATGTGTCGTACCTGCCGCAGCAATCGCACGATCGGTCTGTAGCCATTTACTGCGCCGACGGTTGGACTCGTTGGCGCGGTGGCCAATGTGTCGGTGTTATCGGCGAACTGTACGGGGTTGGTCTTGATCCAGCGCCCCTCGTCGTTGTCCCACTGGTCGCGGTCGCGGTTGGGGATTGCCCAGTGGTCGTCCCAGGGCACGGCAGGTACCGCGTCGATCGCGAATGAGACGTCGCTGAAATGGTCCTCGGGATCGGGGAAGTCGATCTTCAGTGACCGCGACTGTCGAGTGATCCGGCCTTCCGGGTCTTCGCCCTTTACACCGTACTTCTCAACTAGAACCCGTTCGACGGCGTTGTAGATCTTCTCCGGGCTGTGCCGTACAGACAAATTCCTGAATCGCAGGAAGACGTCGACGTCCTTGCCCGGGTACCGGGCGGTCTGGCGGGCGTAGGAGCCGATGAGCCTGGTGTCGATGCCCCACCCCCCAGTTCGGGGTCGGCTTCGAGTAGATTCCGCACTTCGGTGTGTGCGGCAATCGCGCGGTCGCGTTTGTCGCCGTGGATGCTGACGTTGCGGACTGCTTGGGCGAACTCGTCGTTGAGTGGATGCATGATTTTTCTTTCTCCCGTCCCTGAAACAAACGATAGGTGCTGGGTCCGACAAACTTCGTTGTATTGACTAGGGACGTTGTGGACGGCGTGGCAGTGATTGGTCTTCATCTCTTTTGAAACGGCGCCCGAAGTCGAAGGTCTCCACCCTCACCCTGCGAAACCAAAGCCAGATGGCGACATCACCGATGGTGAGCGCCTGCCACACCCCGAATTCTCAGGAATTCCTCACCAACCACCCGCAGATCGACTGTCACCGAAGTGCCACCAACGTCCACCGGCGTCCGACCCGGCAAGCGGACGACCAACGTCGTCGGGTCGATATACCGCAGAATCGGCATTGCGTTCGACTCGCCCAAACCATGAGCGCTGGACATGACCATCCAGTGAAACGCGCCGAAGGCGTTGTAGGGCTCGCGAGCGAACTGGTCGATTCGCTCATCGAAGTGTTCGAGTGAGTCCCGGACGCTCCTTGACTTGAGCGGAGAATCATCGGCGACTTTCAACCTCTCTCGCAGCGCTCGACCTCTCTCTGCTCGCCACGGATCACGGTCAAGGCCCGGTATCGGCCAAAGCATCTTGGACGCGAACGCGGCCGCAGAAAGACTCACCGTAATACCTGCCACCAGCTCTACGTCCTTATTGCTTCGATCTGCACGGTCCGGGCGCACCGCAGCCTCGATGAGGCCGATGCCGAAATCGAACAAACTCCCCTGCCGCGCAACTTCTTCCACGTACACGTGGATCGCACCAGCGATGTCACGGTCGTCGTCATCACCGGTGGCCATGACTCCATTATTGCGATGCCTGAGCCACCTGGCTGGATAGGCCACCATCCAGACGCTCAGAACGCCTACTCGACGCCTCCCGGGCAGCAGATCCCTCAATTTGCGACTGGACCGACCTACCAGCCGTTGTGAGTCTTACGACCGATTACGGTGATCCGCGTGGCGATATGGCGTGAACAGTCCCTGGAACAGATCATCGGCGGCCCGCTGGAACTCGACTCCCTGTCGGAGGCCTCCATTCGCGCCGTGGTCGAGGCAGTCCCTGCCGAGTCCGGACTTGTTGAGTTCAAAGCGGCCGGGGCATTCGGCTCACACCCGCGCACCGCGAAACAAGCCGGCGAATGGACACAACAACACGAGCGTTCTAAAGACATCGCCGCGCTTGCCAACGGCACCGGAGGTTTGATCATCTTTGGTGTCACGGACGCTGCTACAGGGAACGACGTCACAGGTCGGATGAGCCCTCTCGACCGCCCCGACATCACCCGCGACGTCGAGCAGTACCGAAAAGACATCCGCACCTGCACCTCCCCGATACCTCTGTTCGATATGTTCGAAGTACCTGCTGCACAATCTGGTTCGTACATCGTCGCCGTCGTGCCGCCCAGCGCACTGGTCCCGCATGCAGTCAAGACCGGTACGAAAGACAAACCAGCATTGGTGTTTCCGGTACGCGCGGTCGGCGACGCCCACACACGCTTCCTAACCGAGGCAGAACTGGCAGACATGTACGCACGCCGAATTCGGAGCGCGGCGGACCGGACCCGTCGCGCGAACGCGCTCTGGGACACCTCCAGCCGAACACTTCGCGACCGCGGCGGGCACGGTGTGTGGGCGGTGGTGTGCGTGAGCCCCGACGCACCCGTCGACGACACACTCACAGTGTCCGCGCGCCGCGAGATCACCGCCTGGAATAACAGACATTCGTTCCCCGACGGCGTAATCGGAATACACGCGCACAGTCTCGACTACCCCTTCCCGGGTCCGGGGTTTGTCGAATACACCCAACTTGTGGCAACCCATCTCGGCACACAAAAACAGGTCGCCGAACCTGGAGCCACCTCGGCATACCGCGCGCTCTACGCCGACGGATCGGGGATCGCAGCAATCAAAGTCGGCGACGAGACCACCACCGACTATTTGGCCCTTACTCTCGACGAGATCATCGACGCCCTGACCACCTGCATCCCACACCTTCTCGACTGGGTTGGTGACCGGTGCGGAACCTGGGGACCGGCCACCATGACGACCTCGCTCGTCGATGTCGACACCGACGCAAACTCCTTCTCGAAACCGGTTCGACTTCAACCCGGAGACACACACTCATCCGTCCACGCGCTGCGGCAAGCGCACAGGCCAAACCCCCGCGTACAAGCGATCGACCTGTCCACCACCACGACGATGCAGGATCGGCTTGCACACACCTATCAAGCCGCCGCCCAGCTGCAGATGTTCGGCCTTATCGAACCGGACCTCCTCGCCCCCGACGGACGAGTCCGCACTGTCGGCTTCGACGGCCGCCACCGGCACCACGTCCAGGACTGGTGCCAACGCCACAACGTGCCGATGGACGCGCAAACATGGCCCGACTCCGTACCGGAAAGTTGAACCGAACAGGGATATGGCTCTTATCGCCGCTGCACCCAACTGGAACGTTGCAAGTACTGGCGCTCGAGGGCTGGGACTCGAGTCAACCCTCGCCGAGTACTCCGCATCCAACTCGTGCAGAGTCAGCAACTGACTTGTAACGTTTCCGGCCCACACCGGCAGGGTCCCGCACTTACGGATGGGAGGCAACGTACGCGAAGGCGTCGTTCAAATTGCGAAAGACGTTGCTGCAGGCGATGGAATCTGGCACCGCGACTGCTTCGTGGTTCGGTTCGAGCCCAGCGGGGATCGGCGCTTCAATGCCTGCATCCCTGGGAGGCTGACTACCAAGAACCATGATCGCTCAGTGGTCGCTACCCGGCATCACTCAACCCGGTACCGACCCCGCTGATCCAGAACCAGACCGGACACAGCGAATGAGCCCCCGCACTTCGAGTCGTTGATGCTGAAATTTCGACTAGAAGAAGGATATTCGCATCGGTAGAGGCTGGCTGCGCAAAAGTATTCTTACGCGTGGTCTTTGTTGGAAGGGCGGATCCGTTTTTCGCCATCGCGGATGATGGCGCGCCCGCTCACATCCGCACATGAATTCGACGCGCAGCCCGGTACCCCGAGTGTGGGCCGCGAGCCGTCGAAACCGGACCTATCAGCTTGCGGGTTGTCGGTCATCTCCTGAGTCTCGGGTAGAGGCAGGTGTTCTTGTACGACGCGAATGGTGCATGGCCTGAACGGTGGCGATAAGTTCTTCGACCCCGCTGGTGTCGACCTCCACCTCGTTCGGTTGGGGAAGATCGTCGGGGACGACATGCGCGTCGTCTGGATGATGCAGGACATGGTGCCGCGCATTGCTGATCGTTGTGTCGTTGAACAGCCTCGCCCACTTGGTCGAGGGAGAGAGGATCGTATCGAGCGTTCCCGCCCAGACATGCTCAACCGCTACCTCCGCCTCGATGATCGGTTGCGGATTTCCCATCAGTAGCCCGATGTGTCGGGTAAGTGGGAACGTGATGCCCCATGCGTTCTTCAACCCGACGCCAATGTTCGGGTCGGCGCGCGGGTGTGGAATGAGGGAAACAGGTGTGTCGCAGGTCAATAGAGTCTTTGTCTCAAATCTGATAAGAGACCATGGCCGCCCGCGGAAGTATTTGATTGTCGCTGGAAGGAGCTCGGTCAGTTGCTGCATGTGAGCTAGCGCCGTCGCGTCCGTTGGGGCAACCCCGGGTTGAGTCGCGAGACGCCACAGCGTGTCCGCCTCGTTCTCGGTGAGGTCGTCGATGCCGCGTGTTCGGGCTGACTCGGCAAGGTTGTCGCGGCCGGCTGCGGCGATGTCGAGGCGGTTCATCGCTGTGGACAACTGCCCTAGATGGTTCCGTTGACTTGGTCCGCGCAAATTCTGCAGCGCGATGAAGGTGGCGAGGAAGTACCGGTCCTCATGGTTCAGCGGCCACGTTCGGTCCACCTCAATCTTCTGGAAGATCTTCGCGGTGGCGTCCTCGATTCGTCCGAACTCGCGCTCGAAGAAATCGACGGGCTGCGTGTCTTGCTCGACGTTGTAGAAGTCGCGCGCGACGGTCGTGCTCTTCGTTGAACGAGTCATACGGATGAGGCCGGGTAGCTTGACCACTCCGATTTGCTTCTGGGTGTTGGCGAACTTGTTCAGGTAGAAGCGTGGAACTGTGTGTTGATTTCTAACGATGGTCGGCACGTTCGGACTGTACTGCTCTGCCCGACGGGTTTGACTGGTGAAGGTGCAGTATCCGAACGTGCGGTATTGGTCCTGCCTGATGTGGTGGGTGTCAAGCAATGCGCATCCGGTGGTCAGGTACTTATGGTGGCTGCGGTCAAGTGCCGCGTCACCGCATTCGAGCCGGTCAAGCGAAGTCGTTCGAGGCAGCCTGATCTGTCGAGAATTCTCGGCCTACAGGTATTCGCGTACCAAGTCTGGATGCCTCGCTCGGAGGTAGATACCGCCGGAGGTGATGCGATCAGCGGCCAGCCAGCTCCACGCCGACCGATCGAACCGGTCCAGTTCCTTCAATGCGTCTGCGACTGTCCATGTGGCTTTTTCGTCGGACCGAAGGACCACGGTGGGGTCGTCCCAGTCGATGGCAGCTGCTTCGGTGTCGAGTTGTCCGTGTGCTGCGATAACCGCGAGATCCGCCTCCTCGTCGAACATCCCGAACTGAACCTGGTGTTGAAACTCCAGGTCTGCAACGAGATCGAAGTTCAGAGCCGCGACCAACCAGCGCCGTGGACTGTCGCGCGAGACCAAGACGGCTGTGATCGGAATCGGTCCTGATTCACTCGACGCGCGGATAGACCCGACGACCAGAGCAATCCGATCGTCTGCGACAGCTATCGGTACCCCTTCGAGCCCGGGCTCACCGTGAACGCCGAGAGTGAACACGTCGTCGTACCGCCCGGCCAACAAGTCTCGCAGCAAAGGCCCCGTGCTCTCACGGGCGATCTGCCATCGATCGCGTCGAGCGACCGCTTGAACAAGAGTGGTGACGGCCGCGATGAGAAGCCCCAGGCGTCGGTCTTCTTTGAAACGGTTGTCCATGCGTCTTCTCGATTGATCTTCGAGGCCTGCCTCAGCGTCGTCACAGTGCTGCGAAGTCATGACATCGCGGTGACATCGAGGTGCATCTTGCCTTCCGCATCGGGATGTTCCTTGTACCCGACGGCTGCGAAAGCATCGTCGACATAGTGCAATTCGATGGTCCTTGCGCCGGAATTGGCAAGTACGTGGGTGATTGTGTGAATCAGTTTCGTCAGCACAGACTTCGGCGTGTCCGGTACCGATTCGAGTACATCGACGACCGCGGTGGTGGAGTCGGCCCATCTCGCTGCCGCGTGGGCGACGAACGGCCGCCCGGCCGCGTTGTTGACGTATGCCTGCAGCCACGCGGCGACATGACCCGACGACATTGCTGCAACGGCCTTGTCAATGTTCAACCCTGCCCTGGCAAGCCATACTCCCGACCTATCGTGCTGCGGTACGTCCGCGACGTAGTAAGCGCGATCGTGGCTGGGGCCGCCCTTCGGCCACGACACATGTACGGCGCCGTCGTCCATTCGTGTACGTGTGCCCCATAACAACATTCCGGTCAGCAGGTTTTCCTGCCAGTTCTCGAAAGTACAGGAAACCAGAGAGCCGGGCGTGTCGCCCGGTGGGCCCGGAAGATCGTCGAATGATTGCGGTAAGTGAACCGACACCGCGAACGTGTTCGGGTTCTTGGACCACATGAAATACACACGGGCAGTGCTTTTTTCGATATGGACGCGCGTGGGACGAAATTTACTGTCTATCACCCCGCGCACCCGAACAAGGCGCATAACACGTCGGGCAGTCTCCCCGGCTGAAGCCGTAAGTTCGGCTGGGTCGAGACCGGTGAACTCGACCCGCCAGCCCCCATCGGCGTCGGTGTTCGGATCCCGTAATCCCTCGGTCTCGAAGAAGGAGCCGACGCGTTCGATGTGCGCTGCCAGCGGAACCGACCGGGCCTCAATCTTGCGCGCAGAGCCGATTCCAGGCCATAGCCGCCTGAAAGTGAAGTTGTCTGGGGCGAGCGTGGGTTCCCCATCCTGCCCGAGCAGCACAACATAAATCCGCTGCTTGAACGAAAAGCTATCTCGTTCGCGTTCCGATGGGTGAAGGTTCCGCACCAGCTCGTAGGCATGGTCGGCCCACCACTCGCCGAGTAGCGCGCGGGTCCACGCTTCGCTTTCAACCTCGGTCACAGCATCGAGGAGATCGCTGCCCGCGGCCGCGCGATCGGGATAGGTCGCCGCGAAAGCTTGTACGTGAATTCGGACCGCCACCGGATTCGAACCTGCAGGGAACGATCCGAGGTTGCCGGCGTCTTGATAACTGTGGCGTAGGTGAATTTTCAGGCCAGGATCTATCAGCGACGGGCCCTCTATCGGGTTGTCGTCCACCGGCCATCGCGGATCGGAGCGTGTGGGACCGCGTGTCGAGGCAACATGGGCTAGCAGTTCTCGATGTACCGCTATTTCTGCGGCGTACCGCGTTGCAATCTCCGCGGTCATGACGAACAGGTCAGGCGGCGCCTGGTGTTGGCCACCGTTGGGGTCAGCGGGCCGAGACATACTTTCTGAGTGTTGTCAGCATCCCGTCATCGTAGACCACTCTGAAGCCTACCGCTGTTCTCAAGTCCGTTTTAGCCACCGAACAGGTAGGCCGCAGACGACAGTGACTGGCACGATGTTTGGCACCACATTCACGCTGGTTTCGATAAGTGAACAATGTTTCGGTGGGTGCAAGCGTTAACGGGGAACGGAGTCGGCGGCTTCAGTCTGCAGGGCGTCTCGCTCAGAACCAATGTTGCACAATGGTATCGAGCGCAGTTCCGCCCAGTTCGCAGGTCACATCCCGATCTTACTGACAGCGTTGCCACCAGTGGTGCGTATTCACGGCGGTAGACCTCGACGGAGTCGAGGCTGGCGTGTCCGGTCTGGCGAGCGATGGCGGGTCCGTCGGCGCCGTTGCGGGTGCCTTGGGTGACGAAGCCGGCGCGGAGCGAGTGTCCACCGAGTTTGGCGAGCGCTGTGGGGTCGTAGTCGGCGTGCTCAGCACGGCGGCGAATGGTCTGGTGGATTGCTGCCCCGGATAACGGCTTGACGCCGAGGTTCCCGTTCTTTGCGACTGCACGGAACAACGGTGAGCGGGCGGCGGTGCGCGGCACTCCCTCGCGGCACACATGACTGCCGAACAGATCGCGTTTGCGGAGCAGGCGGATCACCGACGGCCGTCCGCCGATATTGAATGCTGCTACGACCTGAATCCAGCGGACGTAGGCGCAGGGCGGACAGGTCACGTGAGAGTCTGTGTACGGGAGGGCTTTCACCGTTCCCCGGCCTTCCTGGTCGGTCTTCGACTTCCGCATTCGTACGTGGAGACCGTCGTGCCGGTGCACACTGACGTCCCCGCACGCAAGCTCCGAGAGTTCGCTGCGGCGGAACGCGCCGGCGAACCCGAGCAGCAGGATCGCCGAATCCCGGCGTTCGTGCACCTCGTCGGCCCAACCCTTGCACCGATCCCGTGCCGTCTCGACAAGGAGTTTGATGTCCTCGACCAACAACGGTTCTCGCGGGCTGCGCGGGCGGTCACCTGCCGCGGCGTACTCGCGTCGGATCCCGGACAAGGTCGCAGTCACGATCTCGTGGGCCGACGGGGACAGATGTCCGGTGGTGCGGTGCTGGTGGTTGGTCGCCGTGATTCAGGTACCGAAGGTGGCGACAGCGTAGGCGCGCTTCCCTGTCTCGTTCCGGGTGTCGACGGCGTCGACGAGATACGCGGCGACTGTGACCGGATGCGCCGGCAACGCGGCATGCCCTTCCCGGTCGCACCACCCGGCGAAGCGTCACCACCCGGCGGCGTTGTACGCCGAGTCCCCTCCGACCGTGACGATTCGACCGCTTTCGCGATCCGCTTGGCCACGCCGGCGGGATCTCCGGCTCCGTAGTCGTCGACGCAACTCCCGCAGAGCCCACTGAAGAGCTCACCGCAGGTGTTCGGCATGGTCGGAAATCCATATCGGCAGCCGAACGCACGTCACCGACACGCTTGCACAGCAAAACCGTGCTGAACTGGCGTTTCGGTAAAGATGGCGCGGAAAATGCAATTTACGTTGCCTTCGGCAAACACCAAAAGTTGTGCTCAGTTAGCGCCCCTGCTCCGCACCAAGATGAACGTGTCGAACAGGTTCATAGGCGCCCTAATCCGTTGGTGGACTTCGACCGTCCGACTAGTCGGAGTTGCGCTCCGAACGTCGGTGGTCCCATGCACACTCACCGACGCACAAGTAGCCAAAAAATCTCGTGACAACTTGTGACAATCCGTGACAAACGAGACCTAGAAACAAGAAAGACCCTCCGACCCAACGGGTTAAACCGCAGTTCAGAGGGCCTATCACTGCTCCCCCGGCTGGACTCGAACCAGCAACCGTCCGATTAACAGTCGGAAGCTCTGCCAATTGAGCTACAGGGGATTACTTCACGGCGTCACACTCTCGTGTGCGCCGAGAGAAACCATAGCGCACACCCCCATGGGAGTACCAAATCGCCCTGGTGGAGCCGAGTCAGGCAGGATGGTGGAACGCGCGTAGAGGTAGGTGGAGGGTCGCCTACGTCAATGATCGCCAAACACTGATGACCAGCAACACTGTGGGAGGACTTTGATGATCCGTTTGGTTCTGGCTGCTGGAGCGGCGTACGTACTCGGAGCCAAGGCTGGTCGTGGTCGCTACGAGCAGATCCGTAAGACCGCTGCGGCCGTCGCCGGCAGTCCGGCTACGAAGAAGGTTCTCGATGTGAGCAGGCAGAAGCTGTCGGACTCGTTGAATACGCAGCCGAAGCTCGAGCCCATGAAGACGATCGACGACGAATCGCAGCTGTACATCCCGCAGGATCAGCTCCGCAGGAAGTAGCTAGCCGGCGGCTGAATCGTCCTCCACGTTGCCGATGGCCTGTTCGAGCAGGCTTCGCCGGTACTGTTCGAGGGCGATGACGTCGCCGAGCAGTGCGTAGTACTCGTCCGGGTTGTCCTGCGGTGACATCCGCTGCATTTTCGATTTGAGTTCGGCAACCTGCTCACCGACCCACACTTCCTGCAAGCGAGCCATCACGCCGTTCGTGTAGCGGGTCAGTGCGATGTCGGCGACGGGTATGTGTTCGACGGCCAACTCCATGACGAGTGACTGCACGACCGGGCTCTCCGCGCGTTTGGCGACGGCGTCGACCCATTCCCCTCCGCCGAGCCCCGCAGCGGTGCCGCCCGCGGCTGTGACGGCCGCGCTGACGGCCGCGTAGGCGGGGTGTGTGAATGTCTCCGGGGGCAACGAATCGAACACGGAGCCGGCGATCGACGGGTTCTGCAGCGCCGACTTGAGGGCTTCGCGCTGCGGCCACAGCGCGGGATCTCGCGGTTGCGGTCGCGGTGGGCCGGCCGGTACTGCCGGCTTCGGCTCCTGACGCTTCTCGAACGGCACACGCTTGCTGTTGGCGTCTCCGCCGCCCCGAGCGATCCTCTTGGCTTCGTCCCGCACTCTGGCGAGCACCATCGCGGTGTCGTCCCAGCCGGTCCACCCGGCGAGCTGGCGGGCGTACTCGTCGCGCAAGGAGCCGTCCTTGATGCGGGCGACAACGGGAACCGTCCGCTTCAGAGCTTCGACGCGGCCCTCGGGGGTGTCCAGATCATGTTCGCTCAGCAGCGATTTGACGACGAACGCAAACATCGGTGTCCGACGCGCCACCAGATCGCGCACCGCAGGATCGCCGGATTTCTGGCGTAACTCGCAGGGGTCCATCCCGTCGGGGGCGATGGCGACGAATGTTTGGCCGGCGATCTTCTGATCGCCTTCGAAGGCTTTCATCGCGGCTGCTTTTCCGGCTGCGTCGCCGTCGAAGGTGTAGATGACTTCGCCGCGAAAGTAGCTGTCGTCCATCATGAGTCGACGCAGCATTGCCAGGTGGTCTTCACCGAAGGCAGTACCGCACGATGCGACGGCGGTCTTGACGCCGGCCAGGTGCATTGCCATGACGTCGGTGTAGCCCTCGACGATGACGGCCTGGTGCGACTTGGCGATGTCCTTGCGTGCCATGTCCAGCCCGAACAGCACCTGGGACTTCTTGTACAGCATGGTTTCCGGGGTGTTGATGTACTTGCCGGGCATGGTGTCGTCGTCGAAGAGCTTTCGTGCGCCGAAGCCGATGACGTCGCCGCTTTGACTGCGGATCGGCCACACCAGGCGGCGGCGGAATCGGTCGATCGGGGTGCCGCGCTTGCCTGGCGTGGCCAGGCCGGCGTCGATGATCTCCTTGGCCTCGAAACCTTTGCTCAGCAGATGCTTGGTGAGGGTGTCCCAGCCGTCGGGGGCGTATCCACACCCATAGGTGAGTGCGGCTTGCCCGTCGAAGTCGCGTTCGGTGAGGTAGTCCTGTGCGGCCTGCGCGTCGGGCTCGCGAAGCCGTGCAGCGTAGAACTCCTGCGCGGCAGCGTTGGCCGCGATCAGCCGTGCGCGTGTGCCGCGATCCCGCTGTACCGACGGCCCGCCACCTTCGTAGTTGATGGAGTAGTTCAGCCGGTCTGCGAGCTGCTCGACGGCTTCAACGAACGAAATGTGCTCGATCTTCTGCAGGAACGAGTAGGCGTCACCGCCCTCGCCGCAGCCGAAGCAGTGATAGTGCCCATGGTTGGGGCGCACGTGGAACGACGGAGACTTCTCGTCGTGGAACGGGCACAGCCCCTTCATGGAATCGCCGCCCGCGCGCTTGAGCGAGACGTAGTCACCGACCACGTCCTCGATTCGAGTGCGTTCGCGGATGGCGGCTATGTCTCGTTCAGGAATTCGGCCGGCCACACCGGGCAGTCTAGTACCGCGCACCGGTTGCGAAGAATCAGATCAGCCCCAACTGGCCTGAGCGCCCAGGCTGCGCTTGTCGATCCGCTCGAGCCGACTTTCGGTGTACGACGCAATTTGATCGACGACCACGCGAGTGCGCTGCGCATCGTCTTGGGCGCGGTTCCATGCCGGCACGAAAATCGGGTCCAACTCCCCCGGCGCCGATCGCAACAACCATTGCGCGACACGGTGGATTCGTTCCCGCTGCCGTTCCTGACGGAGCTTGTGTCCGGCGTCGGACATCACGTACCGCAACGCCATCGTCTTCAGGAGCGCCACCTCGGAGGCGACGACGGCCGGGATGACCAGATCGGCGTCGTATCTCGACAGTGAACCGGTGCCCCACTTGTCTCGGGTGCCGTTGATCGCGGCGGTCGCGAATCGCCCGACCAGTTCGCTCGTGAGGTGCTTGAGCTTCACCGACGCTTCGAGTGTCCCGTCGAACCGACCGGCCGTCACAACGACCGGCATGCGTGAGAGTCGCTCTGCAGCCTCGATCAGCTCGGCTGCGTCGAGACCACGGAATTCCCTGATGCCGAGCTCGGCCAATGCTCGCTGTTCAGAACGATCGCCGAGGGCTCTGAGGTCGATTCTGGCGCCGATCACACCGTCTTCGACATCGTGGACCGAGTACGCGACGTCGTCGGCCCAGTCCATGGACTGGGCCTCCAGGCATTTGCGCCGGTTCGGTGCCCCATCGCGAACCCAATCGAGGATCCGGCCGTCGTCCTCGTACGCGCCGAACTTTGCTCCCGGCGATGGCCGCAGCCACGGATATTTGATCGCGGCATCGAGGGATGCGCGGGTGAGATTGAGGCCGACGCTGGTGCCGTCGGCGTCGAGGGTCTTCGGTTCCAGGCCGGTGAGGATTCGTAGGTTTTGCGCGTTGCCCTCGAATCCGCCGCAATTCTCGGCGACCTCGTCGAGTGCTCTCTCCCCGTTGTGCCCGTACGGCGGGTGACCGATGTCGTGTGCGAGTCCCGCCAGGTCCACCAGGTCCGGATCGGCGCCGAGTCCTTCGCCGATGCTGCGCCCGATCTGCGCCACCTCGAGCGAATGCGTCAATCGAGTACGCGGGGTATCTCCGTCACGCGGCCCGGTGACCTGAGTCTTGTCAGCCAACCTCCGCAGCGCCGCACTGTGCAGTACGCGTGCTCGGTCCCGCGCGAACGCGCTGCGGTGGGATGCGTTCTCCTGCGCGCCATCGAGCCCCGCCGTCTTACGCGGTTCCGCGACGAACCGTTCGAGGTCGTGATCGGTGTAGCCACTCACCGCTATTGCCCTGCCGTGTAGGAGAAGTCGGCGGTGAAGTGGGTGAGCTGATACCACAGCAGCGCGCCGGTCTCGCGAGCAATTCCATGGGCCTGCGATTCCCTGGTGTACACCGCGGGGCCCGTCCTCGTCGGCGACGTCCATGCGTCGAGGCCTGCATCCCTGGCCATCGTGCGAGTGCGCAACGAATGCCACGGGTCGCTGACCAGCACCACGGACGATTTTCCCTGCTCGCGCAAGGTGTTGCTCACCGCCTCGATGCTTTCGAGAGTGTCCGAACCCTCCTCGACAGCGGTGATCTTGTCCGCGGGCACACCTTGCTCGATCAGATAGTTGCGCCCCGACGCGGCCTCGGTGAACAGGTCCCCTTCCTGCTTGCCGCCGACGGTGACGATCTCGGGTGCCACACCCTGCTCGTACAGGGTGGCGGCCTGGTCGAGCCGTGCCTCGAACACAGTCGACGGTGTACCCGAATACTGGGCCGCCCCGAGAACCACGATCGCCTCTGCCGGAGAGTTGTCGTCGATCCGCGCCACTTGCCAGACTCGAACGGCCGTGCCGCCGACGACGAGGAGACCCATCAGCACGACGCCCAGGATGAGCCGCGTCGTCCACCGGCCGAGTGTGCCGACGAATCCGAGCCGATCCGGGTCGGATGGGCGCTGATCCAACGGTCGACCGTACGAATACCCATCGGGTTCGCCGTACGGATTGCGGTCGAGAGTCGAGTTCACTCCTCGAGTTTGCCAGTCGCGAGCGATCGCGGTCGTATGGGCGCGCGGGAACTCGGCGTCGGTGATCAGAGCCAACCACGATCCAGAGCGATCCGAATCGCGTCGGCACAGTGGTGGCCAGCGTCGGATCGACGACGCGAGTGCTCATGTTGACGCGCCGGACCGCGTCAGCGAGCTGCCGAGCCGGGGTGCCCTCGACCACGAACCCGTCGGCGCCCACATCGGGGGCGCGCCGCAGACAACCGGGGCGGCCGAAGGTTGTGACGATCAACACTCGAGACGAGGGCGCACCTGGGTGCGTAATTCCGCGGCGGCCGCGATCCGATCGATCCTGGCATTATCAACCGAAGGTGTCGTTGTCATGAGAACAACAGTGCTCACGTCGAGGGCGTCGAACCCCTTCCGTGCGTCATGTTCTCGGCATGACATGTGTCATGGGTTGTCCTGCCGGTAGGTTCGGTACCTATGGCAGTCGATCAGGCAGAGCACCGGCCCGCGTTCGTTGCGGTCCGGAGAGTTCTCGCATACAGCGCACTCACCACCGTCCTGGGATTCACCGCATTTCTCGGCGCTGCAGGGACCGCCTCGGCTGAGCCGCCGACGCGCCTGGACACGCAGATCACCGACGAAGTGCAGGTGCTCGACGAGCAGAGCACCGGAGATATTCAGGCCGCGATCGACGATCTCTACAACAACAGCCGTATCCGGCTCTGGGTTACTTTCGTCTCCGATTTCGACAACTTGTCCTCCGAGAGTTGGGCGCAACAGACGTACACCGCGAGCGATTTCGGGCAGCGGGACGTACTTCTTGCGGTGGCGACGGACGGCCGGGCCTACTACCTCGGCGTCGACAAGTCCTTGACGGAGATCACGGCGGCGGAGCAAGAGTCGATCCGCGTCGATCAGATCGAGCCGGCGTTGGCACAGCGAGATTGGTCCAGCGCGGCTATTTCCACCGCAGGAAGCCTCGACGAGGCCTACACCTCCTCCGGCTCGGACGGGTCCGGTACACCATGGCTGATCGGTGCGGGCGCGGTCCTCGTCGCCGGCGGCGGAGCGGTCGCCTACTCCTCTCGCCGAAAGAAGAAGCTACACACGGCGAGCATCGAAGCAGCGCACACCATCGATCCGACGGACACTGCAGCACTCAGCGCGCTTCCACTCGACGTCCTCGATGCTCGCGCCCATTCGATGCTCGTGGAGACGGACAACGCCGTGCGCGCAAGCGAGGAAGAGTTGACCATCGCGCGATCGGAGTTCGGAGATCGAACTGCAGCACCGTTCATCAGTGCATACGAGGAAGCAAAGAAAGCACTCGCGTCCGCGTTCGAAGTGCGGCAGCGTCTCGACGACGCCATTCCGGAAACGCCGGATCAACGACGCTCCATGCTCATTCACATCATTTCCTCGTGCGGCCGCGCCGATCACGAACTCGATTCTCGCGTAGCCGAATTCGAATCGATGCGAGATTTGCTCATCAACGCCGGTTCGAAGCTGGATTCGCTGACGCAGTCCGTCGTCGGCTTGACTGTCCGAATCCCCGAGTCTCAGCAGATTCTCGAACAATTGCGCACCGAATTTGCGCCGGCAGCGCTCGCATCGATCGAAGCGAACGTCGATATGGCTCGCGAGGCAATCGAACTCGCCGAGTCGAACATCGCCGTCGGCCGAGAGGCAGCTGCACGGCCCGCGGGCAAGCAGGGTGAACTGGTCTCCGCCGTCCGAACCGCAGAAAAGGCAGCCGAACACGCACGCGCCTTGCTCGACGCAGTCGACCATGCGCAGAGCGATATCCGCAATGCGATAGCGACGCTTCCGGCCGCTATCGAAGAGGTGCGTAAAGACATCGCCGACGCCGGAACGCTCAGTCGGCACGGTGGGCCCGATTTGGACAAGGCGCGCGCAGCGGCCGAACAGGCACTGCGCAACGCCGAGGCATCGCAGGCGTCGGATCCGCTCGGAAGCTACAACCAACTCGTTGCTGCAGACCAACAACTGGACGCAACGATCGAAGACGCAACCGAAGTGAAAGAGCAGGAGGAGCTTCTGCGCGCCCGACTCGCACGTGACATCGGCGGGGCTCAGTCGCAGATCACCGCCGCCAAGGACTACATATCAACCCGGCGCGGCGGCGTCGGAGCCGAAGCGCGAACCCGGCTCGCCGAGTCGGAACGGCATTTCGAGGCTGCCCGCCAGCTGGAGTCCTCGGACCCGGCGAAAGCGCTCCAGCATGCTCAGGCCGCAGCACAGCTGGCCACGCAGGCATCTCGAAGCGCGCAGGCCGACGTCCGAGACTGGGAAGATCGCAATCGCCCACGCGGAGGCGGTGGCGGTGGGAACATGGCCGGCGCGGTCCTCGGCGGAATCCTCATCAACAGCGTCCTACGCGGCGGTGGCGGCGGTTTCGGTGGAGGCGGCTTCAGCGGGGGCGGAGGCTTCGGGGGCGGCGGAGGTGGTGGCGGCGGCGGTTTCGGTGGAGGCGGCGGCCGGTTCTAGGCGGGTGTGCGCATCCGGTCGGTGAAGAAGTTCGAACCTGTGTCGAGGTGACCGAACAAGACGTTCGGTCACCTCGACTCTGGCGTTCTAGGCTCCGAGCAACCGCTGCGCGAGGTAGCCCTCGACCTGATCGAGAGCGACCCGCTCCTGCGCCATCGTGTCGCGCTCGCGGATGGTGACGGCATGGTCGTCGATGGTGTCGAAGTCGACGGTGATGCAGAACGGCGTACCGATCTCGTCCTGACGACGGTATCGACGGCCGATGGCTCCGGCGTCGTCGAATTCCACGTTCCAGTATTGCCGCAATTGCTGTGCCAGGTCTTTCGCCTTCGGCGTTAGATCGGCATTGCGCGAGAGCGGCAGGACGGCAACCTTGACCGGCGCGAGGCGGCGGTCGAGCTTGAGTACGACGCGCTTGTCGACGCCGCCCTTGGCGTTGGGTGCCTCGTCCTCGGAGTACGCGTCTACGAGGAACGCCATCAGCGAACGAGTCAGACCGGCTGCCGGCTCGATGACGTACGGCGTGTAGCGGGTGTCGGTTGCCTGCTCGTAGTAGCTCAGGTCCTGGCCGGATACCTTCGAGTGCACTGAGAGGTCGTAGTCGGTGCGGTTGGCAACGCCCTCGAGCTCACCCCACGCGCTTCCCTGGAAGCCGAACCGGTACTCGATGTCGACGGTGCGCTTGGAGTAGTGCGAGAGCTTCTCCTTGGCATGCTCGTACAGACGCAGGTTCTCCGGATCGATACCGAGGTCGGTGTACCACTTCATGCGGTAGTCGATCCAGTACTCGTGCCACTCCTCGTCCTCGCCGGGCTTGACGAAGAATTCCATCTCCATCTGCTCGAATTCGCGAGTGCGGAAGATGAAGTTTCCGGGGGTGATTTCGTTGCGGAAGCTCTTGCCGATCTGGCCGATGCCGAACGGCGGCTTCTTGCGTGAGGTCGTCAGCACGTTGGCGAAGTTCACGAAGATGCCCTGAGCGGTCTCGGGCCGCAGGTAGTGCAGCCCTTCCTCGTTGTCGACCGGTCCGAGGAATGTCTTGAGCAGGCCGGAGAACGCGCGCGGTTCGGTCCATTGGCCCGGGTCACCGGTCTCGGGATCGCGGATATCAGCGAGGCCGTTCTCTGGCGGATGTCCGTGCTTCTCCTCGTACGCTTCGAGAAGATGATCGGCGCGGTACCGCTTGTGGGTGATCAGAGACTCGACGAGCGGATCACTGAAAGTTTCGACGTGACCCGATGCTTCCCAGACCTGACGCGGCAGAATGACCGACGAGTCGAGGCCGACGGTGTCTTCGCGGCTGGTGACCATGTTCCGCCACCACTGCTTCTTGATGTTCTCTTTGAGCTCGACGCCCAGCGGGCCGTAGTCCCAGGCAGACTTGGTACCGCCGTAGATCTCGCCGCAGGGGTATACGAGACCTCGACGCTTGGCGAGGTTGGCGACGGTGTCGACTTTGGACTTGGGTGCCACTGGCGGAGCTCTCCATCTTCGGTGTTCGAGGGGGTCGTTGCAGGCGCTTGGCCTCGCGCCAGCCTATCGGTCGGGCGGCGTATCTCCGAACGGTCCCCATTTGGTTTGACATGCATACTCCTGCATATCAAAATGGAAGTGGTTTGCATTAGCACCAAGTGCATGGGCCTGAGACACTCGATAAGTAGGGAGATCCTCTTGGCATCGATGGAGACGAGCCCCTCCCGCCGGATCGGTGGTGCTCCCGACGATCCCCCACCTCAGGCTCACGACGACCATTCCCATCAACCATGCGTATCTGCTCCCCCGGCACCGATTCCACCGAAGGAAACTCTTGCGGCCGCCGGCGACATCCTGCGCGCTCTCGCTGCGCCGGTCCGTATCGCGATCGTGCTTCAGCTACTCGAATCGGAGCGCTGCGTACACGAACTGGTCGGCGCCCTCGGCGTCACCCAGCCGTTGATCAGCCAACACCTGCGCGTTCTCAAGGCTGCCGGGGTCGTCCGCGGTGAGCGTAACGGCCGCGAAGTTCTCTACCGTCTCGTCGACGACCATCTCTCTCACATCGTCGTCGACGCCGTCGCACATGCCGAGGAAGGCTGAAAATACCCATGACCGACAGTTCGTCGACCGATACTGCCCGTCCCCGAAAGCCCGTCGTAGCCGGGGTGCGGGCCACCAAACAACGGAGCGCGATCTCCGACCTTCTGGACAGCATCGAGGAGTTCCGATCCGCGCAGGATCTGCACGACGAGCTCCGCAAGCGCGGCGAAGGCATCGGCCTCACCACCGTTTACCGCACGTTGCAGACCCTCGCCGACGCAGGCACCGTGGACGTTCTTCGCATCGACACCGGCGAATCGGTGTATCGGCGATGCTCGTCCGGGCATCACCACCATCTGGTGTGCCGGCTCTGTGGCTACACCGTCGAGGTCGAGGGCGCAGATGTGGAGAAGTGGTCGCAGGATATCGCCGAGGACAACGGGTTCAGCGACGTCAGCCACACGGTCGAAATCTTCGGCATCTGCAGCGAGTGCCGAGCCAACTCCTAGCTCGCCCCTCCGCGGTCGGGCGTCAGGGCAAGAGTCCTACACGTGCCTTCTCGACGCCTGCGAGCACGAGAACCAGCATCGTCATCAGCGGTTCGTCTTCGAGTCCACTGGCCGGGAACGTGTATCGCAGCAGTACGTCGGCCATCTTTCCGTTGACGTTGACCGAGATCGAGCCGAACTGCGACTCGGCGTTTCGGTCTGCGACCTTCTTGTGCAGCGAGGCCTTCACCGGCCGATCCCACGCCAGAACCGCTGTCAGAGAAAGCACTTCGAGACCCGGCGACAACTCGAGCGAACGCAACGAGCACAGGGCCCCCGCGTAGTCGAACCCCAGCGACCCCTCCTCCGCCACTGTGACGGTCGCGAACTGGGCCAACGCGATCTGGGCGCGGGATTGCAGGGACAACTGTTCACTCATACTTGACTCCACCGAATCTGCGGTCTCTGGAAGCGAATTCGACACATGCCGCCCACAGATCCCGGCGGTCGAAGTCCGGGAACAGCTTCTTTTGAAATACGAACTCCGCGTAGGCCGATTGCCACAGCAAGAAGTTGGACGTGCGCTGCTCACCGGACGGACGCAGAAACAGGTCGACGTCGGGCATGTCGGGCTCGTCGAGATACTTGGCGACAGTCGCTTCGGTGATCTTCTCCGGATCGAGTTTTCCCTGCGCGACCAGCCTCGCTATTTCCTTTGTCGCATCGGCGATTTCGGCCCGTCCGCCATAGTTGACACACATCGTCAGCGTCATGACGGTGTTGTGTTTCGTCAACTCCTCGGCAACCTCGAGTTCCTTGATCACGCTGCGCCACAGTCGAGGTCGACGTCCGGCCCACCGGACGCGAACGCCCATCTCGTTCATTTCGTCGCGCCGACGGCGAATGACATCGCGGTTGAATCCCATCAGAAATTTCACCTCGTCGGGACTACGCTTCCAGTTCTCCGTCGAGAACGCATACGCCGAGAGCCACTTCACGCCGATGTCGATGCAGCCACTGACCGTATCCATGAGCACGGCTTCACCGCGCTCGTGTCCGGCGGTACGCGGCAGGCCACGGTCCTGCGCCCACCGACCGTTGCCGTCCATGACCAACGCGACGTGTTGTGGGATCAGCTCGGGTTGCAGGATCGGCGGCCGGGCGCCCGACGGATGCGGGTCCGGTGGGCGTACAGCGATCTCCTCGTCAGGCCGTGTACGCGGTTCGCGTCGTCGAATCACGGTCTTCATCCTGCCCGACGGTCGATACTCGGATCGACTCAGCCTCGGCCTGATGCGGCTTCGATCGTTCGATCAGGGGCAACGTCCGCAACTGACGCTCGAGATGCCATTGCAGATGCGCGGCAACAAGGCCACTCGTCTGACTACGCACCGCAGTCGACGTCGTCTCGGTGTAAACCCACTCACCACGCTCGAGGGCAACCATCAGGTCGAGTACACCGGCCATCGGGGTGGCCGCCCCGGGCGGCCTGCAGTGAACGCAGACGGAACCGCCGGCTGCGACATGGAACGCCCGATGCGGGCCGGGAGCGGCACACCGAGCGCACTCGGTCAACGACGGCGCCCACCCGGCGTACCCCATTGCGCGAAGCAGGAAGGCGTCGAGGACCAGCTCTGGTGGACGAGCGCGGTCACCCAGTGCGCGCAGCGCTCCGACAGTGAGTTGGTGCAGACGTCTGGCGGGTGCATGTTCTTCGCCCGCAAGCCGCTCCGCCGTTTCGAGAATTGCGCATCCGGTGGTGTAGCAGCCGTAGTCGGTCACGATATCGCCGCCGAAGGCGTCGATGGTGTGGACCTGCGTGACGATGTCGAGGTTGCGCCCGGGGTAGAGAAGCACATCGACGTGAGCGAACGGCTCCAGCCTCGCGCCGAACTTCGACTTCGTGCGGCGGACGCCCTTCGCGACGGCCCGGACGATTCCGTTGTCTCGGGTCAGGAGCGTGACAATCCGATCGGCCTCGCCCAGCTTGTGCTGGCGCAGCACGACTGCGTTGTCCCGATAGAGCCTCACATGTTCAATACTCCCACGCTGGTCCGACGGTTCCCATCTCCCTCGCACAGGTTCGATACTGTGCAGGCGTGGATTTTTCTCGTGCGACCCTCGTCGAACAAGCCGCAGCACTCGCAGCAGGCCGCATCACCTCGACTGCGGCCGTCACCGAGTCGCTGGACCGAATCGAGAAGAGCCAGCCATCTCTGAATGCGTTCCGCATAGTGCGAGGTGACGCCGCACTACAGGAGGCCTGGGAAGCTGATCGACTACGTGCAGCGGGGCACGCAGCTCCCCTGTTGGGCGTACCGATCGCGGTCAAGGACGACGTCGATGTCACTGGTGAACCTACGGCCTTCGGGTGTGCCGGGGAGTTCCCACGGGCAACCGCCGATTCGGAGGTGGTACGCAGACTTCGCGACGCCGGTGCCGTCATCGTCGGTAAAACGAACAGTCCGGAGCTCGGACAGTGGCCGCTCACCGGTGGAAGCGCGTTCGGGCACACTCGTAATCCTTGGAGTCGTACGCACACGCCCGGTGGTTCGTCCGGCGGGAGCTCGGCGGCGGTTGCCGCCGAATTGGTTTCGGCTGCGCTGGGTTCAGATGGTGCGGGCTCGGTGCGCATTCCGGCGTCGTGGACCAATCTCGTCGGGATCAAACCGCAGCGCGGACGCATCTCGACGTGGCCGCAGCCCGAGGCCTTCAATGGCATCACCGTCATCGGCCCGCTGGCGCGGACGGTCGCCGATGCAGCACTTCTGCTCGATATCGTTTCGGGTAGTCACGACGGCGATCTGCACAAGCCCGCTCCGTTGCAGGTCTCGGACTCCGTCGGTCGCAATCCAGGTCCGCTCAGGATCGCGCTGAGCCTGCGCAAGCCGTTCATTCCGACACCCTCGAAACTGGACCCCGAGATCTCGGCGGCGGCCTACGAGATGGCTGCGGTGCTGCGCTCACTTGGCCATCACGTGGTCGTGGACGATCCGAAATACGGAATCACGTTAGGGCTCAATTTCCTTCCCCGTTCACTGGCCGGTGTGGCAGCCTGGCTCGATCAGCTCCCGGATGCGTCGCTGGCCGATCCGCGGACCCGTGCCAACGCAAAACACGGGCGTGTCCTTTCCGGTGCCCCGCTGCGCGCAGCCCGCGCCGCGGAACCGCGGATCCGGCGTCGTATCGGCCGAATATTCGACGATTACGACATTGTGTTGGCTCCGACTACGGCTACTCCACCGCCGCTGATCGAAGCAATCGACGACAAGACCAACAGCAAGACCGACCGCATCATCACCGAACACTGTCCTTACACGTGGCCGTGGAACGTTCTCGGATGGCCGAGTGTGAACATTCCGGCCGGCTTCACCGCGAACGGCCTGCCGATCGGTTTGCAATTGATGGGCTACGAATCCTCTGAGCCACTGCTGGTCTCCGTTGCCGCACAACTGGAGAACGTGCTGCAGTGGCACCTCGAGCGACCGGAACAGTGGTGGTGAGCGGCACCACCGAACTACATCCACTTCATCTCCCACGGACGAAGACACACTCACCGAACCGGAGTTGAGTCATCAGGGTGAGGCCGACAAAATTGTCTGTGGCTTTGGCCCGAGAGGCTCGCCACGCGCGAGCCGAAGCAGATGGCTGGTTCGAGGGAACCCCTCTCGGCAGGACGTTTCGGCGGGTGATCGAGGAGATCGTGGCAATCGAACTCTTCGATCGTGCAATGACGCTCGCTGCCAAAATCTTCACGTCGGTTCTCCCCGTCATCATTGTGGGCACGACGCTCACCGGCGGTGACATCGTCGCGCACGGAATCGACGATCAATTCGGATTCGACCCGGCCGGCGGACCCCTCGGAGGTGGTGGATTACAAGCGAGTGATCCTTCGTTTGCCGCGTTCGGCGTCGTGGGACTATTGATGGTCGTCATCAGCGGCACCTCGTTCGCTCGCACCCTCACCCGGATATACGCGAAAATCTGGAACATGCCGCCGAGTGGTCTCAATCATGCTTGGCGGTGGATGGCAGTCCTGTTCACAGTCGCTATGTCGGTACCGCTGCTCGGAACTGCACGCGCTGTTGCCGAACTCAGGTTCGTCGGCAGACCCCTGGCGCTTGTGGTGGAGTTCGCCGTGTAGATGCTCGTGTGGGTACTCACCCCACACCTGCTGACGGCAGGCTGGGTATCGGGCCGAGTGCTATGGGCCACCGGTGCTATCACTGCGGCGGGGCTCACTGCTTTTCGCGCCGGAGGACGCGTCTTCCTCCCCCGGATCACCGAGACAGCCGAAGCACAGTTCGGCCAGTGGGGTTTGGTGTTCACTTCGATCAGCTTGTTGTTCGGATATTCCATCATCATCGTCGGTGCCGCTGCTGTCACCAAGGCCCTTGCTCTCGACGAAGGACCGATCGGCCGGATTCTTCGCGGCCCAGAACCTGCGCTGGTCCCCGAGCGAACCGATCCGTCGACCCCGGGCGATCCGTAGAGGTGGGTGCGGGCAAAGTCGCCCATGGTGGGCGACGCGCACAGCGCGCACCGGGCATTGGCGTCGTCGATGTAGAAGCACGCTGATTACTGAGGTGTCGTTATGAGTCTTCGCTACGAACAACGCTCTTCTGTCAGGCAACGCTGGTCGTCCCGGGCCGTGATCGGCGCGGTGGCCGTGCTCATCGCGTTCGCGGGCGCACGGACGCTGGCGTTGTTCGCGGTGACCGTACACATCGACACGGACTGACTCAACATGTCTCGGGCGATATCACCGTCGACGCGGACGAGCTGATGATTCCGGTCGGAGTCGACGGTGAGGCTCTCATGCTCGGTACCCCGGTGCGCTGCAGCATCACCCCGCGCGCTCTCCGCGTCCGCGTCCCGACTATTCGTCCCGGAGTTCGCCCGTCCGCACCAGCGATGGACTGGGTTCGGCTCTTCCAGCTCGCTCGGCCGCAGCGACGCGCTCACGTGCGCTGAGAGGACGATCGGTCCCACGTCGAGTATCGCCCGGCGAGCGGGGCCGCGGTAAGTCCATGGGCCAGAACGGAAAGCCCGATCGTGATCACCGCGGTGGTCAGTAGAAGACTCTCATGGGGCAATTCGTGAGGTTCTTCGACGATGAGGATGACGAAGACGATGGTAGCGAGACCACGCGGCCCGAACCACCCGACGAACCCAACGGTCGGCGCCCCGGCGTGCAGACCGATCATTGCCACTGCGACGGGCAGCATGCGGACAACGGTGAGGCTCACAACGGCATACCCGAGTACGGCCCAGGACAGACTACCGAGTGCGGGCCCGAGTAAGACTGCACCATAGACGATGAATGTCACTGCGCTGGAAAGATCCCCAAATTCCTCGATCAGGTGTGACACGTCGCCGCCGGCCCGCCTGCGGATGACTCCGAACGCCAGCCCTCCGACGAATGCTGCGATGAACCCGGAGCCACCGACCCCGACGGCCGCGGTATAGGCGAGAGCAGCAGCCGCTACCGGGACGATCTGAATCCACAATGGGTCTATCGAGTTTCGACGTCCGGCGAGGACGAGCACAGTTCCCGCAACGGCTCCCGCGACGATGCCGGCGGCGACACCGTAGCCGATCTGCTCGAGAACCAGGACGGCGGCGGCACCACCTCCGATCGTTCCGGTCTCCGTGTGTGCAATCGCAAGCACGACCAAGAAGATCGGCACGCAGATGCCGTCGTTCAGCCCGCTCTCGACGTTGAGACCTTGACGGACCACCGTCGGTAGCGACGGCAGAGTCACCACAGCCTTCCCGAGCGCGGCATCGGTGGGGGCGAGAACGACGGCGAGCAGAATCGCTTCCGGCAGCGAGAACTCGTCGAAAATTACGAGTGCGGCAACCATTCCGAGCGCGATCGTCCCCGGAAGCCCGATTGCTAGTAGTCGCGTAGGCAGTGCAAGTTGGCGGCGTAGTGCGGCGAAGTCGATCCGCGAGGCGTCCACGAACAACACCAGGCCGAGAGTCAGTTCGGCGAGAAGTTTGACCGCTTCACCGGCATGATCCAATTCGATCAAATCGGACCCGGTTACACCCAGCGCCAGGCCTCCAACGGTGAAGACGATCGGCGCAGTGATCGGGGTTCCGTCGATGCGTCCAGAGATCGCGGCGAACGCAATCAGGAGAGCAGCGATAGCGGGCACCGCCCAGGTCATGACCGCACCCCTCCGGACGGTGTCGAAGAGTCGGTTGCCGCCGGATACGTAGTCCCGAACACACTGTTTTCGAACAGGTTCCGCATCATGTCGGTCGGGCGTCGCCCGGCGAAACCCCACTGAGCGCGGGCCGCGCAATCAGCTCCACAACGAGCAAAGCTGCGACGGCGACGAGGACTGTCACTGCTACAACAGCACCAGAGGGGTACCTCCAGAACACCAACGTCATTGTTGCGATCGCGACGATTGCCGCACGAAGAGGGAGGCGCAACTGCGCGACCACGGACTCGAACCGGTTCGGCGCCCGTCCGCCTGCACGGACCCTGATCGCATCGGCGCCTCTGCCGTACGCGGAGCGAACCGCCACTGCCGATCCTGATGCACCGGTGAGATAACCGACGATTGCGATCACCACTGCAAGCACGAATACCGCGCGCAAGGTCGTCTTCAGCGGCACCAGGAGCGTGTCGATCAGCACCGTCGCCGCTTGCGGGGACAACACGTCGGCCGGGACCGCATCGAGATACAGCGACCGACCGATGCTGATCGCAATGGCGAGCAGCGCCATGGCCACGGCCAGGCTGACTCCGACGAGCGCACCTGCCCGTCTGCGCATGCCCTTCGGGCTAGCCCATACCGCGCCCACCGCTGCGAGCAAAGTCAACCACGGAAGCACCCCGGATGCTTTGTCCAGCAACGATGTTGCGCGTTGCGCCTTGACCAGGTCGGGTGCCTGGAACAGTACGAAGGACTTGTCGATCGAAGGTATCTTTTCCGCGAACGCGAACCCACGCTCGGTCAGCTTGGCACGCACCTTGTCGATGATCGGGGTGAGCGAGATGCTCACTGTGCCATCGTCGCTGATCACGACGGCCGCTCGGGTGTTGCCGGTCAGCACGGCCGTCAAGGCTTGGTGCGCCTCCCGATTGGCCTGAATCCACAGTGTTTCGAATTCGTCGGAGGACACCAGCGACTCAACTGTCTTGTGCACGAACGACTCGGCCTGATCCGCGATGACCGGGGCGAGACCGACAACCGCCGGTGGCACGCGAGGCGCGGTCTCGGTGATCGAGGTCAGCGCTTCGGCGGTGATCGACTCGACATCGAGACGCGTCATGATCTCGTTGGTGATTTGATCTGCGAGCTCACCTTGCAGCACCGGATTCGAACCCAGCGGCGTCACCGTCTCGACGTAACGGTCGGCATCGAGGATCTCGCTGCTGGCGAACCGTGCAAGTACGGCGGAGAATCCCAGTACCGCTACCAGGACGAGAAGCAAGATCGCTGCGATCCAGCGCACGGTCGAGTGTCCGGTGCCAGATCGAGGTACCGCGACCGGCGTGCGCTGCCCGCGCAGTTCGGCCAGCTCTCGCCGCAGACTGTCGAGCTCCCTTCGCTCGGTCGTGCTCAGTGGTTGTTCCGAGCCTGGTGAATCCATGTTCGGCCTCTTCTCCCGTGGGCACAATCAGGGCCAAGCAACTACTCCCTCACCGATGACCTTTCGCGGCTCCACGCGTAACTGCATCATTCGTACCGGGTGACATTGGTCGTGAATCTGCATCGATCGCAGGTCGTCGATCAGCACACTCACAGAGCAAGTCGACCCCTGAGCAGGCCCACAAATGGGCACCGAGATAGACACAGACCTCACCCGCCTCGGATGACGCCGCAACACCCGCCGAATCCTAGAGTTGGATCGGCGAGAGAGCTCGAACCAGTCCAAGTTCGAAGGAGTTCGAAACATGATCGATTCATTCTGGGATCTGATGTGGTACACGCTGATCGTGTTCGCGTTCGTCGCGTATTTGATGATCCTGTTCCAAGTTGTCGCCGACCTGTTCCGTGATCGCAACATGTCCGGTTTCGTCAAGGTCATCTGGATCATCCTGCTTGTCGCGATTCCGTATCTCACGGCCTTCGTTTACGTCATCGCGCGAGGTCGTGGCATGACAACTCGGCAAATCGAGGCGCAGCAGACGTCGAGGGCGGCTACCGATCAGTACATCCGAGAGGTCGCCGGCAAGTCTTCTGCCGAGCACATCGCCGACGCCAAGGCACTGCTCGACGCCGGCACCATCAACCAGGCCGAATTCGACACCTTGAAGGCCAAGGCTATGAGCTGACTCCCTGTGCTGCGGCCGGGGTCCACAGAAGGAAGGCAGGCACATGAGTTCTCTTGTCCTGGAGCTACATCACCTCGTGCAGCGGATGCGTGGACCCCGGCACAAGCATCACCACAGTTGCCGATCTCGTCGGCGCAACCACGTGCACACCCTCCTCGAACACCATTCGATCTAGCCGAGGACGCGATCTAGCCGAGGGCTCGGCCCCACTGAATCAGAACCCGAGCTTGCCCATCTGCTTGGGATCGGTCTGCCAGTCCTTGGCGATCTTGACGTGCAGGTCGAGGTAGATGCGAGTACCGAGCAGCTTCTCGATCTGCAGGCGCGAGTTGGTACCGACCTCTTTCAACCGAGCACCACCCTTGCCGATGATGATCGCCTTCTGACTCGAGCGTTCGATGTAGAGAATTGCGTGGACGTCGAGCATGTTGTCGTGGCCCTCGCGGGGAGTGATCTCATCGATGACAACTGCCAACGAGTGGGGAAGCTCGTCGCGAATACCTTCTAGCGCGGCTTCTCTGATCAACTCCGCCATCAGAATTTCTTCGGGCTCGTCCGTCAGTTCCCCGTCCGGGTAGAAGGCGGGGCCGGGTGGCAATTCGGAGGCCAGCAGGGCGACCAGCTTCTCCACCTGCTCACCCGATTCGGCGGACACCGGAATCACGTGGCTGCTGTCCCCCAGCAACTTCGACAGAGCCATGAGTTGCTGCACGACGCGTTCTTTCTTGACCTTGTCGATCTTGGTCACGATGCCGATCAGCGTCGTCTTCGGTGAGATGTGGCGAACCTGCTCGAGAATCCAGCGGTCACCCGGCCCGATTTTTTCGTCCGCCGGGATGCACAGTCCGATAACGTCGACCTCGGAATACGTATCCTGCACCAGATCGTTGAGCCGCTGCCCGAGAAGGGTTCTCGGGCGGTGCAATCCAGGGGTATCGACGAGAATCAACTGGGCATTCTCGCGGTGAACGATGCCACGAATGGTGTGACGCGTGGTCTGCGGACGCGATGAAGTGATGGCAATCTTGGAACCGACGAGCGCGTTTGTCAGCGTCGACTTTCCGGTGTTCGGCCGACCGACGAAACAAATGAATCCGGACCGAAAATCCTCTTCGCTCGAATCAGACATCGAGCACCTCCCAGCTCTTCCCGCCGCGCGATGCGGCCGGGATGGTTGTATTCGTTCTACCGCACAGTTCAGGCATCGGACGCTTCTGTCGACGACTCCTCATCGTGATCGTTCTCGAACCTCTCCACCAGAACGGTCGTGACTCGCACTCGACCCTTCTGATCGGCTCCGCCTTCGCCGGTGAATGCCAAGCCATGTGACTCCACACGCGAGCCCGGAAGCGGTACGCGTCCGAGCTCGTACCCCAGGAGGCCACCAACGGTGTCGACGTCCTCGGATTCGATCTCGATGTCGAACAACTCACCGACGTCATCGAGTGGCACCCGCGCAGATACCCGATACCGTCCGTCACCCAGGTCTTCGATGGGGGCAACTTCACCTGCGTCGTACTCATCGGCGATCTCTCCGACGATTTCCTCCAACACGTCCTCGATGGTGACCAGTCCTGCAGTTCCGCCGTATTCGTCTATGAGCACGGCCATGTGCTTACGGTCACGCTGCATTTCGGCGAGCAAACTGTTCAACGGCTTGGAATCCGGTACGAATACTGCCGGCCTCATGACGTCGGTCACCTTCACACCGCGTCCGCCATCGGTGGAGTAGTACGTCTGCTGCACAAGATCTTTCAGGTATACGACGCCGATGATGTCGTCGACGTTCTCACCGATCACTGGAATCCGGGAATGCCCACTGCGCACGGCGAGCGAAGTCGCTTGTCCCGCTGATTTGTCGGACTCGATCCACACCATTTCCGGCCGCGGAACCATCACCTCGCGAGCCGAGGTATCACCGAGTTCGAAGACGGACTGGATCATTCGGCGCTCGTCGTCTGCAACCACGCCGCGTTCACGGGCCATGTCGACCAGTTCACGCAGTTCGATCTCGGATGCGAACGGGCCGTTGTGGAATCCGCGCCCTGGCGTGATCGCGTTGCCGATCACGATCAGCACGCGGCTCACCGGACCGAGAATCCAGCCGAGGCCTCTCAGCGGAAGTGCCGCGAACAGTGCGATCGAGTACGCGTGTTGGCGTCCGAGCGTTCTGGGACCGACACCGATGACAATGTAACTGACCAACACCATCACGATGGCAGTGACGAGAAGTGCAATCGTTTCGTCGAGAAGACCTATCAGCCCACCCGCGAGTAGAACTGTGGCAGCGATTTCGCACAGGATGCGAAGAAGGACCGTCAGATTCACGTATCGAGGGCGGTCCGCGACGATGGTGAGAAGACCGATAGCGCCCGGGCGACCATCTTTGACCATGTCCTCGACGCGGGCCCGTGAGACGGTGTTCAGAGCCGAATCCGCGGCTGCGAACAAACCTGCGATCGGTACGAGGACGACTGCTGCCACTATCAGCGCAGGCGCATCGCTCACAGGTTGTCGCCGCCGACGAAGCCGGTTTTGCCGAGCAGTCGGCTGTCTCTGGCGGCCTGCACTTCGGCTTCTTCTGCGCGACGGAGATCCTCGTACCATTCCGCCAGAATTCGATTCTGAAGAGCGAACATCTCTTTTTCTTCATCCGGTTCGGCGTGGTCGTAGCCGAGTAGATGCAGGACGCCGTGGACAGTGAGCAGTGCCAACTCGTGTTCGAGAGGATGGCCGGCCGCTGCTGCCTGGTCTGCGGCGAAGGACGGGCACAGCACGATATCGCCGAGCATCGACGGTCCCGGCTCGGGAGAATCCGGACGACCGCCGGGCTCGAGTTCGTCCATCGGGAACGACATCACATCCGTCGGGCCCGGTAGGTTCATCCACCGCATATGCAGGTCCGCCATGGTGGACGAATCGACGAGAACCATCGACAACTCGGCCGCCGAATGCACGTCCATGCTGGCGATAGCGAACCGGGCCACACTTACGAGATCCGTTTCGGAGACTTCCATCCCCGATTCGTTGGACACCTCGATGCTCATTGCTGCTCACTCTTTCGACAAGGGACTTTCGAGCAAATTCTATCGGCGAGCAGAGCGCGGCCCTCCAGAGCGTCGCTGTGCCCGATTGCTCAGCGAGAGATCCTGGTTGTTGGTGGATTCGAACCGCTCATAAGCGTCGACAATCTCCGACACCAGACGATGTCGAACCACGTCGCTACTGGTCAACTGCGCAAAATGAATGTCATCGACGTCGTTGAGTATCTCCGACGCAGCCCGTAGACCTGAACGTGCGCCACCGGGCAGGTCGACCTGAGTGATATCGCCGGTTACCACTATCTTCGAGCCGAACCCCAGCCTGGTGAGGAACATCTTCATCTGCTCGGCGGTGGTGTTCTGCGCCTCGTCGAGAATGATGAACGCGTCGTTGAGGGTTCGACCGCGCATGTATGCCAGCGGAGCGACCTCGATGACACCTGCCTGCATGAGCTTGGGAATCGCCTCGACATCCATCATGTCGTGCAGTGCATCGTGCAGCGGGCGCAGGTACGGATCGATCTTGTCGTGCAAAGTACCTGGCAGAAAGCCCAGACGCTCGCCAGCTTCCACTGCCGGCCGCGTCAAAATGATGCGGCTGACCTGCTTGGCCTGCAACGACTGGACCGCCTTGGCCATCGCCAAGTAGGTCTTGCCGGTACCAGCAGGGCCGACACCGAAGACGATGGTGTTGGTGTCGATCGCATCGACGTAGCGCTTCTGGTTGAGAGTCTTCGGCCGGATGGTCTTGCCTCGACGAGAAAGGATGTCCAGGCTCAGCACTTCGGCCGGTGACTCCGCGACACCTTCGGTCATCATGCCCACTGCCCTGCGTACCGCATCGACGGTCAGCGGCTGCGCGCGCTTGGCGACGGCGGCCAATTCGGAGATGACACGCTCGGCGAGGGCCACGTCGGTGACCTTGCCACTCAAAGTGACTACGTTTCCTCGGACATGGATGTCGGCGTTCAAAAGCTGCTCGAGTGTCCGCAGGTTCTCATCGGAGGGTCCGAGCAGCGGGAGAACTGCCTCGGGCGCAAGCTCCATGCTGGACCGAACCATGCGTTCGGTGGGAAGTTCGCTGTGTTCACTCACGTGGTGGCTCTGGCCTGCTTTCCGATGTCGACGAGCATGAAATGGACGGGGCCTGATTCGAGTTTAACGCGCATGCGAATAACAGCATTCCCATTTACCTGCCGGTACCGGCGAGCACCGCAGTCACCGAGCGCTGCCAGCTCTGCGACCCGGTCTCGAGGAACGCGACGTGGTCCTCACCAGGAACGATCGTCAGTTCGGCGTGATCACCGGCAGCGTGTGCCGCTGCTACATAGAGTTCGCTCTGCGACGCCGGTACCAGCGTGTCGAGCGATCCGTGAATGCAGTGCATCGGGATCGCGGTGGGAATGCGGTGAAGCGGCGACGCCGACCGATACAACTCGGGCGCGTCCTCGTAGTCGGCGTCGAGCAACGCACGAACGGCAGGATTGACGATTCCCGATGCCGGTCCAGTCACCAAGTCCAGAACACCTGCCTGCGTGACGACCAGCGACGGGGTCAGCGCGCCGCCGCGCCTGCCTGCCAGCCACGCGGCCAGGTGTCCCCCGGACGAATGCCCGAGCACTCGGATGTCTGCGAGATCGAGTGAGATCGAATCGAGTTCGGCGGCTATGCCGATCAGTGCGTCGAGCGCTGCGCCGACATCGTTGCTCACTTCGGGCCAGAGACCGCCTGCGCCGACGCGGCGATACTCGACGTTCCAGGCTGCGACACCTGCTCGCGCACATTCGACGGCGTACCGGGTGCCGAGGCTGGAGCTGTACTGACCACTCCAGGATCCGCCGTGAACGATCATGACCACGGGTACGGGAGTGCCGATTTCAGTGGCGGAGCGCTCCGGAAGATAAAGGTGGCCGAACTGTTCCTCGTGCTCGCCGTAGCTGATTTTGGTTCGCTGCACTACGGCTCACGAAAGTCGAGAGGCTGCTGCGCCCAGCGGTCCGTCGAGACACCGATCGCGCCCAGTGCAACGGCCGCAGCGGTCGAGGTCCGCAGAACCGTCGGACCCAACACGACCGTTCGGGCTCCGGCCGCAGTCAATTTGCCTACTTCACTGTCGTCCAAACCACCTTCGGGACCTACCACCAACAGCACCTCGCTCACCGAACGCAGCGGCAACTCCGAGAATCGCTCGGTTGCCGATTCATGGAGAACGGCAACGATTCCCCCGCGGGCGACGACCTCACGGACGAGTTCGAGTACCGCCGTCGTGTCATGGAGTTCGGCGACATCCGGAACGAACGGCCTTCGGGACTGCTTGGCCGCGGCGGCAACCGTACTGCGCCACCGAGCGACGCCCTTGGCTGTTTTCGCACCTTCCCAACGCGCGACGCATCGGGAGGATTGCCACGGCACGATGGAGTCGACGCCCGCTTCGGTCGCCAGTTCTACGGCCAACTCCGAGCGATCTGCTTTGGGCAGCGCCTGGACGAGCCCCACCGATGGTGTCGGCCGCGGCATGTCGAATCGAGCATCGACCGTCATTTCGAGGCGATCACGCTCGGCGGAGATCACGACGGTGTCGGCGACCCCGCCGTGCCCGTCGGACAGCAAGATTCGCTCCCCTACTCGAATCCGCCGCACCGTAGCGGCATGGTGGCCTTCTTTCCCGTCCAGTACAGCGGTGCTGCCGACCTGAGGCAAGGGATCGAGGTAGAAAACGGTGGCCGCCATCGTCAGCGACCGCTGAACGCTTCCCGAAGCCTCGAGAACAGCCCACCGCTGTGCTGGGAACCGATGGTGACGACCTCGGCCGCATCACGGTCCCGCAGGGCCTTCAGGTCCTCGAGGAGCTGAGTCTGCTTGTGGTCCAGACGTGACGGCACCACGACTTCGAGGTGCGCGTGCAAGTCGCCTCGAATTCCGGACCGGAGCTTCGGCATGCCGTGACCACGCAGTACGGCGACAGCTCCGGGCTGAGTACCTTGATCGACGACGATGTCAGTCGGTCCGTCAATGATCGCGTCGACCGACACCGAGGTACCGAGCGCTGCGTCCACCATCGGGACACGAATCGTGCAATGCAGATCTTCGCCGTCGCGGACGAACACGTCGTGCTGCTGCTCGACGATTTCCACGTAGAGGTCGCCTGCAGGTCCGCCGCCCGGGCCGACTTCACCCTGAGAAGCGAGTCGAATCCTCATGCCGTTGCTGACACCGACCGGGACCTTGACCGAAATGTCTCGACGCGATCGAACGCGACCGTCGCCACCACATTTGCGGCACGGGTCGGGAATGGTCTCCCCGGCTCCGCGGCAGGTCGGGCACGGCCGCGAGGTCATGACCTGACCGAGGAAGGAACGCTGAACGGACTGTACTTCGCCTGCTCCACCACAAGTTTCACAGGTCACGGGCTTGGAGTCACCGTTGGTGCCCGCACCGGTACACAGGTCGCACAGGATCGCCGTGTCGACGGTGATGTGCTTGGTGACACCCGTCGCGCACTCGTCGAGCGTAAGTTTCGTTCGCAGCAGCGAGTCGGCACCCGGCTGTACGCGACCACGAGGTCCGCGGCCACTGCCGCCGCCCTGTCCGCCGAAGAATGCTTCGAAGACATCTCCGAGTCCGCCGCCGAAGCCTCCACCACCGAAGCCGGCTCCGCCGCCGCCACCTTGCTGAAGTGGATCTCCACCGAGGTCGACGACGCGTCGCTTCTCGGGATCGGAGAGGACCTCGTAGGCAGTGGAGATGTCCTTGAATCGGGCTTGCGCGCTCTCGTCCGGATTCACATCGGGGTGGAGTTCACGCGCAAGTTTGCGGTAGGCGCGCTTGATCTCTTGGTCCGAGGCCTTCTGGCTCACACCGAGCGTCCCGTAATAATCCCGTGCCACGTAAGTCTCTTTCGTTTTTGTCGATCCGGTCTGCGCTTACCTCCGCTATCGCGGTGCGGCAAGCAATGTCTGTTGTCCGGTGATCAGCGCTCGGCGAGAACCTCGCCGATATACCTCGCAACGGCGGCGACCGATGCAATTGTTCCCGGATAGTCCATGCGTGTGGGGCCCAGCACTCCCATACCCCCCAGAACCATGCCAGCCGAACCGTACCCAGTGGAAATCACCGAAGTTCCGCGCATCTCCTCGACCTGCGTCTCTTCACCGATTCGCACCGTCACAGTTCGCGTGTCCTGTGTCACAGCGAGCAGCTTGAGCACGATGACCTGCTCTTCCAATGCTTCGAGAACAGCACGCAACGAACCGGGGAAGCCGGCGTCACCTGCAAAATCGGCAGCATTTCGAGTCAGGTTGGCGGTTCCGCCGAGCACCAAACGTTCCTCCGAGTGCTCTACCAGGGACTCGACCAACACAGTCGCAGATCTGATCATTGCGTCGCGCAGGGGTTCGGGCGCATTCTCAGCGAGTTCGGCCACCGCCGCCGACGCCGCGGCGAGACGTTTTCCTTCGAGCGCTCCACCGAGCAATCTGCGCAGTTTCGCCAAGTTCTCGTCGTCGATGACATCGCCCAGTTCGACGATGCGCTGATCGACGCGTCCGGAGTCCGTGATGAGCACCAGGAGGAGCCTGGCGGGGGTGAGCGCCACTACTTCGAGGTGGCGAACCGAAGACACCGACAACGTCGGATACTGAACGACGGCCACTTGGCGAGTGAGCTGTGCGAGTAGTCGAACTCCGCGGCGGAGAACATCGTCGAGGTCTACGCCGTTCTCCAGGAACTCGAGAATGGCACGTCGCTCGGCAGGCGAGAGTGGTTTGACGTCGGCGATGCGGTCGACGAACTGCCGGTAACCCTTGTCGGTCGGTACCCGACCGGAGCTGGTGTGAGGCTGTGCAATGTAGCCCTCGGCCTCCAGCGCCGCCATGTCGTTACGCACTGTTGCGCTGGACACACCGAGGTTGTGGCGTTCCACCAATGCGCGTGACCCGACAGGCTCCTGGGTGGAGACGTAATCAGCAACTATGGCCCGAAGAATTTCGAACCGACGGTCATCAGTGCCCGACATCGGTATCCACCTCCACATCTGCTCTGCTCATGACATACACCGGGTCGGGGCGCGAACAGCCCGCTGACTGCACTCCCCCGACCGACCCGCCTGCCGAGTCTAGTGGCCGTGGAGCAGTACCCACCGCTAGGCCTTAGTGTGGACAAGTGGGTTACTCGACTGCGACAACGGACATAGCTGTGACGAACTACACCGAATCGGGGGTCACGGCGTGATCTTCAAAGGTGTTCGCGACGGAAAGCCGTACCCCGAGCACGGCCTGTCTCTGCGGGACTGGTCGAAAATTCCTCCCCGCCAACTCCGCCTCGACGACATAGTCACCACCACGAAGGTTCTCGAACTCGACCGCCTTCTGTCCGAGGACTCGACCTTCTACGGCGATCTGTTCCCGCACGCGGTCCACTATCGCGGGGTCGTCTACCTCGAAGATGGCCTGCACAGAGCCGTGCGTGCGGCCCTGCGCAACAGGACGGTCCTACATGCCCGCGTGTTCGACTACGACGCACTGAGTGCGTGAGTTTCCAGTGCTGATCTCGTCGGTGAACGAACGCCCGATCACGCAGCGATAGTGCGGACGACCGCGTCGGCAAGCAGACGGCCGTGATCGGTGAGGACATAACGATCGTGCTCGACCACCATCAGACCGTCGACCACCAACTGCTCGGCCGCCGCGCGCTCGGAGTCTGCGAGCACACCGGCCGGCAGTCCCGTTCGTAGACGGATCTTCAACATCAGCTCTTCCAGGTGAACGTCCGCACTCGTGAGCAGTTCACTGCCGGCGACGGGGAACTCACCTGCTTCCAACCGGTCCGCGTAGCGAGCGGGGTGCTTGATGTTCCAGAACCTGGTTCCACCGATGTGGCTGTGCGCGCCAGGACCGGCTCCCCACCAATCTCCGCCATCCCAGTAGCCGACATTGTGTTTGCATTCGGCAGCGTCGTCGGTTGCCCAGTTGGACACTTCGTACCAGTGCAGTCCAGCACCGGACAACACCGCGTCGATCCGCTCGTACCGGCTGGCCAGCACGTCATCATCGGGGGCGGGTAGCTCGCCGCGTCGAACCTTGCGCGCCATGGCCGTTCCATCCTCGACGATCAACGCATAGGCCGACACGTGATCGACGCCCGCCTCGAGAACAGCAGCAAGGGAGGCGTCGAGATCCTCCGCGCGTTCACCTGGGGTCCCGTAGATGAGGTCGAGGTTGACATGGTCGAAGCCCGCTGCCCGGGCCTCTTTCGCCGCCGCAACAGCGCGTCCGGGTGTATGCGTTCGATCGAGTACGGCGAGTACGTGCGGGGCGGCCGACTGCATGCCGAGCGAAATCCGGGTAAAGCCCGCTGCGCGAAGTTTTTCGAAGAATGTCGGCGACGTCGATTCCGGATTGGACTCCGTCGTCACCTCGGCCCCCGTCGTCAGCCCGAAGCTGCCACGAACGGCGTTCAGCACATCGGTGAGTCCGTCCCCACCCAGCAGCGAGGGCGTACCCCCGCCGACGAAGACCGTGTCAGCAGTTGGCACCGATCCTGCACGATCGTTCATGAGCGAGGCTGCGGCATCGAGTTCGCGACGCAATCCGGTGAGCCACGACTCCGGCGATGCCGATGTTCCGAGCTCCCCGGCGGTGTAGGTGTTGAAATCGCAGTAGCCGCATCGTGTCGCACAGAAGGGCACGTGCACGTAGATCCCGAAAGGCCGCGAACCGACGCCGTCGAACGCCGCATCTGGCAGTTCGAGTGAGACTGCGGGCGAGGCGGGAAGGTTCACGCTCTCCAGTGTCCCAGAACCTGAGGAGCCGGCTCACCACGCGGACAGCATTCCTATATTCAGGCGCTCTGCCAGCCTATTTACCCCAAAATCGAGGTAAATAGGTCGCCGCGGTCGGTACTTGCCATATGACGTGGCACAATAGGCTCCGTGAACGACTCTGGGATCCGATTGGTGGCACGACGCCACGTCGATCTCAAGCGTGTCTGCAGTTCTTCGTGTCGATGCCGTAAGAGTGTGTAGCTGAGCTCTGCGTCTCGTTCGATGCGCTCGCTCATCCCCGCTCGGAATTCGAACTGAGCACGTTTCTTCTCACAAAGCCCCCGATCCAACCGAACGCGTGTGCAAGCGGTGAGTTTCATCCCCCACCCCTTCACCGTCCGGCAGAGAAAAGATGCAGGAGCCTTTGATGTCGTCGACAACCGACGCGACAACCGATGTGACCGGTGTGAAATCGCCTGAAGTTGCACCCAGAGAGCGCACCGCACGGCCCACCAAGCGCCGCGCCGAGGGTCAGTGGGCCCTCGGATACCGCGAACCCCTCAATGCCAACGAGCAGGCGAAGAAGGACGACAACCCGCTGAACGTGCGGGCCCGCATCGAGAACATCTACTCCAAGCAGGGGTTCGACAGCATCGACAAGAGCGACCTGCGTGGACGCTTCCGTTGGTGGGGCCTCTACACCCAGCGCGAGGAGGGGTATGACGCCACGTTCACCGGTGACGAGAACGTCGACCTTCTCGAAGCCAAGTACTTCATGATGCGAGTGCGATGCGACGGAGGCTCTCTCAACCTCGAGCAGTTGCGGACCATCGCCGGTATCTCGCAGGAGTTCGGCCGCAACACCGCCGACCTGTCCGACCGCGAGAACGTCCAGTTCCACTGGATCGAGGTCGAGAACGTACCGGAGATCTGGAAGCGCCTCGAGGCCGTCGGTCTGAAGACCACCGAAGCCTGCGGCGACTGCCCCCGCGTCGTTCTCGGCTCTCCCCTGGCCGGCGAATCCCTCGACGAGGTACTCGATCCCACCCCCGCTATCGACGAGATCGTGCGCCGCTACATCGGCGACCCTCGTTACTCCAACCTGCCCCGCAAGTTCAAGACTGCGATCTCTGGCCAGCAGGACGTAGTCCACGAGATCAACGACGTCGCGTTCGTCGGCGTGAACCACCCGGAACACGGTCCCGGACTTGATCTCTGGGTCGGCGGTGGCTTGTCCACCAACCCGATGCTCGCTCAGCGGGTCGGCGCTTGGATTCCGCTCGACGAGGTTCCCGACGTCTGGGAAGGTGTCGTATCGATCTTCCGCGATTACGGCTACCGCCGTCTGCGCGCCAAGGCCAGGCTCAAGTTCCTCATCAAGGATTGGGGAATCGAAAAGTTCCGCGAAGTCCTCGAGACCGAATATTTGAAGCGTCCCCTCATCGACGGCCCGGCACCCGAGAAGCCGAACCGGCCCATCGACCACGTCGGCATCCAGAAGACCCAGAACGGACTCAACGCAGTCGGTTTCGCGCCGATCGCGGGCCGCGTTTCGGGAACCATTCTCGCTCGGGTTGCCGACGCCGCAGAGAAGGCCGGCAGTGACCGAATCCGCTTCACGCCCTTCCAGAAGCTGATCATCCTCGACGTGGCCGAAGAAACTCTCGAGCCACTGATCGCCGACCTCGACGCCCTGGGCTTGCCGGCTCGGCCGTCGCACTGGCGCAAGAACCTGATGGCCTGCTCCGGCATCGAGTTCTGCAAGCTGTCGTTTGCCGAAACACGCAAGCGCTCACAGGTTCTCGTGCCCGAACTCGAAGAGCGTCTGGCAGACATCAACGCCCAACTCGACGTACCGATCACGATCAATATCAACGGTTGCCCCAACTCCTGCGCCCGCTCGCAGGTCGCGGACATCGGATTCAAGGGACAGCTGGTCGACGACGGCAATGGCAATCAGGTCGAGGGCTTCCAGGTTCACCTGGGCGGCAGCCTCGGCTTCGACACTGCGTTCGGCCGAAAGCTACGCCAACACAAGGTCACGAGCGTCGAGATGGGTGATTACATCGATCGCGTCGTACGACAGTTCGTGAAGAACCGCAACGAGGGCGAGCGCTTTGCCGAATGGGCAGTGCGTGCAGACGAGGCGGATATGCGATGAGAACTCGAATGAATCTCTCGGTCGAGGAGTTGAAGGCCGTCGCTGAACGCGGCGCTCGCGAACTCGACGGAGCCGACGCCGCCGAATTGCTGGCCTGGACCGAACGCGAATTCGGCACCGACTACATCGTGGCGTCGAACATGCAGGACGCAGTCCTGGTACACCTTGCAGCCCAGGTACATCCGGGCATCGATGTCCTGTTCCTCGAAACCGGCTATCACTTCGCGGAAACCATCGGCACCCGCGACGCAGTGGAAGCCGTCTACGGAGTCAAGATCGTCAATGCCCGCGCCGAATTGACTGTGCCGCAACAGGATGCACTGGAAGGCAAAGATCTTTTCGCTCGCGAGCCGAATCGCTGCTGTGCCATGCGCAAGGTCGCTCCGCTGAAGAAGGAGCTTGCCAACTACAGCGCCTGGGTTACCGGCATCCGTAGGGTCGAATCACCCACCCGCGCGAATGCGCCTCTCATCTCCTTCGACGACGCCTTCGGCCTGGTGAAGATCAATCCGATCGCAGCCTGGTCGGACGAGGACATGCAGAACTACATCGACGAGCACTCCATACTCGTCAATCCTCTTGTCGACGAGGGCTATCCATCGATCGGGTGCGCTCCCTGCACCGTCAAGCCCGCCCCCGGCGCCGATCCGCGTAGCGGACGGTGGGCCGGTAAGGCCAAAACCGAATGTGGGTTGCACGCATCATGACACTGGACACGACAGCGGTAGAAGCTACACGCACACTGCTCGACAGCGATCGATTCGACACACTCGATGCGCTCGAGTCCGAGGCGATCCATATTTTCCGTGAGGTGGCAGGCGAGTTCGAGCGCCCGGTCATTCTCTTCTCCGGCGGCAAGGACTCCACCGTTCTGCTGCACTTGGCGATCAAGGCCTTCTGGCCTGCGCCACTGCCATTCTCGCTGCTGCACGTCGACACCGGCCACAACTTGCAGGAAGTCCTGGACTTTCGCGACTACGTCGTCGCCAAGTACAACCTCCGCCTGCACATCGCCAGCGTCGAGGACTACATAGCCGACGGCCGGCTCACCGAGCGTCCCGACGGCATTCGCAACCCCCTTCAGACCGTTCCGTTGCTGGACTCGATCTCGGAGAATCGCTTCGACGCCATCTTCGGTGGTGCACGCCGCGACGAGGAGCGCGCTCGCGCCAAGGAGCGCATCTTCTCCCTTCGCAACGCATTCGGTCAGTGGGATCCGAAGAAGCAGCGTCCGGAACTGTGGAACCTCTACAACGGTAAGCATTCGCCGGGTGAGCAGGTTCGAGTGTTCCCGTTGAGCAACTTCACCGAACTCGACATCTGGCGTTACATTGCCCGCGAAGACGTCGAATTGGCGTCCATCTACTACGCGCACCAGCGCCCGGTGTACCAGCGTGACGGAATGTGGATGACTCCCGGCGTGTGGGGCGGACCGAACGAATCCGAGGAGCTGCAGACTCTGTCGGTTCGGTACCGGACCGTGGGCGATGGATCCACGACCGGCGCAGTTCTGTCCGATGCCGCGGACAACGACGCGATCCTTGCCGAGGTCGCAGCATCCCGGCTCACCGAACGTGGTGCCACTCGCGGAGACGATCGTGTTTCCGAGGCTGCCATGGAAGACCGCAAGCGCGAAGGATACTTCTGATGAGCATTTCTCGTTCCGGTACACAACTGCTACGGCTTGCCACCGCAGGGAGCGTCGACGACGGCAAGTCCACCCTGGTCGGGCGCCTGCTCTACGACACGAAATCTGTTCTCGCCGACCAGATCGATGCCGTCACCAGGGCATCGGTCGACCGTGGACTGAGCACGCCGGACCTGTCACTGCTGGTCGACGGCCTGCGTGCCGAGCGCGAACAGGGCATCACCATCGACGTTGCCTACCGGTACTTCGCAACGCCCGCGCGTTCGTTCGTTCTCGCCGATACGCCCGGCCACGTTCAGTACACCCGTAACACCGTCTCCGGTGCGTCCACGGCTCAGCTCGTCATACTTCTCGTCGACGCACGCAAGGGCGTCATCACGCAGACTCGTAGGCATGCAGCGGTTCTCGCACTACTGGGTGTACCCAAGCTGGTATTGGCGGTCAACAAGATCGACCTCGTGGAGAATCCGGAGCAGGTCTTCGCGGACATCTCGGAGGAATTCAACTCTCTGACGAGCTCACTCGGCTGGGCTACCGAGGATGTCACCGAGATACCGGTGTCCGCCCTTCATGGTGACAATGTGGCGGTGCGCTCGACCAAGACCCCGTATTACGACGGCCCGACGCTGATCGAGCATCTCGAGTCCGTCCCGGTCGACGCGGAACCCCATCGAGTGGGCCTTCGATTCCCAGTGCAGTACGTAATCCGTCCGCGCACAGCCGAATTCCCGGACTACCGCGGCTACGCCGGCCAAGTTGCAGCCGGAACGGTCTCCCCCGGCGACGAGGTCGTCGTGTTGCCCTCGGGGGTACGCACGACCGTCGAGCGCATCGATACAGCTGATGGCGAACTCGGATCGGCCCATGCCGGCCGTAGCGTCACGTTGATTCTCGCCGACGACGTCGATGTGTCTCGAGGCGACACCATCGCGTCCCCGCAGGATGCGCCCGAGGCCCTCGGCGACTTCGACGCCACTGTGTGCTGGCTCGCCGAAAAGCCCCTGCGGCCCGGTGCCCGCCTGCTACTCAAGCACGGAACGCGTACTACACAGGCCATCGTCGGCTCGCTGGTGGAGCGGTTCGACGAACAGAATTTGACGTCCGAGCCGTCACCGGAATCGCTGGCACTCAACGATATCGGTCGAATCTCGGTTCGAGTTGCCGAGCCGATCGTGGCGGACGACTACCGGGTCAACCGGCACACCGGAAGCTTTCTGCTGATAGATCCGAACGGCGGAAATACCCTCGCTGCCGGCCTGGTCGGCGACGCGTTGTCCGCCGTCGAGCTCGGGACGCCGACACCGGCGTGAGCGTGTTGATCGCCACCGCTCACGGCAGCCGCGATGCGCGCTCGGCTCGTACGGTGCACGCGGTGGTCGATCGGATCCGACTTCGGCGCCCGGATGTGGATGTGCGAGTGGCGTTTCTGGACCTGACGGAGCCGCACGTCGATCGAGTGATCGACGTGCTCGCTCTCGAGGGCGGCGACTCGGCAGTCGTCGTTCCGCTGCTGCTCGGTAGCGCGTTTCATGCAAGGGTGGACTTGCCGACGATGCTCGAAGCGGCACGGCTGCGTCACCCAGGATTGTCGCTGGTGCAGGCCGACGTACTCGGCGACGATCCGCGGTTGGTCGATGCGGTTCGCTCACGCATAGTCGACGCAGGCGTCGACGTCGACGACCCGGATGTCGGTGTCCTTCTCGCCGCTGTCGGATCCTCGGACGGTGCCGCCAACGAACGCACTCGTGCCATTGCTCGACACGTTCTCACGGGAACTCTTTGGCGCGAGGCCGTGACATGTTTTGCGACCGTGCCGAATTCGGGTCCTTCCGAAGCTCTCCGTCTACTGCACAGTGCCGGTGCGAGAAAGATTGTGCTCGCGCAGTGGTTTCTTGCACCGGGGTTGCTGACCGACCGCGTATCCGCAGTTGTGGACGCATCAGGTTTCGAGGTCGTCCGAGCGGACGTCATCGGTGCGCATTCGTCGGTCACCGAGGTGGTGTCCCATCGTTACGATTGCGCTCTGACGCACGTCGTGACTGCAGACAACGATCACCTCAATAGGTAGATCCGGCGGCCGTCGCCACCGTGCCCTTGGAATTGAGGATCTTCGGGATCCGTGTGGCGCGCACGTACACCGTCTCTCCGGCGTTGAGCTGGAGCGCTTCACTGTCGCCGCGAGTGATCTGCGCGGTGAAGGGCTCTCCCGTTGCAGCATTCTTCATTTCGACCTTCACCTCGAATCCGAGACGTACGACGCGTTCGACGATGGCGCGAGTCACGCCCGCAGATTCGGCTGTCCCGTTCTCCTGCGCCAGCGACATGCTCGGATCCCGACCGACGCGAATGTCGTGCGGTCGGACCAGTAGTCCGTTGAGCTTGGCGACCTGCCCGAGGAAGGACATCACGAAGTCGTTCTCGGGACGATCGTAGAGGTCCTCGGGGGTACCGACCTGCTCGATCCGCCCCTTGTTGAGCACCGCGATCCGGTCGGCGACGTCGAGTGCCTCTTCCTGATCGTGCGTCACCAATACCGTCGTGACATGTACCTCGTCGTGCAATCGACGCAGCCACGTTCGAAGATCCTCACGGACCTTTGCATCGAGTGCGCCGAAGGGCTCGTCGAGCAACAGCACTTGCGGATCGACCGCGAGCGCGCGTGCCAGTGCCATGCGCTGCCGTTGGCCGCCCGAAAGCTGCGCCGGAAATCTGCTTTGAAATCCAGCGAGGCCGACGATCTCGAGGAGTTCGTCCACCTTCCGCTTGATCTCGGGTTTCGGTCGCTTCCTGATCGTCAGACCGAATGCAACGTTGTCGCGAACACTGAGGTGTTTGAAGGCTGCATAGTGTTGGAAGACGAATCCAATTTCACGACGCTGCGGGCTCACCCACGTCACATCCTGGCCGGCCAGGACCACCTGACCGGAGTCGAGTTGCTCGAGGCCTGCAATCGACCTCAGCAAGGTCGACTTACCGGAGCCGCTCGGTCCGAGCAACGCCGTCAGCGAGCCCTTGGGGATGTCGATGCTGACATTGTCGAGTGCGGCGAAGTCGCCGTATTTCTTGTTGGCGCCGACAACGGAGATCTCGATCTCGTTGTTCTTCGATGCAGTCATTACTTCGTCCTCTTTTTGTCGAGGGCAGTCATCAGCAGCAATACGATGACGGCAATTGCCATGAGCAAGGTGGATGCGGCGTATGCACCCGCTTGGTTGAAGTCTTCGTATCGAGAATTCACCAACAGGGTCAGTGTCTGCGAGACGCCTGGCAAGTTGGTCGACACCATGATCACGGCGCCGAACTCGCCGAGCGAACGCGCAACGGTCAGGACGATTCCGTACGTCAGACCCCAGCGAATAGCAGGAAGGGTGATCCTCCAGAAGGTCTGCATCGAGGAAGCCCCCAACGTCGATGCAGCTTCTTCCTGCTCTTCGCCGATCTCGTAGAGCACCGGCTCCACTTCGCGCACCACGAAGGGCAGCGTCACGAAGATCGTTGCTATCACCATGCCGGGCAGGGCGAAGATGATTTTGAAGCCGAGACTCTCGATGCCGCCGAACCATCCGTTCGCGCCCCACAGCAGGATGAGTGCGACGCCGGTGACGATGGGCGACACCGCGAATGGAAGGTCCACGATGGCCTCGAGGACGCCCCTCCCACGGAATCGTCCACGCACGAGTGCAAGGGCAGTGATGACTCCGAACACGACGTTGATCGGAACGACGATCGCGACGATCAGCAGCGACAGTTGCAGCGCCGACTGGGCGGCCGGTGTCGTTATCAGTCCCCAGAACTCGGCGACCCCATTTTCGAACGTCCGATAGAGGATGGCGCCGAGCGGAAACAACACCAGTGCAGCGAGATAGAACAACGCAACGACCCGCAGAGAGAGTTTGACCGGAAGTCCGAGCTTCATCGGATCTGTTCCTCTCTTCGAGCGAGTCGACTTCCCACGATGCGAAGAACGAACAACACGACGAAAGCCAACGTCAGCAACACGACCGAGATCGCCGCTGCGTCCACCTGATGGTCGTACTCGATCAGTTCACGGATGTACTGGGATGCGATCTGCGTTTGCCCTGGGATGTTGCCACCGATGAGCACAACCGATCCGAATTCGCCGATAGCCCTGGCGAAGGCCAAGCCCGCGCCGCTCAGAACTGCGGGCATCAGCACCGGAAGCACGATGCGCCGAAAGATCGTCCAGTTCCCTGCCCCCAGCGATGCCGCCGCCTCCTCGACTTCCTTGTCGAGCTCGATGAGTACGGGTTGTACCGCGCGCACCACGAACGGCAATGTGACGAACAGCAACGCAACGACGACGGCGGGTTTGGTGGCATTGAAGACCAGGCCGATGGGGCTGGTCGGGCCGTAGAGCGAAAGCAACACCAGGCTCGCCACGATCGTCGGCAAAGCGAACGGCAGGTCGATCACGGCGTTGACGAATCGTTTGCCCGGGAACTCGTCCCGAACGAGCACCCAGGCGATGAGTGTGCCGAGGAAGAGGTTAATGATCGCGGTGGCGGCCGACACTTCCAGCGTCACCTTGAATGTCGCGATTGCACGCGGCTGGGTTACCGCATCCCAAAAGCCGGCAAGCCCGTTGTCGAACGACTTGACCAACAACGCTGCGAGCGGCAGCAGCACGATGATGCTCAACCACAACACCGCCACTCCGAGGCCGAGCGGACCGACGGAGCCGGGACCGCGGAACTTACGCCCCTCACGCGATTTCGCGCGCCATGACCGTGACTCGGCCTCGATAGTGGTCGACATGGTTCCTACTTGGTGTTTTCGCTGTAGATGGTCGTGATCGCGCCGCTGTCACCGAACAGATCGGCGTCGACCTGGCTCCACCCACCGAGATCGTCGATAGTGCGCAGCTTCTCCGGAGTGAAGAACTTGTCCGAGTACTGGGCTGCAACGTCCGGATCGACGGGTCGGAATCCGGCCTCCGCCCAGATCTTCTGTCCCTCGTCGGTATAGATGTAGTCGTTGAGTGCATTGGCCAGTTCCAGCTGGCCGCTGGTGTTCACGACCGCAACGGGGTTTTCGATACGGAAGGTATCGGCCACATCGATGTGCTCGACTTTCTCGCCCTGCTCTTCGATGAGGAGTGCTTCGTTCTCGTAGCTGATCAGCACGTCGCCCTGCCCCTGCAGGAACGCCTCGGTCGCCGCTCGACCCGATTCCGGTTGTACCGGAAAGTGTCCCGAGACGAGCTTCTGGACGTAGTCGAGACCCGCCTGCCGATCCTGACCGCCGTTGCTCTTGGCCGCGTACGGCGCCAGGAGATTCCACTTGGCCGAACCCGAGCTGAGCGGGCTCGGACTGATGACCTGCACGTCCGGGGCGAGCAGGTCGTCCCAAGTTCGAATGTTCTTCGGGTTGCCCTCGCGGACGACCAACGTAACGACAGATCCGAAAGGCACACCGCCGTAAGCGTTCTGATTCCAACCCTCGTCGACCTTGCCCGCCTTGACCAACCGCGTCACATCCGGCTCGACCGAGAAATTCACGATGTCGGCCGGGGCGCCGTCGACCACTTTGCGTGATTGGTTGCCCGAGGCACCGTAGTCGGCGTTGATCGAACTGTCTTCGCCCGCTTCGCTTCCCTCGAATGCAAGCCCGATCGCATCCCAACCGTTCTTCGGCACTGCGTAACCGACGAGGGTCAGCGCGGTGCCGCCCGAGGATCCGCCCGAGCCACCCACCACATCGCTCGAGCCACCTCCGCAGGCGGAAAGAACGAGTGCTCCCACCGCAGCAAAGGTGGTGAGCAGGTAACGAGAGCTGTGTCTCATCGAAAAAGAGCCTTTCATCTTTTCAGTCCGCTCGATGCCGGTTCGCAGCTGTACGAGAAGACGGTGTTGCGGGCACGCATGCGCGGAACGAGAGACCAGCGCAGCGAAAGGAAGAAGGGTAGCCGGTCGAGTCGATCGACGTCGGGCAACCAAGTAGAACGAGCTGTGCAGCAAACGTCGGATCGCCGCGAGCAAGCAGGCTACGACGAACGACCCTTACGCAGCCGAAGAGCCGCGAGGTCTATCGACAACAGTCGATATCGGCAACAGCAAGCATGCCGACCGCAATCAACGCCAACTCATGGCGGACTCGGTACTCGGCAGCGGCAGACACGGACAGAAATCTAGCAGAGGATCCTGGTGGACTCTAATCTCTGCAGGCGTCGACGCGAATACGCGTCCACTACCTGGTCAGAAACCAGGCGATCACGACGAGAACGAGCAGGGCGAACAGTGCTAGCGAGACCCTCGACCGTGGCATCAGTGGCCTTCCGTTTTCGATGTTTCTTGAAATGAGGCTTCCAGCTCGGACTGGGACTGAGCATCTCGACCCAGCACTCGCAGCAGTACTGCAAGAACTCGGTCCATCAGGACCGCGAGCCCGAATGCAACGGGTACGACCACCAGCATCACCACGAGCGACTGTGGAATGAACGGGAGAGCGGTGATCCACAGTTCGATCCCGTCCCACCAGGTCGCTATTGCATCCACGCCGTTCACTCTATCGGTCCGCCACGCCGAGAAAACCCCGGCGGTAGACGACGGCCACACACACCGATGATGATGGGACCATGACGGCATTCGAGAACGAGTCGACAGTGGTGCCCGTAGCCGACGATACGGTTTTGGCAACGGGGGTGCCCGGCGGAGAAGCGCACTCTTCCCAAGGCGCTCTGGCCAGCACAGCGGCCCCGGTTTCCAGCCTGACCTCGTATCGAAGCGCCTTCCCTCCGATCGACGACTATGCGTTTCTCTCCGATTGCGAGACGACCTGCCTCATGGCCAGGAACGGTTCGGTGGAGTGGCTGTGCATCCCACGCCCCGACTCACCGAGCGTGTTCGGTGCGGTACTCGACCGTAGCGCCGGCCATTTTCGGGTCGGCCCGTACGGCCAGTCCGTCCCGGCGGCCCGACGCTATCTGCCCGGCGGCTTGATCGTCGAGACGACGTGGCAGACCGAAACCGGATGGCTCGTCGTACGCGATGCATTGGTGATGGGTCCGTGGCACAACACCGATCAGCGTTCCCGCTCACACAAGCGGGCACCGACCGATTGGGATGCCGAGCACATTCTTCTCCGCACGGTCAAATGTGTCAGCGGCACGGTCGAATTGGAGATGAGCTGCGAGCCTGCGTTCGACTACCACCGTGCTCCCGCGCAGTGGGAGTACACCGGCAAGGTCTACGAGCAGGCAACAGCAACCTGCCAAGCCAGTACCGACGGAGACCAGCCGACGCTGACTCTGACGACCAATCTTCGTATCGGCATCGAGGGCCGAGAAGCTCGTGCTCGTACCCGTATGGCCGAGGGTGACAACATCTTCGTGGCGCTCTCGTGGTCCCATCTGGCCGCCCCTACGACATTCGACGAGGCAGCGGAGAAGATGTGGCGAACCGCCGAGTGTTGGCGTCAGTGGATCACCATCGGACGATTCCCCGACCATCCGTGGCGCGGTTACCTGCAGCGCAGTGCGCTCACCCTCAAAGGTCTCACCTATGCACCCACCGGCGCCCTGTTGGCAGCATCGACTACGTCACTGCCGGAAACGCCCGGTGGAGAGCGCAATTGGGACTATCGATACACCTGGGTACGCGACTCGACCTTCGCACTGTGGGGCCTTTACACGCTCGGTCTCGACCGCGAAGCCAACGATTTTTTCTCGTTCATGGCAGATGTGTCCATGGCCGAGAACGGCGATGCCAACCCGCTCCAGGTGATGTACGGCGTCGGCGGCGAGAAAGTTCTCGAAGAGAGCGAGCTGCCCCACCTGTCCGGTTACGACGGCGCCCGACCCGTCCGCATCGGAAACGGCGCGTACAACCAGGAGCAGCACGATATCTGGGGAACGATGCTCGACTCGGTGTACCTGCACGTGAAATCACGCGAACATGTGCCGGAGTTCTTGTGGCCTCTGCTCAAACGACAGGTCGAGGAAGCGATCGCGAACTGGCGCAAACCCGACCGTGGAATCTGGGAGGTGCGCGGCGAACCGCAGCACTTCACCTCGTCCAAAATGATGTGCTGGGTAGCGCTCGACCGTGGCTCGAAACTTGCCGAAATCCATGGCGAGAGCGGCTACGCCGAGCAATGGAACGAGATCGCCGACGAAATCAAAGCCGATATCCTCGAGCACGGCGTCGACTCTCGTGGGGTGCTGACCCAGCGTTACGGACACTCTTCTCTGGATGCGTCACTGCTACTGGCGCCGTTGCTCCGATTCCTCCCACCCGACGACGAACGCATCAAGGCGACAGTGCTGGCCATTGCCGACGAACTCACCGAGGACGGGTTGGTCCTTCGGTACCGCGTCGACACGACCGACGACGGTCTGGCGGGCGAGGAAGGCACCTTCACCATTTGTTCATTCTGGCTGGTGTCGGCGCTCGTGGAGATCGGCCACCTACAGCGTGCCAAGCATCTGTGCCAACGTTTGCTGGGATACGCGAGCCCACTGAAGCTCTACGCCGAGGAGCTCGATGCGAAGACCGGTCGACACCTCGGTAACTTCCCGCAAGCATTCACGCACCTCGCGCTCATCAATGCCGTCGTTCACGTCATACGAGCGGAGGAAGCTCAGGCCACCGGACACTTCAAACCTGCACACGTCAACTGAGTTCCCTCAGCGCCGTTCCCTCAGCGCCCTAGCTGCTGTGCCCATTCGGCCAGCAACTCGGCTGCAGGGACAGCCCTGGCTCTGAGGTGGCCCGTGCCTGCCCACATCGACAGCCCCGACGGGTCTCCCGCGGCGGCAGCTTTGGCCCGCATGGGGCCCGTGAGGTAGTGCACGTCCGGGTAGGCCAGCGGTGCCACGTCGGAGTTCTCCGAGATGAACTCGTTGACGAGTCCACGTGCTGGACGGCCGGAGAACGCGCGGGTCACTGCCGTGCCGGACGCCTTCGTCAGCTGCTCTCGGTGGACCGCCCTGGTACCGGCCTCGGGAGTATCGAGAAAAGCCGTGCCCAGCTGCGCGGCGTGCGCCAATCCTGACGACAGCAGCGGTGCGATGTCGTGGCCGTCCATCAAACCGCCCGCTGCGATACGCGGAAGGCTCGACGCCGTGCGGACGGCCTCGAGTACACCCGTCAACGGAACTGCTGGGGCCGAACCATCGAAACTTCCTCGATGGCCCCCACTTTCGGGGCCTTGCACCACGAGTGCGTCCACCCCGTTGGCTTGCGCCTCGCGTGCTTCCGACTCGCTCGTCACGGTGCACCAGACCTCGGAGCCGACTTCGTGCAGTGCCGCGACCTCTGCAGCACTGAACGTGCCGAACGTGCTGGTCACGACGGGAACGGGGTGTTCGACGAGCCAGCTGAATTTATCGACATAGTGGTCGTCGCGCCGCGGCAACTGCCCAGGTTCGACGTCGTACCGCGCGAACCATGGCACGAGATGCCGCGCGTACGCAGCGACATCGGCGCCTGTCGGGTCGTCCGGGATGAACAAGTTGACGCCGAAGACGATGCCTCGCATCGAATCCACCTGCGCGGCAAGCTTGTCGACGTCGAGTAGGGCACCGCCGAGCATTCCCAGTCCGCCCGCGTTCGACACCGCTGACGCGAGTTCCACGGTCGAGGGCCCACCGGCCATCGGCGCACTGATCACCGGGACCCGAAGCCCGTCGAGGACGACCGTCGAGCGAATCACTTCTTCGGCTTGTCCGTCGATGACTCCGAAGACAAAGCGGCAACGAAGGCTTCCTGCGGCACCTCGACCCGACCGATGGTTTTCATCCGCTTCTTGCCCTCTTTCTGCTTCTCCAGGAGTTTGCGCTTGCGGCTGATGTCACCGCCATAGCATTTGGCCAGCACGTCCTTGCGGATCGCGCGGATATTCTCGCGAGCGATGATCCGGGACCCGATGGCAGCCTGAATGGGCACCTCGAACTGCTGACGCGGAATCAGCTCTTTGAGCTTGGTGGTCATCTTGTTCCCGTACGCGGCCGCGGCATCCTTGTGCACGATCGCCGAGAACGCGTCCACTGCCTCACCCTGAAGCAGGATGTCCACCTTGACCAGAGCGGCGCTCTGCTCGCCGATCTCCTCGTAGTCGAGGCTCGCGTAGCCACGAGTGCGCGACTTCAAGATGTCGAAGAAGTCGAAGATGATCTCCGCCATGGGAATCGTGTAGCGCAGTTCGACACGCGTCTCCGACAGATAGTCCATTCCGCCCAGCTCGCCGCGCCTGCCCTGGCAGAGCTCCATGATCGAACCGATGAACTCGCTCGGGGTGATGATGGTGCACTTCACCATCGGCTCGTAGACGTCGCGCACCTTGCCCTCGGGCCAGTAGGACGGGTTGGTCACGACATGTTCGGCGTTGTCTTCCATCTCGACGCGGTACACCACGTTCGGGGAGGTGGAAATCAAATCGAGGTTGAATTCTCGTTCGAGGCGCTCACGGGTGATCTCCATGTGCAGCAACCCGAGGAACCCGCAGCGGAAGCCGAATCCGAGCGCGACAGACGTCTCGGGCTCGTAGGTGAGCGCGGCGTCGTTGAGTTGCAACTTCTCGAGTGCGTCACGCAGATCCGGGTAGTCGGAGCCGTCGAGTGGGTACAGGCCGGAGTACACCATCGGGCGAGGTTCGCGATAGCCGGTGAGGGGTTCGGTCGCGCCCTTGCGTGCCGTGGTCACGGTATCGCCGACCTTCGACTGTCGAACGTCCTTGACGCCGGTGATCAGGTACCCGACCTCGCCGACGCCGAGACCCTTGGTCGCTTTCGGATCGGGTGAAACGATCCCGACCTCGAGAAGTTCGTGAGTCGAGCCGGTCGACATCATCGTGACCTTCTCGCGCGGGTTCAGAGCCCCGTCGACCACTCGGACATAGGTGACGACGCCGCGATAGGTGTCGTACACCGAATCGAAAATCATCGCCCGCGCGGGCCCGTCCGGGTTCCCGACTGGCGCGGGAACCAGCTTGACGACCTCGTTGAGCAACTCCTCGACGCCGACACCAGTCTTGCCCGACACACGAAGTACGTCTTCCGGTTCGCACCCGATGATGTGCGCGATCTCGGCGGCATAGCGGTCGGGGTCCGCTGCGGGGAGGTCGATCTTGTTCAGAACCGGAATGATCGTCAACTCTTTGTCGAGCGCGAGGTACAGGTTCGCGAGCGTCTGAGCTTCGATCCCCTGCGCGGCGTCGACCAGCAGCACTGCACCCTCACAGGCCTCGAGGGCACGAGAGACCTCGTAGGTGAAGTCGACGTGGCCGGGTGTGTCGATGAGGTGGAGAACGAACTCCTCGCCGTCGACCAACCACGGAAGGCGGACGTTCTGAGCCTTGATCGTGATGCCGCGTTCGCGCTCGATGTCCATACGATCGAGGTATTGAGCCCGCATGGATCGGTCATCGACGACGCCCGTGAGCTGCAACATCCGATCTGCCAGCGTCGACTTGCCATGGTCGATGTGGGCGATGATGCAGAAGTTCCTGATCCTGGACGGATCGGTGAACGTCGTGTCGGCGAAGCTGGGCACTTACGATCCTTTGGCCGGGGAGAAGAGCGAACGGACAAAGTCCATCTTCCCATGTCTCGTGGCCGAAGACTTCCCCGACTGGCCGTTGGGGCGGAATGACTAGACTGTCGTCGCATGGCTGTGAACTGGAGCAAGTTCGGTAAGGAATTGAGCAGGATCGCGCGGCGCGAGGGGCCGAGACTGTTCCGTCAACTTCAGAGTTCGGGCGCCCTTCAGAAGGGCATGGATGCCCTGTCGAGCAGAGGCTCTTCCGGTCCGACCGTCGATCAAGGGCGTCCGGTCGCCTCGCACACCGTGCCGACCGCACATCGCGCACGCCGGGTCGAATACTCCCCCGATCTAGATGGGAAGGCCGATCCCGGTGAAATTGTGTGGACCTGGGTCACCTACGAAGAAGATGCGAATCAGGGCAAGGACAGGCCCGTCCTCGTGGTCGGACGCGACGGCGACGTCCTGCTCGGTTTGATGCTGTCGAGTCAGAGCAAGCGCGATGGTGAACGAGACTGGGTCGCCATCGGTTCGGGCTCCTGGGACAGCGAGGGGCGGCCTAGTTGGATTCGACTCGATCGGGTCCTCGACGTCCCCGAATCTGGGATCCGACGCGAGGGTGCGGTGCTGCTCAAGTCGAAATTCGACTTGGTGGCATCACGTTTGCGCCGTGACTTCAGCTGGACCTGATTCAGGAATCGAGACGGTTGTACCGACCGAATACGCCGCGGTAGATGAGGGCACCCAATGCTCCGCCTACCAGCGGGAACACGATGAAAAGCCAGACCTGTGAAAGCGCACCGGGTTGCCACGCCGCGACGGCGAGGCTCCGAGCGGGATTCACCGACGTGTTGTCGATCGGGATGGCAACCAGGTGAATGACGGTGAGGGTGAATCCGATCGATACCCCCGCAAGCGGCACGTCGGAGATCTGATCGGTCGACGCCAACACCACGAAAACGAGCAGCGCGGTCAGCAACACCTCGATGACGATCGCGGCACCGATGCCGTAACCGTTCTCCAGCACACCCCCGAGCGGGCCCTTGACGGCGGAGGGGCTGTGCGCACCCCAACCGTTTGCACCGAGGCCGTCCACTTTTCGGTCGTACGCCGGGAGGCTGTTCGCAACTGCGAACAGAGTTGCGCCGGCAATGAGTCCGCCTATTACTTGAGAGAGAACGTAGAGCCCCGCCTTGGCGATCGACAACCGCCCGAGTAACAACTGCCCCATGGTGACAGCGGGATTGACGTGGCAACCGGAGATCGGGCCGATCGCATAGACGAGGAACAGCAGAGTGAGACCGAAAGCGAGTGCAACACCTAGGTTTCCGACCTTGTCCCCCGCGAACACTGCCGTCCCGACGGCGGTGAATACGAGCACGAAAGTGCCGATCGCCTCTGCGACATACTTTTTCGTGTCGGAGATTACTTCCGGTTCCGCATACTCCTGTGCTGTCGACATGCCACCACCTTGTTGAAAGGGATTCACGACCACATCCTGTCGAGCAGTAGGTTACGCCAATTGCATGACCTCCACCACACCTTTAGGTATTGGGGTCGGCACTGCCGGAAGAGTCCGATCGACCCTCCGACGGGATCGGTCTTCCAGCCTCCACCCTCGGCATCCATGCCGCGAGCGTGGCCGATTTCGGTTATGACTGCCGGTGCTGGTATTCTCGATCTTCGGCGCAGGGCTCAACAGCTCGGCAGCATACTTCGGGCATTTCAGCATGGATCGCCCTGACCGGAATACCGACGAAGACAGAAGGATTTACGCGTGGCAAACATCAAGTCCCAGAAGAAGCGGATTCTCACCAACGAGCGCCAGCGACTGCGCAACCAGTCGGTGAAGTCTTCGCTGCGGACGGTCATCCGTTCCTTCCGTGATGCCACTTCGACCGGCGACAAGGACAAGGCCTCGGCATTGCTCCTCACTGCAGCTCGCCAGCTCGACAAGGCAGCAAGCAAGGGCGTCATCCACAAAAACCAGGCGGCCAACAAGAAGTCGGCACTGGCTCTCGCGGTCAACAAGCTCTGATCTTCTCGTATCGAAAGAACCCGCTCGGATCGCCGAGCGGGTTCTTTTGCGTCGCCACTCGGGTGCGGAGCAGGACTGCGTTACCGACTGCCCAACTCCGCCACCACTGACACTGCATGTTCGACGGCGTAGTCGAAGTCGGCGGCCTGCCCCTTCACGTCGGCATTCAACTGCGCCACGATCTGCAAGGCTTCTGCGATCGATCGACCGTTCCAGGTGCGGGCCTGACCTTGGGCCTTCTTGATCTTCCAAGGCGGCATGCCCAGCTCTCCTGCCATCCGGAACGGATCTCCGCGTCCTGCTGACCCCACCAGCGCAATGGTGCGCACGGCATCTGCCAACGCATCGGCGAGAAGCACGTGCGGCACACCCCGGTGTTGGGCCCATCGCAAGGCCTCCAGTGCGCCGGGACGGTCCCCCGCTACTGCCTTGTCCGCGACGTCGAAGCCGGACACTTCTGCTTTGCCGGAGTAATACCGACGTACAGCGGCGACATCGACCTTGCCACCGGTGTCGGCAATCAACTGCGAACATGCCGCGGCTAGTTCGCGGAGCTCGGAACCGACCGACTCGACGATTGCATCGACCACGTCACCACTGACCCGGACCTGTGCGGCGGTGAACTCGCGTTTGACGAAGTCCACTCGCTCGGACGCCTTGGTCAGCTTCATGCACTCGTGGGTCACGGCACCGCTCTTCTGCAGCGATCCGACCAGAGCCTTTGCGCGGCCACCGCCGGAGTGCATGACGATCAGCACCGCGCCGGCCGGCGGATCCGCTGCCGCATCGACCACGATGGCCATTGCGTCCTTGCCTGCTTCGGCGGCGGCCTCGAGCACCACTACTCGATCCTCGGCGAAGAGTGACGGGCTCAGCAGCTCGGCCAATTCCGGGGCGCTGGCGTCGCCGGCACGAAGCTTCGTGACGGGAAGATCCTCACCGGGTTGTTGAGTCGATCGGATCTGCCCGACGATCGACGCCACTGCGCGGTCCATCAGCAACTCCTCGTCGCCGAGGACGAGATGGAGGGCTGCAGGTGGAGTATTCGCATTCACATGTGCGATCGTGCCATGCCGGTCCGACCTTTTCCGAACTCCACGCACCTCTCACGACCGAAGTCCCGTGAGCCAGAACAACACGAGGACTACGCCGAGACCGCCGAGGATCCAGCGGGCCAGCTGAAAGCGCAGTGCAAGTATCAGGACGGTGAGCGCACCGACCACCGCTGCGGCGCCGGGAACACCACTGGTGATCTCGAACCCGGCCCCGGGCACCGACGCTGCCCACTGCGCGACGGAGATCAACCACCACAGTGGCGCTGATGCCACCAACACGATCAGCGATGCCACACCGGTGGCGAAGCTCGCTACGACGGCCACGATCGCACCGATCACCGTGATCGGCGCCACGAGTGGAGCAACGGCTACGTTCGCCACCACACCGACCGCCGAGAAGGTGCCCGACATCGCTGCCACCACTGGCGCCGTCACCGCGTGGGCGGCGGCCGCCACTGCCACGATTTCGGCGCTCGCTCTCCCCCATCCATGTCTGCGCAGCCAATCCACCCACACCGGCGCCAAGACGACCAAACCTGCCGTCGCCGATACCGACAGCGCGAATCCGAAATCCACGGCAAGGTTCGGCCACCAGGCGATCAGTCCGAGTACCGCGGTACACAAAGCTGGAACCGCTTGACGCCTGCGTCCGGTGACAAGTCCCAGCAGTCCGATACTTCCCATTACTGCCGCCCGCAGGACACTCGGAGACGGACGCGCGATCACCACGAAGATGAGCAGAACGAGAGCGCACACCAAAGCCGTTGTGCGCGGGCCCGTTCCGATCCCCCGAGCGAGCAGAAGGACAGCACCGAGCAGAATCGAGAAGTTCGCGCCGGAGACCGCCGTCAGATGAGTCAGACCAGCAGCCCGGAAATTGTTCGCTATCTCTTCCGGCAGCGCGGACACGTCGCCGACCACCAGCCCCGGTAAGAGACCGCCCCGGTCCGGTGGCAACGACGTCGACGCTACGAGGGCGAGATTCGATCGAACATGTCCAGCGGCCGCCGCGAGGAATCCGGGTTTCGAGACCGAGGTCGGCGGTCCGTCGACTCGCACCACGGCCACGGTGAGGTCCGCACGGTCCGGTACGGACAGCTGCCCGCGCAGCGTCACCTCTTGGCCTGGTACCAGGTCGTCCCAACCGTCGGCAGGTGCGATGACCAATATTCGTCCACCGACACGGTGTGGTGCGCCGGCAATATCCACCTGCCTCAGCTCGCCTCGGACCGTCACGGTCTCGGGCCCAGCGGACCGCGACGACCGCGGATCTTCACGCACGGTCACGGCGGCGCTGACCCAAGCCTGCCGTTCCGCGGCTCGACCCACCGGGCTTGTCTCGAACACTCCGACGTGAATCGCGGCCGCTGCAGCGAAGCACGCTCCCAGAGCGAGCATCGCCACCACACCTGGCACCACTCGCCGAACCGAGCCGGACTGTTCCAAGACCCGTGCAGTGCCGGCTACACCGAGCACTGCGGCGGCAACACCGAGCGCAGCGGCAAGAATTGTTACCGCTGCAGCACCGGCCAACACTCCGAACACCATCGCAGCCCAACACAGCAGAGTCGACGGAACCAGCCGAAAATCGTAGGGACGGATCTCCGGCTCCGTCACACGAACACCTGACTCCGGAGCTTCTCGAGACGAACGGGGCCGATACCGTCGACCTCACCGAGTTGAGCGACATCGGTGAACGGCCCGTTCACCTCACGCCACGAGACAATGTTCGCAGCGGTCACCGGGCCTACCCCCGAGAGGGCATCCAGCTCGGCAACCGTGGCGGTATTCAGATTCACCGTGCCGCCACTGGAGCTACCGGACACTTGCGCTCCGGCCGGCCCCGACTTCTCCGCTGCATTCGAACTTGCCTGGGCGCCCGAGGTTCCCGACGCAGCGGACACAGTTCCGCTCACCAGAGGCCGCGGATCGGGCGGAATGAACCCCACTACGATTTGATCTCCGTCGCTGACCTTCGCCGCCAGGTTCAGCGCCATGACGTCAGCTCCGTCGAGCGGACTTCCCGCCGCGGCCAACGCATCTGCCACCCGTGAGCCGGGCGGCAGATGGATCAAGCCGGGAGACGACACAAGACCGACCACACTGACTACGACGTCTGCCGCAGGAACCGGTTCCGATCCTTCGGTGGGGCGCCCGGGCTTCGGCGGTGTCGCAGCAGCCCCCGACTCGCGCGTGACCACCGGAAGCGGTGGTACCGGAACGACTTCCGCCGAATCGCGAAGAAATCCGTAGCCGGCCACAAGAACGACGAGGAGACCGACTCCGCACAATGCGAACATGCCTTTTCGTCCCGGATCGAACCTGGCACCTCGCCAACGCTCCGGAAGATACGGCGAGAGTGCCGTCGTGCGCCCTTCTTCTACATCGAGCCAATTATGCTGTGTCGGAGCATCATCGATCCCCTCGTCGGAATCGAGATCGCTACCCGAACCAGCCAGTGATCGCAGTCGCTCTTCGGGTCTTGCCATGTCACGGACACTAACGATGGCGACATCACTTCGGCACAGAATTGCGTGGTCACCGATTGCCCTGTGGAACAAGGCCTCGCCTGTGGACAACACCCCTCGCGCAACCGCAAATTTCGTGCGACAGGACGGTGATCACCCCTGGGGACACACCGCGACGCCCACTGCGCCTGGACCCACGTGAGCACCCACAACTGCTCCGAACGGCAACGTTTCCAGCGTGTCGATCTGCGGGATGCGGTCGGCGAGCATCGAAGCGACAGTCGCCGCGCGGGCCTCGCACTGCATGTGGTGAACCGTGAGTGCAACACCCGTCTCACCCGATACTGCGGCAACCGCTTCGACGAGCTTGCCGAGTGCCTTCGTCGAGGTGCGAGTTTTCTCTTTCAACACGAGCTTTCCGTCCGCGAGGTGGAGCACAGGCTTCATGGCAAGTGCCGTTCCCAACAACGCTGCCGCTGCGCCGATCCGCCCGCCGCGGCGCAAATGATCGAGCCGATCGACCACGATGAAGCATCGCGTCCGGGCCGACACCGCCGCTGCTTCTGCATAGACCGAATCGAGAGTGCCGCCGCCAGCAGCAACACGCGCGGCCGAAAGCGCGGCATAACCAAGTCCCATGGCCACAGCAGACGAATCCACGACGCGGACGCGATCGCCCAGTTCAGCGGCGGCTTGCCGCGCCCCATCCCAGGTGCTCGACAGTCCACTCGAGATATGAACGGCCACTACTCCTGCACCGCCACTTCGCTCGAGTGCCGCGCCGTAGAGTTCGACCAGCTCGCCAGGCGAGCAGCCTGCGGTGGTCACCGGCCCGCCCGCGGCAAAGTCCGTGGGAATGTCGTCGACACTTTCACGGAGATCGACGCCGCCGACGAATACGTGCAGTGGTGCGATCGTGATACCCGCGCTGCGCGCGACACCAGGTTCGAGGCACGCCGAAGAATCGGTCACTACCGCGATGGTCATGGCGCGGTTGCCTGGGTCTTGCGAAGTTCGACCAGCATCGCTTCGGCTACGGCGACGTGGGCGTCCCAGCCCCAGTGGATCCCGTCCGGGTTGGCATTGTCGGAGTAGATGTTCTCGCGGACTGCTTCGGCAAGGTCGACCAAGGGGACGCCTGTGCTCTCACTCCAGGTTCTTAGTGCGCGCTCGGCTGCTGGTCGACCGGCATGGACCTTGCCGTATGCGTCGCTGCGATGCACGGAGGGCAGTGTGCCGATGACGGGAAGCTCCGGCCGAACGTATGCCAAAGCCGCGCGTGCCTGCTCGAGATAATCGACACTCAGCTTCGGTGGCAGCGCTACCGGCCAACGCAGATGTGCGAATCGCGGTTGTACCCACTGATATCCCGCTCGAACTACCCTCCGCAGCGCAGGTGGGCGGACGTAACGAATTTGCTCACGTAGTGCCGTCGGCAACGGTGACGGCAGAGAATCCATTCCGCCCACACCGAAAACGACTGCACCCGCTTTCGGGATGGCAGCCCAGACCCGCGGATCCTGGGTCAGAGCCCACCACACGTCACGACTGGTCCAGCCGATTCGGGCAACCAACTCGACCCGCCATCCGAGCTCGGCCGCGACAAGGTTCGGCCAAATTCTCGGATCGTCTACCGGCAGACCACCTTTGGGCCCGAAATAGCTGAGCGAATCGGCAAGCACCAGCAGTACCGGCGGAGCATCTTTCTCAGCCGCAGGCGGGGCGTAGTCGTCAGAGGATGTCACTGGCCACTCGCGCCGATGCATTCCAGACATCCAAGCGCCAACCGAGGGCTTCGCCCTCTCCGTGACTGCTCAGCTGTACCCAACTCGTGTTGGAGAGACCACCGAGAACCGGCCACCGATCGACCGGCAGGTCGAGTAGCGACGCGGTGAGAGCGGCGATCAATCCGCCGTGCGCAACGAGCACGACAGGCCGATCGGAGCCGTCGGCCCCCCACTCGGGTAGCTGCGCCAGAAGTTCTTCGACGACGGGCACACTGCGGCGGGCCACGTCGATACGGCTTTCACCCCCCGGTGGAGTAATCGACGCATCGGCGCGCCACTTCGAACGCGCTCCCGGTGCTTGCGCATCGACATCGAGGTGCGTGAGCCCCTGCCACTGACCCAGGTGCGTCTCACGCAACCGCGCGTCGGTCGAGACCGGCAGGCCCGAAGCTTCCCCGAGCGCGACGGCGGTGTCGAACGCGCGAGCAAGGTCCGAGGAGACCACGCGCAGCGGCGAACGCATCGCCAGTTCCGCTGCCGCAGTTTTGGCCTGGGTCCGCCCCAGCTCGGACAGATCGGTATCGAGCTGGCCTTGCATCCTGCTCGTCGCGTTGTATTCGGTCTGACCGTGGCGCAGCAGGATCAAATGCCGCTTGACGGCAGCGCTCACTGCTCCGTTTCCGGTTCAGCGCGCTCGCCGAGCCCCGGAACCTCCACAGTCGGGCAGTCCTTCCACAAACGCTCGAGGGCGTAGAAGTTGCGCTCGTCCTCGTGCTGGACATGGACGACGACGTCCACGTAGTCGAGCAGTGCCCATCGACCCTCGCGGGTGCCTTCCTTGCGCACCGGTTTGAAACCGGATTCACGCAGAGTGTCTTCGACGCTCTCCACGATCGCGTTGACCTGTCGCTCGTTCGATGCCGAGGCAATCACGAAGCAATCGGTAATGAACAATTGATCCGATACATCCAAGACAACCACGTTCGTTGCGAGCTTGTCGTCGGCTGCGAGTGCCGCAATTCGCGCCATTGCGACGGCCTCGTTTGTTGCAGTCACTTGACTTCTCTCCCACTGTTCAGGCTCGAGTCCTCGGTCACTGCGCTGGTGACGGACTCGGCCGGTTGCTGTTTTTGTGGCGCAGGCTCCGACATGGTGACGGAGCCGTCGAGACGCTGTGCGCCCCTGGGTCGGTATAGGTTTCTCTTCGAGATGTACTGCACCACGCCGTCGGGTACGAGGTACCAGACCGGGCGATTCTCGCTTGCCCGGAGCCTGCACTCGGTAGAGGAGATTGCCAGTGCAGGGATCTCGATGAGCGTAAGCGCATCCGGTGACAAGTCTTGCAGGTGATCCGCCAGGTGCTCGACACCCAATTCGAACCCCGGTCGCGAGACGCCGACGAATTTCGCCAGTTCGAAGAGTTCCTCCCAGTTCTGCCAGGTGAGGATACTCTCCAGCGCGTCGGCTCCGGTGATGAAGTACAGCTCCGCAGTGGGATGCTGCGCACGAAGGTCACGCAGGGTGTCGACGGTGTAGGTGAGCTTTTCGCGATCGACATCGACTCGGCTGACCGAAAACCGCGGGTTGGAGGCGGTAGCGATCACTGTCATCAGGTACCGGTCCTCGGCCGGACTGACAAGCTTGCCTTCTTTCTGCCACGGCACACCGGTCGGAACGAAGATGACCTCGTCGAGATCGAACGTATTCGCAACTTCGCTGGCCGCCACGAGGTGCCCGTGGTGGATCGGATCGAAGGTTCCACCCATCACGCCCAGCTTTCGGCGCGCTGCCGATTCGGTGGCCACGGCCGGAGATGGTTGCTGCACGATTGTCGAGCTTACTTCGCCCCGGCAATGCGTCGTCGGCCAGACACCGTCCGGAGGTCCCGGTGAGCTCGAAGATCACACAGGCAGCAGTCTCGACACGATGTCGGCCAGCTGTTGCGCCGAGCGGCATTCGTACATGTTGATGACCTCGCGATAGACATCGGCGGCAGAGTCGCCGGACCCCCATTGCCCGATCGGCTCCGGGTTGAGCCAATAGGCGTGCTTGGCAACCGACACCGTGTGGGCCAGGGCGGCGACCTTCGGATCACGGTAGTTCGTCCGGGCATCACCGAGTATCAGCACCGAGGTCCTGGAGGTGACGGATTGGGCGAATCTGTCGTCGAAGGTCTGGAACGCATTTCCGTAGTCCGAGTGCCCGTCGAAGGTGATCAGATCGGACTCGCGGATGATCCTCGACATCGCAGCGCCCAGATCGGCACTGGAATCGAAGAACTGTGTCACCTCGTCGGTGGAATCGATGAAAGCGAAGATGCGGACCTTCGAAAACTGCTCGCGGAGGGCATGCACCAACAACAACGTGAAATGGCTGAAGCCGGCAACCGAGCCCGACACGTCGCACATCACCACCAGTTCTGGCCTGGCGCGACGGGGCTTGCGCTGCACGAGATCGATCGGTACGCCGCCGGTGGACATGGATTTACGCAGGGTCCGACGCAGGTCGATGGAGCCGGCGCGGCTTCGGCTGCGTCGCGCGGCGAGCCTGCTGGCAAGAAGCCTGGCAAGCGGTGTGACGCTGCGTTTCAGTGCCACCATTTCGGTGTCGGACGCACGTAGAAAGTCGACTTCCTCAGCCAACTTGGGAACGCCGTAACTTGCTACTCGCTCGCGTCCGAGTTGCTCCGCTGCGCGACGCCGGGTTTCGTTGTCGATCATCTTGCGAAGGTCGGCGATGCGCGCTGCAGCGGTGCGCTTGGCGACCTCGTCCTCGTACGGCGACGAGGACCGGTCCGAACCGGTCTCCGCGTTACCGAGAAGACCTTCGAGAATTTTGCTCAGCAACGTATCGGGTGCGACGTCGCGTAGCGCTTGATACGCAGAGAACGACGGCCCGTTCGTCGAGGTGTACTGCCCGAGCTCCTCGACCATCTGTGCGGCGAGCATTTCGGTGAGGCTCACCGCCTCCGGGCTGCCGTCGACGAGCAGTTCGGTGATGAGTTCGCGCAGTGCAGTGATGTCGACTTCGCCGTCGGTCGTGCGCGGAAGGGCAGTGTCGATCTTCCCCGAGTCGCGTTGCCCTGACGCCGCTGGAAACCACAGGTCGAAAAGAGCGTCGAACGTGTCACGATGCGTGGGCCGACGAAGGAGTGAGCATGCAAGACCCTCGCGGAGCGCTTCGCGGTCCAGAATATCGAGCACCGAGAGCACTCGACCTGCGTCGATGGTTTCGGACGGCCCGACCGCGATCCCACGTTTACGCAACGCGGTAACGAAATCCACGAGGTGTCCAGGCAGACCGTGCGGAGGTGACTGCATGTCAGTTCAGCCGAAGCTCGGCCGCAGCTTTGATCTGGTCGGATTGGTGTTTGAGAACGACGCCGAGGGTGGCTCGGACCGCGTCGTCGTCGAGGGTGTCCATGCCGAGTGCGAGGACCGTGCGACCCCAATCGATGGTTTCGGCCACCGATGGAAGCTTTTTGAGTTGCATCGCGCGCAACACTCCGATTGTGCGCACCATCTGTTCGGCAATCGCTTCCGGAAGCTCCGGCACTCGACTGGCGAGGATCCGCAGTTCCAGATCGGCGTCGGGGAAGTCGAGATGCAGGTACAGGCAGCGCCGCTTGAGCGCCTCCGACAACTCACGTGTTGCGTTCGATGTCAGGATGACGAACGGCTTCCGCGTTGCAGTGATGGTCCCCAATTCGGGAATGGTCACAGCGAAATCGCTGAGTACCTCGAGCAGCAAACCCTCGATCTCGACGTCCGCCTTGTCCGTCTCGTCGATGAGCAAAACGGTCGGATCCGCGCGTCGAATGGCCTGCAGCAATGGCCGAGCCAGCAGGAACTCTTCGGAAAAGACGTCCAGCTTCGTCTCGTCCCAATCCTGATGCCCGGCCGAGCTCGACTGAATGCGCAATATCTGCTTGGCGTGATTCCACTCGTACAGCGCTCGTGCCTCGTCGACACCTTCGTAGCACTGCAGTCGAATCAGTTCGGCGCCGGTCGATTGAGCGACGGCACGGGCAAGTTCGGTTTTCCCGACTCCTGCCGGGCCTTCGATCAGAAGTGGCTTGTCCAGTCGATCGGCAAGGAACACCGATGTTGCTGTGGCTTTGTTCGCCAGATAGCCGGTCTCGCCGAGCCGGGTGACGACGTCGTCGACGCTTGCGAACAGCGGCGGCGACGTCGGTAGTGCTCGATCCACGTCTGCTCCTTCTGCTTCTTCTCAGACCGCGCGGGTATGTCCTTCGCCCCAGACGGTCCATTTGGTGGAGGTCAGTTCCGGCAGGCCCATGGGCCCGCGAGCGTGCAGTTTCTGCGTCGAGATTCCGATTTCTGCGCCGAACCCGAACTGCTCTCCGTCGGTGAATGCTGTCGACGCGTTGACCATCACGGCTGCGGCATCGACCCGGGTGGTGAACTCTCGGGCCGCGCTGAGGTCTGCGGTCACGATTGCTTCGGTGTGTCCGGTGCCGTATTCGTCGATGTGCGCGATGGCCTCGTCGATACCGTCGACGACCTTGAGTGCGACGTCGAGGGACAGATATTCCTCGGACCAGTCCTTTTCGGTGGCAGGCACGAGTCCGGGTCGGTCGCCGTGCACGACGACGCTATGGCTCTGGAAAGCCTGTAGGAGCTGTGGAACGGCGGTCTCGGCGATTGCCGCATCGACCAGGATCGTCTCTGCTGCATTGCAGACGCTGACGCGTCGAGTTTTCGAATTGAGAACGATCTTCTCGGCCATGAGAAGGTCGGCCGCGGAGTGGATGTAGATGTGGCAGTTACCCACTCCGGTCTCGATCGTCGGCACCGTTGCATCTCGCACGACAGCCGAGATCAGACCTGCACCCCCGCGCGGGATCACGACATCGACCAGCCCTCGCGCCTGGATCAAATGTGTGACGGAGGAGCGATCCGCGCTGGGAAGCAGTTGCACTGCGTCGACAGGAAGACCGCTTACTGCCAGCGAATTCTGCAACACCTGGACCAGTGCGGCATTGGAACGGGCGGCAGACGAAGATCCCCGCAGCAGCGCCGCATTTCCTGATTTGAAGGCAAGTCCAAACGCATCGACCGTGACGTTGGGGCGGGCCTCGTAGACCATTCCGACGACGCCGAGGGGTACCCGTACCTGGCGAATCTCGAGTCCGTTGGGCAAGGTCGAACCACGTACGACGCCGCCGATGGGGTCCGGCAGCCCTGCGACCTTCCGTAGTCCGGCAGCGATCCCGTCGATACGTGCGTCGGTGAGTCGAAGTCGGTCGAGCAGTCCTTCGTCTGTTCCGGCGGCGCGCGCGGCGTCGACATCGGCAGCATTCGCGGCCAGCACCTCGGGGACTGCAGCCAGCAGGGCATCCGCTGCGGCAAGCAGCGCAGCGTCCTTGGCTGCGGTCGTCATCAGCGCCAATGTCCTCGATGCCACGCGGGCGCGTCGGGCCGCGGCGTGGACCTGCTCACGCGTATCGAGTTCACCGATGGTCGCGTTCGCCGAAACAGGTGTGACCGTCATGCCCTACACAGTAGCCAGCGGCTTCTTCCATCAAGATGCGGTGCCCGTGAAACGAGGATCCTCAGCGTGACGCTACGGAACGAACCCCAACTTCTTGTCGACGACGTTCCGAAGTTCCTCCGCGTGCGCATATCGGTGAAAGTTGGACACGAAGACTTCGGCCAGTTGCCTCCGCCACCCAGTGGCATCACCGCTCATGTGCGGCGTCACAACAAGGTTCGCGGTGGTCCAAAGGGGATCGTCCGGCGACAGTGGTTCGCTGTCGAAGACGTCGAGCGCTGCACCGGCCACGTGTCCGCTACGCATGTAGTTCACCAGCGCATCGGTGTCGAGCAATTCGCCCCTACCGACGTTGATAACACGCACACCCGGCTTCGCTGCAGCCAGAACGCTCGCGTCGACGAGTCCTCTGGTTGCCTCGGTCAGCGGGGCGACCAGAACGAGATAGTCGACGTCGTGCACGACGTCGGCGAGGTCGAAACTGGCGTGAACGACGCCGAAATCGACATCTCCTGCCCGTGCCGTTCTACCCACGCCCGACACCGTCATACCTACCGCCGACAACAACCGAGCAATTTCACGCCCGATTGCACCGGTACCGACGATCATTGCGTGTGCAGTATCGATGCGCTCGGTCTCACGATGCTTCCAGACTCGCTGTCGCTGCAGCTCGGCTGATTCGGACGAATGCTTGGCAAAACCCAGAATGTGGGCGAGCACGAACTCCGCTATCGGGCGATCGAATACTCCTCGCGAATTCGTCACCACCACATCCGAAGCCACGAGATCGTCGAACATCAGGGAATCGACGCCCGCGGCAGCTATGTGGATCCACTTCAGATTGTCGAACCGATCCCACACTTGCCGCACGGCGGGCGAGAAAAAATCCCACAGCAACAGAACGTCCGCCCCGGACACCGCATCACCTAGGGAGTCCACTGTGGCGTAGCGCAGGTCGGCCACAGCGGCTACTGACTCGAGGCCTTCGGGGACATTATCGGCGTGAAATATCACGACGACGGGCCGGGTTGTCATTTCGATTTGTATCCAACCAGTTCGATGCCCTGAGCGGCCAGCTCGGCGTCGTTGTCACCGGGACGCTGATTTCCGCGAAGCGAACGCCCAGCCGTCTCCGGCATCAGAAGAATCGGCACGAATGCGATAGCCGCGGCCAGCATCATGTACCAGCCCGGGATCAGGTTCGATCCGGTCCGGTCGATGAGGAATGTCAGAATGAGTGGAGCTGTACCACCGAAGAGTGAAGTGGACACGTTGTAGCCGATTGCAAAGGCGCCGTAGCGAACCTGTGTCGGAAAAAGCGCCGGCAACGTCGAGGATACGCAAGACAACATGATCACGAGAAGAATTCCGAGCCCGAGCAGACCCACGGTCTGTCCGACGATGCCGGTATTGATGATCAGCAGAAACAGCGGAACACTGAACACGAAATAGCCAGCACAAGCAGTGAGCAACAGCGGCTTTCGACCGACCCGATCGGACAAAGCACCGATCGGATTGATGATGGCCATCAAGATCAGCATGATGACGACAAGCGTGAAATTCGACTGTGTGGTGCTGTGCCCCAACGTGTCGCTGAGGTAGGACGGCAGGAAGGTGAGCACCGTGTAGTACGCAATATTGAGTAGCAGCACGAAACCCATGAGGATGAGGATCCGTTGCCAGTAGGTCATCGTGGACTTCAGCGAGGCGATCGCTCCGCCCTGCGAGCCTTCCGAGATGGTCTCGCCGTCGGCCTTGGCCTCGGCGAATACCGGTGAATCTTCGAGTCGGGTACGCAACCACAGCGCGACCATGCCGAGAGGAAGAGTCAGCAAGAACGGTATACGCCAACCCCAGGCCTCCATGGTGTCGTCTCCGAGCCCGAGGTTCAGCAGGGTGCACAGCGTCGCGCCTGCGACAGTGCCTGCCAGCGTACCGAATTCGAGAAACGAGCCGAAGAAACCGCGACGCTTGTCGGGCGCATACTCCGCCATGAAGACAGCCGCACCACCGTACTCACCGCCGGTCGAGAATCCCTGCACCAGGCGGCATACCAACAAAAGAATCGGAGCGAAGATCCCGATGCTGTCGAAGGTCGGCAGTATGCCGATAGCCGCGGTCGCCAGGGACATCATCGTCACGGTCAGGACGAGCACCTTTTGACGACCGATTCGGTCACCTAGAGGTCCGAGTACGACCCCACCGATCGGCCGAATGATGAACGATGCCGCCAGAACTGCGAATGTCGACAGCAGGCTCGCTCCCCCATCCTCGGATGGGAAGAAATTCGCAGCGATGTACACCGCCAGGTAGCCGTACACGGCGTAGTCGAACCACTCGACGGCGTTGCCCAGGGCAGAACCACCGATGGCGAGGTGGAGAGTCTTGGTTTCTTTCGGGGTCAGTTCCTTGGTGTTCGGCGGATACCCGGTGATCGGGTGACCAACTGCATCTACAGTCGGGCTTTTGGGTGACTGTGTCACTGTCCAATACCTCTCGCTTTGTGAACAAATGGAGCGTCGGGTTGGTCCTGTGCAGCGATTCACGTTACTTGCGCGTAAGTCTCGGTTTCTTACAACCCCTACGTTGCCGCCATAACACCTGGTAACGCCACACTTCTGCACGCAATCAGTGCATACGCCGCTGCGCTGTCACACAATTGGCGCACCGACACGGACTCGTCGGGCTGGTGGGCCTGCAATTCGATCTCACCCGGACCCAGCACGATGGCGGGAATACCCATGTCTCGCACAATGAAACCGCCGTCGCACGACGCAGTCCAGATATCGGTGCCGTGATGACCGGCGGAATCGGCCACTGCAGTGACAGCCGATTGAACGATGTCGGAGTCCGTGCTGGTGAGAAAGCCTGGCATCTCCATCGAGACGTCCACTGCTACTTCGATCCCGTCGCCGATGATCCCGGCGGCGAGAATACGTCGATGCAGCTGTGCTGCCACGACATGGGCGTCTTCTCCTGGCAGCAACCGCCGGTCCACCGTGATCACAGCACAGTCGGCAACCATCGAGGTACCGGTTCCGCCGGAGACAGTTCCTACGTTGAACGTTGCCGCTCCCAGCACCGGATGGGCGTCGGCGCGTAACTCCTCGCCCATCGAATCGATGACCACGATGATCCGCGCGGCCGCCGAGATTGCGTTACGCCCGTTGGACGGCCGCCCCGCGTGAGCCGAACGACCCCGAACGGTGATCTCGAGATTCGCCGCACCCCGACACCCGACGATGGTCATCAGATCCGTAGGTTCGGCGACAATACACCGAGAATAGCTACGGCGCATGGTTGTTCGCACAAAGGATCGAATCCCCAGTCCGGTATCTTCCTCGTCGACCAGACACGCCAACGACACGGGTGCTGAACCTACTGCACCGCAACGCTTCAGGGCGGACATAGCGACTACGACGGCCGCCAGTCCCCCCTTCATATCGCATGCGCCCCGTCCGTACAGTCGCCCGTCGCGCACTGTGGCCGCGAAGGGATCTCTCGACCATCCGCCTCCCGCCGGTACGACATCGGAGTGCCCGAGAAACAACACACCAGGTTCTTCGCTTCCCCCGACCGACACCACGACGTTCGGCCGTCCCGGTGCAACGTCGTCGATCTCGATGTCGAACCCAAGCCGGCGACAGGTGTCAACCAGCACTCTGGCTACGGATTCCTCGGTACCACCGGGGTTTTCTCCCCCCGCATCGATCAGCGCCGACCCCAGCGCCACCAGCTCACCTTCGTCGATCGCAGCCAGTACCCGAGCCTCCAGTTCGGCTTGACTGTTCGATCTCCCCGTCATCGAGTGGAATCGGCATTTCGTCGAATGGCATGTGCGTTCCGCGGCGCGGAATCGAGGGATCGAATCGAGAGGGATTTGTCCACTGCCGCTGCCAACCGCTTGACGCCCTCGTCGATACGCTCGGGCGAGGAGGATGCAAAGCACAGCCGCAGGGAATCTTCGAATTTGCCGCCGACCGACAACGCCGGGCCGGGTATGTAGGCAACGCCTTCGGCAAGAGCGACTTCGAACAGCGCCTGCGTGGACAGCGCTGCGGCGTCGCCTCTCAGTGTCGCCCAGAGAAAGAAGCCGCCTTCCGGGTCGGTACTCGAGATCCGATCGCCGAAGTACTTGTCGAGACTGCGTTGCATGGCGATTTTGCGTGGGCGATACACCGCACTCAACGAACGCAGGTGCGTCGCGAGGTGTCCACGTCGGATGAATTCGGCGATCATTCGTTGCCCCGGAAGGTTGGTGCACGTGTCCATCGCCTGCTTGGCGTTGATCAACAGCTGTCGCGCCTCGGGCGCCGCGTCGACCCAACCGACCCGAAGCCCGGGGGCGATCATCTTGGAGAAGGTCCGCACGGAGAACAGGAGTGGATCGTTCGGGCTCAGAGATTGGAAGCTCGGGATGTGGTCACCCTCGAATCGGAGCAGACCGTACGGATCGTCGTCCAGAATCACCGAGCCCCACCCGTGCGCCAATTCGAGCAGTAGTTTCCTTCGCGCCAGTGACATCGTTGTGCCCGAAGGGTTTTGAAAGTTCGGAATGACGTAGATTATCTTGGGCAGCCGGCCTGCGGCCTCGACCAGATCGGGCAGCGCCTCCACCACGAGACCGTCGGCATCCATCGGTGCTTCGAGCACGTCGCCACCGTAGCTCAGGACGGTAGCGGTCCCGTTGGTGTACGTGGGACTTTCGACGATCACGAGGTCGCCGGGATCGACGAACAACTTGCACGCGAGATCGAGGCCCTGCATGCCACCGGAGGTGATGACGATGCGCTCGGCAGAGGACGGTTCACCGACCGAATCGAGATATCCCAGAAGCGCGTCGAGCAAACCCGGGTCCCCCTCAGTGGCCGCGTAGTCCATCGCGTCGGCCGTGAGGACGGTGGCGGCGATCTCGGAAAATAGCTCGGCTGGAACGGTTTCCGTAGCAGGAGAGCCCATCGCGAAACGAACGATGTCGTGCTTTTGAGCAGCGAGAAGCGATGTCGACGAGTCGATCACCGATCCCACCAGCTTGTCGGTGCGCAGGGCCCACGGAATAGTGGTGGCGATCATGTCTCACTCCTTCGTCAGTAGTTGCCGCGGGTAATCGGTAAATGTCTCCACGCCGCGTTCGGTCACGCGAACCGCCTCGGATACTTCGTATCCGTAGTCGTCCATCCACATTCCTCCGATGATGTGGAACGTCATGTTCTCGGTCAGGACCGTGTCGTCGTCGGTTCTGATGCTCACTGTCCGCTCGCCCCAGTCGGGTGCGTAGGCGATGCCGATCGAGTACCCGATGCGCGACGGCTTGTGCAGTCCATGCTTGGCAAGACTGACGTTCCATACCTGAGCCAGTTCGGTCGTACTGGCACCGGCGCGGACGGTGTCGAGCACCTCGTTCAGCGCCTCACCGGTGGCATGGGCCAGGTAGTCCAGTTGCTTGCTCGGCTTACCCAGAACAATCGTTCGGGCCATCGGGATGTGGTAACGCCGGAACACCCCGGCAAGTTCGACCACCGTGGTCTCGCCTTCGACGAACACCTGATCCGACCAGGTGAGGTGAGGAGTGTCCGCCCCTGCCCCGGTCGGCAGCATCGGCACGATCGCGGGATGGTCGCCACCGAAGTCGACTGTGCCCTTGATCTGGGCATTCATGATCGCCGCTGCCGCGTCGCACTGCCGCAGTCCGACGCCGATCGATTCGAAGGCCGCACCCATCGCCGACTCGCACACCTGTGCGGCACCCCGCATGAGTTCGATCTCGGCCGAGCTCTTGACCACGCGAACCCAATTGATCAACTCGAACGAGTCGGTGAACTGATACTCGGGCAGAGATTTCACCAAGGCTTCGAACGCTTTGGGGCTGAAGTAGTAGGAATCCATCTCCAAGCCCACCAGGCCGTGGGAGAAGTTGTTGACCATTCCCAATTCACGCAACTTCTGTGCAACCCACACGAACGGGTGTGTCTCCTTGCGCTGCACGAATGTTTCCGGATACCCGAACGTCTGCTCCCGAGGAAGCCAGGAGGTACGAAATGCGCCGTTGGCATCCATCTCCCTGGCGAAGAAGTACAGATTTCCCTCGAGCGGCACGTACAGAACTTGCGGTGTGTAGAAGGAGAGCGCGTTGTAACCCAACAGGTAGTAGAGATTGGACGGGTCCGTGACTATCAGCGCCGTGAGATGCTGCCGGGCCATTCGCTCTCGCACCGTGGCCAGGCGATGGGAGTACTCGTCTTCGGTGAACGTGATCGGCGTGCTGTTGGGAAGGTCTGCATACTCCGCCAGCCCGGGAGCATGGCGTGGACCGACAGCGCTGGTGAATGTGACTGCTGGTTCGACTGGATTGATCGGTTCGACTGGGAGCCCGGACTCGTTCACTCGTACCCCCTTTCGGGGCGTCGCGGGAGGCACTGAGACCCCACGTGCATTTTGCAGATTGTTAACAATCAGGCTATGCGGACGAGTCCTGGTGCTGCAAGAGAACTCGTGTTACTTCTTCGTTTCGATCAGTCGCACGCAATCCACCCCGCGCAAGCTCAGTCGGCCGCGGCGCCGACGCGGCCGCCGAGCCCATCAGTGGCCGCCTCTGCCTGCATGGACCGACTCAGGTCCTGAATCGCAGTGTCCATGTGCTCGTGCAGACCGGCTTCGAGTGCAGCCCAATCCGAACCCAGGAGTAGGTCCACCAACAATTGATGCTCCTCGACCAACGCCTCGGGCCGGAAGTAGGCCGTCTCCAGGTTGGTCATACAGATGCGCGCCTCCGCTGCCAATGTGGCGTACATCCTCGACATCCGACTGTTCGACGTCGCAGCAACCATCGCCGTGTGGAACGCCAGGTCCCGCTCGGCCAGACCGAACCAATCCGCTGAGTCGATGAACGGTTGCATCTGGTCGACGATTGCCGACAACTGAGCCGCCGTCGCCTTCAGGACGGTGATCTCGCCGTGGACGAGCGTCCATGCGGCACCGACTTCGATCGCCGCGCGGGCCTCGTATATCTCGGCGACGTCGTCGACGCTGAGCTCGACAACGAACACACCGCGATTTCGGTAGCTGATCAACAGGCCTTCCTGATTCAGCCGCTGGAGCGCTTCGCGAACCGGACCACGCGAAATCCCTAGCTCGGCAGCAACATTGGCTTCGTTGATCTGCTCGCCCGGTGTGTAGGATCCGTCGATGATCCGATCGCGAATCTGATCGGCTATCACCATCGACGTATTGCGGGCATCGATCGGGGTCAGTCTTCGGGAACCTGACATATGCAAAACCTCCTGCTAGGACCTCGGGATTACGAAGTATTTGTATTCCAAGAACTCGTCGATACCGACTTTGCCGCCTTCACGGCCGAGTCCGGACTGCTTGACGCCGCCGAACGGGGCAGCGGGGTTCGATACGAGACCGGTGTTGATGCCGACCATCCCCACTTCGAGCCGCTCCCCCATACGCAATGCGCGATCGATGTCCTGCGTGAAAACGTAACCCACAAGCCCCCATTCGGTGTCGTTGGCAAGCGCGATCACTTCGTCCTCGGTGTCGTACGGAACGATCGCGGCAACGGGTCCGAAGATCTCGGTCGACATGAGATCGGACTGGGAGTCGACATCGTCGAGCACCGTTGGAGGGTAGAAATAGCCTGGCCCAGAATCTTCCTGCCCACCCACCACCGCCCGAGCACCGCGCGCGAGCGCATCGTCGACGAGTCGTTGCACCTTGGCGCGGCCGCTGCGATCGATGAGCGGCCCCACTTCCACACCCGCCCTACTGCCGGCACCGACTGTCAAGGCACCCATGCGAGCAGCGAGCTTGGCAGCGAAGTCCGTGGCAAGCGATCGGTGGACGAAGAACCTGTTGGCTGCAGTGCAGGCCTCGCCCATGTTGCGCATCTTGGCCACCATCGCACCGTCGATGGCCCGGTCGAGATCAGCGTCCTCGGCGACGATGAACGGGGCGTTCCCGCCGAGTTCCAGCGACGTCCGCATCACGGTCGGAGCTGCCTGCGCCAACAAAATTTTCCCGACGGCCGTGGAGCCGGTGAAGCTGATCTTCCGGGCCGAGCCGCTGGCCATCCACGATCCGACGACTCCTGCGGCGTCGGTCGTCGGGACCACGTTGACGACGCCGTCGGGAACCCCTGCTTCGGCGAGGATGGCGGCCAGCGCTAGCGCAGTCAGCGGAGTCTGTTCGGCCGGCTTGAACACCACCGTGCATCCTGCGGCAAGCGCGGGGCCGATCTTTCGGGTGCCCATGGCCAGCGGAAAGTTCCACGGCGTCACCAGAATGCTGGGACCGACCGGGGCTCTGGTGACGATGATGCGGTTGTTTCCATCGCCGGTCAGCGTGTGGTCGCCCGAGATGCGGACTGCCTCTTCGGAGAACCATCGAAAGAACTCTGCGCCGTACGCGACCTCGCCTCGGGCGTCGGCGAGCGGCTTGCCCATCTCGCCGGTGATGATGGCAGCCAATTCCTCGGTCCTGGCGATGATCAAATGGAATGCACGAGAGAGTATTTCGCTTCGCGCCCGTGGCGCCGTCTGCGCCCAGGACTCCTGCGCTGCAACGGCCGCCGCCATCGCAGCCTCGGCATCGCTGATGTCGGCATCGTCGACCGCGGCGATCACTTCGCCGGTTGCAGGATCGACGACGTCGAACTTCCTCCTGCTGTTCGCTGTTCGCCAGGACCCGCCGATGAACAGCTGGGTCGGCGAGGTGATGGCCGGGCGCGTCATGGACGTCATAGCTGATGCCCCTTCCTGGGGGTCTGTGTCGAAGGTGCGGGATCGAGGAGTTGCGCGAGGTGCATCGAGGCGGACGCGCTCTGATTGCCGGTCAGTTGGCGCACCTGCATGTGACAGCTGAAGCCGTCGGTCAGGATCGGCCTGGTCGGATCAGCGCGTCGTACCGCTGGTGCCAGGGCCTGTTCTGCGACTTTCATGCTCATGTCGTAGTGATCCGGTTCGAAGCCGAAGTTGCCTGCCACCCCGCAGCAGCCGGTCGCCTCGTCGACGCTGCCGATCCCCGCGGCAGCAAGCGCCTTTCGCTGCGTGGCTTCGCCGAACACCGCGTATTCGTGGCAGTGGGTCTGCACGGTGACTGCTTCGGGGACGTCGGCCGACGGGCTCCACCCCGCGGCGGCCTGCTCTATCACCGCACCGGCGAAGCTCTGCACCCGTGCGGCGACCCGTCGAGCCGCCTCGGTGCCCACGAGTTCGGGCATATCCTTGCGGAGCGTTGCCGCACAGCTCGGTTCGGTTACGACGATCGGCCGATCGGTGCCATCATCGAGTGCGGCAACGGTTCTGCTCAACTGCTTCTTGGCGGTTGCCAGCTGCCCCGTCGAAATCCACGTCAACCCGCAGCACACGTCGGTCCTGCACTCTGATGTCCGGTTGCCCTCGGCGAGAACGCGAACCGCAGCTCCGACGATTTCCGGCCGAAACCCCTTGGTGAAGGAATCGACGAGCAGTACGACATCACCTCCCGGCGCGGATCCCTCTGTCTGCGTGCGTAGTTCCCGTCGAGAGGCGAACCGCGGCAACGATCGCTTGGTCGTGAGACCGCCGACTCTGGCCGCGATGATACCGGTTCGCGGAGTCATTGCGCGGTTGAGTACCGGTGCCACAATCGACGTCACTTTCAACCAGCGTGGCAACCAGCCCAGTGAGTAGTGCGCCATCGGGCGCAACTTCCCCGCGTAGTGATGATCGAGAAATTCCGACTTGTAGGTCGCCATGTCCACCCCGACGGGGCAGTCGGTTGAACAGGCCTTGCAGGACAGACACAGGTCGAGCGATTCCTTGACATCTTTCGAGGCCCACCCTGCCGCGACCGTCGCGCTACTGCGAACCATGTCCTGAAGGACGCGGGCACGCCCACGGGTCGAATCCTTCTCGTCCCCGCTCGCGCGATAGCTCGGACACATGACGCCACCGGAGGTGGACCGGCAGCGCCCGACACCGACGCATGCCTGGGTGGCGTGCACGAACGGATCCAAGTCCGGCTTCGTTCCGATCTGATGCAGCTCGAAGGTCGTCTTCCATTGACGGTTCGGAACACCCTGCAATGCAAGATCGTTCATCATCGGCATCGGATCGACGATGCTGCCCGGATTGAAGATGCCCGCAGGATCCCAGATGCGCTTGAACCGCGCGAACGCGTCGAGCATCGAGGTCGAGTACATGATCGGCAGCAGTTCCGACCGCGCCCGACCGTCTCCGTGTTCACCCGACAACGAACCGCCGTGCCGGACTACCAGTTCGGCTGCCTCTTGCAGGAAGGTCGCCATCACTGCTCTTCCTGCGTCACTGCGTTGGTCGAAAGTGATACGGACGTGCATGCACCCGGCGCCGAAATGTCCGTACATCACCCCGGTGAGCGAATGCACGGCAAGAAGGTCACGGAACTCTGCGAGGTACGCGGCCAAATTCTCGGGTGCAACCGCGGAATCCTCCCAGCCGGGCCAGGATTCACCACCACCGCCGGCAAGACGCGCCGACAAACCCGCGCCATCCTCCCGCACCCGCCACAGCGACTTTCGTTCAGCAAGGTCTGCGACGATGCGCCCATCCTTCAACCTGCCGAGCTCACGTAGGCGCTCGAGCAATCGGCCAGCCTTGTCCTCGACTTCGGCGACGTTCTCACCATCGAGATCGACGTAGAGCCAGGCGTTTCCCGAAGGCAACCCTTGGACCGAGTCCGCTCCCCTTCGGTGCTGCATCGTCTCGACGATCTTCTCGTCGATCCCTTCGACCGCCGCCGGCGAGAACTCGAGGATCGTCATGACGTCCTCGGCTGCTTCGACGACATCGGCGTATCCCAAACTCAACAGCAGCGCAGCGGGCGGGACAGGAACGAGCGCGACGGTCGCGGCGACGACGATCGCGCATGTTCCTTCGCTGCCGACGAGGGCACGGGCCACGTCGAAGCCGTTCTCCGGCAACAACGTCGACAGGTGAAAGCCCGAAACCTGGCGCGGAATCCGACCGAGTTCGAGTCGGAAGTCGGCCAGATTGTCGGAAACAAGCGTATGGAGTTCGGAGGTGATCCTGGCCGCTGCGGCGACGGCGACAGCGTCGTGAGGATCGAGGGCCGTGACACCGGAGCGTGTCGCCCGCAACACCACCCCGTCGACGGTGACCAGGTCGAGAGCGATCGTGTGGTCTGCTGTACGGCCGTACCGCACCGAATGATTGCCGCAGGCATCGTTGCCGATCGAACCACCGACGGTTGCTCGTGATTTGCTCGATGGGTCGGGGGCGTAAGTCAAAATGCCGCCGGTCGCCCCCGACACGGTCTCGGCGAGGTCCGAAAGCACGATCCCCGGCTCGACCACGGCCGACTTGGATTCGGCGTCGACCGAGAGCACGGTATTCATGTGCCGCGAGAAGTCCAGGACCACACCCTCACCGATCGCGTTGCCTGCCATCGATGTTCCTCCGCCGCGGCTCACGATCGGTATGTTGCCCTTCACACACGACTTCACTACCGCGCACACGTCCGCGGTAGTGCGAGGAAACACCACGGCGACCGGCGGCACGCGGTAGTTCGACGCGTCGTACGAATACTCGGCCAGGCGCCGCGAGGTCACATCGACGTCGACCCCCGCCCTGCGCAGTTCGTCGAGGACCGGTCCGACGCCGCCGATCACCGTCACAGTGCGCGCTTCAACGTTCGGGCGATGGCATCGAGCCCCTCGGCAACTTCGTCGTCGGTGACGACGAGTGCAGGAATGACTCGTACGACATTGCCGAACGCCCCGCAGGTAAGCAACAGCAACCCTTCCGATATTGCGGTCTGCTGGACGCGGCCGGCAGCAGCGGCGTCGGGTTTGCCGTTCTCGTCGACGAATTCGAGGGCCTGCATCAGACCGAGTCCGCGCGCGTCGCCGATCGCCGAGTACTGCGCTTGCAGTGCCACCAGGCCGTCGAGCAGCACGTCGCCCTGTCGGCGCGCGTTCTCGACGAGTCCTTCGTCGCGGACGACGTCGAGCGTGGCCACCGCGGCAGCAGCGGCGACAGCGTTTCCGCCGTAGGTACCACCCTGCGATCCCGGCCACGCCTTGGACATGAGTTCGGTCGACGCCGCGATCGCCGAGATCGGGAATCCAGAAGCCAGGCCCTTGGCCGTGATCACGATGTCGGGGGTAGCAGTGGAATGCTCGTGGCCCCAGAATTTTCCGGTCCGTCCGACACCGGCCTGGACCTCGTCGACGATGAAGACGATCCCGTGCTCGTCGGCGCGGCGACGCAGACCTTCGAGGAACGCGGGTGGAGTGGGCAGGTAGCCACCGTCGCCGAGCACCGGTTCGATGATGAATCCAGCGGTGTCTGCCGGGCTCGAAATGGTTGCAAGAAGGTAGTCGAGTTCTTGCAAAGCGAAAGCGATAGCGGTGTCCATGTCCCAGCCGTAACGGAAGGCATGTGGAAACGGTGCGATGTGCACCCCGCCCATGATCGGAGAGAATCCGGACCGGAACTTGGTACCGGCGGTGGTGAGCGATGCCGCAGCAACGGTGCGTCCATGAAATCCGCCATGAAATGCGATGATGTTCGGTCGACCGGTTGCCATGCGCGCCAATCGAATCGCGGCCTCGACGGCCTCGGAGCCGGAGTTGGCGTAGAAAACACTGTTGAGTCCGGCAGGCAGAAACTCTCCGAGTTTGTCGGTGAGTTCGAGCAACGGCTTGTGCATGACGGTGGTGTATTGCGCGTGGATGATCTTGCCTACTTGATCACGTGCCGCTTCGACGACGCGCGGATGACAATGCCCGGTGCTGGTGACACCGATTCCCGTGGTGAAGTCCAGATACCGTTTTCCGTCGGTGCCGTAGATCCAACTGCCCAGTGCGTGGTCCACGACAACCGGAGTCGCTTGCTTGAGTGCGGGGCTGAGGTGCGTGCGTGTCGGCGCGGTCATGCGGTCCATCGTGATGGAGCAGTTGCAGATTGTCAACAATCTGCAACGTGCAAACTGCATGCTCGTATACAGGACATCGCGGACGCCGCATATCGTCGGATGATGACGACTCCGCGCATCGTTGTCCTGGGCAGTATCAACATGGACCTGACGACAACGACTCGACGCCTACCCGAGCCCGGCGAAACCGTCCTGGGTGACTCCTTCGACACCGCGCAGGGAGGAAAGGGAGCGAATCAAGCCATCGCGGCGGCACGGGCAGGCGCCGACGCAGCATTCCTCGGGGCGGTAGGTGACGACACATTCGCTGCCGACCTCGAACGAAGTGTCATCGAAGCCGGTGTCGACGCGTCCGGACTCCGACGCACCGATGATCCGAGCGGAATCGCAGTTGTGACCGTCGACCGTCACGGGGAGAACTCGATCGTCGTCGTCCCGGGCGCCAACGCCACGATGTCCACCTTGACCGATCATGAACTCGATATCATCGCCGCCGCGGATATCCTGCTGTGCCAGTTGGAGATTCCCCTCGACACGGTCGTGGCCGGTGCGATTCACGCCCGAGCTCACGACACTGTGGTCATGCTGAACCCCTCTCCCGTTCGACCACTCCCGGAGGCCCTCGTCGACGTCGTGGACGTCCTGATCGTCAACGAGTCCGAAGCCGACGCAGTCGGCGACAGTGTTCTCGATCGCATTGCGCACGTCGTCACCACGCTCGGCGCCAACGGCGCTCGGTACCGCGGACCGGCGTCGACGTTTCACGCTCGAGCGCCACGGGTCGACGCCATCGACACCACCGGTGCCGGAGATGCCTTCACCGGGGCTTTGGCTGCCCGCTGGCTACAGGGTCCCGAAGAATCAGTCCGATGGGCCTGTGCAGCAGGGGCATTGGCTGCTACGCGTCGTGGCACCGGAGCGTCTTCGGGATCGCGAGCGGATATCGACGCGCTCATCGCGGATGCAGCCCGACGATGACACTGTCCCCACGGGTCCCCGATCTCGCCGCGCTCGACGTGATGGTCTCGGTCGCACGGCTGGGCAGCATGAGCGCGGCCGGACGGGAACACGGATTGAGTCAGCAAGCGGTCAGCGCACGAATTCGGGCAGCCGAGCGCGACATCGGTCTCCGCGTGTTCGACCGCACCAGCAGCGGCGTGGTGCTCACTCCCGAAGGTGTCGCTGTTCTCGAGTGGGCAGGGAACGTTCTCGGCGCCGCCGAAAAGTTCGCGACGGGTGTCCAATCCCTCCTGCGGGAGGAAAATGCAAGCCTCACCGTGGCCGCGAGCATGACTGTCGCAGAGCATCTGTTGCCGGGCTGGATCGTCCTGATGCGGGCTCGGTTTCCGGACGTGCGAACGCAGATGCGTTTGATGAACTCGGCCGAGGTTGCCCACCATGTCCTCGCGGGTCGAGCCGACATCGGATTCGTCGAAGGACCGCAGATCCCGGACGGCCTCGGGATTTGCGTCGTGGCGACCGACGAACTCGTCGTCGTCGTCCCACCGCAGCACCCGTGGGTGTCACGAGAGTCAATCACCGTCGATGAACTGGCCGCAACAGCACTCGTCCAACGCGAACTCGGATCGGGCTCGCGCACCACCTACGAGAGCACCGTGCACCCGACGGTTCCGCCGCTGCTCGAACTCAACTCGGTCACCGCGATAAAATCGGCGGTGGTGACTGCGAACGCGCCGACGGTCCTGTCTTCGCTGGCGGTCGCAGCCGACCTTCGCGACGGCCGATTGACACGCATCGACGCCGTGACGATGCCGCGGGAACTGTGCGCGGTGTGGGATCTGCGTGAACCTCTTCGTGGCCCACGCCGAGACTTCCTCGACATCGCCACCTCACAGCGGACCTGACGGACATTGGAGACGATCGAACTGTGCCGCAACCTACGGCGACGATACGTCTCGCGGCCGAGGATCGCTCCGTCCTTTTTCAGACGAAGCCTGCGAGCACGAACCCTGCGGCACAGGCTCCGACCGAACCAGCCAGGGTTCCGACCGCTGTGGCCAGCGCGAGCGAACGTCTACCGACCTGAACGAGTCGGACAGTTTCGAAGCTCGCCGTACTGAAGGTCGTGTATCCGCCGCAGAACCCGGTGCCGATGATCGTCTGCAGATCGGTCGACCCTTGCGCGAACACGACAAGTCCGGCAAGAAATCCGACGAACAGGGATCCAGAAATGTTGATGCCGACTGTCGCCCACGGGAACAGTGTTCCCTGCACCTTGGATTTGACGAAGGAATCGACAACGAATCGGCAGACTGCTCCGAGCGCGCCTGCCAGCGCCATCAGCAGGACGATCACCTCGCCGACCGATCGAAATGGATCGAAGCGCCCACGACGATCCCCGCCCACGCCGCGAGCGCACCGAGGAATACCGTCGATATTCCGTACACAAGCGCTGTCGAAAGGTGGCCGTCCCTTGTGAGTAGTACCGCTTCGAGCGCAAACGTGCTGTATGTGGTGAAAGCACCACAGAACCCGGTGCCTGCGAACAAGCGAATCCGTTGCCTGACACCGGCATCAGCACCGCGTCGCGCCATGTTCTCGAGCAGAACACCGAGCACGAATGCACCGAGAAGATTGATCGAAAACGTGGCAATGGGCCAGCCTCGGATCACCTGAGGGATCGCGATCTCGATTCCATAGCGCATCGCGGTGCCGATCACTCCACCGATGAAGACGAGAGCGAGTGCACTCGGCCGAAGATGCAGAGGCCTCGCAGGCGCGGTCATCTGCGCCGCGTCGTCGTCCACATCTGGATCGAACGGCAGATCTTTGTCGAACAAGAGCACCTCCTCGTGTGTTCGATGAAGCGTAATCGCCGTGCGGGCGGTGAAACTGTCGGACACGTGCGGCACGATGAACCGATGACCACCACCGAACCGTCGACGGTAGACCTGCGCGCAGATGCGGAGCGGCTCCTTCGGGAGCTGGCCGGGCCCGCTGCCAGTCTTCGCGAGGATCAGTGGACGGCAATCGAGGCGCTCGTTGTTCACCGCCGCCGCGCGCTGGTGGTGCAACGCACCGGATGGGGAAAGTCGGCGGTCTACTTCATCGCCGCAAAACTGCTCCGCGCTCAGGGACTCGGACCCACCGTCATCGTGTCGCCGTTGTTGGCACTGATGCGGAACCAGGTAGCTTCCGCCGAGCGCGCCGGTGTGCGGGCCGCAACCATCAACTCCGGGAACATGACCGAGTGGGAAGACGTCCATGCCGATGTCGCTGCGGGCAGGCTCGACGTGCTGCTCGTCAGCCCGGAACGGCTCAACAACCCGGACTTCCGAGACCAGGTACTGCCCTCGCTGGCAGCAGACGCGGGCCTCGTCGTCGTAGACGAAGCGCACTGTGTTTCCGACTGGGGACATGACTTCCGTCCCGATTACCGACGGATTCGAACGCTCATATCCGAACTGCGCGAGGGGATTCCGGTCTTGGCCACCACGGCCACTGCAAATGACCGCGTGGTCGCCGATGTCGCCGCACAACTCGGTGTCGGTGGCGGGGACACCCTCGTTCTCCGCGGAGGACTCGAACGCGAGTCGCTCCACCTGTCGGTGGTCCAGATCGAGAACTCCACCGAGCGCGCCGCGTGGCTCGCAGCTCACCTGGCCGAACTCCCGGGGTCGGGAATCATCTATGCCCTGACGGTGTCGGCAGCACGCGACCTCGCGAGCCTGCTGTCTGACCAGGGCTTCGTCGTGTCCGCGTACACCGGCCAGACCGACACCACCGAACGCGAATCGTTGGAATCGGACCTACTGAACAACGAGGTCAAGGCCCTCGTAGCCACGTCCGCGCTGGGCATGGGCTTCGACAAACCGGATCTGGGATTCGTCGTCCACATGGGCGCTCCTTCATCCCCCATCTCGTACTACCAGCAGGTCGGCCGTGCAGGTCGCGCCACCGACCGCGCCGAAGTCATCCTCCTTCCAGGCCACGAGGACAAGCAGATCTGGAGCTATTTCGCATCCGTAGCCTTCCCGCGAGAACACGTCGTACGGCAGGTCATCGACGCTCTCGACCCCGTCAAGCCGCAGTCGACCCCGGCATTGGAGCCGTTGGTGGATCTCAACCGGAGCCGACTCGAGATGGTCTTGAAGGTCCTCGACGTCGATGGTGCCGTTCAGCGAGTGCGAGGCGGATGGATCTCGACCGGTCAGTCATGGGCCTACGATGCACCGCGTTACGAGCGCCTCGAGCAAGCCAGGGACGCGGAGCAGCAGGCAATGATCGACTATCAGCGCACCGATGGGTGCCGGATGGAATTCCTGCGGAGACAGTTGGACGATCCAGGCCTCGGCGCCGAGCCGAATCCGTGTGGCCGATGCGACAACTGCACAGGAAAGGCTTACTCGACTCAGGTGGACGCAGCCGCCGTCGAGTCCGCGCGTGAACGTCTCGACCGCCCGGGACTCGACCTGCCTCCGCGAAAGCAGTGGCCCAGCGGGATGAAGAAACTCGGAGTCTCCCGCTCCGGCAAGATCACCGACGGCCCTGAACCCGGCCGGGTCCTGGGCCGCCTCACCGACCTGGGTTGGGGTGGCCGCCTGCGAGCAGCACTCGATGCACCCGACGGTCCAGCCCCCGACGCCCTCGTTCAGGCCTGTATCGCGGTGTTGGCCTCGTGGGACTGGGCGAAGAGACCGACCTCGGTGATCGCGCTGGAATCGTCGACGCATCCGATGCTGGTCCGTTCGATCGCCGGCGAATTGGCCCGCATCGGACGGCTCGACGATCTCGGAACGCTTACCCTTCGACCGGACCATCCGCGCGTGACGGCCGCGAATTCGGCATTCCGAGTGGCCGGGCTCGTCGATTCCTGGCTCGTTCCGGACCTGAACGGGGTCTCCGGACCGATCCTCCTGGTGGACTTGGTTACCGATACGGGTTGGACTTTTACTTGCGCTAGCTCCGCCCTCCGCGGCGCAGGTGCAGATTCGGTGCTCCCGTTCGCTCTGGCAACTCCGAAGTAGCAGCATTGATATCAGTAAGGCCGCACTTGGCATCGGACGGAATGGGCCGAGATATCGCACCCTCCTCGACCAGTTGTTACGGCAACAAGCCCAGTTTGTGACTAGTATCACATTCACGCTGCCACCTGCGAAAGGATGCGTGTTTTCCACACCAATTTTGCCAGGCACATGAAATGCCAAGGGCACCTTGTTACGTTTGCATTTGCTATGAAACCCGCACAGCTGAGAGCAACCACAGTCACTGCGCCGGACGCAGTGAAGTTTCGTAAGCCAAAGATCTCCGACGGAGTCCGGCTCTGGGAAATCGCAAGAGATTCAAAGGTGCTCGATCTCAACTCGAGCTATTCGTACGTTTTGTGGTGCCGAGACTTTGCAGCAACCTCGGTCGTATCCGACGTCGACTCTCGCGCAGTGGGATTCGTCACCGGCTACACCCGACAGGATTCTCCCACAACATTCTTCGTGTGGCAGGTCGCAGTCGATGCTGATCAACGGGGTAAGGGCCTTGCCGGCCGGATGCTGAACGAACTGCTCGATCGCCTTACCCCACAGGGCATCACACACCTGGAAACAACGATCAGCCCGGACAACGAAGCGTCGATCGCCCTGTTCACGGCCCTCGCTCGAACACGAGGGACCGACATTAGAAAAACAGACCTGTTCGCGCCCGATGATTTTCCTGATAGCCACGAAGCAGAGGAGCTCTACACAGTAGGGCCAGCCGACGTGCGCGCCAGCGAAAGGAACACGCAATACATGACAGACAAGACCGAGACCACCGAAAAGCCGGACGTATTCGAAACCATCGAATCCGGTGTTCGTAGCTACAGCCGCCAGTGGCCGGCAGTGTTCAAAACTGCCAAGAATTCGACGCTGACCGACGAGAACGGGCGCGATTACCTCGACTTCTTCGGCGGCGCAGGCGCACTGAACTACGGCCACAACAATCAGATCATGCAGGATGCATTGGTCGACTACATCACCAGCGACGGCATCACGCACGGCCTCGATATGTCAACGGTGGCCAAGCGTGAATTCCTCGAGACGTTCAAGAAGAACATCCTCGAACCGCGTGGCCTGGACTACAAGGTTCAGTTCCCCGGTCCGACCGGTACGAACGCCGTCGAAGCTGCGCTGAAGTTGGCGCGCAAGGTTACCGGTCGCGAGTCGATCATCAACTTCACCAACGCTTTCCACGGCATGACACTCGGTGCGCTCGCTGTCACCGGAAACTCGATGAAGCGCGCCGGCGCCGGAATCCCACTGGTGCACACCACCCCTATGCCGTATGACAACTACTTCGGTGGAGTCAACGAGGACTTCCAGTGGTTCGAGCGTGTTCTCGACGATTCGGGCAGTGGATTCAACCGTCCGGCAGCGGTCATCGTCGAAACCATTCAGGGTGAAGGCGGCATCAACGTCGCGCGGCCGGAGTGGTTGCGCGCACTGTCCGACCTCTGCTCGCGACGTGACATCTTGCTGATCGTCGACGACGTGCAGATGGGTTGCGGCCGTACCGGCCAGTTCTTCTCCTTCGAGGATTCGGGCATCACGCCGGACATCGTCACACTTTCGAAGTCCATCGGCGGCTACGGCATGCCGATGGCACTGACACTGTTCAAGCCCGAACTCGACGTCTGGGGCCCAGGCGAGCACAACGGCACCTTCCGCGGATTCAATCCCGGCTTCGTGACCTCGAAGGTCGCCATCGACCATTACTGGTCCGACGACAAGTTCGAGAAGGAGATCCTCGCGAAGGGCGAGCACATTCGTGATCGCTTCATCGCGCTGTGCGCCAAGTACGACGGCGTTTCCACTCGCGGTCGCGGCATGGTTCAGGCTCTCGTATTCGAAGATGCAGAACAAGCAGGCAAGGTCGCCAAGCTTGCTTACGACGAGCACCTGCTGGTGGAAACTGCCGGCCCGAAGGACGAGGTTGTCAAACTTCTTCCGCCGCTGACCACCACGATCGAAGAGCTCGATCGCGGACTCGACATCCTCGAAGCTGCGACAGCAAAAGTCTGCTCGTAGAACACTTCTCACGTGTCGAATGTTTGCTGAAGGGAGCTACACCACATGATCGTACGTACCACCCAGGAAATCACCGGAACTGATCGAGACATCGAGAGCGAGGATGGACAGTGGCGCAGTAAGCGCATCATCCTCGGCGGTGACAGGGTCGGATTCTCGTTCCACGAAACGACCATCAAGGCCGGGACGGTAAACAACTTTCACTATGCCAATCACGTCGAGGCTGTGTGGCTCATCGAAGGCGAAGGCACCCTCACCGATCGTGAAACCGGCGAAACCTACGAACTCGGTGCAGGATCGATGTACCTGCTGAACGGCAACGAGCGGCACACCGTCGAGCCGCGTACGCAGATGCGCATGTTGTGCGTGTTCAACCCTCCCGTAGTGGGGAACGAAACCCACGACGAGAACGGTGTGTACCCCCTCATAGAGGTTCCCACGTAGACAAGGTGTCCAGATAAGACGGGCTCCGAGTAGCTCCGCCCCGCTCGACTTCGGTCGAGCGGGGCTTCCTGCTGCTTGCGTCGATCCCCTACGTCCACGTGCGCGCTACCCTGGGGACGTGCCTGCCCCCGCTCGTTCAGCTACCGCAGCGACAACCCGATTCGGCCAGATTGTCGACCTGTTGTCAGGAAGATCCATCGCGGTCGTCTCCGGAGCCGGCATGTCCACCGATTCAGGTATCCCGGACTACCGGGGGCCGAACTCACCACCTCGCAATCCGATGACCTATCAGCAGTTCACCGGCGATCTCGAGTTCAGGCGCCACTACTGGGCACGGAACCATGTCGGCTGGCGGCATATGGATGCGGCAAGACCGAACGACGGCCACCGCGCGCTGGCCCAGCTCGAGCGCCGAGGGATTGTTTCCGGGATCATCACTCAGAACGTCGACATGTTGCACACCAAAGCAGGTAGCCGACGAGTCATCGACCTCCACGGCGTGTACGCGCGAGTACGGTGTCTGAACTGCGAGCGACTGGTTTCCCGCTTCGCTCTCGGACAACGCCTCGAGCGCGAGAACCCGGGATTCCTCGACAGCGTCGCGCCGGCCGAGGGTGTCGAGATTGCTCCCGACGCCGATGCGATCATCACCAGCACCGCACACTTCCGGATGGTCGACTGCGAGTACTGCTCCGGTGTTCTCAAACCGGACATCGTCTACTTCGGGGAGAGCGTGCCCAAGCCGAGAGTCGCCGACGCTTTCGACCTCGTCGCTCAGGCCGATGCGCTTCTGGTCGTCGGCTCCTCTTTGACGGTAATGTCGGGTCTGCGCTTCGTTCGACGCGCAGCGAAGGCCGACATTCCCATCGTGATCGTCAATCGCGGAATCACCCGGGGCGACGAGTTCGCTACTCTGACAAGCGATGCCGGGTGCTCGGAGACCCTCACCGCACTCGTGGACGCACTGCCGTCACTCGAATGATCAGACCGGCACCAGATCGTCGGCATGCACCACTGGACGCTGTAACTCGGGAGTGAGATCGCAACTGGACCTACCGAGCATTCCGGTCAGCTCAGACGCGTCGTACGCCACCACTCCCCTGGCCACCAGTTCGCCATCCGGGCCGATCAGCGACACGACGTCGCCGCCGTAGAACCGACCCTCGACGGCGGTGATTCCCGCGGACAGCAACGACCGCCGCTTCGTCGCGACCGCGTGTACGGCACCTGCGTCGAGGTATAGATCGCCTCGTGCATCCGCAGCATGACGCACCCAGAACTTGCGCGAGGACAGGCGAGTGGGACGTGCAGTGAAGGCTGTGCCCACCGCAGCCGTCGTCAGCGCTTCCGCTGCGTCGGCGGCGGCCGCCAGAAGGACCGGAACGCCTGCATCGGCCGCCAATCGGGCAGCGGACAGCTTGGACGCCATTCCACCGGTCCCGAGCGCACCGCCGGAACCGGCGACGACTCCATCGAGATCTTCCGGGCTCGCGACCTCCCGGATCAGGGTGGCGTCACCTTTGCGCGGGTCGCCGTCGTAGAGACCGTCGACGTCGGACAACAGGACCAGCGCGTCGGCACCGACGAGGTGAGCAACGAGCGCGGCGAGGCGGTCGTTGTCACCGAAGCGGATTTCCGTGGTCGCGACCGTGTCGTTCTCGTTGATTACGGCCACTGCGCCGAGCACACGCAACCGATCGAGCGTGCGCTGGGCGTTGCGATGATTCGTTCGACGCGCAATGTCCTCGGCAGTGAGCAACACCTGGCCGACCGTTCGTCCGTATCTGGCGAACGAGGTACCCCAAGCGTGTGCAAGAGCAAGCTGGCCGACGCTCGCTGCGGCCTGCTTCGTCGCGAGATCGCGAGGCCGGGTCGTCAGACCCAGTGGCGCGAGCCCGGCGCCGATCGCACCGGAGGACACCACCACGACATCGGAGCCGGCACGCATTCGTGCCTCGACCGCATCAGCCAATCGATCGAGCCTGTCGACGTCGAGTCCGCCGACCAGTGAGGTCAGTGCCGAGGAGCCGATTTTGACGACTACCCGTTTGGCACTGGCCACAGCAGTCCTGGCCCCAGTCGAATCCATTGCAACCGACGAGGATTCAGAATTCACCGGAACCTACACTTCACTCTTCGAGGTCGAGTCCGCGGCGGGCTCGACGGGCGTGTTTGCGCTCATCTGCACCGATTCGCTCCACCTGATCGAGCCTCGCGTCGGTGCCACGACCGGTCATGGTGATCTCCACACCCGCCGGTGTCTGTGGCTCCCAATCGAAGGAGACATCACCGATGGTCACGGATGCACCCGGCTGGGCGCCCTTCTTGATCAGTGCGTCCTCGACACCGAGGCGTGCGAGACGGTCAGCAAGGTAACCGACGGCTTCGTCGTTGCTGAACTGTGTCTGGCGCACCCAGCGCTCCGGGCGCGTGCCCAGAACGATGAACCCACCCTCGATATCGGGATCCTTGATGACCTGGAAACCCTCTTCGTTGCGTGCGACGGGACGTAGCACCGGTCGACGCTTCTCGGCCGGAGGGTGCGCCACTCGGTAGTCCTCGACCATTTTGGCCAGCGCGAAGATCAACGGCTTGAGGCCTTCACGGGTGACCGTCGAGATGGTGTAAACGGGCCATCCACGCGCCTCGAACTCCGGCGTCACCATCTCGGCGAGCTCGGCGGCCTCGGGGATATCAGCTTTGTTGAGCACGACGATGCGCGGTCGATCGGCCAGGTCACCCAGGCTCGCATCGCCCAACATCGCCGGCTTGTAGGCCGCCAACTCCGCTTCCAGGGCATCGACGTCCGAGACGGGATCCCGACCCGGATCCAGGGTCGCGCAGTCGACGACGTGCGCCAGAACGGCGGTACGCTCGAGATGTCGGAGGAATTCGAGACCGAGCCCCTTGCCTTCGCTCGCACCGGGAATCAATCCGGGAACGTCGGCCACCGTGTACGTGGTGTCACCGCTAGAGACGACACCGAGGTTCGGAACCAACGTGGTGAACGGGTAGTCAGCGATCTTCGGCTTCGCGGCAGAGAGCACCGATACCAGCGAGGATTTGCCCGCCGACGGGAACCCGACGAGACCGATGTCGGCGACCGACTTGAGTTCGAGCACCACATCGCGCTCGATGCCTTCTTCGCCGAGCAGCGCGAATCCAGGTGCACGACGCGCCTTCGAGGCGAGCGCAGCGTTGCCCAACCCACCGCGACCACCGGGCGCAGCAGCGTATCGAGTGCCCTCGCCGATCATGTCGGCCAGGATGCGACCGTCCTTGTCGAGCACCACAGTTCCGTCGGGCACCTTGAGGATCAGATCTTCACCGTTCGAACCTTCGCGGTTGCCGCCCATGCCTTGAGTTCCATTGCTGGCTTTGGCATGCGAGTTGAAGTGAAAGTCCAACAGCGTGTGGACATTGCTGTCGACGACGAAGATTACGCCGCCTCCCTGGCCACCGTTTCCGCCGTCTGGACCGCCGAGCGGTTTGAACTTCTCGCGGTGAACCGAAGAGCAGCCGTTGCCGCCTTTACCGGCGCTGACGTGCAGCACCACGCGGTCGATGAATCGTGACATGACTGCCTTCGATCCTTCCTCGGTCGAGTGTGCGACCGAAATATTTTTATGCCCACAAATACGATAAGGGCGGACCGGGCATTTTCACCCTGGTCCACCCTCATCGTCGAGCTCGAGCGCGTCGAGATTTTCGCGGCGTGAGCCTTGCGAAAACCATCCGACGCAGATTGTGCAGCGGAGACTAGGCCTCTACTGCGACCGGAACGATGTTCACGGTCTTGCGTCCACGCTTGGCGCCGAATTCGACTGCGCCTGCGGACAGAGCGAACAGCGTGTCGTCGCCACCACGGCCGACGTTCACGCCGGGGTGGAAGTGCGTGCCGCGCTGACGAACCAGGATCTCGCCTGCGCTGACGGTCTGGCCGCCGAAACGCTTGACGCCGAGGCGCTGAGCATTCGAATCGCGACCGTTACGGGAGCTTGATGCACCCTTCTTATGTGCCATGTTGCATACCCTCCTCGGGGTGAATGTCAGCGCTGAAAAGTCAGTACTGAACAGACCTGGTTACTTGATGCCGGTGACCTTCAGGACAGTGAGCTTCTGCCTGTGTCCCTGGCGCTTGTGGTAGCCGGTCTTGTTCTTGAACTTGTGGATGCGGATCTTCGGACCCTTGGTGTGCTCGACGACCTCACCGGTTACCGAGATCTTCGCCAGCTTGTCGGCGTCGGTGGTCAGATCGGATCCGTCTACGACGAGGACCGGAGCAAGCGAGACAGCAGTGCCGAGCGCTCCCTCGATCTTCTCGACCTTGACGAGGTCACCAACAGCGACCTTGTACTGCTTTCCGCCGGTCTTGACGATCGCGTACGTTGCCATCGGAGGGCTACCCCTTGCTTCTTCGAACTTGCTCGCATTGCCCATGGCAACGCGACTGGTCTGGATCGTGCATGTGATTCTTGCGGTATTTCGTGCGGTGTTACTTGCCACCGGGTGCGTCCGCCGCCGCACTCGACCGAAAGGCCGTCGAGGCACAGCAGAAAATTGTCACCGGCAGCGACCTTGTCAGGTTACGGCAGACGGGCAGTCGTGGTCAAACTGCCCGTCGACTCACATATCCGCGTCTACCGGTGGCCCTGCCGGGCGTGCCGCTGCCCGACGTCGGCGAGGCTTCTTCACGGGCACCTCGTCCGTGGTGGGAGCACTGGCCACCGGTTCGACGGCTGCCGTCACCGCAGGCTCCGGCAGGGCTGTCGGCTCCTCGTGTGTAGCCGGAATCACGAACACGGCAGCAGCTTCGGGAGTTTCGGCCGTCGGTGCTGCCGCCTTACGAGCAACACGGCGACCACGACGCGCTTTCACGACAGGCTCCGGCGACTCCTCGGCAACAACTGGGTCCGCAGTCTCCTCGACAGCGTTCTCCGGGACCGTGGGATCCGGCTGTACCTCGGTTGCCGCTGACCCGGTCGATGCTGCCTCGGTGTCCCTGCCCTGCACACGAGCCACCTCGGCGGCATCGATGATCTCCGGCTGCGAGGACGAACTCGGCTCCGAGTGTGCATCGAGCACCTCGGCCGGAGTGACATCATCGACAACATCGTCGTGATGCGCAGCCATGGCCAGAGCCACGGGGTGTGCACGCTTCACCGACGGGTCCGGTGTGTGCTCGTGTGCCTCGGGTTGGGCCTTCGGCGCAGAACCGTTCGTATTGTCGGACACATTGTCGAACTTGCTGTTGTCGGACTTGTCGTTGTCGGACTTGTCGTTGTCTGACTTGTCGTTGTCGGACTTGTCGCGACCGCGCCGTTTTCGCGGCGTACTCGAATCGGAGCGCGGTGAGGAGGATCGCGAGCCGTCATCGGTCTTCGCCTCGACAGGGTACGGGTGAATCATGATCCCCCGGCCCTGGCAGTGTTCGCACGTCGTCGAGAACGCTTCGATGAGACCGGTGCCCATCTTCTTACGCGTCATCTGAACGAGCCCGAGTGAAGTTACCTCGGACACCTGGTGGCGCGTCCGGTCACGACCGAGGGACTCGGTGAGACGACGCAACACGAGGTCGCGATTGGACTCGAGCACCATGTCGATGAAGTCGACCACGATCATTCCGCCGATGTCGCGGAGACGCATTTGGCGGACGATCTCTTCGGCGGCCTCCAGATTGTTCCGCGTCACGGTCTCCTCGAGGTTGCCGCCTGCACCGGTGAACTTGCCGGTGTTGACGTCGACCACGGTCATCGCTTCGGTGCGATCGATGACGAGCGTGCCCCCGGACGGCAACCAGACCTTTCGGTCGAGTGCCTTGGCCAGCTGCTCATCGACCCGGTGCGCTTCGAAGACGTCCGGTCGACCGGGCTCGGCGATGTGGCGCTCGAGCTTGTGCAGCATGTCCGCCGCTACCGTCTCGATGTACGAGGACGTCGTGTCCCAGGCCTTGTCACCTTCGATGACAAGTTTGACGAAGTCCTCGTTGAACAGGTCACGGATAACCTTGACCAGCAGATCCGGCTCCTCGTACAGCGCCTGCGGTTGAGAACCCTTGCCTGTTTCCGCCTTGGCCGACGCTTCTTCGATGGTCGCCCATTGCGTTTGCAGACGGATCACGTCCCGCGCGAGCTCTTCTTCACTGACGCCTTCGGCTGCGGTACGGATGATCACCCCGGCCTCGGGGGGAACGATGTCGCGAAGAATTTCCTTCAGACGCTTCCGCTCGGTGTCGGGCAACTTGCGGCTGATACCCGTCGAGCTGCCACCGGGTACATAGACCAAGTAGCGGCCCGCGAGCGAGAGCTGAGTCGTCAGACGTGCCCCCTTGTGCCCGACCGGATCCTTGCTCACCTGCACCAAAACCTGGTCGCCCGGCTTGAGCGCCTGTTCGATCTTGCGAGAGTTGCCACCGAGGCCTGCTGCGTCCCAATTGACCTCTCCGGCATACAGGACACCGTTACGGCCACGGCCGATATCGATGAATGCAGCTTCCATGCTCGGCAGTACGTTCTGCACGCGGCCGAGGTAGACGTTGCCGACCATCGACGCAGAGGCACTACTGGTGACGAAGTGCTCGACCAATACGCCGTCTTCGAGAACGGCGACCTGAGTGGTCACACCGTTGTCGGGGAATGACTTCTCGCGGACGACCATGACGCGGTCGACCGACTCACGACGTGCCAGGAACTCCGACTCGGTGAGAATCGGTGGCCGTCGGCGTCCGGCGTCACGTCCGTCGCGACGGCGCTGACGCTTCGCTTCGAGTCGGGTCGAGCCGGTGATCCCCTGGACCTCGTCCTTGCTGCGGGACTTGTTCCGCGGCTCGCGCTCGTGCACGACGGTGTTCGGTGGGTCGTCCTCGGTCTCGGTGGACTCGGACGAGGCGTCACCGGTGCTGCTGCGGCGACGACGACGTCTGCGGCGTCGACGACTCGAGCCGTCGGACGAATCCTCGTCGTCGTTGTCGTTGTCGTCGGCGGAGTCGACCGGCGAATCTACAGACTCTTCCGATTCCGTATCCGAAGCCTGTTTCTGGGCATCGTCGGTATCGCTGGATCTGGCGTTCGAACGACTACGACTACGGCGACGTGAACGACGCTCGCCTGCAGGCTTGTCCTCGTTCTCGGAATCGCTTTCCGAGGTGTCGGAATCGGCACTCTCGGAGTCTGCTACGTCGGATTCAGCGGTGTCGGATTCAGTGGTGTCGGATTCAGTGGAGCCGGATACGGGAGTTTCGGATTCGGACGAACGCGTGTCCGAGGATGACGACGCTGCGTCCTCACTCGAATCGTCGTCACTTTCGGTGGCATCGTCCGAATCGTCGTCCGAACTGCCGTCCGCAGACTGTTCCCCACGTCCGCGGCCACGACCACGGCGACCGCGCCGACGCCGCCTCGGCTGCGACTGATCTTCGTTGTCGTCCGAGTTGTCGGCGTCCTCGGAGGTGTCCGAGCTGTCGACTGTGTCCGATAGTTCGGATGTGTCAGCAGCTACATCCGGGGCGGCTTCGACAACGGGCTTACCGCGAACGGGAGCCTTGTCCGGCTCGATGACCGGATCGGCGACGAGACCCGATGACTCTTCGACGACGGGCGTCGACGCGGGCTCAGCGGCAGGACCTGCTGCTTTCCGGCTTCGTCGACGCTTGGGAGCCTCGACTATCGCTTCCGGCTGGAGGAACACCGGAATCGCGAACGCAGGGCGTGCGGGAGGACTGTCCACGGCCGGAACTTCGACAGCAGGCACAGGCTCGACCACGATCGGGGCGGCCGTTTCGACTGGTGCAGCCGGCGCCTCGGTCGCAGGTGAGAACGAGGAATACACCGTCTCGGCGACGTCGCGTCCAAGGCTGGACTGTGCGCTGCGCGCCTCTATTCCGAGCTCACCTAGTTTGGCGAGTACCTGTTTACTGGTGACGCCGAGAATCTTCGCGAGTGCATGCACTCGGAGGCGCTCGGGGAACGCCGGACTTCGGCTGGATGACGATTGGTCATCGACCGAACTTCCTGAGTTCGAATTCCGTACTTCTTCGGGCGGGGCTTGGTCGGCCACGTAAGTCTCCTCGGGCCCCCGGGCGCGTCCACCTGAGTCGAAGCTGGTGCGACGCGGCCACGCGAGAGCAATCCTAGTGTGCTGACGTCGGTTTGACGCCAGATCGTAAGTCGCGCTCCGCACGGAGTGCACCGTCCACAGCGAGTGGTCGGCGTACGGATGCACGGTGCCTGGCTGGATGGCTATGGTGTCCCGAGTCCGAGCGCCTGATCATCAAGCATGCCGACGCGTGGGAGGTCTTCCTACGTGATCGGCAGCGATGACGGGCATCGCACTGCGGGTGTCATCCGGTTACTTTCACGAGAACGGCACTGGCGTGACGCTCGTGTTCGGTGTTGCACAAACTGGTAACGGCAAAATTTTTTACAGAACAAACTTGTAGAGGTGAAGCGTGTGTTGTGAAAGCAACCTTCACGAGTATCCCACACCGGGTGAAGCGAACCCGCCACGCCGCTCCGATCTTGTAGTCGGCGGCATGGCGGGCGAACCCGATCAGGGCTGTAGAGAATCAGGAAAGGCTTGGAAACCACAGCGCGATCTCACGCTCGGCGGACTCGACGGAGTCCGATCCGTGCACGAGGTTCTGCTGACCGTCGAGGGCGAGATCGCCGCGGATGGTTCCTGGAACCGCCTTCTCGACCGGGTCGGTGCCTCCCCCGATCTGACGGAACGCAGCAATAGCTCTCGGTCCCTCCAACACTGCGGCGACGACGGGTCCAGAGGTGATGAACTCGAGTAGCGCAGGGAAGAACGGCCTGTCTTTATGTTCGGCGTAGTGAGCGCCGGCCAGCTCGAGTGAGACGGATTTGAGTTCCAGTGCTGCGATACTCAATCCCTTCTTCTCGATTCGGCCGAGAATCTCGCCTACGTATCGGCGGGCAACTCCATCTGGCTTGATCAGTACAAGGGTGCGCTCGGTCACGAAAGTAGACAGTAGTGGACGGACCCCGACGACCTACGCTCAGACCCACCGCGGAGTGTCCATGCCCGACAGGCCCGGGACTCAGTCTCGCTGACCTCTGAGCATGCCGCGTTCGATCCGGCGAGTGATGTCCCGCCGTAGGTACAGCAAATATATCCACACCGCGAGGAACACCACTCCCACGATTGCGATCGACAGGTGGATGAACCCACCGAGCAGAACGAACACCTGAAGCGCGAGGTTGATCTGCATTGCCTGCGGTCGTCCTTGCATACCTGCGGCAAGGATGAACGCTACGGCCATCCCCACCAGGTACAACGTAGAGAACCAGCCGAGGCCGCCGCCGACTGTCGACACGACGGGTAACGCGAGCAAAACAACGATGGCCTCGAGAACGAGGGTCCCTGCCATGACTCCGCGGAAGCCTTTCCACGGGTCGATTGCCGGCGGCTTGAACTCGCTACCGCCCTCCCCTGTCTCACTCATACGGGCTCCTTTCCGAACAATGTTCGTGCTGCTCCGGCGGTGACTACCGATCCGGTGACGATCACCCCGGCACCCGAGACAGCCTCACCGGGATCTGCAACTTCTTCGGCGAGCCCGATGGCGGTCTCGAGCGCGTCGGCGAGCGTCGGGGCGACGACCACGCGCTCGTCGCCGAACTTCGCGACGGCCAGGCCTGCGAGTTCCTCGACGTCCATCGCTCGTGGTGATCCGTTGTGCGTGACGACGATTTCGTCGAATACCGGCTCGAGCACCGTCAACATGGCCTCGACATCCTTGTCCCCCATGACACTGACGACTCCGACCAGTTTGCGGAAGTCGAATTCGTCGGTGAGAGCCGCAGCAAGCGCTCTGGCCCCGTGTGGGTTGTGTGCCGCGTCGAGAAACACTGTTGGAGCGTTGCGCACGCGTTCGAGCCTGCCAGGAATGACGATCGACGCGAATGCCGCTCGAACGATGTCCACGTCGAGTTGATGATCGGAGCCCGCGCCGAAGAACGCCTCGACCGCGGCGAGCGCCAACGATGCGTTCGTCGCCTGATGCTCTCCGTGCAGCGGTAGAAAGATATCGGTGTACACCCCGCCGAGACCTTGCAACTCGAGTTGTTGGCCGCCCACAGCGATCCGACGTGCGAGCACCCTGAATTCCGAACCCTGCCTGGCGACGGCGGCATCGGCTTCCACCGCGGCGCGCAACAGCACTTCGGCAACTTCGGGCTTCTGCTCGGCCAGGATGGCGACGGTGTCTCGCGGAACGAGTCGCTCCGGTGCCTTCTTGATGATTCCGGCTTTTTCTTTGGCGATTCCGCCGAGATCGCCCCCGAGGAACTCGACGTGGTCGATATCGATCGGGGTGATCACGGCTACTTCACCGTCTACGACGTTGGTGGCGTCCCATCTACCACCGAGTCCGACCTCCACGACGCCGACCTCGATCGGCGCTTCCGCGAATGCCGCGAACGCCATGGCAGTGGTGACCTCGAACTTGCTCATACGCGGTCCGCCTGCGGCCTCGGACTGCGCGTCGACCATCTCCACGAACGGGGCGATTTCGTTGTAGGTGTCCACGTACAGCCGGGGCGAGATCGGGATGCCGTCGATGCTGATCCGTTCGGTCGCCAATTGCAGATGCGGACTGGTGGTCCGGCCGGTTCGGCGATGAAAATGCGTCAGCAAGGCATCGATCATGCGGGTCACCGACGTTTTACCGTTGGTACCGGCAACATGGATCGACGGGTACGCCTTCTGCGGTGACCCCAGAAGGTCCATCAATGCCGCAATCCGCGCGGTCGACGGCTCGATCTTCGTCTCGGGCCACCGCTTGTCCAGTTCCGCCTCGACAAGCGCCAGCTCGGCCATGTCCACCGGACTGGGCCGGGAAGGAGCTGAATAGGATTCGGTCACTACTGCCCCATCGTTTCCAGCCGGGCATTGATTCGCGCAATCTCTTCGACCGCGATCTGCTGTCGGCTTTTGATCTTGTCGACCACGGCGTCCGGGGCCTTGGCGAGAAACGCCTCGTTGCTCAGTTTGCTCGTCGTCTGTGTCAGTTCCTTCTCGGACGCGGCGAGGTCCTTGACCAATCGCGCGCGCTCGGCGACGAGGTCGACGGTTCCCGAAGTGTCGAGTTCGACCGTCACCGTCGCCTTCGTCAGTCGAACCTCCACGGAGGCCGTAACGGTGAAATTTTCGGCAGGTTCGATCAGTCGTGCAAGAGCACGAGTGGCGTGAACCTGGTTGGACAGATCGGCGTCGGCGATCCCGACGAGCCTCGCGCCGACCTTCTGCGACGGCTTGAGACCTTGATCGCTACGGAAGCGTCGAACCTCGGTCACGAGCTTTTGCATATCTGCAACACGCTGTGCAGCAACCACATCCGCGACGTCTCCGGAAGGGGTGGGCCACGACGCGATGACGATCGACTCGCCGCCGGTCAATACCTTCCACAGCGTTTCGGTGACGAATGGGATGACCGGATGTAAGAGCCTCAGCAGCGCATCGAGCACGTTGCCGAGCACGGTGCGAGTCGAATCAGCCTGTGCGGGATCGCCGAACTGCACTTTGGCGATCTCCAAATACCAGTCGCATACTTCGTCCCACGCGAAGTGGTACAACCCCTCGCAGGCTTTGCTGAACTCGTAGCGCTCGAATGCGACGTCGACCTCGGCGCGTACTTCGTCGAGGCGATCGAGAATCCACCGGTCGGCGTCCGTCAGTTCCGCTCGCGCCGGAAGTGGTGCGGGCGCAGCGCCGTTCATCAGGGCGAACTTGGTCGCATTGAACAGCTTGTTGGCGAAGTTTCGTGAGGACTGCGCGTGATCCTCACCGACCGACAGGTCAGCACCCGGGTTTGCACCGCGAGCGAGGGTGAAACGCAACGCATCTGCCCCGAAGCGGTCGACCCAGTCGAGTGGATCGATGCCGTTTCCTCTGGACTTCGACATCTTCTTGCCGAACTGATCACGTACGAGCCCATGCAGGAAGATGTCCTTGAACGGCACCTTACTGCCGGCCTCCCCCGAACCCAGTGCCGGATCGGACGCGACGTAGGTGCCGAACATCATCATGCGGGCGACCCAGAAGAACAGAATGTCGTAGCCGGTGACCAGCACGCTGGTGGGGTAGAACTTGGCGAGCTCATCGGTCGCATCGGGCCAACCCATAGTGGAGAACGGCCACAACCCGGACGAGAACCACGTGTCGAGGACGTCGGGATCCTGCACCCAACCCTCGGGCGGCGTTTCGTCGGCGCCGAGGCACACCGTCTCACCGTTCGGGCCGTACCAGATAGGTATGCGGTGACCCCACCACAGCTGACGCGAAATGCACCAGTCGTGCATGTTGTCGACCCACGCGAACCAGCGGGGCTCCTGACTCGCCGGATGGATAGTCGTGTCGCCGTTGCGAATTGCATCGCCTGCGGCGGCTGCGAGCCCATCTACCTTGACCCACCACTGCAACGACAGTCGCGGCTCGATCGACTCACCGCTGCGTTCGGAGTGTCCGACGCTGTGCAAGTAAGGACGCTTTTCCGCAACGACGCGTCCCTGCTCGGCCAGCGCCTCACGAACCTTGACGCGGGCCTCGAACCTGTCCATGCCGTCGAACTCGGTTCCGGTGTCGGCGATCCGACCTGCCTTGTCCATGATCGTGGGCATGGGCAGGTTGTGCCGCAGACCCATCTCGAAGTCGTTGGGATCATGGGCAGGGGTGATCTTGACTGCGCCCGTGCCGAATTCGGGATCGACGTAGTCGTCGGCGATGATCGGGATCTGTCTGCCGGTGAACGGGTGCTCGAGCGTCGTTCCGAGTAGATGCTGGTAGCGGGCATCGTCCGGGTGAACTGCCACCGCAGTGTCACCGAGCATCGTCTCGACGCGAGTGGTAGCGACGATGACGTGGGGCTCGTCGTCGTTCAATGAGCCGTATCGCAACGAAACGAGCTCGCCTTCGACGTCCTCGAACTTGACTTCGATGTCGGAAATGGCTGTCTGCAGCACGGGAGACCAGTTGACCAGCCGCTCCGCCCGGTAGATCAAGCCGTCGTCGAACATTCGCTTGAAGATGGTCTGAACCGCCTTCGAGAGGCCGTCGTCCATCGTGAAGCGCTCGCGAGACCAGTCGACGCCGTCACCGATGCGGCGCATCTGGCCGCCGATGGTGCCTCCGGACTCACGCTTCCAGTCCCACACCTTGTCGATGAAGAGTTCCCGGCCGAAGTCTTCTTTGGTCTTTCCCTCGGCCGCGAGTTGCTTCTCCACCACGGTCTGCGTCGCGATACCCGCATGGTCCATCCCAGGTAGCCAGAGGACTTCGAATCCGAGCATGCGCTTACGACGGCTCAACGCGTCCATCAACGTGTGATCGAGCGCGTGACCCATGTGCAGACTTCCCGTCACGTTGGGTGGGGGAAGCACGATCGAATACGGAGGCTTGTCGCTCGTGGCGTCGGCTTCGAAGTATCCGGCGTCGACCCAGCCCTGATACAGCTCGGCCTCTACCGCGCTCGGGTCCCAGCTCTTCGGCAATCCGCCTGGGTCGCCACCGACGCTGCGGTCCTGGGCGTCGGCAGGGTTGGCTGGGTTCTCTGGCACTGAACTGGTCACCGGTCGATTCTAGTTGTCAACCGATTCGATACCGACAGGCCCACTACCGGCCCCACTGCCGGTGCCCGGTCAGCCCAATATCTCGGGGATCTCCGTCTCGATTCCGAGCACGTGTTCGGAAAGGAACGACAGCACGACCCCGTACCAGATCTTGGCGTGCTGTGGACCGAGGACCCAGTGATTCTCGGACGGAAAATACAGCAACCGATGGTCGGTCATTCCTTCGTCATCGGTGGGCAGTCCGGATTCACTGAGCAGCTCGAACCACAGGCGAAGGCCTTCACCGATGGGTACGCGATAGTCCTTGTCTCCGTGAATGACCAGCATCGGGGTGTCGATGTCCGCGACATACAAGTGCGGTGAATTCTCGAAAGCCATCTCGGGTGACATCTCGCGCTGCCAGTAGTACGCGGCGTCGGTGGTGGGACCGAACTGATCGAGCGCCCACAGGCCGGCGTGGGTGACGATCGCATCGAAACGGTCGGTGTGGCCGGCGATCCAATTCGCCATGTATCCGCCGAACGATCCGCCCATCGCTGCGGTGCGTGTGCCGTCGACCTCTTCGAGCGCGGCAGCAGCATCGGTGACGGCCATCAGATCGGTGAACGGTTCCTTGCCCCACCGCCCCCAGCCACGATCTACGAAACTTTGGCCGTAGCCGGTTGACAGCGCTGGATCCGGCAACAACACCGCGTACCCTTGCGCGACCATCACCCAGGGATTCCAACGCCACGACCACGTGTTCCACGAGGACAGCGGCCCACCGTGCACCCAGAGCAGCAGTGGTGCCTGTGCCGACTCCGACGCATCGGCCGGTAGGGCGAGCCACGCTCGAACATGTCGACCGTCCTCGGTTATGGTCTCGACCTCGGTCAGTGTTCCAGGCAGCGTCGGTAGCGGGTCCGGGAGTGTCAACGGATGCACGGCACCCGACTCGATATCGATCCGAACCGGATGCAGAGGTTGCCGATACGACGCCTCCAACGCGAACACGACCCCGGTCGACGCCACATGGAGGTGGCTGTACGCGGAATCGGTGGTGGTCACCGGGGTGGCCGCGCCGTCGCGCACCAGGAATACCGGGGCACGACCGCGGTCGTCGGCAACCACCAACACTCCGGTGCCGTCGGACAACCACACCGGATTCGACGGCCACCGATCCCATTCAGGGGCCAGATCGGACACCGTGCGATCTTCGAATACGTACTGTTGCAGTGTCATTCGAGGTGCTTGTTCGGGCGTAGACAACGATTCACGGACAAAGACCACTCGTGAACCGTCCGGTGAGATCGACGGCGAACCAAGATCTGCACCGTCGTCGTCGACGATCGTGGTGCGCGTTCCGGTGTCGAGATCGACTCGGACCAGCACAGTGCGCGACGTTGCCAGGGCTCCTCGAACAGTCCAGGTCGATACGACGAACGAACCGTCGGCGCTGATGCTGTAGGACGCTTCGTGAAGAGCTCCTTCGGCGGCAGGGGTGACCCGACGGGCGTCGCCGTCGCCGTCACCGACGTAGAGATGCGGAGTCGCCGGTCCGAGGTCTTGATCCCAATGACGAACGGGGTAACCGGCGTGCAGTATTGCGCCGACCTTCTTGTCCTTACGCAGCTGACGAAGCCGCTCGTCTTCCTCTTCGGTCCCGGCAGAGCGCATGACATCGGACGTCGCCACGAAACGGGGGGAACGGGTCGCTGCTTTCAAGCCGGAAAAGCCCGCACCTCGCTTCGAGACGACGTGGGCCTCACCGCCACCAGCGGGTAGGCACCACACCGCTGACGACTCGTCGTCCTGTGACGTTCGACGCAGAAAATAGAGGTCCCCGGCAGCGGAGAAAGCGGGACCGCTCTCACCGTGTTCGCTCCACGTCAAGCGGCGGGCCGGTGCCGAACCTTCGACGTCGACTTCCCAGAGGGCACCGACATAGACCGCTCTGTCGGTGTCGAGCCGGGAAACGACGACGACTACCCTCGATCCGTCCACGGACGTAGCCATGTCCGTTACCCGCGGCGTCGCCACGTATCGATCCAGGTCGTCGAACACTGTCGCTACTGCGGGTTGCACCTGGGCACTCCTCGAGGCTGAAGACATCGTCGACCGATGCTACGGCGCGCGGCGGACTCGAGGTCAGCTCGGCCCGAGTTCCTCGCGCAGTTGGCTCAGAGTTCTCGACAGAATTCTCGATACATGCATTTGTGAAATGCCCATACGATCGGCAATCTGTGTCTGCGTCATCGAACCGAAGAATCGCAGAATTACGATCTGCCGCTCACGCTCCGGCAGTTTCTCGAGCGCTGGTCGTACGGTGAGGTAACTTTCCATCTTCTCTAGTTCCGGATCGTAGTCGCCGAGCGTGTCCATCAGTGGCAAGCGATCTTCGCTCACCACCGAGTCGACGGACACAGTCTGATAAGCGCTGCGAGCCAGCAGAGCCTGCGACGCTTCCTTGACATCGATGCCAAGTTCCTCGGCTATCTCACTTGCCGTCGGAGCGCGGCCCAGCTTCTGCGACAACGAACCCACCGCTCCCGAGATCATCGAGTTGAGCTCTTTCATCCGGCGCGGGACTCGTACCGACCAACCAGCATCTCGGAAGTACCGCCGCGCCTCACCCATGATGGTCGGAACGGCAAAAGAAACGAAGTCGGATCCACGTTCGATGTCGAATCGGTCGACGGCATTGACGAGACCGAGTCTGGCGACCTGAAGTAGATCCTCGTGGGCTTCACCGCGGCCACCGAAGCGTCGCGCAATGTGCTCTGCGAGAGGAAGGCACCGAGTGATGATGCGGTCGCGAAGAACCTGCCGCTGCGGTGAGTCCTTGTCCAGCAACTGCATCTCTTGGATGAGAGGGACTACTTCGCTGTAGTCGTCGGACTGACGCCGCGCGGTCTTTTCGTACGGCGCAGGCACTAGGTGTTGCTCCTCCGCTTGACCACGTCCACCGAGACGGACGTTCCCTCTTGTGTGGACTGCTCGCTCATCGCGATCGAATCGGTCAATGTCTGTAGAACGTGCCAGCCGAAACTATCGGACTTCGGCACCTGATCGGCAACCAGGACCGAACTCGAAGAAATCCGAATGCCGACGTCACTCACGGTGAATGCACAGGTGAGCTCTGCACCGGGTAGCGCCCCAGCGATCAGTTCCGAGCACACCTCGTCGACTACCAACTTGATGTCGGCGATGTCGTCGAGGGTGAAATCACCAAGGACCGCAAGCGTTTCGGCAACCGCACGTACTACCGGCAATTGCTCGGCGTCCGCGACTACGCGCAGCTCGACCGGCGCGCCAGAGTTTCGCTCCAGCTCTTCGATCTTGCCGACGCCAGTCATCCGCTCTCCCTATCAGTCGTCCAAAAGTTTGTGTCGGTCGAAGTCATGTGGCCCCTTAGGAACGCAACTACATCGGCCGGAGTCAGAGTACCCGGGTCCTCCGAGTTCAATCCTTGCGAGTTGCTTCATCTCCCACGCCGGTCGATTTCGGGACCACGGCGACACAGACCTGGACGCTGAACGACGACCAACCCGACGGCGGGGCGCACCGGGTCGGCGCTCCGTCTCATGCGTCGAGCGGCGGTTGCGGTGTCAGCAGATGACGTGAGCTGTCGATACTGGCACGATCAAGCTGTGGACTACACAGCGCAGTTGGCCGAACTCGCCGAAAGATCCGGCATCTCGACTTCCTATCGAGGCTGGGATCAGACCGAGCACGAAGTATCCGAGCAGACGCTGGAGCAGATACTCCGAGCACGTGGCATCGCCGCCGAGACCGAAGCGGACGTTGCCCAGTCCCTCGTCGATATCGACGAGGCACCATGGCGCCGCATGGTCCCACCGGTCGTCGTGACGATTTTCGGTGAGCCGCAACACGTGGAAATCCATGTGCCCCATGGGGATCCCGTCACCGTTACGATCACGACGGAAACCGGAGATCTGGTTCCGCTGCAGCAGATCCAGATCTGGGTCGAACCACGCGACATCGACGGTGCCCCAGTCGGCCGCGCCACGTTCGACATACCCGGCGACATTGCTCTCGGCTGGCACACGCTGACTGCGGTGAGTACGCCTGATTCCGAACATGCAACGACGGCGCAGTGCCCGATTGCGGTGACACCGAAGAGACTCTCGACCAACGATGCCTTGACCCGTACACAGCGAACGGGTCTGCTGACGCAGTTGTATTCCATTCGCTCGAACCGCTCCTGGGGCGTCGGTGACTATGCCGACCTCGCCGACCTCGCTGCCGTGGCAGGTCGAACCCATGGGTTCGACTATCTCCTCGTCAACCCGATGCATGCCCAACGTCCCGCTCCACCGGTGGAGGCATCCCCCTATCTACCGACGACGAGGCGTTTTTTCGATCCCATGTACATCCGGGTAGAGGACATTGCGGAAACTGCGTACCTGAGCCGTGATCAGTACGCCAAGGTTCGCGAGTCTGCTCGGAATTTCGTCAAGGCGAACAAGCGCACCCGCAGCATCGACCGCGACCCATCCTTCCGTGCGAAACTCCGTGCCTTGAAGCGCATTCATCGCGTCGAGCGTTCCGCGGCACGCAAGAACGACTTCGATGCGTTCGTCGCGAGGGAAGGAAAGGGTCTCGACGATTTCGCCCTGTGGTGCGCGCTGGCTGAAAAATATCGTCCTGATTCACCTGTCTGGTCGAGCACGGCAGCGCATCCGAGTACCGACTTCGCCACCAGCCAGCGCAGGGACCTTGCCGAACGTATCGACTTCCACAAATGGTTGCAGTGGATCTGCGACGAGCAGCTCGACCGGGCGCAGCGAGTCGCCGTTGCGTCCGGAATGGACATCGGGATCATGCACGATCTGGCCGTCGGGGTACATCGACAGGGAGCCGACGCCTGGACTTTGGGCGATGCGCTCACTGCAGGAGTCACCGTCGGGGCGCCACCGGACAACTTCAATCAGCAAGGCCAGAACTGGAACCAGCCGCCGTGGAATCCGGACAGACTCCGCGAACTGGGCTACGCGCCGTACCGCGACATGCTGAGAACGGTGCTTCGTCATGCCGGCGGCGTACGCGTCGACCACATTCTCGGACTCTTCCGACTCTGGTGGATTCCCGAGGGTTCCGCTACCCCAGGCGAAGGGGCATACGTCCACTACGACTACGAGGCTTTGATCGGAATTCTCGTCCTCGAGGCCGAGCGTGCTGGGGCTGTGGTCGTCGGCGAGGACTTAGGAGTGTTCGAACCACGTGTACAGGAATATCTGGGCCAACGCGGACTCTTCGGAACCTCGATTCTGTGGTTCGAGAAAGTCAACGGCGAGCCGATTGCACCGGAGAATTACCGCACGTTGTGCCTGACGTCGGTCACCACACACGACCTCCCGCCCACCCTCGGGTATCTGAAGGGCGAACATATCGCCCTTCGCGATCGGCTCGGACTACTCGAACGAGATCTCGACGCCGAGATCGAGCAGGACACCGCAAGCCGGGAGGCAGTGCTCGATCTCGCCCGTGAGCGAGGTCTGCTCGGCGCAGGTGCCTCCGAGCAAGAGTCGATCGAAGCGTTGTATCGGCTCATCGTTCGGACCCCTTCGCTCTTGCTGGGAGTTGCACTCGTGGACGCAGTGGGCGAGAACAGAATTCAAAACCAGCCCGGCACCGACGAGACGCAGTACGAGAATTGGCGCATTCCACTGGCCGACCACAACGGCAAGGCCGTCTGGGTCGAGGACCTCGTCGACCATCCACGAATGCTGGCACTGGTGGCCGCGCTGAGACGGGGGTAGCCCGAGGTCTGCCGCCGAGAGGGCACAATCGAGGAATGAACCATCTCGCGAGAAGTGCTTGACCGATGGGACGCATCACCACCCGCAGGCCAGTGGTTCGACTGAGAGGGCGGGTCGAGACCTCCCGCCCGGACACCCTCGTCGTAGAGGAGCCGTTGGAGATCCGGGTGAACGGCACCGCACTGGCCGTCACCATGCGAACGCCCGGGCACGACGTGGAACTCGTACATGGTTTTCTGCTGACGGAAGGCGTCATCACCAGCCGTGAGGACATCCGGGTCGCGCGCTACTGCGATGGCGTGGACGACACCGGACAGAACACGTACAACGTGCTCGACATCGAACTCGCAGAGGGCCTCGCACCGCCTGCTCCTGGTGTGGAACGCAATTTCTATACGACCTCCTCGTGCGGGGTGTGTGGAAAGAGCTCACTCGACGCCGTCCGTTCGAAGACCGTGTACTCCCCTGCCGACGATGCCGTCCGCGTCAAGTCCGAGGTGTTGGCACTTCTGCCCGACAGTTTGCGTCAGGCTCAGAAGGTCTTCGACACAACCGGTGGCCTGCATGGCGCAGCGTTGTGCGACAGCGACGGTCGAGTCCTCGTTGTCCGCGAGGATGTGGGTCGGCACAATGCCGTCGACAAAGTACTCGGATGGGCGACCGGCGAAGGACTCGTACCGTTGCGAGGTCACATCTTGATGGTGAGCGCTCGGGCGTCGTTCGAATTGGCGCAGAAGGCAGTCATGGCCGGCGTCCCGATTCTTGCGGCAGTATCGGCGCCGTCTTCGCTTGCCGTTGATCTCGCGGAAGTGTCCGGACTCACGGTCGTCGGATTCCTTCGCGGAGAGAACATGAATCTCTACTCCCATACCGAGCGCATCCTGCGTTGAAATTGCACCGGCCGAGCTGCAGACGAGTCAAGCCCCGATCAGGTGATCGGGGCTTGACTCGTGCATGTACGAACTACGCGGACTTGTCGCGGCGCTCAGGACGTTCCGGCTTGCGTGGAACGATCGTAGGCAACACGTTGTCGTTGACGGTTTCGGAGGTCACAACGACCTTGGCGACGTCGTCGCGGCTCGGAATGTCGAACATCACCGGGTTGAGCACCTCTTCGAGGATGGCGCGGAGTCCACGGGCACCTGTCCCTCTCAGAATTGCCTGATCAGCAATAGCTTCGAGAGCGTCCTGAGTGAACTCCAACTCGACGTTATCCATCTCGAAAAGCCGACTGTACTGCTTGACCAGCGCATTCTTCGGCTCCGACAAAATGGTGACGAGGGATTCCTTGTCCAGATTGGTCACCGAGGCGACAACCGGGAGACGCCCGATGAACTCTGGGATCAAACCGAACTTGATCAGGTCTTCTGGCATGACCTCGGCAAAGTTGTCTTGGGTGTCGAGTTCGGCCTTCGACCGAACCTCGGCACCGAATCCGAGTCCGCGCTTACCGATACGGTCCGAGACGATTTTCTCGAGGCCTGCGAAAGCGCCGGCGACGATGAACAACACGTTGGTCGTGTCGATCTGAATGAATTCCTGGTGCGGGTGCTTGCGACCACCCTGCGGAGGCACACTCGCCTGGGTTCCCTCGAGGATCTTCAGGAGCGCCTGCTGCACGCCCTCACCGGACACATCCCGAGTGATCGACGGATTCTCACTCTTGCGCGCGATCTTGTCGACCTCGTCGATATAAATGATGCCGGTCTCGGCACGCTTCACGTCGTAATCCGCAGCTTGAATCAGCTTGAGGAGGATGTTCTCGACATCCTCACCCACGTAGCCTGCCTCGGTCAGCGCTGTGGCATCCGCGATTGCGAACGGCACGTTGAGCATTTTCGCCAGTGTCTGAGCCAAGTACGTCTTGCCACATCCCGTGGGTCCGAGCATCAAGATATTGGACTTGGCCAACTCGACGGTCTCACCCCGCGAATCGCGAGTTTTGTCTCCGGCCTGGATGCGCTTGTAGTGGTTGTACACGGCCACAGCCAGCGTGCGCTTGGCAGTGTCCTGACCGATCACGTAGTTCTCGAGGAAGTCGCGAATCTCGGCAGGCTTCGGCAGGTCGTCGAGTTTGACCTCGCTCGACTCCGCGAGCTCTTCCTCGATGATCTCGTTGCACAGGTCGATGCACTCGTCGCAGATGTACACCCCAGGCCCCGCGATGAGCTTCTTCACCTGCTTCTGGCTCTTACCGCAGAAGGAGCACTTCAACAGATCGCCGCCGTCACCGATGCGTGCCATATTCGAGGTTCCTACTTCCTTGTTCGCGTGCGGCCGGTGGACACCATCACGATGTCGATCCAATCGTCGGCAACTTCTCGATCCACAACTCGTTCGTGCCCTGAAGCGACCGTACCCGTGTTCGACGACCATGGGTGAGAGGTTTCCGGTGATTCGCTGCCCGACTTCTTCCGACCCGAACTTCTTGCTGGTCGGCACCAGTCGAAGCGTGTGAACGTTCGTGCTACCTCGGGTTGTCGGACGTAGAAGAGCGTGGCCTACGCCCGACAACAAAAGGTCTCGCGAAGATACCTGTTCGTACTACTTCTGTGCCGACAACTTCCGGTATTCGAAGACCGTGTCGATGATTCCGTAATCCTTGGCCTGCGCGGCGGTCAGGATCTTGTCACGATCGGTGTCCTTGCGGATGACGTCGGGATCCTTACCTGTGTGCCTGCCGAGTGTGGTCTCCATGAGACGACGCATGCGTTCGATCTCTGCAGCCTGAATCTCGAGGTCCGAGACCTGACCCTGAATTCCACCACTCGATGGCTGGTGAATCAGCACACGCGCATTCGGCAGAGCGGCACGCTTTCCCGGTGTACCTGCGGCGAGCAACACGGCCGCAGCCGATGCTGCCTGTCCGAGGCATACCGTCGCCACGTCCGCGCGCACGTACTGCATGGTGTCGTAGATGGCCATCAGCGAGGTGAACGAACCACCGGGCGAGTTGATGTACATCGTGATGTCACGATCGGGATCGAGACCTTCCAACACGAGCAGTTGCGCCATGACGTCGTTCGCCGACGCGTCGTCGACCTGGACGCCGAGGAAGATGATGCGTTCCTCGAACAGCTTGTTGTACGGGTTGGATTCCTTCATGCCGTAGCTGGAGTGCTCGACGAAAGAAGGCAAGATGTACCGCGAGGACGGCATCTGATTGGGATCGAACAGGTTTGTCATCGTTTCTCCAAGATGTAAGTGATCGAGGGATCGCCGGTCCGGGCGGATCTAGTCGCCGATTCCGCCGGCCTGCCGAGCACGGCTGACGACATGATCGACGAACCCGTACTCCTTTGCCGCCTGCGCAGTGAACCAGCGGTCACGATCGGAGTCTTCGGTGATCTGCTCGACGGTCTGGCCGGTGTGCAGCGCGATCAGTTCGGCCATTTCACGCTTGGTGTGCGCGAACTGCTCGGCCATGATGGCGATGTCACTGGCACTACCGCCGATACCGGCCGAGGGCTGGTGCATCATGATCCGGGCGTGTGGGAGTGCGTAGCGCTTTCCCTTGGCGCCTGCCGACAACAGGAACTGCCCCATTGATGCAGCCAAACCCATTCCGTAGGTAGCTACATCGCACTCGGCGAATTCCATGGTGTCGAAGATCGCCATGCCCGCGGTGACGGAGCCACCGGGAGAGTTGATGTAAAGAGATATGTCGCGGGTGGCGTCCTCAGCGGACAGAAGGAGAATCTGAGCACACAGCTTGTTGGCGATGTCATCGTCGACCTGAGTACCGAGGAAGATGATGCGCTCGCGAAGCAGACGCTCGTACACGGAGTCGCTGAGATTAAGGCCGGAGGAGGCCGAAGTCATGACGGGACTCTGCTGACGCGAAGCCGCCGAATTCTGAACAGTCACGGTACCTGCCTTTTCCATACGATCGTTGGTTCCTGATACAGACACTAACGAAAGAAGGCGGCTCCGGAGTCCCGGAACCGCCGTCGTTCGCTGTAAGCGTTACTTGTCTTGTTCACCCTCGGCAGAATCGCCTGCTGCAGGCTCATCCTCGTCGGCGGGGCTGCCGAAAAGCTCTGCGGTATCCACGGTCGCACCGGCTGTGTCGGTCACGTTGACGCGGTCGACAACGGAGGCCAAAGCCTTGCCGCGACGAACGTCGGCGAAAATGGCGCCGAGCTGATTGGCCTGCTGCACCTGCTGAATGAACTCCTCGGGCGAGATGCCGTAGCGCTGCGCCTGGAAGATGATCCGCTCGGTGAGCTCGTCCTGACCGACCTGAGTCTGTTCTGCTTCGGCAATTGCATCGAGGAGCAACTGCGTGCGCACCGACTTCTCGGCAGCTTCCTTGACGTCCTTGTCGAACTCTTCACGGCTCGAGCCCTGCGCCTCCAACATCTCGGCGAGCTTGGCTTCGTCGTGGTCGAGTCCGTGAATGGCCTCATGAAGCTGGGAATCGACCTCGGCCTTGACGACAGCTTCCGGAGCCGGGATCTCGAGGGTCTCGAGTAGCGTCTCGAGAACCTTGTCGCGAATCTGACCGGCCTGCTCGACCTTCTTGACTCGTTCGACGCGAGTCTTCAGATCGGCGATCAGCTCTTCGAGGGTGTCGAACTCGCTGGCGAGCTGGGCGAACTCGTCATCGGCCTCGGGAAGTTCGCGCTCCTTGACGGAGACGACCTTGACCGTGACGACAGCTTCCTTGCCTGCGAATTCGCCTGCAACGAGCGTAGAAGTGAAGTCCTTCGACTCGTCCACCGAGACTCCGATGATGGCATCGTCCAAGCCTTCGATGAGCTGGCCGGAGCCGACCTCGTGGGACAAACCGCTGGCCGAAGCCTCTTCGACCGTTTCGCCGTCGACTGTCGCCGAGAGGTCGATCGAGACGAAGTCTCCGGACTGCACGGGGCGAGTCACACCGGTCAACGTGCCGAAGCGCTGACGCAGCGACAACAGCTGCTCGTCTACCGCTTCGTCAGTGATTTCGAGAGGATCGACCGTGATATCGATGGTCGAGTAGTCCGGAAGGACGATCTCGGGACGGATGTCGACCTCGGCGGTGAAAGTGAGCTCTTCGCCGTCCTCGATCTTGGTGATCTCGATATCGGGCTGGCCGATGACCTTGATGTTCTCCGCGGAGACCGCTTCGGAGTAGCGAGTGGGCAGGGCGTCGTTGACGACCTGCTCCAACACAGCCCCTCGTCCGACTCGAGCTTCGAGCAGCTTCGCGGGAGCCTTGCCCGGGCGGAACCCCGGAAGGCGGATCTGCTGAGCAAGAGCCTTGTAGGCGCGGTCGAAATCAGGCTTGAGCTCCTCGAAGGGCACCTCAACGTTGATACGGACTCGCGTCGGGCTGAGCTGCTCGACGGTGCTCTTCACGGGACATGCTCCTTTTGGTGGTCTTACCTTGCTGTCTGGATCATCGTCTGCCTGGATCACCGTATGTCTGGTCCACCGACTAGCGGGCGACCCGGCGGTGATTCCTTGATCGAAGCCGGATCCGAATTGGATCCGGCTTCTCTTGTCGGGGTGACAGGAATTGAACCTGCGACCCTCCGCTCCCAAAGCGGATGCGCTACCAAGCTGCGCCACACCCCGTCTACCGCACAAACCTACAGGCACCATTGAACAGCAATTGCATGGACCTTGGAACAGCAGGTGCAGGACCCATTGAACAGTATGCACTATTCGGGGCCGTCAACGGGCCACCGTTACTACGTCCAACAGGTGGCCGATCCAGCCAATTTGTAATCTCGAACCGAGGTTCGGTAGAGTCTCATAACGCAAGCGGCGCAGATGGCGATCCCATCGAGCCGCTCGCATGCCGATGTAGCTCAATGGTAGAGCCCCTGTCTTCCAAACAGGCTACGCGAGTTCGATTCTCGTCATCGGCTCCAACAAGAAGCCCGGTCCTGATCTTCATGGACCGGGCTTTTTCGTGTCCGTACCTGCACGGTTCCCTTCAGATCTGTATTCCGTCGTAGAGCGCCTGCGCTACGGCACGATCGCCGACGATGTCGAGGCCGTCCAACGGTCGTCGACGCCAGACTGTAAGCATCAGGTTCTGCGCTGAACCACGCAGCGCCACATCGCCTTTCCGGTGTAGGCGAGAGACAGCAACCTCGTCTCCGGTGAAATCGAGGAACAACTCGGCATCGGTACCGTCGTCGGTGTGTAAATGGACTGTTCGTCCCGCCACAGCGGAAAGCTTCTCGACAGGAAACCTCGTGAGGAACTGCTCCGCCCACTCTACGATCGCGTCCGCAGCACCGACCGGATCGGCCGATTCGGGTTCTGCGCCCCCGCACTCGTAAATCGCATCCTGGGCATCGAATCGATGCACAGTCACCTCGTGCAGTTGCCTTCTGATCCAATAGCCGGCCGAATCGATCCCGGCCCACGTCGCAACTTCCCGCGTTGGATCCACTGCTCGATACGCCGCGAGCATGCGGGCGGCGGACTCTCGATAATCATCGAGAACTTGCGGTCCCCGCCCCGGCTTGGTCACGGCTCCAACCACTTTCGCCATTCCTTCGGATGCAGGTGTTTCGAGTGCAGCAACCGCTATGCGGTGCACGAAGCTGACATGGCGGATCAGCTTCTCCACGGTCCAACCGGGCATCGACGGAACTGGCAACCCGAGGCAAGTCGGGGTCAGCGACGCCATGCGGTCGCACTCACGGGACAGAAGTTCGAACTGCGGGACTGGAGTCATAGCGGCGATTGTCCCTCGCACAGGACACCTCCGCGCGGGTATCCACCGCGCCTGATGGATGAGTCCGATTTGTCCGGACGGCGGCGGCGAGGATCGAGGCGGTTTCTACCCCGCCTGACACATCGGGCACCAGAACAGGTTTCTTGCCTGCATCACCGAATGCAGGATCTCGGTCCCACACACACGGCACGGACGCCCTGCCTGGCGATAGACGTACGAGCGTGGCCGTTTCGCGTCGTATCCGACGTCGCCGTGGTCGTCTTCCGGCCGAATGGTGATGATCTTCCCGCGTCGGACACCGATGTTCATCAGGTCTACGAGGTCGAGCCACAGCGCGACCCATTCAGAATGCTCGAGGTCCTGGCCTGGACGCATCGGATTGATCTCGTGGCGAAAAAGAATTTCGGCACGGTAGACATTGCCTACTCCCGCCAGGACCTTCTGATCCATGAGCAGGGTACCGATAGAGGTGCGCGACTTCGTAATTCGTGCCCACGCTCGGTCGGGGTCGGCATTTTTTCGGAGGGGGTCCGGTCCGAGTCGCGCTTTGAGGGCGTCGACTTGTTGCTCGGTGTAAATCTCGCATGCGGTCGGGCCCCGAAGGTCGGTCCCGTACTGCTCCCCCACCATGCGCATGCGCACTGCCCCGACCGGATCATCCAGCGGCACGGCTTGTTCGGTGAACTTCCCGTACAGGCCGAGATGAATGTGCACGATCAAATCGGATTCGTATCGGTGAAGAAGGTGCTTGCCCCACGCCTCGGCCTCGAGAAGAACAAGGCCGTCGATCAACGCGGCGCCCGAGGTGAACCGTCCCTGAGGACTGCACACCTCGACCGGCGCCCCGCCGAATCGTCGTTGATGCAACCGAGCCAGTCGGTGCAACGTGTGCCCTTCGGGCACAGTTACGCAGGCTTCACATCGGAACCGAGGGCTTCGCCCCCGGGGACCGCCGGAGCTACACCACTGCGCTCGTACTCGGACAAAATATCGATGCGGCGCTGGTGACGTTCTTCACCGGAGAACGGTGTCGCGAGGAACGCGTCGACGATCGCCAGGGCCTCGGGAAGTGTGTGCATGCGCCCACCGATACCGATGAGCTGCGCGTCGTTGTGCTCGCGCGCCAGTTTCGCAGTCTCGACGCTCCACGCCAATGCGCATCGTGCGCCCGGCACCTTGTTGGCTGCGATCTGCTCGCCGTTACCCGAACCACCGAGGACAAGGCCACGGCTGCCCGGGTCGGCGACTACGCGGCGAGCGGCGTCGATACAGAACGCCGGGTAGTCGTCCACGGCGTCGTATTCGAACGCGCCGCAATCGACGGGATCGTGCCCGCTCGCGGTGAGATGTTCGATGATCTGATTCTTGAACTCGAGACCGGCATGGTCTGCCCCCAGGTATACGCGCATGCATAGAGTCTGACAGGTGGGAGTGCGCGCTGGAAAAACGGTTGCCGGAGTCGACGGAGCCAAGGGCGAATGGGTTGTCGCACTTTTCGACGGAGCTGTCGTCACCTGGAGTGTCGCGGGCAGTGTCGACGCTGTTCTCGACTCGACTGCCGGGTGCTCAGCGGTCGCGGTCGATATGCCGCTGTCGATGCCGGAAGAGTCGTATCGGATCAGTGAGCTCGCGGCGAAAGCATTTCTGGGCCCGGCGCGGTCATCGATCTTCCACACGCCGGTATCGGAGGTACTCGACGCCGAGGACTACCGCGAGGCATGCGACATCTCACGTCGGATCACCGGTAAAGCGATCAGTAAACAGACGTGGCACCTGCTGCCTTCGGTGCGGGCGTGGCGGGCAGCGGAGTTCGACCGCGATCGCGTCGTCGAGGTTCACCCCGAATGTTCGTTCCGTGCAATGGCGACGACGACTGATTTCGCGTCGAAGAAGACCGGGCGCGGTGCAGGTCAACGAATGGCGGCACTGTCGACCTGGATCGACCCACACAATCTTGCCGTGGGTCTCGCCGAACTACCGCCAGGCCCCGCGCTCGACGACGCGTTGGACGCTGCTGCAGCCACGTGGTCGGCGTGGCGGTACAGCCGCGGAGAACATCAGGTTTTCGGGGCTGCGACCGGGCCGGATCGCATCGTCTACTGACCCGGCCGCGTCCCGGTGCCGACTAATCGAACTGAGGATCCTCGTTGCGAGATCTTTTGAGCTCGAAGAAGTGCGGGTACGAAGCGAATATCACCGAAGCGTCCCACAGCTTGCCTGCCTCTTCGCCGCGCGGGATTCGTGAGAGGACCGGGCCGAAGAATGCGACACCGTTGACGTGGATGGTGGGCGTGCCGACGTCGGGCCCCACCTTGTCCATTCCAGCGTGATGGCTGGTGCGCAGGTCGTCGTCGTAGTCGGTACTGTCCGCTGCCGCCGCCAACTCCGCAGGCAGTCCGAGCTCCGCGAGGGACTGTTCGATGACCTCGGAGAAGTTCTTGTTGCCCTCGTTGTGAATTCGTGTGCCCATCGCGGTGTAGAGGGGCAAAAGAATCTGATCTCCCTCGGCGCGAGCCGCAGCAATCGCAACGCGAACAGGAGCCCATGCCGTCTTCATCATCTCGGCGTAATCGTCGGGCAGGTCCCTGCCCTCGTTGAGAACTGCCAAGCTCATCACGTGGAAATTGGCATCGATATCGCGGACCTTCTCGACCTCGAGGATCCACCGCGAGGTGATCCAGCACCACGGGCACAGTGGGTCGAACCAGAAATCCGCAGTGTCCTTCTGAGCACTACCGGTCACGTGACGCTCCTTCGAATGTTCGATTCACTAATTGCCTAGGGTCAAACCGCGGCGGCTTGCCACGAATTCCGCCGACGCCTGCACCAGCATGCCGGACCCTCGGCGTGATGGGATGGTGGCACTACTCATTCCTACTCGAGAAGGTGTCAATTCTGTGGTTGCTCCCAACCTGACTCGCGACCAAGCCGCCGAACGTTCCACTGTGGTCGGCAGTTCGGCGTATTCGATAGTGCTGGATCTGACCGACGGGTCGGGCAATCCCAGCGAGAAGACGTTTCTGTCGACCACGACCATCACCTTTGCCGCCACCGCGGGTGCCTCGACCTTCGTCGACATCGTGGCAGAGCGAATAAAGTCGGCGACACTCAATGGATCGGCCCTCGACATCTCTGGCTACGACGAGGAGACCGGAATTGCGCTGACGGATCTCGCCGAGAAAAATGTGTTGGTCGTCGAGGCCGACTGTGTCTATTCGCACACCGGCGAAGGATTGCACCGGTTCGTCGACCCTTCCGACGGTTCGATCTACCTGTATTCGCAATTCGAGACAGCGGATGCCAAACGGATGTTCGCGTGCTTCGATCAGCCGGACTTGAAAGCCACCTTCGATCTCGAGGTCACTGCTCCCGAGAGTTGGAAGGTCATTTCCAACGCTGCCCACGCCTCGGAACCTACTGCGGGCAAGCACCTGTTCGACACGACGCCGCTGTTGAGCACATACCTCGTCGCCCTGATCGCCGGACCGTATGCCGAGTGGACCGACACCTACAGCGATGAGCACGGCACCATTCCTCTTGGTCTCTACTGCCGCGCCTCGCTTGCTGAGCACCTGGACGCCGAGCGACTGTTCACCGAGACCAAGCAGGGTTTCGGCTTCTATCACGCGAACTTCGGCACTCCGTATGCGTTCGGTAAGTACGACCAGCTGTTCGTCCCGGAATTCAATGCCGGCGCAATGGAGAACGCTGGGGCCGTGACGTTCCTGGAGGACTACGTCTTCCGTTCCAAAGTCACTCGTTACTCCTACGAGCGTCGCTCGGAGACGATCCTGCACGAGATGGCACACATGTGGTTCGGGGACCTCGTGACCATGACGTGGTGGGATGACCTCTGGCTCAACGAATCCTTCGCTACCTTTGCATCGGTGCTGTGCCAGACCGAGGCGACCGAGTACACGAATGCGTGGACGACGTTCGCAAACGTCGAGAAGGCGTGGGCGTACCGCCAGGACCAGTTGCCGTCCACCCATCCGATCGCGGCGGATATCCCCGACCTAGCCGCGGTCGAGGTCAATTTCGACGGCATCACCTATGCCAAGGGCGCAAGCGTTCTCAAGCAGCTGGTTGCCTACGTCGGCAAGGAGGAATTCCTCGCCGGTCTCCGCAGCTACTTCGTCGACCACGCATTCGCAAATGCCACCTTTGCCGATCTTCTGGCTGCGCTCGAGAAATCCTCGGGCCGAGACTTGTCGGACTGGGGCACCCAGTGGCTGCGTACCACCGGGCTGAATACGCTGAGCCCCGACTTCGACGTCGATGCCGACGGCAATTTCACTCGATTCGCTGTAGTCCAGACCGGGGCCGCGCCCGGCGCCGGTGAGCGCCGGATCCACCGGATCGCGGTGGGGATCTACGACGACGTCGAGGGGAAGCTGGTCCGAACCGACCGCGTCGAGCTCGATTTGGATGCAGCCGAACGCACCGAGGTCCCCGGCCTGATCGGCGTGTCGCGAGGCAAGATCGTTCTCGTCAACGACGACGACCTCACTTACTGCTCGGTGCGTCTCGACCCCGAGTCCTTGGCGACTCTGATCGCACGCATCGGCGACATCTCCGAACCACTTCCCCGGACCCTGGCGTGGTCGGCGGCGTGGGAGATGACCCGCTCAGCCGAACTGAAGGCTCGCGACTTCTTCGCACTCGTCCAGCGCGGCATTTCCGCCGAGACCGAGGTCGGCGTCGTGCAGCGGTTGTTGTTGCAGGCTCAGACCGCGATCAACAGCTACGCGGATCCAGCGTGGGCGAAGGAACATGGTCAGCCGGAATTCGCCGACCTGGTACTCGAGCTCGCCCGCGCCGCCGACGCCGGTTCCGATCACCAGCTGGCGTTCGTCAACTCACTGACGGGTTCGTCGCTGTCCGAGCGTCACGTCGTCCTAGTGCAGGCACTTCTCGACGGCGATGTGAGCGGGCAAGGCCTCGACGGGCTGGAGATCGACACCGACCTTCGCTGGCGCCTGATTTCTGCTCTGGCAGGCGCTGGCGCTATCGACAGCGCCGGTCTCGAATCCCCGGTCATCGATGCCGAGGCAGCACGTGACAACACCGCAGCGGGCGCCCGTTCGGCCGCTGCGGCCCGCACCGTTCGGCCCGACAGCGCAGTCAAAGAACAGGCATGGGCGACCGTGGTCGACGATGACTCCGTCCCGAACATCACCGCGCGCTCGATCATCGGCGGTTTCGCCGGGCCCGATCAGTCGGAATTGCTCGCGCCGTACGTGGACCGCTACTTCGGAGCGATCAGTGATGTGTGGGCTCGGCGATCGAGCGAGGTTGCCCAGACAGTGGTCATCGGGCTGTACCCGTCGTGGTCGATCAGTGCCGAATCTGTCGCGGCAGCGGATCGATTCTTGGGCGGGGACCTGCCCCCTGCCCTCCGCCGGCTGGTGATCGAAGGACGCGCAGGAATCGTGCGTTCACTTGCCGCGCGGGAGTTCGACGCCCAATAGTGACGCCCTGACAACGAGCACATGTGCCGTTCGATCGAATAATTCGATCGAACGGCACATGTGTTTCGAGTAAGCCTGCTGATTGTTTACGGGCTGACGATGGCTGCACTCATGACGCGCACCGAGCTGACGAGCCCGTCGATGAGGTTGCCTTCACGGAAGGGGCCGATCGCTGCGGTGATCCCGAGCTGTGCCACTCGATCGGTGGCGCGATCCGATACGCGACGACCGGTACGGATCTCGATGGCCCTTCGGATGGGATCGACTGCGATGAGCAGTGAACGAACTGCATCGGGAGTACCGGGGAACACCGCGTCCGCACCTGCAGCCGCATCCTCACCCAAGTCACCGATATAGATGTTGAAGCGGATCTGGGTGGCGCGAGTAGCCTCGGTCAGCGCATCGTCGATTGCGACGAGGTCCTGAGTTGCAAAGGGAAGCTGGTTGGGGTTCGGGTCGCCGAAATGGTGGACCGCAGAAATACGGCCACTGGACGTCCGTGCCGCACCGTAGGGCAGGTTGTCGACACTGCCATCCGTGACAGCGACATCCGTACGAGTCAATTCACCACTTGCCACTTGCCGAACCTCCGATCGAGTCAGCTGTAGCGACGGCGTGCGAGCCGTGACCGCCGTGTGGCGTCACCTCGTCCGTTGCGCTCCACAGCACTGAGCCATTTACCCATGTGTCGGACAGGCGGTAGGGCGTGATGTCCAAGCCGGGCTGCCTTTTCGCCAGGAAAGACAACGCGCCGACGATTCCGACAATCGCGATCGGAATCACCCCGAATATCAGCAGAGTCTCCAGAATGCTCACAGGACAAGACCGTAGTCGACTTTTCCCTGCAGGTCGACGCCGGGTTCCATCGGTGTCGAGTGTCAGGCCGCGCCCTCGCCCAAGTAGGCGAGCCACGCTGGGTCGAGTTCCTTGTTGCCTGCCAACAATCGCCAGTGCGGCCCCTTGGGCGGAACCAGTTGCGCTCGGAGTGTCCACCCCAGCTCACTGAGCATTTTGTCGGCCTTGCGGTGGTTGCATGGCGCGCAGCACGCGACGCAATTCTCCCAGGAGTGTTCTCCCCCGCGGCTGCGCGGAATCACGTGGTCGACGGTCTCGGCCTTGGATCCGCAATACGCGCATCGGAAGCGATCACGATGCATCAGCGCGGCCCGCGTCATCGGCACGCGGGCTCGATACGGCACTCGGACGTACGTCCGCAGGCGAATGACGGAGGGCACCTGCACAGAAAAATCGGCGGATCTGATGAACGGTCCGGTTGGATCGTCATGGATGACATCCGCTTTGTTGCAGACGAGGAGAACTACGGCTCGGCGCATCGGCAGCGCGGTGAGCGGCTCGAATGTGGCATTGAGGAGAAGAACTCGGCGCTTGACCCAGGCGGGAAGGCTGTCCTCGCCTACATCTCTTTCCTCGGATGAAATCAACTGCAGTTCAGGCGCCCCGGATGCCCGTTCCCGCTGGTCTGCAGGGTGGTGGTCATCGCTGGGCTGGAGTTGTCGGTGACGATGTTGCTTTTTCTTCATGTGGTTCTCCAGGAAAAGTCAGCGCCCGCGCATGGCTTGCGTGGAACACGAGAGACAGTGGAACACGAATCGAGCGGTGTGCACACCCCTTTTGTCCACGAACAACGTGGCCGCGAGGTGAATTTCCAGGGTCTCGTCGACTGTTCGCTGCGGTGGCGTGATCGCGCCGCGTCCGTAGACTCTTCGAGTGTCTGTATTCAATTCTCTTCCACGCCCCGACATCGCAGCGTCCGCGATCGACTTGCGAGCATTCGAATTGACCGAGACCAGCCGCGATTGGCTGATGCACAGGCCTCTGCAGGTCCTCGGATATCTGGTGCTCGCCATTGTGCTTCGGATCGTGCTGCACAAACTGATCGATCGGTTCACTCATCGCAACGCCAGCGAATCGGGCAGGGCCCCGTTGCTGCTACGTCCGCTGCGAGAGAGGGCTCCGACCACCCTCAAGAGTTCGATTCTGGCCGAGCGCCGTAGGCAACGAGCCAAGACGATCGGTTCGGTTCTCAAGTCCGGCGTGTCCGTCGTCATTCTCGCGTGGTTCGTCCTGTCGGCGCTCGACGTCATCGGCATCAACGTCACACCGTTCATAGCCTCGGCAGGGATCGTCGGGGTTGCCCTCGGTTTCGGCGCTCAGAACCTCGTCCGAGACTTTCTGTCGGGAATCTTCATGCTCCTCGAAGATCAATACGGTGTCGGTGACATCGTCGATCTCGGCGAAGCGACCGGAACCGTCGAGAGCGTCGGACTGCGTGTGACCACCGTCCGCGATATTAACGGCACCGTTTGGTACTGCCGAAACGGTGAGGTTCTGCGCGTGGGGAACATGAGTCAAGGTTTCGCGGTCGCCGTCCTTGACCTGCCGGTCGCGCACACTGCGAACCTGGACGAGGCGTGCGCAGTCGCCGAAAGGGCGACGCTGGCCGTCGTTGCATCCGGTGATTTCGAGGACGACTTGCTCGGTGCACCCGAGATGCTCGGGGTGAACGCCGTGAGCGCTGACACGGTGACCATTCGGATCACCGTCAAAACCCGTCCGGGTCGTCAGTGGGCTGTTCAGCGACGAGTGCATCGCGAAATTCTGCAGGCATTCGACGACGCGGGCGTGAAAGCCCCGTACCCGCAAGGCCGGCAGGGCGGCATGCAGTCCGATATGACCGTATAGGGATACTGGTGACCTAGGCCCGCCCACCGTATGAGTAGAGAAAGAGCAACCATGACCGAACCGCAGCAGACGTTCTACGACGCTGTCGGCGGCGCGGCGACGTTCGAAACACTCGTCGCCGTCTTCTATGACGAGGTGTCGCGCGACGAGATCGTCCGGCCGCTGTACCCGGAAGAGGACCTCGGCCCGGCGGAGCGCCGAATGCGTATGTTTCTCGAGCAGTATTGGGGCGGCCCTCGCACCTATTCGGACGAGCGTGGACACCCGCGGTTACGCATGCGCCACGCAGGGTTCAAGATCGGCCCGATCGAACGCGATGCTTGGTTGCGGTGCATGCACATTGCCATCGCTTCGATCGACTCGAGCATTCTCGACGACGTGCACCGCACACAGTTGGTGGACTACATGGAGATGGCGGCGAACTCCATGGTCAACTCGGCACTCTGAGGACGTCACAGACCTCGTGGGCTCGGAGCGCTCTTTCCGCGCCCCGACACCTTGCGCAATGCCCCACGGATGTTTCGTGCGAAACCGAGTGCGCGCAAGACCGGAGCAGGCAGACCACTACGCAAAATCGCATGCTTGCGGACGTAGTCCGATACATGCCACTCCGACCACGTACCTGCGTGGAACAGTGCCGCGTCCCCGGCAACGAGCGTCCGTGGCGGAGAATCTTCCGCAGAGACCGTGACAGAACCGTCCATGATGTGCACGATCTCGTCGACGTGGAAGTACCAGTTGAATCGGCCGGCAGTGCAGTCCCAGACATTGAAGGTGGTAGTCCCGTCGAGGGTGCGCGTCCACTCCGCGGTTCGCGCAACGGGCTTGCCGTCGAGGATCCAGTCCGGGTTGATCGGGCTCGCGTTCAACTGAACTTCACTCAAACGCACGGCCTCCATAGCCAATTCGGTCATTACGGGGAGCTCTCCTTCATTGCGGCTGGATGGAAGGATACCGCACAATTCGGACAACAAGACTGTTTGCGCATGAAAACCGGGCCTCCGGTCTGTGATATCAGGCCAAACGCACTCCCTGGGTCGAGGCGAGTGGGTTTCGTTTGGCACACTTGCCAGTTGTGAACGATCCGACGCTCCACGCGCCCGAAGAAACATGGTGGAAGGAAGCGATCTTCTACCAGATCTACCCTCGATCGTTCGCCGACTCCAATGGTGATGGAGTGGGTGACCTCGGGGGTATCAGGGAGAAACTCGGGTACTTGGAACTGTTGGGTGTCGACGCGTTGTGGCTCAGCCCGGTCATGCGTTCCCCGATGGCCGACCACGGTTACGACGTCTCCGATCCGCGAGATATCGACCCTCTCTTCGGTGACTTGACCATCATGGACGCGCTGATCGAAGAGGCACACGTTCGTGACATCAAGGTCACGATGGATTTGGTGCCGAACCACACCAGCGATCGACATGCCTGGTTTCTTGCAGCCCTCGAGTCCACGCCGGGGAGCCCTGAGCGTGCTCGCTACATCTTCCGCGACGGTAAAGGAGACGGCTCCGAGCCGCCGAACAACTGGCCCAGCATTTTCGGCGGGCCGGCGTGGACGCGCGTCACCGATTCGGACGGGCGTCCAGGTCAGTGGTATCTCCACATCTTCGCGCCGGAGCAACCGGACCTGGACTGGACGAATCCCGAAGTGGCCGAGGATCTGGCGAAGACGCTGCGCTTCTGGCTCGACAGAGGTGTCGACGGTTTCCGCATCGATGTCGCGCACGGTATGGCCAAGCCTGCCGAGTTGCACGACATGAACCTCGAGTTGAACACCCTGATGAAGAACGACGACGACGATCCTCGTTTCAACAACGAGGGTGTCCACGAGATTCACCGCGGCATCCGCAAGGTGATGGACGAATACCCGAACAAAGTCACCATCGGGGAGATCTGGGTCCAGGACAACGAACGGTTCGGCGACTACCTCCGACCGGACGAACTGCATCTCGGGTTCAACTTCCGCTTGGCCGAGGCCGATTTCGATGCCGCCACAGTTCGGGATGCAGTCACCAACTCGCTCGCCGCGGTCGAGAGAGTCGGCGGAACACCGACGTGGACGCTGTCCAATCACGACATCGAGCGCGAAGTCACCCGATACGGCGGCGGAACCCGAGGAACAGGGCGGGCACGGGCGATGCTGCTCCTGGAGTTGGCGCTCCCCGGAACAGTGTTCGTCTACAACGGATCCGAACTCGGATTACCGAACGCCGTCCTACCGGACGATGTCCTTCAAGATCCGGTCTGGGAACGCTCCGGGCACGCCGAACGAGGCCGCGACGCGTGCCGCGTCCCGCTACCCTGGGAGTCCCCGGTGCCTCCGTTCGGCTTCAGTACCTCCCCGAATACCTGGCTGCCCATTCCACCCGAATGGGCGCCGTTGACCGTCGAGGAACAGCTGGAAGACGTCGATTCGATGCTCAACTTCTACCGGACAGCATTCGAGCTTCGTGAGCTGCGACCCGAATTCTCTGGAAGCGGAGTCGATTGGTACGGGAGCCCTCCCGGCTGCCTTGCGTTCCGCCGGCAAGGAGGACTCATCTGCGCCCTCAATGCGACCGATGCCGCCATTGCACTTCCGCCCGGTGAGCTGCTGATGTCGAGCGCACCTCTCGTCGACGGCCAGCTCCCCGCCGATGCCGCTGCGTGGCTCGTCTGACGGCGCTGGTGATGGGTGATCCGTCGGAAGTCAGCGTTCGACGCTGAGCGACAACGGATTCCCGCGTCTACAGAAGACCGATCCGTAGCGTGCATCGAGACGCAACCACACCTTGGTGGCCCGGACGCGCACGAGCTCGTCGACGTCGATACTGGTGAGGTCGACGTCGACGGTCAACGGGTCCACCCCCGTATGGGGAACGAAACCCATTGCGGTAAGAGCGAACACCGTACGCATAGCGATCGACACATCACCGCCCGGGCCGTCGACGTGCAGTACTTCCTGGTCGAGGAGCGATACCGGTGGACCGTGACTGCTCCCGTGCTCCTTGGCCAGGGCTGCACCCCGCTGAGCAAGGTCGATCAGGACGCGTGCCGGAACGTCGTCCACATGTTGAAATCCGCTGTCCGGAGGCAGTGCACCGCGCCATGCCGAGTCCATCGAGAAGCCAGGATCCACGACCCCGTCGGATGCCGATTGCAGGGCAGCAACGAGTTGATCGGCAGCGGCCGACGTGTCGTCGGGCACGATCGTTCCCGTAATGACCCGCACCGCGAGTGCATCGAATCCGGTTGCAGCCCATACTGATACACGGCCGTCGGCACGGGTTCTCATACGTACGACAGAAGCCTCGTCGAGCCGAACTGCCTTCTCCAGGAAGGCCACGAGGTTCTTGCGTTCGACGGGATCAGGAATGGTGAGGACACGCTCAAACACGTTGCCAGCTCTCCAGATACGTCCGCTCTTCGGCTGTGAATCTCCGCAGCCCCTGAGTATTCATGTCGAACGCCGCTATTTGCGTCGACGCAACGATCGCGGCGGGTGTATCGAGAGACTTACCCTTCGCCCGAACCTCGTAACCTGCAACGAAATCCACCGCTCGGACCTTGTCCACCCACATGAACACGTCCAGCGGACCGTCCTCGTGACGTAGTTGACCCCGGTATCGAACATGCAAGTCCGCAATGACGGCACCGTGACGCAGGTTCGCCGTAGGTTTACCATCGACCAGCAGCCACGGAATACGTGCCTCCTCGAGGAGCGTCACCATGCGGGCATGGTTGATATGTTGGTAGGCATCCATATCCGACCATCGAACCTCGACGCTGGTGTGAAATCCGATTCGTTGTTCGGGGTCTCGCTCGTTCGACAGATGATTCTTGGGCACAGTCAAGTCGGTTCTCTCTCTTGTATCGGTGTCTGGTGTTCGCGGACGATCGGTAAGGATCAAGGAACCATGCTGCGGACCTGACGGGCTGCCACCGACAGCGAGGCAAGATCCAGAGTGCCCGAGTCTGCGATCTCGGCAAGCGCTGTTCGTGTTCGCATCAGCCTGGATGAGTTCATCGCTTCCCATTCGGCGATCTTCTCGGCGGCACTCTCATGCGGTTCTCCGCCCAGCACGACCACTTTGGTGATCGCTCGGAGTGAGGAGTAGAAATCGTCACGTAAGGCCAGCCGGGCCAACGAATGCCAACGGTCGCCACGCGGCAGCCTCGACACCGATGTCAGCAGCCAATCGATGCCGATGTGGGCATCCAACGCGAAGTACAACTCAGCAACTTCGGATAGGTCGTGCTCGGTGATGTCGGCGACATCGATGATGTCGAGCAAACAGAACACGTCCAGCAGTTGATAAACCGCACTCGCCAATTCCTTCGGTGTGCCCCGCTCGACCGAAGCCGCCACTCGATCGTTCAGATCTCGCACCTGGTGCCCGTCGATCCAGCCAGCTACCCGGCTCCTCAGGGAACGGACCTTGGATGCATACCTGCTGATCTCGGCACCTACGGCAAGTGGCTGGGGACGGTTGGTGAGCAGCCACCTGGCGACGCGGTCCAGCACGCGTCGAGATTCGAGCAGAAGTTCATCGGACGATGCAGTCGACATGTCGGCCGATCGAATTTCCTGCCAGAGCTCCTCGAGGTCGAAGATCTCGGTCGCGGCAGCGAATGCGCGCACTGCATCGGTACCGCTCGCCCCGGTGTCCTCGGCAAGTCGATAGACGAAGCTGATCCCGCCGCGGTCGACGGTCTCGTTGGTCAACGTCGTCGCCACCAGTTGCCGCCGGAGCGGATGAGAGGTGATTGCGCTGGAGTACTTCTTACGCAACGGCTCCGGAAAATACTTGGGCAGCCTCGGCGCGAACACGTCACTGTCCGGCAGTTCACTGGCAAGCAGGTCGCTCTCGAGAACTAGCTTGACGTGGGCCATCAACGTAGCGAGCTCAGGCGAGGAAAGACCTCGCCCGTCCTGCGCACGCTTGCGAATGTCGATATCCGAGGGCAGCACCTCGAGTTCGCGATCCAATCCGCTGCGTGCTTCGAGATCCTCGATGACACGTCGGTGGACGGTCAGCAGCGCAGGCGCGTCCGAGCGGGAAGTGCCGAGCAGCTCGTTCTGCATGATGTTGTCCCACAACACCAGCCTGCTCACCTCTTCGGTCATGGACGCAAGCAGGTCATTGCGGTCGGCGGGGTCGAGGGTGCCTTCGGAGATGGCTGTATCGAGCAGGATTTTGATGTTGACCTCGTGATCGGAACAATCGACACCTGCCGAATTGTCCACCGCGTCGGTGTTGATCCGGCCACCGGCAATGTCGTACTCGATGCGTCCGAGCGAGGTGGCACCGAGATTGCCACCCTCACCGACGACGGTGGCCCTGATCTCGCTCCCGTCCACCCGGATTACGTCGTTGGACTTGTCACCGACATCGGAGTTCGACTCGCTGGATGCCTTGATGTAGGTGCCGATTCCACCGTTCCACAGCAGGTCAGCAGGTGACTTCAGGATGGCCCGGATCAGGTCGGGTGGCGCCAATTCGGTTGTCGACTCGTCGAGACCGAGAGCCGCGCGGGCCGCGCGACTGACCGGCACCGACTTGACCGAACGTTCCCACACGCCACCGCCGTCGCTGATCAGTTGCGAATCGTAATCGGCCCAAGACGATCGAGGAAGGTCGAACAGTCGGGCACGTTCGGCGAATGCCGCCGCGCGATCCGGGTTCGGGTCGAGGAAAATGTGTCGATGATCGAACGCGGCGAGCAGGCCGATATGCTTGCTGAGCAGCATGCCGTTTCCGAACACGTCACCGCTCATATCTCCGATGCCGACGACCGTGAAATCCTCTGTCTGCGTATCGATGCCGACTTCACGGAAATGACGTTTGACGCTTTCCCATGCGCCCCGTGCGGTGATGCCCATCGCCTTGTGGTCGTAGCCTGCCGACCCGCCCGACGCGAACGCGTCACCTAGCCAGAAGTCGTACTCTCCGGCAACCGCATTCGCAAGGTCGGAGAACGAGGCGGTCCCCTTGTCCGCTGCCACCACGAGGTACGTGTCGTCACCGTCGCGACGTACGACGCGGTCCGGCGGAAGAACTGCGCCCGTCGCACGATCGAGATTGTCGGTCACATCGAGAAGACCGGCGATGAACAGCCGATAGCACGCCCGCCCCTCCTCGGTCGTCGCGGTCCGGTCCGTGGCCGCGTCTCCAGTCGCTACCGGCGGGCGCTTGACGACGAAGCCGCCTTTGGCGCCGACCGGCACGATGACAGCGTTCTTCACCATTTGTGCCTTGGCCAGTCCAAGCACTTCGGTCCGATAATCTTCACGTCGATCGGACCAGCGAAGCCCCCCACGCGCCACCGCGCCGAATCGCAGATGCACGCCCTCGACTCTCGGGGAGTACACGAAGATTTCGAACCTCGGCTTCGGTTTCGGCAGTTCGGCAATGAACCGAGGATCGAACTTGAGAGACAGAAAATCGCGTGGCGCGCCGACGGAATCGACTACATAGAAGTTGGTTCGCACTGTTGCGCGGATCAATTCGAAGATTGCACGGAGGATCCGGTCGGCGTCGAGACTCACCACCTGATCGATGAGTGAGCGCAGTTCCTTGTCGAGTTCCGCTGACCGATCCTCGGCAGCATCTTCGGGGTCGAATTGAGACTCGAACAAGGTCACCAACAGTTGGGCGGTCCTCGGGTGAGACAGTAGGACACCTTCGATATTGAACTGGCTGTACGGAAAGTTGGCCTGCCGCAGGTACTTCGCATATGCACGCAGGAGGTGCGCCTGCCGCCAGTTCAGCCCGGCACGCATAACGAGTTCGTTGAATCGGTCTGGCTCGGCCTGACCGTTCCACACCGCCGTGAATGCGTCGGTGAATCCGAGTTGCACGCGGCTTTCGTCTTCGAGTGCCCCAGCGTTGGGAAGGTCGGAGTCCAGATCACTGTCGATCGCTGCACGCAGCATCTCTCGTGAGGCGCTGACACCGAAATCATATATCCAGCAACGCATTCCATCCGGCCTACTGATGGGGTACGGACGTTCGTCGTCGACCTCGACTCCGAGACTCTGCAGGATCGGCAAGACTTGACTCAACGAGACACCTCGCCCACCGATGTACAAACTGAACCGCCAGCTTCCGACCGTGGAATCCGAGTTGCGGTACAGCTGCATGTCGATCGTTCCGTCGGCGAGAGCTTCCAGACGCGCGATATCGAACACGGCACGTTCGGGTCCGAAATCTTGCTTGTAGGCCTCCGGGAACGAATCCGTATACCGACTTGTCGAGATCGCGTCGACACTGGTGTCGTCCACGATCGCCTGCGTAAGCCCGTCTTCCCACGTCTTGATCGTCTCGGTGAGAAGTGACTCGATACGAGCGAGGTTGTCGCGAGAGAGATCAGCGCCGACCTGGTTCCGATCGTCGCGCCGAATAGTGACGTGCAACAGGGCCATATCGGACTCGGTGACCCTCGCGGTGTAATCGATACCTGTGCCTACGAGTTCACGCAACAAGCAATCTTGGACGGCGAGGCGCACTCTCGTCGTGTAGCGGTCACGCGGCAGATAGACCAAGGCCGAAACGAAGGCGCAGTTGGAGTCCTCACGTAGAAATACTTTGACTTTGCGGCGACGTCCGATAGCGAGCACCGCAGTCGCATTCTCGAACAGCGCTTCCGTGCCGGAGGCAAACAGCTCCGATCGCGGCATCGATTGCAACACTTCGAGCATCGCTTGGCCGGAGTACGAGTCGAGATCGTAACCGGCTCGGTCGATGATCGAACGCACGCGGCGCTCGATAACGGGAATGTCGAGCACGCTCTCGTGCAACGCCGTCACGGTGAAAACACCCATGAAGCGATGCTCGCCGAGCTCAGGAGCCGCACGATCCATCACCGTCACGAAGTACGGGTACACCGCGCGATGCACAGTCGCCGGGCTCGAACCCTGTGTGAGAGTCAGAAGGTCGAGACGTTCACTGATATCGAGCGACTCTCGATCGAGCGCATGATCCTGGCGCAACACACCGAGTCCACTCCCCGAAACGGACCGTGTCAGCAGCGATCCGTCCTGTGCCGGTTGCACGTCGTAACGGCGATAGCCGAGCAGGGTGTAGTGACCTTCGGCCATCCACCCGAGCAGGTTTGCCGCGTCTCGAAGCTCGGTTGCGCGTTCATCGTCACGTCCTACGGCCGAGTCCGCGAGAGTCCGGGCCACCGAAGCTTGGAGCCCGCGCATCGCTTCGGTGTCGGCGATGACCACGCGGACGTCGTTGAGAACGACGGCGATCTCGTCCTCCAGCACGTCCAGAAGAGATCCGGGCGTCGAGTGATGCAGCGAAATGTGCATCCAGGACTCCCGCCGGGCCCCGCCGTCACTGCCGTTGACTGGTCCCACACGGGTCAGATTTCCACCGCTGTCTCGAACGACGCCCACTATGGGGTGGACCATGTCGGTGACGTCGACGTCGAGTCGAGACAGTCGCGACATAACGGATTCGACCAGTAAAGGCATGTCGTCGGTCACGATCTGCAACGAAGGCCCGATTGCTCTGCCCGTAGCGTCCTCGCCGAGGCGATGCAGACGAATCTTGGCGTCCCCGGGAGCTCTGCGAGCCGCCAACTGCAGATGCATGCGGACGATGGTGCGCTCGGCCTCGGCAGCAGGACCGGTGTGCTCATCGGTGTCGACGTGCGCGAAATAGACTGCCTTCACTTCGGGCAAGGTAGTCACCAACTCTGCGGGCAGTCCGCTCGACCAGTCGATGTCCGTTGTTCCCGCCGCGTCAGGCATGTGTTGAACCACTCCCTTGTGAGGATCGCCGGCGCGGCCGAAACAGCCGCCCGCAACACGAGCCTATCGGGGAACAAGTCGAGGCGGTGCCCTTGTGGGCTAATCGGATTCGGAGTGGGATTACTCGGATTCGGACCGGTCTTCGGACGCGTCGAGGTAGTCGCTGAACACGGCCCTCTCCCGATCCGTTACCGGACGCGGAGCCTGTTCTTTCAGATCGAACATGACCATGACAGCCTCCGCATCGGCGCACAGTGCGCCCTCGACGTCACGAACGAGATGCCGAATACCGTAGGAAGTTCGTCCTATACGCGATATCGACACCTCGATCTGCAACGGCCCCGAGGCGTCGAAAATCGGGCGCAGGAAGTCGACCGTAAGTTTCCTCACGACCGACCCTCCCCGCGCCCCACCCGCAGCCTGCATGCACTCGGTGAGGAAGTGCGCGCGTGCTTCTTGCAGATACTCGACGAATCGCGTGTTGTTGACGTGCCCGAGTCGATCCGAGTCGCTCCAGCGAACCTGGAGGCTGTACCCGAACTTCTTCCCGGACAAGCGTCAGTCCCTTGTCAGTTTGCGGTGCGTGACGCGGTGCGGACGCGCGGCGTCGGCGCCGAGTCGCTCGATCTTGTTGGCCTCGTAGCCCTCGAAGTTGCCTTCGTACCAGTACCAAGCAGCTTCGTTGTCGCCGAAGCCGCCTTCCCACGCCAGGATGTGCGTGCACGTCCGGTCCAGGAACCAGCGATCGTGCGAGATCACTACGGCACAACCGGGGAACTCTTCGAGAGCATTCTCCAGTGAACCGAGCGTCTCGACGTCGAGGTCGTTGGTCGGCTCATCGAGCAGGATCAAGTTGCCGCCCTGCTTCAGCGTCATCGCCAGGTTCAGCCGGTTGCGCTCACCACCGGAGAGAACACCGGCCGCCTTTTGCTGATCGTGACCCTTGAATCCGAACGAGCTGATGTAGGCGCGCGAAGGGAATTCGGTCTGGCCGACCACGATGAAGTCGAGTCCGTCGGAGACGGTCTCCCAAACTGTCTTCTTCGGGTCGATGCCGCTGCGGTTCTGGTCGACGTAGCTCAGCTTGACAGTCTGACCGATCTTCACCTCACCGCCGTCCGGCTCTTCGAGACCGACGATGGTCTTGAACAGCGTCGTCTTACCGACACCGTTGGGGCCGATGACGCCGACGATTCCGTTACGCGGAAGCGTGAACGAGAGGTCTTTGATCAGCACGCGGCCGTCGAAGCCCTTGTCGAGGTTCTTGACCTCGACCACAACGTCGCCCAGACGCGGAGGGGCCGGAATCTGGATCTCGTCGAAGTCGAGCTTGCGAGTCTTCTCCGCCTCGATAGCCATCTCTTCGTAGCGATCCAGACGAGCCTTGCTCTTCGCCTGACGAGCCTTGGCGCCGGAGCGGACCCAGGCCAGTTCGTCTTTGAGCCGCTTCTGTAGCTTCTGGTCCTTCTTACCGGAAACCTCGAGGCGAGCGGCCTTCTGCTCCAGGTACGTGGAGTAGTTGCCCTCGTAGGGGTAGAGGCGGCCGCGGTCGACCTCACAGATCCACTGCGCTACATGATCGAGGAAGTACCGATCGTGAGTGACGGCGAGGATAGCGCCGGGATATGCAGCGAGATGCTGCTCCAGCCACAGAACCGACTCGGCGTCGAGGTGGTTGGTAGGTTCGTCGAGGAGGAGCAGATCGGGCTTGCTGAGCAGTAGCTTGCACAGCGCAACGCGACGCTTCTCACCACCGGAAAGGTTGGTGACGGGCGACTCGGGCGGCGGGCAACGGAGAGCATCCATTGCCTGCTCGAGCTGAGAGTCGATTTCCCAGGCGTCGGCGTGGTCGAGCTTTTCCTGCAGCTCGCCCATCTCCTCCATGAGTTCGTCGGAGTAGTCGGTCGCCATGAGCTCGGCGATCTCGTTGTAGCGCTTGAGCTGCACCATCGTCTCGCCGAGGCCATCCTCGACGTTTTCACGGACAGTCTTGGTGTCATCGAGAACCGGCTCCTGCATGAGGATGCCGACCGAAGCCCCGGGAGCTAGGAACGCCTCACCGTTGCCGGGCTGGTCGATCCCGGCCATGATCTTGAGAATGCTGGACTTGCCGGCACCGTTGGGGCCGACGACGCCGATCTTCGCTCCTGGGTAGAAGCTCATCGTTACGTCGTCGAGGATGACCTTGTCGCCGTGCGCCTTGCGCACCTTCTTCATGGTGTAAATGAATTCCGCCATGTGCGCAAGCCTATCGGTGCGAACGGGTCCAGGCACCATCGCCCGATCGGAGAGGAAGCGAGCGCATTTGCACAGGGTCGAGCAGACGGTGCACGAAAGGCGTCGAGTCGATCATGGAAGCGATCATCGATCCCTCGTGTCCGACGAATTCACCGCCCGAATACAGGTACGGAACGTACGTGACGTCCTGACCGTGCGCGATGAGTCCGGCGACCAGCGGGACCGACAGCGGCGAAGGCACCATCGTGTCGAGGAGTCCTTGGCCGAGGAAGATCGGCCGGTCGTAGCCGTCGACCGGTACTGAGAGATACTCCGTCAAAGCCTCGAACATCTCGGTTCCCGCCACCGGGCGCGAGAGCAGCGCGCCTACCGACCCGTGGTGCTTTCGGAGGTCCCCCGGACAGTTCGCCTCGACATTGCCCACTTCGGAGCGCCCGAAGTCCGTCAGGTAGCTGTCGACATCGAGATCGGGTCTCGATTCGCGCAGCCCCGCGAGCACGTAAGCGGCGAACACGTTCAACCCGTCCAACCCGAGGTCCGGAATCCACGGCCCACCGATCTGAAACGCATATTCGAGGTTCGACGGCGCTCCCGTGGCCACGACTCCGCGATAGTCGAGTTCGGGCGCATAGCTGGTCGCGATGCGAGCGGCTTGCAGTACTGCGTGGCCGCCCTGGGACTGCCCGATCGCCATCCACCGATCCGACAGTGCCGATTCGACGGACCGTGCTGCACGAACCATGTCGATGACGCTCCGTGCCGCCGAGGTCTTCTCGAGGTAGGCGTGTGGCCCGGGGGTACCCAGGCCCGCGTAGTCGGTTGCAACGACGGCATATCCCTCCGAGATCCAGTGGCTCAGATACTGCAGCTGGCGTCCCTGATACGGATTGCGCGACGGCGCACACTGATCTCCGACACCGACTGTTCCGTGTGCCCACGACATGATCGGCCATCCCCCGGCGGGGGCTTGACCGTTCGGTACGAAGACGGTTCCGGAACTGAGCGCGGGCGTACCCGTCGGACCCATAGTCCAGTAAGTGAGGAGGTGGGCTCGGGCTGTACCGGGCAGCCCGGCTTCCGCGGCGAGCGGCTGCACGGAGTGCACTGTTCCCGGCGCGGTGTCGACGAAATTCTGTGTCCTCCCAGAGTCCGCAGTTGCGACTCCCCCGGCGCCGATGCCCAGCAAAATCGAGAGCAACATAGTAAATACCAGTCGCGCCCACCCTCGTGTGTCGGTCCGCATGCGGTAACGATAGCGATGGACGACGAACTGTCGGGCCCGAATGGTTTCGCACGGGCCCGACACGGGTGATGTTCGGCTACACCGCCGCAGCGTGTTCGATCGGCTCGGAAACCGAATCTTCGTCGAGGTCTTCATGCTCGTCGAAGGTGTCGATACCTTCGTCGTGCGTCTCTTCCGGTTCGTCCTGCGGTACCGCCACGGGCCGTGCGCGTTCGACCTTGACGATGCATCGGGCGAGGTCGGGGCCGACGGCGCTGGCCGTCATCTCGAGATCGGACCTTTCGGCACCGTCTCGGGTGGTGTATTCGTTCGTCCTGAGCTGCCCGTAGGCCACCACTGGGTCCCCCTTCATCAGCGATCCGCCGACGCCCTTGACCAGCCGTCGCCAGCAGGTGACACCGAGATACAGCGTGCCGCCGTCGCCCCATTCACCGGTGGCTCGGTCCTGTCTCCGCACGTTACTGGCCATCCGGAAGTTCAGTACTTCGTCACCGGACGCGGTCTGTCTCTTGATCGGATTGGTGATGACTGTCCCTACAACCGCACATTGCGCCTCGTACATCGTCCGTCCCCTTGTCGCTCGGTCATCTATCTGCTCGGTGATCTGTCTGTTCGACGATCCGGTTCGGCAGCGCCGATCCGAGGACACCGACTTTGCCGTGAGCTGCGGGCGAAATGTGATGGGAATCGACATCTGTGGATAGGTACCCCGGTTGTGGACAACGGTCGTTTCCGACGGGGCTTCGGGGCTCAGTGTGTCGGTCGAGCGTGCTAGAGGAGCGCGGACTCGATATATGTGTGTCCGACGACCTCGGGACGGGCCGTTCCCCCGGTCAGGCCGGCCAACATGCCGATCACTGCGTCGACGTCCTCGACCTGAACCGTCATCACCGCACGAGAGCGATAGTCGATGGACACGATGCCGACCCCCCGCGCCCGAAGTTCCGATTCGACTCGGCCGACCTCTGTGTAATCCAGTTGGACCTGCAACAGCTCACGACGCTCGCGCCGCAGGAGTCGGGCGTTTACGAGTGCGTGCGTGACCGCATCTCCGTAGGCCCGGGCAAGCCCGCCGGTGCCGAGCTTGACACCACCGAACCAACGAGTCACGACGGCAATGACATTGGTCATCTCACGCCCGAGGAGGACGTCGAGCATCGGGCCACCGGCAGTACCGCTCGGTTCCCCGTCGTCGTTCGTCCGAAGGATTAGATTGCCCGGCACATCACCGACGACGAATGCCGAACAATGATGCCGAGCAACAGGATTGGCTGAGCGGGCTGCAGTGATCACCGCTCGCGCTGTTTCTTCCGACGCTGCGCGTTCGACCACCGCGAGGAACTTCGATCGCTTGACCTCGATCAGCGCCTCGACGCGATGTTCCACAGTGAAAAACAATGCATCCTCGCCTTCGCAATCGGGGGGACAGAGGGTTACGCGGCAACCTGCTCCGAGTTGGCAGTTTCCGATGCGTGGACGAGCTCGGCGTAGTGGCTGCCCGACGCCGTCAACTCGTCGTGGGTACCGGATTCGAGGATTCGACCGCTGCCGAGAACTGCGATGCGGTCCGCGGATCGTACGGTCGAGAGCCGGTGCGCGATGAGGATCGTGGTGCGTCCCGCCATGAGTTCGTCGAGGGCGTCTTGCAATGCACGCTCGGTCCGAGTGTCGAGGGCGCTGGTCGCCTCGTCGAGTACGAGAATCGGCGGGTTGCGCAGGACGGTCCTGGCGATGGCGAGTCGCTGCTTCTCCCCACCGGAGAATCGGTATCCACGCTCCCCCACCAGCGTGTCGTATCCCTCGTCCAGTGCTGTGATGAACTCGTGGATCTGGGCTATCCGAGCCGCGTGTTCGATCTCGGCATCGGTTGCTTCAGGTTTGGCGAACCGGAGATTCTCGCGGATCGACGCATGGAACAGGTACGTCTCCTGCGATACGACGCCGACGAGCTCGGCCACAGTCGTGGTCTGCAGGTCCCGTAGATCGACGCCGTCGATGGTGATTCGTCCGGACGTCGGGTCGTGAAGCCTCGCAGCGAGGTACCCGAGCGTGGTTTTACCCGAGCCTGTCGACCCGACCAGGGCCAATGTGCTCCCTGCTGGGACCTCGACGTCGATGTCGGTCAATGTCGGTTGCGATGCGTCGGTGTACGAGAAGCAAACATGGTTGAATGCGACGTCGCCGCGTACGTCTTGCCTGGCCAGAACCTTCGGATTCTTCGGTTCGGCGATGTCGATCGGCAGGTCGAGATACTCGAATACCCGGCCGAACAATGCCAGTGAGCTCTGCACTTCGACACCTGTGCCGAGCAGCTGCATGGTCGGTCGGAAGAGTTGAGTCTGCAACGTTGTGAACGCGACGAGTGTGCCCACGGTGAGTGCGCTTCCATTTCCTATGGTCACGCCGGCGAACCAGTACACGAGGGCAGGCATGATCGCGAAACTGATCTGCATGCTGGCCATTCGCCATTTGCCGGCCATCATCGCTTTGAGTTCGACGTCGGCGACTTCGTCGGACCGACTGGCGAACCGATCGGTCAGAACGTGCGCGGATCCGGTGGTCTTGCCGAGCAGGATGCCACTGACGGACAGGGATTCTTCGATCTGCACGGAGAGTTCTCCGAGCAGTCTCTGTCTGGTGACGGAGATCTTTCGGCGCTCGTTGCCGATGCGACGCGCTATCCGGACGAAGACCGGCAGGATCGCCAGCGAAAACAGGGCCAGACGCCAATCGAGGAGAAACAAGGCGACGACGGTCGCTGCCACGGTGGTGACGTTCTGGGCTATCGACGTCGCGGTATTGGTGACGACGGATTGCATTCCACCGATGTCGTTGGCGATCCGAGACTGCACTTCACCAGTTCGGGTGCGGGCGAAGAAGCCGAGCGACTGCTTCTGTAGATGTGCGTAGACGGAGACTCGCAGATCGTGCATGAGCTTCTGGCCGACGCCGCTGGACATCCAGGTCTGCACGACGCCGAGTGTGTTGGTGACGATGGCGACTGCGATCATGCCGACGGCGATCAGCGTGACGAGTGTGACGTCGCGATCAGGGATGGCATGGTCGAGCAGTTCGCGGAGTAGTAGAGGTGAGGCCAGTGCGATGACTGCACTGAGGACGATGATCGCGGTGACGACAGCGATACGTGCTCGGTAGGGGCGGAAGAGTGCGAGCACTCGGCCGACCGGGGCTGGATCGGTGACCGGCCCGGTGTCAGGAGCGGCGACTGCAGATTTCGTGAGTGGGCGTACCAAGAAGACCTCCAGGTTCGATGAACGACATAAAGCAGAGGTTACCTCATTATGAGGTTGCCAGCAATGAAGCTATGCTTCGGACATGCCTACGGGAGACAGCCCGACCATCGCCGATTCGTTCATGGCAGTCGCACGGCGAATACGCCACACCCACATGAATGCGCTCGAGCCGTTCGGTCTGAATCCGTCGCAATCTCGCGCTCTTCACGTCCTTGCCCGCGAGGGGCAACCGATGCGGTTGAGCGCTCTCGCCGACCGATTGCGCATCGTTGCTCGCTCGGCCACGGACATCGTCGACTCGCTCGAATCCGCGGCGCTGGTGATCCGTGAACCGGACCCGCAGGACCGACGCGCCGTACTGGTCTCGTTGACGGACTCCGGGCGCACCCAGCTCGACGCGATCGACTCCGCACGTCGGGCTGTCGCCACCGAACTGTTCGACACGCTCGATGCCGAAGAACGCAAGCAGTTGGCTCGGATCCTCGACAAGATCACCGCGGCCTGGTGAGCTCGAGAAAAGTCAGAGTCCGCTTTCGCGATCACGCTTCGCTAGCTCGGTGAACATGGCGTTGTGGGCGGCCAGATCGGCGTCGTGATCGCGTTCGGCGGCACGATCGGATCGGGTCGCGTTTCGGGTGTCACTGCGGGACCACTGGATCAGCAGCGAGAGCATGACCAGGACGAGCGGTATTTCGCCCGTCGCCCAGGCGATACCCCCGCCCAATTGCTGGTCGCCGAGCAGATCTGCGTTCCAGTCGAGTCCGAGGGAGCGGTAGAACCAGCCGCCCATCACCGTGGTCTGGCTCATCAGCGCCACACCGAAGAACGCGTGGAACGGCAGCGACCCGAACACCATCGCGAGCTTGGTAATGGGTTGGATCGGCCTCGGTGACGGGTCGACTCCGATGACCACCCAGTAGAAGAGGTAGCCGCTGAGGATGAAGTGCGCGTTCATCAACAAGTGAGCTGTGTGGTTGTCGAGGACAGCACCGAAGATCCCACCGAGATAGAGCACGTAGAAGCCGCCGACGAACAGCACTGCGGCAACTATCGGTTGGGTGAGGAATCGGGAGACTTTGCTGTGCAGACCGATCAGCAGCCATTCCCGCAACCCAGGAATTCCGTTTTTCCCTGCTGCCGGCAGAGCGCGTAACGCCAGCGTCAGCGCGCCACCGAGCGCCAGCAGAACCGGGGCAAGCATCGATAGCGCCATGTGCCCACCCATGTGCACGCTGAATACCGCAGACGAGTACTTGCCGACCCCCGAGGATGTGGCGATCAACAAGGTCAGGCAGCCGAGCATGAACGCAACAGTGCGGCCCATCGGCCACGCGTCTCCTCGTTTCCGGAGCCGACGGACGCCGAGCAGATACATCACCGCGAGCAGTATCGACGCGGTACCGAAGATCAGATCGAATCGCCAGTCGAATGCCAGAAGCGCGAGGGTCGGTGGTCCGTCCAGGTTGTAACCCAACGCGGCCTCGGTAAGCGAAAGGTTCGGATTGATATTCGAAGGCGGAGGTGTGCGGCCGAGTCCGACGGCAAGTCCGATCGTCGCAGCGAAGACGAGCACCTCAGCGCCCGCGAATCGGATGAGTGCTCCGCGAGACTCGGGGTCGGCAGCCAGGGCCGGAAGCGACCTACGCCGCTGAATCCACCCGAAGAATCCGAGCACCGTCAACGCCGTGATCTTCCCGAGAACCAGCAGACCGTACGTGGAGTCGAAAAGGTTCGACACCGATACCCGGACGAACGCGTTGATGACACCACTGACGGCCATCACCACGAAACACACAGTTGCGATCGTGGAGAACCGTCGAGTAGCGACATCGGTATGTGCGCCCTTGCGGCGTGCGTGAGCCAACACCGCGAAGAGTCCACCCGCCCACAGCGTCGCCGCGACGAGATGCAGAATCAAGCTGTTGGTTGCAAAGTCGTGTGATCCACCAGAGGACGAATGGCCGGTGGCAGCGATCGGCATCAACGTACCGAGCGCAAACACGAGAAGCAGTGGTGTCCACGACCACCTCAGCACGGCGCGCGACGCGATCGCCAGGAGAACAGCAAGGATCGCAGTCCAGCGCCACGCACTAGCGATCTCGACCTGTTCGAGCGCGACCCACAGGTTGCTCGGTTGGATCGCCGTGGTGAACGGTTGACCCGACGTATCGGACAGGGTCAGCGGGACGAGCACCAAGGCACACGCGGCCCAGATGATCGCTGCCACGGATCCCGTACGAACCGCCCGATAGCCACCGACGTCGAGGACCCCGCTCTTCTGCGGCGGAACCAAGAACGCCGCGAGCAAGAACGAGCCGATAGCAATGGATACGGCGACCTCACCGATCGCGCGCACCGCAGGAAGTCCGTAGACCGTGGCCGGTCCTGGATCCGGAATACCGAGCAGGACCAACGCGTCCGAGGCAGACAGCGTCACCACCAGCGCTGCGACAATGCCTGCTATCGCGCCCGCGGCAGCGAAAACGGACGTCGTCGCCGACCCCGACATAGCCTTGGAACCTGGCCCGGCCTCGGCTCCAGCCATGCTCGACGTCTCGGTCCGATCCACTTCCGGTGCTGCCATACCCTCCAGAGTAGGAGGTCCGCGCCGCGGCGGGAACGCCAGCGCCCGCAACTGCTACGAGCCGTCGTAGATCATGTGGCCCGCGCCACGAGCGAGGCGCGAGAAAAACCCCCTGCTGCGGTCCGCGAAAGCACCACCACGCGAGGAACTCGACACTCTCATCGAGGCGAACCCCTCCGTGCGGATCACCTTGCAATACGGAATGTAGACTGACCCACCGTGCTCGGACGGATTTATTTGTGTTGTCCGAGCCACGCCTCCGTAGCTCAGGGGATAGAGCAATGGCCTTCTAATCCATTGGTCGCAGGTTCGAATCCTGCCGGGGGCACTCCAGCCGAGAAGTGAGCACGTCCGATTGTGGTTGACTGAGCTCAACCGAAGGGGCCATAGTGCACCAGCTCACCCTCGGCGTCACGTCACGGTCGAGTAAGCCGAACGAACGCCGACTTCCCATTCACCCGCTCCATCTCGATCGCATCGCCGCCGACCTCAGAGCTCGAATGTATTTCGAAGCTGGGTACGGCGAGCCGTTCGGAATCTCCGACGACCATATCGGCACACTCGTTGCCGGCATTCGTACTCGCGAAGAACTCGTCGCAGAATGCGATGTGATTCTGCTCCCGAAGCCACTTGCCGAGGACCTCGGGACGCTGCGACCCGGTCAAGTTCTATGGGGGTGGCCGCACTGCGTGCAGGACGAGAAGTTGACGCAGATCGCTATCGATCGCAAGCTCACCCTCATCGCGTTCGAGGCGATGAATCATTGGACCTCGGAGGGTTGGTTCAACCTTCACGTCTTCCACAAGAACAATGAGCTCGCCGGATACTGCAGCGTCCTTCATGCGATGCAGCTCGTCGGTGTGACCGGGGACTACGGCCGCCGACTTCGCGCTGCAGTCATAGGTTTCGGAGCAACTGCTCGCGGCGCTGTCACGGCACTCAACGCGCATGGCATTCACGACGTGGATGTCCTCACCCAGCGCGGAGTAACCGCTGTCAGCTCACCCATACATTCCGCACGCATCGTCAATTTCGACTTGGACGGCGACAATCCGCGCCGCAGCCGCGCCTTGACCGAAACAGGCAGGGTGCCGCTGTCCGGGTTCCTCGGCGATCACGACATCATCGTCAACTGCGTACTGCAGGACACCAACGCGCCGTTGACATTCCTGATGAACGACGACTTACCGTCGATCAATCCGGGAACGCTCGTTGTCGATGTGTCGTGCGACGAGGGAATGGGGTTCGAATGGGCCCGGCCGACCTCGTTCACCGATCCCATGTTCACCGTCGGCGACAACGTTCGGTACTACGCAGTCGACCACAGTCCGTCCTATCTGTGGGACTCCGCTACATGGGAAGTCAGCGAATCGCTTCTCCCCTATCTTCGGATCGTCTTGGACGGGCCTGCGTCGTGGGACAGTGACGAAACGATAAGGAAGGCAATCGAGATTCGCGAGGGCGTAATTGCCAACCCCAACATCCTTGCGTTCCAACATCGCAGTCCGGAGTACCCACACCCCGCCGTGTAGGCCATTGCCATGAACGCGTCTGGGTTACAACTTTCGATTGATGCGCGTCAATCGACGTGAAATCTAAAGTGACACCGTGACGAAAAGCGAAAAGGCCATTGCAGTCCCTGCGGCTCCACGCGTATCGAAGTGGTGGAGCCTCGTCGTCCTCGCGTTGGGCCTGGCGATGATCGTCATGGACGGCACTATCGTCGCAGTCACACTCCCGACGATCATCGACGACTTGGGCCTGAATATCACCGATGCACAGTGGGTGAACTCGCTCTACTCGATTGTGTTCGCCGCACTGCTGCTGACCACCGGCAATCTCGGAGACCGCCTGGGCAGGCGCAACATATTCATCGTCGGCATCGCACTGTTTCTGGCCGGCAGTTTCTGGGCCGCGAAGTCCGGCAGCGCGGAGATGCTCATCTCCGCGCGTGCACTTCAGGGCGTCGGCGGCGCGTGCATATTGCCATCCACGCTTTCTACGGTCAACGCGACCTTTCGAGGCAAGGACCGGGCCGCCGCGTTCGGTGTCTGGGGTGCGGTCATGGCCGGTGCCGCCGCTATCGGCCCGCTGCTCGGAGGCTGGCTCACCAGCGCGTTCAGCTGGCAATGGATCTTCTACGTCAACGTCCCCATCGGCGTTGTCCTGATAGTCGCGGCGGTGGCCGTCGTCCCCGAGACCCGCTCCAGTGACAACCGCCCCGGCTTCGACATGGATGGGCTGTTGCTCAGCGCGATCGGTTTCGGTGCGCTGGTCTTCGCGATAATCGAGGGCAGTTCCCTCGGTTGGTGGCAGCCCCTCCAAGACTCGAGTCTTTTCGGCGTGACGTGGTCGACGGACAAGCCCATCTCGATCGTGCCGGTCTTGTTGCTCGTAGCCGCCGTCGCGCTGACGCTGTTCGTCTTTTGGGAACGCCACCGCGCCAGGGTCGCTCGATCGGCGCTGTTGGATCTGCACATTTTCTTCACCCCCACCTTCAGCTGGGGGAACGTAGCGGCGATGATGATCGCGGTCGGCGAGTTCGGTCTGATCTTCGCGCTGCCGCTGTTCCTGATCAACGCCATCGGCCTCGGCACCCTCGGCGCGGGGTTCGTACTCGCGACGATGGCGGCCGGCGCATTCCTCTCCGGCACCATGGCACGCCACCTGGCGGCCATGATCGGCGCGGCCGGCACAGTCGTTGTTGGCGTCGCACTGGAGATCATCGGTGTGCTGGTTCTCGCTGTGGTCCTCAGCGCAGACACCTCCCCCGTCACGATCGGCGCTGTGCTGGTGATCTACGGCGTGGGCCTCGGCCTGGCATCCGCGCAACTCACCAGCACCGTCCTGGCCGACATCCCGGTGGACCTGTCCGGTCAGGGTTCTGCCACGCAGAGCACCGTCCGGCAAGTTGGCTCGGCGCTCGGCTCTGCGGTAGTCGGTGCCGTGCTGTCGGTGGGGCTGGCCCACTATCTTGGCGGGATCGAAGGTCCGGCGGAAAAGTTCGCCGATGCCACTCGAGAGTCCGCAGGTGGCGCGATCACCGGATTGCGCGAAAGCCACGCTCCCGACGAAATCGTCCGGCAGTTGTCCGAGGCTTTCGCTTCGGCGACTCAGTGGTCATTGTTCGCCGCACTCTCATTCCTCGTCTTCGGCCTGGTCGCCTCCCTACGTGTACTCGAGGTCTCACGTAGGGAGCGACCCTCAGCGGCTCTCGAACTCTCCGTTGATGACCGTGCCGCCCGGTGAATCATCTCGGGCCTTGCGTGCAGCCTCACGCATTTCGACACCGTCGGAGACCCAGTCGCCGATCTCGCGGGTCACATCGCGCACTGCTCCGGCGATGATGACAGCGATTTTGCCGACGTGTGTGGCTGCGGACTCCGTCAATTCCTGAATTGTGTCCTTGTTGCGCTCGAACTTCCCTACCACCTCTGGCCACCCCTGATTCGGTCGGAACTCGGCTCCGGTCACTATGCAGCTACCTTCTTGCGCTCGACGATAACACCGACTGATGGCTTCGCACCGGTGAGTGAATTGGGCAGTGCGAGCTTGAAAATCTTGCCCCAGACGGACCCGATCTGGTTGAAGAACCCACCGGAGTTGTACGGAAATCCGTACTTTTCGCAGAGCGCTTCGACCTCGGGGGCCAACTCCGGGTATCGGTGCGCAGGTAGATCGGGGAAAAGGTGGTGCTCGATCTGATGCGACAGATTGCCGGACATGATGTGGAACAGCGGACTTCCCTCGATGTTCGCGGACCCAAGCATCTGGCGGACATACCACTCACCCTGCGACTCGTCGGATGTCTCGTTCTCGGTGAAGGTCTGCACGCCGGTGGGAAAGTGCCCACAGAAAATGATCGAGTAGGTCCACAGGTTCCGCATCAGGTTCGCCCCGACGTTTCCCACGGCTGTGGAGGCGAAGAATGGCCCGCTCAGCGCTGGGAAGATGAGGTAGTCCTTAAGAACCTGTTTGCCTGCTTTACGCCACATGCCCGCCAGCAATGGCTGGACGTCGTGCCATTTGCGCTTGCCCTGGACGACGTTCTCGATCTCCAGATCGTGGAGCATCACGCCCCATTCGAAGAGCAGCATCAGGAAGAACGCATACACCGGGTTGCCGAGGTAGTACGGATTCCACTTCTGCCCCTCGTCCATGCGAAGCAGGCTGTATCCGATATCGCGGTCCTTGCCGACGATATTGGTGAAGGTGTGGTGCATGTAGTTGTGCGAGTGCTTCCACTGATCGGCCGGGCATACCGTGTCCCATTCGAAGACCTGGGAGTTGAACTCCGGCTCACGCATCCAGTCGTACTGACCGTGCATGACGTTGTGCCCGATCTCCATGTTGTCGAGAATCTTCGACAGCCCCAGTGCACCGACTCCGGCCAGCCATGCCGGCGGCAGGAACGGTAGATACATCAGGGCGCGGCCAGTAATTTCGAGCCCGCGCTGCGCCTTGATGACCTTGTAGATGTACTCCCGGTCCTCGCTGCCGAGCTTCGCGACGGTGCGAGCTCGCATCTCGTCCAGCTCGCGGCCGAGCTCTTGGACTTGTTCGTAGGAGAGCGTTGTGGGCACGGGTTGCTCTCGGGGCGAGTCCGAAGTACTCATGAATGGCAACAGGGACAACGATGGTGATGGAATTCCGAACATTGAACACTCTCCGTTTCGGATCGATGTGTAGCGGCGCGCGGTGAACTGCTCAGATCTCGATGGCGACATCACCGACCGGCACCGAGACACACAGCTGGATCTTCTTGTCCGGCTCACTGTCCGTCTCACCGGTTTTGATGTTTTTGGTACATCCGGATGTCTTGACCGAGGTGCAGGTGAAACAGATCCCCATCCGACATCCGTATGCGGGGGTCAGACCCGCCTCTTCGGCCTGCTCGAGAAGTGTCAGACCGGAGTTGTCACCGACCTTGCCGCTCTCGGTGAAGGACACCTCGCCTTCGACGTCGCCGGTGACCACTGCCAGGGGCGGCGCAAATTCTTCGAGGTGAAGACGGTCTTCGAGACCCAGATCGGCATACACATTTTCGACGCCACGCATCAGTCCGGGCGGGCCGCACAGATACGTCTCGGCGTCCGCGTACCAAGGTGCGGCGGATCGGAGGTGCTCGGCGCCGAAGAAGCCGTGCAGATCGCCGCCTTCCTCCTGATCGGTGTAAGCGAACACGATGCGGATGTTGTCGCGTCCTGCTGCAATGGCGTCGAGCTCACTCCGATGAGAGACGTCGCTTTCGGTGTACGCGTAGTGCAAGAAGGTGAGGTCGCCGCTGTACCCCTCGTCCAGCAGCGTCCTCAACATCGACAGCACGGGAGTGATTCCGCTACCGCCGCTGATGAGAAGTACGCCGGCCGGCCTTGGCCGCGGGAGGTGAAAGGTCCCGCCCGCCTGGGAAAGACTGACAACCAGCCCCTCGCGGGCGTTTGCATGCAGATACCGAGAGACCAACCCTTCCGGATGCGCCTTCACGGTCAGTTCGATTCGACCGTCATCGCGGTACTGGGAGCAGCTCGGCGAGTAGCAGCGGGTGTGACGGACACCGTCGATGACGACTCCGACCTGCACGAATTGACCTGCCTCGAAACCTCGCCACTGCTGCGTTGGGCGCATTGTCAAGGTCACCGTGTCGCGAGTGGAGCGATGCACCGCGGTGATCTCGGCGCGAAGATCGCGGACCGTGGTCATCGGGTCGACGAGTTCCAGATAGCGATCGAGCGCGTGCGGGGTCGCCATCGCCTCGAACAAGGACAACAGAGAGAAAGTGCTCGGCAGCCGCGATCTTCGCGACTTCTGATGAAGTGTCATTTCGCCTCCCGGTACCGGTCGAAACGGCAGAACCATTTCAGTGTACGGATGTGCACTAGAATGAGTGTGGCAGATCGACACCCCGAGCTGTCAACGTCAATGTGACAGCAAGAACAAATACGCGCACGGTATGACGTGCATCACGTCCCTGGAAGAATCGAGCTCAGGACCGGGAGTACGCGCTCAGTGGACAGTCATAAACTCGAACCCGTGACAGAACCGGGCACCCGAGCCGAACGCAAGGAACGCACCAGGAAGGCGCTCATGGACGGCACTCTCGAACTGCTGAGAGATCGCTCCTTCGCAAGCGTGAGTCTGCGCGAGGTGGCTCGATCGGCGGGGATCGTTCCTACTGCGTTCTATCGCCACTTCTCATCGATGGAAGACCTGGGTGTCGCCCTGGTCGAGGATTCGATGCGAATGCTGCGACAAATGTTGCGCGACGCGCGTAAGGATCCGAGCGTCAAGAATGCGGCCGAATCGTTCGCGATCCTGGTTCGGCAGATGCGTAGCCACGAAGAGCAGTTCCGATTCCTCTCTCGAGAACGATACGGCGGCGTCACCGCGGTACGACAAGCATTCGCGACCGAACTGCGAATGTTCGTCAGCGAGTTGACCGTCGATCTCGCCCGCATGCCAGGTCTTGCGGCATGGGATGTCGCCGACTTGGAGATGGCTGCGGACCTCATCGTCTCCACGATGTTGACCGCGACCGTCGGCCTGTTGGAGATCGACCGCCAAGGAAGCCCGGAAGAACAAGAACTGGTGCGCCGCACCGAGCAGCAAGTCCGCCTCATCGTGCTCGGCATGGGATCGTGGAATCCGCGACACCGAGTGGAAGGAAACCGATGACGATGGAGACCATCACGATCGACGACCTCGTGTTCGACGTTCGGGTCGAGGGTCCCGACGATGGAACACCGGTCGTCCTGCTGCATGGGTTTCCGCAGACGTCGCTCGCCTGGAAAGAGGTAGCTCCTCGTCTGCACACCGCCGGTATGCGCACACTCGCCTCCGACCAGCGCGGCTACTCCCCCGGAGCGAGGCCGTCTGGTGTCGCGGAATACACCTCGGGCAAGCTCGTCGCCGATGTTCTCGGGTTGCTCGATGCGGTCGACCTCGAGTCCGCGCACATCGTCGGCCACGACTGGGGTGCGGCAGTGGCGTGGCAGTTGGCCGCCAGGCATCCCGAGCGCGTACGTTCCCTCACCGCGGTCTCGGTGCCGCACACAGCCGCGTTCGGTTGGGCACTGCGCGAGGACGAAGATCAGAAGGCACGCTCGAGCTACATGCAATTGCTTCGAATCGAGGGAAAAGCCGAACAGGTGCTCTTGGAGCACGACGCCGCTCGATTGCGTGCCATGTTCGGCAGCAGCTGTGCTGTCGACAGCTACGTCGAGCACCTCAGTGGACCCGGCGCTCTGACTGCAGCTCTCAATTGGTACCGCGCGATGACGAGCGACTTCGGTCGTCTCGAATCCGTCCAGGTCCCCACTACTTACGTGTGGAGTAATCAGGATTCTGCGATCGGCCGCGCCGCCGCGGAACGGTGCGCAGAGTTCGTCGACGCCGACTACACCTTCGTCGAACTGGACGGCATCTCGCACTGGGTACCCGAGGAAGCTCCCGAGCGGCTCGCGGACGAGATCTGCACACGCGCCTTATCGAGTTAGACCTTGTCCGGCGCCTTCACTGCCAGTAGCGCACCGAGGCCGACCGCGAGGACCACGAGCAGTCCACCGATCCCGGCGCGGTCCGAATCGAACAGCCAGACGAAGAGTCCGAACAAAGTGGGCGCGAGGAACGACACTGCTCGGCCCGTCGTAGCGTAAAGGCCGAAAAATTGTCCTTCCCTCCCTGGTGGAGCCAATCGCGCCAGGTAGGTACGTGAAGAAGACTGTGCGGGTCCGACGAACAGGCACAGGACGAGACCGAAGACCCAGAACATCAGTGGGCCGGACACGAAGAGCAGTACGACGCCCGCGAAGATCATCGACGCGAGCGAGAGGACGATGACCGTTTTCGGGCCGACCCTGTCGTCGAACCGTCCAGCACTGATCGCCCCGAGTCCGGCGACCACGTTGGCCGCGACGCCGAACAACAACACATCTGCCGTCCCGATGCCGTACACGCTCACTGCGAGTACCGCGCCGAAGGTGAAGACCCCGGCAAGACCGTCACGGAACAACGCACTCGCGGCAAGAAAATAGACACTGCGCCGATCCACCGACCACAGTTCACGGAGATCCCGAAACAGCACCTTGTAGGACTCGGCAATTCCTGCTTTGGCGGCATCCGGATCTGCACCCGTCGGCGGTAGTTCCGGCACCGCGAGGAAAACCGGAATGGCCGATACGGCGAACCACACGGCTGCAAGAAGGGCAACGAAACGGATGTTCAGCCCGCCGTCGGTCGTCAGACCGAACAGGCCACGAGTATCTCCATCGCCGGTGATGAAACCGAAGTAGCAGATCAGCAGCAGCACGATGCCACCGAAATAACCCATGGACCAACCGAATCCAGAGACCCGGCCGATGTTCTGCGGCGTCGAGACCTGGCGAAGCATCGAGTTGTACGGAACGCTGGCCAGTTCGAACAGAATCGAACCGAAAGCCAGCAGTACCAAACCGAGCCACAGATAGTGGTAGTCGTCCTTCACGAAGAACAGGCCCACCATGCTCAGAACGGTCAGCCCGGTCAGAATTCCCAGGGATCGCTTTCGACGCCCACGGGCGTCGAACCGCTGCCCGGAGATCGGGGCCAGGACAGCAATGAAGACCCCAGCCAGGCCGATCGACCAACTGAACCATGAGGTCGCCGAAATGGAACCCGGCAAGTCATCGCCGACCGCGTCGGTGAGATAGACCGAGAACACGAAGGTCAGGATCACGGCATTGAACGCGGCCGATCCCCAATCCCAGATCCCCCAGGCGAATACCTGCTTTCGGGTCGTCGCGACGCCCACGACGGCGGCATTCGCCTGTGCACTCATAGCGGAAGCCTAGGCGAGGGTCCCGCGTCGGGCGTCCCACTCGGGTATCGAGTCGACGTACCACTTCCGGCCGAGAGCGCGGCCGTTATGCACTTAGTTGCATAAGCAATTCGTTGCATACATACTTTGCTGCGTGGCACTCGAACACGCACTCCTCGTTTCCCTCACCGAACTGTCGGGGTCGGGGTACGAACTCGCCCGCCGATTCGACAAATCGATCGGCTTCTTCTGGAGTGCCACCCATCAACAGATCTACCGAGTACTGACGCGAATGGACGGCGCGGGTTGGGTGGTCGGCACCGCGGTGGCCCAGGAAGGACGACCGGACAAGAAGGTCTATTCCGTCAGTGCCGAAGGTAAGGCGGAACTCGACAGGTGGATCGCCGAGCCGACCGACCCCGCAGTTCTCCGAGACGAGCTGGCTGTCAAGATCCGCGGAGCCGCTCTCGGTGACATCGCGGCACTGAAGGTGGAAGTACGACGCCATCGCGACGTTCATCTCGAGCGCCTGCAGTTGTATCGATTGATCGACAAACGTGATTTTCCCGCTCCTGCAAGTCTTGTCGGAGCGGCCTTGCACCAATATCTGGTGCTCCGCGGTGGAATTCGAGTCGAGGAAGGTTTTGCCGAATGGTGCGAAGAAGTGTTGGAGAAGCTGTGAGCTCAACCGGTCGGTACCCAATCCTTTTGTCTCCGTTGAAGGTCGGCACGACGACGCTGAAGAACCGCGTCATCATGGGATCGATGCACACCGGGCTCGAGGACCGTGGCCGCGACACCGCCCGGCTCGCCGAGTATTTCGCCGAGCGCGCCAGAGGTGGCGTGGCACTGATCATCACTGGTGGATATGCGCCGAACAGAACCGGCTGGCTGTTGCCGTTCGGGGCCAAACTCACTAATCGGATCGAAGCCCGACGGCACCGACGCATCACCGACGCTGTGCATCGTGAAGGCGGGAAAATCGCCCTGCAGATCCTGCATGCCGGCCGCTATTCCTATCAGCCCTTCTCAGTATCGGCGTCGTCGATCAAGGCTCCCATCAACCCGTTTCGACCGAGAAGACTTTCCTCTCGTGGGGTTCGATGGCAAATCCGCAATTACGTGCGCTGCGCGCGCCTGGCACAGTCGGCGGGGTACGACGGTGTCGAAATCATGGGTGGCGAAGGCTATTTCATCAATCAGTTCCTCTCCGAGCGAACCAATCGTCGCCGCGACGAATGGGGTGGCAGCCCGGAGAATCGCCGACGGATAGCCGTGGAGATAGCAAAGAAGATACGCGCCGCAGTGGGTGCGGACTTCCTGGTCGTGTTCCGCCTGTCGATGGCCGATCTGGTCGAGCGCGGGCAGAGCTGGGACGACATCGTCGCACTCGCGCAGGAGCTGGAGCGGGTGGGAGTCGACATGATCAATACCGATATCGGATGGCACGAATCGCGGGTGCCGACCATTGTCACCTCGGTACCCCGCGCCGCATTCGTGGACATCACGGGAAAACTCGACAAACATGTCGGGATCCCGGTGGCCGCATCCAATCGCATCAACATGCCGGAGACAGCTGAAGCGATTCTCGCGCGCGGGGACGCCGAGCTGATCTCGATGGCCAGGCCGATGCTCGCCGACCCGTTCTGGGTGCGCAAGGCCGAAGCAAACGCTCCCGCCAGCATCAATACATGCATCGCGTGCAACCAAGCATGTCTGGACCACGCGTTCGCCCGCAAGACAGTCTCGTGCCTGGTCAATCCCCGAGCCGGTCGCGAGGTCGAATTGCAGTTGCTCCCCGCACGAAAGACGAAGAAAATCGCCGTCGTCGGGGCCGGGCCCGCAGGGTTGTCCGCGGCTCTCGAATCGGCGCGACGTGGCCACGAGGTCAGCCTCTTCGAGTCACGCCCGCAACTCGGCGGGCAGTTCGGCATCGCGGCGCTCATCCCCGGCAAAGAAGAGTTCGCCGAGACTATTCGATACTTCACCACCTCGCTTCGCGAGCAGAACGTCGCGGTACACCTCGGGCGCAAGGTCACTGCAGCCGAACTCCTCGCCGGCGGATACGACGAGGTCGTCATTGCGACCGGCGTAGTTCCCCGAATTCCGTCCATCCCCGGTATCGACCATCCGTCGGTGCTGTCCTACGCCGAGGTCGTCGAAGGGGGCATGCACGTCGGTAAGAGGGTGGCCGTGATCGGTGCGGGCGGTATCGGCGTCGACGTATCGGAGTTCCTCACCACCGACGCCTCACCGACGCTCGATGTGAAGGAGTGGAAGCAGGAGTGGGGCGTAACCGAACCCGAGGCCGCGCCCGGTGCGCTGACAACCCCGATTCCGGCCGCGTCTCCCCGCGAGGTGTATTTGCTGCAACGTAAGAGCGGGAGGATCGGGGCCGGACTGGGTAAAACGACTGGCTGGGTCCACCGCGCAGCATTGAAGGCCAAGGGCGTGCATGAACTGTCGGGCGTCAACTACGAACGTATCGACGACGGCGGTCTACATATTTCCTTCGGTGAGAAGCACGAACGGCCTCGAACTCTCGAGGTGGACACCATCGTTGTCTGTGCAGGCCAGGAGTCAGTCCGTGACCTGGTAGACGAGTTGGCTGCATCGACTATGAAGACGCACGTCATCGGTGGCGCGGACCTCGCCACCGAACTCGACGCCAAACGTGCAATCGAGCAGGCCACTCGGCTTGCGATGAGCATCTGAGGAGCCGAGGGCCCCGCTGCGCTAGCCTGTCTCATCGTGAGCCTGCCCAGTCCTTCCCCTGATGCCCGTGCCGTCGTCACCGGCGCCTCCTCCGGAATCGGAGAGGCCCTGGCCACCGAGTTGGCGAGGCGAGGACACTCGCTTGTCCTCGTTGCTCGTCGGGGTGAGTTGCTCGAAGCGCTTGCGACGAAGCTTCGCGCCGATCACGGCGTGACGGTCGAGGTTCGCGCCGTCGATCTCGCGGATCGTGTTGCTCGTGCGACACTGTCGACCGAGCTGGCCGGACGTCCGATCAGCATCCTGTGCAACAACGCAGGAATAGCGACGTTCGGCCCCCTCGCGCAGCTGGACCCTCAGTACGAGCGCGATCAGGTCGAGCTCAACACCGTTGCGGTGCATGATCTTACGCTCGCCGTCCTGCCCGGAATGATCGCGCGCGGCAGCGGCGGGATTCTGATGACCGGTTCAGCTGCGGGCAACATGGCAATACCGAACAACGCCACCTATGCGGCTTCGAAGGCCTTCGTCAACACGTTCTCCGAATCCCTGCGCCTCGAACTCAAAGACAGCGGAGTGCACGTCACGCTCCTGGCCCCCGGCCCCGTCCGCACCGAAACACCCGATCCCGCCGACGCGTCCATCGTCGACAAGCTCGTCCCGGATTTCCTGTGGATCGACAGCACCTACACTGCGAAGTTGTCGCTCGACTCGCTCGCCACGAACAAAATGCGCGTAGTACCGGGACTCCTCAGCAAGGCCATGTCCGTTGCAGGCCAATACAGCCCACGTGCAATTTCCGCGCCCATCATCGGAGGCTTCTACAAGAAGCTCGGCGGGTAGGAGGCCGCAGCTCCGACAACGATGCCGGACGTCAGCGCTTACGCCGCCGCCCGGTACCGAAGATGCTCCGCGATATCTCGCGGCCTGCCGCGGACGCCGCAGATCGCAGGAAGCTCTTCATGGCCGGATTGTCCATGATGCGCTCGGCGGCCGACGGCCCTTGCGGTTCCTCTCGCGGCAAGTCCGGTAGGTCCACCGGGAGTGGCGGTACGTCCAGGACCGGGTCCGTGTTCGGGGCATCGGACACCCGCGCTTGCAATCGCTCGTAGGCGGAGTCGCGGTCGATCGTCGCACCGTACTTCGACGTCAACGTGCTGGCGGAGGCGGAGGCCGAGATCGCGTCGTTGCCGATAGTGTCCATCAGCGAGCGTGGTGGACGAATCTTCGTCCACGCCACCGGCGTCGGGGCACCTTTCTCGGAAAGCACAGTCACAATCGCTTCGCCGGTACCGAGTGAAGTGAGGGCCTTCTCGAGATCGTAGACATCGGTGGTGGGATAGGTCCGGACAGTCTTGTTCAAAGCCTTCTGATCGTCTGGTGTGAACGCACGCAACGCATGCTGAATTCGTGCGCCGAGCTGAGAGAGAACCTCGTTGGGGATGTCCGTCGGTAGTTGAGTGCAGAAGATCACGCCGACACCCTTGGATCTGATGAGCTTCACGGTTTGTTCGACCTGTTCGAGAAACGCCTTGGACGCATCGGCGAACAGCAGGTGCGCCTCGTCGAAGATGAAGACCAGTTTGGGCTTGTCGATGTCCCCCACTTCGGGCAACGTCTGGAACAAGTCGGCGAGAACCCACATCAAAAATGTGGAGAACATGACCGGTCGCGACGCCTGAGCACCCAGTTCGAACAGTGTCACAATGCCTTTGCCGTCGCCGTCGACCCGCAGCAGGTCCTCGGTCTCGAGTTCGGGTTCGCCGAAGAAGGTGTCGCCGCCGTCGGCCTCGAGATTGACGAGCTCGCGAAGGATGACTCCGGCAGTCGCCGCCGATACTCCACCGATGCCCTTGAGATCGACCTTGCCTTCGTCCGAGGTCAGGTGTGTGATGACCGATCGCAGATCCTTGAGATCGAGCAGCGCCAACCCTTGTTTGTCGGCCCAGTGAAAAATGAGCCCCAGGGTGGACTCCTGAGTCTTGTTCAGCTCCAGCACTTTACTGAGCAAGATCGGCCCGAAAGCGGTGATCGTTGCACGGACCGGGACACCGATACCACCGGTTCCGAGAGAGAGGAACTCCACTGGGTAGCCCGTGGGCACCCAGTCCGATTCCCCGCAGTCGACGGCGCGGCTGCGTATCTTCTCGTTGTCTGCCCCCGGTACCGACAACCCTGAGAGATCACCTTTCACGTCGGCCATCACCACCGGAACTCCCGCGGCGGAGAGCTGCTCGGCGATGCCCTGAAGGGTCTTCGTCTTCCCGGTGCCCGTAGCGCCGGCCACCAAACCATGACGATTGAGTGTCGCCAGAGGAATTGCGATGCGAGCCGACGGGTCGCTGACGCCGTCGAGCATTACCGATCCCAGCTCGAGCACTGCGCCGTGCGATGCGTAGCCCGCCGCGATCGACGAGGTCACGCCCCCCGTCGGAGAGGAGGTCCCGGTCGCGCCTGCGGCGGCCTCCGCGTCGATCGCTTCCTTCTCGGCGGCGTCCGCTGCTGCGGCAGCCTCTCGCGCGATTCGGGCTGCTTCGAGTGCGACGGCTTTGGCTGCCTTTGCTTTCTCTGCAGGCGTCGAGGGCACCCCACCGCCCGCCGAATTCGGATCGACCGTCATCTTCCGTCCTCCTTGACACAGCTCATCTCGCAGTTGATCACCACCGCAAACCTTAGCGGTGACGACGCCCGCACTAGGGTGTGTCTGGTGCAGGACAAACTTGTGTGGATCGATTGTGAAATGACCGGGCTGGACTTGTCGAAGGACAAGCTCATCGAGATTGCGGCGCTCGTCACCGACAGCGAGTTGAACGTACTGGGCGACGGTGTCGACATCGTCATTCATGCCGACGACGACGCGCTGGCCGGGATGCCTGACGTGGTGAAGAAGATGCATGCCAAGTCCGGACTGACCGAAGAGGTGCGTGCATCTTCGGTCACGCTGGAAGAGGCACAGCGTCAGGTGCTCGCGTACATCCGCGAGCACGTCCCCGTTGCCGGGACGGTTCCCTTGGCCGGAAATTCGATCGGCACCGATCGCGGCTTCATCGCACGCGATATGGGTGACCTCGATACCTACCTCCACTACCGAATGATCGATGTCAGTTCCATAAAGGAACTCACCCGTCGGTGGTACCCGCGCATCTACTTCGGTCAGCCGACGAAAGGTCTGGCCCACCGCGCGTTGGCAGACATCGAAGAGTCCATCAAGGAACTGAAGTACTACCGCCAGACCGTGTTCGTGGCGCCTCCTGGGCCCTCTACCAGCGATATTGCTGCAGTTGTAGAGGGACTCGACACGCAGTCCTGATACCGATTGGCAACCAACGATTCGAACCGCTAGTATTGTCATCGCTGCTGAAACAGAACCCGCGAGGGTTTGGTCCGGTAGCTATGGTGGGTGTAGTTCAGCTGGTAGAGCACCAGGTTGTGATCCTGGGTGTCGCGGGTTCGAGTCCCGTCACTCACCCCATAGAAGCAAGAAAGCCGGTCTCCACACGGAGACCGGCTTTTTTGTGGGTTCTGCACCCCTTTGCTCGTCGTACGTCACGAAGTCGCGGCGAAAGTGCATCGAACGAGTTGCGAATTACGTTGTTGTAATTCAACTTTCGAGTGTCGCATGGGGTTCATGTGACGTACGGTTGCAAATGGCACTTTTGGGGAAGAAAAGTACCAACGTGAAAGCTGTGACTTGCACTGTTGATTCGACGCGCCCCCGAAACGCGCCACCGGTCATTTCAAGCCCCTCAGGCGATACCAGCCGAGCAGACTAGGAGCAGTTGCAGTGGGTCGAAAAGTTCACAGAGCGATCGCGGGTTCGGTGTTGTCGGCGGCGTTGTGCATCGGTTCCGCGGGTCTGATCGATCCGGCCGTGGCCACGGCGCAGCCGACCATCGACTTGCCCGTACTCCCCATCCCCCAACCCGACGCTCAGCAGCGAGCAGCAATCCTCTCAGCCGTACTCGACGCCACCGGCGTGCTGATCAACGAGGTCGCTGCGGTGATTCTCGATTCCGACTTCGGGCCGGCACCCGATACGAGCACCCCGTCCGCTCCTGAAGTCGTTCTCGCTCCCCCATCGGTCGGCCTGGGTGGGGCGATGCTGCCGTTGCCCGCGCGCAGCTACGAACTCTCTTCGAACTACGGCAGCAGGAACAACCCGACCGGCAACGGTGGTCAGTTCCACCAGGGTGTGGACTTCGCTGCCCCCTCTGGCACCCCGATCTACGCCGTGAACGGCGGAACCGTCGAACAAGCAGGTGACGCGGGCGATGGTTACGGCAATCTCGTGCGGGTCAAGAGCGGAAACACGGTGACTTATTACGGGCATCAATCCGCGATGAACGTCGGCGTCGGCGACACCGTGGCGCCCGGCGATCAGATCGGTGAGGTCGGCAGCACCGGCAACTCGACTGGCCCTCATCTTCATTACGAGGTCAGAAACAACGGCTCGAGCATCGAACCGGTCGCCTACTTGAAGACGCTGGGAGTAGATCCAGTGAGATATCAGAATCTGGATGCACACTGAGTCCATCGGGTGCGGGGTGACGCCCGATTCAGGGCGCCCCTGATCACTCACATGGTGTTGGCGTTGCCGGCCTTCCAGTCGCTCCAGGGGATGTTCCAGTCGCCGAGGCCGTCGGTACCCGACAGTGTGCCACCGACGGTGTTCTGCACGACGACGATGTCGCCACGCTTGGTGTTGTCGTAGACCCACTTCGCGTTCGCGGGACTCAGGTTGAGGCAACCGTGACTGGTGTTGGAGCTCCCCTGTTGGCCCACTGACCAGGGCGCAGAGTGGAAGAAGATACCGCTGTAGGACATGCGGGTCGCCCAATCGACGGGCGTGCGGTAGCCGGAAGACGAATTCACCGGCACGCCGTAGGTCGACGAGTCCATCACCAGGTGATCGAATCGGTCGCCGATGATGTAGACGCCGTTGTCGGTGGGGGTACTGTCCTTCCCCATCGAGGTGGGCATCGTCATGACGTTCTGTCCGTTGACCGAGAAAGTGACCTGCTTGGTGTTGTCGTCCGCGGTCGCGACGACGGCGTCACCGATCGTGAACGACGTCGACGAGTTCTCCTGGCCGTAGATGCCGTCACCTAGGTCACGGCCATAGACGTTGACCGCGACATCGATGCGAGTGCCGGACGCCCAGTAGTTCTGCGGACGCCACCGAACCTCTTTGCTGTTGACCCAATAGAACGCGCCTTCGACGGGAGGCGTCGTCGTGACCTGGATGGCGTTCTGCGCTGCGAGCTTGTCGGCGATCGGCTCGTCGAACTGCACCGCGACGGGCTGACCGATACCGACGACCGCACCCTCGTTCGGCAATACGTAGGCCTTGGTGAAGTTGCCGGGCTGATTGGTTGTGAAGTTGTTGACCGTACGGGTAGCACCACCGATCCCGTACGCATCTGCGTGCACGCGGTAACGGCTGCTGTACTGGAGCTGCTCTGTGTTGGACCAGGTCAGGCCATCGGGAGAGAGGATGCCTTCGATCTGCACGCCGTCCGAATCCATCACAGTGACGTCCGCGAGCTTGCCGTCGGCGACAGAGACTGTCACCGGATCTGCGGGAGAGAATCCGACTGCCCCATCAGCCACGCTCGAGCTCACCTTGGGCTTCATGAGTTCGGCAATGGGGTTCGAGTCGATCGGAGCGGTTGCGGCCGTCGAACCCGTCGTCGTCGCCGTGCATCCCGCCAGGACGATAGTTGCAGTCAACATCGCGACCGCGGCGGTCCCGATCCCGCGAGAGAACCTCATCAAACGCTCCACTTCCACACACCGATTCGGGGCACGTACCCGGCCCGACAGTCACGATTGAATGTTGCCAGGTCACAGCTTGGCTATCCAATCGAAATGCCACACCTCGAGTAACGTTCGAATACCAATCGCGCGGTTTCGGCTTCGTGTTACTTCACCGATTGCGTTGACGAGCCCAGTGATGAGTCACCGGTCAGCGCATACGCATGTTGTCATCGACGAGTTTGCCGTAGCGCAGTGAGGGAAGGTCTCTGAAATAGTTCATCCGCAGGCGCCATGGTGCGACCGAACCCTGCTTGGGAAAGGTGTCGACCGAACGTAGAACGTATCCGGCAGCGAAATCCAGAAACGGTTCCTCCCCGACGGTTGCGTCCCGTTCTAGGCGGACCTCCCGGTGGCCCTTGCTGTCCATGTGTGCGAGAAGGCGCACGATGTAGTCGCACACCAGATCTGCCTTGAGCGTCCACGAGGCATTGGTGTAGCCGATGACGAAGGCGAAGTTGGGCACGTCGGTGAGCATCATGCCCTTGTAGGCCATCGACTCGGTGATGTCGATCTTCTTGCCGTCGACCCGCAGGGCGACGTTGCCGAGGGCGACGAGGTTCAGACCCGTCGCGGTGATGACGATGTCAGCGTCGAGATTTTCCCCGGACGTCAGCGCGATCCCCTTCTCGGTGAAGCGCTCGATGTGGTCGGTGACGACGTCTACCTTTCCCTCTCCGATGGCCGTGAACAGATCACTGTCGGGAACGAGGCAGAGCCGTTGATCCCAAGGATTGTATTTCGGTGTGAAGTGGGTGTCGAGATCGTAGCCGTCGGGCAACCAGCCCTCCTGAAGCTTGCGAATCCGCCCCTTCATGAAGTTCGGGTAGCGCTGACACAGCACGTACATCCCGATCGAGGCGACGGCGTTCTTCATTCGAGTGACCCCATAGGCCACCCGTGACGGCAAGTATTTGCGCAACGCCAGCGCAATCGGATCCTTCGACGGCAACGACATGATGTAGCTGGGTGAGCGCTGGAGCAGTGTCACGTGTTCGGCGTCACGGGCAAGGGTCGGCGCCAGCGTGATAGCCGTGGCACCGCTACCGATCACGACGATCTTCTTGCCGGCGTAGTCCAAATCCTCCGGCCACAACTGCGGATGCACGACGGTTCCGCCGAAGTCTTCGAGGCCCTCGAAATCCGGCGTGAATCCCTTTTCGTAGTCGTAGTATCCGCTGCAACACATCAAGAAGGAGGCAGTGAACACTGCAACCTCGCCTGATTCACCCACCTTTGCCTCGACCGTCCATGTCGAGGTCGCAGTGGACCATTCGGCCGACACCACTGTGTGATGAAACCGAATATGTCGGTCGATCCCGGCTTCACGCGCTGTGTCCTCGATGTACTCGCGGATGGATGCGCCGTCGGCGATGGATTTGTCGCCCACCCAGGGGCGAAAGTTGTAGCCGAGGGTGTACATGTCCGAGTCGGATCGAATCCCTGGATACCTGAACAGATCCCACGTTCCGCCGATTGCGCCACGGCTCTCGAGGATGGCATAGCTCTTGTGCGGCAGGGCCGACCGAAGATGATGCGCGGCACCGATTCCGGACAGGCCCGCGCCGATGATGAGGACGTCGACTGTCGTGGTCATCACGAAATGTTCGCGAGCATAGTCATGGCAAGAACTCCATCGTGTGGTTCGGGCCCCCCGGATCCGGGAACTTCGACGTGTCGCTTTTCATTCTGTCAGCGTCTTTCATTCTGTCAGCGTCGCGGCGATACCGGGGCCTGCCAGATGCCTACCGTGGCGTCGATCAGATCGGTTCCGCAGTCGGCCCAGTTCGGTGGACACTCGGGATGCTGTGCAAATTCGAGTTCATTTTCGGCGCAAATATGCATCATCATATTTCGGGCCATGTCGCTACGTGCTCGACGTACCTCTGCCGGTAGATCCGGTAGGCATCGATGGAGGCCGACGAGGGTCTTCCTCAACGAGGACGACACCCCTGCCTGTTCATACATCAGTGGCCGCAGCGTCGGATCGGTCATGATCTGTACTGCACATCGTGCATACCAGCTGGGTTGTCCCAACGTCGCCAAGTGATCGGTGTACGGCGCGATGAGGCACGAGACCCAATCTCGAAGCCTTGCCGAATCCCCGTTTCGAAGCACAAGCGTGCTCCGATTCTCCTCGATCACGACCGAATGACGTTCGACGATCGCGCGTACGAGGTCCGCCTTCGTACCGAAGTGGTACCCGACCGCCGCGTTGTTGCCTTGCCCCGCGGCCTCGCTCACCTGCCTGTTGGACACCGAGTGAAGTCCATGCTCGGCATACAGTCGTTCTGCCATCAGCAAGATCGACTCGCGCGTCCCCGCCGTGCGCGCTGAACGCACGCCGCTACTCGTCATCTCGGGGTCGACCCTTCGCTACCATCGCTTTTCGAACCGGACACACTCTCGAGTGAACTATCCCACCGCTCAACATTCAAGCACGTGTCTTAGCCGGAGTAGATCACCCGCGCGACTGTAGTCTCGATCGCTTGCGATCTCACTTTCGTCAGGGCGCGGTGAATCCGGCATCTGCCAAAATTTTCTGCCCCTCTTCGCTCATGACCAGCGCTTCGAACGCCTTCGCCGCCGCACTGTTACCCGAATCCGACAGCACCGCAATCGGGTACGTGTTGACTGCACCGGACGACTCTTCGAAGGCGACCGAGGTGACCTTCTCACCCGCGCCTGACGCATCGGTCACGTAGACCAGACCTGCGTCGGCTTGACCGGAGGTGACCTTGCCGAGGACGTCGGTGACGGACGACTCTTCGCTCACTGGGGTGATATCGACTCCGGTCGTCTTCTCCACCTTCGTGGTAGCGGCGCCGCATGGCACCTGGGGGGCACAGATGACGACCTTATTGTCCGTATCGGCGAGGTCGGCGAAGGAAGCGATGCCCTTCGGATTCCCGGGAGGGGTGACGATGATCAGCGTGTTCGTAGCGAAGTTCTCGGGCTCGCCGGAGATCAGATTCGCATCGAGCGCCTTGGTCATGTTTGCGATATCCGCGGAAGCGAAAACGTCTCCCGGTGCGCCCTGCGTCAATTGTGCGACCAGATCCGAAGAACCGGCAAAGTTGAACGCGACGTCAGTCCCGGGATGGGCTGCTTCGAACATGGTGCCGAGCTGAGTGAAGGTCGCCTTCAGCGACGCTGCTGCGAATACGGTGATGTTCCCGCTGACCTCACCTGGAGCAGCGGAACCGGACTCCGGCGCCGTGGAATCACTTCCGTCCACACCACTCGAACAGCCTGCAACCAGTAATGCAGACATGGCGAGGACTGACCCGAGCCGCCCGTAGATGTTTTTCACTATGCTCCCTCGATAGACCGATTCGGTGGCTCCTCACATCCGCATTAGCGGACCGAGACCAACCATAGATCAGTATCCGCGGATAGAAGATTGGGGTTGTCCCGCGGGCATAGAATCGTCACGCGTCGCGTCATAGCTTTTTCATGAGGCGAGGTAGGCAGCAGAAACCGATTCACCGCCGTTCATCACAAACTCCTGTCCGTCGATATCGATCCGGATCGCCGGGGCACTGCACGGGCTCGTCGTAACAGTGGTCGCTGCACCGTTGCATCTGATACGAACCCAGTGGTCGCGATATCGGAGATCGAATTCGAGTGATCGAAGCTCGGTCGGCAACTGCGGATGAAGTCTCAATGTGTCGCCTCGCACTTCGATTCCGGTATAGCAGCGCTGCAAGATGTCCACACTTCCCGCCATTGCGCCCAGGTGGATTCCCTCCCGCGTGGTTCCCTGTTGACTGTCGGCAAGATCGGCCGCGCACGATTCACGCAGCATGTCCCACGAGTCTCGACGGTTACCTCGCGCGAGCACCCAGGAGTGCGCGACTCTGCTCAGAGTCGAGCCGTGCGTCGTTCGAGCGAGGTAATAATCGACGGTTGCCGGAATCGTGCTCGGCTCGAAGTCGTACCCCATTCCCGCAAGCAATTCGGTGAGTTCCTCCGCGGTGAACAGATACAGCAGCATCAGGACATCGGCCTGTTTGGACACCTTGTAGTGTGCGCAGGAGTCATTTTCGGCTTCGAGAATCAGATCGAGTCGGCCGATATTTCCATACCTCTTGCGGTAGTCATCGAGGTCGAGTTCGCGCAGTTCGCCGTACCCATGAAATTGTGCGAGTAATCCGTTGTCGAGAAACTCCACTCGCAGCTTGCATGCCAGGTTGTGCCATGCGCCCAATTCCGACGAGCTGACATCGAGCCCAGCCCACAGGCCCACACCGTCGTCACGGCCGACGATCGTATAAGCGTCCAACGCGCGCCGGATGCTCCACGACGCCATCACGTTGACGTAGGTCGAGTTGTCGATTCCCGCACCGGGATGACCGGGGTATCCGTCGTGGAATTCGTCAGGTCCCATGACGCCACGAATATCGAACCGATCGTCGACGGCATCCCACACCGCGAGACTGACCCAAAATCGTGCATTCTCAACGAGCATCTCGGCCCCGTACGAGGCTAGAAAGCCGAAGTCTGCTGTCACTTCCCAGTAGTGCCACACGTTGTAGGCAACCGACAACCCGACATGGAATTGCCGACTGGAGTGATCGGGCATCCACCGTCCTGATCGTGGATTGAACAGCACCTGCGGTGTTTCCTCGCGGCCGTCACTGCCGCTCTGCCACGGGAACAAGGCGCCGCTACAACCGATTTCTCGTGCCCGCCGTTTCGCCGCGGACAGGCGTCGATAGCGATAGATCAACAGAGATCTCGACAACTCTGGAATGCGCAGATTCAGTAACGGAAGCACGAACAATTCGTCCCAGAAGATGTGCCCGCGATAGGCCTCCCCATGAAGGCCACGCGCGGGTATTCCGACGTCGAGATCCACGGTGTGCGGAGACAAGCACTGGACGACATGAAAGAGCTGAAGCCGAACCGCTCGGACGATCTCGTTGTCGGAGCATTCGACAACGAGATCGTATCGATGCCACAACCGTTTCCATTGCCGTCGGTGCTCGTCGAGGAGCACGGGAAAAGATCTTGCCTCGGTGAGGCGAGAGAGTGCAGCACTCAACGGATCGGCGATAGCCCGATCACGAGAGCAATACAATGCGACGATCGTCGATACTTGCACGCCGACGTCCTGCGTGACGTCGGCCGAGGTTTCATGGGAGATACTCGTCGGGGTGCTGGTGGTGTTCCGTACTGGGGTGACCGAATCCATCCGAGCAGCGAGTGTGAGTGCGATCCGTGATTGCCGAGTATGCATCCGGATCCACACCTGATCCTTTGCCGCAGAACCTGTTTCACATTCGGTCAGATGAGAGTTGTTCAAGGCACGAAATTCGGCCACGTTGCCATTGGTGACATCGCCGTCCAGAGTCGCGCGCACAACGATCGTTCCCGTGTAATTCTCGGGCTCGAGTCTGGTTTCGAGCGCTGCCACGTGCGCCGATGCCATGGATACGAACCGTATCTGCCGAAGCCACGTGCGCCGCCCCTGCGAATCTTCGAGAAGGCTTTCGCGTCGAAGAACGGCTTCTCCCATGTCCAGGGCGAGGTGATGGTGTCGCAGAAGTTGATTGTCGGTAGTGAGCCATTCACCGCCGTCGATATTGAACGTGGTGCCCAGCCAATTCGGCCAGTTTGCGATGGACTCGTCCTCGTAGTCGATACCGCTGAGGGTCGAAGTGAGCCTGTTGTAGCACCCGGCGAGATACGTCCCCGGGTAGTGAATGCCGTCGGCTCTCGCCTCGGGCAGGGCACCCCTGGTAGCGAAATACCCATTTCCAAGGGTGCAGAGACTCTCGCGAATTCCCTCATCCGCGGCTATCGCGCCGCGGTAATGCAGCACCCACGTCGATTCCGCGTCGGTCGAGCACAACTCACAAGCACCGTTGTATTCAGCAGGGCTGTCCGGACCGATGTCGATATCGAGTTCAGTGAGATCGCCGACGACCACATCGGCATCCAACTCGACTGCCGCAGATGCTCGTTGAAGCCCGATGACCAATCCGAACTTTCCGGCCCGCGCACCTTGGATACCAGCCACCGCATCCTCCACGACGGCAGAAAAATTGGGTGCAATTCCGAGCCTGCGGGCGGCCTCGAGGAACATATCCGGGGCCGGCTTACCCGCCAAGTCTCGACGCAGTGCATCGGTGCCGTCGACGCGCGCATCGAACAGTCCCCCGACGCCGGCAAGGGCCATCACCTCGCCCGCGTTTCTGCTGGCTGACACCACTGCTGTCGGAATCCCCGCGAGCCGCAGTTGGCGAAGCACATCCAACGTTCCCGGAATCGTGCGAACACCTTCAGAAGTCAGCGTGCGGAGATAGTCCTCATTCTTGCGATCGGCCCATTGCCGCACGCTCCCCAATGCCGTGTCGCCGTGCGCAGTCTCGGGAAGAGCCAGTCCACGTGCACGCGCGAATCCGCGCACCGCATCGAGTCGCTCCCGTCCATCGATGTAGATCGAGTAATCCTCGTGCGTGAACGGCCGATCCCCTTGTCCGGCAGCTTCGAGTAACGCATCGAACGCGGTTTTCCATGCCCGCTCGTGAATCACAGCCGTGTCGGTGACGACGCCGTCCAGATCGAACAGGACAGCATCGATCCGGCGTCCCTGGATTCTCACGGCGACTCGATACCCGAATCGACGACCGCCGCTCGGAACCCTATGGGGTGCCTACTTTTTCCGCGCGAGTTACCGACGGAGATGCACCACGAGGTCTCACTTACGCACTCGGCAGATCATGACCGGGCAGCGCGCGTGGTGTGCGAGATTGCTACTGGTAGATCCCAGTAGGGCGCTTCTCACCGGACCTCGGCCTCTGCTTCCCACCACGACGAGTTGGGCGTGCTCGGACAGGTCGACGAGAGTGTGCGCGGGGTTGCTCTGTCGGAGAACACGTTCGACTACTACGTCTGGGTACTTCTCCACCCACCCCGCCAGGCTTTCGGCGAGGAGGACCGACTCCTCCTTCTCGATGGCAGCCCAGTCGATGAGGAGCGGCAATGTGACGCCACCCGCCTGCGATGCGGCACTCCACACATGCGCAGCGATGAGTGGCACCTCCAGCCGCGAGGCTATTTCGAAGGCCATCGCTATCGCAGCGGCGCTCGTGGCGCTGCCGTCGATGCCGACCACGATCGGGGAATTCGGGTCACCGGTGCCTTCGCGCCACACGACGACAGGGCACGCTGCGGTGTCGGCCACCACTTTGGCAGTGCTACCGAGCAAAGTCGACAGCACAAGGCCCGTCCCGGAGCTACCAACCACCATCAGCCGCGCCGAAGCCGACAGATCGACGAGCATTTCGGCGGGCGATACAGCGTCGACATGTGTGGCCACGCTGAGGTACGGATGTCGTTCGAGGATGGCTTTCGCTGCCTCGTCGACAATCTCCTCGGCGGTTCGACGTTGCTGCTCCCACACTTCCTCGGGTATCACCATGACGGACTCGGCCATGTAGAACGTCGGTTCCTGAACCGCGCACGCGATGTGCAGCGGAGAATCCAAACGGTCCGCCATGGCTGCAGCCCACAGGGCCGCAGCTGTGCTGGTGGGTGAACCATCTACTCCGACAACGATTTCCTGATGATTCGCCAAGACCATGTCAGCCTCCCGACAGATAAAAGGGTGCGGCGACCTACCGCCGATGATCACCACGATTGCACGGCTGAGTTACGCAGACGAGAGCACAAAGTCCTCTGATGTAGATGTTGGACGCGCCAACGCGATTCAATGCGCTCTAGCCGAGCAGACCGTGCCGACGCGCCTCGACCACGGCCTCTTGCCTGGTGGCTACGTCCAACTTGCCCATCAGGTTTCGCATGTACGTTTTGACGGTATCGACGCTCAACGACAGTCGCGCCGCAATCTCGGCGTTGCGGCAACCGAGCGATGCATATTCGAGAACTTCGATTTCCCGTTTCGACAAGGTCACCGAAGAGGTTCGTCGATCCGTCGGCAAGATTCGACGCAGAGTGCCCTCGACGGCCATCACCTCAGCCTCGAGGTCGGTGTCTTCGATGCGGTCGGCGATGGATCTCAGCGCTAGATAGCTTTCAATGATGGCATCCATCTTGCGGTCGTCACGCGCTATCGGGGCTTGCACCCTTCCCGAGGCCGCAAACATGGCAAGTCTGCGGTCGACCTCGTCACGAATATCGATTTCCCGTGCGAGCTCATGCGCACGCTCGACGACGACGTCCGTCAGACGGTCGCTGAGGGGTTGATTCACCCGCAACCCGCCGTACAACGCTCCGCGTGTCCGTCCGCGCACGACCACGGGTACCGCCAGCAGGGTCTCGATCCCCTCCGCTCCGACCTGATGGTCGTATTCGTGAGTGATCGAGAGTGAGTTGGCATAGCCCTGCACGCCGATCGGCCGTTGCTCGGCCATTGCGCGGCCGCCGACGCCGCATCGAACGTCGATCACGAGGTTGCGCAGGATGGTGCTACGCGTGCCGACGAACCCGGACAAGGTGAGATTCCCGTGTTCGACGGTGCCGCCGAAGAGCACCGGAAACGGGGTCGCCGCCTTGAGCGTCCGCAATTCCGCTTGCAACGCATCCCGGTCGCTCGGCCTCAGATGTCGACTCACGATCCCTCTCATACCCGCCCGATACCCACTCTTGGGGGTAGCGGCGTTCTCCCTGCTGTGGATAGCGTCAACGGTAACGTGTAGTGCGCGTCACAAGACTATCGCTTTTCGAAAGGTCTCACCCGATGCTCGATTCGACACTGTCGTCCGCCGAACTGTCTTCCGCCAACAACACACCGCTCAGCCCGTTGCGTTTTCTGGCGCGTTCGGCGAGCGTATTCCCGAATCGGGTGGCTGTGATTCACGGCGACCGCCGCTATACCTACAAGCAATTCGGTGACGAGGTCGACCGTCTCGCCCGCGTCCTGTCGAGCCGTATCGAACCCGGCGACCGCATCGCATACCTCAGTCCCAACACCCCGGAAATGCTGTTTGCGCACTTCGCGGTTCCCCTGGCAGGGGGCGTCCTCGTCGCTCTCAACTCGCGCCTGACGGGCAGTGAACTCGACTACATCCTCGACCACTCCGGCACCAAGATCTTGTTCGTCGATTCGGAGCTGGTCGGATCCGCCTCCGGTGCCCGCGCGGCAGTGCCGTCGCTGCAGGAAATAATCGAAATCCCCGACTCCACTATCGCTCCCCCCACCGTTCCGGAAGGCGTTGTCACCGGGCAGTATTCAGACCTTCTTGCCGAGTCGGGCAACCTGGTCGATGCACCGCCGTTGGTGTGGGGCGTAGAGGACGAACAGCAAGTCATAGCAATCAATTACACCTCCGGAACCACGGGCAAGCCCAAGGGTGTGATGTACACCCATCGTGGCGCCTACCTCAATTCGCTCGGCGAAACGTTCCACAACGGTTTCACCGGCTCGACCAAGTATCTGTGGACCCTCCCGATGTTTCATTGCAACGGCTGGTGCACACCCTGGGCCGTCACTCAGGCCGCCGCGACCCACGTTTGTCTACGCGCGGTTCGCGCCGATGCAGTATGGGATGCAATCGACAATATCGGCGTCACACACCTGTGCGGCGCGCCGGTTGTCTGTTCGACCATCGCCGAAGCACCCCAGGCACATCACGTGGACGCCCTGCACATCACCACCGCCGGAGCGCCACCAGCACCGAGCATCATCGCCAAGCTGGAAGGACTCGGAATCACCGTCGTCCACGTGTACGGGCTGACCGAGGTATACGGGCCGTACACGATCTGCGAAGTTCAGGACGACTGGAGCGAGCTGAAATCCGACGAGCGCGCCGAGCTGATGTCCAGACAGGGCGTCGGGATGATTCAAGCCGAGGACGCACGCGTCGTCGACCCAGAAATGAACGACGTCGCGGCCGACGGACAGACGATGGGTGAAATCGTCCTTCGCGGCAACAACGTAATGCTCGGCTATTACCGGGATCCGAAGGCCACAGCGGAAGCCTTCGCCGGTGGCTGGTTCCACAGCGGCGACCTCGGGGTAATGCACCCGGACGGCTACATCCAGGTCAAAGATCGCGCCAAGGACATCGTCATTTCGGGCGGCGAGAACATTTCGACCGTGGAAATCGAGCAAGCCCTCATGTCCCACCCGGCGGTTCTGGAAGCCGCGGTCATCGGCGTCCCGCACCCGAAGTGGGGAGAGCGCCCCAAAGCATTCGTGATCAAGAAGAAGGACGCCGAAGTCAGCGCCGAAGAATTGATCGAGTACACCCACGGCCGTCTCGCGAAATTCAAGGTGCCCGACGAGATCGTGTTTCCACTGGATCTCCCCCGTACGCCGACGGGCAAGATACTGAAATTCGAACTGAGGAATTCGACGGCCTGAGGGCCGGAAAGAACCGCCGGATCGAGGAGTTTGTGCCTCGATACCGCGGGTAGCCGTCGTGCATGGGGACGAGACCGTTCCGCGACCGAGCCGACGCCGGGCAGGCGTTGTCGGTCCTCCTCGACCCCGAAGAGTTCTCCGACGACGTGCTGGTGCTCGCCTTGCCGCGTGGCGGAGTGCCGGTCGCCGCCGCAGTCGCTACGGCATTGCACGCGCAGTTGGACGTTCTCGTCGTGCGCAAGCTCGGCGTACCCAGGCACCCAGAGCTGGCGATGGGAGCCATCGCCGGTGGTGGAGCGACGGTGATCAACGAAGACGTGATCCGCGCCGAGAAGGTGAATTCGCTCGAGCTGCAACAGGTGATCGCCGACGAAACCCGCGAGCTGAAGCGTCGCGAACAGCTATACCGCGGAAACGCACCGCCCGCTCGGATCGACGGGAGGTCGGTGATCGTCGTCGACGATGGTGTCGCTACCGGAGCAACTCTGCGAGTGGCGCTCGAGGTTGTGCATCGCTACGGCCCCACCCGCGTCATTGCGGCCGTGCCGGTGGCTTCGACGTCGAGCCGCGCTGCACTCCGAGACCTGGTCGACGAATTCGTGTGCGTCTCCACACCTCGCCGGTTCTTCGGGGTGGGAGCGTCGTATGCACGATTCGAGCAGACCACCGACGAAGAAGTGCGCTCGACACTCGCCGACGCGGCCGCACGACATCAGCATGATCAGTGATGTGCCGCCGGTAGCTATCAGCGCAGACGTCAGGCCTTCGCCACCAGTGGGGCGACCTCGGTGCCGAGCAATTCGATGCCGCGGAGTAGGTCGCCGTGAGCGAGCCTCGGATTCGTCATCTGCAGCGACAACCGGTCGACACCGCCCAACTGCTCGCCGACCCGCAAAATCTTTTCGGCCACCGTCTGCGGGTCTCCCATGAAGAAGGCACCGTCGGGCCCGGATGTGGCGTCGAACTGCTGGCGGGTCGGTCGGGAGAAACCGCGCTCCCGGGAGATTTTGGTGAACATTTCGTTCCAACCGGGGTAGATAGTGTCCGCTGCCACCTTCGTGGACTCGGCGACGAAGCCGAATACGTGCAGCCCCACCTGCAGCTTCTCCGGGGCATGGCCGGCCTGGGCACCTGCGCGCCGGTACAGGTCTACGAGCGGGGCAAATTGGCGCGGCTCACCTCCGATGATCGCAACCATCAGTGGCAGTCCCAGCATGCCAGCGCGGGCGAACGACTCCGGGGTTCCACCGACGCCGACCCAGATCGGCAAAGGATCCTGCACCGGCCGCGGATAGATGCTCTGTTGGACCAGAGGTGGGCGATGCCGACCGGACCAGGTGACCTCGACGTTGTCGCGGATCTGCAGCAACAGTTCCAGCTTCTCGGTGAAGAGAGAGTCGTAGTCGGCGAAGTCGAGGCCGAACAGCGGAAACGACTCGGTGAAGGACCCGCGGCCTACGACCAGGTCGATCCGGCCCTTCGTGATCAGATCCAGGGTGGCGAACTCTTGGAATACGCGCACCGGATCATCTGCGCTGAGCACCTTGACCGCACTGCCGAGGCGAATCCGTTCCGTCCGAGTGGCCGCGGCGGCCAAAATGATCGACGGCGCCGAATCGTAATATTCGCTACGGTGATGCTCACCGATGCCGAACGAATACAGCCCGACCTGGTCTGCAAGAGCGATTTCCTCCAGCAGGTGCCCCATCCGCTCGGCCGGCCCGACCACGCGGCCGTCCGTCGGGTCTGTCACGGAGGAGACGAAGCTGTCTACGCCAACATGCATGATGCGACCTCTCGATTCAGGGCGGACGGATCCACCCAGCATTGAAGTCGATTCAACCACTCCGGATGAACGAGTTCCGGGTCGCAGGCCAGATCGGTTGTCGCACGGTTCACCCCGATGTCGGCGGAGTCTTCGACTACTTCGCCTCGTAGCGCAGCAAGACCGCGCCTCCGGGGAAGGTGCGGTTCTCCACCAGTCTCATCGAGATCCACGACGGCAGGGTCGGAAAGAACGGTATGCCGCCGCCTACTGCGATCGGCGCAACCACTATCCGGAACTCGTCCACCAGTCCCGCCTGCACAATAGGTGCGGCCAACGTCGCCCCGGCCACCGCCAGCCTGCCGTCGGTTTCGGCTTTCAGCTTCCTCACCACCTCGACCGGGTCGCCGCGTTCGAGGCGAGAGTTCCAGTCGACGGACTCCAGGGTGCGAGAGAACACGACCTTGGGCATGTTGCACCAGATGTGCGCGAAGTCGACGATCGTCGGGTTCGTGTCCGGGGACTTGTCGGCGGTCGGCCAGTACGCGGACATCAGTTCGTAGAGCCGCCGCCCATAGAACGACAAGGCAGTCTCCCGCTCGAGGTCGTTCCAATACTGATGCAGTTCTTCGCTCGGTTCGGACCAGCCGATGCTGCCTTGGGCGTCGGCGATATACCCGTCCACCGATACGTTGAAGCCATAGCTGAGTTTTCCCATGCAGCTGAAGACTGCACCGGCGGGCGAAACTCATCGGGATCCGCACACCGCCAGTTCTCGACCGACTCTTCATCACAGCGACGAAAATCGTTTGCCCCTGTGCTCGGCAACGACCCGTGGAATAGTACGCAAATGTCTTCGTCCTGGCCCGCTCATCTTGATGTCGGCGCAGTTCGATTTGCGCGTCCCACCGCCAACTACGAAGAGGTACTTGCTTTCTACCGCGACATTGTCGGACTACGGGTGCTGGCGCAGTGGCGAAATCACAGCGGATACGACGGAGTCGTATTCGGTTTGCCGGGCGCCCCCGTTCACATGGAGCTATTGCAGTTCGGCGAATCGCCACGCATTCCTGAGCGGGACCCCGAAAATCAGCTGGTCCTCTACCTCAAAGGGCCTGAAGCCTTGGCGGCCGCATGCAAGCGTTTCGCCGATGACGGTCAGACCCCGGTTGAGGCGGCCAATCCATACTGGACGGACCACGGTGCCGTGTTGTTCGAGGACCCCGACGGGTGGCTGGTGGTGTTGGCGCCCTGGACATTCGAGTAGGGCACACCTGCGTACCGAGGACTACCTCATCGAGTGCGTGCGCAAGTACCTCACGCCCGGCGCTGTGGTGATCGGACACGCAATCCACCCTGCCGTCACGCATGTCCACCCGAAATTACTCGACAACATTCGAACTAGAGAACTGACATTGGTGACCCTGAACGACGTGTACTCCCCCATCCGATAACCCGGACCAACGCCGATTGCTTCGAGCTTCGTCAGGAGGCCCCCGGACAGACAAAATTGCCTCTAGCTGCGGTGAGATCAGTTAAAATCCTCCACCGAAATCAGACCCGCCACCGCCACCGAAATCGCCACCGCCTTGGTCGTACCCACCCTGGTCGTACCCACCCTGGTCGTACCCGCCCTGGTCGCCCTCGAAGTTTCCAGCTGTGTCGTACCCACTGTCGGTGCCGTCGCCGTAGCCGCCTTCGAAGGCTTGGGTGTCGTAGCCGACGCCGGACATCCCCGAGAACATCGAGGAGAACAACAACGCCGACCCCAGTCCCCAAGCGCCGCCGACAAGCGCGGGTTTCCACCAGGGCTCGGAGTACCAACCCGCTGGCACAGGCCTACCGGCGACCCGTCCGCCAGGGTAGTAATTCGGGGTCTGATCCGATGGGTTCGGTGATGCGGCGACTTTCCTTCCTTCGAAGTCGACTTTCCGATCTTCGGTCACCTCACCGGCCGATTTCTGACCGTCGATTCCCACAATTTCTGGGCCAGGGTCCATGCCCATAGCCAGCCGAGCCGCGCGGATGTAGTACAGCCCCTCGAGGGCGGTCTGCTTCGCGAGCCGCGCCTGCGCAACAGTCTTCGACTGCTCGATTTGCGATCCCGCGGCAATATTTCGTTCCGATGCGTCGGCGAGCGCTTGTTTGGAGGCGAGGTCGGTGCCCGACAAGTTGTAGATCTGACCTCCGAGACGCTCGATCGATTGACGTGCGTCTGCTTGGGCATCCTCCAATTCGTGGGCTTTGGCCGCAGTGGATCGTCGCTGGCCGGCTACAACCAGAACGATGAGCGCAGCTAACACGATGACAATGAGGAGGTACGCCACGGGAGACCTTTCGAAGCACGAGACGGAGGCCATGCCCTCCACAGGATACGCCGGAAACTGCACGAGGCCTGGTCCTAGAGGGGGTCATCTGCCTCGACAATCCGGACTGACGCCCGCACCTGAACTGGGCACGTTCGCGTTGTTGTGACCTGATTCTCCCGACCCAAGCCGGGCGGATGCGGTCATGGGACCACCTTGTTTCCTGAACCGACGGATATGCAGTGGTCTTCCAATTGCCCAGTCCTGCTTGATGTCCGAACGCTCGTGACGAGGCCACAAATCGAGGTGTGTCCACTCTGCTTGCATACCCCATGGGGTACTTGACATACCCCATGGGGTATCTATACAGTCTCCATATACCCCGAATATCGCAAGGAAGGTTGTCCGATGATTCTCGAGCAGTACTACATCGAGTGCTTATCTCATGCGTCATACCTGATCGGCGATGAGACCACCGGCAGAGCCATCGTGGTAGATCCGCGTCGCGACATCACCGAGTATCTCGATGACGCAGCCAAATACGGACTGACAATCGAGGGGGTAATCAACACCCACCTTCATGCAGACTTCGTTTCCGGTCACCTCGAGCTTGTCGACGCCGTGGGAGCGTGGGTCGGGTTCGGCGAATCCGCTGATACCGAGTATCCGATCCGCAGGTTGCGGCACGGCGAACATGTGTCGCTCGGGACAGTCGACATCGAGATTCTCTCCACCCCCGGCCACACGTGGGAGTCGATCAGCCTGCTGGTCCGAGAGAATCCGCTTGCTGCGCCGTCTGCCGTGCTCACCGGAGATTCGATGTTCATCGGCGATGTCGGCCGCCCCGACCTGGCCAACCTCGCAGATGGCACCAACACCGATCTTGCACGGGCGATGTACCGCACCGTCCACGAGACTCTCCTGATGTTGCCCGACTCGGTGACCGTCATGCCCGCTCACGGCGCCGGATCGTCCTGCGGCAAAAACCTCTCGTCCGAGCTGACCTCCACGATCGGTGAGCAACGACGCACCAATCCGTCGGTGCAGCCCATGACCGAGGACGCCTTCGTCGCACTCGTCACGGACGGTCAGCCTGCGGTGCCGGCGTACTTCTCGACCGATGTCGCCTTGAACAAGTCGAATCGGGCGCTGCTCGATCAAGGTCGGCACATCCCCGCGCTGTCGCCGACTGAACTGCGCACTGGATTGGCTGAGGGGATTCGAGTCCTCGACGCTCGCACGCCCGACGATTTCGCTGCCGGACATGTGCGTGGCTCGATCAATGTCGGATTCGACGGCAGGTTTGCCGAGACCGGCGGCATGGTGGCAGACATCGGCGGCCGAATCGCTCTCATCACCTATCCGGGTCAGCAACAAGATGCAGCAATGCGGCTCGCGCGAATCGGATCCGACAATGTCATCGGGTATCTCACCGTCGACACAGACGGCACCTTCCCCGACACACTCACCGACCTGGTGCGTACTGCACCGCGCACCGAAGTGGTCGCGCTGGACTCGCTCCTGAGTGCGGACGCGATCACACTGATCGATATTCGTAATCCCGGTGAGCGCGAAGACGGCGTCATCGCAGGCGCTCAGCCGATTCCGCTCGCTCAACTCCGCTCCCATCTCGACGATCTGCCACAAGACAAGCCCATCGTCGTTTATTGCGCCGGCGGCTGGCGCTCGTCCGTCGCCGCATCGCTACTGCGTGCCGACGGTATCGAGAACGTCAGCGACCTGGTCGGTGGCTACACCGCCTGGATCGAATCATCTTCCACATTGGTTGATTCGCAAGAACTTTCATCCGTCACCGAGTGACGCAGACCAGACAAGGAATCCCCACCATGTGCTACCCCGAGAAGTGTTCTTCCTGCTCCAAGACCACCTGGGCCGGATGCGGTCAACACTCCGACGACGTAATGAATAGCGTTCCCACAGCGCAGCGCTGCACCTGCGCTGCTGCCGATACAGCAGGGACCGGCTTCTTCCGCTCTCTGCTTCGGCGATGACCCGCCCAACACACAGCACTGATTCATCTTCGAAGGGAACTCTCATGACCGGCGACGAGGACAGCATCGCGTTGGTACTCAACCGACTCCGGCGAGCACACGGTCAGCTCGCGGGAGTGATCTCGATGATCGAACAGGATCGTGATTGCAAGGATGTCGTCACGCAACTCGCTGCCGTGTCCCGTGCACTCGACAAGGCCGGCTTCAAGATCGTCGCCACCAGCCTTCGCGAATGCATCACCGGCGACGGCTCCAGCTCCACGGAACCGATGACCGAAGCCGAACTCGAAAAGCTCTTCCTTACCCTCGCCTGAATGGTGCGTAGCCGTGGCGCCACGGGCGGTGTCGAGCGGAACCGCACACAACCAACCCTCGTGGAATGACCTGGCGGCTCATCACAGTCGCGAGCAGGGGAATTTTCCCCACTACGGTCGCTGGTCGCTCATCGCTGGCGTCGAAGGGCCACTAGTACCCGACTCACCGAGCAAAAAATATGCCCCCGAACAGCATTTCTACTGCTCGAGGGCATATTTTGTGCGCCATCAGGGATTCGAACCCCGGACCCGCTGTAAAAGAGGTAACAATTCCAGTGGATGCATCCGCGTCCACCGCAGGCCGGTTGAACAGGTTGTTCGGCGATTCGAGAGACCACTCACGTGCGGGTGCATCCACCCGAATACGCCTCAAAGTGATGAGTAAAAGATGACCACTGGTGACCTGCTACCGGTCCACCTGCGTCCCGCATAGTCCCCCGTCGTCCAAACGGACCGCCATGGACATTCGACTCCACCACGATTCAAAGTGATGAGTTCGAGCGACCCTGAAACATCGACCTCAAGGAGCTGCACCCAGGCCCGCTCGGACCAAAAACCTGGCAATTTTGCGATGCGGCACGCTAGCGAAAGCAAAAGACCCGGGTCAGCTGCCAGAGCTGAATACCGGGTCTTTCGAACTTCTTCAACCGGGTCACGTCCTCTGACGTAGCACCGGCCTGTGCCCAACGATCATAGCTCCATCTGGTAGGACTGCCAACCGTGACAACACAAGCACCCGGCCCCTGGGTCGAACAGTGGCTGAGTCCCGAACGGTTTAGTACCTACCTGCGACTCGCCGGCGGCAGCCGGATCCGGGCGCTCACACTGCACGAGTGGAACACCTGCGTGAACGCAGCACTTCTCCACGACTTTGCCCACCTCGAGGTGGGCCTACGCAACATGTATAACCGCGCACTGCTCGGCGCTCATATCCAGGGTGACAACCACTGGACCGACACACGCTCCACCGCTCTCCTGTTTCCGCACGCCACCCGAACCCACGCAGATATGGAGAAAGCCCGCAGAGCCGCTGGTGGCCCCAGCGTGTCGCTTGCCAGGGTGATGGGACCACCTGATTGCCAGAGGGTAGGGACCACCGTGGCGCGTTATTGAGGATGCTCG
>NZ_MKKY01000072.1 GCF_002091955.1 Rhodococcus sp. 1168 | reverse complement strand
TTCACCCATCCACTACGAGGCACACCTCACCCTACCTCAACAGACACTAACTGAACGGTATTGGGGCTACACCGACGCAGCAGAGCGCACCGGCGGGGGTGTGATTCCTACGTATCCAACAGACAAGGCCTACCCTGCACTCGTCGGAATCGATCACATCCTCAGCCGCGGCATGCAGGCGACATCACTCGAACGGATCACCGTCGACGGCACAGACCATCACGGAATCGTTGCCGAATTGAAAACGACTGGTTAGCCCCGACTATCGCGATTTTTGTCGATGACACCGTTGCGTGCATGATGAACCCATGAGTTCGAACGATCTTTTCGGAGGACCCAAGCGGCTACTGATCGTCATCGCCGTGGTTGTCGCGGTGACAGTTCTTGCTGCATTCGTCACGTTGATCGTGCGGCAGATACTCGGTCCCCCTGAGGGGCCTTCCCCCTACGACACCCCCGAATCGATGTCGTATGTACTACAGATCACCTCTCCTCCCCCGCTGTGACCTGAACCGGTGAACGCCGCACACCGTCAACTTCCATACGACGTCCGATTCGACCGGGGAGTGCGTGGCAGCGACGCAATAGCTGGCGAATGGCAGTCCTCGGGGGTTGAAGAGATCGACACCGACAACTCCGTTCCGGCTCTCCGATCCGGCGTGTTCACCGACGTTGGACGACTGTGATTTGGTTCTTGCTACCCCGATCACGGATCATACGAGCGTGACTTATCCAAGCGTCGCCCCGAAGACAACCGTTGTCGTACCCACGTACAACGAGCGCGAGAACCTTCCCAAGCTGGTGGGGCTGCTCTCGGATCTGGGCGTGGAGAATCTGCACGTTCTCGTCGTGGACGACAACTCACCCGACGGGACCGGCAAGGTTGCCGACGAACTCGCCGCGAACGGTCCGCTCCCCCTCACCGTTCTCCATCGCACCGAGAAGAACGGGCTCGGTCGCGCCTACGTGGCCGGTATGTCCAAAGCGTTGGACGACGGGGCCGACATCGTCATACAGATGGATGCCGACCTTTCCCACCCGACCGAAGTGATCCCGACGATGATCGAGACCTTGACCACCACAGACGCTGCGGTCGTCCTTGGGTCGCGATACGTGCCGGGCGGTGAGGTGGCGAGCGACTGGCCCTGGCACCGGAAGGCTCTTTCGGCTTGGGCGAACTTCTATGTCAACACAATTCTGCGCTTGAAGGTCAAGGACGCAACGGCTGGCTTCAAGGCTTGGCATGCGAAGACTCTTCGGGCAATCGACGTCTCATCGGTCGAGAGCAACGGTTATGCCTTCCAGGTGGAGATGAACTACCGCACCGTTCGACGCGGACTGAAGATCGCCGAGGTGCCGATCAAGTTCGAAGAGCGTAGCGACGGTGAATCGAAGATGAGCCTGGCGGTACAACTCGAGTCTGCACTGGTCCCGTGGAAGCTACTGGCCGGCCGGGCACGCCGCTGACGTCAGCCCAGCGAGTCCCACTATGGCGCATGCGTTGTCGCGGCTGAGCTTCCACACACCGTTCTCGGCCACGAAGATCATCGTTGTAGGATTCGGTTGACCACCGATGGTCAATGTCGCCCCGGCACTCAACGTCCCATCGCCTAGATCATCGACGCCGGTGATCTCTACGCTCGCGTCGTTCGTAACAGCTGCGGTGACGACTTGTTCGATCAATGCGGGGTCATCTTCCGCACCCTGAATGAATACAGCTTTTTCCTCCGATGGAACCGCTGGATCGAAGCCCCGTTTCAGTTCCTCGTTCAGATCTGCGGTGGATGGAACCGGTGGATACGCGGAGGCCGTGGGAATGACGACGGATGGAGCCGAAGGGCTCTTGTCGTTACCGCCATCACTGCATCCGCAGACGAGAGCGGTCACGGCTGCGGCGAGAACGAAAGGCCCTATGGTGAGTTTCATTCACCGAAACTAGCGTAGCAGCGGTCGAATGTACTGATAGGCAGCATGATTCACAGAGTCGTCACCGAGGATTCTCACCAGCGCCTTACAAATTGTTCGATGTGGTCGCCTTCGCGGCGGCAGCGTAGATGTCCACGTACTCCTGGCCCGACGTCTTCATGAGCGAGTACATGACCTCGTCTGTCGTAAATCGAAGTTCCCAGATGCCGTTGTCGGACAACATCTTCCGCGCGGATTCGGGTGCAGGCTCTCCTGCATCGCTCCCCGACCGATCGATGGGAACCTGTCCGGCGCTGGTATAGAACCAGCGAATGAGGCGGCCCTTCATCCAGTGGCCCGAGAAGTATTCACTCTTGGCCACGAATTTGATCCGCCGAGGTCGCCCGAGGACCCTCGATACCGGCCCGATCAGGACGTACTCGAAGATCCAGCCCGCACGAGATCCACTACCTTCCGCGTGCGCAGTGCCCTCGCGGGCCTTCACCAAGTCGCTGCCGTTCGTTGCTACTACAACGTCTTTGGCGGCGACCACACCTCAACGTACGAGTGACTTGACCGAGGCCGGTAGTTGACGAACGCTCTTGAACGGTCCGACGACAGCTGCACCGAACGGCCTGGCCAGAAGCAACCGAGCAACTTCGCGTACCTCCTCGTTGGTGACCTGATCGATCCGTGCGAGCGTGTCGGTGATGTCGTGATGGTTGCCGTAGTTGAGTTCGCTTCGTCCGATACGGTTCATTCGCGATCCGGAATCTTCCAGTCCGAGAACCAAACCGCCACGCAAGGAACCTTTTGCTCTGGCGCACTCGTCGTCACTGATTCCGTCGGAGGCAACGCTTGCGAGCACTTCACGCACAACCGTCGTCACCTCCGCAAGATTCTCCGGTTGGCATCCCGCGTAAACCGAGAACGCGCCCGAGTCCGCGAAGGTATCGACCGAGGAGTACACCGAATACGCGAGCCCTCGCTCCTCGCGAATCTCCTGAAACAGCCGCGAGGACAAGCCGCCGCCGACAGCGGTGTTCAGGACCGACAACGCCCACCGATGACCCTCGTGTCGACCGAAGGCCCGAACACCGAGAGACAGGTGCGCTTGCTCACTGTCGCGAGCGATGAACCTCAGTTCGGGCCGAGTACGCAGCCGAATTCCGCCTTCACGTCGGGGCACCGAGGTGACTCCCGACTCGAGGTGCCCGGCGAATGCGCGCTTGGCCATAGCCACGGTTCGGCGATGATCGACATTTCCCGCCACTGCCAGGACCATGCGCTCGGGTGTGTAACGACGCGTGTGGAACGAGCGGAGCTGAGATCGAGTCATCGCCTCGATCGACTCGACCGTTCCGATCACCGGTCGCCCGACGGGATGATCGCCGAACATCGCTTCGAGAAAAAGATCTCCCAGCAGGTCTTCGGGATCGTCGTCGCGCATCGATATTTCCTCGAGGACCACTTGACGCTCGACATCGACATCGGCTGTGCGACAACGCCCCCGCAGGACCACGTCGCTGACCAGGTCGATGGCCATGCCGAGGTCCTCGTCGAGCACGTGCGCGTAGAAGCACGTACTTTCCTTCGAGGTGAACGCGTTGAGTTCGCCGCCCACGCCATCCATCACTTGAGCAATCTCGAGTGCTGATCGTGTGGGCGTCGACTTGAACAACAGGTGTTCGAGAAAGTGCGCAGCACCGGCAACGCTGGGCTGTTCGTCGCGCGAACCGACACCGACCCAGACACCGACCGACGCCGAACGTACGCCGGGAACGAATTCGGTGACTACGCGAAGACCACCGGGCAGCGTTGTCCGCCGAACGCCCTGCGACTGCTCGGTGTGATCCGAAACGGCCGAACGGTACGTCCCGAGGAGACGTACCGTTCGGTCCTGAGTCTTCTTACTCAGCGGGTGACTCCGTCGGGGCGTCGACTGCCACAGCAGCATTGTCGTCCTCGACCGGTACCAGGCTGATCTTGCCGCGGTTGTCGATGTCGGCGATCTCGACGCGAAGCTTCGAGCCGACGCTGACGACATCTTCGACCTTGTTGATCCGCTTGCCGCTACCCAGCTTGGAGATGTGAACCAGGCCGTCGCGACCCGGGAGCAACGAGACGAATGCACCGAAAGCTGTTGTCTTGACAACAGTTCCGAGGAAACGCTCGCCGACCTTCGGCAGCTGCGGATTGGCGATGGCGTTGATCATATCGATCGCCGCCTGCGCGGACGGGCCGTCCGCTGCACCGACGTAGACAGTGCCGTCATCTTCGATGGAGATGTTGGCACCGGTCTGCTCGGTGATCGAGTTGATCATCTTGCCCTTGGGTCCGATGACCTCGCCGATCTTGTCGACGGGGACCTTGATCGCCGTGACACGAGGCGCGTAAGGGCTCATCTCGTCGGGGGTGTCGATGGCTTCCGCCATGACCTCGAGAATCGTCGTACGAGCATCCTTGGCCTGCGACAGTGCGCCGGCAAGGACCTTCGACGGAATGCCGTCGAGCTTCGTGTCGAGCTGAAGAGCCGTGACGAAGTCCTTGGTTCCGGCGACCTTGAAGTCCATGTCGCCGAAGGCATCTTCGGCACCGAGGATGTCGGTGAGCGCAACGTAGCGAGTCTCTCCGTCGACCTCGTCGGAGACGAGACCCATGGCGATACCGGCAACCGGTGCACGCAATGGCACACCGGCGTTGAGCAGCGACAGAGTCGCAGCACATACCGAGCCCATCGACGTGGAGCCGTTGGAGCTCAGCGCCTCGGATACCTGACGGATTGCATACGGGAACTCTGCCTGGCTCGGGAGCACCGGCAACAGTGCACGCTCGGCGAGCGCTCCGTGTCCGATCTCGCGACGCTTCGGCGAACCGACGCGTCCCGTTTCACCGGTCGAGTACGGCGGGAAGTTGTAGTGATGCATGTAGCGCTTGCTGGTCTCGGGCCCGAGGGAGTCGACCTGCTGCGCCATCTTGACCATGTCCAGCGTCGTGATGCCCAGGATCTGGGTCTCGCCACGCTCGAACAGGGCACTGCCGTGTGTGCGCGGAATGATCGCGACCTCAGCCGACAACGAACGGATGTCGGTGACACCGCGGCCGTCGATACGGAAGTGATCGGTCAGGATCCGCTGGCGGACGGACTTCTTGGTGAGGGCGCGGAACGCTGCGCCGATCTCCTTCTCACGGCCTTCGAACTTGTCGGAAACCTGCGCGAGGATCTGAGCCTTGACCTCGTCGAGCTTGGCCTCACGCTCGGCCTTGCCTGCGATGGTCAACGCCTCGTTCAGCGGAATCTTCGCAGCGGACTCGACGGCCTCGAAGACGTCCGACTGGTACGCCGGGAACACCGGGTAGTCGCCGGTCGGCTTGGAAGCGTTGGCTGCCAATTCCTGCTGCGCGGTGCAGAGAGCAGCGATGAACGGCTTGGATGCTTCGATACCCTCGGCAACAACTGCCTCGTTGGGGGCGGTAGCGCCACCTTCGATGAGTTCGATGACGTTCTCGGTTGCTTCTGCCTCGACCATCATGATCGCGACATCGGCGTCAGCACCCGTGCCCGAGACGATGCGGCCGGCGACGACCATGTTGAACACGGCCTTCTCGAGCTGCTCGTTGGTGGGGAATGCAACCCACTGCTTGCCGATCAGAGCGACGCGGACGCCACCGATCGGGCCGGAGAACGGCAGGCCGGCGATCTGGGTGGACGCAGACGCAGCATTGATCGCGACAACGTCGTAGAGGTCCGCAGGATTGAGGCTCAGGACCGTGATGACGACCTGGATCTCGTTGCGGAGTCCGTCGACGAACGTCGGACGCAGTGGGCGGTCGATGAGGCGGCAGGTCAGGATCGCGTCCGTAGACGGGCGACCTTCGCGCCGGAAGAACGATCCGGGGATGCGTCCTGCTGCGTACATGCGCTCTTCGACATCCACCGTCAGTGGGAAGAAGTCGAATCCTTCGCGGGGGTGCTTGCCTGCCGTGGTGGCCGACAGCAACATCGAGTCTTCGTCGAGGTACGCCGCGACAGCGCCTGCTGCCTGCTGCGCGAGCCGACCGGTCTCGAATCGGATCGTTCGCTTACCGAACGTGCCGTTGTCGATGATGGCGGTAGCTTCGAAGATGCCTTCTTCGGCATCCAACGTTGTGGTTTCGGTCATTCTTTTCTTCTCGTCCTCTCGTCTTTGCCGTGTCTACTGAACCTTCTGTCGGTTCCTCGGGAACCTCGTGTTCCTTCGAACTCCGACAGCGGCGCGAGCGGAGGCGGCCATCGATCGAAGCCGGCCGGACACTTGCCCGACAGGCCACTACCGAAGACCGACGCCACGTCGTCTCAGGCACACGGCGGTATGCGAGTGCCCATGCACTCGCAGTGTTGCTGGTCTATCTGTACTTCGGGTCATACAACTTCGGGTCATACACAGATAGCCAACGAGGACAGTCTAAGCACTGCCTCGTTGGCTTCTGCACTATTGCGGTGACCGCGCACTCGAGCGGGCACGTCGACGTCGAACTAGCGACGCAGACCCAAACGCTCGATCAGCGAGCGGTAACGGGTGACGTCTACCTTGGCGATGTACTTGAGCAGGCGACGACGACGTCCGACCAGCAGCAACAGGCCGCGGCGGGAGTGGTGGTCATGCTTGTGCATCTTCAGGTGCTCGGTGAGATCGACGATGCGCTTGGTGAGCATCGCGACCTGAGCCTCGGGTGAACCCGTATCGGTCGGGTGCAAGCCGTACTCGCCGAGAACGGTCTTCTTCTGTTCGGTGGTCAATGCCACTGGTACTACTCCTGATCACTGACGTCCGCGTGAAAGGGAATTCGAGTGATCTCGCATGCGAGATACCGAATCGGGTGCAGCCACCACGGACCGCAGCATGCACCAACGTAGAAGACTACCAGGACTGTAGTTGCGACAGAATCGAGCGGGCTCGGTCGGCATCTCGGCCCATCTCCGCGATCAGGTCGTCGACCGAATCGAACTTCTCCATACCTCGGAGCCTTTCGACGAAATCCACTGCCACATGCTGCCCGTACAGGTCCGCGTGGCTGTCGAGAACGAATGCTTCCACGGTGCGTGCTCGCCCCGAGAACGTGGGATTGGTCCCAACGGACACCGCTGCCGGTTGCCGTTTGCCCGGCGTCACGGTCCCGATCATCGCGCCAGGACCGAGGACGGTGAACCAGGCTGCGTACACGCCATCGGCGGGAATCGCCGAATGCATCGGGGGTGCCACGTTCGCGGTCGGGTAACCCAGCTGGCGACCTCTGCCGTCGCCGTGCACGACAACACCTTCCACCCGATGCGAACGCCCGAGTGCCAGCGCCGCAGCAGCGACATCGCCGGCATCGACGCATGATCGAATGTATGTGGACGAGAACGTGACCGCATGCTCCGCCAGAAGGCTCACGCCGTCCACCGCGAATCCGAATCGCTCGCCGACTGCACGAAGCAGATCCACATTGCCCAGCGCTTTCTTGCCGAACGTGAAGTTGTCCCCCACGACCACCTCGGCGACGTGAAGTCGCTCGACCAGAATCTCGTGGACGTAGCGCTCAGGAGTGAGCTTCATCAGCTCGGGTGTGAACGGCATGACGAAGAACACGTCGACACCGAGCTCCTCGGCAAGCTCGGCCCGTCTGGTCAGCGTCGTCAGTTGCGCCGGATGCGTCCCAGGCCGGACCACTTCCATCGGGTGCGGATCGAATGTCATGAGCACACTGGGAATTCCGCGTTCCCGCGCAGACTTCACCGCGCGGCTGATCAGTTGCGCGTGCCCCCTGTGCACGCCATCGAAAACACCGATCGTGAGAACACAACGGCCCCAGTCGGCAGGTACATCGTCGAGACCTCGCCATCTCTGCACGAGGGGAAGCCTACGGCCCCCCGAGCTCGGGGTCACTTTCGGATCGGTGTGTCGCTCGACTCAGGTCTGGACAAACATCTCGGCGGTCTGTCAATATTTCGGTGTGCCGAACTTATTTCTTCGTAAGGGGAGATTTTCGATTATGTCCACGCTGCGCCTTGTCACGGCCGTGGCCATGTCGGTCGGCGTGCTCGCAGGATGCGCAAGAACTGTCGCCGACGAGAACACTGCCATTACCGAGGACCCCAGACCGTTGGTCCTCACGACATTCACCGTTCTTGCCGACATGGCGCGCAACGTGGCAGGTGAGCATCTCCTCGTCGAGTCGATCACCAAGGTAGGCGCAGAAATTCACGGTTACGAACCGACCCCCGGCGATCTCCGTACCGCCGAACAAGCCGAACTGATCCTCGACAACGGTCTGGGGCTCGAATCGTGGTTCGAAAAATTCGTCGAGCGCGTCCCCGCCCCACATGCAGTGGTGAGCGACGGCGTGGAACCTGTCTACATCCGTGCCGATGCATATGCGGGGAAGTCCAATCCACACGCATGGATGTCACCGAAGGTGGCGGAGGTCTACGTCGACAACATCGCATCTGCATTCGTCGATCTCGATCCACCGCACGCCGAGGACTATCTCGCCAACGCCGAATCCTACAAAGCCCAGCTTCGAGAGGTCGGCGACCGACTCCGCGCCGACCTCGACACACTACCTCCCAACGAACGCGCAGTGGTCTCGTGCGAGGGCGCCTTCAGCTACCTCGCACGAGACTTCGACCTTCAAGAGGCATATCTGTGGCCGGTCAACGCCGAACAGGAGGGCACCCCGAAACAGGTCGTCGCCACCATCGACTTCGTTCGAGACAACGACGTACCGGCGGTGTTCTGCGAATCGACGGTGTCCGACAAAGCTCAGCGACAGGTCGCCGAGGACACCGGTGCTCGCTTCGGCGGCACCCTCTTCGTCGATTCGCTGAGCGAGGATGGCGGACCTGTTCCCACCTATCTGGACCTACTGACCTACGACGCCCGCACTATCACCGACGCGTTATTGGGGACACGACGATGAACACGAAGCCTGCCGCACTGACAGTCACCGGGGTCGGCGTCCGATATCGAGACATCACCGCACTTGTCGACGCATCGTTGACGCTCGAGGCCGGTTGCGTCTGCGGCCTCGTGGGGATGAACGGGTCGGGCAAGTCGACACTGTTCAAAGCGATCATGGGTGTAGTTCGACCGGACACCGGCACCATCTCCATCTTCGGTGGAGCCCCTGCCGACGCACGCAAGGCGGGCACGGTCAGCTATGTGCCGCAAAGCGAAACAGTGGACTGGTCCTTCCCGATCAGCGTCCGCGACGTCGTCATGATGGGCCGCTACGGGAAACAGAACTGGATGCGAAGCCCGCGCAGATGCGATCGCTCGGCGGTGGAGAACGCAATCGATCGAGTCGACCTGACCGAACTCGCCGACCGCCAGATCGGACAGCTGTCGGGTGGCCAGCGCAAGCGGGCATTCGTTGCCAGAGCCATCGCTCAGGAAGCCTCGCTACTGCTCCTCGACGAGCCTTTCGCCGGGGTCGACAAGCGAACCGAAGCCACGATCACCAGATTGCTGCGGGAGCTCACCGCGGCAGGCGCTTCGGTACTCGTGTCCACGCACGATCTCCACGCGCTGCCGGACCTGTGCGACGAGGCGGTCCTACTGCAGCAACGAGTGTTGATGCACGGAAGACCGGAGGAGGTATTGAAACCGGAGAACCTCGCATTGGCCTTCGGTGTCGATCCACTTTCACGCACGACCTCCCGCACGTCGGAAGTGAGCTGACCATGGACCTCGTCGACTTCTTCGTCGAACCTTTGCAGTACACATTCATGCAACGCGCCATGCTCGTGACGGTCACCGCGTCCATCGTCTGTGCCGTCCTCAGTTGCTGGTTGGTGCTCATCGGCTGGTCGTTGATGGGCGACGCGGTCTCGCACGCGGTACTGCCTGGCGTCGCACTCTCGTATCTGCTCGGCGCCCCCTTCGCGATCGGGGCACTGTTGTTCGCGCTCGTCGCCGTCGGCGCTATCGGTCTCGTCCGCAACACCACACTGGTCAAGGAAGACGCGGCCATCGGCGTCGTCTTCACGACGTTGTTCGCGCTCGGAGTCGTGCTGATCTCGAAGTTCCCGAGCCAGATCGACCTGAACCACATCCTCTTCGGCAATCTCCTCGGAGTATCGCAATCGGACATGTTGCAAGTGTTCATTCTCGGCGGTCTCGCGCTGCTGGTGATGATCCTCAAACGTCGCGACTTCACGTTGTTCGCCTTCGATCGGACGCAAGCGCGTGCGGTAGGTATCTCGCCCACGGTCATCTCGGCGACGATGCTGACATTGCTCGCGTTGACGACGGTGGTCGCACTCCAAGCAGTCGGCGTCATTCTCGTCGTCGCGATGCTGATCACACCAGGAGCGACGGCCTATCTGTTGACCAATCGTTTCCGGCGGATGCTCGTTCTCGCCCCGAGCATCGCCGTCGGCTGCGCGATAGTCGGCATCTATGTGAGCTTCTATCTCGACGTGTCCTCGGGCGGCACGGTCGTGTTGTCGCAGGGCTTCGTATTCATCCTCGCCTATCTGTTCAGCCCGTCGCAGGGGTTGATCACCCGCTATTTCCGACGCTCCGACGACGTGGCGGCGACCCAACCGGCGGGACGCTAAGCTTTCTCGCGTGGTGGAGCAAACGGTCAGCCCGAACACCGGCGGCAAAAACACTGCAGTTAACAAGAACACTGCAGGTAACAAGGCTGCAGCAGACAACCTCGCGGAAGAATTGCAGCTGTCGGCTGTCGCGCAGGACTATCTCAAAGTGATCTGGACCGCCGGCGAGTGGACCGAAGACGCCGTCAGTACCAAGATGCTGTCCGAACGCATCGGTGTCTCCGCCTCGACGGTGTCCGAGGCGATCCGCAAGCTGGCCGATCAAGGCATGGTCGACCACGCTCGTTACGGGGCTATCTCTCTCACCGCCAGAGGACGCACCGCAGCCATTGCGATGGTTCGACGGCACCGACTGATCGAGACCTATCTCGTGCAAGAACTCGGCTACGGCTGGGACGAAGTGCACGACGAGGCAGAAATACTCGAACATGCGGTCTCGGACCTGATGATGTCGCGAATCGACGCGAAACTCGGCTTCCCCGAACGTGATCCACACGGCGACCCGATTCCGTCGGTGGACGGCGAAATAGTGTCACCCGCAGCCACCCGCCTGAGCGACTACGCCGACGGCCAACGCGGGCTGGTCGCCCGGATTTCCGATGCCGATCCGGCGATGCTGCGCTACTTCGACTCGGTGGGCATCACGCTCGATCTGCCGATCGCCGTCCGCGAACGACGCGATTACGCAGGAACGGTGGAAATCGAACTGGACCATCGCGGTGCCGACAAGGGCGTCGTCGATCTCGGTCAACGTGCAGCCGAAGCGATCTGGATGATCCCGACCCGCTAGTGACCGCGCAGGGTTGCCGGGCGAACGACCAGCACCGAGCTTGCGCGCTTGCCCTTTTCTTGCAGCAGGGCGATGGTGTGACCCGATGGGTCGATAGCTGCATACACGCCATCGATCCCCACTGGATCCAACCATCTCCCCTGACTGACCGATTCCGCTTCGTCGGCGTCGAGCTGCCGGTGTGGAAAAGCAGTTCGCGCGGCCTCGTCGATGTCGAGGCTGACTCCAGGGTTCTCAGCGAGCTCCTCGAGCGTGCGTGCATGCTCCAGAGTGAACGGACCCACTCGCGTGCGCCGCAACACGGTCAGGTGGCCGCCGACGCCCAGAGCGGCACCGAGGTCACGCGCGAGCGCTCGAATGTAGGTTCCCGAGGAGCATTCGACGTCGACATCGAGATCGACGAAATCGGTATCGGGTACATCTCGCCGGGCAAGTAGGTCGAACCTCGTCACGCTGACCCTTCGAGCCGGCAGCGTGAACTCCTCACCTGCACGTATCAGCTTGTGGGCGCGCTGTCCGTCCACCTTGATCGCACTCACGCTCGCCGGAATTTGCTCGATGTCCCCGGACAGAAGCGCGATCTGCTCTCGAAGCGCCGAATCGCTCACCTCGTGCGCCGACGCATCCGCGATGGTCTCGCCCTCGGCGTCGTCGGTGGTGGTACTGCGCCCGAGGCGGATCGTTGCCGTGTATTCCTTGGTGGTCAACGCGAGAAGCCCCAGCATCTTCGTTGCGCGTTCGATCCCGAGGACGAGTACACCGGTGGCCATCGGGTCGAGTGTGCCCGCATGCCCCACCTTTCGGGTGTGCAGAAGTTTGCGACACGAGGCGACGACGTCATGGCTGGTGACCCCTGGCCCCTTGTCCACGATCAACAACCCGGCACCGACGAGACCGGAGGACAGCTTTCCGCGTGAAGACACGAGAGTTCATTGTGCCAGGCGGCTCCAGCCCCGGGTGGATCGCTAGGTCACTGCGATCGCGGTGACGATCAGACCGTCGGAGACGAGCCATCTGCCGTCGAACGATGTCAGTGGTGGGCCGTCGATAGTCTCACCGGACACGAGGAGACGCGAGTGGAAAGTTCCGGAGACGTCGCCACCGGAACCGGTGCGATCGAACGTGATGTGCGCATCCTCGAAACCCAACCATCGACCGGTCAATGGTTCCCACGCTTTGTACGTCGCTTCCTTGGCGCAGAACAGCAAACGATCCCAATGCACGTCCGTATCACCCGAAGCTGTGTGTAGCCAGGATCGTTCGGCCTCGAGACTCACTGCACCCAGAACCCCGTCGGGTAGTGCGTCGTGTGGTTCGGCGTCGATTCCGATAGAACGGACCTGCATCGAATAAGCCACGACGGCACCGCGATATCCGTCGCAATGTGTCAGGCTGCCGACCACTCCCCTCGGCCATTGCGGGGCGCCCGAACTTCCTCGCATGATCGGCGCTGGGTCCACCCCCAGCTTGCCCATCGCCAGTCTCGCGCAGTGGCGCGCAGAACTGAACTCCCGTTTGCGCTTGTCCACGGCCTTCGCGACCAGATGAGCTTCGAGCGGATGCGGCTCCAACCCCGGCGGGTCGGCGAACAATTCGGCGGCGACGACGCCGTTCGGGAGGATCGACTCGATCACTGCTGAGACCTCATCTTCTCGACTTCGGCTTCCATCTCGGGTGTCACCGTGAAGTGCCCACCCCACTTGTTCAACGTGCCCTCGGGATACTCCGGCACGGGAAGTATCTGCCTGAGCACGTTGTCGGGAAGCCCGCGTCGCTGCCATTCGCGCGGATATCCGACCGAGACTTCCTCGAATCTCACCCCGTCGTAGTACGTCGTACGAGGGATGTGGAGGTGCCCGTACACCGCGCACAGGGCGTTGTAGCGCGTATGCCAGTCAGCGGTCAGAGTAGAACCGCACCACAACGCGAACTCCGGGTAGAAAAGCACCTCTGTGGGTTGTCGCACCAGCGGAAAATGGTTGATCAACACCGTAGGGATCGACGGATCGAGTGCGTCGAGTCTGATCCTGGTGCTCTCGATCCGGGCTCGACACCATGCGTCCCGGCTGGCGTACGGCTCACACGAGAGCAAGAACTCGTCGGTGGCGACGACATTCTTCTCTCGGGCGATCGCAAGCCCGTGTTCTTTGTCCACGGCGCCACGAGGGAGAAACGAGTAGTCGTACAGCAAGAACATCGGCACCAATCTCGCCGGTCCGCCTTCGCCCTCCCACAGAAGATAGGGGTCTTCGGGCGTGACGACGTCGATCTCTCGGCACAGATTCACCAGGTACTCGTACCGCGCAGCACCGTGAATCTGCACTGGATCTTTGACCGTCGTCCACAGTTCGTGGTTGCCGGGTACCCAGATAACCTTGGTGAATCGACTTCTGAGCAACTCGAGTGCCCACTTGATGTCGTCGGTTTTCTCCGAGACGTCTCCCGCGACGATCAACCAATCTTCCGGTGATTCGGGGTGAATATCCTCGGTGACCGGGCGATTTCCTCGGTGTCCGATGTGGATGTCACTCACTGCCCAGAGCTTTGCCGTCACAGGCCGTGTTCCTTCCCGATGAAATGATCTTCTGAACTGGTTGTCATTCGGTCGACAATCATCACCCCATCTTCCCTTCGGATTCCCGACCGCTATCGGACAGGGTGCCGGATGAGACACTGTCGACCTATGAACAACTTTTCCGCATCCGAGAAATCCGGTCTCACAGCAGGGCTGGTCCTCACAGTCATGGCCTCCGTTCTAGCGGGGATCGCGTCGGACAACTTCGTTTCTGGTTTCGCGATCACGGCAGTCGTGTGCGCGATCGCACTACTTGCGGCAACGTTCCTGGCTCGCTTCGTCAATACCCGTCGACGTCGATAGCCAGCCTCGAACCTTCCCGCGTCTGCTGCTCTAGAGTTCTGTTCATGCCGCATTCACGGATTCGAATCAAGGACGCAGCCGCACTCCTCGGCGTCAGTGACGACACCGTGCGTAGATGGATCGACAACGGAACTCTCGCCGCATACAAGGACAACGCGGGTCGAAAAGTTGTCGACGGTGCCGCCCTGGCTGCGTTCGCGCGCGAACAGGCAACGCCTCCCCCGGATCCGACCGGCTCGGGAAGTTCGGCACGCAATCGACTGGTCGGGCTGGTGACCGCAGTGACGTCCGACACCGTGATGAGCGAGGTCGAGATGCAGTGCGGACCGTTCACGGTCGTATCACTCATGAGCACCGAATCGGTCCGCGCCCTGGGGCTCGAGCCGGGCAGAATTGCTGTTGCCGTGGTCAAGGCGACAACGGTCATCGTCGATGCTGGATTCGAAGAACAGTGAACGCGTCTGTCGAGGTGAAACCCAGACGCTCCGGAAGAGGAATCCGCGGCAGCAACGAGGTCCGTGTCGGTCTGCCCAGGTGGATATTCGTCCCCGCAGCGTTGGGTGCGTTGTTCGTCGTCACCCCGCTGCTGGCCATTCTGTTGAAGATCGATTGGCCGAACTTCATCGCCCTCGTCTCCTCGGAATCATCACGAACGGCGTTGCTCCTCAGTCTCCAAACGGCAGCGACGAGCACCGCCGTGTGCATCGTCGTCGGCATACCGATGGCACTGGTGTTGGCCCGAGCAGAGTTTCCTGGTCAGTCGATTCTCCGAGCGCTGGTGCTACTTCCACTCGTCCTTCCACCCGTCGTCGGCGGAATTGCTTTGCTGTACACCTTCGGCCGACTCGGCTTACTCGGCGAGCAACTGGAGGCTTGGGGCATCGGCATCGCATTCTCGACAACGGCGGTGGTGCTGGCCCAGACCTTCGTCTCGCTCCCCTTTCTGGTCGTCAGCCTCGAAGGAGCACTGCGCAGTACAGGACGTGGGTACGAGACGGTCGCCGCCACCTTGGGGGCGCGTCCGACGACGGTGTTGCGAAGGGTGACGCTCCCGCTGGTACTGCCGGGCCTGGTGTCGGGTGCCGTTCTTGCATTCGCCCGCGCCCTCGGCGAGTTCGGTGCGACGTTGACGTTCGCGGGGTCACTCGAGGGAGTTACGCGAACCCTGCCTTTGGAGATCTACCTCCAGCGTGAAACCGATCCCGACGCCGCCGTGGCGCTGTCGCTCCTACTGATCGTGGTGGCGGCAGTAATCGTCGTCGCCGCCCGTGGGCGATGGTTGGCCGGGGCGCTGTGAGTTCCATCCGCCTCGTCGCCGAGGTCGACGACCGCAACCTCGACTTCACCCTCGATGTCGAGGACGGCGAGGTCATCGCGATTCTCGGACCGAATGGGGCCGGAAAGTCCTCGTTGCTCTCGCTCGTGGCAGGTCTGCTCCGGCCCGACTCCGGACGGATCACCATCGGTGACGACGTAGTGACCGACACCGCCGAACGCACATTCGTTCCAGCGCACGCGCGTGGCGTGGCCACGATGTCACAGAACGCCCTCCTGTTTCCTCATCTCGACGCCGAAGCCAACGTTGCGTTCGCGCCCCGCAGTCGGGGGGTCGGTCGTCGCAAAGGAAGAGAGATTGCACGAACCTGGCTCGACGCAGTCGATGCACTCGATCTTGCGGACCGACGGCCGTCGCAACTCTCGGGTGGGCAAGCACAACGCATCGCTCTCGCGCGCGCACTCGCAGCGCAGCCACGAGTACTACTCCTCGACGAGCCGATGGCCGCATTGGACATAGCTACCGCACCGGTGTTGCGCCGATTGCTTCGAACCGTCCTGCGCGAGCAACGACGTACCGCACTCATCGTCACTCACGACCTTCTCGATGCGCTCGCATTGGCCGACACGATCGTCGTCGTGCAGGCCGGCCGGATCGTCGAGCGCGGACCGACCACAGACATTCTCACCGCGCCACGCAGTGAATTCGCCGCTCGGATCGCCGGGGTGAACTTAGTTCTCGGCGCTGCAGATTCGTCAGGTTCGTTGAGTACCGCCGATGGCCTGACGGTTCACGGACACAGTACGACACCATCGGGTGCCGCGGCAGTGGCTGTCTTCAGCCCGTCCGCAGTGGCAGTGCATCTCACCGAACCGCATGCCAGTCCGCGCAACGTACTCCCCGTCACGATCGCCGCGATGGACGTGCACGGCGCAACGGTTCGTGTTCGGGGTACCCACGGCGGCCAGAGTCTCGTCGCGGACGTGACCGCGGCGGCGGTCTCGGAACTGGATCTGTCACCGGGCATGGAGGTCTACTTCGTCGTCAAGAGCCAGGAAGTTGCCATTCATCCAGCGTCGCGTTGAATGTCGGCGCCCGCGAGCGCCCACCGACCCGAGAGTGTCCGAAGCACCACCGCGATCGCCCGCAGCGACACGAAAACTCCGAGACCGACCCAGATTCCGGCCAATCCCCAGTCCAGCGCCAGAGACAACCAGATGAAGGGCAGAAAACCCAGCAGGGCGCATACCAGGGTGGCGGTCCGGAGGAAGGCTGCGTCTCCGCTACCCAACAGAACTCCGTCGAGGGCGAACACGATTCCGGCGATCGGAATGATGGCCACGAATATCCACCAGATCGAGTGCATCTGTACCACCACGGCTGGGTCTGTGGTGAACAGCTCGGGAATCACCGGCATACCGGCCGCGAACACCGCTGCCAGGACGATCGCGAACATGGTCGACCACGCGGTCAATCGCCAACCCAGCTTGGTGGCGCCACGGACGTCGCCTTTGCCCAGAGCAGCACCGACGAGTGTTTGAGCCGCGATAGCCAAAGAATCGAGAGTCAACGACACGAGATTCCACAGCAGCAGGACAACCTGATTGGCGGCGACAGCGGCGGCTCCGAACCGGGATGCCACTGCGGCAGCCGACAAGAAGCACGCTTGGAACGCCAAGCTACGCAGGACGAGATCGCGACCGAGAATCAACTGCACTCGCATCACCGACCACCTCGGCCGAAGCGGAACCCCTGCACGCGAAATCGCAGCAATGAACAGACACCCTGCGATCGACTGGCCCACCAGATTCGCTACCGCCGACCCGAGAAGTTCCAGTCGCGGAAACCCGAGCAGACCGTGTACCAACATCGGACACAGCACGCCAGAGACCAATAGCCCGAAGACTACGAAACGAAGCGGCCTCCTGGTGTTCTGAACACCCCTCATCCACCCGTTGCCCGCCATCGAAATCAAGATGAAAGGAACACCGAAGACAGCGATCCGGAACCACGCGGTAGCTTCCTCGGCGATCTCACCGCCGCCGCCGATGACCGAGAGAATCGGAGCTGCCAGCAACTGCATCACGGCAACGATCGCCACACCCAGCGCAACGGCGAGCCACGTCGCCTGGACGCCCTCACCGACCGCGTCCTTCTCGCGTCCTGCACCGTGCATTCGAGCGGCACGCGCAGTTGTGCCGTACGACAGGAACGTCAGCTGCGTACTGACCTGAGTCAGAACCAGACCGCCGACGGCCAGTCCAGCGAGCGGAAGCGCACCCAGCCTGCCCACCACTGCCGCGTCGAAAAGCAAGTACAGCGGCTCAGCTGCAAGGACACCGAGTGCGGGGAGGGCCAAACCGAGAATTCTGCGCGGAGACGCCTCCACTGGAGCCGTGGGTTCAACCAAGATCGATCAACCGAGTGCGGCGATCAGGGACGCGAGGACTTCGGACTTGGACCCAGTAGCTGTATAGCCCGAAGCTTTGCGATGACCTCCACCACCGAGAGACGTCGCTACAAGGGAAACGTCGACCTGTGTCTTCGCGCGCAACGACACCGTCCAGTCATCACCACTCTGCTGTTTGAAAACCGCCGCCACCTCGGCTTCGGTCGCGGTGCGAACGATGTCGATGACGCTTTCGATCTCTTCCGGGCGGAGGCCGACGGAGTCTTCGCGCAGGATCGCGGTGTAGACGAGCCCCAGTCCGCCCGCCGCGTCAGGCACCAGCTCTGCAGCTCCGAGAACCGATCCCAACATGGGCAACCACGCGAACGGATGCGTATCGAGCAACTTCTGCGTCAGCGCAGCCCCGTCGATTCCGGTCGCGAGAAGACGTTCGGCAAGTGTATGAGAGCCGGGCTGCACCCAACGAAACGAACCGGTGTCGGTGACCAGTCCGGCAAACAGGCATTCGGCCAGGTCCCGATCGATCTCGACATTCCACGCGTCCAACAGTCCAGCGATCACTGCAGTGGTCGACACCGCGTTCTCATCGACCACGTTCCAGGTGCCGAAGCGAGTATTGGAGCGATGATGATCGATGACGAGAGTGGCATGTGCAGCATCGATTCGGTCGGACAGCGCCCCGAGGCGACCCTTGCTCCCGGCATCGACCGTGACCACGAGATCGACGTCGACCCGGACGTCGCCGGCCGGAACCAACAGCTCGCGGCCCGGCAGCGCGTCCATCGACCCCGGCAGCTCGGCAGGCGCCGCAAACGACACCTGAACGTCCACTCCGCGACGCGACAGAACCAAACCCAGTGCGAGACCGCTCCCGATGGTGTCGGCATCCGGATGGATGTGACACAGCACGGTGACGGACTGGGCTGTCTCCAACAGTTCTATCGCATGAGCGAATTCGTCCTGCGGCTCTGCCACAGCCCGAGCACCCGGAGTCGTCGTCACTTCTATCAGTCCACGTCGGTCGACTCGGAACCGTCGACCGTCTCCCGCGGCGCCTTGTAGGGATCGGCCTCGCCCGCAGGCTTGGCCGATGCTGCCGCCTTGGCGACCTCACTGTCGGCGAGTCGTGCACGCTCGAGAAGGTCTTCCATATGCCGCGCAGTGTCGGGAACGGTATCGGTCACGAACGTCAACGACGGCGTGAAGCGAACACCGGTCCCTGCACCGACTTTCGACCGAAGTACACCTTTGGCCTTCTCCAACCCCGCAGATGCAGCCTGCAGATCCGGAGCCGTATCCAAGTCTTCACCCATCACCGTGTAATACACGGTTGCGTCGTGTAGATCCGCTGTCACCTTGCAATCGGTGACGGTCACGAACGCCAGACGGGGATCTTTGATCTCATGATCGATCGCCGTGGCGACGATGGCGGCAATTCGCTTGGCGAGCTTGCGAGCTCTCGCTGGATCCACCATGTCAATCACGCTCCTCATATGGTTCCGAGTCAGTCCTCGGGACCGAATATTCTTCTTCTGACCGCCAACAATTCCAGATCTTGCCGCTCCGCGATATGCCGTTCGCATTCGTCGAGCCTGTCGTGCAACCCGTCGATATCCGAACCGGCAGCTGCAATTCCGAACAACGACCGCCGAAAGCGCCCGAGCTCACCCGTCTCCGCAGCCGAAACCCCGAAGCGGTGTAACTCCGTGAGAACAGGATCGACCTTCGAACGCTTTTCAGCGAGCGAACGAACGTCGCCCAACAACACGTCCAACTCGAGCGCCCCCAGATACACGTGGCCATCCTTACTCAGGTTCGAACGAGGAGCCGGCGGCGGTACTGACATACCGCCGCCGGCTCCTCGATCTAGTGCAGTGTTACTCCCCAATGCTCCCCTACGGCACTACTGCTGCGAATGACTAGTCGCGAGCCTTTTCACGGAGCTCGTACGCCTCGACGACATCGCCTACCTTGATGTCCGAGTACGTCACCGTAAGACCGCATTCGTAGCCCTCGCGCACCTCGACAACGTCTTCCTTTTCCCGCCGCAGCGAGGAAATGGTGACGGTCTCGGCAACCACCTTGTTGTCACGCAGCAGTCGTGCTTTCGCATTGCGACGGATGGTACCCGAGGTGACGAGGCAACCGGCGATACTTCCGACCTTCGAAGAACGGAACATTGCACGAATCTCGGCTTGGCCGAGCGCGACCTCTTCGTAGACCGGCTTGAGCATGCCCTTGAGCGCGCTTTCGATCTCGTCGATGGCCTGGTAGATCACCGAGTAGTACCGGATGTCGACGCCTTCACGGTTGGCCAGCTCGGTGGCCTTGCCCTCCGCTCGAACGTTGAATCCGATGATGATCGCGTTCGATGCCGACGCCAGGTTGACGTTGGTCTCCGTGACGCCACCGACGCCGCGGTCGATGACGCGCAGTTCGACCTCGTCGTCGATCTGGATACCGACCAGTGCCTCTTCGAGAGCCTCGACGGTTCCCGAGTTGTCACCCTTGAGGATCAAGTTCAGCTGTGAGGTCTCCCTCAACGCTGCATCGAGGTCGTCCAGGCTGATGCGCTTACGAGACTTCGCGGCGAGCGCATTGCGCTTGCGAGCGTTGCGTCGATCGGCGATCTGACGGGCGATGCGATCCTCGTCGACGACCAACAGGTTGTCGCCTGCACCGGGCACCGACGTGAAGCCGATGACCTGTACCGGACGGGACGGCAGTGCTTCGATGACATCTTCGCCGTGCTCGTCGACCATTCGACGGACACGACCGTAGGCGTCACCGGCGACGATCGAGTCACCGACACGCAACGTTCCGCGGGCGATGAGCACGGTGGCAACCGGTCCACGACCACGGTCGAGGTGCGCCTCGATGGCGACACCCTGAGCGTCCATATCCGGGTTGGCACGCAGATCCAATGAGGCATCTGCTGTCAGCAACACAGCTTCGAGAAGTGCGTCGATGTTGGTGCCCTGCTTCGCCGAGATCTCGACGAACATCGTCTCGCCGCCGTATTCCTCGGCCACAAGTCCGTACTCGGTCAGCTGCTGCCGGATCTTGTCCGGGTTTGCGCCTTCCTTGTCGATCTTGTTGATCGCTACCACGATCGGGACATCTGCAGCTTGCGCATGGTTGATCGCTTCGACCGTCTGCGGCATGACACCGTCGTCGGCTGCAACAACCAGGATCGCAAGGTCGGTTGCCTTGGCACCACGAGCACGCATGGCCGTGAAGGCCTCGTGACCCGGTGTATCGATGAAGGTGACCAAACGCTCGTTGCCTTCGAGTTCGGTAAGCACCTGGTAAGCACCGATGTGCTGGGTGATGCCACCGGACTCGCCTTCGCGGACCGTGGTGTTTCGGATCGAGTCCAGTAGTCGCGTCTTGCCGTGGTCGACGTGACCCATGACCGTGACGACGGGAGGCCGCTGCTCCAAGTCCTCTTCACCGCCGGCGTCCTCGCCGTAGGTGAGGTCGAACGCGTTGAGCAGTTCGCGATCTTCGTCCTCGGGGCTGACGACCTGAACGACGTAGTTCATCTCGCCGCCGAGCAGTTCGAGGGTCTCGTCGTTCACGGACTGAGTGGCAGTGACCATCTCGCCGAGGTTGAACAAGGCCTGTACGAGTGCTGCTGGGTTCGCATCGATCTTGTCCGCGAAATCCGACAGCGAAGCGCCGCGGGCGAGACGGATGGTCTCACCGTTGCCGCGTGGCAACCTGACGCCACCGACAGCGGGTGCCTGCATGCTCTCGTACTCGGCGCGTTTTGCCCGCTTCGACTTGCGGCCACGACGAACTGCTCCGCCGGGACGACCGAAAGCACCTGCAGCTGCGCCGCGCTGACCGGGACGACCACCGCCGCCGGGACGACCGCGGAAGCCACCTGCGGGAGCACCACCTGCGGGAGCTCCACCTGGAGCACCCGGTGCGCCGCCACCGCGGTAACCGCCGGCGCCTGCGCCACCGGGACGACCACCTGGAGCACCGCCGGGACGACCGCCGGGGCGACCTGCCGCTGGGCTCGGACGTGCCGAGCGGGTCGGCATTGCGCCGGGGTTGGGACGAGGGGGCATCGAACCCGGGCTCGGACGAGGTCCGCCGGGTCCTGCCGGACGAGGTGTGCCCTGACCAGCGGCCGGACGTGCACTGCCCGGAGTTGCCGGACGAGGTCCGCCCTGACCCGGAGCGGGTCGACTGCTACCGCCCGGGCGTGGTGCACCCGGCGCGGGACGCGGGGCCGGACGCTCGGCGGGAGCGGACGAATACGGGTTGTTACCGACACGCGGAGCCTTGGGGCCCGGCTTGGGGCCGGGTACGCCAGGCTTGGGACCTGCCGGGGCAGGAGCCGCTGTGGCCTCTGGAGTTGCGCCGGCCGATGCTGCGGGAGCTTGTTCTGCCGGAGCAGCGGGCGCCGGAACGGATGGTGCCGGAGCGACCGGTGCCGGAGCGGCCGGTGCAGGCGCCGGAGTCGAGACCGGCGCTACGGGAGCCTTGGCTGCGACTGGAGCTACCGGTTCCTGCGCCACGGGAGCGGCAGGAGTCGGGCGCGGGGTCGGCTTCGGTCCCGGACGGGGTCCGCCGGGCTTGGCACCCGAAGCAGGCTTCGGTGCGCTGCCGGAGACCGGTGCGCTGCCACTGGCCTGTTCGCCATTGGAAGCACCGGTGGCCGGAGCGGAATCCGGCTTGCCCGCCGGGAAGGATTCACGGACACGACGCGCTACCGGCGCCTCTACCGTGGAAGATGCGGATTTGACGAACTCGCCTTGCTCTTTGAGCCGTGCGAGTAGTTCTTTACTAGTGACACCGAGTTCTTTAGCCAACTCGTGTACGCGGGCCTTACCTGGCACTGCTCTCCTCACTGAGAGGCCGAGCGAGGATTGGTGCCCGCACGACCTCGGGTTATCTCCGATGGACGTTCATCGTTGGTGCTTCACGGTGTGCTCATCAGTGCTGTTGCCTGTTCTTCTCGAGGGGTGAATCTCTGTCGTCGACTCCTTCGAGAAAGGAGACGACCGCTGACGAGTCGGTAGATCCCGACACGCGTAGCGCTCTACCGAATGCACGGCGCCGTTCTGCATTCTCCAGACATCTCGGGTCGAGATGCAACCATGCACCTCTACCGGGAAGCCGGTGGTCGACGTCGGGCACGATCACCGATTCCGTGGAATCTCGATCACGAACCACAACTCTCAGCAGACCGGCGGCCGGAGCTCGCTCTTTGCACCCGACACATGTTCTCACCGGCTGACGAACTGCCGCCGAACCGGTGCTCTCATGACTCAGGGCAGAGAGTTCGTTCCGAACCATCGACCACTCTACCGCTGTATTGCCTCGATCTCCGCATTCCACCCTTACGCGCTGGTGGACTCGGGTGCCGTGGCCGCGTCGCTGCGGATATCGATGCGCCAGCCGGTCAGCCTAGCTGCCAGCCGCGCATTCTGCCCCTCTTTGCCGATCGCGAGCGACAGCTGATATTCCGGCACGACCACACGTGCAGCACGAGCCTCGGCATCCACGACCGTGACCGATACAACCTTCGACGGAGACAGCGCATTCCCGACGAAGGTAGCGGGATCCTCGTCGAAGTCGATGATGTCGATCTTCTCCCCAGCCAGTTCGCTCATCACGTTGCGCACGCGCTGACCTATCGGCCCGATGCATGCGCCCTTGGCGTTGAGACCCGACACCGTAGATTTGACTGCGATCTTCGACCGATGACCGGACTCGCGCGCAACGGCGACGATCTCGACCGACCCGTCGGCGATTTCCGGAACTTCGAGTGCGAACAGCTTGCGCACGAGGTTGGGGTGGGTACGCGAGAGGGTGATTTGCGGTCCGCGCTGGCCCCGGGCGACTCCGACCACGTAGCACTTGATTCGTTCGCCGTGCTCGTAACTCTCACCCGGCACCTGCTCGGCAGGCGGCAGCACACCGTCTGCGCCGTTCGCATCGCTGCCGATCCGCACGATGACCGTGCCCTTGGCATTTGCTCTGGTGTCCCGCTGAATGACCCCGCCCACGATCTCACCCTCGTGCGTCGCATACTCGCCGTACGAGCGCTCGTGCTCGGCATCACGCAGACGCTGAAGGATCACCTGCCGGGCCGTTGTCGCAGCGATTCGGCCGAACCCTTGAGGGGTGTCGTCCCACTCCGAAATGGTGTTGCCGTCACCGTCGATCTCTTTTGCCATCACTCGCACCGAACCGGTCTTGCGGTTGACGTCGATCCACGCGTGGGGCTGATGGCCCTCGGTGTGCCGGTAAGCGGTCAACAGGGCGGACTGAATCGTCGAGATGACGGTCTCGATCGACACCCCCTTGTCCGCTTCGATGGCGCGCAACGCTGCGATGTCGATATTCACTTGTCGGACCCTTCTTCCGGTGTTTCCACGTTCACTATCTCGTCGTTGTCGGCAGGAGCAGGCCTGCCTTCGACAACGCCGCCCGTCAGCTCCATCTCATCTGCCTTCGGCTTCGAGAATTCTACTTGCACAACAGCCTTCACAACGTCGTCGAGCTCCACGACTCGGGTCGCGAGAACACCCTTGTCACGAGTGACCACCGTGAGCGATCGGCCATCGAGGTGACCGACACGTGCGTCGAACTTCTCGTTCTCCAACTTGAATCGGACCATCCGTCCGCGCGCGCGCCGCCAATGGCGATCCTCGGTGAGCGGACGATCGACTCCAGGAGTGGTGACCTCGAGGGTGTAGGGAGCATCACCGAAGTCCGACACCGCGTCGAATATGTCGGAGATCTCACGGCTGAGCGACGGCAACGTGTCGAGGTCGATCCCCTCTTCACGATCGACCATGACGCGTACGGCACTGTGCTTACCTGCCGAGACGACGTTGACATCTTCCAAATCGAATCCACGACTGGTCACCAGGTCGGACAGGAGCGCGATGACCCTCTCCTTGGACGGAACAGGCATCGTTGCGAGAACTCCTCGTTCAGTTGTGGTCGGACCCCATCAGAAGTGTGATCGAGTCCGTAAGTGGCGAACGCACAGCCTAACGCCAACGGGAGGCGTTCGTGACCAGCCTGGGTGCACGAGATGCAGAATGCACCTGGCACGATGCTCCCGTGTCGACGTTCGCTCTCCCCCGCACCCTCAGCCGCCGTGGCGCCCTGCGCTTGACCGGTGGCGCCGCTCTCACCGCAGTCGGGCTCGTCACAACTGCCGGATGTTCGTCCGACACAGACCCTGGGCCGCAACTCGACACCCTCACCAGCCACCTCCGACTTGCGCGTCGCGACGCGGCCGCCGCAGGCGCCCTGATCGCGCTGAGCCCGACCCTTGCCGGGCCCCTGAGCGTCGTGCAGACCGAACGAACGGCACACGCCGACGCCTTGTCCGCAGAGATCGACCGCGTCGCGGGTAAGCCCGTAGAGGAGAGCGCAACTACCTCGACCACCTCGACGCCGGCTGCGGTGCCGCCGCCGACCATGGAGGAACTCAAGGCTGACCTCAGTCAATCTCAGCGGAGCGCCGCGGATTCTGCGAAAAGCGAATCCGGTTACCGCGCAGGCCTGTTGGGTTCGATCAGCGCCGCATGCGCCGTCGAACTGGCGGTGGTGTTGCCATGAGCGATCTCGGCATCGAACAACAAGCACTCGTCGACGCTTTGAACGCCGAGTACGCCGCGGTTTTTGCGTACGGCGTCGTAGGCGCATTCTCGAATCCGGCTCGTGGAGGCCTCATCGCAGCGGATGCTGCAGCGCACCGCGCGCGTCGAGACGCAACCCTCGATGCTTTGCGCGCCGCGAGCGTCACCCCGCCGATTGCGAGCCCGGCGTATTCCATCCCGTTCCCGGTCGTCGATCCCGTCACGTCGGCGCAACTTGCCGCCCAGGCAGAGATCGACACCTCGATCGCGTGGCGGTCGGTCATCGAGCGCAGCGAGTCCGGCCCCACTCGGGAGGCCGGAGTCACTGCGCTCACGGAAGCGGCGCTACGACTGGCGAACTGGCGCGAAATTCTGGGTGTATCTCCGCCGACCGTTCCGTTCCCCGGTCAACCGTGAGGCCGCTGCCGGTTCAGCCCCTCATCTCGTAGGCGCCGTCATAGGACACTACTTCGGACCACACTGCGTCGAAGCGAGCAAGATCGACCACCGGCTTGCGGATTGCCGCAAGGGCCCACGCCTGCTGTGCCTCGGTAGAGGACGGCTTGCCGTGCAGAGCCACTGCGTAACCGGAGAAATCACGGATTTGAAAGTCGAAGATCTGATCGAGCAACTCGGTAGAGACCTTCTCGGCGGATTCCAGTATCAGATGACCGTAGACGACCAACGAGAACAGGTGCCCCACGTTGAGTAGGAAATCCAGATCCTCCTGCTGCGACTCATCCGGCGCGGTGTCGGTCAGGAACGTCTCGAGGGCCGAAGCCTGCTCGTAGAACCGTGCGACGTTGGGAACATGCGAAAACTTTTCGTACGTCGACTTCCAGTCGTGGAATCGCACTTTCCCCGCTCCGCGGGCGGGACCCTGCGCGAAGAAGAACGCGTCGTCGGAAGCGTCGTCACGTGTCTCGACGTCGGGGTAGTCCATCGGGGCGAACATGTATGCCGGCATGAACTTGAGCATGAGCGCAACATTGACGTGCACTGTGCCTTCGAGCTTGGGCAGGGTTCCGATCATCTGCGCGGCCTCACGGAAGTACGTGTTCTTCTCGTACCCCTTCGCTGCGATCACATCGTGCAGCAACCGAACCACGGTCTCACCTTCGGAGGTCACCTTGGCCTTGGTCATCGGATTGAACAGCAGGTAGCGCCGATCCTCGAGGCTTGCGGATCTGAAGTAGTCGACTGCCCGCCCACTGAAGAGCTTCATTGCGATCAGTCGAGAATAGGCGTCGACGAAACTTGCACGCACATGCGGAAATTCGGTGACTCGGTTGCCATAGAGAATCCTGTTGTGCGCGTGCGTGATCGACTCGTAGAACGCATGCTCGGTGATTCCGATCGAACCCGTGCAGAGGTTGAACTTACCGACGTTGACGGTATTGAGTGCGGCGGAAAACGCGTCTGCGCCAGTGTGCAGAGTGTCCTCGGCTCGGACCGGGTAGTCCTCGAGGGTGAACGTACTGACGAACATCTGGCCGTGAATCACGTTGTCACGTAGAACATAATTGGGATGACTGCTGTCGGCGACGAAAAACACGTAGGCATCCGGGCCATCGCGGTCGGTGCGGCGACCGAAGACCGAGACCATGCCTGCAACATTGCCGTTGCCGATGTAGTACTTCTCGCCCGAGGCCAGAAACTCGATTCCCTCTTCCGCTGACGGCCGTAGCAACATATCCGTCGAGTAGACATCGGCACCATGGGCGCGCTCGGATAGCCCGAACGCCATCACGGACCCGCCGTTCAGCGCCCGCGCTGCACGATGTTTGGCCTCCTCGTTCTCGCTCATCCAGATCGGTCCGAGTCCGAGTACGGTGACCTGCCAGGCGTACCAGTAGGACAGTCCGTAGAAGCCGAGGATTTCACTCAGGGCAGCATTGCGGGAGGCATCCCAGCGCTTGTCGGAGTCGCCATCGGCATACGCTGCCGGTGTCGAAAACGTCGCGAACAGCTTCTCCTTGGCAACGAAGTCGAGAAAATCGCTGGTCCAGACGGCATCGAGGTCGTCGGCGAGCAATCTGGCTTTACCTCGATCCTCGAACCAGTCGATCAGCGATCGCAACTGGCGGCGCGTTTCGTCGTCGAACTGGGTGGGATCGTACGTCGCGGGATCGAACAACGTGAGGTGGGCCATGTTGTCACCTTTCCTAGTCGGCTGCCCCGAAGCTACCAGTGAGTAACCGACCCGAACCGTGCGATCACATTTTCCCACGTACCGTTTCGACGATGTCGGCGACAGCGGTCTCGGTCTCGAGGTCACGGCTCTCACCGGTGAAGCGGTCACGGAGTTCGACCTTGCCCTCGGCCCATCCCCTACCGACGACGACTACGACCGGCACTCCGATGAGTTCGGAGTCCTTGAACTTGACACCGGGCGACGCCTTCCGGTCGTCGAAAAGCACGTCGAGGCCCTGAGCGTCGAGTGCTGCCGCAATGGACTCGGCACCGGCACGTGCGGCTTCGTCTTTGTTTGCGATGACCAAGTGCACGTCCGCCGGCGATACTTCTGCCGGCCAACGCAGCCCCTTGTCGTCGTGCATCTGCTCCGCGACGACGGCGACCAGGCGAGAGACACCGACGCCATACGAACCCTGCACGAGGCGCACGGGTTTTCCGCTTTCACCGAGCACCTCGACATTGAACGCGTCCGTGTACTTGTAGCCGAGTTGGAAGATATGGCCGATCTCGATACCGCGCGCGCTGACGAGCGCGCCGCGGCCGTCCGGGGAGAGATCGCCGTCCCGTACCTGGGCAGCTTCGATGGTGCCGTCCGGAGTGAAATCGCGGCCGGCGACCAAATTCACCACATGCTTGCCGGTGACGTCTGCTCCGGTGATCCACGACGTCCCGTCGACGACACGAGGGTCTACGAGGTAACGAACTCCGTTGGCCTGCAGCGCACGTGGTCCGATGTAGCCCTTGACCAGGAACGGATTGGCCTCGAAGTCGGCGTCGGTGAGCAGTGCGAACTCGGCCGGCTCGAGAGACGCTTCGAGGCGCTTCTCGTCGACCTCACGGTCGCCGGGCAGACCGACAGCGAGCAACTCCCACTCCCCGTCTGCGTTGCGCACCTTGAGCAGAAGGTTCTTCAACGTGTCCGCGGCGGTGACGGTGCGGCCCAGATCGACCGAATTGGCCCACTCGACCAACGTGGCAATGGTGGGTGTGTCACCCGTCTCGTGATCGACGGCGGCAGGCTGCCCCTCGATCGGCAACGATGCCGGCGCGGGAGTCGTGACGGCTTCGACGTTCGCCGCGTATCCCGACTCGATGCACCGCACGTAAGTGTCCTCACCGATGTCGCTCTCGGCGAGGAATTCCTCGGACGCACTTCCACCCATCGCGCCGGATGTCGCCGCCACGATGACGTACTTGACCCCGAGCCGAGCAAAGATCTTCTGGTAGGCCTCGCGGTGTGCCGCATAGGACCGCTTCAGCCCGTCCTCGTCCATGTCGAACGAGTAGGAGTCCTTCATGACGAACTCGCGTCCGCGCAAAATGCCCGCGCGCGGGCGTTCCTCGTCGCGATACTTGGTCTGGATCTGATAGAGCGTGACCGGCAGGTCCTTGTACGAGTTGTACTCACCCTTCACCGTCAGTGCGAACAGTTCCTCGTGGGTGGGACCGAGCAACATGTCGTTGCCCTTACGGTCCTTCAGCTTGAACAGTGCGTCGCCGTAATCGGTCCATCGATTGGTGGTCTCGTACGGTTCGCGCGGCAGCAACGCCGGGAGCGAGATCTCCTGCGCGCCGATCGCGTTCATCTCTTCACGAACGACTCGTTCTATCTGGCGCAGCACTCTCAGGCCGAGCGGCAGCCAGGAGTACACACCCGGGGCGATACGACGTACGTAACCTGCACGAACCAACAGCTTGTGGCTGTCGACTTCGGCGTCGGCGGGGTCGTCACGAAGAGTGCGGAGGAAGAGCTGCGAAAGACGGGTGATCACGGGGTACGAGCGTAGTCGGTGCTCTTCGGGTGGGTAACGTTGCTCCCCGTGCTGATTCTGCTGCCCCCATCCGAGACGAAGTCGGACGGCGGCGACGGCTCTCCCCTGAATCTGGAAGATCTGTCGCTACCCGAGCTCAATCCACTCCGACACAAGCTGGCGGACGCGCTTGTGGGGCTGGCCGGCGATCCCGAGGCATCGGCGACCGCGCTGGGTCTCGGACCGACCCAGACCGAAGAAGTCGAACGCAACGCCGCCCTGTGGACTTCCCCCTCGACACCCGCGCTGAGCCGCTACACCGGGGTTCTCTACGACGCTCTCGACGCGCGTTCGTTCACGAAGGCCGGTCGCGCACGGGCGGCGGCAAGGTTGTGGATCGGATCTGCATTGTTCGGGGCCGTACGTGCATACGATCCGATTCCGTACTACCGGCTGTCCGGTGGATCGACAATCCCTGGCTTCGGCACCCTTCGGTCGTATTGGAAGCCCGAGTTGGCGGACGCGGTGGCTGCGCAGTCCGATGGACTGGTCGTCGACCTGCGCTCGGGGACGTACCAGCAACTCGGCCCGGTGCCCGGTGCCATCACGGCAACGGTTCTGACCGAGAAACCCGATGGCAGCAGATCTGTCGTGAGCCACTTCAACAAGCACCACAAAGGCGTGCTGGCGCGTGCGCTGACCCTGACCACCGCCGAGCCGAAGAATGTGCGTGCGCTGGCCCGAGTTGCCTCTCGTGCCGGTCTGAGCGTGGAAGTCGCATCGGCGACCGAACTGATCGTCCTCACCAAATGAACGCGGTCCCAGAATTACTCCGACAGGGCGCCGACGTCTCCTATGGCAAGGGTCGGGATCTGCGGCGCGTGGACGAAATCGTCGATCGCCTGATCGCGTTGGAGGACCACGATGCCTCGGCACTGGCTTCGTTGGCGCTGACGAACATGATCGAGACGATGTACGAGGCGGGCTGGCAACCGTTCGACCTTCTCCATATCGTCAAGCGCCAGCAGACGCTCGCGGTGTCCTCGCTCGCCGCTGCAGTCCTGCTTCACCAATCGGATCTGACGAACTCGCACGATCGGGCGCCCGAGAACTGGGTCGACCAGCTATCCGACATCTGTGCCGCATATCCGAAGGCTGCAGGGCCACTGACAGCCTCACCGAGTTTTCTTGCTGCACTGCTGAAGTCGAGTGGCAAAACGGATTACATTGCCGCCAACGATCAGTGGATAGCGGTACTTGCGCTGCTGGGCCAATGGCAGACGCTGCCGAGGTGGCCCCGAATCGGACCCTTTCCGTCGCAGTGGCCGGTTCGGCGGGCCGGCCGAACCGCGAAGTCCGGGTCGGCGAGCGGATCTCCGAACACCAAGATGCTCGGCAAGATTCGTGGGCTGCTTGCCAAGGCCGACGCCACCGATTTCGAGGAAGAGGCGGAGACACTCACCACCAAGGCGCAGGAGTTGATGACCAGATATTCCATCGATTCGCTGTTGCTGACCGAAGGAAATGTCGATGTGATCAGCAGACGTCTGCATGTCGACAACCCCCATGCTCCACCCAAAGCCCAACTGCTGCATGCGGTGAGCACGGTCAACCGAGTCAAGAGCATCTGGGATCCGGAGTACGCGATTGCAACGCTCGTCGGTTCACCCGTCGACATCGAGCAGACGGAGATAATGTTCACCTCGTTGCTGATTCAGGCGACACGCTCACTGTCGCACTCCCCCAAAGCCAAGCGACGTAAGGGTTCTGCCTCGGCGGCATTCGGCAAGGCGTTTCTCTATGCGTACGCGGTCAGGATCGGCGAACGGCTCGGCGAGGCCGATGCCCACGCGGTTGAAGAAGCGTCGGAACAATCCGGGAACCTACTACCGATGCTGGCGGCTCAGACCGTAGCTGTAGAGCAAGAATTCGACCGACTCTTCCCACGAGTGCGGACCATGCGCGGTCCGAGGTTGGATGTCGAGGGGTGGGAGTCGGGGCACGCGGCCGCGGACGACGCGGAACTGGCGTAGCACGATCAACCGCGCATCCGACCTGCTTCGGCCGCAAGCGAACGAGACTTGACCGCACCGGGAGTCCTCGGCGTCCAACCGAAGACCGCCCATCGACGGCTACGTCGCGAGCACGTCTTCCTGCGCAGCCTGGGCCTGAGCAACCTGCTGCGGGGTGAACTTGATGAAGAACGCGGCGAGTCCGGCAACGACCGCCGCGACTGCGCAGCAGAACAGGGCGAACATGTAGCCGGAGCTCAATGCATCGAGTTGGGTCTCGTTCATCAGAGTTGCCGGGCCGGTGGTTCCCCCGAGCGAAATCGTTCGCGAGGTGACCAACGCACCCACCACGGCCAGTGCAACGGGACCACCCAAGGTCTGAGCTACCAGAGCGATTGCTGTCAGTGGCCCGATCTCGGTTGCTCGGACGCCGGCGATGGCACACAGAGGCAGCGGTATCGACGCCATACCGACTCCGAAGCCGATCCCGATGACGGGGAAAAGGATTCCAGGGAAGTACGACGAGTCTGCGTTCATCGTCACGACCGAGAACAACAACCACCCCACCATGATGGCGCTGCCCGACATGACCAACCAACGCGGCTGTATCCGAACTACCAGCTTCGAGGTGATGAACGCTGCAGCACCCAAGCCGAATGCGAACGGAACGAACGCCAGGCCCGCATTGAGTGGGCTGTAGCCGAGGATGTCCTGGACGAAAAGTGCAACGAACGCTGCGAGGCAGAACATGACTCCGCCTGCGAAGAGGATCGCGACGAACGTGGCCACGCGGTTCTTGTTCGCGAACAGGGAGAACGGCAGCAGCGGGTTATCGGCCCTTCGCTCGACGACCAGGAACAGTCCGAGCAGTATCAGGCCGCCGAGCAGCGAACCGATGACGAGCGGGCTCGACCACCCCATTTCGGTTCCCTCGCTCAAGGCGAGGACGACACCTGTGCAGCCGAGTGTGCCGAGGATCGCGCCGGGGAAGTCGAGGGCCAGTCGTACGCCCGCAGTTTCCTTCAGCGACACCATGGCCAGAATTGCGATGGCGATGCCGATGGGCACGTTGATGAGAAAGATCCAGCGCCAAGAAACTTGGGTCAACGCACCGCCGATGATGAGGCCTGCGATGGATCCGACGCCGGTCATCGCCGCATAGATCGCGATTGCTTGATTCCGAACCGGTCCCGGCGCAAAGGTCGTCGCGACCAAGGCGAACGCCGTCGGCGACGCTACCGCCGCTCCAACGCCCTGAAGGGCACGCGCAGCCACCAAAGTCGCCTCGTTGATGGCCAACCCACAGAGCAGAGATGCCACGGTGAACAGTACGACGCCGCCGAGGAACATCTTCTTTCGACCGAACGCGTCACCAAGTCTTCCACCGAGAAGCATCAGTCCGCCGAAGGCCAATGCGTACGAGGTGAGAACCCAGTTGCGGCCGGCGTCGCTCAAACCCAGATCGGCCTGCAGCGGCGCCAACGCCAGGTTTGCCACCGTCCCGTCGAGAACCACCATCAACTGAAGGCCGCTGAGCACGATGATTGCGAGGCCGAAAGCCCTGGTCGTCACCGGGTACACGATGCCCGTCGTGGGCGCTGCGGGCTGCGATTGGTCAGACACGGAAGTTAACGTTACCGAGGGTCCACGGAGAAACCCGCAACGGTTCCAATTACGACGATTGCCGGCGGGCGAATTCCCTCTTCCTTCACGCGCCGGCCTACCGTCGCGAGATCGGCTCTGACCTCACGCTGAGTACGCATCGTCCCCTCCTGCACCACCAACACCGGCGTCGAGGCGGGCCGTCCACCTTCGATGAGCACTTCGGCGAATTTCTCGATGCGTTCGACCGCCATCAAGAGCACGATCGTGCCTTTCAAGCGTGCGAGCGCGCCCCAATCGACCAGCGAGTCGGGGTGTTCCGGGGCGAGGTGGCCGCTCACGACCACGAATTCGTGGGTGACGCCGCGGTGCGTCACCGGAACTCCTGCCGCCGACGGCACCGAAATCGCACTCGTGATGCCGGGGACCACGGTCACCGGTATCCCGGCCTCGGCGAGAGCCTCGAGTTCTTCGTATCCACGACCGAACACGTACGGGTCGCCGCCCTTGAGGCGGACGACGAACTTGCCGGCCCTGGCTCCGTCGATCAATGCTTGATTGATCGCTTCCTGTGCCATTGCGCGTCCGTACGGAATCTTCGACGCATCGATGACCTCGACGTGTGGTCCTAGTTCGGCAAGTAGCTCCGGTGGCGCCAGACGATCGGCGACGACGACATCGGCGTACGCCAGGAGTCGGCGGCCACGAACGGTGATCAGATCCGGATCTCCCGGACCGCCACCGACGAGGGCAACACCGGTCAGCGGAGCGTGCGCCGAATCGGTGATCAGCCCCGACTGAAGAGCTTCGAGAACTGCATTGCGCACCGCTGCCGAGCGCCGGTGCTCACCGCCCGCCAAGACGCCGAGAGTGAGTCCGTCGTAGTCCGCAGATGCTGGGGTGACCGCAGTTCCGTCACGAGCGATGTCGGCGCGAACGCAGAAGATTCTCGACTTCTCGGCCTCGGCCACGATCGCGGCATTCGTCTCTGCCTCGTCGGTACAGGCAATGGCGTACCAGGCATCGTCGATGTCGCCAGGGGCGAATTCACGCAGTTCCATCGTCACCTGACCAGCGGTTGCCATCGCTTCGACGGCCGGAGTCGCGACCCGGGTGATGACGTGCACTTCGGCGCCGGAAGAGATCAACAGGGGCAGTCGCCGCTGCGCGACGGTCCCGCCGCCGACCACAACGACGCGTTTGCCTGACAGATTCAGGCCGACGAGGTAAGGAGAATCAGTCGCATCCACGAGAGCAAACGCTACCGCGCCCGCGCCACGCGGGTTTCGTCCCATACTGGCTCTTCGGATTCGTAGACGCGGCCGTCGGATCCGAAAACCAAGAACCGCTCGAAGCTGCGGGCGAACCAACGGTCGTGGGTGACCGCGATGACGGTCCCCTCGAATGCCGCGATGGCGTCTTGAAGGGAGTCCGCCGACATCAAGTCGAGGTTGTCGGTGGGCTCGTCGAGAAGCAGGAGTGTCGCACCGGACAGCTCGAGCAGCAGGATCTGAACGCGCGCTTGTTGGCCTCCGGACAAGTTGTCGTAGAGCTGTTCGGCAGCGCGGGCGAGTCCGTAGCGATCGAGTGCCCGACTCGCCGCCTCGCGGCCCATGCCGTCACGGTGCTCGTTGCCCAGGTGCAAGATGTCGAGCAAGGTGTTGCCGTTCAGGTCGGGCCGGGTGTGGGTCTGAGCGAACAATCCGGGGCGCACGCGAGCGCCCAGCACTGCTGTGCCCGTGTGCGGGACGGGATCGAGGACGAGTTCGGTGACCGGCTCGTGCTCCCGTTCGGGATCGGTACCGCCTGCGGCCAGTAACCGGAGAAAGTGTGACTTACCCGATCCGTTGGATCCGAGAACTGCGACTCGGTCGCCGAACCAGACTTCGGTGTCGAACGGTTTCATGAGCGAGGTCAGCTCCAGATCGGTGCATACCAGCGCGCGTTTCGCGGTTCGGCCGCCGTGCAGTCGTACCGTGACCTTCTGTTTGACCGGCACCGCTTCCGGCGGTCCGACGTCTTCGAACCGCGCTAGCCGCGTCTGTGCAGCGTGATAGCGAGCGGCGATGCCGTCGTTGAACTTTGCCTTCTCCCGCAAGCGCAGGACGAGCGCACGGAGTTTGACGCGCTCTTCGTCCCACCGACGACGAAGCTCGTCGAGTCGGGCATTTCGATCCTCGCGAGCGTCGTAATACGTCTCGAACCCGGCGCCGTGCACCCACGAGGTCGCGCCGTTGATTCCCGGCTCCAGCGTGATGATCCGAGTAGCGGCGTTGGCGATGAGTTCACGGTCGTGGCTGATGAAGAGGACCGACTTGTCGGACTCGCGAATCGTCTTCTCCAGCCACCGTTTACCTGGTACGTCCAGATAGTTGTCCGGCTCGTCGAGCAGTAGTAATTGATCCGGTCCTCCGAACAGGGCTTCCAGAACGAGGCGCTTCTGTTCGCCGCCACTGAGAGTCGAGGCCGCACGCCACTTCGCCCGGTCGAACGACATCCCGAGCGCGGCCATCGTCGCCTTGTCCCAGAACGGCTCCAGGTCGTACCCGCCGACGTCACCCCAATCCGACAGCGCGTTCGCGTATTTCAGTTGAGTCTTTTCGTTGTCGACGTCGATCATCGCGTTCTCGGCATCGTCGAGTGCTTTCGCTGCGACGCGTACCCCCGGCTGCGACACTGACAACAGCAGGTCCTGCACAGTCGAGTCGTCGCGCAACTGGCCGACGAACTGGCGCATCACCCCGAGCGATCCCGAACTGGCGACGTTTCCGTCATCGGGTGCGAGGTCGCCGGCCACGATCCGTGTCAGCGTGGTCTTCCCGGTACCGTTCGGCCCGATGAGCGCCGCCTTTGCGCCGTCGCCGACTCGAAAACCGACCCCGCTGAGCAGTTGTCTGCCGTCGGGAAGAAAGTAGTCGATGTCGGTGAGTTCGAGGTGAGCCACGGAGACAAATCCTATGTCACGGCGCCAATACGATCTTTGCAGTCGTCTTCAGTATCTGCTTTCGGGCTGAATCGAGATGCGCATGCTCGACGCGGAGCCGCGCAGAATCTCCCTCTGTGGTGAGCAACATGACGCCGTTGGCGAACCACGGACCTGCCTCGGCTTGCCAGTGGACATCGTCCGGCCCCACATGGGCGGCGCGAGCAAGCTTCTCCATCAGAGCTGCAACGGGCCGTTTGATGGCCAAACGATTGGCCACCCGAATCGGTAGGTTCAACGGGTTTCGGAACGGCGACATCGTGAGTTGGTAGGTGGCCGGGACTTGTTTCCCCCCGACACCGAAGTCTGCACGCGCTACATAGGAACAGTGCACGTCACCCGACAACCACAGGATGCTGGCCGGTGGATTCGCCGACCTGGACAGCTCGCGCGTCAGAGTTGCCATGTCCGAGAACGACTTCCCGAACGCTGCCCAGTGTTCGAGATCGAGCGCGATGCGCAGCTTCTCGGCCACGCGGGCCGCCGTCCTACCCCAACTCCCCTGCGCTACAGCCTCGTTCCATTGTTCCAGGTGATGCAACGCGGGCAACATCAAGAACGGTAGGGAGGATCCGAACAGTAGGTGCTTGTGCGAGCCTTCCAGCGCGCGCTCTCGGACCCAGGCCCATTCGGCGTCGTCCACCATCGCCCGATCGTTCGGGTCGAGATTGCGCGAGCAACGAGAATCGATCATGAGCAGTCGGGTGTCACCGAAGTCGCGGTAGAAGCTCCACCGTCCGGCCGAGGGGTCGCGATCGACCAACAGCGAGAAATCCGCGAGCAAGCGTTCACGCGCAGCGTCGTCGGCAGCCGTTCGTACCGCCTCGTACAGCTTGTCGCGAGCGAGTTCTTCGGGTGAGAGATTACCCAGATGCTGGTAAACCCAGTACGAGGAGAATGCGCCGACCACGCGATCGTTCCACCACGGCCGGGTTTCTATGTCCTCTCGCCAGGACGCGGACGAATTCCAGTCGTCGCGCAGATCGTGGTCATCGAGAATCATGCACGACGGGACACTGGCCAACAGCGTGCGCACCGGCTCGACAACCCAGGATTCGTGGTAGAGCCAGGAGTATTCCTCGAAGTCGCAGATCTCGTTCTCGGCATCGGTACCCCGTGCGCTGTCAGGGCCTTGCCCACCTTGCCGTCGCGCGTGGAGTCTTTCCAAGATTTCGGGCGACGGTTCGTCTGCGTACACCTGGTCACCGAGCAACAGCAGTGCTCGAGGCCATTCCGAGGGATCTTGGGTGGACATTCGATTGCCCAGACCGGCGAGTGCGTCGGCACCGATTCGTCGGAGTGAGTCTTCACCGTAGTTGTCTCCCCGCCGGCATGATCCGAATGCAATGGTCACGGGGCCGACAGGATCTCCGGTATGAACAGCGGCGGTCGCGCCTGGTTCGGGCCAGATCCTCGTATCTTCGAACGTCACATCGTAGGTAATCGCGGTGTTCGCAGGCAGACCCGTCAGTGCGACCAATGCGTAGTGGTGGCCGTACACGCCCCAGGTACGTGCTTCTCCCACCACCCCGACGGCAGTGCGAACAGCTACCGTTCCGGGCGCATCGAGTTCGAACCAGAACGTCGCCGAGTCCACGCCGACGTAACGGACGAGTGGGCCGAGTACGAGTGAAGAAGACTTCATGGTGCCTACAGTGCCCTTACTCGGACCCAGACGCCACCGCTTCCGGCCCCTATGGACATCTCAGCGGCCCACTGGGGTTGTCAGCTGCTCGCGACGGCCAACCGACCGGTCAATTTCACAGCGAGACGCTCGAGATATGCGAGCACCTCGGGCTCGGATCTGTCGGGCATTCCGTAGACCACTTCACTGACGCCCATTTGTTCCCATCTCGCCAGCTTCTCTGCATCGGGCTTGAAATCGAGTACGACGATGTGTGGCGAACCGTCCCTACCGCCGTCGCGCCACATCTGCTGGAGTCGAACAACCCTCGACTCGATGTCCTGCTCGCGCGGTGTGGTGATCCAACCGTCGGCAGATCGAACTATCCAGGCAAAATTCTTGTCCGTACCCGCAGCACCGACGAGCGTCGGGATATGACGTCCTGCAGCAGGTTTCGGCCACGCCCAGCTCGGACCGAATTCGACGAACTCACCCGAGAACTCCGCCTGTTCCTGTGACCACAGTGCACGCATCGCCTCCAGATATTCGCGGAGCATGGTCCGTCTCCTGGCAGGAGGCACTCCATGATCGACCAATTCGTCGACGTTCCAACCGAATCCGACTCCCAAGACAACACGGCCATCACTGAGGTGGTCGAGCGAGGCAATGGTTTTGGCGAGGGTAATCGGGTCGTGCTCCACCGGTATTGCGACGGCGGTGCCCAATGCTATTCGTTTCGTCACCGCCGACGCTGCGGCCAGCGACACCCACGGATCGAGAGTTCGCGCATACCGATCATCCGGTAACGAAGAGTCACCAGTCTGCGGATGAGCCGCTTCACGTTTGACGGGAATGTGGGTGTGCTCCGGTACGTAGAACGAGTCGAATCCCAATCGCTCGCCCGCTGCGGCCGCGGCCGCAGGCGTTATTCCACGATCGGAGGTGAACAGAACGAGACCGAAGCGCATGCAACATTAGAACGTGTTCCAGTCGGGCACACAAGGCTTCTTACTCCTCGGGCAACGCTGCTCTTGCTACCGCAATGGTCACCGGACCCACCTTCGTCTTGCCCAGAATCAGCGTGCCTCCGCCGCTCCCCAATACTGCTGCGGCTTCTGCCACGCTCGGGGTCCCGACGGCGTCGTCGACCAGTGAGGACGGCGTCGGCACGAAGACGGAAGCCAATTCGGCGGCCGTCCACACGCTCATCGGCACTGAAAGCGAACAAGCAAAAGCCTCCACTGCGGAATGCTTTCGATTCAGAGTCGCTACTGCGACCACGGTCCATTTCGGCCTGGCGACCGAAGCGAACCCGGCCGCAATATCAGATGCCGTCGCTGCTGCCGTCGCGCCGACCCCGACGACGATCGATTCAGCGCGGTCCGATCCAGCGCACTCAGGTTCAGACATCGACAGGCGCGAACCGGTCACACGCCTCGACGAAGTTCCGAACCGATCGCGGGCTGCCTGCCGCGTGCGTATGCAAATACGAAGCATGGACGTTGCCGTGAACGAACCCCTCCCGAACGACGCGTTTGTCGGCAGCTGCGCTCGGATTCTGCCAACCCCATGCCGGTGCGAGATCGGCAGCGAAGTCGACGAGCGCAGTGCGGTGAAACTCGTGGCCCGTCACCCGAGTCCCCGCCTCGAACAACACCGAATCACCCAGTGCGACCGCATCGCGATAGCCGAGTGTGAGCTTCGATCCGAACCGGGCTTCCGCGTCGATGACTCCGGCCATCGCGTGGCCGTCGAGGGATCGCGCCAGGTACAGCAAACCGGCGCATTCTGCGTGGATCGGCAATCCGGCGGCCGAGGCCCTGCGGATATCCGCCAACAGAGGCTCGTTCGACGCCAACTGCTCGGCATGTTCCTCCGGAAACCCGCCCGGCAGAACGACACCCGCCGTGCGCTCCGGCAATCCGTCGGTGAGGGGATCGAACACCACCACCTCCGAGCCTGCAGCGCGCAGCAGTTCCACGTGCTCGGCGTAACCGAACGTGAAGGCAGGACCGCCGGCCACGGCGACGACTGCACCCGTCCTGCTCGGCTCACTCACTTCTTCGTTCGGGTCCCAGGCGGTACCGGTGACCGACGATCTTGCCAATGCTCGGACGGCAGCCAGGTCGACGTGGCTTGTCACCAGTTCTGCCATTGCGTCCACTGCGGCGCCTGCTCGGCTCCCGTGTTCGAGTGCCGTGATCAGTCCCAGGTGCCGCGACGGGACCGCCAGTTCCGACATCCGCGGTAACGACCCGAGAACGGGAACACCGACACGCTCACACGCCTGACGCAGAACCTCTTCGTGCCTCGGGCTGCCGACCCGATTCAATATCACTCCACCGATCCGGACCGACGGATCGAACGTCGAGAACCCGTGCAGCAGAGCGGCAAGGCTCTGACTGTGGCCGCGAGCGTCGACGACGAGAACGACCGGTGCGCCGAGCATCGCGGCTACTGCTGCCGTCGACCCCTCCGCGGAAGCCTGTCCGGCACCCGTCATGTCGATCTTGCCGTCGAAGAGCCCCATGACCCCCTCGACGATCGCGATGTCGCATCCTGCACTGCCATGCAGGAACAGCGGGCCTATGCGCTCTCGCCCCACCATCACTGCATCGAGATTGCGGCCCGGCAACCCCGTTGCGAGAGAGTGGTATCCAGGATCGATATAGTCCGGCCCCACCTTGAACGGCGCTACCCGGTCCCCCAAGGCACGGAGAGCAGCCATCATCCCGGTAGCTACCGTCGTTTTTCCGCTACCCGATGCTGGCGCAGCGATCACGACGGCGGGAGCGGAACGGCTCACCATTCGATCCCGCGCTGACCCTTTCGGCCTGCATCCATCGGATGCTTGACCTTGGTCATTTCGGTGACGAGATCGGCGGCATCGATCAGCGCCTGCGGTGCGTCACGTCCGGTGACGACGACGTGTTGATTACCCGGCCGGTTCACGAGCACTTCGACCACCTCATCGATGTCCACCCACCCCCACTTGAGTGGGTAGGTGAATTCGTCCAACACGTAGAAGCGGTGCGTCTCCTCACTCAATCTCCGAGAGATTTCGGCCCAGCCCTCCGCAGCTGCGGCAGCGTGGTCGACGTCCGAACCCTTCTTGCGCGTCCAGGACCACCCTTCGCCCATCTTGTGCCACTCGACGGCCCCGCCGGTGCCCTGAGTCTCGTGTAGTTCGCCGAGCAGTTTGAACGTGGACTCCTCGCCGACCTTCCATTTTGCACTCTTCACGAACTGGAACACTCCGACGTCGAATCCTTGATTCCACGCCCGCAGTGCCATCCCGAAGGCCGCGGTCGACTTGCCCTTGCCAGGCCCGGTGTGAACTGCGAGAAGTGCTTGATTTCGGCGCTGACGCGTCGTCAGGCCGTCGTCGGGAACAGTTCCCGGAAGTGGTACTCCCTGTGGCATTGCTCGTCCTCTCAGGCCGCTGCGCGAACGACGGCGGCAACGTGCTCGGCGGAAAGGTCGGCAAGCCGCACGTAGCCACCTTGTAAGTGCCCGGCGAAATCGGCGGCCAGTCCGAGACGGACCATGCCCGATTCGCAGTCCACGACAACCGAAGCAGTGCCGTCGGCTGCCAAACGCGACGCAGCGATACGTGCACGGCCTACCGGATCGACACCGCCCGTCGCTCGGCCGTCCGTCATCGCGACGACGAGCGCACGGCGCAACGGATCTCTGACCTTCTCTCGAAGGACGACCTCGCGGGCACGCAGAAAGCCTTGCGCCAGTGGAGACTTGCCGCCGGTTTTCATCCTGCGCAAGCGGGTGACAGCGACGTCGACGCTCGAAGTCGGCGGAAGAACCAACTCGGACTCGCGCCCTCGAACAGTGATGACCGCAACCTTGTCTCGCCGTTGGTATGCATCGCGCAGTAGCGACAGCACGGCTCCCGTCACCGCAGACAACCGATCGCGTGCAGCCATCGACCCGGATGCGTCGACAACGAACACGATGAGGTTGCCTTCGCGACCTTCACGAATTGCCCCGCGCAGATCCGCGGGCTCGAGCCGGAACTTCCCCGATGTTCGTCCGCGCGCGACTTGATCCTCGGCTGCCGCGAACAATGTTCCGATGAGGTGAAGTCCCTTGCCACGCTCGGTGGTCGGGCGCACCACCCGCCCCTGCGCAGCACGCGATCGGGAGCGACGGCCGGGCGCTCCCTCGCCGACACCGGGAATTTCCATCAACCGCGCGCGAAACTGCGATCCGGGCGCTGCGGCATCTCGGTCACGAGATCCGTTGCCGGACGGTGGATTCGGTGTCGGTGTGCCGCCACCGTCCGGGTCCGGTCCTGAGTCCGTAGGTCCGGGATCGGTCGGATCGGGATCGGTGGGTTCGGGATCGGTCGGTTCGTCGGACTCCTGGCCGGATTCCGGATCCGGGGAGTCTGCCTGTGCGGAGTCTGCCTGTTCTGCGGCGTCGCGCATGGCATCGTCGAGTGCACTCTCGTCGATCCCGGGCTCGTCGAACGGATCACGTCTGCGGCGATGCGGCAGTGCCAATTCCGCGGCGACCCGCACATCCGATTCCTCGATCTTCGCCGAACCTCGCCAAGCCGCGTGCGCCGAGGCGGTCCTTGCGACTACGAGGTCCGCTCGCATCCCGTCGACGTCGAACGACGCACACAATGCCGCAATTCGACGAAGTTCGGTGTCGTCGAGTTCCACCTGATCGAGTACCAGTCGCGCCGCAACGATGTGTGCGGCAATGTCCGCGTCCTCGTCGGCATAGCGTGCGGCAAAAGCAAAGGGGTCACGCTCGTAGTTCAGACGCCTCCGCACGACGTCCATTCGGATGTCCACGTCACGAGAGGCAGTGACCTCTACGGCGAGCCCGAAACGATCCAACAACTGTGGGCGGAGCTCCCCCTCTTCGGGATTCATGGTTCCGACGAGGACGAACTGCGCGGGATGCGAATGTGAAACCCCGTCGCGTTCGATATGGACGCGCCCCATCGCAGCGGCGTCGAGCAGAACATCGACCAGGTGATCATGGAGAAGATTCACCTCGTCCACGTACAGCACTCCGCGATGGGCGGCGGCCAACAGTCCAGGTTGGAATGCACGTTCGCCGTCTCGCAGTACCTTCTCCAGGTCGAGCGAACCAACCACGCGGTCCTCGGTCGCGCCGACCGGAAGCTCTACCAGTCGGGCCGGTCGACTCTCGCCATCGTCCTCGATGTCCGGAAGCAGCGTTGCGAGTGCGCGTACGACAGTGGACTTCGCCGTCCCCTTCTCGCCGCGAACGAGGACGCCACCGATCCCCGGGTGCACCGCACACAGGATCAATGACAATCGAAGCTGGTCTTGGCCGACTATCGCGCTGAACGGATAACCGGGTTCTGAAGATCCAACAGCCTGCTGCACTTTCGATCCCCTTCATTCCTCGGTTTCCGCGCCGAGGACTTTCGATGCCCACCGAAGAAGTGGGCAAAGTAATTTCGATGCTGTGCGGTGATCTGGCTTACGAGGCTGCCGACAATCGGAATACTCGTACACAGTGGCGGGACCGCGCCTGAATCACACAGGACTTCCCCGCATCAGCTCCGTTGGTCGAACCCTACCGTCGTTCGACCTTGCTGCCGCCCGACACCTCGCCCCAGGGGGTTCCTCCGCCCCGACGCATGGGCGTGTGCGGAATTCCGTCTTCGAGAACTTCCTCACCGTCGGGTAGGAAGCCGTGTTTCGCGTACATGTCCACCAGGTAGCTCTGGGCATTGATGCGACACGGAGAGGATCCGACCTCGGCAAGTGCAGCACGCAGGATCCGCGTGGTGTGCCCCTGCCCCCGTGCCGACCGCTGCGTGCACAGCCGGCCGATACGGAAGGCCTTCTCACCGTTGTCGTGCTCCTCGAGCAGACGCAGTGTGCACACCACTTCGCCGTCACGTTCGAGCCAGAAATGCCTCGTCTCGGTGAGCAAATCTCGACCGTCGAGTTCCGGGTAGGCGCACGCCTGCTCGACGACGAAAACCTCGACACGCAGCTTCAACAGGTCGTACAGGGTGTTGTTGGACAGGTCCAAAGCCCAGGAGCGCTTGAGGGCAGCAGCTTGCGTAGTCATACGACTGTTGCTATCACACGCCGGTGTGCTGTGCGAGTTGGGAAGACTCGTCCAGCTCGAGCGCGCGCGAGGTCCAGTCGAATATCTCGCGGAACAGTGAACGATCCTCGGCCAATTTGACCCCGAGCGAAGGCACCATCTCCTTGAGCTTGGGTTGCCACGCGTCGTAGCGGTCGCCGAAACAACGCTGCAACACGTCGAGCATCGCCGGTACCGCAGTGGAGGCACCCGGCGAAGCACCGAGCAGGCCCGCGATCGTCCCGTCTGCAGCGTTGATCACTGCGGTGCCGAATTCGAGAACTCCGCCACGGCCCTTCTTTCGAATCACCTGGACTCGCTGCCCGGCGGTGACGATCTCCCAGTCCTTGTCGAGAACCTTGGGTGCGAATTCGCGAAGCGTCTCCACGCGATCGGCCTGCGACTGCGACAGCTCGCTCAGCAAATATTTCACGAGTCCGAGCTCGGTTACGCCCACGCCGAGCATCGACATCAAGTTTCCCGGCTTGACCGACGAAGGAAGATCGGTCAGCTTTCCTTCCTTGAGGAACTTCGGCGACCATCCTGCGTACGGACCGAAGAGCAAACCGGGCTTTCCCCCGATGACACGAGTGTCGAGGTGAGGCACCGACATCGGGGGCGCACCGACCGACGCCTTGCCGTACACCTTGGCCGAGTGCTGCTCGATGAGCTCGGGGTTGGTGCAGCGCAGCCACTCACCGCTGACCGGGAACCCTCCGAAGCCCTTGATCTCGCTGATGCCCGACTTCTGGAGCAGATGCAGAGCACCGCCACCCGCGCCGACGAACACGAACTTGGCGTTGACCGTCTTCTTGGAACCAGTGCGAAGGTTTGCCACCTTCACGTCCCACGTTCCGTCCGATTGCTTCGAGATGTTGCGCACGTCGTTTCCGAAGTGCACGGTGGCGCCGGCCCCGGAAATATAGTTCAGAAGCTGGCGGGTCAGCGCACCGAAGTCGACGTCTGTTCCGTTGTCGCTCCAGTTGAGAGCGACGGGATCGGAGAAGTCGCGGCCCGCACCCATGAGCGGAAGTCGACGCGTGAACTCGTCCGGACTGTCGATGTACTCCATACCTTCGAACAGCGGATTCGAAGCCAGAGCGTCGTATCGAGCCTTCAGGTACTTGGTGTTGTCCTCACCATGAACGAAGCTCACGTGTGGGATCGGATTGATGAAGTTCTTCGCGTCGCTCAGCATGCCCGCTTCCAGGCTGTGCGCCCAGAACTGTCGGGAGACCTGAAACTGCTCGTTGACACTGAGAGCCTTGGTGATGTCGACGGAACCGTCCTTGTTCTGCGGTGTGTAATTGAGCTCACACAGCGCGGAGTGGCCGGTACCGGCGTTGTTCCATGCGTCACTGCTTTCGGCGGCAGCGGCATCGAGTCGCTCGTACACATCGATCGACCAATCGGGCTCCAACTGTCGAAGCAGTGCCCCGAGAGTTGCGCTCATGATTCCGGCGCCGACGAGGACCACATCGGTTTTCACTCGCTTGACCTGCTCTTGATTGGAGCGCTGTTCATTTGACACTGGAGATTCGACTTCCTTGTTCGTGAGTACTCGCGTGAGGAAACTCTGCTCAGGTGGCGGCTACATTACCCGCACGTAGATACCCGACTCGAAGCGCTTTCAAGCACTTCTTCGATTGTGCTCCCGAAGTGCACTTTGCACCTGCTACTACAGTTGTGATTTGTGACTACCTGGGTACCCGATGTCCTCGGCGACGGCTACGAGCAGACGACCATTCCCCTCGGTGCAGATCCGGACGGTGAAGGCCAGGTCGAAGCGACTCTCGTTCGGTACCAGCCAGCAGCTGCACCGTCCTTCGATCGAGCGGTGATCTACGTTCATGGCTTCACCGACTACTTCTTCCAACAGCACCTGGCCGAACACTTCGCAGCCAAAGGCTATGCGTTCTATGCACTGGACCTGCGTAAGTGTGGAAGATCTCTGCGTGAAGGCCAGACACCGCACTTCGTGACGGATCTGGCGTTCTACGACGAGGAGTTGAACGAAGCGCTCTCGCTGGTACGCAGGGAGCCGAGCGGTAAGTCGGTGTTGCTGATCGCTCACTCGACCGGCGGGCTGATTCTTCCGTTGTGGCTCGATCGTCTGAACCGTCAGGATGGCGGCACTACCGGCCTCGGCATCGACGGTGTCATCCTGAACAGTCCTTGGTTCGACCTGCAGGGCCCCGCAGCGGTTCGTACCGTCGGCACCACCGCAATCGGCGTCATAGGCAAGGTCAAGGCAAAGACTGCTTTGCCCGGCATGGGCCTGGACACCTATGGCCTCTCTCTTGCTGCCTCCGAGCACGGCGAGTGGGACTACAATCTCGAATGGAAGCCGTTGTCCGGCTTCCCCATCACGTTCGGCTGGATCCGCGCGATCCGACACGGGCATGCAAAGCTGCATCGAGGTCTCGACATCGGAATTCCATCGCTGATTCTGCGGTCGAAAGTGACGCACTTCTCCCGCAAGTACAGTTCCGCGATCGATGCTGCCGATGCGGTGCTGGATGTTCGTCAAATCGCTCGCTGGGCGGGCTGTCTGGGCGATCGTACGACGATCGTACCCATCGAGGGCGCCCGCCACGACGTCTTTCTTTCACAGGACGTACCGCGGGCACGGGCGTTCGACGAGGTCGACGAATGGCTCGAGTGGTTACATCGAAGTGAGCACATCGAACGAGATTCCGGACGAAACCACAACGAACTAGGAACCATTTCGTGAGCAGTCAGGCAATCGGTCGTCATTTCGACATCGCGATCATCGGGTCGGGTTCGGGCAATTCCATCGTCAACGAGCAGTTCTCGGACAAGACGGTGGCAATTTTCGAAGAGCATTCACCGTTCGGAGGCACCTGCCTCAACGTCGGTTGCATTCCTACGAAGATGTTCGTCTACGCAGCCGAGGTCGCACAGACGATCCGCGAATCGGCGCGCTACGGCATCGACTCTTCGATCGAGCAAGTCCGCTGGTCCGACATCGTGAGCCGGGTATTCGGTCGCATCGACCCCATTTCGGCGGGCGGTAAGCACTACCGCGAAAGCGGCAGCCCCAACGTCACCCTTTTTTCGAGCCACGCGTCGTTCGTCGGTCCCCGGACCATCGACACCGGTGCCGGCGAGATAATCACCGCCGACCAGGTCGTCATTGCAGCCGGATCCAGGCCGGTGATACCTCGACAGATACTCGACAGCGGTGTTCCGTTTCATACGAATGACGACGTCATGCGACTGCCCGAATTACCCGAGCATCTCGTGATCCTTGGTTCCGGCTTCATCGCGGCAGAATTTGCTCATGTGTTCGGCGCGCTCGGATCGAAAATTTCGATCGTCGCCCGCAAGGACACACTGCTTCGCGGTCTCGACGCTGACATATCGGCTCGCTTCACCGAACTTGCACAAAAGAACTGGAACGTCCACCTCGATTGCCGTGATGCGAAGGCGATCTCCGAGGGCACGAGCGTCGGTCTCGAACTCGGCGACGGCACCCGGATTCTCGGTGACGCACTCCTCGTCGCTGTCGGACGCACACCCAATGGCGATCGCCTCGGCGCCGACAAGGGTGGAATCGAACTCGACGGGGAAGGTCGAATTCGAGTCGACGCATACGGTCGCACGACCGCCGAGGGCGTTTTCGCACTCGGTGATGTGTCTTCTCCGTTCCAACTCAAGCACGTTGCCAACCACGAAGCACGAGTAGTGCAGCACAATTTGTCGAACAACGCTTGGCAGGATACGACGAACCTTCGGAAGTACGATCACCGCTTCGTGCCGGCGGCCGTGTTCACCCATCCCCAAATCGCCGAGGTCGGACTGACCGAAGCCCAGGCGCGCAGCGCAGGCCTGGACATCACGGTCAAGATCGAGAACTACGGCGACGTCGCGTACGGCTGGGCGATGGAGGACCAAGACGGTTTCTGCAAAATCATTGCGGAAAAGAAGACTGGTCGCATAGTAGGAGCCCACGTCATCGGCGCTCAGGCATCGACGGTCATACAGCCGCTCATCCAAGCAATAAGTTTCGGAACCTCCGCCCTCGACATGGCTCGCGGGCAGTACTGGATTCACCCCGGCCTGCCCGAAGTGGTCGAGAACGCACTGCTCGGTCTCGACGTCTGAGAGGGCTCCGCATCACCAAGGGTTGGTGCGGAGCACGACTTCGGTAGCAAGTTCGGCTGCTGCATCGCTCGGGATGTTGCCCACACCGTCGAGCTGAACGACGCGGAAGTCCGAATAGACCAACCTCCCGCTGCCGTCCGCACTCGCACGTTGCAGCGAACTGCCGATCACGATCGTGGTCGGCAGTTCGACGGGCGAGCAGTCCGAAGCGCGGATAACCCCGTCCTGGTCGGCGACGGCCGGGTGACCGCGGTCGCACGCGACAAGGCTCGCGAATCGGCCGAACGTTCGGGCCGCCAGCGTCCACGCCAGTTCAGCGCCCTCACGACTGCCGACGAGGTGCACCCAGGGCAACGACAATTCGTCGAGGATTGCCACCATGGCATCGCCGTCGAGTCCTCGCACATCTTCCACTGCAACGGTTTTCAGGTCCGAATTATGCAACCGCTCGGATACGCCGTCGAATACGTCGGGGCTATCCCCCAGACCCGGAAGCAACAGCACGACATGCCTGGATTCCGGTCCGGCGATACGCACCGTGCGAGTCACGCCGCCCGTCGATACCTGCTTGTACTCCATGGGATAGGACGCTACTGCACGCCCGATCGGAGACATTCGCAACCATCGAGGCAGTGGGCTCGTGTCGCCGAAGCCCAACGGTAGACATATCTCGTCACTGACTCGATTCTCACAGGTCCCCAACTATAACTTCGCGTCGACACCGCGTTCGATCACTGCCAGGACGGCGTCGACGTCGACGTTGTCCTCGACCAAATCCGCCAAGAGGTCGAGTTGCTCCTGACGCAACCCAGCCACCGAGGTGTCCGGTGCTACGACAAAGTCATTTCGTCCAGCACGAGCGGCCACCCATCGGAGGAATTCTCTACGGAAACAATCGGATTCGAGCACACCGTGCCAATGGGTACCCATGACTGCCTCCCGCACACTCCCCTCCGCTCGACCATCGTGATATCGAAACAGTGGCGTATCGCCGCTGTGCACGACGCGTCCGTGATGAATCTCGTAACCCGTGACGTCACCGACGCCGAAAAACGGCGATTCCCCGTCCACACCCGCAAGAACCTTGTCGGCCTCGAACTCGATATCGAGATCGAGCAATCCAAGTCCCGAAGCCCGAACATCCGCGGATTCGATTCCGTCCGTAATCGTTCGACCGAGCATCTGATACCCGCCGCAAATCCCGAGAACCGGGCGTCCGTCCTCCACCCGGTCGCGAATGGCCTCGGCCAGACCAGTTTTCCGCAACCAATGCAAATCCGAGAGTGTCGCTTTACTGCCGGGAACGATGACCAGATCGGCGTCGGTCAACCGGGACGGCTCGGTCACCCAGTTGACCGAAACCCCCGGCTCGCACGCCAGTGCCTCGACGTCGGTCGTGTTGGAAATCCGAGGTAGCCGCACCGCAGCGACACGCAACCACTGCGACCCCACCGGCGGACGTGGCCTACCCACCGGAGCGTCCGCGACGACACCGAGCGAGTCCTCGGCATCCATCCAAAGACCGTCGGCGTACGGAACGACCCCATAAGTGGGCCTACCCGTCAAAGTTTCGAGCTGGACGAGTCCAGGAGCCAGCAACGACGGATCGCCGCGAAACTTGTTGATCACGAAGCCTGCGATCAGTGCCTGATCAGCCTCGTCGAGTATCGCCACCGTGCCGTAGAGGTGGGCCAACACTCCCCCACGGTCGATATCCCCCACCACGATGACCGGAAGCCGTGCTGCCGTGGCCAACCCCATATTCGCGAGATCCGTCTCACGTAGATTGATTTCCGCCGGGGATCCAGCCCCCTCACAGATCACAAAATCGAAATCCTTGCGCAGCGAATCCAACTCGGCAGCGACGACAGCACGAAGTGACTGACGATGCTCGACGTAACTCGATGCCGATACATTCGCGACAGCGCGACCCCGAACCACCAACTGCGACGTCCGATCGCTCCCCGGCTTCAGCAACACCGGATTGAACCGCACACTCGGCTCCAGACCACAGGCACGCGCCTGAAACGCCTGCGCCCGCCCGATCTCGCCGCCGTCCAGCGTCACCACCGAATTGTTCGACATGTTCTGGGCCTTGAACGGCGCAACCGACATCCCTCTGCGTGCCAACAAACGACACAGACCGGCCACCAGAACACTCTTACCCGCATCCGACGTCGTCCCGGCCACCAGCAACGCGCCGCCGCGCCCCGCTCCACTCACCACAGTCGGTTCATTCCGCAAGCTCCACCCACGGCCATCGGTTCATTCCGCAAGCTCCACTCACGGCCATCGGTTCATTCCGCAAGCTCCACTCACGGCCATCGGTTCATTCCGCAAGCTCCACTCACGGCAACGTGAGGATCTCACTACCGGTCTCGGTGACCACGAGGGTGTGCTCGAACTGCGCAGTCCACTTCCGGTCGTGGGTGACCACCGTCCAGCCGTCGTCCCACATCTCGGCGTTGATTCCGCCGAGGTTGATCATCGGCTCGATGGTGAAGGTCATCCCTGGCTCGATGATCGTCTCGACCGACGGCTGGTCGTAGTGCAGAACGACGAGCCCGCTGTGGAACGTGGTGCCGATGCCGTGGCCGGTGAAGTCCTCGACAACGCCGTATCCGAAACGGTGCGCATACGACTCGATGACTCGGCCGATCACATTGAGCGCCCGTCCCGGCTTGACTGCCTTGATGGCACGCATCGTCGCCTCGTGAGTGCGCTCTACCAGCAAACGTGCCTCCTCCGACACGTTGCCGGCGAGGAAGGTCGCGTTGGTATCTCCGTGCACGCCATCGATGTATGCCGTGACGTCGATGTTCACGATGTCGCCATCCTGAATCACTGTCGAGTCCGGGATGCCGTGGCAGATGACCTCGTTGAGAGAGGTGCAGCACGACTTGGGAAAACCCTTGTAACCCAACGTCGAAGGGTAGGCGCCATGGTCGATCATGTACTCGTGAGCGATCCGGTCGAGTTCGTCGGTCGTGACCCCGGGCGCTACCGCCTTGCCCGCCTCCTGCAGTGCCCGCGCAGCGATCTTGCTGGCGACACGCATCTTCTCGATGACCTCGGGTGTCTGAACCCAAGGCTCGTTTCCCTCGTTCGCCGTCGGCTTCCAGGCGTACTCGGGGCGTTCGATCGAACTCGGCACGGGCAGTGTGGGCGACACGACGCCTGGCACCAGTGGCTGACGGGGCTTGCTCTCGGCGGTCACAGACATGACTCCAGCGTATGCGCTGTGCATCGGTGTATGCGTAGTCGGTCCCCGGACCCGACCGTGCATGTACGGACCTCGATGCGCCCTCTATGATTCAAATCACTGAAGTTCGGACAAGGAACTGACGTCTGCGAAAGAGGTGACCATGCCGACGACCGACGTGCTGCGCCCGCGAGACGGTGATGCGCTTCGCGCCGAACTACGGCAGATCGTGGCATTGTCCGGCATGCCGGTGGTATTCGGCGGTGAAGTGTCCGCCGGCAACACCTTGTATCTGAGCGAATTCCACGGCACCCGCACCAAGGGGCTGGACGGACTGTTGATCCCGAGTAGATCCGGCCTCGGTGGCCGCGTCCTCGACCAGCAGCAACCTGCGGCTGTCAGCGACTATGGACGCTCGCAATACATCACCCATGATTACGACCGACCCGTTCTCGGTGAGGGCCTGCGATCGATCCTCGCGGTTCCTGTCGTCGTCGCCGGCGCCTCGCGCGCAGTGATGTACGCAGCTGTCCGCGAGCGCGGCGCCATCGGCGACCGAATTGCCGAGATGATGGTGAAGGCATCTCGACGACTGAGTCACGAGATCGCCATCCGAGACGAGGTGGACATGCGCCTCAGGTTGCTCGATTCCAGCGCCGCCGCCGAAGCCGGCGTCACCGGGCACTCGGCAGCCACCGCGGAGCTGCGCGATATCTATGCGGAACTGAGGACGCTCGCGAGCACGACGTCCGATGTCTCCACGCGTTCCGAGCTGAGAATGCTGTCGGACCGAATGTCGGCATCTCTTCGATCGGCGGACCGAAAGCCCGACACCGAGGTCCGACTCTCGGTTCGCGAAATCGACGTCCTGGCTCAGATCGCCCTCGGATGCACCAATGCCCAGGCAGCGCAGCGATTGTCGCTGGGTCAGGAAACAGTCAAGTCGTACCTTCGCACCGCCATGAACAAGACTGGCGCCAAGACGAGACACGAGGCAGTGGTCACCGCGCGGCGTCGCGGGCTACTGCCCTAGTAGTCCGCCGGCAACTGCTCGAACATTTCCCTGGTGACCGCTACCGCGTTATCGGAGCTTCCGCCACGAACGACGAGCGTCGCAAATGCCAGGTCGCCGCGGTAGCCGACGAACCACGCGTGCGAACCGCCCTCGACCTCGGCCTCACCCGTTTTGCCGTACACCTCGCCCTGATCGGCGATCCGCTCGGCGGTACCACTGGTGACGACCGAGCGCATCATCCCTCGAAGCCCGTCGACCATCAGCGGCGAGATCGGCGGATGGTCACCCTCGATCCGAGTTTCGCGTCCCAAGATCAGATTCGGTTCCGGTGTCGATCCGTGTGCCACGGTGGCAGCAGCAAGCGCCATTCCGAACGTCGAGACCACGACCTTGCCCTGACCGAATCCGTCCTCTGTTCGCTGGACCAATTCCTCGGCTGGTGGCACCGACCCCGAATCAGTGGGCAATCCCACGACGTCGTAGTCCGGACCGACCCCGAACTGTGAGGCTGCCACGGTGAGCGCGTCAGGTTCCATTTCGCTGGCGAGCTTGGCGAAGGACGTATTGCAGGAGCGAGTGAACGCGGTTCCCATCGATACGTTCCCGAGCGAGAATTCGTTGTAGTTCGGGATGCTGCGTTCACCGATCACAATGCGCCCAGGACACGGCACCGTCGTGTCCGGCGTCGCGAGTCCCGACGATATGGCTGCGCCCGCTGTGATGATTTTGAAGGTAGACCCGGGCGGATACAACCCGGCAGAGGCAACAGGACCGTCGCGATCGGCTTCCTTGTTCTGGGCAACTGCGAGAATCGCCCCAGTGGACGGCTGGATAACCACCATCATGGCTTGTTCGATCCGCGCGTTCACCGCATTCTGTGCCGCCACCTGAATGTTGCGATCGAGGCTGATGGACACCGAGGGCGCAGGCTGCGAGGGCGTATCGGTCAGTACATCGACGTCGACCCCGTTCCGGTTCACCGTTACCACGCTCCACCCGGCCTTGCCGTCGACCTCGTCGATGACGGTCTTCTTCACCTGAGAAATCAAATCGGGGGCGAACGTCGGATCGGTCGTGAGCAGATCGGACTCGCCGGACACGGTCACGCCTGACAGTGCTGCCAACGACCCCGCGACGGTCTCGTAGTCCTCGGCGCGGAGCAGGGCAACTGGATAGTCGCCCTTGGTCGACGTCGCCGACTCGACGATGCTCTGCGCCGAGATATTCGAATCGAACGGCGCGAGAATGGATGCCAGTCCGGTCGCAGACGAGACGATGTTGCCGGATTCTTCAGCGTTGACCTTGACGCGGTGCACCACACCGGGCACCAGGACGTCCGAACCTGACCGCTCGTTGACGCGTGCCCGCGGCGGCGACGTCGAGCGCAATTCCATGGTCTGTGTGTCACCGAGACCAGGGTGAATATCGGTCGACGTCCACCGCACTCCCCAATTGCCGTCGGCACGGCCCATTTGCAGTTCTCCGTCGTAGGACCAGACTCGGCCCTTGGGAAGGCGCCATTCATAGGTGTAGCCGACCAGCGCAGTGTCACCATCGACGCGCACCGACGTTGTTCGGGCGTCCATGGATTCCGCTTGCAGGTTCTGCCAGGTGTCGGCCAGCGCTGCTGCCGCCGATTCGGGAATATCGGTCTTCGCCGAGGCTGCCTCGATGTCGTTCGAGGCAAAGGCCGAGAGAAATTCCTGAGCTGCAGGTTCGGGACCATCCGGGGCGGGGGTACACGCGACTGCAGTGCCGACGACGAAGACACACACCAGCGCTGCCACCGCGGGTCGTCGAACGCGCCGCTTATCCGAGAACCTCATCGCGCTCATCGTAGTTCGGCGAGAGCGCGCGCGAGCGCAGCGAATCGCGGTCTAGTCCAGAAGGACTGTGGTGAACGTGGCGACCTGCTCGAGGCCGATACGGCTGTACGCGCGGCGCGCGGGCCAATTGAAGCTGTTGACGTACAGGCTGGCGATACGACCGCTGCGCACCACCGAGTCGACGACGGTAGCTGTCCCCGCTGATCCGAGACCCTGCCCACGGTAGAGCGGGTGAACCCACACACCTTGAATCTGGCCGACCGATGCGGACTGCGATCCGACTTCGGCCTTGTAGATGACTTCTCCGTCCTCGAATCGCGCCCATGCTCTGCCAGCGGCGATGAGACTGGCGATCCGACGGCGATAACCCCTACCACCGTCGTTTGCCTGTGGATCGACACCGACTTCCTCGATGAACATGGCTACGGCGGCACTGAGGTAGACGTCGAGCTCGTCGGCGTGCACGAGTCTAACCAAAGGATCGGGAGGAAATACCGAATACGTCGATGTCGCCAACAGTGGTTGCTCGCTGCGCAACTCGCGCGGCGCACCCCAATCGGGTTCGAGCATGTCCCACAACGGCAACGTCAGTTCGGCGCGGCCGACAAGCGAAGAACACATCCGTGGACCACGACAAGCGCGGTCGGCGAACGAGCGGAGATCGTCGACCGAACCCAGGAGGGGAACGAGGTTGGCACCGTAGAAGCACAAGGATTCGTCCGGGCCACCTCGGCTCCACATCTCGCCGTGGAACGATCGCGGGTCGAGTCCCGAATCTTGCACTCGAGCCGCGATCATGCACGAGGCAACCGGGTCGGCGTCGAGGACACGGAGAACATGCGCCGTGTCCTTCCCGCTCAGCGGCTTCGCACCCAAGAGCTTGAGCACTTACGCCACCTCCTCGACACCAACACATCCACTGACATTGAAGTCCAGATTGCCAGACTTACGGGCGCAAGTGTGCCAATCAGCTGACCGTTACGACAGGGGTGCTTGCATCCGCACTCTCGTCAACTTCGTATTCCTCGGCGATACGCATTGCTTCCTCGATCAAGGTCTCCACGATCTGAGCTTCGGGAACCGTTTTGATGACCTTGCCCTTCACGAAGATCTGCCCTTTGCCGTTACCGGACGCGACACCGATATCCGCATCCCGGGCCTCACCGGGACCGTTCACCACGCACCCCATAACCGCAACACGAAGCGGGATTTCCATGCCTTCGAGCCCGGCGGTGACCTCGTCGGCGAGCTTGTACACGTCTACCTGAGCGCGGCCGCACGACGGGCAGGAGACGATCTCCAACTTGCGTGGGCGGAGGTTGAGCGACTGAAGAATTTGGTTGCCGACCTTGATTTCCTCGGCCGGTGGTGCAGAGAGCGACACACGAATCGTGTCGCCGATCCCACGAGAGAGCAGCGCTCCGAATGCGACTGCAGATTTGATGGTGCCCTGGAATGCAGGCCCGGCTTCTGTTACTCCCAGGTGCAGCGGATAGTCACACTGCGCCGCAAGTTGCTCGTAAGCAGCCACCATAACGACGGGATCGTTGTGCTTGACCGAAATCTTGATGTCGCCGAAGCCGTGCTCCTCGAACAGTCCGGCCTCCCACAGTGCCGATTCCACGAGCGCTTCGGGCGTGGCCTTGCCGTACTTGTCCATCATCCGCTTGTCCAGCGATCCGGCATTGACGCCGATCCGGATGGGGATGTTGGCCTCGCGGGCCGCCTTCGCGACCTCCTTGACACGCCCGTCGAATTCCTTGATATTGCCAGGATTCACCCGGACGGCCGCGCATCCGGCATCGATCGCCGCAAAGATGTACTTGGGCTGGAAGTGGATATCGGCGATGACCGGTATCTGACTCTTCCGGGCAATGATGGACAGCGCGTCGGCGTCCTCTTGTGTGGGGCATGCCACCCGCACGATGTCGCATCCCGAGGCCGTCAACTCTGCGATCTGCTGCAGGGTCGCGTTGATGTCGTGGGTCTTGGTGGTGGTCATCGACTGCACCGAGATCGGGTGGTCGCTGCCGACACCGACGGTGCCGACCTGCAGTTGACGAGTCTTACGTCGAGGAGCGAGTACGGGAACCGGCGGCGCCGGCATTCCCAATCCGACTGACACAGTCACTTCGTTGCCTTCTTCCCTAGCTATGAGCACGAGTGTAACTAGAACAATCGGATCGGGTTCACGATGTCCGCTGTGAGAGTGAGCAACATGTACGCACCACCGATCACTATCACCACATACGTGACGGGCATCAACTTCATGTAGTCGACGGGTCCGCCGTCCGGCAGACCACGACGCTGGCGGAAGAAATTGCGGATGCGCTCGTAGATGGTGACGGCCATGTGTCCGCCGTCGAGGGGAAGCAGCGGCAGCAGGTTGAAAATGCCGAGGAAGAAGTTCAGGCTCGCGAGCAGCAGTACGAATACCGGCCACAACGACCTTTCCACCAGTTGCCCGCCGATCACGCTGGCCCCGACGACGCTGATCGGTGTTTCCGGGTCTCTGGCCCCTCCGGTGACCGAGGTCCACAGGTCCGCGACCTTGCTCGGCATCTGCACCAGCCGGTGTGCAGTCTCGACGAACATGTCGCCGGTGAACGCGAACGATGCCGGTATCGCCGCGAGCGGGTTGTACTGGGTCGGATAGAAGTACGCCAGCTGAATGCCCACCGCGCCGACGGTTGTCGACTTGCGCCCGGTCTCGGTGCCGTCGCGTACCCAACGCTGGACCTGCTGGATTTGTACGGGGAAGGTCAGCTCACTCCCGTCACGATCCACCACGAAGTCTGCGGTTCCGGACAGCGGCTGCGTGGCCTCGACGACATCGGCGAAGTCTGCAGTCGGAGTGCCGTTCACCGAGACGATGACGTCCCCTTCACGGATACCCGCGGAATAGGCTGGACTGGGTCCACTGCATTCCGGGTAAGTGAGATTCTCGTTCTGTGTCGCTGTCACGCAGGGCATCTCACCCACCATCGCGTTGCTCGGCTGATTGAGATTCGGCAGTCCCCAACCAACAGCGAGAGTGAAGATGAGCAGGAACCCGAGAACGAAGTTCATCGCTATTCCGCCCAGCATGACGACGAGGCGCTTCCACGTTTTCTGCCGATACATCGCACGCTCGACCTCGTCGGGCGCGAGCTCATCGATCGCGGTCATACCCGCGATGTCGCAGAATCCGCCTGCCGGTATCGCTTTCAGGCCGTACTCCGTCTCACCCCGTCGAAAGGAAAAGATCTTCGGACCGAAGCCGACGAAGAAGCGTCGAACCTTCATGCCCGTGGCGCGGGCGGTCAACATGTGACCCGCCTCGTGCAGAGCAATGGACACCGTGATTCCCAGGGCGAACAGAATGACGCCGAATGCGAACACCATCTTCGTTTATACCTTCTGATTCAAAAGTGCACGGGCCTGACGACGAGCCCAGGAATCGGCTTCGAGTACCTCGTCCACGGTAGTCGGAGTGGCAGTCCATTCGCTGCTGCCTGCCCCGAGGACCTCCTCGACGGTGTCGACGATCCGTGGGAATGCGATACGGCCGGCAAGGAATGCCTCGGCGGCCACCTCGTTCGAGGCGTTGTACACCGCCGTCATGCAACCGCCGAGAATTCCCGCCTCGCGGGCCAGTTGGACAGCCGGAAACACTCGATCGTCGAGCGGTTCGAAATCCCAGAAGAACGCGGTCGTGAAATCGAGTGGACGGGCAGCGTTCGCGACCCGGCTCGGCCATCCCAATGCGAGCGCGATCGGCAGCCTCATATCGGGTGGACTGGCCTGCGCAATCGTCGATCCATCGAAGAAGGTGACCATCGAATGCACGATCGACTGCCGATGAACCGTGACATCGATCCGCTCGTACGGGATACCGAACAGCAGATGGGTCTCGATCAGTTCGAGCCCCTTGTTCACCATCGTCGCGGAGTTCAGCGTGTTCATCTGCCCCATCGACCAGGTCGGATGCGCCGCTGCCTGCTCGGGAGTGACGGATTTCAACTCCTCCGCCGACCAACCGCGGAACGGCCCACCCGACGCTGTCAACACCAGGCGCTCCACTTCCTCGGCTCGGCCACTTCGAAGACACTGTGCAAGAGCAGAATGTTCGGAGTCCACGGGCACGATCTGCCCGGGAGCAGCAGCCCTTAGGACGAGCTCCCCGCCCGCGACCAAGGATTCCTTGTTTGCAAGGGCCAGCGTTGCTCCGGATTTCAACGCCGCGAGTGTCGGCTCCAACCCACGCGAGCCGACCAAAGCGTTCAACACGACGTCGGCCTCGACCGACTCGACGAGTTCGGTGACGGCCCGATCACCGGTCAGGACGGTCGCCAGTTCCAATTCGGCACCCGCATTCGGGTCTGCGACCGCGACGGACGAGACACCGGTATCGCGGATCTGACGTCCGAGCAGGTCGATATTGCGACCGCCCGCAGCGAGCCCGACCACTTCGAACAATTCGGGATTGGCAGCGATCACTTCGAGGGCTTGAGTTCCGATGGAACCGGTGCTGCCCAGGAGCAACACCCGGACAGGACGCGATACTGGAGGTGTTCGATGCTCGGGCACTCGTTCATTGTTCCTGATCGAATCTGAGAGTGACCTGTGCGGCCGTCATCAGTGGCACGCTGGGCTCTCATGGAGCTCACCTATTCCGAGATCGGCGGCACCAAAGGCCAACTGCCCGCCGGCTACCACCACCTCGATCGTCGAGTGCACATCGGCACCGGACGCGATGCATTCGAAGCAGCAGCCGACGCGCTGGCGGGATGGCAGATGCACCGAAAGTCGGGACTCGGTGTCGACGCCTCGACTCCGACCGCCGAGGTGGACACCCTCGTCGTGCTGACGCTGGCTCGAATTCGGATTCCCTGCCGCGTCGTCTACCTCATCGACTCTCCCGATCGACGGGGGTTCGCGTACGGCACCTTGCCTGGGCACCCAGAGCAGGGCGAGGAGAGCTTCGCCGTCGAATTCGATCCGGCGACCGGCGCTGTCTTCGCCCACATCCGCGCGTTCTCACGACCCGGTCGCTGGTTCACTGCACTCGGCGGGCCTGTCGGAAGATGGGTCCAAAGACTCTTCACCGACAGGTACCTGGCCGCTTTGCGTGCTTACGCGGTGTGACTCGGCACCGTGGTCCGCTAGTTGCGCCCCTACTCGCTACTACTGCCGGTCGTATGCCAAACTGAGAGCGCACACGCATGCCGGACTGTCGGCTGCACCCTGACCCGAGAGGATCGACCGGTGGCACAAACCGAACTGGACCCCGCTTCGTACGACCCGGTCGAGTACACCCACGAGGACATAGCCGAAGTACCTTCGGCCGATTGGGGCTGGAGCGGTGAGTCGAACAAGGCGATGCGGATCGCTGCTATCGCCGTCGCGGTCTTCCTGCTGCTCATGATCCACGGAAACCATACGGGCGGAATCGAAGACCTGTACCTCATCGGCTTCGCCATTGCGCTCGTCGGCATCGTGGTTCGCGACATCATCGTCCGCCGGAAGCCTCGATAGCACACAGAACCGAAAGAACCCGATAGCTGCACTGAGCAGATATCGGGTTCTTTTTTTGCGCTGTTCGTCAGTTCTCAGCAGCGAGCTGACCGCAAGCGGCAGCGATTTCCTGACCGCGAGTATCACGAACGGTGCACGAAACGCCCTGTGCAATAACCCTTCTCACAAACTCACGTTCGACAGGCTTCGGGCTGGCGTCCCACTCACTTCCCGGGGTCGGGTTGAGCGGAATGAGGTTTACGTGCACTCTCGAACCGAGCGCTTTGTGCAACTTCTTACCCAGCAGGTCCGCGCGCCACGGCTGATCGTTCACATCTCTGATCATCGCGTACTCGATCGAAACTCGACGGCCTGTCTGATCTGCGTAGTATCTCGCCGCCGACAGAACCTCGGCCACCGACCACCTGTTGTTCACCGGCACCAAGGTGTCCCGCAACTCGTCGTCCGGAGTATGCAGCGATACTGCAAGCGTGACGGACAAGCCCTCGTCGGCGAGTTTGCGGATAGCAGGGGCCAAACCCACCGTCGATACGGTCACCGACCGCTGCGACAGTCCGAGTCCATCGGGCGCAGGCGAGACGATCTTGCGCACAGCGGAGACGACACGCTTGTAGTTGGCCAAAGGCTCACCCATGCCCATGAACACAACGTTCGACAGGCGCCCCTCGCCTCCTGGCACGACGCCGTCGCGTAGATCCGCTGCCGCCGATCGAACCTGGTCGACGATCTCGGCAGTGGAAAGGTTGCGATCCAGTCCACCCTGCCCGGTGGCGCAGAATGGACAGGCCATCCCGCAGCCGGCCTGACTCGAGATGCACAAGGTCGCCCGATCCGGGTACCGCATCAGAACGCTTTCCAGCAGCGTGCCGTCATTGGCCTTCCACAGCGTCTTACGGGTGTCGCCGTCGTCACACGACAAGTGCTTGATTGCCGTGAGCAGTGGCGGAAACAGGTCCGCTCCGACCTTTTCCCGGATCGCTTCAGGAAGGTCGGTCATTTTGGTCGTATCCGCTTCGAGCCTGCCGTAGTAGTGGCGTGCAAGTTGGTCGGCACGAAAAGCAGGAAGCCCCAGATCCTTGACTGCCGATTTCAGTCCCTCGCGATCCAGGTCGGCGAGATGTCGTGACGGCATCCCGCGACGGCGATCCGCGAACACCAACGGCAGTGTCGGCCTCGTCCGCGGGCGGGCGCTCTCGGCTGTGGATTCGTCGGCGGTCATAGCAGAATCACTCATAATAAATCCAGTGTCCCACTACTGGGCACTTCTCTCCTATTCAGCGCGCAATTTCCAGCCCCACGGCGGGGGGTAGCCGAACGGCGTCGGTCTGCTCCGAATCTTCCCTCGCGGTGGCTTTGAGAATCGCTCTTATAAGAGGGGTTCGCATCCTCCAGGTCAGGCGTAGCGCCAAACGCAAGTAAACTAACCCGCGGTGAACAGAATGCACGGAAGATGGCAACGCCGTACTGAATCGGTAATGTCGGTCGTGCCCGATCTCACCACAAGGAGCCCGACGTGACCACTTTCATGGAGACCCCAGTGACATTTGGCGTAGCACCGGAGCGAGCACGCTCATGGTTGCTGGTACCCGCTACCCAGCCCGAAGCATTCACGACCGCAGCCGCATCGGAAGTGGACGCGGTAATCCTCGACATCGAGGACGCTGTGGCACCGCATGCCAAGCCTGCGGCACGCGACGCCGTCGTCGCGTGGCTCGAAGCGGGTAACTCGGCATGGGTCCGCATCAACGATGCGACCACGCCCTACTGGGCCGACGACCTCGAAGCGCTCTCCGGCCTTCGCGGCCTGGCAGGCATCATGCTCGCGAAAACCGAGAGCGGCGGCCAGGTCGATGCCACAGCGGCACGAGTGACAGCTGGGACACGCATTCTCGCTCTGGTCGAATCCGCAGTCGGCCTCGAGGCGACACCGGAGATCGCTCGCGCAGACTCGACCTTCCGGTTGGCTTTCGGCAGCGGCGACTTCCGTCGCGACACCGGGATGAGCGACGAACCACTCGCCATGGCTTACCCACGCTCACGGCTGGTGGTGTCGAGTCGCGCTGCACGTCTTCCCGGACCCATCGACGGCCCCACGCTGACCGCCAACGACAGCATCCTGGCACGCGATTCGGCCCTGACCGTCTCGATGGGCATGACCGGAAAACTGTGTATGCACGCGGAACAGGCGCCCGTCGTCAACCGCGTACTCGCTCCAGCCCCAGTCGACGTCAACTGGGCCGACGAGGTCATCGACACGCTGGGCATCGATGGCGTGCACGTGAAGGACGGCAGCGACCTGCCACGCCTTGCCAAGGCTCTCAAAATTCGCGAAGCGGCAGGAATTTTCGGTATCACGGCCGAGAACAACCCCGCCTAGATTCGTTCGAGCCCCACTGGCTTGCGTCGCGAGTGAACTCGATATCGCACATCGACACCCAGGCCGGGGATGCTCCGTGCAGCCCTGGCCGCTGTGCGCGCAGTGAATTCGATACCCAGTACCTCAACCAGGGTCGCTCGATCAGCGAACTCCCAGCGAGTATCGACCCGGGTCAGATCGAATCCCTGGGCCGCGAAGAACGATTCGACGGCCGCACAGTCGTATTTCGGTAGGTCCGCTCGCATCCAGTCACCGTACGGCGATGCCCCGACGTCGAGGTCCACCACGACGAGCGTTCCACCAGGCCGGAGCACACGCATGGCCTCCGACACGCCGGGGCCGCATCCGGGCCCGAAGAAATACGCTGTCCGCGCGTGCACGATATCGGCCGAGGCATCGTCGAGTGGGAGCGCCTCGGCACTGCCCGACACGACTTCCACATTCTGCAACCCGACAACTCTGGCCCGCGCCGCATCCACTAGTGGGTCATGCGGCTCGACGCCCACGACTCGGTGAGCATGGGAGGCAAACAGCGGCAAATGGTAACCGGTGCCACATCCCACATCGACTATGGTCCGGCCGTCCCAGGGCGCGATCCTCTGCAGTTCTGCAGGTATACGCCCGTCGATATCCTGTGCACGATTTTCCGACTCGTAGACCTCGGGCCAATGCCAGATGTTGGGACTCGGAATCGAGCGAAACGGCGGCGACATCATCGGTATGACATAGATGGGTCGGTACGTCAGAGAAGGACTGTGAAGATCAACCAAGCGACGAACGCCGACGGCAGGAGCGAGTCGAGGCGATCCATGATGCCGCCGTGGCCCGGCAACAAGGTCCCCATGTCCTTTATCCGCAGATCCCGCTTCACCTGAGATTCGATGAGATCACCCAACGTCCCGGTCACGACCAGAACCACGCCGAGCAGAACACCGATCATGGAGTTTGCATCGAGAATGAGGGTGACAGTGAGCAGGCTGCCGATGACACAGAAAAGGAGCGACCCAGCAAGCCCCTCCCAGGACTTCTTCGGACTGATCGCAGGTGCCATCGGGTGCTTGCCGAACAAGACCCCCGCCACGTAGCCCCCGACATCCGAGCACACGACCGCGATGACAAACACCAGAATGCGACCTGCACCGTCATCCTGCAGAACTATCAGTACTGCGAAAGATGCCAGCAGGGGCAGCCAACACGCCACCAGGATGGTGACCGCAAGTTCGCGTAGATAGTTCTTCGGCGCCGAACCGAGGCCCTGCTGCAACAGAAGCCAGACCATGCACACCAACACAGTGCCCGCGGTAGCGCTCAGCACGCCGGCAGTTCCCCACGGCCAGCCGAGCCAGATTATGGCCTGACCGCCCACGATCAACGGAATCCGTGGGACGAGCACTCCGGCTTCACGAAGACGCCTGGCCACCTCATAGGTAGCGATAGCGAGCGCAACGCCGACAACGCCGATCCAGACCAACGGCGCGAACACCAAGATCAATATCAGCGATATGCCCAACCCGCCGCCCACCGCAATCGCGGCGGGCAGATTACGACCCGCTTTGCCCGTCGCCTTCGGCACCGGTTCCCCTATCGATTTCGGCACCGACTCCCCAGGCGTCGAGGGGTCGGGTACGGCAGAGCCCAGTGGCCGTTCCGATCCCACCACGACGCCATCTCCTTGCTTCATCATCTATGTCCGACTCTTCCCACAGAATCAGACTTCCATCAAGTCCGCTTCTTTACGCTTGACCAATTCGTCGATCGAGACGGTGTACTTCGAGGTGGTCTTGTCGAGCTCGTTTTCGGCCCGCAGGACCTCGTCTTCACCCGCCTCGCCATCTTTCTGAATACGCTTGAGCTCTTCCATCGTCTTTCGACGCACATTGCGGATCGATACTTTGGCGTCTTCGCCCTTGCCCTTGGCCTGCTTGACGAACTCGCGGCGCCGCTCTTCGGTCAGCTGCGGAATGCTGATACGAATCAGGTTGCCGTCGTTCGTCGGGTTCACACCGAGATCGGAGTTGCGTATCGCAGTCTCGATCGGCCCGAGCTGCGCAGGCTCGTACGGCTTGATCACTACCATCCGGGCCTCGGGGACACTGATACTCGCCAGCTGGGTGATAGGTGTCGGGGAACCGTAGTACTCGATCACAATGCGGTTGAACATGCCCGGATTCGCCCTGCCGGTTCGGATGGACGAGAGGTCGTCGCGAGCAACGGTGACCGCCTTCTCCATCCTTTCCTCGGCGTCGAAAAGCGCTTCGTCTATCACGGCTTGACCTCCATCGTCTTTGCTGATGATCCAGCATGTTCGAGTACGTGATCGGAAACGATCACGTTGTGACCAGTGTTCCGATCTTCTCACCAGCGACAGCGCGGGCGATATTCCCCTGGATGAGCAGGTTGAACACCATGATCGGCATCTGATTGTCCATGCAGAGACTGAAGGCGGTGGCGTCGGCCACCTGTAGGCCCTTTTCGATGACCTCACGATGTGTGATCGATTCGAACATCGTTGCGTCCGGGTCGAGCCTCGGGTCAGCCGAATAGACGCCGTCGACGGCCTTCGCCATCAACAACACCTCGGCCCCGATCTCGAGAGCACGCTGCGCGGCCGTCGTGTCGGTCGAAAAATACGGCATACCCATTCCCGCGCCGAAGATGACGACTCGGCCCTTCTCCAGATGGCGACGCGCGCGAAGCGGCAGGTAAGGCTCGGCGACCTGCCCCATCGTTATCGCGGTCTGCACACGGGTGGCCACACCCTGCTTCTCCAGAAAGTCCTGCAAGGCAAGACAATTCATCACAGTTCCGAGCATGCCCATGTAGTCGGAGCGGGAACGGTCCATCCCCCGCTGCTGCAATTCGGCACCCCGAAAAAAGTTGCCTCCGCCGATGACGACAGCGACCTGAACTCCGGTGGCTACGACCTCGGCAATCTGCTCGGCAACGTTGGTTACGACATCAGGGTCGAGACCTACTTGGCCTCCTCCGAACATCTCTCCACCCAGTTTGAGCATTACTCGCTTGAATCCGGGCCTGTCGGTGGCGGGATCGGTCATAACTCTCCTCGGTTCTCGCCGGTCGATTGCGCACGGTGAATCAAGGGCACTCCAAAGGCACCCACTACCCATATCCTGCCCTATCGAAGCCGCCACGGACTAAACCACCCAGCTCACGCTACGCATCGAGTCGTGGCAGCAAACGAAAAGTTGCCGTCCGCTCGACCGGAGTCGAACGAACGGCAACCTCAGAAAATCTGCTCCGTAACTGCGATCAGCTTGCGCCGACCTCGAACCGTGCGAAGCGCGTGATTTTTACGCCGGCCTCGTCGAGGATCGCCTTCACGGACTTCTTGGAATCCTGAACCGACGACTGCTCGGTGAGCACGACATCCTTGAAGAATCCGTTGACACGGCCTTCGATGATCTTCGGGAGTGCCTGTTCCGGCTTACCCTCTTCGCGAGCGGTCTCCTCGGCGATACGACGCTCGGAAGCGACGATGTCCTCAGGAACCTCGTCACGCGTGACGTACTTGGCCTTGAGCGCGGCAACCTGCATCGCAGCACCGCGAGCAGCCTCGGCAGCAGCCTCGCCCTCACCTGTGTATTCGACGAGTACGCCGACAGCCGGCGGCAGGTCCGCGCTGCGCTTGTGCAGGTAGATCGCAACCGGGCCGTCGAACGAGGCGACTCGACGGAGTTCGAGCTTCTCGCCGATCTTGGCCGACAGCTCGCCCAGAGCCGCGTCCACGGTCTTTCCGTCGAGGTCCAGTGCCTTCAGAGCCTCGACGTCTGCAGGCTTGCCTTCAGCGGCAACAGCAGCGACCGAGTTCGCGAATGTCTGGAACTCTTCGTTCTTGGCCACGAAGTCGGTTTCGGAGTTGATCTCGAGTAGCACGCCGCCCGCGGCGACCACGAGACCTTCGGCGGTGGACCGCTCGGCACGCTTGCCGACGTCCTTGGCGCCCTTGATGCGTAGTTGCTCCACGGCCTTGTCGAAGTCTCCCTCGGCCTCGGCTAGAGCGTTCTTGCAGTCCATCATTCCGGAGCCGGTGAGCTCACGGAGCCGCTTGACGTCAGCGGCGGTGTAGTTCGCCATGTTGAGCGAGCCTCCTCGAATGCTGTGGGTGGGCAGAGCTAAAAGTCCTCGGATACCGCTGAAAAGGTCCCGATAGGCGTAGGTCACGCCTATCGGGACCCCCTCGATCAAGCCTGTGTTGCTGGTGCTTCTGCGGCAGGCGCGTCAGCGGCGGGTGCTTCAGCGGCAAGCGCTTCAGCTTCAGCAGCGGGTGCCTCTGCTGCAGCTTCCTGCGTCTCAGCTGCAGCGGGCGATGCCTGTGCAAGCTGCTCGAGCTCCCACTCTGCGAGTGGCTCGCCTGCGCCGACCTCGGGCTTCGCGTCGGTAGCGGTGTTGAGACCCGCGCGAGCCTGGACGCCCTCGGCCACTGCAGATGCAACGACCTTGGTCAGCAGTGCTGCGGAGCGGATTGCATCATCGTTGCCCGGGATCGGGTAGTCGACGACGTCAGGGTCGCAGTTGGTGTCCAGGATCGCGATGACCGGGATCTTCAGCTTGCGAGCCTCGCCGACGGCGATGTGCTCTTTGTTGGTGTCGACGATCCAGATGGCCGAAGGAACCTTGGCCATGTCACGGATTCCGCCGAGGGTGCGATCCAGCTTGGTCATCTCACGCGTCAGCATGAGGATTTCCTTCTTGGTGCGTCCCTCGAAGCCACCGGTCTGCTCCATTGCCTCGAGCTCCTTGAGGCGGATGAGACGCTTGTGGACCGTCTGGAAGTTGGTGAGCATGCCACCGAGCCAGCGCTGATTCACGTAGGGCATTCCCACGCGAGTTGCCTCAGCGGCGATGGACTCCTGTGCCTGCTTCTTGGTGCCGACGAACAGAACCGTGCCACCGTGGGCGACGGTCTCCTTGACGAACTCGTAGGCCTGATCGATGAAGGTCAGAGTCTGCTGCAAGTCGATGATGTAAATGCCGTTGCGGTCGGTGAAGATGAAACGCTTCATCTTCGGGTTCCAGCGACGGGTCTGATGTCCGAAGTGTGTGCCGCTGTCGAGCAGCTGCCTCATAGTTACTACAGCCATGGCTGAATAACTCGCTTTCATTTGCCGGTTGACGCAGAGTGTCGTTCGACCTCTGCCCTGGCGACCGCTGGTTGCCGAACCCACTCGAAAAAAGTGGGACCGCCGACAACCGGGTATGTGACTTCCATTATCGAAATGGCTGCCTCAAGACGCGGACGCGCGAAGTCGACCCGTGCGGACACAGGTCGCTCCGACAGTGTACGACCTGAAAGGCGCAGCTCATAACCAGGACGGAGGTCAAGGGGTGCGGAGATGTGTGGACAAAACTTCTGTTCATCCACAGGAGTGGACAACCGCGCCCTGAAGAATTGCCCGGACATGCATTCTGATCACCATGAAAGCCCTGGCAGCAGCCCTCGTGGCTGCCCTGATCTCTGCCGCCGGCGGCCTGGCCGAGGGGTCCCTGGCCGGAGCTTCTCCTCAGACTGCTTCGCAGGCATTTCACTGGCCGTTGTCGCCGCGACCGACAGTGGTCACCGTTTTCGACCCTCCCGAGCATGACTGGCTTCCGGGTCATCGCGGCGTCGACCTGGCCGGGAGCTCCAGTCAGGCAGTTCGCGCAGCAGGGCCTGGCACAGTCGTGTTCGCGGGCCGAGTGGCAGGAAAACCCGTGGTCTCGATCGACCACCCAGGCGGACTTCGCACCACCTATGAACCGGTGACCGCTTCGGTCCACGCCGGAATGCGGGTCAGGGCCTCAGAAGTTGTCGGCACGCTCGAACCGGGTCATCCCAGCTGTACAGATACGTGTCTGCACTGGGGTGTGCGACGAGGCCGGGAGTATCTCGACCCGTTGGCGCTGGTCCACTTCACACCGATTCGACTCAAACCTCTTCACGCGAAGTAGCTCGAACAAGGTTCGACCACAACCGATTTCGACTGAGCCTACGAATCGAGTGATAAATCTGCGTGAGCCGGGCGCACCCGACTCAACGCCAACTCGGGCCCGAATGCCGTCCGGATGCTGCCGGAAAGTCATCTGCCACCATTGCCGCAAGCTCGACGAACGCGGAACGCGTCTGCGGGCGAAGAAGGTCCAGATCGACCACGGCACCCTCGGCCAAATGCTCGTCGAACGGCACGACGAGCACTGCGCGGCACCGTTCCAAGAAATGCTGAGTCAGCAGATTCATGTCGACAGCAGACGAACCGGGCCGAACCGAACTGATCACGACCACCGTGCGCTCGACCAGGTGCCCATAGCCGTGCAGCTGAAGCCAATCGAGCGTGGCCGCTGCGCTCCGCGCGCCATCGACAGCGGGCGAGGAGACGAGCACGAGTGCGTTTGCCAGTTGCAGCACGCCGTTCATCGCCGAGTGCATGATGCCCGTGCCGCAATCGGTCAAGATCAAGTTGTAGTAGACCTGGAGCATATCGATGACGGAACGATAGTCCTCTTCTCCGAACATCTCCGATGCGGCAGGATCACGTTCTCCAGCAAGAACTTCCAATCGACTCGGTGCCTGAGAGGTATGCGCACGAATGTCGGAATAGCGTCGAACATTGGGGGCATCCGCCAGCAGGTCGCGCACCGTCGACGACGTCTGACGCGGGACCCGCTCACCCAGGGTTCCGAAATCCGGATTCGCGTCTACCGCGATGACGCAGTCACCGCGCAACGACGCGAAGGTCGAACCGAGGCCCAAGGTCGTCGTCGTTTTGCCGACACCACCTTTGAGCGAAAGAAACGCGATGCGATAGTCACCCAGAACCGGTTGCCTGATGCGCTCCACTTGGTTGCGGTAGCGCTCTTCCGCAGTCGATTCGCCTGGATTGATCACCCCACCGGTAAGTCGATGTACTCCCTTGCGCCAGCCCGACGAGGACGTGCGTCGCGGACGCTTCAGAAGGGTGTCAGGAGCAAGATCCTGGCTGGTCGGCTGGTACTGCGCTCCGAACGGCTGATTCGGTCCCGGTGTTGCACCGGAGGCCGGCTCGCCTGGCGGATAACCACTGGGGGTTCGACTATCGGAGGTTCGACCGCTGGCGGGCCGCACCTGCTGAGAACGGGCGGCAGAGGGACCCGACCACGGTGGGGTCCAGTCGTCGCCGCGATCATTGCGAGCAGAGTCGGGAACTGCTTGCGAGGGTGGTGCGTAGCGCGGTGGCGGCTGACGATCGGCGGTCCGACTCGATTGCCACGGGGGTACCTGCCGGTCACCCGTCGAGGGTTCGCCGCTGCTCGAACCCGAGTCACCGGACGATGCCTGCGTCCACACCGGCTCGATCGGTGAAGAGTTCGATCGAAAAGGATGACCAGAACTCGCCTGGGCACGGATCGACCACACGGCGCCAGCGCCTAGTGGTTGTTCGCGGTCCACGGTCCCCCCGTATCCGGATTTCGACTTCAGCTTTGGACTCCACCGCAGTTTTCGAACTGAGCTGCAGTTACGCAACACAATACTTTGCGTACGGTTTGTTTCGCCACGACGCTACCAAACTCGCCAGTAGCGGGCGTGACTCATGCTCGCGGATGCGCTTGGTCGTGTACCGCCCGCAATCGCTCGACCGACACGTGAGTGTAGATCTGAGTGGTTGCGAGGGAAGCATGCCCGAGCAACTCCTGCACCACCCGAAGGTCTGCACCACCCTCGAGAAGGTGGGTGGCCGCGGAGTGCCGCAACCCATGTGGACCTATGTCGGGCGCACCGGGCACCGCCGACACGACTTCGTGCACAGCCGTCCGGGCCTGACGTTGATCTATACGGGCACCCCTGCGCCCCAGCAGCAACGCGCGTCCCGAACGAGCGTTCATCAGCGCCGGACGCCCGTGCAACGACCAAGCCTCGAGGGCCTGGGCCGCTGGAACTCCATACGGTGCCGAACGTTCTTTGTCGCCCTTTCCGATCACGCGGACCACTCGTCGATCGGTATCGATGTCGTCGAGATCGAGTCCGCACAGCTCTCCGACTCGGATTCCGGTGGCGTACAACATTTCCACTATCAGACGATCTCGTAGTGCAAGTGGATCCAGCTCTGCCGCCCCTGATTGGGCCTGGGTGAGCGCCTCGGCGGCTTGACTCTGCTTGAGAACCGAGGGCAGCGAGCGCCGCACCGCCGGTGTTGCCAACCGCAGCGCTGGATCGCTCGCCATGCGGGCACTACGAGTGAGCCACGCCGTGAAAGCACGAGCCGAAGACGTGCGTCTGGCCATCGACGTTCGGGCGGATCCGTGCCGAGCCTGATCCGCCAGCCAGGACCGCAGTACCCGCAAATCGAGGTCGGCCAACGTTGCCGACGCGTCACGTCGGATGAGATGACGGAGCAAGGACTCTGCATCGGCCACATATGCGCGCACGGTGTTGACCGATCGGTTGCGTCCGATTTCGAGATGCTCGGCGTACTCCTCGAGGTGAACGCGCAGCGTCGGTGGGAGCTCGTTTTCGGCCATTCACACAGCCTTACCGCTGCACTGTCAGGGAGCAACCAGCCGCGCCGGACGCTCCATCTCGTGCATCTGTCGAGACAAGACGTTCTTCGCTCGCGGTCACGCTTCGGCCTCGGCCAACTCACGCTTCCAGACGCGGAAAGTTTCCTCGGTGCGCCCCCGTCTCCAGTAGCCGGAGATCGAGGCCCACTCGGCAGGAACATTGCGTTCCTTACGCACGTAGCCACGAAGGTTGTGCATGACAGCATGCGCTTCGCCGTGAATGAATACCTGGGCCTGGCCCGGTAGCCATTCGGTGTTTCGAACGGCCTCGATCAGCGGTGAGTTGTCCCCGGCCTTGTCGTCACCGATCTCACCGGAACCGGCCCCGCGATGGATCCACGTGACGTCCACGAGCGCAAGCGTCTCCATGTAGATCTCGTCCTTACGGTCCGACACCTCGACGAACACTTTTGCGATCGCGTCTTCCGGCAATGCCTCGACCGCAGCGGAGATGGCGGGGATAGCAGATTCGTCGCCGGCGAAGAGATGCCAATCCGCCTCTGGCGCCGGCTTGTACGCGCCGTTGGGGCCATAGAGGCCGATGCGGTCGCCTGCCTTCGCGTTGGCCGCCCAAGGTCCGGCAATGCCCTCGTCACCGTGGACGACGAAGTCGATCGCAATCTCGCGAGCGTCGACATCGACGGAGCGCACCGTGTAGGTGCGCTTGACTTCCTCGTCCTCCGAGCCGAATGCGAGCTTCACGTACGAGTCGGTGAAGTCGACGGGTTGGAAGTCCTCGAATCCTGGATCGCCGAGGTACACCCGTTGCATGTGCGGTGTCAGTGATTCCGTGCGGAGGACGGTCAGGACGATCTTGCGTCGTGCCACTTTTCAGCCTTTCCGAGCTGTCGACATAGTTTTGCTGACTTGAAGTGTAAGTGTTACCTAACACGCTACCGTTCCCGGCGGTTCTACAGCTTGTTCACGTGCGAACCACCCGGGACCACCCGGTCTCGTCACTGGCTACGAACCCATCCAGTTCCAACAGAGGCAATATCGATCGAACAGTAGCCAGAGGCAACGACGACACATCTGAAAGCTCACGCGGGGACAGCGTTCCGGACGCGGGCAGCGCCTCGTACACCAACAACGCCGACTCGGACAGTGCGTCGATCTCGCGAAACATCGAGGGTCTCCCCTCGTCGGTCTCCCCCGCCATCCCGGCTTCGGCGACCACATCGTGGGCATCGGCAACCAAACGCGCTTCGCCTTCACGAATCATTCGGTGGCACCCCTTCGATGCCGCCGACGTCACCGGACCAGGAACTGCAAGTACCGGGCGTCCAAGTTTGCGAGCCCACCCGGCGGTGTTGCGGGCACCGCTGCGCCAACCGGCCTCGACTATGACCACAGCCGACCCGAGGCCCGCGACCAATCGATTACGCGCGAGAAAGCGATGTTTGGCCGGCGTCGTACCGGGGGCGTATTCACTGATGACGGCCCCCGTCTGGGCGATTCGGTGAAGCAAGCGGGAATGCCCAGAGGGATACGCGCGGTCGACTCCACACGCGAGCACCGCCACCGTCGAACCGCCCACGCCCAATGCTGCCCGGTGGGCGGCCGCATCGATCCCAAATGTTCTATCGCATGTCTGCACTGTTTCTCAAATACCCTGCAATTAAGCCTTATCCGCAGGTGGAACCACGTTCAGAAGCTCAGCTTACATGCAACAGGCCATAAGTCGCCCCGAAGGCATCGTCTAACCGCAGGGAGGGCCAGTCGCAGGCTGACGTGTTGGAACATGCCACCGCAGCTCCTGCCGTGTCCATTGTGCTGGAGAGGGCCACCGCCGACATCTCCGCGACATCCCAAACCGCCGCTAACTGGTCAAAATGACTGCGAAGCAGGGTAATTGGCTTCCAAAAGGCGAGGTCCTGAAACTCGGATCCGACGGCAGTGATGGAATCCATTTCCCCGCAGACAATTTCCCGCAGCGTCTTGCCCTAGTCAAGTCAAGGGCGACGGTTCCGAATTCCGCCACAGTGATCAATGTCGGCAACTGCGCGAAAGCTTTTCGGCCCACATCGATGTGGTCGTCGGCAGTGCTAGGATCGGCATTGTCGGGCCAGAACTCGACGCTGCGACAGGTTCGCCAGTTCCGTCGCCCCCGTGGTCGACGAACGCGAGCAGGGGGTGATATCTCGAATCCTCGTTTGTAAGTAGAGGCGCAGCTGATTCCTTCTCTGAATGTGCCCGCACTTTCCCGAACACGGCGCTGCGTTCGCGCCCGGTTGCGATGTCGGCGAAGCAGTCTCCACCGAACGCCAACGCCGTCGCCAGATCGAGTACGATTTTCCCGGGGTCGAACTGCGCCAAGGGTTTCCGCCAATACGCCAGACTCGTCGACAACGCGGACGCCAGCCCTGTGGCCTCTGCTGTCCGCAGTAACGTGAGGGCTCCGGTGTGCGACACGACACCGGTTCCGGTGGCGTCGACGGACAGGGCGGCGAACGACGACGTTGACTAACTCACCGGAACGGTGCTCCCTGCACTCGCTGGATTGGTACATTCCCACGTTCAATTTTCCCAGTTCAGGGCGACGTGTTGCCCTCGCCACAACCCCCTCTGCCGAGGTGAGCGTGGCCGCGTGGCGCAACACCTGGTTGCTGCGCGGCGCTAAAGTCCTGCGGCTGTGAGCGCCCTGACCAGTCTGGCACCGGCCTGGATCCGGTCGCTCGTGTCGACCCGCCCACCCGGACGAAGCTCTTGTGGAATGGCGAGTTTGAGCTGCGCGTCGATGCCGAACTCGGCGCACACGGCGTCGAAGCGCTCATGAAACTCTTCGCGCTCGGGCCGTTTCAGCACCCACCCATCGGGCGCGCAGCGCACTGCGGTACCGCTGCGTGCGAGATCCAGCCAGCGGTCGTTTTCGATGTGCCCGCCGGTGAACACTGGGCCGGCCGCGCCGTCGAGCAGCGCGGCGTCGCCCAAGTCTGCTTCCCTGGCGAGAGCGGCGAGGTACGGGTCCCGGTAGCGTCCGTTCATCTGAGTCTTCTCGAGCATGCACACCCGGTATCCCATATTGCCGCCGACACTTGCGTAGATCCCGGACGCACCTTCGCGCATCGAGCTGTACCGCACCAGGTAGTACCGCCAGTCAAAGTGCCCGGTCGCTTGTGTGGAATTGACGTAGTGGTCCCGCATCTGCCAAAGGGAGGCGCGGAGCACCGTGCCGTCGGCGACAGCGTCCAAAACCTTGCCGAGAGCGTCGGCGGTTGGCAGTAGATGCGCGCGTGAGGTCCCTGTGAGGAGGGTCCGCCATGGCTCCGAGTTGGACGGGGAACCGAATTGCAGGTCGCGGTCATTGCGGCGGCGGCGCGGGTAGTTGCCAGCCGCAAGCAGGGCCGAGGTTAGGTCGCTCCAGGCGTCGGATGTGGCCATCAGAGATTCGAACGCTGTAGCGCGCTGCGCGAAATTGGAGGCGTCTAGGTGGAATGCCTGCAGCGAGCCGCGGAGCAGTGCGTGGTCTTCGAGCTTGAATAGAATCGGCTCTAGATCGGGATGCGCCATCAGGAACGCCGACTTCGCTTGCTCATCGTCGGCCTGCGCCTTGTTAAAGCCGTTGATCTCGCTGAGCGAACCGTCTCGGATAATGCGCTCAACGTCGGCGAGGAGTGCGGGGAGCCGGTGAGGACGGAGCTCGCTCTCCGAGGCCTCGATTAGGTTGCGCAGCAACCTCAGCCGGCGCGGGAGGTGCCCCGACGGATCGGCACGGTCAAGTAACACCGCGTACAGGAGCAGCGTCTGGCGGTAGGTGAACCGCGTGCTGCCGTAGCTCCGGCAGCACGCACCAAACAGGTCGGTGCCAGTCTCGGTCCCGAACAAAAGGAGCCGGTCGGGTTGACGGGCGAGATCGGCCCGGTTTGTCGCGAAGAGCCGCTCGAACTCGTTGGCGATGTCGGCACCGCTCCACGTGTCGAAAGCATGGAACAAGAATTCAAGGCTTCTGTCGGCCTGCGGTCCGTCTGTTCCGAACAGCGGCAAGGCGCGCGTCTCGAGCCGTGCACTGCCGGGCAGCTGGCCGGCGCGCCACTGGCTGATGTCGGTGATGAACGCGAAGTAGCGCAGGAACTTGTCATCGATAATGTCGTCGTCACCGCGCAAGCGCCACATGATGTCCGACCACGGGCCGTCGATCCGGTGATCGAACTCGGTCGACCTGTCCCCGGACCACGCGATCGAGCGTTCGAAGCGGGCCTTGAAGTTCTCGAACGGTGTCAGGGGTTTGCCGCGCGAGTTCATCTTGATGTAAAGGTCTTCGCCCGAGCCCATATCGTCGATCGGCAGGAGCTGAAACGAGATTGCCGGGGCATCGGTGTCGACGAGGCGTTGCCATGCGCTGTGCGGGTCGCAGCCGTTGAACCGGCCGTGGATCGCGGCGATCATCACAAGCATCGCTTGGATCGTCGGGTCGTTTCTCCAGACGTACAAGTACCAGGGCTGGTCGACGATCCACGCTGCGGGGTCTGGCTCGTCGGACGGCGGCTTCGCGGTTGCGAGCTGCTCACAAAACAGCCGCGCCGTCGGTCTGGTTGCGTAGGAGAAACGCATCCATGCGTGCTGGTTGTCGAGCTGCCCTGCACGATAGGCGAGGTACCAGTGAAGCAGAAAAAGCGTCGTTAGGCGCTGCTGGCCGTCGAGCGGCCGCAAGGTCCCATCTTCGACGTCGCCATAGACGAAGTCGAGGCCGACGTCGTTACCGCCGATGAGGGCTTCGTGTAAGACGTCGAGAAAACGCTCGCGAATGTCGGACGCGCGCGCGTCGGTGCGCCCTTGGGCATAGTCACGCTGGATGAGCGGGATCTCGATGCTTGTCACCACCGGGGCGTCTGTCGCGCTCGGCGCGAACAGCCCGGCGTAAGAGGTGAGGAAGCCGGACATCAGATCCTTCCCTCGTCGAGTAGGTAAGCACCGACGTGCTGTCGCATCGCGGCCAGGTAGCCGTCTCGGTCATGCTGGCCCCAGTAGTGGATCTGCTGGCCTTCCGCGTCGGTGTAGTACTTCAGGAAGACGTTGCGCGTACAGACCGGAATGTACGAACCGATACGGTCCCGATCGAGGATGTTGCGGCGTTTCACCTCAAAAACGGAGTTGCTGAGCGCGCTGTTGTCGTCGCTCGCCAGCAGCGCGAGGTTGGCGATCGCGTCGACGTCTCCGCTGTCGCCTTGGAGACTGAAGAGGGTGGTGAGCTCCTGCTCCAACGGCGCGAAGGTCTCCGCGGAGATATCGCCGATAGCGGCGTCGATACGCGCGGTCAATGCGGTGCGGGCTTCTTGAGAAATCGTCGGCAGCCCCGCGAGCGCGTCGCGGTGAAGACGAAGCCACTCCTGCCATTGCGCAGCGCGATTCAGCTGCTCGGCGTTCTGCGCATGGATGTGCTCAATGCTCCATCGCCGCGCCGCGTGCTCTTGGAAGGAGAACCGCTCGGCTGACAGCTTCATGCTTCGCACGGTCTCGACGTTCATCAACAGCAGCACATCGGCCGTCTTCCTGTTTCCGTACCGAAGTTCCGCGAGGTCTGACCCTTTGAGGGAAAGATAGTCGCGGATCCACGCGTCGAGGCGGGACTCGAACTCGCGCTTCGTGCAGTCCTCTGACAGGGAGACGAGCTCGCCGAACGCGCGCCCCCGCGAGATCAGGTATCCGATCTTGTGGAACAGGTCGCGGTTGTCGTACCAGCCCATCACCAGGGAGTGCAGCGCCACGACCTTGTTCCACGTGTCTTGCGCCGCGTCCTCGATCAGCGGCCGAAGCGTTTCGAACGTGTGGAACAGCGGGCGGTGCTTTCCCTTTGGCCACACCGCGAGGGTGTCGAGCAAGAGCGTGATGTGAGTTGCCTCTTGGCTGGGCCGCCCTGTGACGAACGCCCACAGCTCCGGGACGCGAAGATCCCTTTCGATGGTGTCCCACTGGGCCGCGATCTCGCGCTCGCGCCTCAGTTCGCTGGCGCGTGTGAGCAGGAGCGCCTTGACGAGTTCGGCGTCCGTGAGGGGGATCCTCCCGACATTGAGCCGCGTGAACAACGTTGTCGACTCGACCTCTGCAGGTGCCGCGTACCAAATGACGTACACGGACTCGGACAGATACTTGTAGAAGTTGATCGCGGCGAGAGTCGGGTTGTCACGGCTCTCGAACCACTCTCGGATGCACCTGACCGCCTTGAAAACGTGGAAGAAGTCGATGTTGTCCTGGCTCTGCTCAGGGGTGGGGTCCTGTAGGTAGCCGGCGCTCCCCGGCCGGGTCTCGTACTCCAGCGAGTACCTCGGGTGCGCGGTCGGCAGGTGCTCGCGGATGTACCGAAGGATTAACAACAGAGTCGTCAGGCGCTGCTGGCCGTCGATAAGCTCCCATTTGCCGTCGTCGCGGCGTTTCGCGACGACAGGCTGCAGGAAATACTTTCGCCCGGAACTCTCGCTGATGTCGTTGAGAAGTCTGGTGACCTCGTCGCCTCCCCATCGGTAACCCCGTTGGTAGGCCGGCACCAGGAAGTTGCCGACGATATCGCCCACGAGTACCGGCCGTAAGTCGGTACTCGTGTCGCCCTCCACGGCATGAGGGTATCGGGAGGCAACGGGATTCGACCCGACGGGGTTGCCGACGGCCGCCTATCGTGGCGTGGCGAGGCGGATGAGGCGGCTTGACTGCGCCGACTCGAAGCTACTGCCCTGATGTCTTCGTGCTCCGCGACTCGCTTAGTGTGCGCCGGTACGAGCTGAGGGGGTCAATCCCGTCGCATATCTGTTCTTGGATGTGAACTAGGGCGTTCATGAAGTAATAGCCGTCCTTATTCGGCACGGTGCAGTCTGGAAAACTTATCGAGGTGGAACGACAGTTCCGAGTATCCCGAGGAGGAATCCTGAGCCCAAAATCGCGGGGACCTCAAGTCCATCCTTCTGTGGACCGGCCAGCGTGCTAAGCGGCGACGCCAACCCTCTCCGCCGCCCTGGCGCGATGCGCCTCGACCCGTTCGGCCGGGGACGCGTGGATTTTGGGTCGGCCTGACTTGGGGATGGCTAGCCTGAGGTCATGAGCGACCACCAGCGTTTCGTTTCGTTTCGTTACATGTAACGAAACGAAACGCTGGGAATAGCTACCGATGAGAGAAGATTGGACGCTGTCAGTTCTCAGCTAATCTGGCGAATTCGCAGGTGATCTATCGGTGTGGTGGCTAATTCTCATCGGATGTGGCGAAGCTGAGGTCCCGGTGTTCGAACGACAGGTGGGGCAGACACAGTCCGTAGCGGATTTCGCGGCCGTGTTCGTGGCCGAGTGCTTCTATCAACTTCGGAAGGCCCCAGCCCGGCGAGTTTCAGCCGTGATTTGGACTATTTCTGGCATTTTGAACGGATCTCGCCCCTCGGAAACTGAAGGGTGTTTTGCGACTTCCACCGCCGGCGGGTTTTTGCCAGCCGGACGGCCCATTCGCACAAGGGATCCGACAGCATGCAGCCCATTTCCGACGAACGCGAAGAACGAGTGGGAGAAGCTCGACGAGAATGAAGGTGTCCCTGACGCCACCACAGCAAGGAGCGCGGCCGACCGATCGACTTCGGCCCCGTCCAGCGCGGACGCCACCGCAGATGCAATGCCGTTGAGTGCTGCTCCAACAAGCTCAAAAATGGACGTGGCATCGCGATGAGATCAGACAAGACCGCCCGCAATTACCTTGCTGGTGTCTTCCTCGCCGCGATCCTCCACCGGCTCACGACCACCCCAAGAGACAAGGATTGAGGTGGTCAGAGCTTCTTGCGCATCTTCACACTCGTGGTTTCATATCCGGCTGACTCGTACATCCCGCGCGCGACCGCATTGAAACCGAACACGCTGATTCCCAGCGTCCGCGCACCCTCTGCGCGTGCATGGACTTCGGCGAGCTGCATCGCTGCTCGCCCATAACCCTTGCCTCGGTGCTCTGGCTCGACTACGACATCCCAAACCCACCACGAGGTGTCCTCGTCCGAGTTGTCACGGCCAATCCAGAGGTACCCGACGATGTGGTCAGTGTCGTTAACGAGGTCGAACACAGTGTTGCCCGGGGTGGGAGTACCCGCTGGAAAAGCAAGTTTGTACGCATCCCTGGCGTGCTCCTCAGCGGCGCGTGGCGTCTCACCTGTAGCGAGCAGGTCCGTCTTGTACTCGGTCTGGCTCCGTTCCAGCCACGAGGGAAACGTTGGGGGGGGTTATCGGGACAAGTGCGATCGACATGTCAGCAGTCTGACAGCGGCCCCGCGTCGGCCCTCGGCAGCATTTACCAACACGCCCTGGGTGTGTCGTTAAGCGGCGATCATTTCCGAGTGACGTTGCGCCGGTCGATACTCGGTTCCGCTCGTCAGCGCGGCGTGCAGGACGTTGCTGCGGCGTTCGCTAGCGGATTCTCCGAGATCGATGGGGTAGGCCTGCGGCAGGTCGGCGGGCGGGAGCATCTATACCGGCACGACCAGCACGGTCAGTGCAGCGCGGTCGATCGTGGTCAGGGCGTCGCTCATGGCGTTTCTCCTGCTCGGACGAATCTGCGGCGACGGCAGGGGTGCCTGATCGCGTCGATAACGTTCCGAGGTCGGCTTCGCCGACGCCTCTCGATCCGGTGCGGTCGCACCGCGAAACGCGGTGGTCAGCTGCTCGGGTGAAGGAGTTGAATGTCCGGTGGTGCTGCCCCGAACTGGACGACAGTCAGGGCTTGTTCTGCGGCGCACTCTCCGTCGATATCCAGGCGAATGACGTACTCCCCGGCTTCGAGGAACACTGCGTCGATGTCGGTCACGAACGTCCACGGCACGATGCCGTTGGGGTACTGCCACTTGTCGCTCTCAAGCATCGGGAGACCGGAGAGTGTTTCGGACTTCTGCGCCCGATTGACACGCTTGGTGCCATCTAGAGCTATGACGGTAGTGGTGAGGGTGTGGGACCGACCGATGTCGACGGGACGCCAGTGGATTCGGCCGAGCATGAAGAAATCGCCCGGATGGGGAAATCCGTTCGGCGTCGACAGGATGTCGAATCCGGCGTTGGCAATTGAGTACACGGCTTGGCCCTGGTCGACTTCGTAGTGATAGCACAGCTGCACGAATTCGAGCCTGGGGTCGATGGCGGGTCCGACTCGGTTGAGCTGCCCGTATCGAGTTTGTATCCAGTCGGCCGCAACTTCGATCGTGCGGTCTGGTTCGCTGTCGCTGGCGAACAAATTTCCGGCTACACACCGCACGAGCGCTTCGGAGTCGGCATCAGCTATCCGGGGCATGCGATGGCCGTTGAGGGTTAGGAACGTCATTGCCGCAAGCCAAGCCGTGCGCTTATTGCCGTCGGTGAAGTACTGCGTGCTGGCAAGGCTGTGGATGTATGCAGCGGCCTTGGACCAAATGTCCGGATAGATTTCGGCTCCGAAGGCTTCCGTCTGCGGGCGGTGTGCGGCGGACTCAATACCCGCGAGGTCTGCAACGCCTGCCCCTGCGCCGCCGTGTTCTGCATTGATGGCGACCAGTGCTTCAGCGCTCAGATAGCGAGTCACTTCGCCAATCGAGTCAACAGCGTTTCCCACCGGTGGGCTTCGCCACGTGCCAGACGCAACGTTTCCTCGAGGCCTGCAACTTCGGAGGCGGACGGCGAGACACCATGCGAGTGCAACTCGACATCGTGTTCGGTGTTCACCTACCCGACAGTACCGGCCATAGGCCAAGCGCAGTAGATATCGCTATGTTCTCGGCCCACTAAGCCTTCGAATGTGTCGGGCCACCGCAGCGAACCGAGTCGCTTCGCCATCCTGCCGCGCACCGCATGACGAGCGCAAGCAGTAGCTCCCACCTAACGCACATCACGCCTGAAGCTTCCGCGACTTGCAGGCAAACCCAACCCCCAAGCGGCTGCATACGCGGCAGCCAAAGACACACACGACCGTGACATCGTCGCGGACTGCCAGCGCAGGATGCTACGTCTGAATGGGCATGTCCGATGTTTCCCGCGGATCATTTTCAGCTTGAGGGTTGGCCAACGACGGCAGTATCTGGTCGCCGGCTCTGAGAACGAGGATCTGGTTGTGCGGTAGGCGGTCAACCAGCTGCCTCATCAACTGTTCCGAGTAGGCGCGGTTCAGGTTGGTTGCGACGTAGATCGCTGTGTCACCTACCTGGACTACTCGCGGATTGGTATGAGCCTGAAGATCGCTTCGCTTTAAGGCAATTGCATGCTCAATGCATGCCTGCTCCGGTCCCAGTTCGTCGGCGACGAGCCGAGTCAACTCTCGGACAGCTCGAGCAGCCGCGATCGGTCGAGTGCGCTTCTTGCCCTTCGGCTCCAGGACATAGATGGTGAACCTGCCATCCACTCGGCGAAGCCGCAGCCTCAGAAGTTGTTGTCGAGCCTCGTTCGGCGCTGCAGCGTCGACATATTTGCGGGTGAAAGCTGCGAGTAGCTCGTCATCGAGGCGGCGCGTGGCGGATACCGGGATGGGATAGTCCATCAGCGAGGCGACCTCGTCCGGGTCGTTCTGATCCAATACGGTCTGCAGTTCGGCCACGGTGCGTATGCCGAGAGTGTCGAGCTGATCGAGTAGCTCCTGCGCCGCCTCGTCACTCCCGGGCGCGGCACTCCGATACCGGTCTTTGAGCAGAGAGGTGAGAGTGTCGAGGTCCAGTGACCGATCGTCCGGGTCAGCTAGGCCATCGGCAGCTTCGATTGCACTGTCGTCAACACCTTCGTCGGCCTTCGCCGTGTTCTCGGTACTCGGCACGAGAAACTCATCGATCTCGTTGAAAACTTGATCGAGATAGCGTCGGAGGCCGCCAGCCTCAATGAACCACTGGTCTACGCGTTTCCGCGGACCGGGCTCCAGGTTTCTGTATGCGGCCGACTTGTAACGCACATCATGCTCGTACTCCGCCCATGCGTGACCGGCCACTGTCCGAATCTGGACCTCAAGACCTGGTCGTCTACGCAAGTACGCCCCAAGGTCGGGGTAGCGCGCGTTCAGGTGCGGCAGTTCAATCGAGGTCACGACTAAGTGGTCGCTGTCATATCCGTTGTGCTTCTCTTTGCCCGGATTCGCATGATCCCGAGTCTTGGATCGCGTGGTCAACAGGCTCAGGAAGTCTCTCCGCGCTCGCGTCGTGTACACAATCACCCTCGCCGCCACGCAGTCGTCAATCTCAGAGATTGGATTCTGGTACCTGATCGCACCAGTGCCGTCATCAATCCGACTGCACTTCTCCATGTATGAGGTGAGGCTCTTCGCCCGCGTCTCGATGGTGTGTACCGGGATCAAACCCTCGGTCGACAGCTCGTACAAAAAGCCCCGCATCTGGTCCGCGGCCCTCTTCAACTGGTCCTGCTCGTTTGCGAACTCCCACACATGCGCCGGCACGGTTTCGGTTGCGCCTGACTCCTCATCGACCATTCAAGGATCATTTCAGACAGTCGCTGAGGTTTCGCGCACGAGTGTTCTTGAGCGGATCGAATGGTTCAAAATGCGGATTGACCGGACAAGGCTGTCTCGTGAGTCGGCGAACAAAGCCACGGAGTCGGGTTTGAACCCGTGGTGTGGCTTGGAAAGACGGTTTGGCAAATAGATCGAGATTTAAGGAACCGAAACAGGCTGAACGAGAACCCAAGTTCGATGAGTTCAGGTAACGGCCAACGCGAATCGGAGAACCGGTCGGTGGCGGTACTGATCCCCGGTGCAGCATCTCCGACGGATTTGCGAATACGGCCCAACGAGCACTTGATTCGGAAAAATCGTTCTGCTTCGAGCTCGACCAACGGCTGCAACTGTCAGATCCAGAGCAGTCGACAACGTACCTCAATGCCTGCGCCACGTCATTCGGTGCACACGAAAACCCCAAGACTCTAAGATCGGCCGCACCATCGTTCAAATCGCTGGGAGTTCTACCTGTCGTCGGCGTGTTAGCCTGCTGGCAATATGGCGCTGATCCGACTGCGCCGATGGATTCGCTGGGGGGCGAGAAGTGGGCGAACTGCTGGCAGTCGATGCCGAAGAGCTTCGAGCGCTCGGTAGAACACTCGCCGATACGGCGAGCACGATGAACGCAATCAGCGTCACGGCGACTGTCACGATGCCGGGCTCGCCGATCGCCCCGGCCTCAGAGCAGAGCACCAAGACCACGGCCGACGCCTACACACGCATCGCCAGCAACGTCAACGAGATGTCGGCAGCGTGCGAGTGGAACGCCACAAGCTACGAGGACGCCGAGGAAGCGTTCCGTTCTCAGTTGACGCGATACGACGCCGGGGTCCCGCGGTGACCACCATTTCCCACGCGAGGGGTTGTCAGCCGAATTCGATGGTCGATTACGCCAAGTCTCTACTGGCGTCGAACAATACTTTCACCGACCAGATGCACCGGATGGATCGTGCTGTCGACGCGGCGATGGACAAGTGGCAGGGAGATGCGGCAGCGGCCGCTTCGGCGCGAAGTCTGTCCGAAAGCCTTGCCGCCTCCCATATCGACACGGCCGTCATTGCCATCGCCGAGGCGCACGCCTCCCAAGGGGCAGTACTCGACGGCATACGTACCTCACTGCTGGCCATCGTCGACTTAGAGGTGCCCGGCGCCGGTATGTCGGTTGCCGACGACGGCACAGTGACGGCCCCGACGGTTCCGGTCGGCGGCGCTGTAGTCATCGCGATGCTCCTGCAGAGTCAACTCGACGCGCAGGCCGACGCCATCGAGGTGCGCATCAAGGCCCTCCTCGCACAATTCGGCGACGGCGAACTGCAAGCAGCACAGGCTATTCGAGCCGCGCAGCAGCAGCTCGACGTCGTCTCGAACTCGCCCGAGGCCGCAACCATCAGCCCGGTGGTATCGGACATCGTCAGCGGCAAGACCTCGCTGCCGTCTGACCCTGCCCAGTTGAACGAGATGTGGTCCACGCTGTCCCCGGCCGACAAGGATGCACTGTTCGCCCACGACAACTACATCGGCAACCGCGACGGCCTCCCCGTCGTCGATCGTGACCACTACAACCGAATCAAACTCGACGACGAGTTGGCCCGCGCCGAGGCTTGCGACCCGGCCGTGTCGGATCGGCTCGTGGACCTACAGGCCGTTCGGGACACCGTCGAGAAAGATCCCAACCGGATGCTGATGCTGCTCGACACTCAGTCGGGTGCGCAGACCCACGCGGCAGTAGCCGTCGGCAACCCGGACACCGCGGATCACGTGTCCGTCACCGCGCCCGGATTGAACACAACAGTCGGCGGTGCCATCGGAGCCATGACCGAGGAGGGCGAACAGATGAAGCTGGCCGCCGAGCAGCAACTCGACAACACGACCGACCATGCAAACGAGACGGTGTCGACCATTGCATGGATCGGTTACGACGCACCACAACTCGACAAGGAGGACTACCTCTCCGAGGAGAGCATTGCGGGGACGATTCAGGTGGCGCAGCCATGGAACGCGCAGGCCGCTGCGCCCAACTTGTCGCAGTTCTACGAGGGCATCGACGCGTCGAACCACGACGGCGACCCGCACCTGACCGCGGTCGGGCATTCGTACGGGTCGTTCACCACAGGGCTTGCGCTGCAAGAGACTCCAGAGGGAATCGTCGACGACGTGATGGTCTACGGGTCACCCGGCCTGGGCACCGGCCACGACTTCGTCGACAGCAGCCTCGACAAGCTCAACATCGCACCCGGGCATGCGTACGAGATGACCGCGCACGACGACCCCGTCGCGCACATGAACCGATTCGGATGGAGTCCCGGATACATGTCGGAATTCACCCACCTCGACACCGATGCGACGACAACCGCCGACGGTGTGGCGCGCCAAGGTGCGACCGGGCACAGCGACTACCCGAGATCGGGTGACAACGGCGCATTGCGTACCTCCGGTTACAACACGGCCGTCGTCATCGCCGGTCTGGCCGATGTGCCCGGCCAACTCGTCACCGGTGACTCGGCAATGAAAACCGGAGGTATCGACATTCTCGACGGACTGATAGATCTGACCCGATGATGCGCAAGAGACAAACGACCGATTCCCGATCACGACGGTGGATGACGGCACTGACCGTCGCCACAGTCCTCACGTTGACAGGATGTGGATCAGACGTGCTCGATGATCCGTACGAAAAATCCAGCCCGGCCGTGACAGCGGACTCAGCCGCGATCCTGGAGACGTTGCCGTCGCTAGAGGACACCGAAGTGCAGTTCGAGAGCGCTGTCGAGCAACTCGGTGCCTTCGTCGACACCCTCGTACCCGGCATGGAGTGGACCTGGATACGCGAGCGAAGTGTCGGCGGCTGCAGCCGGCCGTACGATGGAACCGACGGCGACGACGTCAAACTGAAGAACTATGTGTCGGCGGGGCCGATCCCAGATGCGGTATGGCCGCAGGTGTTCGAGTTCGCCACACGTGTCGCCACAGCTGCGGGCGCGACCAAAGTTCAGACCTTCCACGACGATCCGGACAATCATGAGGTCCGTTTCTACAGCCCGGAAGGCACGGCCATCTTCATCGGCAGCCGAGGTGCCGTTATTTCGGCGAGCACGGGATGTCGTTTGCCCCAGGCGAAGATGTCAGGGGCACAGGCTCCGCAGCCTCCTGTCACGCCGAAGCCATGATCGTCTGCGCATCGAAAGAGTTCAGGTGACGATGTCGAGCAATGCATTCGACGAGTTGGGCGCGAAAGTGCAACGCGCACAATTGGTCGTGCGCGAGATTCGTGGTGTCGGCAGGGTCGGTGGTATCGCCGTCGAGGTCGACGCTGAGAACCGACTCGTCGCACTGCATCATCCGGATGCCGACATCATCGTGGCTGCCTATCAAGCAGCGCTACTCGACAAGCAACCGCAGTTGGACGAGGCGATGCGGGATGTTCTCAGCGACCCCGATGCCCAGGCAGTAACCTCGTTCGTCGATACCTACGCCGCCCGCATACAGGCTGAACCGGCGCACCCGGCGCACCCGGTGCAGACTCTCGAGGACGACGACATGTACTTCCAAAGCATCCGACAGGACCCCCTCGGTCGGAATCGTTGAACAGCGACTCATTCGGTAGAGCCCACATCTCACAGTGTGCGTCGGCCGCGCGTTGGGCTGCCGGCCACGACCCCTCGGGAACACCGTTGACGCGCCCCCTGTCGTACCTGTCGGGATCGTTGCGTTGTTTCGTCAACTCGCCGCTCCATGGAGCCATCAATCCCACGGTCCTCCACGCACCCCCGCCACCAGGTATGGAAATCGCCCGACACTCGGCACTGTGTGTCGAGCGGCAGCAGGCTCCTCGAAATCATCCGCCGCGATATCTGACATCGAATCGCATTAACAATACTGCTGACAGGTACGCCACGACGCCATCGTAAGTCGTAGATGTCGAGTTCGAACTGGGATTCAGCAGCGCGCAGTGCGGACTCGGCCGCTTTCTTCGGCCCCTTCAGGAACCACGAAGTTTCAGCAGACGACCAGGCCGGTTGATGCGTATGTAGGGGTCAGATCTGACTGCGGCCGGTCACTCCCGGTCGAGTATCCGTGATCCGTCAGTCTCGCTGCTCGATCAACCTGCAGACGGTTGCGCGGCTGATGCCGGACTCGTCCACCAGCGATGAGACGGGTTCGCCCGACGCGTGCATCCGGCGCGGGACGACACTCTTCTGCTGCGACAGCGCATCCGCCGACGTCTGACTGCGGTGGAGGACTTACCCGAGATTGTGGTCCAGGCGATCGCTGCTGCCCTCGCAAGAAGGGATCCACACTCGAGTGCCCGGAATTGAATTCCATTTCTGAGACCACGTCGCGTACCTTTCGACATGTCTCTGCTGACCGCGATCAGCCCCACCCAGAACCGTTGAAAGGAAACGATGCGCGGGGGTAAAAGTGTCCGACTCTTTCTGGCAGAAGGCTCGATGGGCGGTCTGGTCACCGCAGAAATCATGAACTGGACCGGACATCTGCTCGCTGTTCAGCGCTCCGGGCTGCTCGAACTGCTCAAGCGACCCGAATCCTCCCGTACCGGCGTCTACGTGCTGATCGGAGAGAGCCCCGAGAGCCTGGGCGGCCAGCAGGTGTATATCGGCGAGGGCGACGACGTCTCCCGCCGCCTGAAAGACCACGAAGGGAAAAAGGACTTTTGGGACCGAGTGGTCGTTCTCACCAGTAAGGACTCGAACCTCACTAAAGCTCACGTTCGCTACCTCGAAGCCCGGTTGATAGCGATGGCCCGCCATACAAAGCGCTCCGAAGTCACCAACGGCAACGGCGGAACGAACAGCACCGACAACCTTCTACCCGAGGCCGACCGCTCCGACATGGAGCACTACCTCACCCAAGCCTCGATCGTGCTTCCCGTCCTCCAGGTGAACGTATTCCGCTCCTCTCCTTCGATACATTCAATTAACGCTGACACCTCGACCCTCGAAGACACCGCCCAAACGGTATTCGTCACCGGCCTAAAAGGTGAGACGTGGGCACGAGCCCACGAGGTCGACGGCGAGTTCACCGTACTTCAAGGATCTCGCGCCAAGCCTTGGTCTGGGACAGCGCACTCCTACGCCGGCCTGCAAAATAAGCTGTTCAACGACGGCACACTGCAACCCACCGAGGACGGAAGCTGGTACACGTTCACACACAATCAGGTGTTCTCAAGTGCCAGCGCGGCATCAGCGTCTGTCCTCGGACGCAACTCGAACGGAAAGCTCGAATGGAAGCTTGAAGCGACCTCCACGACGTACGCGCAATGGCTCCAGCAGCGGGCTAAGCGGGCAATTGCCACTGCTGACGCCGATGTTGCCAGCGCAGAGACCGCACCGAGCTGACGACTTCCGTCCGGCTGCGCCCCCAACTACCACCGCGTCAAAAAACCGATTGGTGAGTGAGACGGTCGGACGACCTTCATCCAGTCAGTGTCAACGAAGGGTGGACGATCTCGTAAGGTCCGCCCGGTGACGAGTCTCGGTGCCGGCGCACCATATGACACGACTTCGATATCCCACACCGAGGGCGTCATCCAGAGTGCCCCCGTGACGGACACCAGTCGACAGGAACAAGACGAGCGGGGAATATCCGGAGGATGGCAAGGCGCAACGGGAGCAACGTAGTCGGGGATCTCAATGAGCTGCGGGTCGCACAGCTATTACTGGAGCACGGGATCGCCATCAATGCGCTGACCGCGTCCGACACAGGCTGGGATCTACACTGCCACGTTCCCGACGGCTTAATCTGTGGCGCATCGAGGGCGGGGAAAGACTCTTGGCGCCTATCTGGCCGCAGCGTGCATATTCAAGTCAAGACCTCTCCCCACGGCAGGTTGCAGGTGGGCACAGTTCGGGGATGGCTCGCCGGCACGACCAGCGGCGTGCCAACATTCATGTTCGGGCGTCTGCGGGAGACCCAGGTGTTCAGCGCGCCGACTGACCTCGGCACGTGGCTCCGCAGGACCACCCAGCACAGCGACGACGAGGGAAATCGCGGCTACACCTATACGGGCAAAGACACTACGAAGCAGACCGGGCTCCAGACCCACCCGTACAAAGAGTCGAGATTCCCGTCGGTGCTGCAGCTCTGGGTCTCCTATCCACAGATCGCAATGGGTTACCCAAACCTGACGCCATGGATGAACCATGAGGCTAATTCGGACGAGGCCATCGAAGACCTTCTGGCTGACCTCGTGGTCTGCGTCTGGGCCGACATGCAGTACAACAGGAGCACCGACGACTACGTATTGGAGAAATCCGTGACCGACCTGTTCGAGGCGGCAGGCTTCGACGCTCCGGACGCCCTCGCCAATAAACTCATGACAGGACACACTGGAATTCACGACGTGACGTACAACGACGACAGCGTTTCACGCAACCTGGTGTCCACGGCTGTTGCGAGCTCTATTGGCAGCCAGAATCCGCAACAGTCCGCGGAAGCCCTGCTCGCCAAACTGAGACGCCTCCACGTCACGAACGCGGCGATCCCTAACGGCAAGTAAGGAGCCGCCTCGTATTCCGGCTAAGGTCCCCTGCTCGCGCTCAACCTAAATCCTGTTCATAAAACGGTCGTTGATGGAACACGATCGACGGCCACCGTCTCTGCCCCGAATCGCGCCCCGAATATGTTCAATAACCCGTTCATTGATTGGTATCTTCTACCAGAGTAGGTGAACAAGTTTATTGAACGGAGAATCTCGGTGGCACTCATCGGCCTGGTTCGCGTGAGCACGAACAAGCAGGAGACTCAGCGCCAGCACGACGCTCTCGGCAGCATCTGCGTGAGAGTGTTCGAGGAGAAGGTCTCGGGCAAGCTCGCCGTTGCTGATCGGCCCGGCCTCAAAGCCGCCCTGCACTACCTGCGCCCCGACGACCTGCTTGCTGTCCAGGAGGTCGACCGGCTCGGCCGTAACCTCCTCGACGGGCTGATGGTCCTCACCGACCTGTTCGAGCGCGGCATCGGCGTCAAGGTGCTCGATGGCATCGCAGCCGGGGAGCACACCGAACGATCACTGATCCTGGACCTGGCTCTCGCCCTGGCTGAGGACCGCCGTCGCGATATCGTCCTTAAGACTCGCAACGGCCTGGAAGCAGCTCGCAAGCGCGGCACCATCCGCGGTCGACCCACCGTCGTCGACGATGACAAGCGCGCGGCGATCCTGGCTCGCCGTGATCGTGACGAGTCGATGCGCGCGATCGCCGCCGGTGTGGGGGTCTCGGTAGGAACTGTGCATCGGGTTCTGTCCGTCCCGCCGCCGACTGAGCAGAGGAGCAACCGTGGCGGAAAACTCACGGCCACGGGATACGACGAGCTCGCCAAAGACCGAGCGGAGGGACGAGCTGAACAACAGGCCCGCCGCAGCCTCTACGTCGAGCGTGTCGACAAGACTTACACCACATGAGGACCAGAGGAGCCGCGATGACCACCACCGAAGAACGTAAGAGTGCAGCCTCACGGCCCGAGGTAGCCGCTGCAGCCGCCCGTGCGTCCATCGCCATCCGCGAACGCAGCGGACGCGAGGTACCGCAGTGGATCCGCGACGCCGCCGAAGGACGCCCGACCACCCCACCTGCCGAACAGCCAGGCCCGAGAAGGCCCGCAGGAGGGCCAGAAATTACCACGACCGAAAAGCGCACCGACCGTCCCGCCGGGCGGCCCCTAGTCGCCGCCGCAGCAGCCCGCGCCTCGATCGCGCTCCGCGAACGCACCGGCCGCGATGTACCGCAATGGATCCGCGACACTGCGGAGGGACGCCCGACCACCCCGCCGGCCGGGCTGAGCTGAGCTAGAGGGCGCGATTCCATGACCTCCGCGCTGCCAACCAGTCACATCTACGACCAGCTCGTCGGACCGTTCTACGACACCGCCGGCCTCACCAAGTGGTGTGGCGTGAGCCGGCAAACCATCGCCAAGGCCGCATCCACCGGCACCGTCATCGCCTGCCAGCTCGACGGCGGTGGGTGGGTCTATTCGACGTGGCAGTTCACCGAGTCGGGGACGGTGCATCCGGATCTGCTCGCCCTGTGGTCGACTCTGCGCATGTCCGGGGACCCATGGACCTGTGCCGCATGGCTGCGTAGCCCTCAGGCCGGACTTGACGACCGCAGCGCAGTGCGCTGGGTCGAAGAGGGCCGCCCCGTAGAGGACGTCCTGGAGCTGGCCCGCGCCGACATGCGTCGGTGGGCGACGTGACCCGCGACCCGGCCGAACTGTCCCTGTCTGAGCATGACGCCGCGTTGCTCGACAAGTCCGGGTTTGTTGCCGATCCCGCCGCCGCCACGGCGGCGCAGCTGGACCGGGACATCAGAATGCAGGAGCTGATCCACCGCTCCCTCTCGGTGACCGACGCCGCCGAGCGCCTCGGGGTCACCGCCACCCGGATCCGCCAGCGCCTGGCCGACGGCACCCTGTGGGCGTTCACCTCCGGCCGTAGCCGGCTGCTGCCGCCCGCTCAGTTCACCACCGCCGGCGGGGTACCTCACCTCGAGAAGGTGATGCCGCTGGTAGCGAAGGATCTACACCCGCTGACTGTGCAGGCGCTACTCACGCAGCCGCAGCCCTCCCTGTCCGTAAAGGGTCGCCAAGTGTCGATGGCGCAGTGGCTGACGGATTGCGCGGGGAACGCGCAGGAGATCGATCAGGCTGCCGACGTGGTCACCGCCGCAGCCTGGGCATTGGCGTAGGAGGCGGCAGCGCGTCTGCCGCCTCGCCGGCAGTCTCCGTTTCGCGCGGGCGAAGCGGATACTGAACAGGACAGAACCGGAGATGGACAATGCCGCACACCACTGGGACTCGTGTCGTACGCAGCGCGAGCGTTCGTATCGCCGCTGCAAAGGTTGCTGTGAAAGCTGCGCAGCAACAAAGCAAAACGCCAGATCCCAAGATGATGAAGTTGGCCGCGGCAACGGTGCGTTAGCACCTCCCCCGTCATCTACGAGGGCAGCGGATCTAGTCCCGGGTGGCATTCTGGTGTGACGGAGCTCGTCGTGCCGACGTGCGACTCGCCACACGCGCAAGGTGCATCTTCAGTCAAATCTTCTAACCGGATCTGGCGGACTTCTGATCGCAGGCGTGGGACTACGGTGCTTCGGTCACCGTAGATCCTTCCCTCCAAGCTGACCTCGGCACCGAGCGTAGGGCCGGAACCAACACTCGGGCAATCGACGAGACCGCTGTCGCCGATCTACGCAAACTTAGAACAACTGCCACCAGTCCTGATGATCCTCGGAGACAAAGACATCTTGCTTCACGACAATGTGGCGATGGCCGCACGGCTCGTTGCACACGGCGTGGACGTGGACCTTCGACTCTTCCCGGAAGCGCCGCACGGGTTCACAGGCCACCCGACGCAGATGGCGAGTGCAGCGCTCGACGATATCGAGGCGTGGATCAGCGGCAGCGTGAACTGACTACCGTCGTTGTTGGCGGAGTGCGAAGCACGGAACCCGGAATTCCTGTCACAGGTCCGGACCCAGTGCTTCACTGGGAGTCCGCCACATACAGCCGGAACTGAAAGCTGGTCCCATAGTGGACTACCGGCAGCGGGCCGCAACATCACCAGTATCCGCCAGATGCGATGAGAAAAATTGCCCGGTGCTCAATCCCTGGCAATGTGGCGAGCCGCTGATCAGCCTGACGAGCGCCGGCACGTGTGGCGAGAACCCACATTGTGTGGCGATTATTCAGTGAGTTTGGGGCCGCGGTCGCAACGGGGTGGGCATCGCGAACGGCCGTATCTGCCCCCTGTCCGTCGGTTGGGTAGAAACGGGTTCTGTGCAACTCTCCTGCTTGCACAGTCCTAAGTCGCGATAGGGATATCGAGCTACGTCGAGTCCTGTTTGCATTCGTCGAGCAAAGAGCCGGCGGGAACTCCGAGCGCTTCGGCAATATCGAACAGCCGCTCGTACAGCAGCCCGCGTCTACCGTGCTCGACATGTATGAGCACGTTTCGTGTAACTCCCGATTCGAGTGCGAGTGCTTCCTGCGTCAACCCTTGCTCGATCCGAAGTTGGCGGATACGGGATCCCACCTGTCCTCGATATTCATCCCATCGGCGCGCACGCGCAGGATCTGTCTGATTCGGTCGCGTAGGCACTCGTCAAGTACGACAATTCGGTATACATAAGTCTGCCCTACTAGTAGGGCTTCAGTCTGTCCTCGAAGTCTCCGGCAACCGCCTTCAGGAGGTAGACCAGTGCGTATCGACAACGATGGGTGCATTGCCCTGCAGGCCGACTCTGTGGCTCAGCAGTGGCTTCAGAGAGTCGGATTACCTGCAGAGCCACGCACCATCGCATTGCTGGCACGGGCCCGCGCGCCCCAGGCCTACGGTTCTGGCCGTGAGGCTTTGTCGCCACCCGAACCAGACTCGGCAGAGGAGGCAATTGTCGTTGCGCTACTTCGAGCTGGTCAGGTTCCCACGCCCCGATCCGTCCGCGCGAAGCTCGAACAGGCTGAAACCAGGAAACTCGCACCAAAGGATGCCGCAGACAAAGACTTTCGGGCCTCCGCTGACAAATGGTACGAGCACATCGATGCATTCGGGCCGGTTATATCAACCGCGGTAGAGGAGTTTTGGGTCGACAACGGCCGCGGCCCACTGCGACGCGAAGCCTTCGCAGTCGCAGCGGTCGTCGCGTTCTGGCAAACAAACGACCTCGCCCATCCGTCCAACTCTCAGCTGCGATCGATACTGTGCGCGGAACTTCATCGCACAGGCTGGCTCGTCTCGAACCGGTGCCGACGGTCCCTCTGTGCCGGACCAACCCACTTCGCATTCCTCCGCGGAAGACCAGGCCGACGAAGTTCATACAAAATCGGCCAACAAGTTGGACGGTTCATCGGTGAATTCAGGTTCCAACATCACCGCAGTCCCACGTGGAACCAACTCGCTAGCCTCACCAAGAACGAACGCGACCTCCGCATCTTTGCGAGCGGCACCGATGCGCAAGCTCAATCGAGATGGCTGCTTACCCAAGAGTGGATCAGGATCGAGAGCGGAGAAATCCGACGCGGGGCACGAGCCAAGGCGGAAACGGCACGACGATCGGCAGGTCGTCAGAAAAGCTGGGAACAAAAACAGCTGGGATAAGCTGCTCGAGTCGTTGATGAAGGTCGAGTCGGGCGACCGCCAGGCCGACTTTCGCATGAGCGATGCGTGACGGCCTCTAGCGTGCTCGCGTCCGAAGCGCCGGGAGACCAGATCGTCCGCGGCGGCAAGGCAAGGAACGAGGTCGAGGACAAGTGACCAGCGACGGTGCGCATTGGGTTCGCGCGGCTCTACAGGTGAATCCCTACGCGTACGAGGGCCGGAATGCCCCGAAGAACTTCTTCGCGAACGAGGAGGATTACAACGAGGCGCTCCTCGATGAATGCCAGGTGCAGGACATCAGCCTGATTGCCATCACCGATCACTGGTGCGTGGACTCTGCGCGTGGTTTGGTCGATGCCGCGACGGCTCGCGGCATTGTTGCTTTGCCCGGATTCGAAGCGAACTCATCTGAGGGCATCCACGTCCTCGTCATCTTCGAAGCTGACACCGCCTTTTCCGCTATCAATGCCGCTATTGGTGCATGTGAAGTGTCTCCAGGGTGCGACAACGGCACGGTCGGAGCATCTTATGCAGTAATTATGGAAAAGATGACAGCTGTCGGTGCCCTCCCCGTTCCCGCACACGTTAACGTCAAGCCGGCGGGGATGCTCACGACGCGATCCGGGCAGCCTCTGGCCACGATGATCAAGCATCCAGATCTGCACGCCATCGGCATCACGCCGACAACCGAAGAGACTAAGGACCAGCAAGCGGTAGTCGAGGGAACTGGCCTGTTCGAGCGGACACACCCCCTTGCCGTTATCCACGCGGATGACGTGATGGGGCCTCGCCAACTTCGCACTGACGGTGCCAGCAGCTGGTTCAAGGTCAGCACCTCGTCCCTGATGAGTCTCAAGCTCGCTGTTCGGACACCCGAAACACGCGTGTCCCTCACCGATCCCGCCGTCGCCCCACGGCCCGTAATTAGGAGCGTCTCCTGGGTTGGTGGTTACCTCGACGGGGTCAAAATTCCGATCTCGGCGGATCTTACGGCCCTCATTGGCGGGCGAGGAGCTGGGAAATCGACGGTTATTGAGAGCATCCGCTACGCACTCGGTATCGATGCCATCTCCCGTCAAATGAAGACCGACCACAAGAACATGGTCGACAATGTGCTCCACGCCGGCACCATCGTTCGCGTCGAGGTCGACTCTGTGACACCCAGGACCCAACGGTTCACCATCGAACGAGAAGTACCGCATCCGCCGGTTGTTCTCGACTCCAGTGGCAAGCGCACCAAGCTCACGCCGCCGGATGCAATTGGGCCTGTCGAAATCTTCGGACAACACGAACTTGCTGAACTGGCAGGCGACTCGACAAGTGTCGCTGAGCTCGTACTCCGATTCGACGGCTCGGGTGGCGGTGACGCCGATCTCGCGCGGACCCTCGTGAAGCTTCAAACCAACCGAGAAGACCTGAGGCGAGCTGAGGACAGCAAGCTCGAACTCGAGGGCGAGCTTGCCCAAGTCGGCCGACTGGAAGAACAGGTCAGCCACTACGAGCAGACCGATGTGCCCGCAAAACTTGCCGGCCAGCAGAGGCTTGCGCAAGACCAGGCCATCTTCAAAGAAGGCAAGGCGCGTGTCGACGCCGCGCGTCAGCACCACGACACGTTCCTCCATGCGCAGGAAGTTCGCGATCTAGCGGCTCAAATCGACGACATCGAACGTGCCCCGCAAGCGGCCCGCCTGCAGCGAGTTGTGGCTGCGATCACGCAGCTCCATCTCAAGCTTGCCGAACTTCATGCGCAAGCAACCCAGGCCATTAGTGCTGCCGATGCCGAAATCGAAGTGGCCCGACAGGAATGGGAGACTGCCACCGCCGACGAGTTGGCGGGGTACGGAGAAGTACTGCGAGAGCTGAACGAGAAGGGTTTGCAGCCCGATATGTACGTCGCTACCAAGGCTGAGCTGACGGAACTACGGACTTCGAAGCCGCGGCTCGACGCACAGCAGGAGGAGATACAGAAGCTCCTCGACCGCCGAGACGAGCTTCTCGGCGAACTACGAACTCACGAGACTTACCGGACCGAGCAGCTCCAAACCGCAGTGCGCGCAGCGAATGAGGCGACGGGCGGCGTGGTCATCGTGCGTCCCGTCCCGACTTCGGACCGCAGCTCCATCCTTGACGTCATCAAGAACCACACGAGCAATCAGCGCACTCAAATCACGGCCGCCGTCAACGCGGCCGATTTCTCGCCGAAGGCCCTCGCAACGGCCATTCGTACGGGTGCCGATGCGCTTGCTGACTTCGACATTCGGGGCGCGCAGGCCGCTGGCCTCGCCACAGCGGGGGAAGCGTTGGCTCGTGAGCTGGAGGAGTTGTCGGTCGACCTGGCCGTCGAGGTCAAGCTCAAGATCGACGGAAGCTCTGGGCTCCGAACGATGGATCAACTATCGAAGGGGCAGCGAGCTACCGCGCTCCTGTTGTTGCTGCTCGGCGCATCCAATGCGCCGCTCATCATCGACCAGCCAGAGGACGACCTCGACAACAACTTCGTTTACAAGGGCATTGTCCGCAATCTCCGAATATTGAAGGGCAAGCGGCAGGTCATCACGAGCACCCACAACGCGAATGTCCCGGTGTTGGGAGACGCTGAACTAATCATCGCGCTTGAAGGTGATGGGACACACGGCAGGCCGTCCGAGGGCGGAATCGGTTCACTTGACGACAGGACGATTCGGGCGCTCGCTGAGAATATTTTGGAGGGTGGTCCTGCAGCCTTCAATGCCCGTCACCACCTGTACGGATTCTGACCCGAGACCGGCGAGCTTTGGGTGAAACACGATGCTGTGCGTAGTGATGAACTTGGATCGACGAGGTGCAGCCGACACGACGGGTCGACCTCGCGACGAAGTAGGTGCCGACAACTAGTGTTCGAGGCGTGCTCGCAGTCCGTCAGTGACTGGATCGATGAGACCTGAGTACCGCCGATGATTTGGAGTTCCTTTGTCTGTCCTGTCCAGCTTCGTGTGGAGTGTCGCCGACACCCTGCGGGGCCCTTACGCCGAAGCCGACTACGGCTCGGTGATCCTGCCGTTCACGGTGCTGCGCCGCTTAGAGTGCGTACTGGAGCCGCACCGCGACGCAATGGCCGAGATCGTCGCAAAGTACCCCGGCGAACAGCAGCGTCGCACGCACTTGAAGATCGCCACCCGCACCGAGGACCGCGCCGGTCTGTCGTTCTGGACCACGAGCGCCTACACGCTAAAGAAAGCGTTGCAGGACCCCGACAACCTGGCCGAGAACCTAATCAACTATGTCGGCGGGTTCTCCTCGAACCTCGACGTATTCAGATCCTTCGGTTTCGAGAATGTGATCCGCACGCTGGACGAGCGCGACAGGCTCGCGCAGGTCGCTCGCCACTTCGGCAGGATCGACCTGTCGCCCGACGCTGTCTCGAACGCGGACATGGGCGACTTGTTCGAGAACCTGATCTACCGATTCGCCGAGTCCGCCAACGACGGCGCCGGCCAGTTCTACACGCCCCGCGACGTCGTGCGGCTCCTGGTCGACCTCGTATACGCCGAGGACACCGAGGCGCTGCGAGACCGCGGCACCGTCCGCTCGATCTATGACCCCACCGTGGGCACTGGCGGCATGCTCACCGTCGCAGACGAGCACCTGCACGGGCTCAACCCGGACGCGTCCACAGCGCTGTTCGGCCAGGAAATCAACCCTCGCACTTACGCGATCTGCAAGGCCGACCTACTCATCAAGGGGCAAGACCCATCCAACGTCCGGCAGGGCGACACGCTCGTCGTCGACAAGTTCGAGAACCGGCGCTTCGACTACGTACTCTCTAACCCGCCGTTTGGGACGGATTGGAAGGCCGTCGAGTCCGACGTGAATAACGAGCACGCGCGCGGGGGAAAGGGGCGCTTCGCGCCCGGGCTCCCGGGTGTCGGCGACGCGGCCATGCTGTTCCTGCTGCACGTCGCCTCGAAGATGCGCGACGTAGACGACAGCGGCCGAGGCGGCAAGGTCGGCATTGTCCTCAACGGCTCGCCGCTCTTCAACGGCGGCGCAGGCTCCGGGCCGTCCGACATTCGCGGTCACATGCTTGAGAACGACCTGGTCGAGGCAATCGTCGCCCTGCCGAACGACATGTTCTACAACACCGGCATCGCCACCTACCTTTGGATCCTGTCGAACGCCAAGCCCTCGGAGCGCGAGCACAAGGTGCAACTTATAGACGCGACAGGTCTCGGCTCGAAGCTGCGCAAATCGATCGGCTCCAAGCGAGTCGAGATCGCAGAGGAGGGTCGGGAGGCTATTGTGCGCGCCTTTGCCGGGTTAGAGGGCGAGGGCGGTGATGGCGCGGTGCCGGTGAAGGTGTTCGACAACCTCGATTTCGCTTACTGGACCATCATTGTGGAGCGCCCGCTCCAACTCCGATTCGAGTGCACGGTGGAGACGATCTGCGCGGTGGACGAGCACAAGACGCTCGGCAAGATTGAAGGCCTAGCCGAAGCACTCAAGTCGTTCGGCGACGAGCCGTACCTGAACCGGGAGAAATTCAACCGCGAGCTCGGCAAGCACCTCGGCGACGAAGGCCTCCGCCTGACGACCGCGCAGCGCAAGACGTTGTGGCAAACCATAGGAGTCCACGACGATGCCGCCGACATCTGCGTCCACGCCTCGGGAACGAACAAGGGCGAGAACGAACCGGACGTGGCCCTCCGCGACACCGAGAACGTCCCGTTCGGCTGGGGCGGCCACCCAAAGATGCACGAGGCGCTCGAAGAAACCGTGCGGGCGTACTTCGACTTCGAAGTGAAACCGCACGTTAACGGTGCCTGGATCGACTGGTCGAAGACCAAGACCGGCTACGAGATCCCGTTCACCCGACACTTCTACGCCTACGATCCGCCCAGGACGCTCGCAGAAATCGACGCGGACCTTGAGCGGGTCGTCGGCGAAATCATGGAGCTGCTGCGCGGGGTTGAGTCGTGAGTGCGTCACAGTCCGCGACTCGCGAAACTCAGACGATCGACAATCGCTGGCTGGCGGATGTACCCGTGCATTGGTCGGTCACGAGGCTCCGGTTCATCTGCGACGTCTTGACGGGGTCGGGCGACACCCAGGACGCTGAGCCGGACGGACAGTACGACTTCTACGTCCGATCACCGAATCCGCTCCGAAGCGCTCACTTCACCTTTGACACGGAGGCTGTGCTGACTGCTGGTGATGGTGCGGTTGGCGAAGTGTTCCACCACGTCAACGGCAAATTCCACGCACACCAGCGCGTGTATGTGCTAACGAACTTTCGAGATTCACTGCCGCGGTATTTCTTCTTCTATTTCTCTTCCTTCTTCAGGTTAATGGCGCAAGACGGATCCGCGCGGACCACGGTGGATTCGGTACGTCGGTGGATGCTCACGGATATGCCGTTCGTGCTCCCATCGCTCGATGAGCAGCGCGCTATCGCCAACTACCTGGACGACGAGACGGCCCAGATCGACATGCTCGTAGCCAAGCAGGAAGAGTTCATCGGTCTCCTACGTGAGCGACGGGACACCATAGTCGACGCTGAATTTCAACGGACCGACGGCAAACGTACGGCGACAGTTCGTCAGACGCTGGTACTCCTCAAGCGGACGCCTATTCCAAGATCGGGCGTCGTCACGGCCTACCGCGATGGCGTTGTCACGCTGCGTGCCAACCGCCGAGCTGAGGGGTACACGATGTCGGTGGCCGAGGCGGGCTACCAAGGAGTGTGTCCTGGAGACATCGTATTTCATGCCCTCGACGGGTTCGCCGGTGCTGTCGGCATCTCTGACAGCGAGGGACAGTGCTCGCCGGTCTACCACGTGTGTTCTCCCCGCTATGACGACGATGCTCGATACCTCTCGCTCCTTATTCGGTATATGGGCACATCGGGCTTCCTCAGCACGCAGGCCCCGAGTACGAGACAGCGGAGCGTCGACTTCAGGAACTGGAAGACCTTTGCGCGCGTCCCGCTGATGCTCCCGCCAGTAGAGCACCAGAGGTCGTTCGTCACCGAGTACCACGAGCAGATGTCCCGCATCAATGCCCTGATCGTCAAAACCCAGGAGCACATCGCTCTCGCCAAGGAACGCCGCTCAGCGCTGATCACCGCAACGGTCACTGGGCAAATCAACGTACCAACCGCACGGAAGGCAAGTTGACCATGGCGACACTCGATGGCACCCGTGAAGAGGCGTTCGAGCGCGAGATCGCCGAGTATCTCGCAGCGAACGACTGGGAGTACAGCGAGACCGACGACGGCTACGACGCCGGGCGGGCGATCTGGCCTGAGGACGTGCACTGGTGGCTGAGCGAGACGCAGCCTGACGAGTACGCGAAGGTCGTCCGTGTGGGGACCGGTGCAGAGCAGGCCGACCGAGAGGCGCTGGTGGACTCGCTCGTGTCGCGACTGGACACGCCGATGGGCTCGGGCGGGGGCACGCTCAATGTGCTGCGTCGAAAGTTTTCCCACACCCGCGGGGCGACGGCGCATCTGCGGATGTGTCAATTCAAGCCGGCCACCACGCAGAACCCGACCACCACCGAGCATTACCGGAAGATGCGGCTGCGCGTCGTCCGGCAGGTGCATTTCTCGCCGAAGCGCGGAGACAACCGCTCGATCGATCTGGTGCTCTTCGTTAACGGGCTGCCCGTGGCGACGGTCGAGCTCAAGTCGTTCTTCAAGCAGGAATGGCGCACGGCGGTCAGTCAGTACCGCAACGATCGGAACCCTGCGGGGCAGCCGTTGCTCGGATTTGGTACCCGAGCCCTAGTGCACTTCGCCGTCGACGACGACCAGGTCCACATGACCACCAAGCTTGCGGGAGAGAAGACCTACTTCCTGCCCTTCAACCGCGGGCACAAGGACACCGGCGCTGCGGGCAACCCGCACAACCCCAGCGGGGCCGCCACTTCTTACCTGTGGGAGCGGGTCCTCCAACGCGACAACTGGCTGGCCATTCTCGGCTCGCAGATATTCCTCAAGGCAGAGGCGGACGAGGACCCGGTCACAGGCAAGATCAGGCGGTCCACGACGCTGATGTTCCCGCGTTATCACCAGTGGCGCGCGGTGAGGAAGCTCGTCGAGACCATTGCCGAGGAGAAGCCCGGCAGGCGCTATCTCATCGAGCACTCGGCAGGGTCGGGGAAGACGAACACAATCGCCTGGACCGCGCACCGGCTCGCTCGGCTTCACGATGCTGCCAACGAAAAGGTCTTCGACAAGGTCCTCATTGTCTCCGACCGCCGCGTACTCGACGCGCAGCTGCAGCAGGCTGTCGAGCAGGTCGACGACACTGTCGGCACCGTCGCCGTTATTGACTCGGCCGCTGTGCGGCGATCCGGTGGCTCGAAGTCGCGTGCGCTACTGGATGCGCTGACCGGCTCGGCGCTCATCGTCGTCGTCACGATTCAAACGTTCCCCTATGTCAAAGGCCTGTTGGACACGACGCTGGGCGACAAGAACTTCGCCGTAATTATCGACGAAGCCCATACTTCGCAGTCCGGCAAAACGGCGTCGGACCTGAAGAAGGTCCTCACTGAGGGCGGCCAGGTCGCGACCGACGAGGAAGTCGACTCCCAAGACGTTGTGAACGAGATCGTCGAGACCGACGACGCTCGCGAGGCGCAGATCGCCGCCGAGACGGCGGCCAGGGCCGGTGCTCGGAATGTGTCGCTGCTCGCCTTCACCGCCACGCCGAAAACCAAGACGAAGGTGCTGTTCGGCCGCAAAGACGAGGACGGGAAGCCGGTGTCCTTCGACGTCTACCCGATGCGGCAGGCGATCGAGGAAGGCTTCATCCTCGATGTGCTGCGCGGCTACCAGACCTACAGGACCGCGTTCGAGATCGAGCAGCGCGGCGAGGACGGCGTCGTGACGGGGATCATGGCGGACAGCGAAGACCGCCTCGTCGACCCGAAGATTGCGGCCCGGAAGATCATGCGGTTCGCGAATCTACACCCAACGAACATCGGCCAAAAGGTCGAGATCATCGTCGAGCACTTCCGCGCGAACGTCGCCCAACTCCTCGACGGCCATGCCAAGGCGATGGTCGTCACGGACTCGCGTCAGGCTGCCGTGCGGTACAAGGTCGAGGTAGATAAGTACCTCGCGCAAAAGGGCTACGGCTACCAGTCCATTGTCGCCTTCTCCGACAAGATCAGCGACGACGAGTACGGCCTGACCGATGTCACCGAGGCGTCGATGAACCCCGGGCTTGGCTCGGACCTCGCGCGGGAGTTCCGCCGTCCGGAGTATCGCCTGATGCTTGTCGCCGACAAGTTTCAGACCGGCTTCGACCAGCCGCTGCTGTGCGCGATGTACGTCGACAAGAAACTCCCGGACGTGCACGCTGTCCAGACTCTATCGCGGCTCAACCGCACCTACCGAGCGCCGTCAGGTGAGGGGAAGGATCGCACCTTCGTGCTCGACTTCGTCAACGACCCGGCCGAGATACGCGAAGCATTCCTCACGTACTACCTCGAGGCCCACATCGAGACCGAGACCGACCCGAACTTGGTGCACAGGCTCGCGACCAAACTGACACAGGCGCGTGTATACACCATCGAGGACGTCGAGCGTTACGCGGGGGCGTGGTGGACGCCGACGCAATCACACGCGGCGCTGGCGGCTGCCGTGACCCCGGCCCGCGACCAGTTCGCGCAGCGCTGGGCCGAGGCGACGGATCAGCAGGACAGTCAGGGCCTAGACGAGCTGCGAACCTTCCGCAAGGACTGCGGCTCCTACGTACGCCTGTACGACTTCATGTCGCAGGTCGTCGACTACGCCACCAGCGATTTGGAGAAGTTATCCGAGTTTCTTCGGCAGCTCGTACGGCTGCTGCCCTCCGACGACCCAGGCGCGGACGCAGACGTGTCCGGCCTCGAGCTGCGCCGCGTACGCCAGATCGAACAGGGAGCGGCCGACATCGGCCTCTCCGGTGACCAAAACACGCCCGGGCTGTCCGGCATAACAGGCGTCGGGTCCGGAGTGTCCAGGCCCGATCCGCAGCAGGAGTTGTTGTCGGACATCATCGCTCGCATCAACTCGCTCTTCGGCTCAGAGTTTGCGGACCCGCAGATCGCGGGCTTCGTCATCGCGGCCGCAGGCATGGCCGAGGAGGACCAGCGAATCGCCGATCAGATAGACCACAACGCCGTCGATCAGTTCCTGGCCTCGCGGGAGTTGCGCGAGACGCTGACGGACGCTGCCGTGCTGAACGAAGGCGCGTTTGGCAAGCTCACCGGTGCGCTGACCGGCGAGAACGAGCGGGCCGACGAGTTCATCCGACTGATCGGGCAGTACCTGTACAAGTCGCGCAGGATGCGAATGGTGGATTCGATGGATCTCGACAACGACCATTCGGTCGAGACCGAATAACGCGATGGCAACGAAGAGCGCTCCACACCCAGCAGTTCGCGCGGTGCTCCAAGACTCCGAGTCCGTGCCGTACACCGATGGTGACCGCGGCCCGGTTGGCTTGCATCAAACGACAAGTGTGTCCTTGGCGAGGGCCCTCGCGGTCGGCGGGATAAGTCGCCTCGATCCGGGTCTCACGACCGTCAAGATCTGGGACCCTGCGGCCGGCTTGGGGTTCGCCGGTTTCCTGCTGGTCAAAGCGCTTCAAGCGTCAGGAGTGGAGATCCGCTATCGCGGCCAGGAAATTGACGAGGCCACCGCGTCCGCGGGTCGTCGTCGGTTTAACGCGGTCCACGACGCCGAAATCGCTCAAGCGAACACGTTGGCGCACGATGCCTTCAAGGACTTCAGCGCCGACCTGGTGATCGTCGACGCGCCTTGGGGGATGGACTGGAGCAGGTCGGCCACGGACGTGAAAGCGCGGCAGTCAAACGGTGAGTTCCGGTTTGGTCTTCCGCAGAGCTCCGACAGCACCTGGCTGTTCATCTCGTTGGCCCTTGAGAAGCTTCACCCTGCCGAGCAGGGCGGGGGACGTGTCGCGGCTTTGGTGAACCCGGGCGCTTTGAGCTCCGGCGGCGCAACCGCTGCGGTGCGGCAGAGGATACTCGACGAAGGCCTTCTGGAATCGGTCACTCGGCTCCCCGACGGCCTTTCGCCGAACACACAGATCCCCCTCTACCTCCTCACATTCTCGAACAACGCCAGGGACGTTTCGCGGGGCAAAGCGATGGTCGCCGACTTGCAGACGATGTTCACTACAGATCATGGGCGCAGGTCGATCCCGGTTGAGGCTTTCCACGAGCTCGAATTCGGGCTGCGGACGACGAAGCCCGGCCCGCGTAACCGCACCATCAGCACTCGCCAGTTCACGCGACGGGACGCACGGCTGGCGCGCACCACAAACGAAGGCCGACAGCTCTCCTGGCGCGTCACCACATATAACGACACAGCAATCGACGGTGGCTTGCTGGAGGCACGGTACGGGCCAAATTCCGGCGTCTCGTTGATTAAGGAGCCGCGCGAAACCGTTGACCTCGATCCCAGTTTCGTTTTTAAAGACGACTCGCGCGAGCTGTTGCGAGACATGGCTGCAAAAGGCTGGCCTAGCCGGCGGCTGAGCAGCCTCCTTGCCAGAGAGCCCGGCATTGAAATCGATCCGAATAATGAACAGGACGAGCGGCGGTTGTTCGTGCCCACCGGCTGGGGTGGTATAGCTGCGACGAACCTATCTGAGACGAACGCCGGCGGGCGGGTCCTGGTGATACAGCTCGACGACGACTCGATCCACCTGCCCTTCATGGCGGCCTGGCTCAACTCGGAGCAGGGCGTAGCCAGTAGGTTCAATGCGATTGACAAGGGGAGCTCGGGAAACCACTTTAAGGCGCTGCGGTCGGATGCCAACTCATTGATGCGTTGGGCTGACGAGCTCCTCGTGCCGGTCCCGGATCTCCGCATGCAGCTCGCCCTCGCGGCGGCGGATGAGCGGCTCAGCTCGTTCCAGACTGACCTCGGCACACGACGAGCGAGCATCTGGTCATCGCCGGAGGACGCTGACGAGGTGGTAAGCAAGGTCGCCGCGGCTTTCGATGACTCGTTGACGTCCTGGCTCGACCAGCTGCCGTACCCGATCGCATCGGCTCTGTGGACCGCGGAGTCCGCTCAGTCGGTGGGGGAACAGCAGCGAGCCTACTTACGCGCCTGGGAGGCGATCGTGACCTTCCACGCGACGGTACTGCTCTCCGCGAGCCGCACCGATCCGGGCAGTAGCAGCGAGACCGAGGCCGCTATCCGTCAAACCCTGCATGAGCAGCATCTAGGCATCGAAAAGGCATCGTTCGGCACCTGGGTGGTGATCGTCGAGAAAACGTCAAAGTACCTCCGCACCGCGCTACAGGACGGTGACTCCGATGACGTGGCCCGTGTCCGCCGCGCGTTCGCCGAACTTGGCCGCGCCGGAATCGAGCGGCTGATCTCGAAAGACGTCGTCAACAAGTTCAAGGAGGTGAACATCAAGCGCAATCGGTGGTCCGGCCACACGGGATACACCTCAGAGCAGGAGTTGAGGACGCAGGTCGACTCGCTCGACTCGGACCTCAGGGAGCTTCGCGGGCTTCTCGGGAACGTTTGGTCGCAGCTCGTGCTGGTTCGCCCCGGCAGCGCCAAACGCCGTCTCGACGGCCTCATCCAGACCGCCGAAGTCGCATTGGGGACTCGGACACCCTTTGCGGCTCGGGAGTTCGCTGTGGGGGAGCAAATGTTCGAGGACGAGCTTTACCTCGTCCGAGATGGATCACAGTCGCCGCTGCGCCTAGGGCACTTTGTGCAGCTCCGAGCAGCGCCGAGCAGCGCCCACTTCACCACGTATTTCTACAACCGCACCGAGGGGCGGAGCGTGCGCATGATCAGCTACCAGTACGGGCCCGAGAGCGAACTGCAGGACGACGTGAAGAGCCTCCTCTTGGATTTTGGGGGACTCGTCGACGCAGTCGCCGATGACCATCATGGAAAGACGTAAGGGCACAGCCTCACAGCCCAATACGGGACTGCCGTTGCCGGTGCGGCCATCGCCGTCTGCAAACGTGAGGTACCGCGATGGATACTTGACACGGGAGAGGCCGCCTAATTACTCCATCGGCCGACCTGACCTCAAGGGAGCCATTTCATGATCTTTGCGCTACCGACTGCTCTTAGCTTTGACCAGGTCGCCGGCCCGTTCTACGACACCTCGGGCCTGACTCAGTGGTGGGATGTGAGCCGGCAGGCCGTCGACAAGGCCGCATCGACCGGAGACGTGATCGCCTGCCAGCTCGATGGCGGCGGGTGGGTCTATCCCATCTGGCAGTTCACCGACTCGGGAACGGTCTACCCGGACCTGGTGACCTTGTGGTCGATACTGCACGCCGCGGCCGACGCTTGGACCTGCGCCACTTGGTTGTGCAGTCCGCTCGTCGATCTCGATGACCGCAGCGCAGCACAATGGGTTGCCGAGGGCCGCTCCATTGAGCCAGTACTGGAGCTCGCGCGCGCCGACGCGCGTCGTTGGGCGACGTGAATCGAAACCCGACCGAATTTGCCCCCCTGTCCGCGAAGGATTCGAACTGCCGATAGCGAGTGAGTAGCGGATCGCGTCGAACCTGCCAGGAAGCTCGATCCGGCTGCCAGCGTGGAAGACTCCAAGCCAACCTTTCGCGTGGCCACAGACTCGAGACAGCCGCGACGGCTTCATCGTAAAAGGGCTTCACTGTAGCCGAGTTGGGGTATTCGTCGATGACCGAGTGCCGGGCATCAGTCCGGATCGTCCGCTGATCTCGGGGCTCGTCGACGCCGCGCCTCAAGGTCAGTGAGTGTGGCTTTCTGGTCACCGGCGGCCTTTTCCAGCGCCATCGTGTTGATAACAGCTGCGTAAAACGTGACCTGCGCTTCCAGTTCGGCGTAGCTCTCGACGAGCTTGGCGTGCTTGGCTTTGAGCTTCTCGAAGTTGCTGAGGTCCCGTGCGAACGCCGCCGGTGTCGACTGCGCAGTCTTGACCTGGGCCTGAAATAGCTCTTTGAGGTCGACATGCTGGTGGGTAAGGTGCCAGCGGGGAACATCAGCCTCAATTGCAAGTTGGGACACGCTCATCCGACCGGTGGAACGCAGCGGCTTGCCAGCCGTTAAGCGCTGCATCGCGGCAACTATCTTCTTTCGAACCGGGTCGGTCTCGACTGCGGGAATCCGAGTCACTGCCCAACTCCAACGTCGTCGTGGGCGGTCAGGATTGCATCGAGCCGCGCCATCTCATGCCGGTCACGTTGGTGACGGATTGGCGGTGCGAGAACATCGGCGGTGATCTCGTTAAGTTCTGCGTGCGTGGCGCGAACAACGTCGATATCCCTGTCGGTTCGGGCAATGTTCGGGCAACGCGGTCGGCAGTCGTCCGTGTCGGGGGTGACCAGGGGGTCGTCTCGGGTGCCACGTAACTGACAGGCCGCCTGCTGCGGCTCGAAGACGCAGGTCATGCCGTGCCCGTGGAAAATCTTTAACATTGGATTTGCCATCAGGTCGCGAGCTTCGCGGCCGGACTTCAGGACATGTCCGGCGTAGTGCCGATGCGCGCCGGCCACTCGATCGCGATAGATGCTCGCTGCAGGCCCGGAGATTCGCTCGCCGTTGGCCAGTGCTTTCTCGTCCTCGGCGACCTCCTCCATGCGGACCAGGAAGTCCTCGAAAGCGTAGTCATCTGCGAATCCCGAGTCATAGTCGCCGGCATATCCCTGTAGAAGCCGAGTATGGACGTGGCCGTACTGGATCGCGCCCGCGACGAGTCCGCGCGGACGGCGCCGGATGAACCACGCCAAAGTTCTCCTGAACCGGGAGGCGTTCAGAGGTCCATTGCGGTCGGCTGGAATCAGGTCGGTGCCAAGGTGCTCGGCAGTGCTATTGCACCAGGCCACAAAGTCGGAAAGATCGTTGGCAATCAGCTGCTTATTTCGCGCCCTCCCCTTGCGCTGGGTGTTGGTCAACTGTCTGTGCACCTCGATACGAACGGGAAACAGCAGTTCGTGGTCATGCAAGCGTTCCAAGACTGCGACAGCGTCGGCAACAATGGACACCACTACCCACGGGTCGCGGCGTAGCGCCCCGGCTGGGATCTTGTTGCCGTTCGCGTCGACCGCGTTCTTGAAGTAGACCCCGCTCATCAGGTGAAACTCAGTGACCGGGTCGTAGCTGACACAGCCGCGACGCAGGTTGAGAATCTCGCCGGGCCGAGCACCACTCAGGTACGACAACACGACGAAGCAGGCTGTGCTCAGCTGCCGGGCCAGAGGCATCGCCTCGTCGAACTCAATGGGACCGTCTCGCCAAGGTAGTCCGCGAACCGTCCCATTGATTGGGGTTTCCAGAAGGCAACCCTCGGCTACACGGATGCCGGAAGCTAGTGCCATCTTCCCTGCTGGGGTGGTAGCCATCTTGGGGTTTCCCTGGCAGTTCAGAACCCTACCGACATGCCGCCAGCTGACGCCGACACTCCCGTCCGGTCTGCGCGTGCCCGGCAGCGGCTGCCCGGTGGCTCGCAGGTGCTCCAGCCAGTGGGCCATCCGCACCTCGATTTGGCCGGTGGGCGACCGCTTCAGCGTTCCCAGGGCGCGGCGGCGTTCCGGGCTCCTGTTGTGCAGGAAGCAATATTCAGCATGGGCAGTGACAATGTCTTCCGAAAAGTCCTCGACGAAACGCAGCGCCCAGGACAGTAGGGGCTGCATCGTGGCCTCGCCGATCCGGTGGGTCAAGTTTTCCCGCACGGGCCGGGTGCGGCCGAATAGTTCTCTGGTCGGGTCCCCACCCCAAGGCGGTACAACTGGAAGCCGCATCTGCTCGGGCAGCAGACCACGGTAGGACCATAGGCGGCGGACTTCGGCAGCCCGCCGGTACTTCCGCTCGATGCTCATAGTCTCGCTGTCAAGCAGATCGATCAAGTAATCGTCCAGAACTGCCGCATCGACCTGGTCCAGCGCCGTGATACCACGTTTGTTCAGCCAGAGAATGAAGTCCTTGAACGCCGAGTAGCCGCCCAGGAGCGACTGAATGGAGGACCGGCCCGGCGAGGTCCGGCGGATATTCACCGGTGAGTCAGCGTTAATCTGTTGCCAATGGTAGTGCTTGGCCATCAAACGTAGCGGGGCCGGAATCGCGGCGAAGTTCAGGCTGGCCGACTTTGCATCCTCCTCGAATATCGCCTCGTTGAGCCTCCAACGATCGTGGCGGAACCGCGACAAGTTGTCGATTTCGACGCCTGGAACCAGCTCGCGACGAAGCAACACAATCGTGTCCGGCCCCGGCCACTCGGTCCCCGCCGGTACCTCAAATATCTCCTCGCGCGCGGCGCTGCTCATCGTAGATCAAGCTCCCGGTTCAGGAACCGCGCTACCAAAGCGCGGTCGGCGTCGGTAACGGCATCGCGGGCGTCCGCGACGTCGGCGTCGTCGTGCTGGCCGAGTAGGTCTGCCAGTTGGGCGTGCGGCATCGCGAAACGCAGAGTCCAAGTGAGCGGGGTCATCTCCGCGCGGCGGGCCTCGAGGGTGTCGTGGACCAGTGTCTGAATCGGCAGGTGGTTGGGCAGCGCTCTGGCGCAGGGGCAGTCCAGGCACGCCATAAATGAGGCGCGGCAGGGCTGCCCGGTCGGCGAGTTCGGGCTGTCCTCGTTATCGACGCAGCCGTTCATCACCGTGTCCAGCTGACCTTCGACCAACTTCTTGAGGGTGACAGCGCTGACTCCGAAATCACGGGCCGCGGAACCGATATCAGCGCGGGCCGCCTTAAGATCGTCCTTGCTCAAAGTGGCCATGACCCCCCGAGCACGAGCCTTGCTGACCTCTTCGTTCAGAGCATCCGCAACTACCTTCTGATACTCCGCGCGGTTACCGCGGTTGCGACCTAGGTAGTCGCTCGCAAAGGTCTGCTCTGTGTGCGCGACCGGTACCTGATGCAGCTCCAGGTAGGTTAGTCGGATCCTATCCAGCCTTGCTTGAAGCACCGTGGGCTCAGCAGCCTCCCCGGCGTCGGCAGCTTTTGGGTCGGGATCGGCCCTCAGCTTTTTCTGCTCCGACCATTTCGCCATGGAATACCATGAGAAGGTCGGGTCCAGCGGCCGAAGCCCTCGCCCGTTTCCGCTTTTCCCGCCACCTTTACCGTGGTAGGCCAAGAACAGCTTGTCCGAGCCGGTCAATCGCCGCGAGGCTGCGGTCAACTCATGCATCAGCGCATAGACCCCAAAAGGCGTGTGTAGCTCATCGCGGGTGGAGAGCTCCGATGGGTCTTCCGGGATGCTGATCCAGTCCGGCACCTGCGACATTGCTAGGTTCATGTGGGCCCTACGGCCCCGACGCGGCTTGATCGCGTCCACGATCGCCGTGGCCGGCCCTCCTGCGTAGCCGTCGGCCCGATGATGCGCCGATTGGGTAGCCAAAAGCACGCTCGGGTTTTCCCCCGTCATCACACCCAAGAGGATCGCCCCAGCCATCGCCTCGTTAACAGTCAGATGTGCACCGGACACCACCTCGGCGACCGTGCCGCACCTCTGCACCCATGGCATAGGGACCTGTCTTTCTTCCAGCCACTTTCCTTGACCGGCCCTGCGCGGGACATCACCTTGACGTTCCACGAAATCCAAAAGCTCTAGCCGTCGGTCCGGATCTGCTAGCTCTCCAACCCGATAGCGGGTGAGCAGCTCACGGTTGACGCGGAGCCTCGCAGCGGCGGTCCGCAGGTCTGACCGGGCCGCGTCAGCTATCCGCTTGAACTCCTCCCGGCTGTAGCTTTGCTTGCGGTTTTCCTCGACTCGAACCCGCCGCGGATTCGGCTCCCTGCACCTAACCACTAGTTCCGCGTTGATTCCGTCGACCAGTAAAAGCATCGTCTTGATCTCCCGCGCCTCATCATTGAGACCTGTGGTCTGCTGTGAACGCCAAGCCAAGTAGCCGTCCACGTGTTCCGGCGCCAAGTGCTCCACCTGCGTCGGCGGCCGCGCCAGCTGCGCCAGGTAGTAGCTGAAATGCCGAGACACCCGGAATGGCGTGGCTATCGACAACATCCTTGTCAGACCCTTCTTCGGTCCAACGCGTTGAGCGAACGCGCCTGCCAGCGCCGCCTGGAGCTGCGGCGATACCGTCAGCTCGGCGAAGTCGAAGTCGCGCTGTAGCTTGCCATCTTGGGAGAAGCACCGTACGACTAGACCAGTCCCAGGCAAAATGCCTCGGTCGGTCGTGGACCCGCCGCGGTTGGGGTAAATGGCCTTTCGGCCTCGCGGACTCACTGGGCGCCCGCTAGCGGGTCGGTGCGTACACGGGGATGGGAAGCGAACGCTTCCGCCATGAACCGCGCCACGGGGAAACCCTCGGAATGAGCAAGCAGCTGCTCCACCTCCAACCGCCGAAACGGCTCCAGATACACATCTTTTGTCGTCTCCACTCGTTTGTGTCCTAGCATCGTTTGCACTAGGTGCCAAGTGTCGCCAAACTGGTCACAGAAGTCGTTTGTCTGGTCTTCCGTCAAATTTGCCATCTGGTGGCCCCGAACCAGCTTGCCAATGGAGAACCAGCGAAGCGCAAAGCTGTGGCGGTGCATATGGGGAGTACATGTAAACCCGTCCAGCCCCAACCCAGCGATCCTGCGGTTGGCCGCCTCGAATGTGTGATGCCAACCATGCGGGTCCCGCGGCGTCCCGTCCTCGTTGAGCCACAACCACAATGGCTCCAGACCCGCCGGCGTAGACCGGAACAGCGTACGCCGCTGAATCGGCCGGACTAGCGCCCACGGCCGGGTCGCTGTCCCCCCTGCCCGATTGGGCACAGTCACGGACCCACGGCTTGGCTCGCCGGCAACAACCTGTATTCCCGGAAGCCGCTCGTAGCGGCCTGCAGCCTGCGCCTGACGCACCGCCCGGGCCCTTACCCCCTCCGTGTATGCCCGGACTGCGGTCAGAGCCGCGCGGGGGATCCAATACGAGTGACCGTTTCCGCCTTTGGCACACATGTCCGCCAACTCGCACCGGTAGTAACCTCGACCGAACTCTAGAGCAGGCAGCTCAGGCAGCGTCACACTTGCCCATTCGGTCAGTCGCAGCCCAGTGCCATACAAACCGTCGACGAACGCTGCGTCGCGTTGCTCGTGACGCCCCCGCCACGACCGGTCCCGGCGACCTGATGGCAGTCGCCCGCGCAGCCCCAGGTCCCGCCACCGCGCAACCGCCGCCGGGTCGAGCCACTTGACGTCAGCTCCGCGCCTGGCGACGGGGAACGAGACTTGCGCGAACGGATCGGCAACGGCTGGATACCGTCCGCCGATCCAGGTGTAGAACTTTTTGCAAGCGGCGAGGTCTTTGCTGAAGGCCGAGGTCCCCACAGGCTGATCGTTCTGTGGGTCGGTCAATCGCCAAAATTTGAATTCTTCGGCATCGTCTTCACCGGCTTCCCACCAGATCTGATCCGTAGCATGCAGAAAGTTCAGCCATAGAGCTAGCGAGTGAGCATAGTCACGCTGGGTCGTCTCCGCCAGACTTCGCATCCTCGGTGACGCTAAGAACGCGTTCACCCGAAGGTCAGGATATCCGGATGGACCGATCAGGAAACGCTGACGATTTCGCATTCCCATGTCTCGTGCCCACGTCGCCAGGTCCGGCCTGTCACCGGACAGTTTGAACGGCACGTCAGGCCAAAGCCGCTCGTGGTCGTATTGAAAAACCCGCCACACCTTGTCGGTCAAATCCCTACCCTGTCAGTTAACAATAGCTTACCAACAACAGTTGACTGGCTATAGAACCAGTCCCGCCCCCGATATGATCGTCCAACCGTCGACTGCCAAATCTCCGGCAATCTCGGCAGTCACGTGCTCGCCGTACGACGTGGCCGCACGTGTACCGACGATCGACACGGCTCGATCGGTCAACTCCGCCACCGAAACTGCGCCGAGAACCCACAACGCCAACGGCGCACACTGACCGGTACCCACCGGCATCCCAGCGCCGTCGAACGCGAGTAGTTTCCACATCGGCCACTCGTCGTCATCGGGGGTGATGAGCCGACCACCCTGAGATGCAACAAGATCGAGGTCCGCGCGTGCAGTGTCGATGTGCGAGCGGACCTGTAGTCGCTCACCGAGTGCCCCACGGGAGACGGCATCGGCGGCACCTTCGGGACCTGCGTCGGCTGCGAAGTCACGAAGTACTCGATGCGGCCCCTGAGCAACACGCGAGAGGTACGCCCAAGCCAGGCGCCGTGGATCGTGCGTAGTCACTTCGTCCCCCTGTCCCGAAAGTCCAAAGCGGCTCCGACCTCTGCGATGCCCGGCATGACTCCCCCCGCCAGATCGTTCAAAGTCCAGGAAACGCGTAGTGCACGATCCGCACCTCGAGCAGTGAGCGAACCATTACGAAGCGCTCTCTCGACCGGAACCAACGCTTCACGTGAGAGTGTGAACTTCTGCCGCAGCGCCGGTCCAGGAACTTCGGCATTCGTCCGCCACCCGTATTCGCGCCAACGTTCGGCTGCCTGCTCGCGTGCAGCGATGACCCGAGCGCGCACATGCTCGGTGGTCTCTCCGAGCTCGTCCGTCAATGCACCGGTCGTGACTCCCATCATGGCGATACGAAGATCGACGCGGTCGAGAAGCGGACCGGACAGCTTGCCGAGGTACTTTCGCCGAACCATGGGCGCACAAACACAATCGACATTTCTGGCGGGCGCACATGGGCACGGATTCGCAGCCAACACCAATTGAAACCGTGCCGGATACCGAGCCACTCCATCTCGTCGAGCAATCCTGATCTCACCGTCCTCCAGTGGAGTTCTCAAAGCCTCCAACACTTTCAGGCCCATCTCGGCGCATTCGTCGAGAAACAGGACACCCCGATGCGCTCGACTGACTGCACCTGGCTTCGCCATTCCGGTTCCACCGCCGACGAGCGCACTCACCGACGTCGAATGGTGCGGCGCGATGAAAGGAGGCGAAGAAATCAACGGCCGCTCTGTGGTCAACAATCCGGCAATCGAATGAATTGCGGTCACCTCCAATGCCTCCGATTCGGTCAAGGGTGGGAGAATTCCTGGAAGTCGTTGTGCCAACATCGTCTTGCCGATCCCCGGAGGTCCGGTCAGCATTACGTGATGCGCACCGGCCGCAGCGACTTCCAATGCCCACCTGGCCTCGGACTGGCCTACTACCTCGCTCATATCCGGATATGCCACGTCTTGCCCGAATTGCCCGGGAATCGGTCGGCTCAGTTCGACTTCCCCTCGCAACCATTCGACGACTTCTTTCAACGAACCTGCCCCTAGCACTTCGATACCGTCGACAAGGCCGGCTTCGGCCAGTGCCGTCATCGGCACCACCACTCGTGACCACCTCGCACGTTTGACAGCCAACACACCCGGCAGGACGCCGCGAACCGGACGAAGGCGTCCGTCCAATGCCAATTCGCCCAGGAACACGGTTCTTTCGAGCGATCGCCGCGGGATCTGTCGGGCTGCATCCAGAACCGCCAACGCAAGGCCGAGGTCGTAGACGGAGCCGACTTTCGGCAGAGTAGCCGGGGACAGTGCCAGAATTACCCGAGAATCCGGCCAACTATTGCCAGAATTCGTTACGGCCGCTTTCACTCGATCTCGTGACTCGTTCAACGCTGTGTCCGGGAGTCCGACCAAATGAATTCCCGGCAATCCGCGACCGATATCTGCTTCGATCTCCACTACTTGGCCATCCACACCGGACACGGCCACCGAAAATGCGCGGCCCAGTGCCATCAGAACACCCCGCGCAAATGTGTCACGACCGGATCGGCACCCCGCGCGATCATGATGGCGACCACGTCGAAACGCAGTCTTACCCAGGGGCTGTCACGGTCCTCCAGCCAGGCCAGCGCGAGCTTACGTATCCGCTGCTGTTTTGCGTACGTCACCGACTCTGCCGGTGTTCCGTAGCCAGTCCCCGAACGGGTCTTCACTTCGACGAAGACGAAAACTTCGCCATCACGCGCAACTATGTCGAGTTCCCCGTACCGGCATCGCCAATTTCTCTCGACTATTTCCATTCCGCTATCGACCAGGCGCAGAGCGGCCAAAGCCTCCCCGCGCGCCCCCAAGTCCGAATTGGACATCGCACTCCCCCACGGTCGTCGGTTCGCCGATCTGCCGAACCCGCGACCGACGATGCGCCAACAACGAACCGAGAATTCGCATCCCCGCTGCTCGTGAATCACCCTGTTTACAAACGAATCACCTGTGGACTACCACTGATAATCAACTCGTCGGGGGGCCTACGTGTCGTACCCATGTGCATGGCACTACACCCCAGAAGGCACCACAAACAAAGCAATGCCCCGACCTTCTCGGTCGGGGCATTGCTCGAAGTCCAGCTACGTAGATGAAATCCCGAAGGGGGATGAACTCAGTGCGCTGCTTCGTATGCTGCTTGCACGTCCTGGCTGATTCGACCGCGTGCGCTCACGTCATAACCATTTTCCCGAGCCCATGCGCGAATGTCCTGCAGATCGACCTTGCCACGAGCGGAGGCCGGTGAAGTCTTGCGTGCTCGACGACCCGATACTTTTTCTGAATGCTCGATCCAGAATGCCAACTGCTCGTGCAGTTCGTTTGCATGCTTCAGGTTCAGGTCGATGCTGTACTGATTGCCACCGATACTGAATTCGATGGTCTCACCCTGTCCGTCCTTGATGACCGAACCGTCGACATCATCGATCATTTGGACGAGTGTCTTGCGTGCCATGTCCGAACCTCTAACAGTCGGGGGAAGTGCTTATAGAGCCGTTTCTACCACCAATTGGCTCATTCTCCCAACATTGGACAGAAATCCACAGCAACGTTTCAGCTTTCATATCGAGCAAATACAGCCGATTTCGAGTCGCCCACAAAAGTAGCGAGCGGTCAATCCCCTTGCCGTGCATACGATGTGGAATTGACTCTCACACTATTCAACGACCGATTGCGGCGATTTATTGTGCCGACTAGCTACTGCTGCACAATCGACCACAAAACCTGACCGAGTACGAAGCACAGCGCGGCTGCGCCGATCAATTGAGCACACATGACGAGAGTCTTGCGCGAGCGTCGCCGGCCGACGAGATAGGTACCGGCCGCGATCAACAGCAACCACAGTGTTACCGACACGGGAAATGCTCTACTCGGGCAAACGCAGGTCGGTCTTCTCGAGTTCCTCGATGTTGACGTCCTTGAACGTGATCACGCGAACATGCTTGACGAAACGAGCCGGCCGGTACATATCCCAAACCCAGGAATCGGACATGCGCAACTCGAAATAGATCTCGCCGTCCGCGTTGTGGGGAATGAGTTCGACGGAGTTGGCGAGATAGAACCGGCGCTCAGTCTCGACCACGTAGTTGAACTGACCGACGATGTCCCGGTACTCCCGATACAACGAGAGCTCCATCTCGGTTTCGTACTTTTCGAGATCCTCGGCGCTCATCGGTTCTTCTCATCCTCCGTCGGCTGGCATGAAGTTCAATCATCGCGCATTGCGTCCATCGCAGTCCATTCGGCCCAGGACCGACGCTACTTCGTCGGTCCTGCCTGCCGCGGCGGCCACGACATTCGCGTACGACATTCGGTGTTGGGAGCATGGTCCAAGTTCGGACATCGCTACCGCGTGAGCTCTGGTGCTGTACCCCTTGTGCAAGGCGAAGCCGTAACCAGGGATTTCTGCATCCATCTCGACCATCACTCGGTCGCGCGATACTTTGGCGAGAACGCTGGCCGCCGCGATGCAGGCGGCGGTCGCGTCGCCGCCGATCACCGGGAGCGACGAAACCGGCAGTCCAGGAACCCGAAATCCGTCGGTCAGAACATATCCGGGCATCATCGAAAGACCTGCCACAGCTCGTCGCATTCCCTCGATGTTGGCGACATGGACGCCGATTCGATCGATCTCTTCGGCTTCGATGAACACCACGCTCCAGGCGAGCGCCAACCGTTGGATCTTCGGAAACAGCTCCTCACGGCGCTTCTCGGTCAGCTTTTTCGAATCGTTCAGATCAGCCAGCGCGGGGTGCGCTTTTCCGCCGAGCACGCAGGCGGCGACAGTAAGCGGGCCGGCACACGCACCCCGCCCGGCTTCGTCGACACCTGCCACCGGGCCCAGTCCATTGCGGTCGAGTGCGGACTCCATCGTCCGCAACCCCGAAGAACGACGAATGACAGGACGCGGTGGCCACGGCGGACGGCCTCGTGATCGACTCGTACTACTCATTGCCTGTGTTCAGCTCACTGTCCTTGGATGTCCGGCGAGTCGAGGGTGCCGAACCGCGATGGCGGCAGCGCGATGAGGAACGCCTTGCCGATCACGTTGTCGATCGGCACGGTCCCCATCAGTTCGTCCGAGACATGGAACCGCGAATCGGCCGAATTGCTTCGATTGTCACCCATGACCCAGACGTTGCCCTCGGGCACGGTGACGGGCGAAAAGCACCGACCGGACTTCAGCTCGGTATCGCAGGTCATGACGTCAGGGGTGAACGGGAAGTCCATCTGAATATAGGGTTCGTCGAGCGGCTTACCGTCCACCAGCACACGTCCCTGAGCGTCGCAGCACTCCACGGTCTGCCCCCCGGTGGCGATCACTCGTTTGACGAGATCGTTTTCGTCCGGTGCGACGACACCGATCAGCGAGCCGACTTCCTCGGCGCCACGGATTATCGCGTTCGAAGACCTGAGGGAGGTGAATTCGCTGTTCCACGAGTCTGGACCGCGGAAGACGATGACGTCGCCCGGCTTGGGGTCTCCGAACCGATAACCGATCTTCTCCACGACGATGCGGTCCCCGGTGCAACCAGCGCAGCCATGCAGTGTCGGTTCCATCGATTCGGACGGAATCAGATACACGCGTGCAACGAATGTCTGGAGCAGAAAGCTCAGAACCAACGCGACGAGTATCAGTATCGGCAGTTCACGCCAGAAGGATCGAGGCTTCTTCTCACGACGCGTCTCTTCCGACTTCTCACTGTGCGAGTCGGACGGCCGGTTCGGATCCTGCTGGGAATCTGCCACGGCACTAGATTAGCCCCAGTCTTCGTGTGTTTATCAGCCGCAGTCTGTCCGAGCTTCGAACAGTGCACCGCCGCGTGCCGAGGAAACGAGCAACGGTGATGAGAACAAGAAAACGCCGCACCGACCCGAGGGGCGATGCGGCGCTTTTCGAAGCTGGGCGGAAGTGACCGCAATCAGCGCTTTTCCTTGATCTTGGCAGCCTTGCCACGAAGATCACGGAGGTAATAGAGCTTCGCGCGGCGCACATCGCCACGAGTCAGAACCTCGAACTCGGCAATGTTCGGGCTGTGAACCGGGAAGGTGCGCTCGACGCCGACACCGAAAGAGACCTTACGGACGGTGAACGTCTCACGAACGCCACCACCCTGGCGACGAATCACGACGCCCTTGAAGATCTGAATGCGCTCTTTCGAGCCTTCGATAACCTTGACGTGCACGTTCAACGTGTCGCCTGGGCGGAAGTCAGGAAGGTCGCTGCGAAGCGACTTGTTGTCCAAGAAGTCCAGAGTGTTCATCGGTAGGTCCATCCTTGCGTTCTTCGCACGAGCAGAGGAACCGAGCGGCCCCGCGAACGGAACTCGGCTGGTTCGTACTCCGATTAGGGTTGTGCCTTGCACAGGCAACCCGCCTATTGTGCCAGAAAGAGACCCTGGTTACGAAATCGCGTCACTCTGCAGAGGGAACAGGCACCGGAGGTGGTGCCGGACGAACCGTCCTGTCCAGTTCGTATTCCGTCGCTTCGACGGCGTGGCCGATGCTGGGCTTCCCGGCGATCAAGTCTTGAAGGTAGACCTTCGCCCTGATCGTCGGCCGTCTGATCGTGCGCTCGCGCCGAAGTGCACGCGCCATCCGCTTGGGCCTGCTGGTGTAATACCAGCGTGCCCACGGCGCTCCTGGTCGGCTCAGCCGGATAGCGCCGACGTAGAGAATCGGCGCTACGAACAACCCGATCAACCCTGTCCAGATCTTCCCCTTCAGCACGACGACCGCGCAGACGGCAAGGTGGAAGAGGGCCAAAGATGCGTACCCAACCCTGACCCAGGGGTTGGGGTCTCGGCGAATATCGGTGACGTTCAAGAGTTCGAGTGGGTGAAATCCCAGCAGAAGCAACCCTGTTGCCGCCGTCGCGACGAACACCGCATCGATCGACGTTCTGCCTTGTTCGGACCAGTAGACATCCTCGAGGTAGAAGATCAACGCGAACTCGTCGAGCACAAGCGCCGCACCGACTCCGAACAACGAAGCGAGTGCAGCGCCTGTCTCGGCACTTCCGTCCTCGTACACCGTGATGAGAGCAACCCCGGCGACGAGCATCAGCACGACCCCAAATACGACGTGATGGATATGCCGACCACCGGGAGTGATGTTTCCCGGCCACCACTTCACCTGCGCCCGGATCAATCGGACGCTGAGTCGAATGGCCGCGAACCCGACCAAGAAACCGATGAGGAAGCACAGGAGAGGGAGTCGTCCGTCCTCGATGATCTCCCGTTCCAGCCACTCACTCACCGTGGCCCACCCTTCCTTCTACGGCCCGCTTCACATCGGTCGAACACGCCGATGCTGAGCTTCGCTACCGAGCCGAACTCTACTTTCCGAATCCTGCGTTACGGAGCGCGTCTGCCATCGAGCCACCTGCGGGAGTACTGGCTTGGCGGCCAGACCCTCCGCGATTGTCACCTCCGCGATTGTCACCTACGCGGCCTTCCCTGCGTGGCCCCCCTTGGCGCCGATCCGACTGACCGCCACGAGACTTGTCCTTCGATCCGGCACCGGGCTCGTCGTCGAGGCGCAAGCTCAGGCCGATGCGCTGACGAGCGATATCGACCTCCATGACCTTGACCTTGACCACCTGCCCCGACTTGACGACCTCTCGAGGATCCTTGACGAAGTTGTGCGACAACGCCGAAACGTGCACCAAGCCGTCCTGATGGACGCCGACATCGACGAAAGCGCCGAATGCCGCGACGTTCGTCACGACGCCTTCGAGCGTCATCCCCGGCTTCAGATCCGCGACCTTCTCGATACCTGCCGCGAATGTCGCGGTCTTGAACTCCGGACGCGGATCCCTACCCGGCTTCTCGAGTTCGGCGATGATGTCCGTGACGGTAGGGAGGCCGAATCGATCGTCGGCAAACTTTCGTGGATCGAGTGTGCGCAGCAATGTGCTGTTGCCGATCACCTCGCGTACCCCTACCCCGGCTGTGTCGACGATGCGCCGAACTACTGGATAAGCCTCGGGGTGGACGCTCGACCGATCGAGCGGATCGTCCCCGTCGACGATGCGTAGGAATCCTGCACACTGCTCGAACGCCTTCGGACCGAGCCGTGCGACATCCTTGAGCTTGGATCGACTGACGAAAGGACCGTGTTGATCACGGTGGGCAACAATGCTTTCGGCGAGCGAGCCGGCAATTCCCGACACCCTGGACAACAGCGGAACGGACGCCGTGTTGACGTCGACCCCGACGGCGTTCACTGCATCTTCCACTACGGCACCGAGGGACCTGGCCAACAATGCCTCTGAAATGTCGTGCTGGTACTGGCCGACCCCGATGGATTTCGGATCGATCTTCACCAGTTCCGCCAACGGATCTTGGAGCCGTCGTGCGATGGAGACCGCGCCCCGAATAGTCACGTCCAGCTCGGGCAACTCGCTCGAGGCGTACGCCGATGCCGAGTACACCGATGCGCCTGCTTCGGAAACAACGATCTTGGTCAATCCTGCCGCGGGGTATTTGGCAATGAGCTCCGCCGCGAGCGCGTCGGTTTCACGTGAGGCCGTGCCGTTTCCGATTGCGATCAACTGAACCGAGTGCTTCGAGGCCAATGCCGCCAGGGTCGCGAGCGCCTGATCCCATCTTCCCTGAGGCTTGTGCGGATAGATCGTGTCGTAGTCGACGACCTTGCCCGTCGAGTCCACCACTGCAACTTTGGTGCCTGTCCGGAATCCTGGATCGAGACCCATCGTCGAACGGTTACCTGCAGGAGCTGCGAGCAACAAGTCCTTCAGGTTGGACGCGAACACGTCCACCGCGTCCTTTTCGGCGGACTGCCGAAGGCGCATCCGAACGTCGATTGCCATGGTCACCAGAAGTTTGGTCCGCCACGCCCAACGCACTGTGTCGAGGAGCCAGCGGTCACCGGCACGGCCACGATCGGCGATGTCGAACTTCTTCGCGATGCGCCCTTCGTAAACCGTAGGAACGCCAGGCTGAGTTTCCTCGTGCTCCGGTTCGAGGCTCAGGGAGAGAATCTCCTCCTTCTCTCCGCGCAGCGCAGCGAGAATCCGGTGCGAAGGCAAGCTGGTGAAGGGTTCGGAGAATTCGAAATAATCCGCGAATTTGGAGCCCTCGTTCTCCTTGCCCTTACGGACGGACGCCGTCAACTTGCCGCGTGTCCACATGAGCTCACGGAGTTCGCCAACCAGGTCCGGATCCTCCGCGAAACGTTCGACGAGGATCGCGCGTGCACCGTCGAGTTGCTCGGTGTCGTACTGCGCCGGGTCGGTATTCGGATCGGAGATGAGTGCGTCGGCAACAGGCTCGTGCCCGGCCTCCCGCGCGATCTGAGCCTTTGTTCTGCGCTTCGGCTTGAACGGCAAGTAGATGTCCTCGACTCGGGCTTTCGTCTCGGCCGACATCAGGGACTGCTCGAGTGGCTCGTCGAGCTTGCCTTGGGATCGAATCGACTCGATGACCGCGTCACGTCGCTCGTCGAGTTCGCGGAGGTAGCGCAGACGCTCGTCGAGTTGACGGAGCTGGGCGTCGTCGAGGCTGCCGGTGACCTCTTTCCGATACCGAGCGATGAACGGAACGGTCGAACCACCGTCCAGCAGATCCACGGCCGCGCGGACCTGCTCCTCGCGAACGTCGAGTTCTTCGGCTATGCGCTTGTTCACAGATTTCAGAGCAGTCGTCACGGCGTTGGACCCTACCGCTACTCTGTGACAAGAACACCAGTGACCATCGTGGGAGATTGCAGACATGTCCAGGCCGATGCAAGTCCTGGCGATGTCTTTCACGGTCCTTGTCGCCGCAGTATCGATTCTTTTCACTGGATGCAGTGCCCCCGACGACACTCCAGCCGCGCTCGAGAGCGATACTTCCGAGTCACCCTTCCCCGACACGGCCACCGTCGATGACATGTCCATCGAGTCGCGTATACCCGAAGCCGTAGCGTCCGCGATCGGGCGCGGCGCGGAGGTCGATTTCGCTTTCCTCGACCGCGAGACCGGTGCGTACTTTGCCAGCGGCGATGCCGAACCGATCGAAACAGCCTCGGTATCGAAGCTTTTCATCGCCGACGACGTACTGCACGGGGCGGATGTCAGCCAGGTCCCGGTTGCCGAAGAAGACCTGGAGTCGATGACGACGATGCTGGAGTCTTCAGACGACTTTGCCGCAAACTACTTGTGGGACAAGTACGGCGGGTCCGAGATCATCACGCGCGTGGCCGAGCGCTACGGATTGGCGGCGACCACACCACCGTGGGACGGCCTGTGGTGGAACACGATGTCGACCGCTGCCGACCTCGTTGCCTATTACACACAGCTGCTCGACGGCGTCGGCGGACTCTCACCTGCGTCGACCGCAACGATGATCGGGCTTCTTCGACAATCGGCTCCGGTGGCCACCGACGGGTATCACCAGCATTTCGGAATTGTCGACGGCCTACCAGCCGAGCCGGTCTACGCGGTCAAACAGGGGTGGATGTGCTGCATCGCCGACCGGTGGATCCATCTCTCGACGGGCACAGTAGGCGTCGACAATCGCTACGTGTTGGCATTCGTTTCCCGCGAGGAGATTCACTACGAGGACGATATGGAGCACTATCCGGACACCGCGGTCGTGGACGTCACCGACGACAGTAGCGCTCAGCACGCTCGCGACACGCTCACCGGTGTCGTGACGATGCTGTTTCCGGAAGGCGCGATCGGCGGCCAGCCGATCGCCTGACCCGAACGGTTCAGTCCGACAAGAGATCCGGTCGCCGCTCGGTGGTACGTCGGAGGGACTGCTCGGCGCGCCACGCTGCGATCCGCGCATGGTCGCCGGAGAGAAGTATCTCGGGAACCTCGAGTCCACGCCAATTCACCGGCCTGGTGTAACTGGGTCCTTCGAGCAATCCATCGGAGAACGAATCTTGTTGGTGCGATTGCTGATTGCCGAGCACACCCGGCAGGAGCCGTACAACGGCCTCACTCATCACCAGGACCGCGGCCTCGCCGCCGATGAGAACGTAATCACCGATACTCACTTCTTCGACGCGCACGCGTCGAGCTGCGTCGTCGAAGACTCGCTGATCGATGCCTTCGTACCGGCCACACGCGAACACCAGATGACGTTCTCCTGCCCACCGCTCGGCGGTTCGCTGAGTGAAGGGCACACCAGCAGGCGTCGGAACTACCAATAGTGAATCGTCTGCGAGTACGTCATCGAGTGCATCACCCCAGACAGTGGGTTTCATGACCATTCCTGGGCCACCACCGTAGGGCGAATCGTCGACGGCTTTGTGCACGTCGTGGGTCCACGACCTCAGATCGTGAACCCCCACCGAGACCAGCCCCTTGTCGATTGCCTTGCCCAGCAAAGCAGCTCGAAGGGGTGTCAGGTACTCGGGAAATATCGTGACGATATCGAGTTGCACCGCGCTACTCCGGGTCCAGTAGGCCCTCGGGCGGATCGATCACGACGACGCCGTCGGCAAGCGAGACCGACGTCACGATCGCGGCAACGAACGGCACGAGTAACTCCGCGCGGCTGCCGTCGGCGGGGCGGATGGACAACAACTCTCCCGCCGCCGAGTGCAGCACCTCTCGGATCGTACCGATGACCGTACCGTCGGACAGACGGACCGAAAGACCCTCGAGCTCATGATCATAGAATTCGTCGTCATCGTCCGCCGAGGCCGGCAGATCTTTGGAATCGATCACGAACAGTGTGCCTCGAAGAGCGTCGGACACGCTGCGGTCATCGACGCCTTTCAAGCGCAGCAAAAGCCGCCCGGAGTGGTCCCGGGCGGCTTCCACCGTGTACTCGGTTGTATCGGTCGATGCTCGCGGCTTGCGCCCGTGCAGCACCGTTCCTACAGCAAAGCGTTCGTCCGGTTCGTCGGTGCGAACATCGACGACCACTTCACCTTTGACGCCGTGCGACTTGGCGACACGACCGATTACGAGCTCCATTGCGAGTTTACCTACTGATCGGTATCGACGACGTCGACGCGAATGCCGCGACCGCCGATTCCGGATACCAAGGTACGCAACGCAGTTGCCGTCCGACCGCCGCGTCCGATGACCTTACCCAGATCGTCTGGGTGTACGTGAACTTCCACGGTGCGCCCACGACGTCCGGTGATCAGTTCGACGCGTACGTCGTCAGGATTGGCGACGATGCCACGAACAAGATGTTCGACGGCGTCGGCGACAACGGCACTCACTTCTCAGCAGCCTCGGCGGCCGGAGCTTCTGCGGTCTCGGCCGCAGCTGAATCGTCGGCCTTGGCCGTCTCATCGGCCTTTGCAGCCTCGTCGGCCTTCGGAGCCTTCTTCTTCTTGGCGGTCGTAGCGTCGCCGAGCGGCTCGGCGTCGGCCTGAGCCAAAGCAGCGTTGAAGAGGTCCAGCTTGGACGGCTTGGCCTCAGCGAAGCGGAGCGTGCCCTCGGCGCCCGGAAGGCCCTTGAACTTCTGCCAATCACCGGTGATCTTCAGCAGTGCCTCGACGGGCTCGGTAGGGACAGCGCCGACTCCGAGCCAGTACTGCGCGCGCTCGGAATCGATGTCGATGATGCTGGGGTCCTGCTTGGGCTCGTACTTGCCGATGGTCTCGATCGCACGGCCGTTGCGGCGAGTGCGAGAGTCAGCGATGACGACGCGGTAGTGCGGGGTGCGGATCTTGCCGATACGCATGAGCTTTATCTTGACAGCCATGAAAAATAGAGCCTTTCGAGTTGGTCACGCCGCAATTCTGCGGTGCGCTTGGGATGCGCACCCGGTTTTGCGATGGAGGTGTTGTGACCGCCGTGCGGTACGTAACCGTTGGACGGGCGAACAGCTGCTTATTCTGCCAGAGAGAGAATCGCCAGCGCCGGCAGGGTGTTGTTCACCGAGTGAGCGGTGGTGGATGCCACTACCGAACCGGTCCGCATTCGGGCGATGCCGATAGCGAATCCGCCCCACACCAATACTACGAAACGCCATCCTTCGCGATGCCACAGCGCGAACATCACTGCCGTGACCACCAGAACGACCCATCTGTTTCCCAACCAAGACATCCTCATCGGCGCTACACGCCGTTCGAGCGCACCCCACAGCATCCCCCGGAACATCACTTCCTCGCAGAACGGGGCGCCGATCCAGATCCACGCCACCAACGCGACTTTCCAGGGTGTAGGTATGGCGACCAGATTTCCGAGTGGTGATTCGTTCTCGAGATCGGTACGAGCCAAGATGAGCAGCGCGAGTAACAGGCCACCAGCCAAGGCAGCGGCACCCCAGGCGATTCCTGATCGAACCTGAACTCCCCATTCGGAAAGCGAGGTCGGCAGACCGAAATCGAGGACGGGGCCGTTTCCTCGGCGCGCGGTGATCACGAATGCAAGGCTCGCAGCCAGAACACTGGGAATCATGATCGCCAGAACGTATGCGGGCGACGAGTCGGTGTCGATAAACCAAGGCAACGCGAGGAAGCCTGCAAGGTTGAGGACAAGTACGGCCGCCGCTGCTGGAATTCCCCATCTCTGACCGTCTTGCCGTTTCGCAGCCAGCGACTCGGCCCGCCAGTAGCGATCCGAGTACTCGGTGCTCTGATGATGAACAGCGTTCATCGGGGCCATCCCGGCCCAACTCGGCGGAAGATTCTCGGGGTCGCTCGGACCCGGCCGGGTCATTTCCGTTCGATCGGCACACCACGAATCACTACGACGTCGGGCGCCGACAGCACATCCGGTCCCCTGCGTGGATCCGCCGTGTAGATCAGCAGATCGGCTGACGCTCCGTGCTCTAGTCCGGGATGATCGAGCCACGATCTAGCGTCCCAGCACGCAGCTCCCAGGGCTTCGGTCGCGGTCATTCCCACGCGTTCGAGAGCCTGCACTTCCTCGGCAATCCGTCCATGCCGAATGGATCCCCCCGCATCGGTCCCCGCGAAGATCGGTACACCGGCATCGTGTGCTCGTCCGATGGTCGACGCCACTCGACCGTGCAGTTCCCGCATGTGTCGCGCGTAGACCGGATACTTGCCGGCCGAAGCCGCTATATCGGGAAACGTCTCGATGTTGATCAGCGTCGGAACGAGGGCGGTTCCATGCTCGACCATTTGCTCGATCGTGGCATCCGTCAGCCCGGTACCGTGCTCGATGCAGTCGATCCCGGCCCCGATCAAGCCGGGCAACGCGTCCTCACCGAACACATGCGCGGTAACTCGCGCACCTTCGGCGTGCGCTGCATCGATTGCCTTTTTCAGAATCGCCTCGTCCCACAGCGGCCTGAGGTCCCCGACGCTTCTGTCGATCCAGTCACCGACCAGCTTGACCCACCCGTCACCCGATCGCGCCTGCTGCGCAACAGCTTCCGGCAGTTGCGATTCGTCCTCGATATCGACGGCCAAACCCGGGATGTACCGCTTGGGCATGGCGATGTGCCGTCCAGCGCGAATGATCCGCGGCAGATCTTCGTACTCGTCGAGTTCTCGGGTGTCGATGGGAGATCCGGCATCGCGAAGCAACAATGCTCCGACATCACGCTCGGTCTTCGCCTGCTCGACTGCGCCGGGAAGGTCCTCGTGTCCGCCGCCGTACTTGATACCGACGTGACAGTGCGCGTCGACGAGTCCGGGGAGAATCCAGCCGTCCTCGCACAGCGTCTGCGCACCCAATACCGGTTCGACCGAGACGAGGCCATCCACTATCCACAGTTCGACGAGTTCCTCGGACGGCAGCACCCGACCCCGAACTCTGAATCCGACCATGCCGGTCTACTTCTTGGGCAGCTTCAGCTGGGACAGGTCGATGCCTTCGAGGCCCGGCGGCATCTGATCGAGGCCCTTGGGCATTCCGGACAGATCAGGCATACCGGCGGGCATGCCACCCGGCATGCCCGGGAAGCCGCCACGTATCTTCGGCTGGGTTGGGCCACGAGCACCCTTCTTGCCTTTTTTACCCTTCTTGCTGCGGACCTGCTTGCGAGCGCCCGGCATCCCCATGCGACCTGCCATGGCCGACATCATCTTCCGCGCTTCGAAGAAGCGATCGACGAGTTGGTTGACGTCGGAAACCTTGACACCGGATCCGTTGGCGATCCGCAGCCTGCGGGAGGCATTGATAATTTTGGGGTCGGTGCGCTCGAGTGGCGTCATGCCACGAATGATGGCCTGCACGCGGTCGAGCTGCTTCTCATCCACATTGGCCAATTCCTTCATCTGGCCGGCGCCGGGAAGCATGCCGAGCAAATTGCCGATCGGGCCCATTTTGCGAACGGCCATCATCTGTTCGAGAAAGTCGTCCAGCGTCAGCTGCCCCGACCCGATCTTGTTCGCGGTCGCTTCGGCCTGTTCCGCGTCGAAATGCTGCTCTGCCTGCTCGATAAGGCTGAGGACGTCACCCATTCCGAGAATTCGACTGGCCATCCGGTCGGGGTGGAACACGTCGAAGTCTTCGAGCTTCTCGCCCGTGGATGCGAACATGATCGGGGCACCGGTCACCTCGCGAACACTCAGTGCAGCGCCGCCACGTGCATCACCGTCGAGCTTGGTCAGCACAACACCGGTGAAACCGACACCGTCGCGGAAAGCTTGCGCCGTGCTGACGGCGTCCTGGCCGACCATCGCATCGAGGACGAACAGGGTTTCGTCCGGCTGGACCGCATCTCGGATGCCTGCGGCCTGATTCATCAGTTCGGTATCGATTCCGAGCCGACCGGCCGTATCGACGATCACGATGTCGTACTGCTTGCTCCGGGCCTCGGCAACACCGGCGCGAGCAACCTCGACAGGATCGGCGGCAGAGACTCCCAGCTCGTTCTCCCCGCCTCCGATGGACGTGCCTGGGTGCGGAGCGAACACAGTCGCGCCCGCGCGTTCACCGACGATCTGGAGCTGACTGACGGCGCCCGGACGCTGCAGATCGCAGGCGACCAGAAGAGGCGTGTGCCCCTGGTCCTTCAACCATTTGGCGAGCTTGCCTGCAAGTGTGGTTTTACCGGAGCCCTGCAGGCCTGCCAGCATGACGACGGTCGGAGGTGTTTTCGCAAAGCTCAGTCGGCGGGTCTCCCCGCCGAGAATCCCGACGAGTTCTTCGTTGACGATCTTGACGACCTGCTGGGCAGGATTGAGCGCACCCGAAACCTCTGCACCCTTGGCACGCGTCTTGATTCGCGTGATGAACTCGCGCACCACTGGAAGCGCCACGTCGGCTTCGAGCAGGGCGAGTCGAATTTCGCGGGCGGTGGCATCGATATCGGCAGGCGACAGACGCCCCTTGCCACGCAGGTCTTTGAGGGTCCCGGTCAACCTGTCGGAAAGGGATTCGAACACCGATTGCACTCCTGAGCCGATTGCGAATGGGGCCTGAACGTCGTGTAGAGCAGGCTCCACACTAGCGCCCGGTACTACCTCATGTTCTCGGCGAGGGTTCTACAGCGCTGTGCACGCCGGAAAACGACCTTCGAGATCAGGCGTTGATTGCCGGGTCGGTCCAGGTGACCGAGACTCCGCGCATGGAGAGCCACTCGGCGGGATCGACCTTCACGCCACTCGGATCGTGGACCTCGAAATGCAGGTGCGGGCCGGTGGATTCGCCGCGGTTACCCACCGTGGCGATCTGCTGACCTGCAGTCACATGCTGTCCGGGGGTCACCGAATAGTCGTTGATATGCCCATAGACCGTTTCGGTGCCATCGTCGTGCAGCACTTTTACCCACAGACCGAAACCGGAGGCCGGTCCCGCTGCTGTCACCTGACCGTCGGTCGCAGCCAAGATCGGTGTTCCAACCGGAGCGGCGATATCGAGACCGCCGTGGTGCGCACCCCAACGTGACCCGAATGACGATGTGAGGACCCCTGATACGGGCTGAACAGCCCGCTCTTTGATCGGCTGGAGACCCCTGATCAAGCCTTGGGCTGCGGCTCCGACGTCAGGAAGACCGAAACCCTGCAGGTTCGACGTGTCCGGAAGCTGAAGGCCTTGCGGGAGCCCGATGTTGTCCGGGATCTCCACACCCGGCGGCAACTCGAAGCCCGCGGGAAGAATATTCTGCGGAATTTCGAACGGCAACCCTGCTGTCGGGGCTTCCGGTACGGGGGCGGCGGCGGCGGTACCTGCCCCCAATTGTGCAGCTCCCGCCACGATCGCGCCGGTAGCCAGAACGATCGTCGCGGCCCGAAGTCCGGCTTCGTTCTTCTCTACGTGTGCCCTGTGACGCCCGCGCGGTGCATCGATATCCATCTCGATCGGAACATACGTGTTCGACCGCCGGTGGGATCCCACAGTTAATACCTCATCAGTCGTCGGCGTGAATAAATCTCGAGCGTCGTAAAACGACCAGAAGTCGTTCTTTCGTTCGGTGGCGTGAAATATAACAAATTGATCTCGCCCGCACCGACCGTAACCGAATCTTTATGAAATATCACTACTCATCGGAGGATTGATCTCTGACCACCCGAACCAGCGTTCAGGTCCCTTCCAGCTTCACCGTTGGTTTCGGTGGTTCGGGCGCCGGAACTACCGCGAGCACGGCACGCTCGATTTCTTCGCGAGTATCGCGGCTGTCCGATCCGGCCAGATCGATGCAGAACGCATCGATGACCGACGTACCCAATGTTGTCACTCTCGCCCAGCGGACGTGTGCACCGCAGCGCTCGAGCGCGCTGGCCAGTCGAGATAACAAGCCCAGTCGATCCTCGGCTCGCAATTCGAGAACTAGCTGACCAAGCTCGGTCCCGTCGAACCACAGGACTCTCGGGGGAGCCTGCGCATACAGAACCGGTACGGCCGCATCGACTTCGCCGCCCAGGTTCACTGGTCGAGCATCACGTTCCTTCGCGTCGAGCATGCCGAGCAGATCGAGCTCCCCTGCCTGCGCGCGAATGATTTCTTGACGCATCAGACCAGCCTGGGGCGGTGAGCCGAACAGCGGTGCAACCACAAAGGAATTCACGGCCGTCCCCTCGTGACTCCCGAGCGAAGCCGACAGCACTCGCAGCGATTGCAGAGCCAAGACGCCGGCTGCGTCGGACAGTAAACCAGGATTGTCCGGAGCGATCACGGTCACCACGAACGTGTGTGAGCCCTCGGTCGGCTGCAGATCGACGTGGACTCCTCCTTTCTCCGCCAAAGCAATGTGAGCGGGATCGAGGGGGTCGGCAGTCGGCAAGCTCTCCCCCGCCATGACCAAGCGACATCGCCGAACCAGTTCGCGGATAAGTGAGGCCTTCCAATCACCCCAGACCCCAGGGCCGGTCGCCAGCGAGTCCGCTTCGGCGAGAGCGTGCAGCAGCTCCAGCAGGACAGTGTCCGATCCGAGGGTCTGCACGACCTTCTCCACGGTGGCCGGGTCGTCGAGGTCGCGACGAGTCGCTGTGTCCGGAAGCAACAGGTGATGGAGCACCATTTTCGACAGCAACGTAACGTCGGAAGGCCACAGCCCCAGCCGATTCCCGATCTGTGTCGCGAGTTCAGCGCCGACCGCACTGTGGTCTCCGCCCCTTCCCTTCCCGATGTCGTGGATCAAAGCGCCGAGGACGAGCAGATCCGGTCGGGCCACACGTGTCGTCAAAGCACTTGCGTACGCAGCGGTTTCCACGAGATGCCGGTCGACCGTCCACGTGTGCACCGCATCGCGCGGCGGCAGATCACGAACGGCTCCCCATTCCGGAATCAGCCGACCCCACAGGCCGGTCCGATCGAGCGCCTCGATCGCGGCGATCGCTCGGCGTCCTGACCCGAGCAATACCAACAGGTCGTTGAACGCTTCCTTCGGCCACGGTTCGCGTAGCTCGGGTGCGCTTTCGGACAAGCGATTCAACGTCGAAGCCGACATCGGCATCGCCGTCTGCGCGGAGGCAGCGGCAACCCGCATTATGAGCCCGGGATCCTTGTTCGGACGAGCGTCACGCGCGAGTACTACTTCACCGGCATGTTCGACGACACCCTCATCGAGCGGGCGTCGAACCGGAACACGCCGGAGGCGGGACAGCCCACGACGAGGCAGGGAATTGCCGGCGGTACGGAGGCCGACATCCACCGAATAGCTGATGGTGCGAGCCGAATCGCTGAGTACGCGAGCGAGATCGAATCTGTCACCGATACGCAAGGCCGCGCCGATCTCGTCGGCGTCCTGCGCCCGAAGCTGATCGCGTGCTCTGCCTGCAACACGGTGCAACTCGGTCCGGACGTCGAGCAAACGGCCATGTGCGAAGGCAAGTCCGCCGCCCGGTGACTCCGGCCCGAGCCCCGGCATACCGTCGGTGAGCTGTGCAATGGACAGCGCATCGAGTAGCTGAACGTCGCGCAGCCCTCCGCGGCCACTCTTGAGTTCGGGCTCGGCACGATGGGCGATCTCTCCGCTACGGGCCCAACGAGACCGGGTTTGGGTGATCAACTCTTCGAAGCGAGAACGGATGTTCGTCCGCCACTCTCGCCGGACTCCACCGATCAACAAATTGCTCAATTCGACATCGCCGGCAATGTGCCTCGCCTCGAGCATTCCGAGAGCAGCAGTCAGATCCGACGCTGCAACCTGCAGGGCCTGCGGAACGGTGCGGACGCTGTGATCGAGCTTGATGTGCGCGTCCCACAACGGATACCAGAGCTTGTCCGCCACATCGGCTACGAGCTCGGCAGGCATGTCGTCATGAAGAAGAATCAGATCGAGATCGGAATAGGGCAACATTTCGCGCCGCGCCAATCCGCCAACCGCAACTATTGCGAATCCGGAATCCGGTTTTATACCGAGCTCGGCACCCTTGGTGGTCAACCAGAATTCGTGCAGATCGACCAAAGCTTGTCGGAGCGAGGGCGCGTCGAGACGTCGGTTCCGGCTTCCGTCGTCGAGCAGCTGTTTTCTGGCTCGCGCCAGATCTGCGGCTGCATCACTGGTGCCCTTCGAGCTGATCGGGCCATTCGAGACCGAAGGCCCCGACCCTGTAGCTTTCGCTCCAGAATCGGGGCCCCCTGCCCGCGACCCGTTGGGGTCAGAGCGCATCGGCGCCACGTTCACCGGTACGTACTCGGATGACCGAGTCGACCGGCGAAACCCAGACCTTGCCGTCACCGATCTTGCCGGTACGTGCAGCTTCGACGATTACTTCCACAACCTTCTCCACTGCGGCGTCGTCTACGACGACCTCCACGCGTACTTTCGGAACGAAGTCGACGGAGTATTCGGCACCACGGTAGACCTCGGTATGGCCCTTCTGACGTCCATAACCCTGGACTTCACTGACCGTCATGCCCAGCACGCCGGCTTGTTCGAGGCCTGTCTTGACGTCCTCCAAGGTGAACGGTTTGACGATTGCCGTGATCAGCTTCATTTGTGCTTCCCTTCACAAGCTCACGAATGCTCGGTTGTATTCGGAGCGACTTCTCGCCCCCTATCTTTACCCTGTCAAGCGAAGTCGTACGCAGTCTCAGCGTGCTCAGCTTCGTCGATACCCTTGGCTTCGCCTTCTTCCGACACGCGCCAGCCGAGTGGTACGAGCGCAAACGCGATGATCGCGGTAATGACTCCGGTGAAGATCACGGCAGACAGAGCGATGACCGTCTGGACGACCAATTGCTTGTAGTCGCCACCGTAGAACAGCCCGGTCTCCGACGCGAAGAAGCCGATTCCGATGGTGCCCCAAAGACCTGAAACGAGGTGGACACCGACCACGTCGAGCGAGTCGTCGTAGCCGAACTTGAATTTGAGGCCGACGGCCAGAGCGGAGAGCACTCCGGCTACGACGCCGAGGAAGATCGATCCGATCGGGGTCAGGGCGCCCGCGGCAGGCGTGATGGCGACCAGGCCTGCGACGATGCCCGAAGCAGCACCGAGGCTTGTGGCATGGCCGTCGCGAATACGCTCCACGACGAGCCAGCCTGCGATCGCAGCTGCCGCAGCAGTAGTCGTGTTGACCCAGGCCAAACCTGCGAACCCGTCAGCAGCGAAGGCGGAGCCTGCGTTGAATCCGAACCAACCGAACCACAGCAGCGCCGCACCGAGCATGACGAATGGGAGATTGTGCGGCCGGAAGGCAACTCGACCGAATCCTGCGCGCTTGCCGATGATGAGCGCCAGAATCAGACCGGCGATTCCCGCGTTGATGTGGACCACGGTGCCACCAGCGAAGTCGATCGGTGGGACAGCCGCAACGAGCCCGCCGTCGCCGTCGTCGGTTGTGCCGAAGATTTTCGCCGCGAAGCCGTCCTCCGAACCGGAAAGCAATCCGCCGCCCCACACCATGTGTGCGAGGGGGAAGTAGGCCAGGGTGACCCAGACGCCGGCGAACACCAGCCAGGTGCCGTACTTGACGCGTCCAGCGAGCGAGCCGCTGATGAGTGCGACCGTGATGATCGCGAACGTCACCTGGAAGGCAATGTCGATGACGTTCGGGTAACCCCAGGCGCCGGCGAGGAAGTTCCCGTCCGCATCGGTGATCGAATCCTTCAAACCGAAGAACTCGAAGGGGTTCGCGAACACCCCGCCTATGTTCTCGGTTCCGTACGACATCGACCATCCCCACAGGACGTAGACGAGTGCGACGACGAACATTGCCCCGAACGACATCATCATCATGTTGAGTACGGACTTCTGCTGCGACATACCACCATAGAAAAACGCCAGGCCTGGCGTCATCAGCAGCACCAACGATGCTGCTGTCAGCATCCAGGCAGCATTGCCGGAGTTGGCCAACAATTCCTCGGGACTCACGTGCACCCTCCTTCTCGTGCACACCGGATGGTGCGCCGTCTGAGAGAAAGAGTGGTTTCACGAAGTTTCGTTCATGACACTCCGGTGTTTCACACGTGTGAACGGATGGACCGAAACTGTTGCAATAACATTTCGTGCAGGCGTTTTGTAGTTTTCATCGAATTGAGAGGAACCGATAGACCGCCCGACGTACTCCGGACAGAGATCGACCGAGCCGATCCGGTCAGCCGAGCAACGCGTCGACGAAGGCCTCGGGCTCGAAAGGTGCCAAATCGTCGGCGCCCTCCCCGAGTCCGACGAGCTTGACCGGCACTCCGAGTTCACGCTGCACCTGAAAGACGATGCCACCCTTGGCGGTACCGTCGAGCTTGGTCAATACCACCCCGGTGATGTTCACTACCTCGGCGAATACGCGTGCCTGCATCAGACCGTTCTGCCCCACGGTCGCGTCCAGGACCAGCAACACGTCGTCGACGTGCGCTCGCTTCTCGATTACCCGCTTGACCTTGCCGAGTTCGTCCATCAATCCGGACTTCGTATGGAGACGTCCGGCGGTGTCGACAAGAACGACGTCGACTCCCTGCTCGATACCTCGTGACACTGCGTCGAAGGCAACGGCAGCCGGATCGGCCCCGTCTTTGCCGCGCACGACGTCGGCGCCCACGCGCTCACCCCACGTCTGCAATTGGTCCGCCGCAGCGGCACGGAACGTATCCGCGGCACCCAGCAGGACACGACGCCCGTCCGCAACGAGCACGCGGGCCAACTTGCCTGTCGTGGTCGTCTTGCCCGTCCCGTTCACACCGACGACAAGCAGAACAGCGGGGGTGCCCTCGTGCGGCAGCGCTCTGATCGACCGATCGAACTCCGGATGCAACTGCTTGATGAGAATCTCGCGTAGCAATGCTCGGGCGTCGGCCTCGGTGCGGATACTGCGCGACGCCATCTGCTCGCGCAGCGAGGTCATGATCTCGTTGGTCGTGGACGAACCGAGATCTGCGATCAGCAGTGTGTCCTCGACTTCTTCCCACGAATCCTCATCGAGGTCGCCACCGCCGAGGATGCCCAACAAGCTCTTACCGATCGCGGACTGCGAGCGAGAGAGTCGACCACGGAGGCGATCCAGCCGCCCATCGGTAGGAGCAATCTCGTCGAGAACCGGCGCGACGGACACCGGATCGGAATCTGGAACAGGTGCCGGCCCCGGTTCCGGAGACGGCTCGAGCTGTGGGGAAGGCTTGGGCTCCAGGGAAGGCTTGGGCTCCAGGGAAGGCTTGGGCTCCAGGGAAGGCTGGGGCTCCAGGGAAGGGTGGGGCTCCAGGGAAGGCCGAGGCTCCGGCGCGGCCACAGGCTTGGGTTTGGGTTGAGGCTCGGGCACGGGTTTCGGCGCAAGATCCGGCTCGGCAACCGCGCTTCCCTGGCTGAACGAGAATCCGCCACCGGCCTTGTATCCGCCCGACTTGTCCTTCTCGCCCTCCTCGATCTTCGGGGTCTCCGAAGAGGTGAGCGATATTCGCCGACGACGCGACACCACGAGTCCGACTACGAGCCCCACGGCCAGGATGGCCAGAACGGCCGCGACGATGATCCACGCTTCGCTACTCACGCGTCCATCCTGTCAGGAGCGTCTTCGCCACCCAACCGGCACCCTGGCGGGCAAGCGCACAGCACATCACTCGAACTCAGTTCGACGACTCAGAGCCTTCCGGTAGAGAAACTTCGGCCGCAGGCACGGAATTTTCACGGACACGGTCATCTGGGACCGGTGACTCGAGGAGATCCGACTCGTTGCCATCGGGGGCCGTCACGCTGCCGATCGTCTCGACTCGGTTGCGGTTGAGGCGTTGCGAAATCACCGTCGTGATGCCGTCGCCGCGCATCGAAACTCCATACAGTGCGTCGGCAACCTCCATCGTCGGCTTCTGGTGGGTGATGACGATCAGCTGCGACTTCTCGCGAAGTTGCTCGAACAACCCGATCAGACGTCGGAGGTTCGTATCGTCCAGTGCAGCTTCGACCTCGTCCATCACGTAGAACGGAGATGGTCGCGCTCGGAAAATAGCGACCAGCATCGCTACGGCTGTCAAGGACTTCTCGCCGCCGGACAGCAGGGACAGTCGCTTGACCTTCTTTCCTGGTGGGCGTGCTTCGACCTCGATACCTGTAGTGAGCATGTTCCCTGGTTCGGTGAGGATCAGTCTTCCCTCTCCCCCTGGGAACAACTTGGCGAACACCTGGGTGAACTCGCGTTCGACGTCGAACCACGCCTCGGTGAAGACCTGCAAGATTCTCTCGTCGACATCGGCGACCACCTCGAGCAGATCCTTACGGGCGGACTTGACGTCCTCCAGTTGTGTGGAGAGAAAGTTGTATCGCTCCTCGAGCGCAGCGAATTCTTCGAGCGCGAGGGGGTTCACTTTCCCGAGGGTCGCCAAGTCCCGTTCGGCACGCTTCGCCCGCTTTTCCTGAGACACCCGATCGAACGGCATCGGGGCGGGTGCCACCACCTGCTCTCCGCGTTCCTTCGCGGCCTCGTACTCGCTCATCTCGAGTTCCGTCGGGGGCAGGCTCACATCCGGTCCGTATTCGGCGATCAGGTCATCGAGCCCGATGCCGTGCTGTTCGAGGATCGTCGCCTCGAGCTGCTCGATTCTGAGCGCGGCCTGCGCCCGAGCAATTTCATCGCGGTGGACCGCGTCGGTGATCGACGCGAGCTGGGCTTGAAGAGCACGAACCTGCTCTTTGACCCGGTCCAATTCGGCTGTGGCAGTGGCACGCTGGGCGGCGAGCTCGTCACGACGAGCGGCAGCGGCAGCGACGACGCCGGCGAGCCTTTCGGCCACGCGATCACCGGCGGACGCCACCGCCTGCGCGACCGCTGCAGCGTGTCGACGCCCGATCAACTCCCGTTCGGCCCGTGCACGAGCCTCACGTTCGGCACGGGCAGCTCGACGCATCGAGTCCGCGCGGCCCCGGACGGACTGCGCCCGCTCTTCGGCGGTGCGGACATTCAGACGTGCGTCGACCTCGACCGATCGAACCTCGGACAGTGCGGCGGCAGCCATCTCACGCGCCATGATCGATTCACCCGAATCGGATCCACTATCGGTCCCGGCCTGCTCGTCCTCAGCCAGCCTGAGCCGCTCCTCGAGCTCCGCCAACACGGTAAGAGCCTCCTCACGACCGGCTTCTGCTCGGTTTCGCTGCTCGGTCAACCGCGAGGATTCTGCGTGCGCCGATCGAGCGAGCTGACCGAGGCGACCTAGCTGCTCGTACACCGCTGCAATCGCGGCGTCGGACTCGTTGAGCGCGGCCAGCGCTTGTTCTGCGGATTCGCGGCGATCGACTTGCTCCGCCAGAGCTCCGGACAATGCGGCTTCGAGCTCGGCCGAATATCGTTCTGCGGCAGCAAGTTCGACGGTCGAGATATCGATTGCAGACTGCACCTCGATGGTGCTCGGCCGCCTGTCCGAACCGCCAGTCACCCACCCTGTGTCGAGAAGATCCCCAGCCTTGGTCACTGCCCTGACGCCAGGTGAGGACTGCACCAAAGACGCGGCGTCGTCGAGAGATTCGACTACTGCGATGCCGCCGAGCAACGCACTCATCGAACCGGAAAGCGCATCGGGGAACTCGATCACATCGAGCGCCCACCTCGCGCCCTGCGGCAACTGGACGGTGCGGCGATTCGCAGAAGACGCAACATCGCCGAAGACGACAGCTGCACGCCCGCCGTCCGCATCGCGCAGTGCCAGAACGGCATCGAGTGCACTCGTGAACGATTCGGCGTGAGCGGCGTCGGCTACGGGGCCCAACGCCACCGCCACTGCCACCTCGAAGCCCGTTTCTATACTGATGCGGTCGGCAAGTAACCCGGACACGCCGGGCTGAGAGTTTTCGATGAGCCAGCCGGCTCCGTCCTTGCGTTCGAGTCCCATCTTCAGGGCTTCGATTCGAGCCTGATAGGAGGCGACCTTTTTCCCTGCAACTCGGTCCTCGTTCTGCAATTCCGTCACGCGCACGTCCGCGCCTCGGAGCGCCATCACCGCTCGCTCGTATTGAGTGTCGAGACTCAATTCACTGGCGTCGAGCCCGCTTATCTGGTCCTGAACGCTCTCGAATTCCATTTGCGCGATGTCCCCGCGCTCACGAGCCTCGTCGATCGCCACCGACAGCCGAGCAACCTCTGCATCGGTGGAATCAGCCTTGGTTCGGTAGGTGTCGACCTGTCCGGAAAGCCGGGCGAATCCTTCTCGGCGATCGGCGACCGCACGCACCGCAGCCATATGAGCGCGTTCCGCCTCGAAAGCCGCAGCCTCACGTTCGGCCAGCTGTTCTCTCGCAGCCTCGAGAGACTCGCGTGCGATCTCGACGGCCTCGACGAGTTCCAATTCCTCTTCGGCGACACGATCGGCCTGAGCTTCCAGTTCGTCCGGGTCTTGACCACGGCCTGTCGACGACGCCGAATCGAGATGGCGTGCACGCTCTTTCGCGATTCTGATCGTGGCGTTGACTCGTTCGGCGAGTGCGGACAACTGAAACCAGGTTTGCCCGGCGGCCTCCGCGCTCGGAGTCAACCGCGCAACCGACTGTTCGAGCTCTCCGAGTGCGACATTGCCTGCCTCGAGCGTGTCCTGGACTGTCGCATACTGCTCGCGGGCTGCAGCCTCGTCCTGAGTCTGGTTGGCAAACTCTTCACGTCGGCCGACCAAGTCGTCGGCCGCGATACGCAGCCGGGCATCGCGAAGATCCGCTTGGACCGTCTGCGCGCGACGAGCGACCTCGGCTTGACGACCGAGAGGCTTGAGTTGACGTCGGAGCTCGGTGGTCAGATCGGTCAATCGAGCCAGGTTCGCCTGCATGGCATCGAGCTTGCGGACGGCCTTCTCCCTGCGCTTACGGTGTTTGAGAACGCCCGCAGCTTCTTCGATGAAGGCCCTTCGATCTTCAGGTCTGGACTCGAGGATCGCAGCGAGCCGCCCCTGCCCGACGATGACGTGCATTTCGCGGCCGATGCCGGAATCGCTCAGCAATTCCTGGACGTCCATCAAACGACACGAGGCTCCGTTGATCTCGTATTCGCCTGCACCATCACGAAACATTCGCCTGGTGATCGACACCTCGGAGTAATCGATAGGCAACGCACCATCGGAATTGTCGATCGTGAGCGTCACTTCCGCACGACCTAGCGGAGCACGTCCCGAGGTGCCCGCAAAAATGACATCTTCCATCTTGCCGCCACGTAGAGCCTTCGCTCCCTGCTCCCCCATAACCCAGGTGAGAGCGTCCACAACGTTGGACTTCCCCGACCCGTTGGGCCCGACGACGCAGGTAATACCTGGCTCGAAACGAAGAGTCGTCGCTGAAGCAAAGGACTTGAAGCCCTTGAGCGTCAGACTCTTGAGATGCATGGCGCTTCAGAGTACCGGGTGTACCTCACCAGCGCGTACGAGATCTGGAGCGTCAGGGTCCGAATACGTCCCTTCATCACCGCTCGACGAAACCGTTGAGCCCACCACGCGGCCGATCCCAGCTCTCCACGACGAGGGTCACCACGCCCGGCGTATCTCCCCCACGAAGCAATGCGAGGAGGCGCTCGGCGCTTTCTCGTGCACCCTCGGCAATGACGAGCACTCGACCGTCCGCGCTATTCGTCGCGTGGCCGCTCAGTCCGAGTTCGAGGGCGCGCGAACGGGTCCACCATCGAAACCCGACGCCTTGCACCGAACCGTGCACCCAAGCGGTCAACCGGATCTCGCTCATGGGGAGGTCGACTTTCGGACCGCTCTGTAGAGCGAGTCGATCGCCATCGACGTCGGAATCCCCATCGTCAGCCGTCCACGTCGATTTCGAGGGATACCTCAGCGCCCGCTTTCAGGGTTCGTCCGACGGTGCACACCTTGTCGATGGCGCGCTCGACGACGGTCAGCAACCGCTGCTGCGCGTCTGGGTCGAGCTCGCTGAGATCGACCGAAAGCACCTCACGCAACTCCGGGTAGCGTTCGTTCTCACGGTCGGCAGACCCCGACACAGTCACCTTCGCGTCGTAATTGTCACCGAGGCGGCGCGACAATGGGAGATCCGAACTCATCCCGGTACATGCCGCCAGCGCGATCTTGAGTAGCTCACCAGGGGTGAAGACTCCGTCAACCGACTCCGAACCGATCAACACCTCGGCTCCTCGCGAGCTCATTCCGGTGTATCGACGCGTCCCCGTCCGTTCGACCCACAGTGCCGTCGGTGTGCTCTCATCAGCCATGAGAGTCGATTCTAGGGTGACCGGCCGTAAAGGCTTCGTCAGGTCCGCGTGTTCCGAGGTCGCGGCTGGCAGGTGGGACAGCTGTATGACGATCTGTTCATGAACTTCTCACGCCGGATCGGGCTACCACAACGCGAACATGGCAACCCCTCCTGGCCGTACGCATCCAACGACCGATCGAAATATCCCGATTCGCCGTTGACATTGACGTACAGCGCATCGAAGGATGTACCACCTTGTGCGAGAGCCTCACCCATCACCGCGTGAACCGAAGTCAACAGTGTGCGTAAGACTGGCCTCGACAAGGTCTCTGCAATTCGGTTGCCGTGAATCTTGGCGCGCCACAGTGCCTCGTCGGCATAGATGTTGCCCACGCCCGACAGCACGGTTTGGTCGAGTATGGCGCGCTTGATCTCGGTGTGCTTGCCCCGTAACACCTTCACGACGGCTTCCGCATCGAACAACGGATCAACCGGGTCTCGTGCGATATGTGTCACGGACTCGGGAACCACGGACCCGTCGACGGATTCGAGGTGTGCGATGGACCAACCACCGAAAGTTCGTTGATCGACGAATCGGAGTTCGGCTCCGTTGTCCAGCCCTACGCGGATGCGAAGATGCTTCTCTGCAGGCACCGACGGTGGCTGCACGAGCATTTGGCCGCTCATTCCCAAGTGCACGACTATCGCGTCGTCCTGCGTATCGAGTGGCAGCCACAGATACTTGCCGCGTCGCTCCGCTGACACGATGCGTCGGCCGAGTAGCTGAGCCTCCAGGTCCCGCGCACCAGCAAAGTGACGTCGGACCGCGCGCGGGTGCAGTACCTCCACCGATTCGATGGTAGTGCTGACTACGTGCGATTCGAGACCGAGGCGCACTACTTCGACCTCGGGCAACTCGGGCATCGAGTTTTCGCTACTCCGTGTGAGGAGCGGTAGCGCCGTCAGTTGCAGGCGAGTCGAGTGTGTCGGCGGAGGGCTCGACGGCGACAGAGCTCTTGTTTCCGTCGGAGATGTCGTTCCAGGCAGTACTCGCTGCCTTCTGCTCGGCTTCTTTCTTGGAGCGGCCGACCCCTACGCCGAGTGGCTTGCCGCCTACGACGACGGTAGCGGTGAATTCTTTGTCATGGTCTGGCCCCGTAGAGGAGATTTCGTATACGGGCACGCCAAGCGATTCCACAGCCGTCAGCTCCTGAAGACTGGTCTTCCAATCCAGGCCCGCACCCAAGCGTGGGGCTCGGTCGAGCAATTGGGCGAACAGGGCCAGCACGACACGACGTGCGACCTCTATCCCATGCTGGAGGTGAATCGCGCCCAACAGGGACTCCATGCCATCGGCCAGAATGCTGGGCTTGTCACGACCACCAGTCTGTTCCTCGCCCTTGCCGAGCAGGAGATGACGGCCGAGGCCGCCTTCGCCGAGTTCGCGTGCCACCTCGGCCAAAGCATGCATGTTCACGACGCTGGCGCGGATCTTTGCCAGCTCGCCTTCGGATTTCTCCGGATGTGCGGTGTAGAGCTCCTCGGTCACGGTCAGACCGAGAACCGAATCACCCAGGAATTCCAGCCGCTCGTTGGTCGGCAGACCACCACGTTCGTACGCGTACGAACGGTGGGTCAAAGCCAGAGTCAACAGCGGTTCAGCAAGTACGACGCCAAGAGCGGCGAGGAGCGACTCTCGGTCGTCCCCGCCGCTGTCAGCTGTCGAGCCGTTCAGACGAGTAGAACTGCTCTTCGATGTCATGTGCTGAAGGTCAGACAGCTGCTGCTACCTGTCGGCCCTTGTAGGTGCCACACGAGGGGCACGCAATGTGGGGCAGAGTCTTCTCGCCGCATCCACGGTTGGGGCACGTGACAAGCGTAGGCACTGTGGCCTTCCACTGTGCACGACGCGACCTCGTGTTGGAACGCGACATTTTACGCTTCGGGACAGCCACTTCTACTTCTCCTCGGCTTCGTTGTTCACAAGTTCGGTGCTCGATACTGGATCCACGCCAAATTTGGCTGCAAGTCCAGCCCAGCGAGGATCAACTATCTCATGATTGTGGCCAGATTCCGCAATCGCCAGGTTGATGCCGCATTCCGAGCACAATCCCTGACAGTTTTCACGGCAGAGAGGATGCAACGGAAGCTCCAATCCGACCGCATCCACGACGACTGGCTGTAGGTCTATCTGATCATCGACAACGCGATGAATCTCCTCCTCGTCGGTCGTGTCCTCAGTGACGCTGGACGGGTACGCGAACAGATCGGTGAGGTACACATCGACCGCGCTGGAAACAGGCTCCAGGCACCGTGAGCACTCGCCCGCAGTGTCTGCGCGGACGGTGCCGGTAACGAGGACACCCTCCGATACTGCTTCGAGGCGAAGATCGATATCGACCGGCGACCCCTTTTCGATAGCGATCGCATCGAGGCCGATTCGCGTAGGCGCGACAATCGTCCGCTGGATCTCCGTCATGGACCCGGGCCGACGGCTCAGGTTGTCGATATCCAGCACGAATCCCGTGCCGGCTTCGGCACGAGGGGTATTACGACGGGTAGACACAGTAATCTTCCTGCTCAGACGATTGATTCGATCACCTTGAAGCTGCCGGACCGACGACACCGATGGGGCACGCCTGACGAAAACAACCTTTGGGCAACCACACAACGGTACGCACAGAATCGAACGTGAGCAAATCTGGACGCATTACCTGCGCGAACGACGACCGTCCCCGGACGGATCCGGGCCGTAATCCGGGACACCCGATCCGGTTCGCAACTGCTGTCGGCCTCGCCCCACAGAGCGAATAGTGCCACTGAGGAATTCCTCGAACTCCGCCAGCTTGGTATCGACGTAGACGTCGCATTCACTGCGCATTCGGTCGGATTCGGCATGCGCAGCGTCGATGACGCGCGCCGATTCGGTGCGTGCGGCCTGTACGACCTCGGTTTGATCGACCAACCGCGCCTGCTCCTCGGTCCCGTCTGCGACCGAGCGATCGTACGAGGCCTGACCCGACTCGATGAGACGCTCCGACTCCGACCGCGCCCGCGTCGTCAGGGTCTCGTACTCACGCCTTCCTGCTTCGACCGAACGCTCCGCGGTGTCGTTCGCATCGTCGACGAGTTGCTCGGCGTGAGCCTTCGCCTCGGCAACCATACGATCGGCCTGCGCTTTGGCATCGGCCAATATTCGGTCTGCGGAATCGCGCGCATTCTCGACGGTGTCCTGGGCTTCGTTGTTGGCCGAGGTGACAGTTTTCTCTGCCGTCGCCCGAGCGTCCGTGACCAGTTTGTCCTTGTGATCGAGGACATCCTGTGCGTCGTCGAGTTCACCAGGAATCGAGTCGCGCACATCGTCGAGAAGTTCAAGAACGTCGCCACGAGGAACAACGCAGCCGGCAGTCATAGGGACACCGCGCGCCTCCTCGACAATGGCGACGAGTTCGTCGAGTGCCTCGAATACGCGGTACACCGGTAACCCCAATCGATAGAAACTACGAAGAAACGTGCGGAAAGTGCACTTCCAGTTTGCCTGGTGATTGCTTCATACGCGTCGCACTCGCCTCGGTGTGTCGCCTGGTCTATTCGGCGGCGCGCTCGGCGATGCGGCCCAGCAGCCTGGAGTGAACGTTCTCGGGGACCATGCCTGTGACGTCCCCACCAAAAGTAGCAACTTCCTTGACCAGCGAACTGGACAGGAAGCTGAACGACGGATTCGCGGGAATGAAAAGGGTGTCCACACCGGTCAACCGCTGGTTCATCTGAGCCATCTGAAGCTCGTAGTCGAAATCGTTTGCCCCACGCAGACCCTTGACGATCGCAGTGAAGCCCTCCTGCTTCGCATAGTCGACGAGGAGGCCGTGCCACGAGGAGATCCGGACGTTTTTCAGATGGGCCGTCGCTTCGCCGAGTAACTCGATGCGCTCGTCCACAGAGAACAGGCCACGCTTGCTCTTGTTGATCATGACGGTGACGATGATCTCGTCGAACTGCGCCGCAGCCCTGGTGATCACATCTATATGGCCATTGGTCACCGGGTCGAAGGATCCAGGACACACTGCTCCAGTCATGTCGCTCACGCTATCACCGTGCCAATCCGGCGATTTCGATTCGTGTCTCGCCGTACTTCTTGACCTTCTCCGCCACCAAACCTTCCGGCCAGGTGGTCTCTGCCGATCTGGATGAGCGTTCCAACACCACAAGGCTTTCCGGTGTCAACCAACCGTTCGTCAGAAGCTCGACGAGCATCTGCGCAACCGCAGAATCGGCGATGGCATAGGGGGGGTCGGCCAACACGAGGTCGTAGGGGCGGTCGGCCTGCCCCGCCAACACAGCAGAGACCGATGCACATCTGACGGACGCACCGGGCAGCCCGATGCCGGCGGCATTACCCCGAATCACCTCTGCCGCTCGCGGATCGGACTCCACCATCACGACAGTCGATGCACCGCGTGAAAGTGCTTCCAATCCCAGGGCGCCCGACCCGGCATAGAGATCGAGCACGGCAGCGCCGTCGAGATCCAGCCGCGAGTCCAACGAGCTGAACAACGCCTCGCGGACACGGTCCGATGTCGGACGCGTGCCGCGAGGCGGGACTTTCAGGGTTCGGCCTCCTGCGATGCCTGCCACGATCCGGGTCATCTACAGAAGGTTACTCAGTTACAAAAGGACACTCAGGGTCGAGTTCCTCTTTGCCGCCATGTTCACCGGACCTCGTCAGTCGTTCACCGAAGTGCCCTCGCCGCTTCCGATCACGACGAGAAGATCCCCGCCCTCGACTTGTTGAACACCGCCGATGGCCAGGCGGCTGACCTTCCCGCCCTTCGGTGCCGTGATCGCGGCCTCCATCTTCATCGCTTCGATCGTCGCAACCGTATCCCCCGCCGAGATCTCGTCTCCCACGGCCACTGCCAACGTCACCACACCTGCGAACGGTGCCGGAACGTGGCCGGAATTGGACCGATCCGCTTTCTCGATCGTCGGCGCCTCACTGGAGATCGAACGATCACGCACCGACACCGGACGCAGTTGACCGTTCAGAATGCACATCACCGTGCGCATCCCCCGCTCATCGGCATCGGAAATAGCTTCCAACCCGATCAGCAACTCCACGCCCTTCTCGAGCTGAACACGATGCTCATCTCCCTGACGCAGACCGTAGAAGAACTGATTCGCCGACAACCGCGAAGTATCACCGAACTTCTCCCGATGCTCCGCCAACTCCGCAGTAGGTCCGGGAAAGAGCAACCGATTCAACATCTCCCGACGCGTTGCCGACGTTCCATCGAGACTCCGCTCCTCCTCGACGGTCAGCTCGGTCTCAGGCTTGGCCTTACTTCGTCCCTCCAAAGCCTTGGTGCGCAGAGGTTCCGGCCATCCGCCCGCAGGCGTTCCGAGATCGCCACGCAGAAAACCGATCACCGAATCAGGGATATCGAATTTTCCGGGGTTCTCCGCGAACTCCTCTGCCGACGCATCGGCACCGACCAAGGCGAGCGCGAGATCGCCGACCACCTTCGAACTCGGCGTCACCTTGACCAAACGCCCCAACATCCGGTCCGCAGCAGCATAATTCGCTTCCACGGTCTCGAACTTATCGCCCAAACCTAGTGCGATCGCCTGCTGGCGGAGATTCGAGAGCTGCCCACCCGGAATCTCGTGGGTATACACCCGTCCCGTCGGAGCCATCAAACCCGACTCGAATGGCGCATACACTTTCCGCAACGCCTCCCAATACGGCTCCAAATCGCACACTGCGGCCAGGTCCAGGCCCGTATCTCGTTCGGTATGCGCGGCAGCGGCCACTATCGCAGACAACGCAGGCTGCGAAGTTGCACCTGCCATCGATGCACTCGCACCGTCGACGGCATCGGCGCCTGCTTCCCAGGCCGCCAGGTACGTCGCCAACTGCCCGCCGGGAGTGTCGTGGGTGTGCACATGCACCGGCAGATCGAAATTGCTCCGCAACGCCGTTACCAATGTCCGTGCGGCAGGGGCTCGCAACAACCCGGCCATGTCCTTGATCGCCAGCACATGGGCACCAGCATCTACGATCTGCTCCGCCAGCTTCAGATAGTAGTCCAGCGTGTACAGCGTCTCGTTCGGATTCGACAGGTCACCGGTGTAGCTCATGGCAACCTCGGCAAGCGCGGTCCCTGTCTCACGAACCGCGTCGATCGCCGGACGCATCTGATCGACGTTGTTGAGCGCATCGAAGATACGGAAGATATCGATACCCGTCTCCGTCGCCTCCGCAACGAAGCTACGCGTCACCTTCTCCGGATACGGGGTGTAACCGACAGTATTTCGGCCACGCAACAACATCTGCAACGCAACGTTGGGCACCGCCTCACGCAACGCGGCCAGACGCTCCCAAGGATCCTCGTGTAGGAAACGCAGAGCCACATCGTATGTCGCCCCGCCCCAACATTCGATCGAGAGCAACTCCGGCGTCGTGCGGGCCACGTACGGCGCGACCATCAACAACCCGGACGTACGAACCCGGGTTGCAAGCAACGACTGATGTGCATCCCGGAATGTCGTGTCGGTGACCGCGAGCGCTTTCTGATTTCGCAGATCACGAGCGAAACCCTCTGGGCCCAACGCCAACAAGCGCTGCCTACTACCGTCGGGAATCGGTGCAGCGAAATCGACGTGGGGAAGTTTGTCGTGCGGGTACACCGGCGACGGCCGCTCCCCGTGCGGCTTGTTGACGGTCACATCCGCCAGATACGTCAGAATTTTCGTACCGCGGTCACCGGAGGTACGCGAGGTCAGCAGTTGCGGACGCTCCTCGATGAACGACGTCGTCACCCTCCCCGCAGTGAAGTCCGGGTCGACCAGAACTGCCTGCAGAAACGGGATATTCGTCGCTACGCCACGAATACGGAACTCTGCCACCGCGCGACGCGCACGCGCAATGGCGGTATCGAAATCTCTACCTCTACACGTCAACTTGACCAACATGGAGTCGAAGTAGGCACCCACTTCGGCACCGAGCGTCGTGCCACCATCCAACCGCACACCGGCACCACCCGGGGTGCGATACGCGGTGATACGGCCGGTGTCGGGACGGAACCCGTTCGACGGGTCCTCGGTGGTGATTCGGCATTGCAATGCCGCCCCACGCAATACGATGTTCTCCTGAGCCAATCCCAGATCGGCGAGGGTTTCCCCCGAGGCAATGCGCAACTGCGCCTGCACCAAATCGACGTCGGTCACCTCTTCGGTCACCGTATGCTCGACCTGGATACGCGGATTCATCTCGATGAACACATGATTGCCCCGAGTATCGACAAGGAACTCCACCGTGCCCGCGCACGAGTATCCGATCTCCTTCGCGAAAGCGACCGCGTCGGCGCACATCCGATCACGAAGCTCCCCAGGGAGATTCGGCGCAGGTGCCATCTCGATGACCTTCTGATGACGCCGCTGCAGAGAACAATCCCGCTCGAACAGGTGCACCACGTTGCCCTGCCCATCGGCGAGGATCTGCACCTCGATGTGACGCGGATCGATGACCGCCTGCTCCAAGAACACAGTCGCGTCACCGAACGCCGACTCCGCCTCACGCGCCGCCGCCTCGATCGACTCGCGCAACTGCGCCGGCTCGGCCACTCGGCGCATGCCCCTGCCGCCGCCGCCCGCCACTGCCTTCACGAACAAGGGGAACGTCATCGTTTCCGAAGCCGCGACCAACTCTTCGATGTCCGAGGACGGCTCGGACGAGGCCAAGACCGGCAGACCGGCACGCTTGGCCGCGGCAATTGCGCGGGCCTTGTTGCCCGTCAACTCGAGCACCTCGGCCGAAGGCCCGACGAACGTGATGCCCGCCTCCGCGCACGCAGCAGCGAGATCCGGATTCTCCGACAGGAATCCGTACCCGGGGTAGACCGCATCGGCACCGCTGCGCTGTGCTGCAGCGACGATTTCCTTCACCGACAGATAGGCGCGGACGGGATGGCCCTTCTCCCCGATCTCGTACGCCTCGTCCGCCTTCGTTCGGTGAACAGAATTGCGGTCCTCGAACGGGAAGACAGCCACGGTAGCGGCACCCAACTCGTACGACGCACGAAATGCACGGATAGCAATCTCGCCACGATTGGCAACCAACACTTTGGAGAACATGCGCTAAACCTACCGCCGACAAGTCCACCGATAGCGTCCACCATCTCGAGATATGAGATAGTTCGGCGTCTTAAACGGTGCAGAGACCCGTCAGGACTTCTCCAAATAGTCGATCCGGTCCGATCGCCACGCGGATTTCATCATCGACGCGACGCCAGGATGATCTGCCATCGTCGGATCCGATTCGAAGAGCGCCCTCGCGCAGGCATGGGCGTCGGCGATCACGTCTTCGTCGTCGACGAGTGAGAGCAGGCGAAGACTGGTTACGGTCCCCGATTGTGCTGCGCCGAGCACATCGCCCTCACGGCGCGTAGTCAGATCGAGCTTGGCCAACTCGAATCCGTCGTTGGTCGCTGCCACCGCTGTCAAACGCGAGAACGAAGCACCCATAGGACTGAGTTGGCTGATCATGATGCACAGACCTTGATGACCGCCACGGCCGATACGACCCCGTAGCTGATGTAACTGACTGATTCCGAACCGATCTGCGTCGACGATCACCATGACCGTGGCATTCGGCACGTCGACCCCGACCTCGACGACGGTCGTGCACACCAACACATCGATCTCACCTGCCGTGAAATCCTGCATCGCGGCGTCCTTCTCCTCTGCGGGCATCCGGCCGTGCAGCATCCCGACGCGGAGATCGGCGAACGGGCCACCGGTGAGCATGTCGTACATCTCGAGCGCAGATTTGGTCTCGGGCAGTGCTCGATCGTCGTCACGACCGGCTGCACGTGTCCGTGGCCGCTTCCCGGTGCCCTCCGCGTCATCGTCACCGATCCGCGAACAGACGACGTAGGCCTGTCGGCCCGCTTGGACTTCCTCGCGAATACGTTCCCAAGCGCGATCGACCCAACTCGGCTTTGCCATGGCCGGAACCACACTGGTCTTGATCGGTGCGCGTCCGCGCGGGAGCTCGGCCAGAATGGACGTCTCGAGGTCACCCAGTGAGGCCATGGCAATGGTTCGCGGAATCGGCGTTGCCGTCATCACGAGCAGGTGGGGACTTCTGTTGTTACGCGCTTTGGATCTGAGCGCGTCGCGCTGTTCGACGCCGAACCGGTGCTGTTCGTCGATGACGACCATGCCGAGGTCCATGAACTCGACGCGATCTTGGATGAGCGCGTGCGTCCCGATCACGATTCCGGCGTCTCCGGTAATTGCATCCAGCAGCGCTGTCCGCTTGGCCGCTGTCGACATGGAACCAGTCAGCAGGGCAACTTTGGTGGCGAGCTCGTGGGATCCGAGTTCACCGGCGGCCGCCAACGAGCCCAGCATCGCCGAGATGGATCGCGCATGCTGCGACGCAAGGACCTCGGTAGGGGCCAACAATGCACACTGATGGCCCGAATCGATCACCTGCAGCATCGCCCGTAGGGCAACCACTGTCTTACCCGATCCCACTTCACCCTGTAGCAATCGCGACATCGGATGTCCCTGCGACAAATCAGCAGAGATTTCCGCCGCCACCGTCAGCTGCCCTGCAGTCAACGTGAACGGAAGTCGACGCTCGAACTCCGCCGCAATCCCGTCCACACGTGGCGCACATTCGGGCGCAACCCTGCTCGACGCATCCTGTCTGCGCGCTGCCAGAACGAGCTGCACTGCAAGTGCTTCATCGAACTTCAGACGCGCTCGGGCCTGATCCTTTTCTTCTGCTGACTCCGGAAAGTGGATCCAACGCAGTGCGGTGTCGAGGTCCACCAGACCCCGCTCCGAACGCACCTCCGGCGGAAGTGGGTCCGCGACGGTGTCCAGCTGGTCGAGAACTTGACGGACGCAGCGCATGAACGTCCAACTCTCCACGTCTTTCGCCGCGGTATAGATCGGGACGAATGTGCGCCCGAACACCGACATGTCGACACTGCCGGACGAATCCAGCGAGCCGCGCGCCAAACCTGCCAACGATCCGCCACCCACGACCCGACCTTGGGTGAGCACCGCCCCGTCATCCTCGTCCCCACCGAGCATCACGTAACTCGGGTGTGTCAGATTCCACCGTCGGCCGAAATACTTGACTTTGCCCGAGAACATTCCACGCTTACCAGGAGTGAGAACGTGCTTGAGCTTGTGGGGGCTGAAGAACGTCGCATCGATCTGCTGATCGTCCGCCGCAAGTGACACTGCAAGAAATTGACCTTTGCGCGCCTTCATCGTTCGCAACGTTGCCGATGCGATCGTCGCGACGATGGTGATGTGCTCGCCCTCCGGCGGTTCTTTCTCGCTCAGTTCGGCGCCCTGCGTCATGTAACGGTGTGGGTAGTACCGCAAGAGATCCTCGACGGTCTCGAGCGCGAACAATTCCGCCAAGGGCCCGGCTACCTTGTCGCCGAGGACCCCGTCGAGCCGATCCGAGAGTGCCACCATCTCGATTGTCGTCCTTACCTTCTCGATCCGGTTCTCGTGCGAAGTTCTCATTCCACGCCGAGTTGAGCCATGTCTCCCGGCTGTCCTCCGCGATAGATGACGAACTCCACGACGGGATGGTGCTCGGCGACGTACTCGGCCAACCGCTGACCGAATTCGTCGTGTGCGGACTCCCCCAGCAGCATGGTCACCATCTCACCACCCGCCGACAACAATTGATCGAGCAGGTTGCATCCGGCCGTGATCGCGTCGGGCCCGATAACCACCACTTCCCGCCCGACCAAGCCGAGGCCGTCACCGGGTTCACAAGTCCCGACCCACGTGAGGGCGCGCCCTTCGGCGATTCGGACCGAAGCCCACCGGGTCCCGGCCGCCGCTTCGGACATCGTGAATGCGTCGTCCACTCCTTCTTTGGTCGGGTCGTGGACGGCGAGTGCCGCCAGGCCTTGAACCATCGACGCCGACGGAAGCATCAAGACGTCCTTGCCTGCGTTGCGTGAGGCGACACTCACGGCCACCAACTCCTGGGCGGACAGTGCCCCGTTCGGCAGGACGAGAACCTCCGTGTGCCCGGATCCGACGATCGCCGCGCACAACTGTGTCGGCCCTACCTCTGTAGTGTCGCAACGAAGTACGCGTGCGCCCTCGGCGAGGTACAGCTGCTCGGCACCGTCGCCTGCCACCACCGCCAGTATCTCGCGGCCAATGAATTCCACACTGTCGCCCGGAGGAGAAGTAGCCGTGTCACAGTTCTCCCCCGCGCCGAAGGCGGCAATGCGCACACCATGTATCCGCCCGGCGCCTATGCCTATATCGACGGCCAGACCAGCATTTGCCGTGTGAACATGAGCGGACCACGAACCGTTGCCGTCACCGGCGACGACCACCGAATCACCGATCTCTGTCAGCGCCCGCCGCAACTCGATCGCAGTGGCATCGTCGATATCGGAAAGCTGATAGAGAACCTCGTATCCGACGATCGCCTCTCCTACCTGCACCGAATCGAGGCGATTGTTCGATCTCGGCATCACGGCGCGACTGGTCTCGGTCGTCACTTGCCGGTGGTAGCGCTGTCTCGGCGGCGGCTCGCTTCCGGTCACGACACCACAGAGCGCGTCGAGCATCACGAGAAGACCGAGCGCGCCTGCATCGACAACTCCCGCTGCTCGAAGAGCCGGCAGTTGGTGACGCGTGTGGTCGAGTGCGACGGCTGCCGATTCAGCAGCGCAACGCGCCACCACTGCGATATCGCGCGGCTGACCGAGATTCGCGACCGCACGTGCCGAACTGCCCAGCACGCTGACAATCGTCCCGTCCACCGGAACGCTCACGACGTCGACGACGAGATCGGCCGCCCGAACCAGTGCACTTGTGAGTGCGGCTCCATCGAACTCACCGTCGGCCGCGACCTCTGCAACGGCACGAAGCAATTGCGACAAGATGACCCCGGAATTGCCCCGCGCACCGGCTATGGAGCCTTGGGCCAGCGCCGCGGCAACGGCAGCGATGCCGGCATCCGCGCCTGCGGTGCGCATCGACTCCACCGCCGCACGAATGGTGAACACGAGATTGGTGCCGGTATCGGAGTCCGCGATCGGGAAGACATTCAGTTCGTTGATCTCGTCGCATCGCGCAGTGAGGCCGTCGACACATCTATAGGCCCACAGCCGAAGCTCCTCGACCCCTATCGAGGACATGGGCGGGGACATGGGCGGGGACATGGGCGGGGACATCGGCCTGCCGACTGCCATGGACTTCTCGCCGTGCTCGACCACGTCCACCACCTGTTCGCCCCCAGTTCTCGTCGAAAGAACCGACATTCATTTCGCTGCGACACCGACGTTGCATGACCCAGCTTCTTTCGACGAGTCAGCCTAGACTCGAGCTCCTGCAGGCACAGGTCGGCACTCCGCCGAGAGACTCTTATGACGTGGCGTCCGGACGCGGTTTGGTTAATTCCCGCTACGCCCGCTATTCTTGCACGGTTGCCCGGTGTGGTTCGGCGTACTGTCTGCTGAAGCTATTCGGAGCAATCGCCCGCACGTTAATGATCAATCATCTATCAAGGAGTTCGCGACTATGGCTGCCGTCTGCGACGTATGCGCCAAAGGGCCCGGCTTCGGTAAGTCGGTCTCGCACTCGCACCGACGGACCAACCGTCGTTGGAACCCGAACATCCAGACCGTTCATGCTCAGGTTGCCCCCGGCAACAACAAGCGCATGAATGTCTGCACGTCCTGCCTCAAGGCAGGCAAGGTGGTTCGGGGCTGACTTTCGCCCACGAGACTCGACTATGGCCTCACTGCTCTCGGAGCAGTGAGGCCATAGTTGTCTTGTCGGCCAGAGTAGTTCGACATGAATGTCCTCGCGGTCGCCCTCGTCGCCAGGGCACCGTCGATGCCGACCGATGCGGCCGGATACAGTGCGATTGTGACGAACTTCGAAAGCACGAATCATGTCGAACTGGTTGACGGCGTCCTCAAGATCATCGTGTCGACCGATGCCGCGGGCACCTCGCTCAGTGGCGATGCCGTGACCGAAGGGGCCGCGGCACTTCGGTCGGTGAACGCAGGTGATCTTCGCGTCGGATGCGTTCTTCTCGTCGGTACCGGCCCCAATTTCTGCGCGGGCGGCAACGTGCGAGCCTTCGCTTCAGCGGACGATCGCGGAAGTTACGTCCGCGCCGTGGCCGACGGCTTCCATGCCTTCGTCCTGGAACTGGCGGCCACGACCGTTCCCGTTGTCGCCGGCGTACATGGATGGGCAGCAGGTGCAGGGATGAGTCTGGTGTGTCACGCCGATGTCGCCATCGGCGGGCGGGCAACCAAGATGCGTCCGGCTTACCCAGGAATCGGTTTCACCCCGGATGGCGGGATGACCTGGACTTTGCCGCGGATCGTGGGCTCGGTCAGAGCGCGTGACATTCTCCTGAACGACTCGATCCTCAACGGCGAAGAAGCCGTGCGACTCGGATTGCTGAGCCGGCTCGTCGGTGACGACATCATCGTGAGCGAGGCCGAGCGGTTGGCTCGAACGTTCGCCGCCGGTCCGACATCGGCTTACCGCGGCGCGAAAGAATTGCTGGCGCATTCGGAGCACCGGACTCTTGCCGAGCAATTGGAGGCAGAGGCCGTGTCGATCTCCGCGGCGGCGGTCGGACCCACAGGCCGCGAAGGTGTCGATGCTTTCGTCGAAAAGCGTCGACCCGATTTCTCCTGATTCGCGCACAGTCAGGGAAGCCGCCAGTCGATAGTCTCGTATCCTCCGGCGATCAGTAGCTCATTGGTGCGACTGAACGGCGTGGTGCCGAAAAACCCTCGCGATGCCGACAACGGTGACGGATGCACGGACTCGATGATGGGAATTCGTCCCAGCATGGGTTTGAGTGTCGCCGCGTCACGACCCCACAAGATGGCGACAAGTCCCGACGGCTCGTCTGCTTCCTCGCGCGCTACGAGCGCCCGAATCGCCTGCTCGGTCACCGCTTCCCACCCCTTCTTGCGGTGCGATGCGGCGACTCCTGGTTCCACGGTGAGGACTCTGTTGAGGAGAAGAACCCCCTGGTCCGCCCATGGGGTCAGGTCTCCGCTCGATGGCGTCGGAAATCCGAGATCGCTCGAATATTCCTTGAAGATGTTGGCCAGGCTTCGCGGGACCGGGCGAACGTCGGGAGCAACCGAAAAGCTCAGTCCGACAGCGTGGCCGGGTGTCGGGTATGGATCCTGGCCGACGACGAGAACACGGACGTTGGCGAAAGGCCGTGTGAAAGCGCGCAGCACGTTCTCACCGGACGGTAAATAGGTGCGCCCCTCGGTGATTTCGTTTCGAAGGAAATCCCCCATTGCCGAGATTCGGTCCTCCACCGGTGCAAGGGCTGTAGCCCAACCGCTTTCGACGATATCGGCGAGAGGCCTACCGTTCATACGTCCAACCGCCGAAGCGAGTCGCGGTAGTAGGTGGCATTCGCCGTATACATTTTCACGTTGATGTCGAGGTGACCGAGCGGGACCTCGTATCCCTCGCGGACTTTCGCGGGCACCCCCAGAGCCATACGTCGCTCCGGGACTACGAATCCGAACGGAACCACCGCGCCGGCGCCGACGACCGAACCGGCACCGATCGTCGAGCCGTTGAGGACCACCGAACCGGAAGCGATCAGGCAATCGTCACCGATGACTGCCCCTTCCACGTGAGCGTTGTGTCCGAGGACGCAGTTCGATCCGATGACGGTCGGGTGGATCGGCGTGCAGTGCAGGACCGTTCCGTCCTGCACATTGGTACAAGAGCCGACCGAAATCGTCCCGTAGTCACCACGAAGGACTGCTCCCGGCCAGATAGACGAGCCTGCGGCCAATGTCACAGCCCCGATGATCACAGCGTCAGGATGTACGTAAGCGTCGGGATGTATCTGCGGTTCACGGTCACCGAGCGCGTAGATTGCCATGTCCTGCAACTTACATGTCCAAAAACTTGTTCGACCTGTGTGAAGCCGCCGAGGGTGGCGGAGTCGATCTCGACGGTCAGGTCGAGAAACTCGACCACCCGTTCCCGCCCGAGAACTTCCGACCGTCGACGGTGACCCCAGCCCCCTCGCGGACCCAGCCGATCTTGATCCAACCGTCGGGGAGCGAGGCATCCGCCGGGAAGGTGCCTGCGAACGAGTGATCTTCGCCTCCGGTGAGAGCCCAGTCGAGCGCGGACGAATCGAGATCGTGGGCAGCGTCGACGATCTCTTCGTCCAGCGTGATCGATTCGCTGTGGAGATCGATGGCGACCGAGGATGCCTGGGAGATATGGCCGAGATCGGCGATCAACCCGTCGGACACATCCGTCAAAGATGTCGCACCATTGATTGCGGCGGAGATTCCCTGAAGATAGTCCGGTTGCGGAGCGCGATGAAATTCCGTGAGGCTGCGATGGCGTGCCGATCCCGCGAGAAGCACTGCGAGACCGCCTGCCGACCACCCCAACCGTCCAGCAACGGCAACGACGTCGCCCGGTTCTGCCCCGGACCGCAGGATCGGAGATCTTCCTTCGAGGTCACCGAGCGCGGTGATCGAAATCACCAAGCTGTCACTCTGCACGAGGTCGCCACCGACGATTCCGGCGCCCGCTCGGCTCGCCTCCCGCCACAGCCCTTCGGTCACGCCATCGGTGACGTCGATGGACGTGTCGGCCGGACACCCGAGAGCAACGAGAAATCCGGTGCACCGCGCTCCCATCGCAGCGATGTCCGCACCGTTCTGAGCGATTGCCTTCCGGCCGATATCGACCGGGCTGGACCAGTCCAGACGAAAGTGCCTGCCCTGCACCAACATATCCGTGGTCACGACGACCCTGCCGTCCGGTGCGGCGACAACGGCAGCGTCGTCGCCCGGACCCAGGATCGAGTCGGCGGTCTGGACGCGCCCGCGAGTCGCGCGGTCGATAACCGCGAATTCGCCGATCTCGGCAACGGTTCGCTGCCGGACTTCGACACGATCTTCGTCGTCGATGATCTTCCTCCTACATCTGGTGCGGCAGGCTTGCCGTCGACCCCTGCGGTACCTCTCAGCTGCGGCCGAGCAAAGACCCGACTACTTTCGACGCGCCCGAGAACCACCGCGACATTACCTGGGTGTCAAGGTGGCGACTTTCGGACGGGCCGATCACCCGTAGGCTGAGCTGTCGAATGTCCGACAACGACTCCTGATGACACCGAGGACGATGAATACCGACGAACACGCACCCGAATCCATCCCCGAGCCCGAGCCCGACAAGCGCCATCCCGCGGTAATCGCGACCGCGATCGCACTTCCCGTTGCCCTGATGGTCGGGTTCATCGTGGCTGCGGTATCGATATCCGGAACCTCGACGCGGGCACCCGAGGCCCTTGGTCCGGTCGACGCTCCTGCTGCAGACAGTGCCGACTGCAGCGCACTCGTCGACGCCTTACCAGCAGCACTCGGCGACTACGAGACCGTCGAACTCGCCGATCCGGCACCGCCGACAACCCGGGCGTGGGCGCTCGACGACGACACATCCGAGCCAGTGGTTTTGCGGTGCGGCCTGAACCGTCCCGACGGATTCGATGTCGCAGCGCCTTTGCAGGTGATCAACGGGGTTCAGTGGTTCGAGGTCTCCGGCGCCGACTCGGGCATCGAGGCGAGCACGTGGTTCGCAGTAGATCGCCCGGTGTACGTGGCGCTGACCGTGCCGAACGGGTCCGGACCCACGCCGCTGCAAGATGCCTCGACTGCGATTTCGGACTCACTCGCGCAGACGCCTCTCGATCCGGCCCCGCTCCGGTAGGTTGCCAAATTATCTCAACCCGGTGCCGCGCGCGAGTGCGGTCTGGATGAGGGTGTCGATCAGCGTTCCGTACTCGACACCGGTTGCATTCCACATCTTCGGGAACATCGAGATCGAGGTGAATCCCGGCATGGTGTTGATCTCGTTGATCACCGGTCCATCGTCTGTGACGAAGAAGTCGACGCGTGCCAGACCCTGGCAGTCCAATGCACGGAATGCCTCGACCGCTGCAGCCCGGATGGATGCGCTGATGTCCTCGGTCAGGAGTGCTGGAACGTCGAATTCACACACATTGTCCAGGTACTTGCTGTCGAAGTCGTAGAACGTGTGATCGTCGGTTGCGGCGTCGGGCATTCTGATCTCCGCCACGACGCTTGCTCGGATGGATCCATCCGGAAACTCGAGGACTCCGCACTCGACTTCACGTCCGTGAATTGCGGCCTCCACGATCACCTTCGGATCATGGCGGCGAGCCTCGGCCACCGCAGCCGGAAGCTGGTCCCATGCGACGATTCTCGTGATGCCGATCGAGGATCCCCCACGCGCCGGCTTGACGAACGCAGGCAGGCCGAGAGACTCCTGTTGGTCGACCGTCAGTGCGTCGCTTCCGCGCCTGAGAACGATCTGCTTGCCGACCGGTAGCCCCTCCGATGCCAGTAACTTCTTGGTGAACTCCTTGTCCATGCCAGCGGCGCTGGCGAACACTCCGGGCCCGACGTAGGGAATGGTGGCCAGCTCGAGGAGTCCCTGTAGCGTGCCGTCTTCGCCGTAAGGGCCGTGCAGAATGGGAAACACGACGTCCACCGACGCCAAGATCTTTCCTGCGTCCTCTTCACCCAGACCGATGATGGCGCCCCGCCGGGTGGGGTCCGCTGTCAACGCCAGAGCCGTACCGTTCTTGTCCACCGACGGCAGGGACCGTCCGTGAATGGCAAGGTCGTCGACGTCGGTGGCACCGAGAACCCATGCACCATCGGTGGTGATACCGATGGGAATCACGTCGTATCGTTCACGGTCGATGTTGTCGAGCACGCTACCTGCGGATACGCAGGAAACGGCGTGCTCGTTGCTCCGACCACCGAAGATCAGGGCGACTCTGGTACGAGGATTGCTCACGGCGAAACCGTACCGTCACCCCGAAGAGGGGCCTCGACGTGGCCCGTCGACGCTACTCGGGCTTGATCCGACGGCCGAGCAGATGACCCACTGCATCCGGGACCGACAGTCCGCTGTGGCACACGCGGTGCACCGCGTCGGTCAGCGGCATCTCGACGTCGTAACTCTCCGCCAGAGCACGCACCGAGGTGCAGGACTTGACGCCTTCGGCGACCTGACCGTGCGCTGCCGCTTGGGCACTTTCCATCGACCCACCGACACCCAGCCGTTCCCCGAAGGATCGATTTCGTGACAGCGACGACGAACAGGTCGCCACCAGATCACCGACACCGGCCAAACCTGCAAGGGTGGCGGGGTTCGCACCGAGCGCCGAGCCGAGCCTGATGATCTCGGCGAGACCGCGAGTCATGATCGAGGCGAGGGTGTTCTCGCCGTACCCGACTCCACTTGCCATGCCGCACGCCAACGCGATCACATTCTTGCACGCACCACCGATTTCGACCCCGATGACGTCCGAATTAGTGTATGGCCGGAAATATCCTGTTGCACAGGACTTTTGAACCTCGAGAGCACGTCTGGAGTCCGAGCATGCAATAACAGTGGCAGCAGGCTGTCCCTCGGCGATCGGCCGAGCGAGATTCGGGCCGGACAATGCTGCGATTCGGCTCGGATCGGCTCCGGTCACCTGACTGATGACTTGACTCATGCGTAGCAATGTCCCGGTCTCGATCCCCTTGGCAAGGCTGAGCAAGGTTGCGCCGGCTGGAATCGAGTCGGTCCACACGGCGAGATTGTCCCGAAGCGACTGTGACGGTACGGCGAGAACGACGATGTCCGCACCGTCCAGTGCACGTCCTGGATCACTCGTCGCCGAGATCGAGGATGGCAATGTGATTCCCGCAAGATAGTCCGTGTTCTCGTGACTATCGTTGATCGACTCGGCCAACTCCGGACGTCTGGCCCACATCGTGACGTCGGTGCCTGCGTCCGCGAGCACCTTCGCGAATGCGGTTCCCCACGATCCAGAACCGAGTACCGCTGCTTTGGTCATCGAACGCCACCTTCTTTGATCGCCAAGAAATCATGTGGACCACGCCGGACCACAGTATCTGTCCGAGTCGTTGCCGAGGCCGAACTCCACTGATACTCGAGTCGCTGACAGAATGGACCGTCATGGGAAGAGCGCACGTGGTGATTGCCGTCAGGGACTTGGTTACCGCCAAGTCTCGGTTGGCCGACTCGTTCACCGCTGCCGATCGCGCACGCCTCGTCGTGGCGATGCTTCGCGATACGGCGGAGGCCGCTCGGGCCGTCGACTCGGTCGTCGGGATCACGGTGGTCACTCCCGATCCCGCGGTCGCAGAGATCGCCGAAAGCATGGGTGCGCGCGTTGCGCGAGAGCCGTCGAGCCATCCTTGCGAGGACTCGTCCGCACGGCTCAACTCTGCGTTCTCCACTGCTGCATCGGCAATCCGGGCACAGGATGGACTCGACATCGTCGCACTCCAAGCCGATCTGCCCGCCTTGCGCAGCGAGGAATTGGCGCAGGCGTATGCACGCGCTCGACCTAATGGCCGCTCCATAGTCAGCGACCATCATGGGACCGGCACAGCGGCGTTGATCCTCAAGGGCACTTCGAGTCGTTTCGACCCACTGTTCGGCCCGGCGTCAGCGCAACGTCATCAGGATTCCGGTGCGCTCGACCTCGACGGCCAGTGGCCAGGACTGCGTCTGGACGTCGATACGATCGCCGACGTTCGGCTTGCCTTCGAACTGGGTGTGGGGCGCGCAACCACAGAAGTGCTGCACTCGCTCGGTTGGTGACGTTACGCAAAGATCGAGACCGGACAATTCACCGGTCCGAGTTTCACTGTCTACCCGGATGAGGGATGATCGGACGGTGAGCAACAGTGAAGGACCAGCCTCCGCCACCCGATCGTCAGAGTCCGACGGCAGCACCGGCACAGTGCAGTCGAGTGCAAAGCCGCCGACCCCGACGCCAGGAAATCCCACATCGCTTCCCGCGACTACTGCGCTCGATTCTCTGGACGCCGCGGACGCCCTGCCCGAGAACCGGTACCTGAACCGGGAATTGAGCTGGCTCGACTTCAACTCCCGCGTCCTGGCGCTCGCGGAGGATTCGTCTCTCCCGCTTCTCGAGCGAGCGAAGTTCCTAGCTATTTTCGCATCCAATTTGGACGAGTTCTACATGGTTCGGGTGGCAGGCCTCAAGCGACGCGACGAGACAGGGTTGTCGGTCCGATCCGCGGACGGTCTCACACCGCGCGAACAACTGGCTCTGATCGGTGAGCGAACCCAGGAACTCGCGCACCGCCATGCCCGTGTTCTCCTCGACGCCATACTCCCCGAGCTGACTTCCGAGGGCATTGCGATCATCCGCTGGTCCGATCTCGATGCGGACGAGAGGGAGCGCCTGTCCGGTTATTTCCACGAACAAGTGTTTCCGGTCCTCACCCCGCTCGCCGTCGACCCGGCTCACCCGTTCCCGTACATCAGCGGGTTGAGCCTCAATCTTGCTGTGACAGTGAAGGATTACGCCACTTCGGGTGAGCACTTCGCGCGCGTCAAGGTACCGGACAATGTCGATCGTTTCGTTCGAGTCCGACGCGGCGACGGCAGCCATCGCATCGATGCTTTTCTGTCGATGGAGGAAGTGATCTCCGCACATCTCGATGTGCTGTTCCCTGGTATGGACGTGGTGGAAAGCCACGCCTTCCGTATCACTCGCAACGCCGACTTCGAGGTAGAGGAAGATCGGGACGAGGATCTCCTCCAAGCACTGGAGCGCGAACTCGCGCGTCGCAGATTCGGCTCTCCCGTTCGACTCGAGATCGCAGACGACATGACCGAGCACATGCTCGAATTGCTGCTGCGAGAGTTGGACGTCGACCCCGGTGACGTGATCCAGGTTCCAGGCTTGCTCGACCTCTCGTGCCTGTGGCAGGTGTACGGCGTGGACCGGCCGAACCTCAAGGATGCGCCTTTCGTCCCTGCAACGCATCCGGCGTTCGGGGAACGTGAAACTCCCAAGAGTGTTTTCTCCACTCTTCGCGACGAGGACGTATTGGTCCATCATCCATACGATTCCTTCTCCACCAGCGTCCAGCGCTTCATCGAGCAAGCTGCGGCCGACCCCCAGGTTCTCGCCATCAAGCAAACGTTGTATCGGACATCCGGTGACTCCCCCATTGTCAACGCTCTCGTCGATGCGGCAGCCGCGGGCAAGCAGGTGGTGGCACTCGTGGAGATCAAGGCGCGATTCGACGAACAAGCCAACATCGAATGGGCGCGCAAGCTCGAAAAGGCCGGGGTCCATGTCGTGTACGGACTCGTAGGACTGAAAACGCACTGCAAGACGTGCTTGGTGGTGCGGCGCGAAGGCTCTGTGATCAGACGGTACTGCCACATCGGAACCGGCAACTACAACCCGAAGACTGCTCGAATCTACGAGGACGTGGGCTTGTTGACCTCATCGCCCGAGATCGGCGCCGACCTCACGGATCTGTTCAACTCTTTGACGGGGTACTCGCGAAAAACCAGTTATCGCAACCTCCTCGTGGCTCCCTACGGGGTGCGAAGGGGCATCGTGGAACGTATCGAAGGCGAGATCGAGCGCAAGCTGGCAGGCGGCGAAGCTGGAATTCGACTCAAGGCCAACGCTCTCGTCGACGAGCAGGTCATCGATGCCCTCTACCGCGCATCAGCGGCGGGTGTCTCGGTTCAGGTCGTCGTACGCGGAATCTGCGCACTGAAGCCGGGGGTACCCGGCCTGAGTGAGAACATCGAAGTACGCTCCATCCTCGGTAGATTCCTCGAGCACTCGCGCGTATTGAATTTTCGGGGTGCCGATGAGTTCTGGATCGGAAGCGCAGACATGATGCACCGAAATCTCGACCGCCGCGTCGAAGTCATGGCGCAGGTGAAGGATCCACGTCTCACTCATCAACTGGACGAAATTTTCGAGTCTGCGCTGGATCCGACGACTCGTTGCTGGGAACTGAGAGCGGACGGCGGCTGGGCCGCGTCCCCCGACCATGGTGAGAAGGTCCGTGAACACCAACAGGAATTGATGCGCAGTCGTCGAAACCAGGCCTCGTGATGGCAAGCCGCAGCACGCCGCTGCCTGCCAACATCTTTGCCGCCGGAGCGGTTCTGTGGCAGAAATCTCAGGGCAAGAGCGAGGAGATAAGCGTCGCCCTCGTTCACCGGCCGAAGTACGACGACTGGTCTTTTCCGAAAGGAAAGATCGATCCAGGAGAGACTGCGGTGGTAGCGGCCGTCCGAGAGGTCGAGGAGGAGACAGGGTTCGCCGCACGCGTCGGTCGATATTTGTCCAAGGTCACGTATCCCGTCACCGGGCATAAGCGGATGAAGAAGGTCGAATACTGGGCGGCAGAAGCGTACGACGGCAAGTTCGAGCCGAACGACGAAGTCGACGAGCTCCGCTGGGTCTCACCGATCGAGGCCTCGGAGGAGTTGTCGTACCCGATGGATCGGATGGTTCTCCGTAGATTTCTCGAAAAGCCGCCCGACACCGACACCGTCCTCCTCGTCAGACATGGCCGCGCCGGACGACGCTCACGATACAAAGGCGACGACACGTTGCGGCCGCTGGACAAGGTCGGACAATCTCAGGCCGACGCGTTGGTGGCTCAGCTCCTGGCATTCGGAGCCGACGGTGTCCACTCCGCCGACAGGCGCCGTTGTATTCAAACAGTGCAACCTTTGGCCGATCGGCTCGGCGAAGAGATCACCTTGGAGCCGCTGCTCTCCGAGGAGGGCTACTGGGAGGATCCCGCGGGTGCGCGCGAGCGTGCACGTGCGATCGTCTCTGCGGGTGGTGTCCGCGCGATTTGTAGCCAGGGGAAAGTCATCCCGGATCTGTTGCAGTCGTGGGCCGATGAGGACGGCGTGAAACTCCCACCCAACCGAAACCGCAAAGGCAGCGTCTGGGTGCTCTCACTCCACGACGGTCGTTTGATTGCGGCAGACCACCTTGCCAGTCCATTGCCGGTGATTCCGGCCGAGGACTGAACTGGTAGATCCTCACACGAAAACAGGGCCCCAGCAGAAACTGCCTGGGGCCCTGTTTTTCTGTTCGCTCGTCGACTACTGAATCGAGAACTACTTGCGAGCTGCGCGCTTTGCCGGGGCCTTCTTTGCCGCCGTCTTCTTCGCTGCAGTCTTGGCCGGAGCCTTCTTCGCTGCAGCAGTGGTCGTAGTCTTCTTCGATGCAGTCTTGGCCGGAGCCTTCTTCGCTGCAACAGTGGTCGTAGCCTTCTTGGCCGGCGCCTTCGCAGGAGCCTTCGCGGGAGCCTTCTTTGCCACTGACTTACGTGCCGCCGTCTTGGCGGGAGCTGCCTTCTTCGCGACGGTCTTGGCTGGCGTTGTCTTCTTTGCGACAGTTTTGACCGGTGCAGCCTTCTTGGCCGCGGCAGTGGTCTTGCGTGCCGTGGTCTTGACTGCGGCCTTCTTGGCGGCCGTCTTCTTCGCTGCAGCAGTCTTCTTGACTGGCGTCGAAGCAGATCCACGCTTTACCGCGGGTCCGGTTGCGGGAAGCTTTTGTCCGCCGGCGATCACTGCCTTGAACTGAGCGCCCGGACGGAATGCGGGGACATTGGTCGGCTTCACGCGAACCGTCTCACCGGTGCGCGGGTTGCGGGCCACACGCGCCGCACGACGACGCTGCTCGAAGACGCCGAAACCAGTGATGGTTACGCTCTCGCCGCGATGGACTGCACGCACAATGGTGTCGACGATGTTCTCGACAGCCTCTGTGGCGCTCCGCCTATCCGACCCCAACTTCTCGGTCAGGGCGTCAATCAGCTCTGCCTTGTTCATGGAATTCCTCCGCAATATTGTGGTCCATCGTCGGACCGACTACTACAACGGTAAACCCCAAGTCGTCAAGAGTCTATGCGCCACGCCATTTCTCATCACGTGTCGCGGAATGTGGCAGGGCCGCATAGCGTGTCGGAGCCCTCCCTCGTCACCCCTCGGCAGGTTCCTCGATACGTGCCGGAAGCGTCGCTGGTTTCCATGACGGCCTTGACTTTTCGTACTCGGAGATAGCCTCTACCTGGCGTAATGTCAGTCCGATGTCGTCCAGACCTTCCAGCAGACGCCATCTCGTGTAGTCGTCAATGGCAAAGCGCACCACCAAGGTTCCGGCCGTTATGGTTTTCGATTCGAGGTCGACAGAAATTTCCAGACCGGGCTGTTCCTCGAGGGCTTTCCAGATCAATTCGACGTCGCTCTGCTCGACTTCTGCCGCGAGAAGCCCGGCCTTTCCGGCGTTCCCACGAAAAATGTCGGCGAAGCGAGATGCGATCACAACCCGAAATCCGAAGTCCGATAGCGCCCACACTGCATGCTCGCGGGAAGACCCAGTTCCGAAGTCGGGGCCTGCAACCAGGACCGAGCCTCGGTCGTAAGGGCTCACATTGAGAATGAATTCCGGGTCGTTGCGCCATGCGGAGAAGAGTCCGTCTTCGAAACCGGTGCGCGTCACCCGCTTCAGGTATTCCGCAGGAATGATCTGGTCGGTATCGACATTCGAACGGCGCAGAGGCACGCCGATTCCTTGGTGGCGGATAAAGGCTTCCATCGAAAAATCTCCTACGTTTGACGAACGATCAGGCGGCTTGGGCGAAAGAACTAATCAAGATCGGCCGGGGACGACAGCGTCCCCCTGACCGCGGTGGCAGCCGCGACCAATGGCGAGACAAGGTGCGTACGGCTGCCTTTGCCTTGCCGACCCTCGAAATTTCGATTTGAAGTCGACGCCGATCGCTCCCCCACAGCCAATTGATCGGGGTTCATTCCCAGACACATCGAGCATCCCGCTTGACGCCACTCGGCTCCTGCGGCAGTGAAGATGTCGCCGAGACCTTCTTTTTCGGCCTGGGCGCGAACCCGCATCGAGCCGGGCACCACCAGCATGCGCACCCCCTCCGCCACCGTTCGTCCTTCCAGGACTCCCGCGACGGCACGCAGATCTTCGATTCGTCCGTTCGTGCACGAACCGACGAACACGGTGTCGATCGACACCTCTCGAAGTGGCGTCCCCGCTTCGAGACCCATGTACGCCAACGCCTTCTCGGCCGAGAGCTTTTCTCCCTCGTCGGTCATGTCGGCCGGGTTCGGCACCCGATCCGCCAGTGGCGCACCCTGACCGGGGTTCGTACCCCACGTGACGAACGGCGTGAGACTGGAAGCATCGATGTGGACTTCGTTGTCGAAGACAGCGTCCGCGTCCGTTGCGAGTTCCTTCCACGCCGAAACGGCGGTGTCCCAGTCACTTCCCTGCGGGGCATGCGGCCGGCCTTTGATGTACTCGTACGTGATCTCGTCGGGTGCGATCATCCCGGCACGCGCACCTGCCTCGATCGACATGTTGCAGATGGTCATTCGAGCTTCCATCGAAAGCTTTCGAATGGCTTCACCCCGGTACTCGAGTATGTACCCCTGCCCGCCACCCGTTCCGATCTTGGCGATAACGGCCAGAATCAAATCCTTGCTCGTCACCCCGGGCGCCAATTCTCCGTCCACGGTTATGGCCATCGTCTTGAACGGCCGCAGCGACAGAGTCTGCGTGGCCATCACATGCTCGACCTCGCTGGTTCCGATCCCCATCGCGATCGCCCCGAATGCACCATGGGTAGAGGTATGGCTGTCTCCGCAGACAACTGTCATACCCGGCTGCGTCAGACCGAGCTGAGGTCCGATGATGTGCACGATCCCTTGATCGAGGTCGCCCATGGGGTACAGGCGAACTCCGAACTCTTCGCAGTTCTTTCGAAGAGTGTCGACCTGGGTACGCGAGACGAGATCCGCGATCGGCGCAAAGATATCGGCCGTCGGGACGTTGTGATCCTCGGTTGCGATGGTGAGATCCGGTCGACGCAGGGGGCGGTCGGCCAGGCGAAGTCCGTCGAACGCTTGTGGACTCGTCACCTCGTGGACGAGGTGGAGATCGATGAAGATGAGATCCGGTTCCCGGGAGCCCCCTTCACCGCCGCCTCGAACGACGACGTGCTGATCCCATACTTTCTCTGCCAGAGTGCGTGCTGTGCCGGCCATCAATGCCACCAACCTTTTCCTGATGTGTGTCGCGCCGGTGGACTACGGGCTGGCCCACGTCGCGCTATCGCACCGACATTACGTATCTCCCGCCGCGAGTGAGCACATTCCACAATGTGCATTCCCACGATGCGAGACGCTAGTATCGGTCTATGAGACAGCATAGCGGCATCGGCGTTCTGGACAAAGCGATGGGGGTTCTCCATGCGGTTGCCGCGGAACCCTGCACGCTGAGTGATCTCTGCATAAGAACCGGACTCCCCCGCGCCACCGCACATCGCCTGGCCGTCGGTCTCGAAGTCCACAGGCTCGTTACGCGTGACACGCACGGGCTCTTCCGGCCCGGGCCGGGCCTTGCCGAACTCGCGGCCAGTGCCACCGACACCTTGCTCGACGCAGCAGCATCCGTACTTCCGCGCCTGCGCGAAATTACCGGCGAAAGCGTCCAGATCTACCGACGCGAGGGCACCGTACGGGTCTGCGTCGCCTCGATGGAACCGCCGACAGGTCTGCGCGACACGGTTCTCATCGGTGCCCGCCTTCCCATGTCAGCAGGCTCTGGCGCGAAAGTTCTACTTGCGTGGGCCGATCCGCAGACCCAACGCGCCGTTCTGCCGGATGCAGAATTCGGAGAACGTGTGCTGATCGAAGTCCGCAGGCGGGGTTGGGCTCAAAGTGCCGGGGAACGTGAGCCAGGAGTCGCCAGCGTCGCAGCTCCGGTCCGAGATGCGGCAGGAAATGTCATCGCCGCGGTGTCCGTCTCGGGGCCCATCGACCGAATCGGCCGTAGACCCGGTGCGCGTTGGGCCGCAGATCTGCTCGCTGCCGCCGAAGCGATTCACAAACGACTCTGACAGTGAACAGATCGGGAATCTACGGTCCTCGATGTCCCGTTCTCTGATAAGCAATGAGCGTGGGAACCAATCAGCGCGCGCAGATAACAATGACCGACGTCGAAATCGCGACGTTCATCGACAGAAGTCGAGTTGCCACTCTCGCCACCATCGGAGCCGACGGACAGCCTCACCTCGTAGCAATGTGGTACGGCGTCATCGACGGCGAGGTGTGGTTCGAGACCAAGGCGAAGTCGCAAAAAGCCGTCAACATCCGTCGTGACTCACGGATCACGGTGCTCGTCGAGGACGGCAACACCTATGACACTCTCCGCGGCGTCTCCTTCGAAGGGACAGCGGAGATACTCGACGATCCCGAGTCGATCTCTGCAGTGGGCATAAGTGTGTGGGAACGGTACACCGGGCCGTATTCGGAACAGGTGCGTCCGATGGTGGAGCAGATGATGAAGAAGCGAATTGCAGTAAGGGTCGTCGTCGACCGCACACGCTCGTGGGATCACCGCAAGCTCGGCCTGCCCGCCATTCCACTGGGTGGATCCACGGCCGAACACCTATAGCTAGCGAGATCGGAGAACAGAGGGGGCAATCTCCGCTCTCATTCTGCGGTACCTTTTTCTCGTCACCGACGTGCAAGGAGCGATCATGACAGAACCCAGCAAAGAAGATACGAAGAAGAAGTTTCGCGAGGCCCTGGAAAAGAAGAATCACAAGTCGGCTACCGCGGTCGAGCACAAGGATGGCGGACCGAAGGTGAACAACGCCCACGGCCCCGCCGACCATCAGCGGATGTTCCGACGCAAGAGCGTCTAGGTTCGTAGACGTAGACCCGCTTGCACAAAACGAAAACACCCTCTCACCGAACCGGTGAGAGGGTGTTTACTTCGTTGTAGCCCCGACGGGATTCGAACCCGCGCTACCGCCTTGAGAGGGCGGCGTCCTAGGCCGCTAGACGACGGGGCCAGGAACTTCTTCGAACGCAACCGAACTTCGATTGCAATCACATCCAACTGTGTACGACCAGAAGGAAGCTTAGCCAGCTTAACCGGCTGACGTTCGGCAACAAAATCACCACCGAAACGCTTGCTGGGGTACCAGGACTCGAACCTAGAATGGCGGTACCAGAAACCGCTGTGTTGCCAATTACACCATACCCCAATGACCTTCGACGACGTCCACACAACCAACATGTGCACTGCGTTCTGGGCCGGGATAGAGACTATCAAAGGATACCCGGGTTTCTCCAAATCGGCTGGTCAGAGTCTCGAACTACGCGCCACAGCGACCTACGGACCCGCAGGGGCGACGTCGAAGGCCCTAGCGGACACTCGATCTTGTGATCAGCGACGATGGACGCAAGTGAAGGTTGTCGTAGTGCCGAAGGGCACTGCTCATCACCTCTTCCCCACCGACGACGACGGACGCCTGTCCGGGCAGCGAGAAGAATGCACCGATCTCGCTGCGGCCGTGTACCGGATCGAAGCCGCTGATCGTCCCAGGTGGATCTGGGAGTCCACTGCGCGTACCTATGGCCCGCTGCTGGAGGCAGGGGTACGCGTCGACCGCTGTCACGATCTTTCCCTCGTGGAAGGGATCCTGGCCGTCCGCCGGGGCGAGGTCCCCCCACCCACGACCGCCCCCACAGACGACCGACCGGGGTTGTTCGATGCATACGCATATCCGAGCTCCGAATCGATCCTCGAACTGCATCGTCGACACGTAGTCGAGAGTGCCGCATCTGCCGGCCTCCGCCTCCTGTTCGCTGCAGAATCCGCGGGGGCACTGGCCGCTGCGGAGATGAGCCACGCTGGTTTGCCATTTTCTGCCGACGCACACGATCGATACCTCGAGGCGATGCTCGGCCGACGCCCACGCGACGGAGACTTGCCACCCTCGATCATCGAGCTCGAATCCGAGATCAGCGTGGTGTTCGGTCGCAGGGTCAATCCGAGTTCACACCTGGAGGTCATCGCCGCTTTTGCCCGGGACGACATCGAGTTGACCTCCACGCGTGCCCACGTTCTCAGCGCCGTCGATCACCCGGCAGTTCCGCTGTTGCTCCGTCACCGGGATCTGTCGAAGTTGTTCAGTACCAACGGATGGGCATGGTTGCAGGCGTGGGTTCGGGAGGACCGATTTCGCCCCGTCTATGTGCCCGGTGCGGTGGTGTCCGGTCGCTGGGCCAGCCGCGGCGGTGGCGGACTTCAAATTCCGAAACCCCTGCGCACCAGCGTGATAGCGGAACCCGGCTACGATTTCGTTATCGCTGACGCCGGGCAACTCGAGCCACGGATCTTGGCTGCGATGTCGGCCGACCCTGCAATGACCGAGGCCGCCGGTACCGAAGATCTGTACGCCCCCGTCGCACAGGCGGCTTTCGGCGGCGACCGAAGCAAAGCGAAAGTTGCCATCCTCGGGGTCTTGTACGGTGCCACGTCCGGTGAGTCGCGGTCCCTTCTGACGTTGCTACGCCGCAGATTCCCGGAGGCCGTCGAGTACGTCGAGCGGGCCGCTCGGAGCGGTGAACGCGGGGAGGTCGTCCATTCGTGGCTCGGGCGCGCTTGTCCGCAGCCGTCGGTTGAGTGGTGGGCGCACGGTGATGCACATGCGCGCGGGCGATTCACCCGAAACTTTCTCGTGCAGGCGACCGCATCGGAATGGGCAATATGCCTGTTGGCCGACTTGCGAAAGAGGCTGGCGGCCGAACCCGGGTCCGGCGAACTCGTCTTCTTTCAACACGACGAGGTAGTCGTGCACAGTCGCGATTGCCTGGCAGCTCGTCGGCACATCGAAGCCGCTGCACTCAGTGCCACAAGGCTTCTCTTCGGCGACACGGCAGTTCGATTTCCGATGGATGTCGCGGTCAGGGCTTGCTACGCCGATCCGGGGGACTGAGATTCTTCCTCGGATCCATGCCCGTCGAAGGTTACCTCGATTTCCTCGAAACCCTTGCTGCGCTGTGCTTCCGCTTGCCCGGTATAGGTGAGACGGTCGCCCTCGGTAAGGATCACATCGTCGGTGAACGGCGTCAGAAGTGAACGGGGGTAGAGCTTTTCCACCCGAACCACATCGATCTCGACGGCGAAGACGATGAGGACCGAAGCGATGTACATGAACGCCAGAAGCCCGATCACTACCGCGAACACCCCGTTGGTGATCGACGCTCGGCCCACGACATATCTGATGTACACACCGCCGAATGTCTGCAGAATCTGCCAGAGCACCCCGGCCACGATCGCCCCCGGAAGCACGTTCGAGATCGACAAGTCGCGGGCCGTCGCCAGCCGGAAAGCGACGGTGAAGACGATGATATTGAGAAGAATGGACGCAATCAGCACCACACTGCCGTTGATGCTGCCGAAGACACCCGCAGAACTGGCAACGTTGACGGCAGTGATGGCCAGGACGGCGACCCCGACCGTGCTGAGTAACGCAAGCCCGCGTACTCGTGAACGAATCGGGTTCGGGCGAAGGTTCTTCGGTACTGCCCACGCAACATTCATCGCATTCTGAACGGCTACGGCGACCCCGAGGCCACCGTAGAGCGAACCCAGGACACCGATGATCAGACCGAGAGTTCCGCCACCGATCTTGTCCGGTTCACCGACCTCGTCACCGATGATTGGAATCTGGCTCAGTGCCGAATCCAGGATCTGTTGCTGCAGCTGCGGGTTACCGGCCAACACGATTCCTAGGATCGTCGATCCGAGCAACAGCAACGGAAAGAGCGACAGAAATGCGTAGTAGGCGATCAGAGCAGCGAGATAGCCGCCCTGATCGTCCACGAACTTGTAGATCACCGCCAGCGGAAAGCCGAGGACCGGGTGGCGACGCTGAACTCGGTCCACCCGTGCGGCGACAGACACCCGGTTACCGCGCTGATCAGCCGATGGAGGCGCGCGCAGCGCCGAGTCGCGCGAGCGTCTTCTCGCGCCCGAGGAGTTCCATCGACTCGTACAGTGGCGGAGAGATGTGCGATCCGGTCACCGCGACGCGGACCGGTGCAAAAGCCTTGCGCGGCTTGAGTTCCAAGCCGTCGATCAGTGCCGCCTTGAGCGTCGCCTCCAGATCCGCTGTGCGCCAGGAGGACAACTCGGTCAATGCCGTGATGGTCGCGTCGAGAACAGGTCCGGCATCGGACGTCAGGTTCTTCGCCGCCGCCGCTGGGTCTATGCCGAAGTCGCTGTCGGCGACGTAGAGGAACTTCAGCAGTCCCCAGGCGTCCGACAACACCACGATGCGTGTCTGCACGAGATCGGCGGCCACGGCAAACTGCTCCTCGTCGACCTGCTCGGGCAAATGCCCCTGCTCGGTCAGGAACGTACGCAAGCGCGACGCGAAATCCGCAGGCTCGAGCAGCCGAATGTGCTCGGCATTGATGGCATCGGCCTTCTTCTGGTCGAATCGAGCCGGGTTGGAGTTCACGGTGGAGATGTCGAACGCCGCCACCATCTCGTCGAGCGAGAAGACGTCATGGTCGTCGGAAATGCCCCAGCCGAGAAGCGCCAAATAGTTCAGCAGTCCCTCGGGCACGAATCCGCGGTCACGGTGGATGAAGAGATTGGATTCGGGATCGCGCTTGGAGAGCTTCTTGTTCCCCGGGCCCATCACGAACGGGAGGTGGCCGAATTCTGGTGTGCTGTCCGTGACACCGATCCGGATCAGCGCCTCGTACAACGCCAACTGTCGCGGGGTCGAGGACAGTAGGTCCTCTCCGCGAAGCACGTGCGTGATCTTCATCAGCGCGTCGTCCACCGGATTCACCAACGTGTACAACGGAATCCCGTTGCCTCTGGTGAGTGCGAAGTCCGGCACCGTGCCGGCTTTGAAGGTCGTCTCCCCACGAACGAGGTCCGTCCACGACAGATCGTGATCGGGCATACGCAACCGAACGACGGGGCTGCGGCCTTCGTCGAGGAATTTCTGTCGCTGCTCGTCGGTCAGATCGCGATCGAAGTTGTCGTAGCCCAACTTGGGGTCCCGCCCAGCGGCCTTGTGACGGGTCTCGACCTCCTCGGGGGTCGAGAAGGAGTGGTACGCCTCCCCCGCCTCGAGCAGCTGTCGGACTACGTCGAGATGCTGATCACGCCGAAGCGACTGTCGATACGGTTCGTACGGCCCACCGACCTCCGGGCCCTCGTCCCAGGTGAGCCCGAGCCATCGCAGTGCGTCGAGGATCGCCGCATACGAGTCTTCGGAATCACGTGCTGCATCGGTGTCTTCGATACGGAAGACGAAAGCACCGCCGTGATGGCGCGCGAACGCCCAGTTGAACAGGGCCGTGCGGATCAAGCCCACGTGCGGGGTTCCGGTGGGTGACGGACAGAATCGGACTCGTACTTCGTTGGAGGTCATAGCTCGCTCGCGTTCGAGGGGAAGGTGCAAGGTACGTCAGTTCTTGGCGGCGACGGGGTTGGTCAGCGTGCCGATGCCCTCGACCGTGACCGACACGGACTGTCCTGCCGTGATAGGACCGACGCCCTCGGGGGTACCGGTGAGAATCACGTCTCCGGGCAGCAGTGTCATGACGGCCGACACCCACTCGATGATCTCAGGGATGTCGTGCAGCAGCAACGACGTCCTGCTGCGCTGTTTCACTTCGCCGTCGACCTCGGTCGTGATTTCGAGGTCGGAGGCGTCGAGCGAGGTCTCGATCCAAGGCCCGAGCGGGCAGAACGTGTCGTGTCCCTTGGCCCTGGTCCATTGACCGTCGTGCCGTTGATGGTCACGAGCGGATACGTCGTTCGCGACGGTATAACCCAAGATCACGTCGAGAGCTTTGGCTGCGGGCACGTCTTTGCACGGACGCCCGATCACGATGGCCAGTTCGCCTTCGTAGTGAACCTCGTTCGAGGTAGCAGGCAACATGATGGGCGCTCCCGGCCCGACGATCGAGGTGTTCGGCTTGATGAAGATAACGGGATCCTTGGGAGCCTCCCCGCCCATCTCGGCTACATGTGCAGCGTAGTTCTTTCCGACCGCTATGACTTTGCTGGCGAGGATCGGCGCGAGCAGACGAACATCGGCCAGTGGCCACGACCGGCCCGTGAAAGTCGGCGTGCCGAAGGGATGTTCGGCGATCTCCTTGGCGGTGCGTTCATCACCCTCTCCCTCGATACTCACGAATGCCACACCATCAGGACTTGCAATTCGACCCAGACGCATGTCGAAAGTCTATCGACCTTCCATTTCGCGGCGCCCATGCCGTCCGATGCAGCATGCAGTACGGGTGTAACGTCGCACCTGAATTTCACATATCAAGATTGAACGTCCACATATTGGGATAGAGGAATGGGGCCATGACTACAACGGATCGCGTCCTCGACACGGACAACGCGCGAAAGTGGTTCATGCTCGCGCTCGGAATGCTCGCGCAGACTTCAGGCGCGGTGTTCATCAACGGGGCTGCGTTCCTCATTCCAGCTCTGCACGAGGACCGCGGGTTGAGCCTGCCCAGCGCCGGACTGCTCGTCGCGATGCCGACGGTAGGCATCATGCTCACGCTGATCGCTTGGGGGATGCTCGTCGACCGCATCGGCGAACGCATCGTGCTCGTTCTCGGACTCGGCCTCACCGCGGCTGCCAGCTTCGCGGCATACTTCACCACCTCGTTCGCAATGCTCGGCTTGTGTTTCCTGATCGGCGGAATGGCCGCAGCGAGCGCAAACAGTGCCTCTGGACGCGTCGTCGTGGGATGGTTCCCGCCCCAGCGACGCGGCCTCGCCATGGGAATTCGGCAGATGTCGGTACCGCTGGGCGTCGCCATCGGTGCGCTGTCGATACCACCCATTGCGCGAGACCACGGCGTCTCGGCAGCCCTGTTGGTCCCCGCAATCATCTGCACTCTGGGAGCCGTGCTGTGCTTGGCTGTCGTCGATCCCCCACGCCCGACGCGAGCTGATGCAGCCGAACAGGGACTACTTGCCAACCCGTACCGGACCAGTTCTCAACTGTGGCGGATTCATTCCACCTCGGTCCTGCTCGTCGTTCCTCAATACCTCGTGTGGACCTATGCGCTTGTCTGGCTCATGACCGATCGCGAATGGTCGGCAGCCTCGGCGGGCATCTTGGTGACCGTCACCCAAATTCTCGGAGCATTCGGCCGAATGGGAGTCGGCGCACTGTCGGACCGAGTCGGAAGCCGAATGCGTCCGTTGCGATGGGTCGCAATCTCGACGACCGTGAGCATGCTCGCGCTCGCCGTCACCGCCTGGCTGGACTCCCCGATCTCTATCGTGCTGCTGGTCGTGGCCTCGATCGTCACCGTTGCACCCAACGGGCTAGCCTTCACCGCTGTTGCCGAGTTCTCGGGATCCTATTGGAGCGGGCGTGCCCTCGGCGTCCAGAACACCGGGCAGTTCATCGCGGCGTCGCTCGTACCGCCGGCATTCGGCGCCCTCGCTGCAGTGAGCTTTCCGCTGGCATTCCTGGTGTCGGCCGTCTTCCCTGCCCTGTCCGTCCCCGTCATCCCGGACGATCACGAGAGCAACGAGTAGAGACCGAAAACGAACGAATGCCCCTCACCGCACCCAGCAGGTGCACGTGAGAGGCATTCGATGCACTCAGCGAGAGATTTACAGCTTGGCAGCGATCCGGTCGCCGATTTCGGTGGTGGTCGCCGATGCAGACCCCCGGGAAGCGAGGTCTGCAGCAACTGCAGCTTCGACTCGTGCTGCGTTGGCGGAGTCGCCGAGGTGCGCCAAAAGTAGCGACACCGACAGGATTGCCGCCGTCGGATCCGCTTTGCCTTGCCCTGCGATATCCGGGGCACTGCCGTGCACGGGCTCGAACATGCTGGGGTTGGTTCCGGTTGCGTCGATATTGCCACTGGCTGCGAGGCCGATGCCGCCGCTGACGGCAGCGGAGAGGTCCGTGACGATGTCGCCGAAAAGATTGTCGGTGACGATGACGTCGAACCGGCCCGGGTCGGTGACGAGGTGAATCATCGCGGCATCGATGTGCTGGTATGCAACCTCGACGTCAGCGAATTCCTTGGAGACTTCTTCCACCGTCCGCGCCCATAGACTGCCGGCGAACGCAAGCACGTTGGTCTTGTGCAGCAACGTGAGGTGCTTGCGCCGGCCGAGGGCACGAGCGAACGCATCGCGAACCACGCGCTCGACACCGAAGCGAGTATTGACGCTCACCTCGGTCGCAACCTCGTGCGGGGTGTTCACCCGCAGTGCTCCACCGTTGCCGGTGTACGGCCCTTCGGTTCCCTCGCGTACGACGAGCACGTCGATTTCCTTGTTGCCTGCGAGCGGTCCGGCCACCCCGGGGTACAACTTCGCGGGACGAATATTGACGTGGTGATCGAGCGCGAAGCGTGCATTGAGCAACAGGCCGCGTTCGAGGATGCCGCTGGGTACCGACGGGTCGCCGATGGCACCCAAGAGAATTGCATCGTGTCCGCGAATCTCTTCCAAGACCGACTCAGGAAGAAGCTCGCCGGTCGCGTTGTAGCGCCGGGCTCCGAGGTCGTATTCGGTCTTCTCGACACCGGGCACGACGATGTCCAACACCTTCAGTGCCTGTTCGACGACCTCAGGGCCGATTCCATCTCCAGCGATGACGGCGAGCTTCATTGAACTCCTCGTTCTGTGTAATGCGTTCGGAATGAGACGGTGCTCAGGACAGGTCGACGAGTTCGATCGTCGATGCGCCGACTGCGGTGGCAATGCTTACACTCAGCTCCGACGGCACGTCCTTGTCGACGCGGAGCAGGATCGTGGCGCCTTCACCCTCGGTGTCCTGACTGAGCGCTGCGGCCTGAATGTCGATTCCGGCGTCACCGAGCAGTGTGCCGATGCGGCCGAGGCTGCCGGGCTGATCTGCGTAGTTGACGATCAGGTTCTTGCCCTCGGCCCGAAGATCGAAGTTGCGGCCGTTGATGTTCACGATCTTCTCGACCTGCTTGGTGCCGGTGAGAGTGCCTGCAACGTTGAGGACGGTTCCATCGCCGTATACGGCGCGAATGTCGACGACGCTGCGATGGTTCTCACTCTCGGGCGCCTTGGTGACCTCGGCGGTGACCCCGCGCTCCTCGGCGAGTGACGGAGCGTTGACGAAGGTGACCGAGTCCTCGATGACCGCGGAGAACAGGCCGCGCAGTGCCGACAGCTTGAGGATCTCGACATCTTCGGCAGCAAGCTCGCCGCGTACATCCACCGACAACGAGGAAGGCAGTTCTTCGGAGAGTGCGCCGAGAAGCACGCCCTGCTTGCGGACGATCTCGAGCCAAGGCGATACCTCTTCGCCGACTGCACCACCCTTGACGTTGACTGCGTCGGGAACGAATTCACCTGCGAGAGCAAGCAATACAGACTTCGCGACGTCGGTGCCCGCACGGTCCTGAGCTTCGGTGGTCGATGCTCCGAGGTGGGGGGTGACGACGGCCTGCGGCAGCTCGAACAGCGGGCTGTCGGTGCACGGCTCGGACGCATAGACGTCGATTCCGGCAGCGAACACGTGGCCGCTGGTGATGGCGTCGGCGAGCGCCTGCTCGTCGACGAGACCGCCGCGGGCAGCATTGACGACGATGACACCCGGCTTGGTCTTCGCGAGGGCTTCCTTGCCGATGATGCCCTTGGTCTCGGGTGTCTTCGGAAGGTGCACGGAGAACATGTCTGCGCGTGTCAGCAATTCGTCGAGGCTGACGAGTTCGATTCCGAGCTGGGCGGCGCGAGCAGCGGAGACGTAGGGGTCGTACGCGATGACATGCGTCTCGAAGGCAGCCATACGCTGAGCGAACAGCTGGCCGATACGGCCGAGCCCGACGACTCCCACTGTCTTGCCGAAGATTTCGACACCGTTGAACTTGCTGCGCTTCCACTCGTGCTGACGCAGCGTGGCGTCGGCAGCGGGGATCTGGCGAGCAGCGGACAGCAACAGCGTCACAGCGTGCTCGGCAGCAGTATGGATGTTCGACGTCGGGGCATTGACCACGAGGACGCCACGCTCGGTGGCGGCAGGCACGTCGACGTTGTCGAGGCCGACACCCGCGCGAGCGACGATCTTGAGTTTCGTGCCGGCGGCGAGAACCTCGGCATCGACCGTGGTGGCGGATCGGACGAGGATGGCGTCGGCTTCGGGGACTGCCGCGAGAAGTGCGGGGCGATCCGGGCCGTCGACCCAACGGACCTCTACGCCGTCGCCGAGTGCCTCGACTGTGGACTGCGCAAGTTTATCGGCGATCAGAACGACAGGACGGCCTGGCTGACTCACGTGAAGAACTCCCTATGTCATCGGAAATGATGCTGTCGATCGGAATGAAGAATGGCGTGGTGCGGCACAAGTTTAGATGCCGAGGTGGGGCGCATCGGTGTCGCCCTCACGACCCGGGCAGAAGGGCACCCTCACACACTGGTCAGTGTGTGGGGCGCCCCTCTCGTCAAGCAGGTACTACCGAACGAATTCGGCTGCGATCAGGCTGTTTCCGTGATCGGACGATCGACCCAGCTCATCAGACCGCGCAGCTTCTTGCCGGTGACCTCGATGGGGTGCTCGGCGTTGGCCTTGCGCAGGCCTTCGAGCTCGGTGTTGCCGTTCTCGACGTTGGCGACGAGACGACGGGTGAACTCGCCGGACTGGATGTCGGCCAGAATTGCCTTCATGCGCTCCTTGGTGCCGGCGTCGATGACGCGCGGTCCGGACAGGTAGCCACCGAACTCAGCGGTGTCGGACACCGAGTAGTTCATCCGAGCGATGCCGCCTTCGTACATGAGGTCGACGATGAGCTTGAGCTCGTGGAGCACCTCGAAGTACGCCATCTCCGGCGCGTAACCGGCCTCGACCATGACCTCGAAACCGACCTTGACCAGTTCCTCGGTGCCACCGCACAACACGGCCTGCTCGCCGAAGAGGTCCGTCTCGGTCTCTTCTTTGAACGTGGTCTTGATGACTCCGGCGCGCGTGCCGCCGATGCCCTTGGCCCAGGACAGTGCGAGCGCCTGGCCCTCACCCTTGGGATCCTGATCGATGGCAATGAGCGCCGGGACACCCTTGCCGTCGACGAACTGACGACGCACGAGGTGGCCGGGGCCCTTCGGGGCGACCATGCCGACGGTGACGAAGTCTGGAGCTTCGATCAGATCGAAGTGGATGTTGAGTCCGTGTCCGAAGAACAGCGCGTCGCCGTCCTTCAGGTTCGGCTCGATCTCTTCCTTGTAGATCGACGCCTGAGCGGTGTCCGGTGCGAGCACCATGATCACGTCGGCCCATGCGGAGACCTCGGCGGGAGTGCCGACCTTCAGGCCCTGCTCCTCGGCCTTGGCGCGAGACTTCGAGCCATCCTTGAGGCCGATGCGCACATCGACTCCGGAATCGCGCAGGCTCAGCGAGTGCGCATGGCCCTGGCTTCCGTAGCCGATAACAGCGACCTTGCGGCCCTGAATGATCGACAGATCAGCATCGTCGTCGTAGAACATCTCGACTGCCACTGGTTACTACCTTTCCTCTTGGGTTTTACGCTTGTACGTCACTGCGGTCGCTAGCGCGACGCGGTGATCGATTTCGGTCCACGTCCGACGGCAACGACTCCCGACTGGACTATTTCTCGAATTCCATAGGGGTCCAACATCTTGAGCAACGCATCGAGTTTCGACCTCGTACCCGTTGCTTCGACCGTGACTGCCTCGGGCGACACGTCGATAACCTTGGCACGAAACAGGTTCACGGTCTCGATGACTTCGCTGCGCACGCTCGAATCCGCTCGCACCTTGATCAGTACGAGTTCGCGGGCCACCGAAGAATCGTCGTCCTGCTCGACGATCTTGATGACGTTGATGAGCTTGTTGAGCTGCTTGGTCACCTGCTCCAGCGGGAACTCGTCGACAGTGACCACGATCGTCATCCGCGAAATCTCGGGAATCTCCGTCCCACCCACGGCGAGCGAGGAGATGTTGAATCCACGTCGCGAGAACAATGCCGCAACTCGGGCGAGGACGCCTGGCTTGTCCTCGACGAGAACGCTGAGGGTATGGCTCGTGCTCACTTGTCGGTGCCTTTCGCTTCGCCGTGCGCCTGTTCGCGTGCCATAGCTTCTTCGATCACAGCAGGCTCAGCGCCTGCAGCCTCGTCGTCGTCGAACAGCGGCCGGATTCCGCGGGCCGCCATGATCTCGTCGTTTCCGGTGCCGGCGGCGACCATCGGCCACACCTGCGCGTCGGCACCGACGATGAAGTCGATGACAACTGGACGGTCGTTGATCGCGCGGGCCTGTGCGATCACGTCCTCGACATCCTCTTCCCGCTCGCACCGCAGTCCGACACACCCAAGCGCTTCGGCGAGCATGACGAAGTCCGGGATGCGCTTGGCGCCGTGCGTACCCAGGTTCGTGTTGGAGTACCGCTCCTCGTAGAACAAGGTCTGCCACTGGCGCACCATGCCCAGGTTGCCGTTGTTGATGACCGCAACCTTGATGGGGATGCCTTCGACTGCGCAGGTAGCGAGTTCCTGATTGGTCATCTGGAAGCAGCCGTCACCGTCGATCGCCCACACCTCGGCGTCGGGCAATCCCATCTTGGCGCCCATCGCGGCGGGCACCGCGTAACCCATGGTTCCGAGTCCACCAGAGTTCAGCCACGTGCGCGGCTTCTCGTACTTGATGAACTGGGCAGCCCACATCTGATGCTGGCCCACTCCTGCACAGTAGATCGCATCCGGTCCGGCGAACTTACCGACCGAGGAGATGACGAACTCAGGCGACATCGCGCCGTCGCTCGGACGGTCGTAGCTCAACGGGTAAGTCTTGCGGATGTCATCGAGATAGACCCACCAGTCGGCGAGATCCAGTGTGGTTCCGGTCGCCAGGTCCGCGCGGATGGCCTCGATGAGTTCGGTGATGACCTCTTTGCAGTCGCCCACGATCGGGACGTCGGCGTAGCGGTTCTTACCGATCTCGGCCGGATCGATGTCGGCGTGGATGACCTTCGCGTTGGTGGCGAACGTGGACAACTGCCCGGTGACGCGGTCGTCGAAGCGCGCGCCGAGAGTGATGAGTAGATCGCTGCGCTGCAGCGCAGCGACGGCAGCGACTGTCCCGTGCATTCCGGGCATACCGAGATTGAGCTGATGGCTGTCCGGGAACGCTCCCCTGGCCATGAGCGTCGTGACGACGGGGATCCCGGTCAGCTCGGCGAGCTCGAGCAGTTCGGCGGAGCTGTTGGACTTGATGACGCCGCCGCCGACGTAGAGGACCGGCTGCTTGGCGTCAGCGATGTAGCGTGCCGCCTCGCGAACCTGCTTCCCGTGCGGCTTGGTGACCGGTCGGTAGCCGGGCAGACGCATCTCCGGCGGCCACGAGAAGGTGGTCTGCGCCTGGAGCACGTCTTTCGGGATATCGACGAGCACAGCACCGGGACGTCCCGAGGCAGCGAGATAGAACGCCTCGGCCATGATGCGGGGGATGTCGGCGCCGTCGGTGATCAAGAAGTTGTGCTTGGTCACCGGCATCGTGATGCCCGAGATGTCGGCTTCCTGGAAACCATCGGTACCGATGAGAGACCGGGCGACCTGACCGGTGATCGCAACGATCGGGACCGAGTCCATCTGCGCGTCGGCGAGCGGAGTGACAAGGTTGGTCGCTCCGGGGCCGGAGGTCGCCATGCACACGCCGACACGGCCGGTGGCTTGCGCATAACCGGTCGCGGCATGTCCGGCGCCTTGCTCATGGCGAACCAGGACGTGTCGAACCTTCTTCGAATCGAAGAGTGGGTCGTATACGGGCAGTACCGCTCCTCCCGGAATGCCGAAGACAGTGTCGACGTCGAGTTCTTCGAGCGCTCGGACGACGGACTGTGCGCCGGTCACCTTCTCGGGCGCGATGTGACGACGCGATCCGTCGATGGGTCCGGCCGTCGGCGTTTCGGACGTCGACGAGCTGTTGACTGTGCCCGACTTACGAGTCGTGGGCCCTGGGCGTGCGGTTGGTGCGCTCACTGCTGCTTCCTCAGGATTTTCGAGTTCTGGGCGATCTCTGGGCAAGAAAAAACCCCCGTCAGCAGTAGCTGTACGAGGGTGGCGCGTCGATGCGAGTTTGAACAACCGGCTCAGGCGTTGACGCGCCAGCCGATTACGAGTATCCAATTCCGCTTCACGTGCTCGACGGTAGGCGCGCGCATAGGGAAGAGTCAAACTCGTCACGACGCAATCCCATTATGTGAGATCGCGCAGTTGCAATGCGAAGATGAAGGGGTGTCATCCTCGCAGCAGTCCGAACCACCGGACTCATCATCCCACACCCCTGATCCGTCTCCGCAGGTCATCCGACTCCCCAAGCTCGCGTTGGTGGGCGTTGTCCTTCTTCTGTTCGGCGTGTCGTTCCCGGCCGCGAGTTGGCCGGCCGCGTTGGGCTGGCTGTTCCTCGTGCCCATCGCGGTAGCCATCTGGGTCCTCCGAGTCCGCACGACCGTAAGCGAGCAAGGCCTCGCGGTGCGTCGGATCGTGGGTTCGGAGTTCATCGAATGGGACCGAGTTCGAGGAATCCACTTTCCCGACCGGCGCTGGGCACGCGTTGTCCTGACCGACAAGACCGAGAAGTCACTACCCCTCGTCCGGTTCGATCGGCTACCCCAGTTGGCGGCCGCGAGCGGTGGTCGAATCACCGACCCCTATGCCTCGGCCCGAGCCGATGCCGCGAGCGATGCCCAGGATCCCGACCAAGCCCCGGACATCGCTCCAGAGACTGACCCCTCCTAGCACGGGAGTAATCTCGACGGCGCGATAAACCGCTCCGAGATTGAGGAATCGAAGACATGCCCCCGCTACGGTCACGAGTAACCACTGTCGGACGCAACGCTGCGGGCGCTCGCTCGCTGTGGCGCGCAACAGGAATGACGGACTCCGACTTCGGCAAACCGATCGTGGCGATCGCCAATTCCTACACGCAGTTCGTGCCCGGCCACGTCCATCTGAAGAACGTCGGTGAGATCGTCGCGGACGCCATCCGTGCCGCAGGCGGAGTGCCCCGTGAATTTCACACCATCGCCGTCGACGACGGAATCGCGATGGGTCACGGCGGCATGCTGTATTCGCTGCCCAGCCGCGAGATCATCGCCGACTCCGTCGAGTACATGGCGAATGCGCACACCGCCGACGCACTCGTCTGCATCTCGAACTGCGACAAGATCACCCCTGGAATGCTCAATGCCGCCATGCGCCTCAACATTCCAGCAGTCTTCGTCTCCGGCGGGCCGATGGAAGCAGGAAAGGCCGTCGTCGTCGATGGCGTCGCGCAAGCTCCGACGGACCTGATCACCGCTATCTCGGCATCGGCCAACGATGCTGTGTCCGAGGACGGCCTCGACGAGATCGAGCGCAGCGCTTGCCCGACCTGTGGATCCTGCTCGGGGATGTTCACTGCCAATTCGATGAACTGCCTCACCGAGGCGCTCGGCCTCGCTCTGCCCGGAAACGGCTCGACGCTGGCCACGCATTCGGCGCGGCGCACGCTGTTCACCCGTGCCGGAACCACCATCGTCGAAGCAGCGCTGAAGTATTACCGCGACGAGGACTCCTCGGTCCTACCCCGCAACATCGCCACTCCGGCGGCTTTCCGAAACGCGATGGCTCTCGACGTCGCGATGGGCGGGTCGACCAACACCGTTCTGCATACGCTCGCTGCTGCGCAGGAAGGCGAGGTCGACTTCGATCTGGACACCATCGACGACATCAGCCGCAAGGTGCCTTGTCTGGCAAAGGTCTCCCCCAACTCGGATTACCACATGGAAGACGTGCACCGGGCGGGCGGAATTCCGGCGTTGCTCGGCGAACTGCGACGTGCCGGACTGCTGGAAACCGATGTATCCACCGTCCACACCAAGAGTTTCGAAGAGTGGCTCGACACCTGGGACATTCGTTCGGGTGTCGCCTCGGACGAGGCGATCGAGTTGTTCCACGCCGCGCCGGGTGGAGTACGCACCGTGGAACCGTTCTCGACCGACAACCGCTGGTCTTCGCTCGATACCGACGCGGCCGGAGGATGTATTCGTGACAAGGAACACGCTTACACCGTCGAGGGCGGTCTGGTGGTCCTACGTGGAAATGTCGCCCTCGACGGCGCAATCCTGAAAACGGCGGGAATCGACGAAGAACTGTTTACCTTCCAGGGCCCGGCGCTGGTCGTGGAGTCGCAGGAAGAGGCGGTCTCGGCGATCCTCCAGAAGAAGATCAAGCCAGGAGATGTCCTCGTCGTACGTTACGAAGGCCCCAAGGGCGGCCCGGGAATGCAGGAGATGCTGCACCCGACCGCATTCCTGAAGGGAGCCGGCCTCGGCAAGGTCTGCGCCTTGATCACCGACGGAAGATTCTCCGGCGGAACATCCGGATTGTCCATCGGACACATCTCGCCGGAGGCAGCGGCCGGAGGCGTCATCGGATTGGTTCGAGATGGGGACCAGGTACGCATCGACGTCCCTACGCGCACACTGGAAATACTCGTCGACGCCGAGGTTCTCGAAGAGCGAAGAGCGAAAATGAATGCGTCCGAACGGCCTTGGCAGCCGGTGGACCGGCAGCGAACGGTCACCACAGCATTGCGCGCCTACGCAGCCCTGGCCACTTCTGCCGACAAGGGTGCTGTTCGATACGTACCCTGAGTACTGAAAAACCAGTGAAGGGCCCGGTTGCGCTCGATGCGCATCCGGGCCCTTCGCTGTTGAAAAATCTACTGGACCAGAGGGTTGGCACCGTTCAGGAAAATCCACAAGCACACGCCGCCTGCGATGCCGACTACGAGCGCGATGAACGAACCGAAGCGCGGACGCGTTGCCCAGCCTCGACGACCGTCGAGGGCGATCTTGCCCGGGCCGGTCAAAATGATCGCCGCCGCTGCAACACCGAGCAAAGTTTCGTATTCCACACCGTCCGGCGCGAAGAATGCGAGGCCAGGCTCTGCGGCCTGCTTGAAACACCACGCGTTGATGGCGACAGCGAGTACCGCAGCCCCGGCGAACGGCGTCGCCAAGCCGAGGATCAATAGCGCACCGCCTGCCGTCTCACCGATTGCGCCGGCGATGGCCAAGAGATTGGCCTGCTCGTAGCCGGAGTCCTCGAGAAGTGTGCGGAAACCGTCGAGACCCGGACCGTTCCACAGGCCGATAAGCTTCTGCAGCCCGTGGACCAGAAAAATTCCGCCTACCGCCAGCCTGAGTAGGAGCAAACCGAGATCTGTCGTTCCTCTTCGCGCAGGAATCTCGACGGTTTCGGTCCGAGTGATCGGCTCGGGGACTGGCGCGGCCACCTCGGCAACACCACTCCTATGAGTTTTGGCCGCCGGTGTTTCGATGAACTCCGTCGGCTGCTCCGAGTGAGACCCGGCGCCGTATCGCGAATCCGGGGCGATCGGCTCGTCGTACTTGGACGGCCGAAACGACGGTATCTGCTCGGTCGGGTACGACCCGGAGCCGCGCTCGCCGAAGTCCAGGTCCTCTTCGGTACGCGGCATCCGATCCGATCCACTGCTGTTCGATCCACTGCTGTTCGATCCGCTGCTGTTCGATCCACTGCTGGCCGATCCACTGCTGGCCGATCCACTGCTACCGGAATCAGCGGATGACGCCGGCGGGGTCGGGGTCGACCGAGTCGTCGGCGTCAGCTGTTCGGTCGGTTGGTCGTACGGGCTCGGCGCCGGTTCGTAGCCGGTGTCGGATGCGTCGGAGTCACGAGGCTTGTCGGTCACAGGCTCAACACTAGATCGCCGCGTCGCCGATCCAGGCTCATTCGACTCCGCGCGGCGGCACAAATGCGGACGCCGCGCGATGGCCCTCTCGCTTTTGGGTACCCTTCAGACGATGAAGCCGACCCGAACTGCAGCAGCCATCCTTGCGGTGACGGCAGTGATCGCAACTGGATGCGCGCGCTTCGACGAGTCGGCGTCGACACCCTTCAGCCCGGAACCGTCGTTCGGTGCGGCGGAGATAAACCCGGTGGATCCCGATGCACCCCCGACCTCGACGCAGCCCGGCGGGCAGGTGCCGCCAGCGGGGCCTTGCGTGGATCCAGACCCCAACGTCGTCGCTACTTGCTTGGACTCGACGGGGGGTCTCGTGGTGTTGCCGGGCGGGATGTCCGCTTTGGTGGCCGAGCGTCGCACAGGACGGATCATGCAGGTGACTGCGGGGCAGTCTCCAATCCAGATCGCACAGATCGACGTCGATGCCCAAGGCGACGGAGGACTTCTCGATCTCGCCCTGTCCCCCACCTACGCCGAGGACGGGCTGATCTACGCCTACATCACTACCGGTTCGGACAACCGCGTCGTACGAATCGCAGTCGGCGACACACCCAAGGCGGTGCTCACCGGCATTCCCAAAGGGAGCCAAGGCAATCGCGGTGCCCTCGACTTCTACAGCCCGAACCAACTGCTCGTCTTGACCGGAGATGCGGGAAACCCTTCTGCGGCAACCAATCCCGCGTCTTTGGCCGGGAAGCTTCTACGTGTCGAGTCCCTCACACCGTCGCCGACGCAGCCCCCGCCTCAGGTCGCGCTCAGCGGAATCGGAACAGCAGGAGACGTGTGCCTGGATCCGACGGGCAGCATCTGGGTCACCGATCGCACAGCCGTCGAGGATCGACTGCAGCGCATCGATCCGCTCGGTACTGTGATCTCGCCGGTCTGGACGTGGCCCGACCGCCCCGGCGTCGCGGGATGCGCGGCCGGACCCGGAACCGTGGCGGTGTCACTGACCACTGCCCGCGCGATGGCAGTGCTCGCCACCGATCAGGACACCGGCTCGGTCACCGCGGCTCCGACACTGCTCGTTCAGGATCGATACGGCCAACTCAACGGCGCGGCAATGGCTCCGGACGGTCAGATCTGGGCGGGGACCGTCAACAAGAACGGCGACGCCCCCGGCGCCAACGACGACCGGGTAGTCAAGATTCCCATTCCGGCCGGCGGCGGCGGGTTCGACTAGCCCTCTTCCTGTGCGCGCTGCTCAACGCGGCAGTCCACATCGACCTACTTGTCGGAAGGAGTACGTCAGCGATGAATGACCACATCAATCCCACATTGTCGCTGGCGTTCCATTTGGCCTGGACTGCAACAGTATTGGCTTGTTTTCTGCTTGCGTGAGTTGCGTGCGTATCGATACTTCGCACCGAGCATCCGCGCCGTGACGGCAAGGTGTGGTGGTGCCTTTTCGTACTCGCAGTTCCCGTTTTCGATGCGCTCCTGTGGTTCTGGGCCGGACCTCGGCATGACGGTGAACAAGACCCGCTCAGCGACAGCCCCAGATTCGTCCGGTTCTGAGGCAGCGCTTCGGTGAGACACCGAAAGAAGATCCCTAGCCGGACGGTGTCGACCACGAACCGGGTAACCTGGAGGGCAAGGTAATCCCGTGCCCGACGTCTTCGTCCGTCGGTTCCTCCGAGTGCACGGGACACAATCGATGCATCGCTTCACCGACCCAACACCCGTCGAATCAATGGTCGATGTCTTGATCGTTGACATCGACAACCTGGACATCGAAGACGGAGCAGCACCACCGCCAGTTGTCGGCCTCAAAGCCGCTTGGAAGTTGAGCTTTCGCAGCGTAGACGAGCTCTACGCCGGGCCTTTCCCTCGAAATCCGACTTGGGTACCCGAATGCCGGACTCTCAAATCCGGAGGGACTGTCGCGTATTGGATGAACGCCCCACAGGATCCTGATGGACTTCTGACCGGTGACATACGCGGCGTGCTGTCAGGAACACTGCTCGGAGGCTCAACTCCGAACGCAATACCGTTGACCATCGGTCTCGTCATCGGAATCAAGATCCGATCGCAGACATACCAGGAAGTCGAAGGCCAAGGCTGGGAGCCAATCGAGGGTTCGGACATTCTGCGGGCTGTGACGCGAAGTCCAAGGTGGTTCAACCGCGGCGAAATGCGCAGTGGGTACACCCATCGGATGGATGTCGGACTGGTATTGAATATCGCAGTTGACCGTCGATGAATGGAGGCCTCCGCAGACATTCTGTCGGGTGATCTGTGGCCAGTTGCCTGTCACGACATGTGCTTGGGAATTCCGTTGGGCAATTCCGGATTGGGGTGAAACTGCCACCGGTTTCCGGGCGTCGACCCGAACATCTTCTTTTGGATAGTTATGCGCCAATTCAGGTGTTTCGCCATCGTTCGTTGCCGAGACAGTGTCAGGTTAGACATGTTGCAGGTCTACGGAAATTCCCAGTGCAGCCAGCCCTCGTCGATATTTGCAACAAACCGCGACAAGGGTTTCCATACTCGATCGATACCCGTACGGACGCAACGCGATCGAATCCGGAGAAATGCCACTGTGAATGGCGGATGCGCAGTCTTCGAAATGTGCACCGTTCCCGGGCTAAGGTTTCGTTCATGAACAAACCCGCGGACCAGCGGACACGACGGATTTCGTTGTTCAAGACCCGCGCGCACGTATCGATTGCTGCGGCGGTTGCCGCTGCCATCGCGATGCTCACCGGATGCACAGCCGCTGACGGTTCGAACGGGACGGACACGCCGATATCGACACCCGCACTGACGGTCACGACGAATCCTGAGCCCGTCGAGGCGACGAACACCAACGGCACTGACCCCAATAATGATGTGCTCGCGGTCGATCCGGCCTCGCTGTCCGCCGACGGATACGGAATAGCGTGGGTATCGCCGTCGGGCAACATCTGGTGCCGCATCTCCGAAGGAACCTATGGTTCCGGATGCCAAGCCCGCGATGCACCTGTTCCGGACGGAGCGAACTGCGTCAATCCCACCTTCACCGTCGAACAGTTGAGCAAGGGCTTCTTCCTGCATCCAGACAGCGTGGAGCCATCGTGCTTCAACCAGGGTGTATTCACTACCGAACACCCCACAGTCTTGGAGTACGGCCAGTCCGTTACTACCGGTGGATACACCTGTGTGTCCCGCCGGAGCGGAATGGGATGCACAACCGGCAACGGTCACGGCTTCGAACTGTCCGCCGAATCAGCACCCTGGTTCTGACCGGCAGCAATCGGTGTATATCACTCGGTAACGACGGCACGGCTGCCGAGCACCTCAAAACCTGGACCTCATGATCGTCGACACCGCCCGCGTCGATGGCGTCAGGAGGGTTCTCGGGGGTGCACCTCGTGGGCCGACTGGTCTAGCTGCGGAGGATCCGAGGCGAGGAGGGTCGCGATCATTGGGAGCGCCAACACTGTAATGGCGCCTGCCGCAACGAGTATCGAGGCACTGGCCGTGGACATCTCCCCCGCGTCGACAGCTACACCGGTGACCGCGACGATGAGTGGCAGGCCGGTCGTCGCGTAGAGCGCGACGCGGAACTGCTCACGGGTGGTGAAATTCTCCTGTCGATCCAACCTGGTTGCGATGAAAACCGGAACACCCCGAATCAGGACGAGAAGAGCCAGAAACGCAAGGAGAATTCCAGGTTCCGCGAGCACCGCACCGATGTCGATCGACATTCCTGAGGTCACGAAGAAGACCGGGATCAGGAACCCGAATGCCAAGCCCTCGAGTTTGGTCTCGAGCTGTTCATCGCCGCTCGGGACGACCCGCCGCAGAATGAATCCGGCGGCGAAGGCACCGAGGATGATGTCGAGTCCGAAGATCGTCGCGATGGCGGTCAATGTGATGAGCAGCAGCATCGTCAGACGTACCGTCGTCTGCGCGGTGGTGCCTGCGCCTCGCCGAATCACCGCCAGTAGATCGGAGCCTTCGCGGAGCAACCGCGCCGGGATGAAACCGACGGCGACGGCTGCAGCGACGAACAGCGCGAGAATCAGGATCGACTTCACGTCACCACGTGAGCCGAGCAAAACGGCCATCGCGATCACGGGACCGAGCTCGCCGATCGCTCCATGATTGATCACAGTGCGTCCAAGCGGTGTGTTCTGTAGACCACCGTCTTTGAGGATCGGCAGCAATGTCCCGAGAGCCGTCGAGGTCAATGCGATGGCCACCGCGATTTCCGCGGTGACCACACCCGATTGTCCGAGCAGAAATACCGCTCCGAATGCTGCGACGAGGCACACCAGCCACGTAGCCAGCGCTCGACGGCCCCCGCGCCCGGTGATTTCGGAGACGTCGATCTCGAAACCTGCGAGAAGAAACAACATGCCGAGGCCCAGTTCGCGCAATAAGTCCACTTCGGCGCCGTCGACGGCGAGGCCGAGTACGTTTGGGCCCACCAGCATTCCGAACACCAACAGAAGGACGACTTCCGGCAGTAATCGCCGCGGCACGAACCCTGCGACGAGCGGCGCCAGCACCGCGATCAGTGAGATCCAGAAGAGCGATGCACCCGCCGACGGCATGGGCCGACTCTAACTCAGCTGCAGGCTTGAAGTACCAGTTCCTTCACCCGAGCCGCATCGGCCTGGCCCCGAGTCGCTTTCATGACAGCGCCGACGATTGCACCAGCAGCCTGCACCTTGCCGCTGCGAATTTTGTCCGCGACACCGGGATTCGCTGCCAGAGCTTCGTCCACCGCTGCCTGAAGCTTCCCCTCGTCCTTCTCCATGACGAGGCCGCGGGCGGCCATGACTGCCGCAGGTTCACCTTCGCCGGCCAGAACACCGTCGACGATTTGACGAGCGCCGTTGTTGTTGACCTTGCCGTCTTCGACGAGCGCGGCGACCTCGGCCACCTGAGCGGGTGTGATCGCGAGTGCGCCCAATTCGATACCGGCGATGTTGGCCTGCTGGCTCAAGTAAGAGACCCACCACGAACGCGCGGCCTGCGGTGGCGCCCCGGCGTCGACGGTCGCAGCCACGAGTTCGAGTGCGCCGGAATTGACGAGGTCCCGCATCTCTTCGTCGGAGACACCCCAGTCGGCCTGGATCCTCGCTCGGCGCAACCACGGCAACTCCGGAAGTGTGCCGCGCAGTTCCTCGACCCACGCAGCATCCGGCGCGACGGGCGCCAAGTCCGGCTCCGGGAAATACCGGTAGTCCTCGGCAGTCTCCTTCTTGCGCCCCTTGGTCGTTGTTCCGTCCACCTCCTGGAAGTGACGAGTTTCCTGGGTGATCTCGCCACCAGCAACCAGCACGGCGGCCTGACGACGCATCTCGTAGCGAACCGCCACCTCCACGCTCTTGAGCGAGTTGACGTTCTTGGTCTCGGTGCGGGTGCCGAACTCGGTTGCAGTCTTCTCCATGAGCGATACGTTCGCATCGCACCGGAGCGAGCCCTGATCCATCCGGACGTCCGACACCTCGAGCGACTTCAGCAGATCGCGCAGCGCGGTCACGTACGCGCGAGCGACCTCTGGTGCACGGGCGCCGGTGCCGGTGATGGTCTTGGTGACGATTTCGACCAGCGGAACTCCGGCACGGTTGTAATCGAGCAGCGAGTGACTCGCCCCTTCGATCCGGCCGGTGGCGCCGCCGACGTGAGTGGACTTTCCGGTGTCCTCTTCCATATGGGCACGCTCGATCTCGACGCGGAAGGTGCTGCCGTCGTCGAGCAACACGTCGAGGTAGCCCTCGGTCGCGATCGGCTCGTCGTACTGGGAGATCTGGTAGTTCTTCGGCTGATCGGGGTAGAAGTAGTTCTTGCGCGCAAATCTTCCCCACGGCGTGATCGAGCAGTTCAAGGCCAGCCCTATGCGAATTGCAGATTCCACGGCCGCCTCGTTCACGACGGGCAACGCACCCGGAAGACTCAGACACACCGGGCACACCTGAGTGTTCGGCTCGGCGCCGAACGCCGTCGGGCATCCGCAGAACATCTTGGTAGCTGTGCCCAACTCGACGTGGACCTCCATACCCAGTACGGGGTCGAAACGGGCGAGCACGTCGTCGTAATCGATCAGATCGACCATGGCAGCAGTCATGGACAGGAGTTTATGCGCTCGGAACATCGCGCGAGTAACCACGGGTGCCCATCACGATCGGGCAGTGAGGTATGAACACGAACAGACGGTGCTCTATCCGAAGAACGCCGCGGCATCGATGTACCGACTCTCGGGCACTCGTTTGAGTTGCTTGACCGCCTCGGCAAGCGATACGAGACCGATTTCGGTGCCACGCGCGGACACCATCTGGCCGAAATCGCCTGCATGAGCAGCGTCGACAGCGTTGACCCCGAATCTTGTCGCCAGCACCCGGTCGTATGGAGTGGGTGTGCCGCCGCGCTGCACATGCCCCAGGACCGTGGTGCGCACTTCCTTGTTGATCCGACGCTCGATCTCCTGGCCCAGTTGGTGGGCAACACCGGTGAACTTGACGTGTCCGAACTCGTCGATGCCGCCGTCGAGCAACGACATCGATCCTTCTTTCGGCTTGGCGCCCTCGGCGACGACACAGATGAAATGCGAATCACCGCGCTGAAAGCGCCTGCGAACCAAATCGCAGACCTCGTCGACATCGAAGGGATGCTCGGGGATCAGCGTCATGTGAGATCCCGACGCGAGACCTGCATGCAGCGCGATCCAACCGGCGTGACGGCCCATTACTTCCACGAGCATGACCCGCTGATGGGACTCCGCGGTGCTGTGTAGCCGGTCGATGGCATCGGTGGCGATCGTCAGAGCAGTGTCGAACCCGAATGTGACGTCGGTGCAGTCGATGTCGTTGTCGATGGTCTTCGGCACCCCGACGACGGGTACGCCTTCCTCCGACAACCAGTGCGCGGCAGTCAAAGTGCCCTCACCACCGATCGGGATGAGGACATCGATTCCGTTGTCCTCGAGCGTTTCCTTGATTCTGTCGAGCCCGGCCCGAAGCACGTCGGGATTGGTACGTGCTGTTCCGAGCATCGTGCCGCCCTTGGTCAGCAGCCGATCGTTCCGGTCGTCGTTGCGGAGTTGGACGCGCCGATTCTCGAGCAGGCCACGCCATCCGTCCTGAAATCCCACGACTGTCGATCCGTATCGCGCATCTGCGGTGCGCACCACAGCTCTGATCACCGCATTGAGACCTGGGCAATCACCACCGCCGGTCAGAACTCCGATGCGCATAGCGTTCTCGCCTCTCCTCGAATCCATACCGTCCACCGTAATCTTGCCGGTTCGTTTCCGCTTCGGCAGCACGATGGGCAACATCAGCCGGGTATGACGACTCCAGTTTCGTAGGCGAGCACGACTGCTTGGGCTCGATCGCGCAAGTGGAGTTTGCCGAGAACTTTGCCGATGTGCGTCATGACGGTCTGCTCCGCCACGAAAAGCGCTTCGGCAGTTTCGACATTGGACAGGCCCTGCGCGATCAGTTCGAGCACTTCGCGTTCGCGGGGTGTGAGGACGGCCAACTTCGCCGGCTGTGATCGCAGCGAACCACGCTTCTTGGTCACGTCCGCGATGAGTCGCCTCGTAACCGACGGCGCCAACAGAGCCTGACCGGCCGCGACGACACGAACGCCGCGGATCAACTCCTCGGCAGGCGCATCCTTGAGCATGAAACCGCTCGCACCGATAGTGAGTGCCTCGTACACGTAATCGTCGATATCGAAGGTCGTCAACATAAGGACGCGCACCGGTGGGTCGTGCGAGCCGCGCAGGATCGCCCGGGCCGCCTCCAATCCGTTCATCTGCGGCATCCGCACATCCATCAAGACGACGTCGGGTCTCAGACGTTCGACTTCGGTGACCGCGGTAGCGCCGTTGTCTGCGTCGCCGACGACGCTGATGTCGGGCTGCGCGGCTAGAAGCGCGCCGAATCCTTGCCGAACCATGGCCTGATCGTCGGCGATGAAAACGGTGATGACCACAGGCGACACCCTATGCCGACCTGTCTGCCGCTGGAGTGACGCGTGGCGGCAACCGCGCGACTACTTCGAATCCGCCGTCGGGGAGAATCCTTGTATCCAGCCACCCCGAGGCGGCCATCGCGCGATCGCGCATACCGCGCACACCATGTCCGCCGGTGCCCGATTCGATCACCACAGGCCCTATGCCAGGTGCAGGTCCGTTGACGACCTCCATCGATACCGGGTCCTGGTCGTAGGTAAGCCGCACTCGGACTTCCGCCCCAGGGGCATGCCTGGCCACATTGGACAGCGATTCCTGCATGGTGCGGTACAGCGCAAGACCTGCTGCATCCGACATGACCGTCGGGTCACCGGTCGATGTCCAGCTCAATCGGACCCCTGCGCGGAGGCTGCCTTCCAGCAGTGATTCGACGTCGGCCGCTCCAGGTTGCGGCGCATCCGCCGCTTGTTCCCCATCGCTTCGAAGTACCCCGAGCATTCCGCGTATTTCGTTGAGCGCCTCGCGTGCGGTGGCGCCGATCGCATCGAATTCAGCTGCAGCCGAGAGTGATACATCGTCGAGACGAAAAGGTGCGGTCTGGGCTTGAACGACCACCAGCGACATGTGGTGAGCAACCACGTCGTGCAGGTCGCGTGCGATCTTGGCTTTCTCTTCCAGCACTGTGCGCCGTGTCCGCTCGAGATCACTTACTTCCTCTTGCTTCGCCAGTTGTCGCCGCGAGAGGATCAGCCAGCGGATCAGCAGGCCGAAGATCGTAATCGCCGTCAGGCCCACCGCCCAGCCGATCCCGTCGGATCCGGGCATGTCGGCAACGAACAGCAACACGGTCGACACCCAGGCGACCGCCACGATCGGCACTGCACATCGCAAGCTCACCGCGAACAGGAGAGTCAGCAAAACGATGATGTGCACGACCTGCCAGGGATACTCCCATCCCGGCTGCAGCGAGAACGCGACCGGGATGATCAATCCGGAGCCCGCCGAAACAGCCCACCCCAGTGCTGGATTCGTGCGAACCACGACGAACGGAAACGCAGCGAGCGCCGCGACGATCGGCATGATCGGGGCTGGAACCTGATGGGTGAGAGCGAGCGTCGGCCACGCCACCGCATAGAGAACGGCAGTGATCATCACGATCGCGATATCCACCAGTCGAATCGGACCGATATAGGAAACGACGCGCGCAACGGCGCCCGTCCGTGCGCCGTTCGTCCGGCGCGTTCTGAAGAGTATTTTTCTGCCCACAGGTGTGAACACTAGGAACCCTGACCCGAAAAGTCATCGTACTGAGGAGTGAGAAGACACCAACCCCTAGGTATCAGCGCAGCGTCGACATCCAGGTGTCGGTGTCGGGCAGAACCAGCACCGCAGGGCGAGGACACCTGGCACAACCCGTTCATAGCGTCCTGACCATGAAGCAAACGGCCGGAACGCCCAGCGAAACAAGACGAACGAACCACCTGGCAACGGTGGCGGCGGTGTGCGCAGCATTAGCTGCGACCGTGGCGTTCTCGGTACCCGAGGCGAGTGCCGACGCTCCATCCGGATCGACGGTGCGTACCGAAACCTCGATTGCCATCGAGGCACTGATCATGCATGACGCGTCCGACGCGGCATCGAAAGTGCCTCCCGACTTCGTCGGCGACTTCGGTTACTCCCCTACCATCGAACATGACTTGCTGGTGAATCCCACTGGGAGCTGCTCGTCGCCGATACCGCTGCCCGAGGAGTTTGAATCTTCCTGTGCAGCACATGATCTCGGCTACGATCTACTACGCCACGGCGCGATTCACGGCAACAGGCTTCCCGCCTCTGCGCGACGAAGTCTCGATTCGATGCTCGCGGCAGATATGCACGCCGCGTGTGCACAGCGGACCGAAGTTCTTTCTCGTGCAGTGTGCGACGGTATGGCCGAGGTTGCGGCTTCCTCGGTTCGTTTGAACTCATGGCGTCAGCACGACGGGACACCCATTCCGGAACCTGCACTACCGTTCCTGCTTGCCGGCACTGTCGTTACAGCATTGTCGGCCGCGGCGCTGGGTGCCTTGTCGCTCTACCCTTCTCGTCACGCCCGCCAGGCAGTGTCATCATGACCACGTCCGTTCGCTTACGCCCCACTGCTGCACTTCAAACTGCGCCCGAGACCCGACTCGAAGTTCCTCGCGTCGCGACGTCGCTGATCGTCGGAGGCATGGTTGCCGTATCGCTTGCCCCGGGACTTCTGCCCAGGTCGTCGCTGACACAAGCAATGGTCACTGGAGTCCTGGCGGCCCTCGGCCTCGGACTGTCGGCTGGACTCCACCGATTTCTCCGCCGACTCGTGCCGATCGCCCCGCGGTTAGGAGCCCGACGTGTGTCGGCTGCGGCAAGTGTTGTCGCGGTAGCTGTCGCAGGAGTTGCCGCCGCGCGGTGGCAAAGCTTCCTGCGCTCGTCCATGGGCATGCCTGCAGCAAGCCGGTGGCATTGGATCGAAATAGTGTGCGGTTCGGTCTCCGTCTCGGCGATTCTGATCGTGCTCTTTCTCGCGACCACTCGCGGATTTCTACGCCTTGGACGAGTGAAAGCGATTGTCATGCTGACAGTCCTCCTGATCGGCGCCCACTTCATCGCGGTACCGATGGCCTTCTCCGGCCTTGCCGAACGGTCCGCTGTAGCGAATTCTCTCGTCGACACTTCCCTGTCGATTCCGAAGTCGCCTTCTCGCTCCGGCAGTGCCGCATCGCTGATCACCTGGAACGATCTGGGCCGTGAAGGCCGCATTTTCGCCGCAGGCGGTACCGATCTTTCGACCGTACGCGCCTACATCGGGCTCCAAGAGTCGACCGACGCCGAAGCACGCGCCGAGTTGGCAGTACGCGAACTCGACCGCACAGGTGGATTCGACCGCTCACACATCGTCGTAGCTGTACCGACCGGTTCCGGGTGGATCGACGAAAATGCCGTGACCGGACTCGAAACACGGTTCGCCGGGGACGTCGCTACCGTCGCGGCCCAGTATTCACATGAACCCAGTTGGGCTACATTTCTTTTCGCACAACCGCTTGCCAAGGCGTCCGCGACGGCATTGCTCGAGGCGGTATCGCGCCGTATCGGCGAGGTACCGCTCGACGCGCGGCCGAACCTCTATCTCTACGGCCAAAGCCTCGGGGCAATCGGAGGCAGTTCGGCCGCAGCCGTACTCGAGGGAACTACTACGCCGACCACACTGTGTGGAGCGCTGTGGGCAGGCCCACCTGCGCACGAGGTTGTCCCCGGAAACGCGACAATGATGGCGAACACATCCGACCCGGTCATCTGGTGGTCCACCGAGCTCGTCGGATCGAAACCAGATCTGAGCTCCGCCCGTCGCGACGCACCGATACCGCAATGGATACCGGGCGTCAGCTTCGTCCAGACGACAGTGGACCTGTTCTCCGCACTCGGCGTGCCTGCTGGGCATGGCCACCGATACGGCACCGACCAGGGAACCTCGATGCCCGCGTGCTGAGCGATCAGCATCGACCGAATTGCAGTCGAGCCGCGGCGCCGAGGTCCCCCCGTTCGCTACTTCAGCGGGCCGCGAGCAACCTCGTATGCCGCACCGACCCGGTAGAGGCGATCGTCGGCGAATGCCGGTGCCATGATCTGCAAGCCGACAGGCAGCCCATCCTCGGACGCCAGACCCGAAGGCACGGACATTGCACAGTGGCCGGCAAGGTTGGTCGGCAACGTGCACAGATCGTTGAGGTACATCGCGATCGGATCGTTCACCTTGTCCCCCAACGGGAACGCTGTCGTCGGCGTCGTCGGCGACAGCAGGACGTCCACCTTCTCGTAGGCGGCGTCGAAGTCGCGCGCAATGAGCGTGCGGACCTTGAGTGCCTGGCCGTAATACTCGTCGTAATAGCCGGCGGACAACGCGTAGGTACCGATCATGATGCGACGCTTGACTTCTGCGCCGAATCCTTCGGCGCGCGTGATGGCCATGACCTGATCGGCACTGTTACTTCCGTCGTCACCGGCGCGGGCGCCGTAACGCATACCGTCGAAACGGGCAAGGTTCGAGGACACCTCGGAAGGCAGAATCAGGTAGTACGCGGCGAGGGCATGCACGAAATTGGGGCACGACACCTCGACCACCTCGGCACCGAGACCGGTCAACGTTGCAACGGCGGCATCGAAAGAGGAGATGACACCGGATTGATAACTCTCGGAGTGCAATTCCTTCACGACGCCGACGCGAACACCGGAAAGGTCCCCTCGGGCACCTTCGCGTGCTGCCGCGACGACCGACGGCACAACGGTGTCGACCGAGGTGGAATCGCGTGGGTCGTGCCCGGCGATGACCTCGTGCAGCAACGCGGTGTCCAGAACCGTGCGCCCGCAGGGGCCACCCTGATCGAGCGAGGACGCACAGGCGATGAGCCCATAGCGAGATACCGTGCCGTACGTCGGCTTGGTGCCGACGGTGCCGGTAAGGGCAGCGGGCTGACGAATCGAACCGCCGGTATCGGTGCCTATGGCGAGCGGGGCTTGGTACGAGGCCAGTGCCGCCGCGCTTCCGCCTCCGGAGCCACCTGGGATACGCGTGGTGTCCCACGGGTTCTTGGTCGGCCCGTAGGCCGAGTTCTCGGTGGACGAGCCCATCGCGAATTCGTCCATGTTGGTCTTGCCCAACAGTGGGATCCCCGCGGCCCGAAGCTTGGAGGTGACCGTCGAATCGTAGGGAGAGATCCATCCCTCTAGGATTTTCGACGCAGCCGTCGTCGGCATGTCGGTCGTGGTGAAGACATCCTTGAGCGCAAGAGGCACCCCGGCGAGTGCGGATGCGGGTGCATCCCCGGCGGCGAGCGAAGCATCGACCTCTTTGGCGGATACCAAGGCACCGGCTCCGGCGACATGAAGGAATGCGTGGAACTCGCCGTCGACCTTGTCGATGCGGTCCAGGTGAGCCTGCGTCACCTCCACTGCCGAGACTTCACGAGAGTGAATACGCGATGCCAGTTCGGAGGCGTCGAGGGCAGTCAGATCGGTCATTCGTTCTCTCCCAGAATCTGCGGGACGGCGAACCGATTCCCCTCTGCGTTGGGCGCGCTCGACAACGCTTGCTCGGGGGTAAGACCCGGCGCGATCACGTCCGGTCGCGTCACGTTGGTGATAGCACTGGGATTGGCCGTCGGTGGGACGTCGTCCGCTGCAACCTCCGCGACCGTCTTCACGTAGTGAAGAATCGAATCCAGCTGGCCGGCGAACTCGTCCAGTTCGGCTTCGCTGAGAGCCAGCCGGGACAGCCGGGCGAGGTGAGCCACCTCGTCGCGGGAGATATCAGGCACCGCGTAGACCCCTTTCACACATGTCGAGTAGCAAGCCGCACAGGTACGCGACCGTGTGCAAGCGTAGTAGCTGACCATCCAGTCGCCGCATTCAGCGTTCACTCTCCGCGGTATATGTCGTCCTGGTTACACGCGGGGCTGCAGTTCGACCTCATATCCAAGACAATGCAAGGATTGCGCGCGGCGCTGCGCAGACGCGGCGCATCGGGTCGGTTAAGTTCGGATAGCTGACGGCTCCGAACTCTTCCGCCACACGCCACCGAAAGGCTGCGACATGTCATACCTGCTCCGAGTCCAACTGCCCGATCGACCAGGCAGTCTCGGTGCACTCGCAGTCGCGTTGGGTTCCGTGGGCGCGGACATCCTCTCTCTCGACGTGATCGAACGGGGCGACGGCTACGCGGTGGACGACCTAGTAGTGGAAGTCGCGCCCGGTTCCCTGCCGGACACGTTGATCACTGCCTCGGAGAATGTGGCCGATGTCCGAGTGGACTCCATCAGGCCGTACACCGGAGTGCTGGACACCCACCGTGAACTCGAACTCATCGACCGCGTCGCAGCAGCGTCCGACGATCGACTTCAGGTACTGGTCGACGGCGCACCACGGGTATTGCGGGTCGGGTGGAGCGTCGTGGTAGCGACGAACAAGCATGGATCGTTTCGAGTCGTCGGCAGTTCGGGCGCGCCCGAAACCCACGCCACCGAGATGCCGTGGATGCCGCTCACACGTCCGGCAAGCCTCGACGGCGATGCCGATTGGGTCCCCAAGGTGTGGCGAGATATGGACACGACACTGGCTGCCGCGCCGCTGGGCTCAACCGGGACAGTATTGATGCTGGGACGCCCAGGCGGACCCGAATTCAGACCGTCGGAAGTAGCCCGCCTCGGATACCTGGCCGGCATTGTCGCCACTGTTCTGAACTAGATCGGTCCGTCTTACTCCGGTTCGGCCGACCGGAGGGCGTCGGGCCCCTCGGTGAGCAGCGTCGTGAACCCCGCTTCGTCCAACACGGGCACTCCCAGTTCGACGGCCTTGTCGTGTTTGGTTCCCGGCGACTCTCCGACAACGACGAATGCGGTCTTCTTCGACACCGAGCCGGCCGCCTTGCCACCGCGAACGAGGATCGCTTCCTTTGCCTCGTCGCGCGAGTACTTCTCGAGCGATCCGGTCACGACGATCGAGAGTCCTTCGAGGTTGCGCACTATCGAGGAGTCTCGTTCGTCTTCCATCCGCACACCTGCCGCACGCCATTTGTCGACGATCTCGCGATGCCAGGGCACCGAGAACCATTCCGACACCGCCGTCGCGATCGTGTTGCCGACGCCGTCGACAGCTGCCAATTCTGCTTGGGAGGCGGCCTCTATCCGGTCGAGGCTGCCGAACTCACCTGCCAGCGCTCGCGCGGCCGACGGGCCTACGTGTCGGATCGACAGGCTCACCAGCACCCGCCACAGCGGACGATCTTTCGCGGAATCGAGATTGTCCAACAGCCTGCGCCCGTTGGCGGACAACAGGCCCGCCTTGGTTCGGAAGATCGGAGTCTTCAGCAGGTCCACTTCCGTCAACGAGAAGATGTCTCCCTCGTCGAGAACCACCTCCGCCGCGAGCAAATCCGACGCGGCCTCGTATCCCAGACCTTCGATGTCGAAACGGCCACGCTCGGCGACGAAGAACAACCGTTCGCGTCGTTGGCCGGGGCAGAACTGAGAGTTGGGACACCGAAGGTCGGCATCACCCTCTTTGGCGGGCGCGAGAAGCGTGCTGCACTCGGGGCAGTGTGTCGGCATGACGAACTCGGTTTCGTCACCAGTGCGAGCATCGACCACGGGGCCGAGCACCTCGGGAATGACCTCGCCCGCCTTACGGATCACGACGGTATCCCCGATCAAGATGCCTTTGCGCTTGACCTCGGAACCGTTGTGCAAGGTCGCCAACGACACGGTCGATCCGGCGACCAGCACCGGTTTCATGTAGGCGAACGGAGTGACCCGACCGGTTCGGCCGACGCTCACCTTGATGTCGAGGAGCGTCGTGGTGACCTCCTCTGGCGGATACTTGAACGCAATCGCCCATCTCGGCGCACGTGAAGTAGTACCGAGTCTGCGATGCAGACCCATGTCGTCGATCTTGACGACGAGCCCGTCGACTTCGTGTTCGACGTCGTGCCGGTGCTCGTCCCAGTAGGCCACTCTCTCCACGACAGCGTCGATCCCCTGTACGCGTGTCGTATGAATGGAGACAGGCAACCCCCAGGCCTTCAGAGCCTCGTACGCGTGCAATTGCGAATCGGGTGAGAAGCCTTCCATTCGTCCGAGGCCGTGGCAGATCATCCCCAGCCGACGCTTGGAAGTGATAGCCGGATTCTTCTGCCGCAAGGAGCCGGCAGCGGAATTTCGAGGATTGGCGAAGGGCGGCTTACCTTCTTCGACCAGCGATGCATTGAGCGCCCGAAAGTCCTCGAGACGAAAGAAGACTTCGCCGCGGACCTCGAGGAACGCCGGCACCGGGTGGTCCGCGGTGGCCACGAGAATCTCCGGTATGTCCTCGATCGTTCGAGCGTTGAGGGTGACGTCCTCGCCGGTACGACCGTCACCGCGGGTGGCGCCGCGAACCAACTTTCCGTTCTCGTAGACCAGATCGAGCGCAACACCGTCGATCTTCACTTCGGTCAGGTAGTGCAGATCGGCTCCGGCTTCGGCCTCGACCCGTTTTGCCCAGGTACGAAGTTCGTCGTAGTCGAAGACGTTGTCCAGACTCAACATTCGCTCGGGATGATCGACTGCCGTGAAGTCGGTGGCGAATCCTCCGCCGACCAGTTGCGTCGGCGAATCTGGAGTACGGAGATCTGGATGCGCTTGCTCGAGCTCGGTCAGTTCTCGCAGCAGAACATCGAATTCACCGTCGGAGATGACCGGCGAATCACGGACGTAGTAACGAAACTGGTGGCCTCGAACTTCCTCGGCCAAGGCCTGCCACCGTTCACGATCGGCGCCCGAGGCAGGAGTACCCGCCGACATCCCTGACGGATTGTCGATCGAACGCTCGGCAGCAGAACTCGGTACAGCAGTCGTTTCGTCCACACCGAAAGATTAACGGACCCGACCGACACCGATGACGCACCGAAAGCGTTACAGGGAGTCGGGCGCATCCTGAAAGGCGTCTGCGACGTCCTTCGCCAAAGCCAGTGCAGTGCGAGCCCAGTCGGGCGTCGCCTCCGCCAGACCGCACGCAGGCACCACGGAGATCTGTGTCGCGAGCACGGACCGCGGGAATCCGAGCCGGTCGACGAGCGTCACCGCAGGTGTCGCCACCTCACGCCACTTCGGCGTCCGATCCGGGGCGACACCGGGTACCAATCCCAACATCAGCGTCTTTCCCGCCTGCAGAAACTCACCCACAGCATCGAGATCGCGTGATCGCAGCAAGGAGACGTCGATTGCCGCAGCCTGCGCGTCACTGCGACGAATCAGCTCTAGCGGAGCGGCAGGAGCGCAACAGTGGACGGCAACCGGGAGGCCGATACCAGCGATGACGGTGTCGAGCAGATCCAACGCGTCGGGCTCGGGCATGGCGCGCACCGAATCCAGCATCGTCACTCCACTCAGTGAACCTTCCAGCACCGCAGGCAGACTCGGTTCGTCGAGTTGGACGACTACCTCTACACCGAGGCGCGAGGATATCTCCGCACAGTGTTGCCGGACACCCTCTGCCAGCGATCCGGCAAAGTCGCGCACCGCGCCACGGTCGGTCAGCACGCGATGGGCCGACCGAAGCTCCACCTGCGCAGCCATGGTGAACGGGCCGGCGACCTGAATTTTCAACCGGCGGTCAGAGGACGCGAAACCGCCCGTCTCCCAAAGCTCTTCGAGAACATCGAGATCCTCGCGCAGTAGGTCCGCAGCACGCCGTCCGGTGAGCGACTTACGCTGAGCGACACGGTAACCCGAAGTTCGGACATCCAGCTCGATGTCCGCCATGATGGCACCAGTACGCCCGATCATGTCGGCGCCGATACCACGGGCAGGAAGTTCTACGAGATGAGGCAGAACCGGCAGCTCCCCGAGCACAACGGCACAGGCCTCACGAACGTCGACGCCGGGCCACGATCCGATACCGGTCGAGAGGGAGCTGAAAACGCCCGCGGTCACACGTTCTCGGAACGAGTGCCGGATATCGTGGAGCTCCCGATCACGATGTCTCCCTCCATATCCCGGCGATACAGAACGGCAGCCTGTCCCCGGGCAACGCCAGTGAGCGGTGCACGAAGAGTGATGTCCATGCCTCCGTCGGCGGTGGCCTCGGCTACAGCGTCGGTCAACCCGCCGTGCGCACGAACCTGCACAACGCACTCGATCGGCCCGACCGGAGCGGTCCCCTGAGTCCACACTGCACGCTCACCGGTGATAGCCCACACATCCAGACGACTTGCCGAGCCGACGATCACGTTGCCACTCTCGGCTTCGATCGCCGTCACGTAGCGGGGCTTCCCGTCTGCTGCAGGTCCCTCGACACCCAGGCCCTTGCGCTGCCCGATGGTGAATCCATGTATGCCGTCGTGGTCGGCCAGCTCGGCGCCAGTGTCGGCGTCGACTACCTTGCCCGGCCGGATACCGATCGTGGCACCGAGGAATGCTCGTGTGTCTCCCGACGGAATGAAGCAGATGTCGTGACTGTCCGGCTTGTCGGCGACGGCGAGTCCCCGCTCGGCCGCTTCGGCGCGGATCTCGGACTTCGGTGTGTCGCCGATCGGGAACATCGCACGAGAGAGCTGGCTCTCGGTGAGAACGGCGAGTACATACGACTGGTCCTTGTCGGCATCGACCGCTCGACGCAGGACACCATCGTGCAATTGCGCATAGTGACCGGTGGCGACGGCGTCGAACCCGAGTGCCAGTGCACGGTCGGCCAGCGCGGAGAACTTGATCTTCTCGTTGCAGCGCAAGCATGGATTGGGAGTCTCGCCCGCGGCATAGGATTCGATGAAATCGTCGATGACGTCTTCTTTGAAGCGGTCGGCAAAATCCCAGACGTAGAACGGGATACCGAGGACGTCCGCAGCGCGGCGTGCGTCACCGGCGTCCTCCTTGGAGCAGCACCCACGTGAGCCGGTACGAAGCGTCCCGGGCTCGCTGGACAACGCCAGATGTACACCGACGACATCGTGTCCCTCGTCGACTGCCCGCGCAGCCGCCACCGCCGAATCGACTCCGCCACTCATTGCTGCCAAAACACGCATCAGCGATGTCCTCCCCGAGCTCCTACGCTCGCAAGTCCCGCAGCGCGGGCACGTTCGATTACCTGAGGCAGCGCCGCCAAGAGGGCGTCGATGTCACTGTTGGAAGAACCGGCTCCCAACGAGAACCGCAACGACCCCCGCGCAGTCGCCGGGTCCGCTCCCATCGCTATCAACACATGGCTGGCGCTTGCAACGCCTGCCGTGCACGCAGACCCCGTCGAGCATTCGATCCCAGCGGCATCGAGCAACATCAACAGCGAATCTCCCTCGCAACCAGGGAAAGTGAAATGCGCGATCCCTGCCAGGCCACCTTCACCTGCGGCGCCGTTGACGATCACCTCGGGATCGATGGCGCGGACTCCGTCGATCATGCGATCGCGCAGCCGGGACAGCTCTTCGTGTCGCCGCTCACGATTGTCGACGGCATCCCGCAACGCTGCAGCCATGGCGACGATCGACGCTGTGTCGTGCGTGCCCGATCGAACGTCACGTTCGTGGCCGCCACCGTGCAGCAGCGGAACGCAGGGAACGGTCCGGCCCAGCAGTAACGCTCCGACGCCTTGCGGGCCACCGAACTTGTGGGCAGCAATACTGAGCGCGGAAAGCCCGCTGGCGGCGAAGTCGACCTGCAGATGCGGAACTGCCTGAATGGCGTCGCTGTGCATCGGCACATCGAATTCGCGAGCAACACTCGCGAGAGCGTGAATCGGCATGACGGTGCCGACTTCGTTGTTCGCCCACATGACGGTGACCAACGCGGTCTCGCTCGCGTTCACGTCGAGTTCGGCGCGCAATACGTCGGGATGCACGCATCCCGACGCGTCGACCGGCAGCCACGTCACCTGAGCGCCCTCGTGCGCGACGAGCCATTCCACCGCATCGAGCACGGCGTGGTGCTCCACGGATGCGGCGATGATCCTGGTCCGACGGGAATCCTCGTCACGTCGGGCCGTGAAGATTCCCTTCACAGCGAGGTTGTCGCTTTCGGTGCCACCTGAGGTGAAAATCACTTCCGAGGGCCGGGCACCGAGGTGTGCAGCGATCGACTCGCGCGACTCCTCGACGCGGCGCCTGGCCGCACGGCCCGAGCCGTGCAAGGACGACGCGTTGCCGACGGTCGATAAAGCAGCAGTCATCGCCTCGATCGCGGCGGCGGACATCGGTGTCGTCGCTGCGTGGTCGAGGTAGACGGGGGGAATCGTCGAGTTGATAGCAGCCGAACTGCGGGCAGAGGGCATAACGATTACCAGGATAGCTGGTCGTCGCCGTTGCTATTCGCACGCGATAGTTGGACTGGAGTGCGTCAACTGCGCACGTGGGTGGCTTTCGGATCGACGCCCGCGCTCTCGACTATCGAATGAAGGCGCCGGTCGTGCACGTCACCGGCTCTGATCGAGGCCTCACAACGACGCGCAAGATCGCGTCGGTCGTTTCCTGGCGCTTGCGGGGCGACCAATGCGACCTCCGCCACTATGCCCTTCAATCTAAAAATACGTCCGATCGATCTGCCGATGGTCTCGTCCCCGACGAAGCACGTCGACGTCGTAGTCCGATCGCGAAGGGTGTCGACATATCGCAGTCGAACCGGCTGCACCCAGGTCTCGGTATCGATCGCGGCCTGGAACATAGCGGGCCGGAACGATCCGTATGCAAGTCCGCACCACGTGGTTCCCTCGGGAAACACGATCACCGAGCCCCCTTCGCGCAGCGTGGCCGATACCTGGCCGACTGTCTCGGGAAGTGCGCGAAGCTTGCCCCGATCGATGGAAATCACCTTCATCGACCGCGCCAAGAGTCCGAGGAGGGGCCAGTCGACCAGATCTGCCCGAGCGACGAATCTGGCGGGACGAATCGCCGTCAACACCAGGATGTCAGCCCAGGACACGTGGCCGGCTACCACCAGCGAACCGTTCCGTGTGCGCGAGGCCTCACGGTCGGATCGATGATCCTCCACCCGGAGACCGATACCGACCGCCGTCAACAACAATCTTGCGCCGACTGTCGCCGCGCCCCCTCGGACACCTGGCCAGAGCAGACCGATCAGGATCAAGAGCGGCAGCAATCCGATGGCGAACAACGCCAGCACCGCTCGCACCACCAATCCGATCCGCCGGATGGATTCCGACCTGCGCGGAATGCATCGGTCTCCGCACGGACTCGACGGCATCCAGGAGTGCTCGGCATGCGAAGCCGACAGTTGCGGCGGTGGCACCGAGGACAGAATCTCAACCTCGCTCACGCGTTCGACGTCCTTTCGACAGTGCCGGCAGCGCTACGAAGCCGGTCCAGGTAGCGCGTATTCGCTTGCTGCAAACCAAGGAGCGCCACGAAATCGGCAACTTCGAACGCCGGATCATGAGCGGGTTCCCCGCATACCGTGGCACCGAGCCTCAGGTAACCCTTCAGCAGCGGCGGAATCACGGTACGAACAGGGCGGGCTGTCTCGTCGAGCGATCTCCCGTCGACGACCACGGGGTTGTATGGCACAGCCCGCTGATCGAGGGGGGATCCATGTCGATCGAGGAGGAAGTCACGCACCCCGCGAACGTTCGCACCCGGCAGCTCGACACCCCCGGACTGCATGGGGACCGACACACAACCCATCACCGAGTGCAGTCCGGTGACCTCGAGGTAATGCAGAATCCCGGCCCACATCAAACCCAGAACGGAACCCGATCTGTGGTCGGGATGTACGACGGCCCGGCCCATTTCGACGACCCTGGAGCCCACCGGATCCAGCGCGGTGATGTCGAACTCGGTCGCCGTGTAGTACCCACCAGCCCGGATTGCGGCGTCGGGAGGAAGCATTCGGTAGCACCCGACAAAGGAGTCGCTGAGATTGTCGCGGACAAGTAGATGGTCGCAGTATTCATCGAATCGATCGACATCGCGTCCATCGGAATCACTCGGCATTCGAAAGCCCGGTTCGGCCGCGAACACGTTGTAGCGAAGGCGCTGCGCGGCTTCGCGGTGGTCTTTGTCGGTTTCCATCACCATCGTGTAGCGGTCGGTGACGGGAGCGGTCGAGAGATGCGAAGTCATGACTGAGGTGGCCATGATGCTGTGTCTAACGACTCGGGGCGGCGTCAGCGCATCCAGCGGGTAACGCGTCCGAAGCCGTTGTGTGAACTACTTCTTCTGCGAAGTTGTGGACACAGAAAAATGTCCCCGCAGTCGCGAGGACGGCGGGGACATTCTTCGACTACTACCGAGCTTGTCAGCCCTTGTGCTTCTTCACAGCATCCTTGAGCTGCGGCGCAACGTTGAACAGGTCACCCACGATGCCGTAGTCGGCGATCTCGAAGATCGGTGCCTCTTCGTCCTTGTTGATCGCGACGATCGTCTTCGAAGTCTGCATGCCCGCGCGGTGCTGGATGGCACCGGAGATTCCGAGAGCGATGTAGAGCTGCGGTGAGACGGTCTTGCCTGTCTGCCCGACCTGGAACTGGCCCGGGTAGTAGCCGGAGTCGACCGCCGCGCGTGATGCGCCGACGGCGGCACCGAGCGAATCGGCAAGTTCTTCGATGACGCTGAACTTGTCTGCGCTACCGACGCCACGGCCACCGGAGACGACAACCTTCGCCTCGGTGAGTTCCGGACGGTCTCCACCGACGATCGGGTCACGCGAGGTGACCTTGGTCACGCCCTCTTCCTGGGCTGGGACCTCGACGGTCTCACGGGTGCCGGCGCCGGCCTTCGGCTCGGCTTCGATTGCACCGGGGCGAACCGAGATGACGGGAACGTCGCCGTTTGCCTTGGCCTCGACGGTGAACGCGCCACCGAAGATGGAGTACACGGCGCTGCCGTCACCGTTCACGGCGACGACGTCGGAGTGCAGCCCGGATCCCAGGCGCGCGGCCAGACGGCCTGCAACCTCTTTGCCCTCAGCGCTTGCCGCAGTAATGATCGCTGCCGGGCTCACGGACTCCGCGAGGCTCGACAGAACATCGATCTTGGGCGTGAGAAGGAAACCGTCGATGTCCTCGGACTCGGCGGCGTAGATCTTCTCGGCACCGGCCTCTGCCAATGCGTCGGCCAGCTTGTCGGTGGTGCCGGCCGGACCGGTCACGACTGCCGACGGCTCACCCAGTGCGCGTGCCGCGGTGATGAGCTCGAGGCTGACCTTCTTGAGCGTTCCCTCTGCGTGCTCGACGAGCACAAGTACTTCTGCCATTTCTTGCTCTCCTCTTGTGGTCTGCGTTGCTTCGGGTGTGTGCTCAGATGATTTTCTGGCTCACGAGGTACGCCGCGATCTTGTCGCCGCCGTCGCCCTCGTCGGTGACCCGCTCGCCCGCAGTCTTAGGAGGCTTCGGAGTGGACGAAGTCACGGTGGTGCCGGCGTTCTCGACGCCGACGGTCTCGGGATCGACACCGATCTCGGCCAGCGTGAGCGTCTGCACAGTCTTCTTCTTTGCTGCCATGATTCCCTTGAAGGACGGGAATCGCGGCTCGTTGATCTTCTCGGTGACACTGACGATCGCAGGCAAGGTCGCCTCGAGGCCGAAGATGCCCTCGTCGGTCTCGCGCTCACCGGAGACGGTGTCACCGTCGATCGTCAGCTTGCGGAGCTGCGTCAGCTGAGGAATTCCGAGGTACTCGGCGATGATCGCCGGAACTGCGCCGGTACGACCGTCGGTTGCCTCGTTGCCCGCAATTATGAGCTCTGTCGGCTCACCGTTTTCGAACTCGATCTGACCGAGCGCAGCCGCGAGGGCCCAGCCCGTCTGGATCGCGTCCGAGCCGTGGAGGGCCGGGTCGTTGAGGTGGACAGCGCTATCGACACCCATGGAGAGTGCTTTGCGGATTGCGTCGGTCGCGCGGTCGGGGCCTGCGGACAGGACCTTGACCTCGCCGCCCTTGGACTCCTTGATGAGCAAAGCTTCCTCGACCGCACGCTCGTTGATCTCGTCGAGCACTGCGTCGGCTGCTTCACGATCCAGAGTGAAGTCGCCGTCCGTCAGCTTGCGCTCGGACCACGTGTCGGGAACCTGCTTGATCAAAACAACGATGTTCGTCATGGGTCTGCGTCGACCTCCTGGTCATGTTCCGCTGTATCGAATGTTCGTTCGGTGTTATTGCAATGCCGCTTCGGTGCAGCACCGCATTGCAGTTCTTACGACTCTGCCGAAGATTACCTCATACCAAGTTACTGGCGGGTAACTTACGACGTTTCCCGGTTGACCATACATCCGACCGCACCGGACCAAGTGACCACTCTCCGCCGAACCGATCCCGTAGGCACTAACCTCTCGTCGGTGAGCGATTCCTCGAACGCAGCCTCGGCAGCGACACCCCCGGTGATGAACCCGGCAACCGATGCGGCTCAGCCGCTCCCTCTCACCGGGGAACGGACGGTGCCCGGCATTGCGGAGGAGAACTACTGGTTCCGTAGACACGAAATCGTGTACGAGCGCCTGGCGAGTCACTGCGCAAACCGCACGGTCCTGGAAGCAGGATCGGGAGAAGGCTACGGCGCCAACATGATTGCCACCCTCGCGAAGGCGGTCATCGGACTGGACTACGATGCCTCCGCAGCAGCGCACGTGGCTGCTCGCTATCCCCGAATCACCATGCTGCGCGGCAATCTCGCACAGTTGCCCATCGAAGATTCCGCGATCGATGTCGTCGTCAACTTTCAGGTCATCGAACATCTCTGGGACCAAGCGCAGTTTCTCGACGAGTGCTTCCGCGTGCTGGCTCCCGGCGGCCTGCTGCTGATCTCCACGCCCAACCGCATAACGTTCTCCCCTGGCCGCGACACGCCGCTCAATCCGTTTCACACCCGCGAACTGAACGCGACCGAACTCGCCGGGCTCCTCGAAGACGCGCGTTTCGCCGTCGAGGAGATGACCGGGGTCCACCACGGTGGTGCTCTGCGCGCGCTGGACGCCAAACACGGTGGTTCGTTCATCGATGCTCAGATCGAACGCGCTCTCGCAGGACAGCCATGGCCTTCGGAACTGACTGCGGACGTCGCTGCCGTGACGACCGCAGATTTCGATCTCGTTCCGGACGATATCGACGCCAGCCTCGACCTCGTTGCGATTGCGGTGAAACCTGACTCGGCACACGTGGGTTCGGTAAACGGGTGAAAGAACCCGGGATGTTCTCCCTGGTACTTCATTCCCATCTCCCCTGGCTCGCCAACCACGGCCGGTGGCCCGTCGGCGAGGAATGGCTGTATCAGTCATGGGCTGCGTCGTATCTGCCGTTGACCGAGATGCTTTCCCGTCTGGCAAGTGAGGGACGTCACAACTTGCTGTCGTTGGGCATCACACCGGTCCTCGCTGCGCAACTCGACGATCCACACAGCCTCGCCGGAATGCACCACTGGCTCGGCAATTGGCAACTGCGCGCCCACGAGTCGACAGATCGGGCGCTCGCGATCCGCGAGCATCGAGCTGCCGCGTCGGCGTTGGACACTTTCGAGACACACTGGCGTCACGGCGGTTCTGCAGTTGTTCGTCGGCTTGTCGATGCGGGCACCATCGAACTTCTCGGTGGTCCACTGGCTCATCCCTTCACTCCGCTGCTCGATCCACGCCTGCGCCAGTTCTCACTGGACGAGGGGCTCTCGGATGCGCAGACACGCTGGGGTACGAGGCCGAACGGTCTCTGGGCACCGGAGTGCGCGTACACCCCAGGTATGGAGGCCGAATACGACGCTGCGGGGGTCACCCACTTCATGGTCGACGGGCCGGCGTTGCGCGGCGACACCACCGTGGGCCGGCCCGTCCGAGAATCCGACGTCATCGCGTTCGGACGAGATCTTCAGGTGAGCTATCGGGTGTGGTCACCCAAATCCGGATACCCGGGGCACAGCGCCTATCGCGATTTCCACACCTACGACCACTCGACCGGACTCAAATCTTCACGGGTGACGGGTCGAAACGTCGACTCGGCAGACAAGGCACCATACGACCCGGAGCTCGCATCCGCGGCCATCGATCGCCACGTGGTGGATTTCGTCGATGCGATACGACAACGCCTACGCTCCGAATCCGCCCGTGTCGGAAGACCGGCCCTCGTGGTGGCCGCATTCGACACCGAACTGTTCGGCCATTGGTGGTTCGAGGGTCCGGTCTGGCTCGAACGGGTTCTACGAGCACTACCCGAAGCCGGAATAGACGTCGGCACCCTCGACGATGCCCGATCGAGAGGCTACGTCGGATCCCCGGTCGAGCTGGAGGACTCGTCGTGGGGCTCGGGCAAGGACTGGCGGGTCTGGGCGGGAGATGCCGTCGAAGACTTGGTCGCGCTCAACGCCGAGGTCGTGTCGGCCGCGCTCGATACTGTCGACTTCTCTCGCGCCAACGCGTCGATTCCAGGACAGCCCGAATTGCGTAACCGGATCAACGACCAGATGCTGCGTGAGACACTCATGGCGGTAGCCAGCGACTGGGCCTTCATGGTCAGCAAGGACACTGCCGCCGGCTATGCCCGCGAACGAGCGCACGTCCACGCGCACGCTCTCCGGGAGATCGCCGACGCGGTGAACCAGGCGCACGACGCGGCAGCGAAGGGGCTCGCGGCGCAGTGGAATCGAGCAGACGGACTGTTTCCTGCGCTCGATGCCCGGCGCCTACCGAGTGGTCGTCGGTAGGCCACATGCACACTGGACACGGGCTGTACGGAGGGGAACGTCGAAGTGAAGATACTGATGGTGTCGTGGGAGTACCCACCGGTCGTCGTCGGCGGGCTCGGTCGACATGTCCACCATCTCGCGACCGAACTCGTACGCGCCGGTCACGAGGTCGTCGTTCTCTCACGCCGTCCCACCGGTACCGACGCATCCACACATCCGACCTCGCACCACATCGAGGACGGTGTTCTCGTGGTCGCGGTCGCCGAGGATCCTGCCCACTTCGTCTTCGGTGAGGACATGCTGGCATGGACGCTGGCGATGGGTCACGCCATGGTTCGGGCAGGAATCGCGTTGGGTAAACCAGGGCTCGGTGAAGGCTGGCAACCCGACGTCGTCCACGCACACGACTGGCTCGTCGCTCACCCCTCCATCACCCTCGCCGAGCACTACGACGTCCCACTGGTGTCCACCATCCACGCCACCGAGGCTGGACGGCACAGCGGCTGGATCTCGGGTCCGGTCAATCGGCAGGTGCACTCGATCGAATGGTGGCTCGCCAACGACTCGGACGCCGTCATCGCGTGCTCGGCATCCATGAAGGACGAGGTGGCCCGACTTTTCGACATTCCAGACGCCGCGGTCACCGTCATCAGGAACGGAATCGACATTCGTGCGTGGAACTTCCGGCTACGGGAGCCGCGGTCGACGCCTGCGACACTGCTGTACGTCGGGCGACTCGAGTACGAGAAGGGCATTCAGGACGCCATCGCCGCGCTCCCCCGCATCAGACGCTCTCACCCCGGGACCACGTTGCACATTGCCGGGGAGGGAACACAATTCGCCTGGCTCGCACAGCTGGCACGGACCCATCGCGTCGCCCGTGCGGTCTCTTTCCTCGGCACCCTCGGCCACGCAGATCTACTCGGCGCCCTCCATAGTGCCGACGCCATCGTGCTCCCGAGCCGATACGAACCTTTCGGGATCATTGCGCTCGAGGCTGCGGCAGCGGGCACACCACTCGTTGCATCGACCGCGGGTGGGCTGGGTGAGGCGATCGTGGACGGGCAGACAGGGTTGTCGTTCGAACCGGCGGACGTCGCCGGGCTCACGGCCGCGGTCCGCAACGTGCTCGACAACGTCGATGCTGCCCAGGCACGCGCTTCAGCAGCGCGAGAACGTCTCACCGTCGATTTCGACTGGAAACACGTGGCCGAATCGACAGCGCAGGTCTACCTTTCGGCAAAGCGCAAGGTTCGGTTCCCGCTTGCACGGCCGAATATCGTCGAGCGTGCGCTACCCGAGCGTGGTTGAGTCGTCCCGAGCCGCCTCGGCCGCCGTGAGCGCCTTCTTGCGGGCAATGTCCTCGAGAGCTGCGATGTACTCGGCGCGCTTGGCCGCGCCCGCTTCCCAGTCCACTTTCCGATTGCGCACGACCTTGACGGGCGCGCCCACAGCGATGCTGTAGTCGGGTATATCGCCCTTGACGACGGCGTGTGCACCGAGGACACAGCCTCGTCCGACGCGCGTCTCTCGCAGCACCGTCACCTTGGCCGCGATCCAGGTGTCCGGACCGATCCGGACCGGTCCCTTGACGATTCCCTGATCCTTGATGGGCATCGTGACGTCGTCCATCCGATGATCGAAGTCGCAGATGTAGCACCAGTCCGCGACCAGCGTCGACGCACCGATCTCGATGTCGAGGTAGGCGTTGACCACGTTGTCCTTGCCGAAGACGACTTTGTCACCGATCCGCAGCGATCCCTCGTGGCTCCGAATGGCATTGCCATCGCCGATGTGGACCCATCGACCGATCTCGAGCCGCGACAGCTCTGGAGTCGAGTGGATTTCCACGTTCTTACCGAGGAACACCATGCCCCGCAGAATCACGTGCGGGTTCGCCATCTTGAACCGGGCGAGACGGTAGTACCGGACGAGGTACCAGGGCGTGTAAGCCTTGTTTCGGCGGATCCATCGCAGCGAGTCGAGCGTGAGGAACTGTGCCTGGTCGGGGTCGCGTCGTCTCGAACCACGCCACCGCGTACGCAGCGGTGCGTTCCACATGCTCGTCATAACGCCTCACCCTAGTTTCGGTGCTCTCGCAATCCAACTCGACCGTCCGAGCTTTCCGACGGCCGTCGATACATGGGACACCACGAAATCATCGAAGAGGCCGCGACGCGAGATCGACACCTCGGCCGCGATAGTCTCTGTCCGACGAGTGCGGTGCCTCCCCCGGCCCCTCCCTCGAAGATCATGAGCAGAGACCGGACACGAAGGAGATCACCAGGTGCTTGGCGGCAGAGCGGACCGCGTGCGAATCGCGACCCTTGCGATTGTCGGCATCTTGACCGTCGGTGCCTGCTCGAGCGGGACCGGGACCATCGACGCGTTCGCGCCGGGGAGTTGGCCGGTCGCACACGGCGACGCACGAAACAGCAACACCACCGAACACACCCACTTGTCCGCGGTGTCGTTCGCGTGGTCACGTCCGCTCGGTGGCGCCGTGGTGTCACCGGTATCGATTGCCGCAAGCGGTCAGATGTTCGTCTCGACCTACACCGACGCCGGGTGCAACCTTTTCTCGTTCGATATCGATTCCGGTCGCAAGCGCTGGTGCAACCGACTCGCGCCATCAGTGGCCGTGTCCACCCCGCTCGTGGACTCGGTAGCAAACGTGTACGTCGGCGAAGACGGTGCGTTCTCCTCCTTCAACGATCACGGGCAGTTGCGCTGGCGCACACCCGTCTACGGAGTCCCGCGCACCGCCCAATTCCTCGGTGATGGAAGCGTGCTCGCGGTGACACAACTCGGGCAGGTCAACGTTCTGAACACGCAGACGGGACAGCTGACCGTCCCTATCCACGACTTGATCGACACCCCGGACTTCCTCGAATCCCCCGACACGAACTTCCTCGCATCCGACTCCGGACTTGCAGACTGCGCAACCGGATCGGCGTCCTGTCCCGTCGGTGCCGCCCCTTCGGTAGACCTCGAATCGTCCTCGATCTACCTCGTCCTGTGGCGGCCCGGCGCCATTGCGCCACAGCTGGTCTCACTCCACTACGACGCCGACGCCACCCCGGCTCTGACCGAGCAATGGTCTTCGGAGTTGCTCCCGGCAGGGGTGACCTCGAGCCCGGTTCTGTCGCAGGACGGCTCCACCGTGTACATCGCCGACGTCGACGGCCGAGTCGGCGCCTACAACGCCTCGGACGGCACCGAGAAGTGGACTCAGGGCGCAGCATTCGGCGCTTCCGGATCGCCGTCGGTCTCCTCCACCGGCTTGATAGTTCCGACGGGCGGAGACAGCGGCATGCAAGCCTTACAGGACGAGGGAGACCACGCCACTCTCGCGTGGTCGCGAAATGACCTGCAGCAAGTCGGGATTCCAGTTCAGAGCGCGGACGGGACCGTGCAGACGGTAGTCCGCCGCGGCAAAGAATTGGCACTGACCAACCTCGATGCTCAGTCCGGGACTACCAATTCCGAGCAGATCCTCCCGGACGCAACGGGTTTCACCGTAGGTACCTCGATCGGACCGGACGGTCAGGTCGTCACCTCGACCTACCTGGGCGAGATTTTCACCTACGCGTCCTGACCGGCGTGCCCGGTCGGCGTGCTTCGCAGATGAACGCGACCCCCGCACGCTCGATTCGGGTGATGATCACCGACAAGGCGGTCTCACCTCGCAGCTTGAGTTTGGGACGCAGCAGGGCCGGGTCGACGTCCACGCCGCGCACGAGAATCTCGACCGCTCCACAACCGTGAGCAGTCAGAGCTTGGCGCAACGTCTTCTCCGAGTACTTGATTCGCTCCAGGATGCGAAATCCGTTGACACCGTCCGGCACCGAATCTCCAGTGAGGTACGCAATCCGTGGATCGAGCTGCCACAGTCCGTGTCTGGCCGCATAATGCCGAACCAAACCTGCGCGAACGACCGCCCCGTCGGGGTCGACGATCCACGCACCTGGAGCTTGGACCTCGATGTCATCAGGCTCCGTATCGGTGATCTCGTAGGACGATCCCGTCGAGGAGAGCACCGATGCCCGTCTACGTACGCCGGACCGCGTGAGACCTGGCGACCACAGACAAGCCTCCCGGACCCCGGAATCCAGTGATGTCACCTCGATCTCACCGGCGAAGTCGAGCCGGTCGAAATCCAAACCGGGTGCACATTTGACGACCAGATCGCGCCCGGCATACGCGTCGAGAAGCGCCGGAAGCGGGGGCTCGAGTGCCGCGGGATCGAGTGTTCGCTTCCCCCCGCTGCGGCGTCCGGGATCGGCAAGAATCACCGTCCCCGTCGTGGTCGGCGTCAAGGCGTCCGCGCGCAGCAGAGCAGCGCCAGACACGTTGTGCGCGGCCATCCGCAGCCGCGTGGGATCCAGATCGCTGCCGATCACAGTGTCGTTGCCTACACCGGTCAGAGAGGCCAATTCGGTGCCGATGGAGCACGTCACATCGTGCACTGCTCTACCCGCCAAACGGCGGGCCCTACGATCGGCGACAAGTGACGGTGTCGCTTGTTGAACGGCATCGTCTGTCAACAGCCACCGGTCGGCATCGGCCAATTTCACGCTAGCACGACGACGAAGGGTGACCGTTTCCACGAGAGCTGCGAAATGATCGGGGTACACCGACCTGATCGCCCCGATGTCGGCCAACATCGACTTCGGCGTCAACGCATAACGGTAGACATCTGTCAGCGCAGCGACGCCGACATCGCTGACGAGATAGTCGATGTCGGCGTCGCCGAAAAGATAAGCCATGTGCAGTACCGGGGTGAACGCTGGATCAGTCCGACTTCACTCCGGTAATCATCACGTTGTAGAAGTATCCACGCGGAACGACGTGCGTGAACACCTTCTCATCGAGCCAGCTCAGCGTCTTCCAGCTACCGAACGCGAACTTGGCCCAGTTCCATCCGAGCTTGTCTGCAGGCACGGCGGCTTCGAAAGTGCGGACCGGCCAACCGAGCAGAGCTGCTGCAAATTCTTCGGTTCGAGCCTGGACGTCGACGGCCCCTGCCGACACGGCAATGTTCTCGAGATCCGTGGGATCGAACGTATGCAGATCGACAATTGCCTCGAGCGCCGCTGCGCGGGACGACTCGTCGAGCTCCTCCTGTGGCTTGCGCCAGCTGCTCAGGAAAGGCAGTTTGGTTGTGCGAGTGGTCGCCTCCCACGTCAGCCGGCCGAGCCAGCGGGCGTAGAAGTTGCCGACGGTCGTGGGTTCGCCGGCGAACACGAAACGTCCACCCGGCTTGAGCACTCGCAGCACCTCACGAAGCGACTGCTCGACGTCGGGGATGTGGTGCAGCACCGCATGGCCTACGACCAGATCGAACGTGTTGTCTTCGTACGGAATCGTCTCGGCATCGGCGACCCGACCATCGACGTCTAGATTCAGGTGGCCTGCGTTGCGCAACGCGACCTTGACCATCCCGGGAGACAGGTCCGTGACCGAGCCCTTCTCGGCAACACCGGCCTGCATGAGGTTGAGCAGGAAGAAGCCGGTGCCACACCCGAGTTCGAGTGCTCGTCCGTACGGCAGTGCCTCCTGTGCGCCGGCTTGCCCACTGACAGCCTGATCGAATCGGCCGCGCGCGTAATCGATGCAACGCTCGTCGTACGAGATCGACCATTTGTCGTCGTACGTTTCGGCTTCCCAGTCGTGGTAGAGCACCTGGGCGAGCTTGGTATCGGACCGTGCCGCCTCCACCTGCTCAGCGGTGGCATGTGGGTTGGGCGTCGGGTCGCTCGAAGCGTCGGGGACAGCTCGCAGGCTGGTGTCAGCGCTGCCGGTCGACGAGTCTTTGCCGTCGTGGGAGCTTGCAGTCATGAGGGCAGCCTACTATCCGGTAGGAAATGAACAAGTTCTAGTTTCTTGTATCTTTTCACTCGCCGGTGAACTCGGCTTTGCCAGGTCCGTTCGCGATGAAAGATTCCATCCCGATGGTGCGATCGGCCGTGGCGAAGAGGGATGCGAACTGGCCGGCCTCGATCTTCAGGCCAGTGTTCAAGTCGGCGTCGAGCCCCTGATCGATCGACGCTTTGGCAGCTGCCAACGCCCTGGACGCGCCTCCGACGAATTGGGAAGCCCACTTTCGCGCGGCGTTGTACACCTCGTCCGGGGCCACGACCTCGTCGACCAGACCGATACGCAGTGCTTCCTCCGCACCTACGAAACGGCCCGTGAATACGAGATCCTTGGCCTTGCTCGGCCCGATCAGGCGGGCGAGACGTTGTGTGCCACCGCCGCCGGGGATGACGCCGAGCAGCACTTCCGGCACACCCAGTTTGACGTTGTCTCCGATGACTCGACGATCCGCGCTCAGCGCTACTTCGAGTCCCCCACCTAGTGCGTATCCGGTGACCGCGGCGACGACAGGTTTGGGAATGTCGGCCAAGGACCCGATCGCCGACTGCAGATCACCGGCGATGTCGCTCATCTGACCGAAGGTGAGCGTTGCCATCTCCTTGATGTCCGCACCGGCCGCGAAGACCTTCTCGCCGCCGTACACAATTACCGCCTTGACCGAAGAATCGACGGTCGCCGCGCGGGCTGCTGCCCGCAGCTCCTCCTGGACCTGCCGATTCAACGCATTCATGGGTGGACGAGCCAACCGAATGGTTCCGATACCGTCTTCGACCTCTAAAGTTACGAACTCAGCCATGGGAACACACGCTACCTGTGCTCGCGGTCTGCGAACTCAGGGGTAGGCCCCACGACCGACCTAGAGTTTTCTATCCGACCACGGATGCGCACTGTCCGCGTAGTACCCGTCTTGGCCTGGGAAATCGACCCGAATCTTTCCGTCGACCCGATGCAAATCGGGCTGGATCGGCGAAATATCGGGCGAAGCGTCGAGAATATCGGCGATCGAGTCGAAGCCTTCGAGTCCTGACAGCTGGCTCCACGTCGGAGGCAACAAGATCGTCTCTCCGCGTCGCCAGTCCGCCAATGCCGCCGTCGACGAACGCCATCCAACCGATGCCGCTTCACTGGTCGCTCCGTCTGCCTCCTGACCGTCTGGAAGCACTGCCACGAAGAATCTCGTGTCGTAACGACGCGTCTCTCCGACCGGCGTGATCCAGTTCGACCACGGCCGCAGCAGATCGGCCCGCAGAACGAGCCCGTTTCGGGTGAGGAACTGGCCGAAGGTCTGCTCCCGCCGCTCCAACTTGCCTCGATCCTCTGCGAAACAACTGGTATCGGCGACAGTCGAGTCCGGCGTGGGGCCTGCGAGAAGAACTCCGCATTCTTCGAACGTTTCGCGAGCTGCGGCGCACACGAGCGCCGTCGCTTTGCGCTCGTCCACACCGAACCTGTCCGCCCACCACACCGGCCCGGGGCCGGACCAAGCCACATCGGCGTCCGCGTCGGACAAGTCGACGCCACCACCCGGAAAGACGGTCATGCCGCCGGCAAACGCCATTCCACCGACGCGTTCGAGCAGAAACACCTCGATACCGAGCGCACCATCTCGAACCAAGATGACGGTCGACGCGTCGCGGACAGGGACATGCTCGGGCACCGACACACCAGTTGATGTCATGTTCGAGAACCTACCCGGCACCGAACCTGCTGCGTTCAGCGGCGATGCTGACCGGGTGTGCGAGTTCGACGAGCGAAGAACCGACCGTCGACACGATCGAGCGCAATCGACTGGCTGAAAGCTTCGGTCAGATTCTCCGCGGTGATCACGTCCTCGAGAAGTCCCTGAGCAACGACCCCACCTTCCTTGAGCAGCAGTGCGTGAGAGAAGCCAGGTGGTATTTCCTCGACATGGTGGGTGATGAGGACCGTTGCCGGAGCATCCGGATCTGCAGCCAGGTCCGCCAACCGTGCGACGAGTTCTTCGCGGCCGCCCAGATCGAGCCCGGCAGCAGGCTCGTCGAGTAGCAGCAGTTCCGGATCGGTCATCAGTGCTCGTGCGATCAGTACCCGCTTGCGTTCGCCCTCGGAGAGCGTTCCGTAAGTGCGATCGGCCAGATGCTCGGCGCCGAGGCTTTCCAACATCTCCACCGCCCGCTCGGTGTCCATCTCGTCATAACGCTCACGCCAGCGGCCGAGCACGCTGTAGCCGGCGGAGACCACGAGATCGCTCACGATCTCGTCCGGGGGTATGCGGTGTGCCAATGCGGACGACGAAAGGCCGATTCGAGTTTTCAGTTCGGCGACATCGACCTTGCCCATCACTTCACCGAGAACGTGAGCCGTTCCCGAAGTCGGGTGTACTTCGGCGGCTGCAACGCGCAGCAGCGAGGTCTTGCCTGCCCCGTTGGGCCCGAGTACGACCCAGCGTTCGTCGAGTTCTACCTGCCAGGTGACGGGACCGACGAGTGTTACCCCGCCCCGCTTGACGAGAACGTTGTTGAAATCGATGAGCAAATCGGGATCCGGTTCAGACACCTGTCTATCTTGTCCCACATTCGTCGGGCTTTCACGGCAGAATCTGCAGGCGTGTCGTCCAACCTTCATCTCGCCCGGCGCGAAGAGCCTCTGCCGCCAGGATCGCCGATACCCCTCGGTGCAACCGTCCACGCCGGTGGTACGCAATTTGCGGTCCACTCCCCCGAATCCGACGGCATCGAGGTATGTCTGATCGGGGCGGACGGGACCGAACGAAGGGTCGAACTCCGCAGCCGCACCTACGGGATCTGGCATGGCATCGTTCCCGATGTCGGACCGGGACAGAGGTATGGATACCGGGTGCATGGGCGGTGGGATCCCTCCACCGGACGCCGATTCAATGCGCACAAGATTCTGATCGATCCCGCCGCCCGTCAGATCACCGGAAGCCTCGGTTCGGCCCAAGCCTTACTGCCCTACGACGAGGATCCGTTCGGACACCCGAGCACCATCGATTCTCTGGGCGCGGTCCCACTTTCCGTCGTCACCGGCCGATCCACTGTCGACACCGGTTCGGCTCCGAACGTCCCCTGGGATCGGACAGTGATCTACGAGATGCACGTCGGTTCCTACACAGCAAGGAATCCGGCCGTTCCCCCCGCACACCGCGGAACGTATCTCGGACTGACCGCGCCCGCCGTGCTCGAACATCTGACCCGCCTCGGCGTGACCACCATCGAATTGCTCCCAGTTCAGACGATGCTCACCGAACCAGGTGTGCGCGCCCGCGGCAAGCGCAATCACTGGGGCTACTCGACCGGCGCCTACTTCGCACCCGACCCCCGTTTCGCAGCAGTACCGGGAGCCGAGATCGACGAGTTCAGGGCGATGGTGCGGGCACTTCATTCCGTCGGAATCGAGATCGTCCTCGATGTCGTCTACAACCACACATGCGAGTCCGGGGTCGACGGGCCCTCGATCAGTTGGCGTGGGCTCGATGCCCCCGGCTACTACTTGCTGGACGGACGTGGCTACGACGTCGACCTCACCGGGTGCGGCAACACACTCGACTCAGCGTCACCTGCCGTGGTTCGGATGGTGTGCGACAGCCTTCGATACTGGGCTACCGAGATGGGTGTCGACGGATTCAGATTCGACCTTGCCAGCACCCTCGGCCGGCCAGGAGGCTGGCGATTCGAGCCCCGCGCCCCGATACTGACTGCAATAACAACCGATCCGGTTCTCTCACGTACGAAACTTGTCGCCGAGCCGTGGGATGCGACCGGTGCGGGGTACCAAGTCGGCAATTTCGGAAGTCTGTGGACCGAATGGAACGATCGTTACCGCGACACCGTTCGCCGATTCTGGGCCGGCCACACCGGTGTTCGCGAACTCGCCTCCCGCATGGCAGGTTCGGAAGATATCTACGGCGGCGGTTCACGCAAGCCTTGGGCATCGATCAACTTCGTAGCCGCGCATGACGGCTTCACCATCGCCGATCTCGTCTCTTACGCAACCAAACATAACGAGGCGAACGGCGAAGACAATCGCGACGGGACCGACAACAACTACTCCGTCGATCACGGAACGGAGGGTCCCACCGACGACCCGATCATCCTGGCCGAACGGGGCCGCCATGTTCGCGCACTCCTTGCCACGCTGATGCTTTCGACCGGCACTCCGATGCTCCTCGCAGGTGACGAGCTCGGCCACACCCAATTCGGCAACAACAATGCCTACTGCGTTCCCGCCGATGCACCCGCCGCACAATCGTGGGCACTCGACTGGTCCAACGGCGATGAGGACCTGATCGCTTTCGTCGCCAGACTCCTCCGAATCCGGCGCAGTGCTCCATCGCTGCGCCAACAGGAATTCTTCACAGGCCGTGACACTCCATCGGGCAGGCCGGATCTGGTCTGGTTCGGTGCAGACGGCGCCGAACTGACCTCGCACTCGTGGAACGACGACTCGGTACGCACGTTGCAAGCATGGGTGGACGGCGCAGACGTTCGGTCCTACGATCCCGACGGGCAGCCCGTCCTGGATGCAAGTTCGTTGTTGATCGTGCATTCGGGTGGACCGACCGACATCGAACTGGCCTGTCCTTCCTGGGCCGCAAGCAGATTCGTTCCAATATTCGACTCCTCCACCGCCACTGGGGTTCCCGCCGATACGACGTCGTTGCCCGCCGGATCGGCCATCTCCCTTACTGGTTCGACGGTCCTCGTACTGCGCAGCGACGGCAGGTAGTGCATGAACAGTTGAACGAGTGGCCCGATCCCCAAGGCGTACAGCACGGTTCCGACACCCACGGTTCCTCCGAGCATCCAGCCGGTCGCGACGACGGCCAACTCGATACACGTCCGGACCAGGCGAATCGAGAGTCCCGTTCGTGCGACCAGTCCGGTCATCAGGCCGTCTCGTGGACCGGGACCCATTCCTGCGCCGATGTACAGGGCTGTCGCGAATGCATTGACGACGATGCCGGTCGCCATCATGGCCGCTCGCACGGCCATCGGGTCGAAAGTCGGGAGCCATCGAATCGACAGGTCGACTGCCACCGCGATCACCACCACATTGCTGATGGTTCCCAGTCCTGGCTTCTGCCGCAATGGAATCCAGGCGAGCAACACAGCAATTCCGGTCGCTGCGGTGATCGCTCCGAAACTCAGTGGCACGTGCAGGCTCAGGCCCTGATGCAGTACATCCCACGGATCGAGTCCGAGACCGGCGGTGATCATCAGCGCCATCGAAAACCCGTACAGACACAAACCCACGTAGAGCGCTACGAGTCTTCGCCAGAGGTGGATCAGGCGAGCACGGGCGAGCACAGAGACGATCCAAGACATCCATCGAGTGTCCGCCAGACTGGTAGCGGCACAAACATCCAGTTGTGAGCTAGTGGACCCTCTACCGATGTCCGGGTGAGGCGAGTGCGATGACGGTCATCGAACCGGGGGCTACTTCGGTGAAGCCTGCATCGCGCACGGCCACCCCGCCTCCGCCATCGACAAGCGCACGAGCACTCGCCCACTGCGCTGGATCGGCGTCGCGGACCGAACACTCGAAACCCTGCCCTGCCCATGCCTGAGCTTGCTCGACACTCATCACTGCCGCCAACAACATCGACGCATGCGCTACCTGTGCAGCAGCCTTGCCCACCGTCATGTCCAACGACCGGTCGATCCACAGCACCGGCGCAGCGGGCCGAGGGGGACCCGGATCGTCGTGCTCGAGATCGGTCCCGCCGATCTGCAACTTCTTGATTCGGGGGTCGAGATCGCCGACACGTCCGGGGACCAACGCGCGGGCCTGGGCTGTGCCGACTTCGGCGGTGACGCCTTCGACTACGAGAGCCGCCTCCCATTGGGCGCCGCGGGCACGGCGAGCTACCTTTCGGATGCGTGCCGAAGTCCACGCCCGAAACTGCTCGTCCCACTCGCCGTCGGGTCCTGCGCGTTCATCGAGGCAGATCCGCACCGTTGCGATTGCCGCCGCTGCCAACAGATCGCTGCGCATCGGCGGATCCGCTTTGGAAATGTTCAGCACGATCGGCATCGCGAGAACATCCGCCGGGACGGGCGGGTCTTCCCTGCCCCCATACCCGAGGGCCAGCACAGCGTGACGCTCGGCGAAGGTACTTCGCGGTGGGACTGTCTCGTCCGCCGGTTCGGCTACGGGTTCGGTCACGGGATCGGGACGCGTCGGACGCCACCGTCGATGGCGTCCGCAGCCTCGATTTCTCCACGCGTCACACCGAGCATGAAGAGCACCGCATCGAGATACGGGTGCGAGATCGCGGTATCGGCAATCTCGCGCAGCGCAGGCTTGGCGTTGAACGCCACGCCCAACCCAGCTGCAGTGAGCATGTCGATGTCGTTCGCGCCGTCACCGACAGCTACCGTTTGCTCCATCGGAACACCACACTGCGCAGCGAAGTCCCGCAATGCCGTCGCCTTCGCGGCTCGGTCGATGACCTCGCCGATCACCCGACCGGTCAACTTCCCATCGATGATTTCGAGCGTATTGGCTTTGACGAAGTCGAGTTCGAGTTCATGTGCGAGACCATCGATGACCTGACGGAATCCACCCGAGACGACGCCACAGTGATATCCGAGTCGGCGTAGTGTGCGGATCGTGGTGCGAGCGCCCGGCGTCAACTCGAGCGCGTCGCCAACCTCGTCGATGACCGAGGCATCGAGGCCTGCCAACGCCTCCACCCGCTGCGTGAGGGACTCCGCAAAGTCGATCTCGCCACGCATTGCTGCCTCGGTGACGGCGCGGACCTCGTCTTCACGACCGGCCTTCGCCGCCAGCATTTCGATGACCTCACCCTGCACGAGGGTGGAGTCGACGTCGAACACGATGAGACGTTTGGACCGCCGCGAGATTCCGCTGCGTTCCACCGCGACGTCGCATCCGACTCCGGCTGCGATCTCGGACAGACCGGTCCGCAGTCGGCGGTCTGCGTCGGGAGTCGTGTCGGTCGCCGTCACCTGAAGTTCCAGTCCCGTGACCGGGTAGTCGGCGATGCCACGGATCGAGTCGATGTTGGCGCCCTGGCGTGCCAGTTCACGCGAAATTGTGCTGAACGCGCGGGCTGTGACGGGGCGACCCAGAACGACCACCACGTGAGTAGCCAACGAGTGCTTGCCGAGAGGGTCCGCGTCGATCTCGACGTCGACGTGCACACCCACCGTCGACATGGCTTCTTCGAGTTCTTCCTGTAGGTCCTCGGGATCGTTCGGGCAGGTCAGCAACACGCCCAGCGTGAGCCGTCCACGGATGACCACTTGCTCGACGTCGAGCAGGCTGACCTCGTGCCGTGAGAGCGCAGCGAACAGAACCGAGGTGACGCCCGGCTTGTCCGGGCCTGTCACCGTCACGAGTACAGCGGTGTCCGATGACGCCACCGATTCTCCCTTCACACGACCCCGCTCTGCAGAGGAGCCGAAAGTTGATTGGTCTGCCCGATGATTGTTGCAAGCGAAGAGCCCCACCCGGATACCGGGAGGGGCTCTTCAGGTCGATCGGGTACTTATTTGGGGTCCGTGTCGCCTGAGTGCTCGTGGTCGCTGGTAGCGAGAGGAGCTCGACGCGCCTGCTCGAGCACTTCGGTGGTCTGTCCACCGTGACTGCCCGGGCCGACATGAGCCTCGGCCCGCAAGCGATCCACCATGTGCGGGTAGTGGAGTTCGAATGCCGGACGCTCGGAACGGATACGCGGCAACTCCGTGAAGTTGTGCCGCGGCGGTGGGCACGATGTGGCCCATTCCAGCGAGTTGCCGTAGCCCCATGGGTCGTCCACAGTGACCACCTCGCCGTAGCGATAGGACTTGAAGACGTTCCACACGAACGGCAGCGTCGAAGCACCGAGCACGAACGCACTGATGGTGGAGATGATGTTGAGCGTGGTGAATCCATCGGAAGAGAGATAGTCGGCATAGCGACGCGGCATGCCCTCGTTACCGAGCCAGTGCTGGACCAGGAAAGTGCCGTGGAAGCCGAGGAACGTGAGCCAGAAGTGCCACTTGCCCAATCTTTCGTCCATCATTCGGCCGGTCATCTTCGGGAACCAGAAGTAGATGCCTGAGAACGTTGCGAACACCACAGTGCCGAAGACCACGTAGTGGAAGTGGGCAATCAGGAAATAGGTATCGGTGACGTGGAAGTCGATCGGCGGGCTGGCGAGCAGCACTCCGGAGAGGCCGCCGAAGAGGAAGGTGATCAAGAAGCCGATAGCGAAGAGCATCGGGGTTTCCAATGTCACCTGACCACGCCACATCGTGCCGACCCAGTTGAAGATCTTCACACCGGTGGGCACCGCGATCAAGAACGTCATGAACGAGAAGAACGGCAACAGCACCGCACCCGTGGCGTACATGTGGTGAGCCCACACCGCGATCGACAGAGCAGCGATGGCGATCGTTGCGTAGATCAAGGTGGTGTAGCCGAACATCGGCTTACGCGAGAAGACCGGGAACACCTCGGACACGATCCCGAAGAACGGCAACGCGATGATGTAGACCTCGGGGTGGCCGAAGAACCAGAACAAGTGCTGCCACAACAACACTCCACCGGTCGCCGGGTCGAAGAGATGCGCACCGAGATGTCGGTCGGCTGCCAATCCCAACAGTGCCGCCGTCAGCAACGGGAACGCCAGAAGGATCAGAATGCTGGTGACCAGAATGTTCCACGTGAAGATGGGCATCCGGAACATCGTCATACCGGGTGCTCGCAAGCAGATGACCGTCGTGATCATGTTCACAGCGCCGAGAATAGTTCCGAGTCCGGCGATTGCGAGGCCCATGATCCACAGGTCTGCACCGACGCCCGGCGAATGCAATGCACTCGACAGTGGGGTGTACGCGGTCCACCCGAAGTCAGCTGCACCACCGGGGGTGATGAATCCTGCCGAGGCGACCAACGCACCGAACAGGTAGAGCCAGTACGAGAAAGCATTCAACCGCGGGAACGCCACGTCCGGCGCACCGATCTGCAGCGGCAGGATGTAGTTGGCGAAGCCGAACACGACCGGCGTTGCGTACAGCAGCAGCATGATCGTGCCGTGCATGGTGAACAGCTGGTTGTACTGCTCGTTCGACAGGAACTGCATTCCCGGTACCGCCAGCTCGGCGCGCATGAGCAACGCCATCAAGCCACCGACAAGGAAGAAAGCAATCGATGTCACGATGTACATGATCCCCAACACCTTGGGATCTGTCGTCGTCACCGCCTTGTGGATGAACGAACCCTTGGGTCCCGTCCGCGGCGGAAAAGGCCTCACCGCTTCCACAGCGGGAGTGGGCCTAGGCGCTAGGGCAGTCACTGATCCTCCTGAATGCGCGTCGTACCTCGAACCACGAGGCGACGTCCTGGTGTCTTGCGCTCCACAAATCGTAGACCGTCCCACAGAGCAGCGCCGAACCGGTCCTACCGTGTGTCGTATTCGATTGTACGAACCTCCGAACAACGAAACCAATCCACCCTCACACCACCATGTGAAGGGGCCGACGGCTACGGACCGATATGGTGTGATTGCATCCCACTCCCGTTAGGAACGCACGAGTTGTCCACTACCTCAAGCCTGTCGACCGTGACTTCGACTTCGCGTGCCGGGCTGATTCTGGCCATCGGTGTCGCTCTGTTCACGGCCGGGTGCTCCACTCCCCCCTCATCCTCGGACGACGCGTCGACCATCGTCCGGAGCACGTCCAATATCGCCGGAGCGGGTGTGGTCGGCAACGACCGCAAGACTGCCGGCCTGTGCTCCGAGCCTGCTCCGCTCGATCCGACCGGCATAGAAGGATCGGTACGACCGGTCGGCCACAGCGAAGGAGTAAGCAACGTTCCAGCCGACCCCATGCGCATAGTGGTGCTCGACGCAGCTTCGCTCGACGCCACCTGCGCGGTAGGCGTTTGGGAACGAGTCGTCGGCGCGTCGACGCTCGACCCCGACTTCCGTGGCGACGGTGACCAAGAGCTGTATCTGGGACCGGGCATAGCGAGAGTTCCGAGCGTCGGAACTCTCGGCGCTCCGGACATCGACGCGGTCGCCGTTCTCGCCCCCGACCTCATCATCGGATCCGATTCACTGGGCCGGGATACCTACGCGTCCCTCAGCGATATCGCACCCACCGTCTTCACGAGCTCCGATGATGGTTGGAAGGGAACGTTCCTGCAATCGGCTGCTGCCCTCGGACGTGGTCGGACCGGATTCGACGAACTCGCTCGATTCAGTGCCGACGCTCAGCAGGCCGGCCGCGACATCGACGCCGTCCAGACCCAAGCCTCCCTCGTGCGTTTCCTTCCCGATTCCATCGTCACCGATTCCACGGCGTCCTTCGCCGGCCAGGTACTCGCGGAGATCGGCGTTCAGCGCCCGCCTGCGCAGCGCGATGGCGAAGTCACCGTTGTCCCCGACGATCTGCGCGCGGCCGAAGGCGACATCGTCTACGTGCGATTCGAGGGTGACGAGGGTGAATCGTTCGGAACCGAGGTCCTGCGCAGTGATCCGTGGCTGGAGCTCGGATCGGTGAAGGACGGCCGCGTGTTCGCCGTCGACGACACAGTGTGGTCCGGGAGCGGCATCGTCGCCGCGCGGGCAATTCTCGCGGACGTGCGGAACTCTCTCAACGCATACGCGTCCTGAGGTGCCGGTACCCGAGTTCGTCCTCTCGCTGAGGCGGCAAGTGGGTACGGCCCCGCTCTGGCTTTCCGGCGTCAGCGCAGTCGTCCTGGACGACGACGACCGGATACTCCTCACGAGGCGACGCGACAACGGTCTCTGGGCAGTGGTGTCGGGCATTCTCGAACCCGGCGAGGAACCTGGACCCGCGGCACTGCGCGAGATCACCGAGGAGACCGGGATCGATGCAGATCTGATTCGGTTGACGAGCGTCGACGTCACAGGGCCGATCACTTACCCGAACGGCGACCAGGCGCAGTACCTCGACCTCACGTTCCTGGTCCGCCGCACTGGAGGCGAAGCGCACGTCGCCGATGACGAAAACTTGGCAGTGGAATGGTTCGAGTCCGACGCGCTACCGGAAACCCTCTCGGAGACTTCACGTTTGCGGATCGACAAAGCACTCGACGACTCGGTCGAGACCTGGTTTCGTGGTTGATCACCGGTTCCGGGTGTGTTCGGCTACCGGCCGGTTGCCGAACACACCACACCGTCCCTGGGTCAGAAGTCCCAGTCGTCGTCTTCGGTGTTGACGGCCTTACCGATGACATACGACGAGCCCGAGCCCGAGAAGAAGTCGTGATTCTCATCGGCGTTAGGTGACAGCGCCGACAAGATGGCTGGGTTCACGTCGGTTTCGTCCTTCGGGAACAGCCCTTCGTATCCCAGGTTGTTCAGTGCCTTGTTCGCGTTGTATCGCAGGAACTTCTTGACGTCCTCGGTGAGCCCGATCTCGTCGTAGAGATCCTGGGTGTACTCGACCTCGTTGTCGTACAGTTCGAACAGCAGCTCGAACGTGTAGTTCTTGAGCTCTTCGCGCTCGGCTTCGGTGACCTTCTCCAGACCCCGCTGATACTTGTATCCGATGTAGTAGCCGTGCACAGCTTCGTCACGGATGATCAACCGGATCAGGTCGGCGGTGTTGGTGAGCTTGGCTCGTGAAGACCAGTACATCGGCAGGTAGAAGCCCGAGTAGAACAAGAAAGACTCGAGCAGGGTCGACGCGACCTTCCGCTTGAGTGGATCGTCGCCGTGATAGAACTTCAAGACGATCTCGGCTTTACGCTGCAGGTTGACGTTCTCCTCGGACCACCGGAACGCGTCGTCGATATCTCGCGTGGAGCTCAGTGTGGAGAAGATAGAGCTGTAGCTCTTCGCATGTACCGACTCCATGAACGCGATGTTCGTGTAGACAGCCTCTTCGTGCGGGGTGATCGCGTCGGGAATGAGGCTGACCGCTCCGACTGTCCCCTGGATCGTGTCCAGCAGCGTGAGTCCGGTGAACACCCGCATCGTCAACTGCTTCTCGACTGCATTCAACGTCTCCCACGAAGGGATGTCGTTCGACACCGGCACCTTCTCTGGCAGCCAGAAATTACTGGTCAGGCGCTCCCACACCTCCGAGTCCTTGTCATCCTGGACGCGATTCCAGTTGATGGCCGAGACACGATCGATGAGCTTCACGATGCTTCCTTTACTACCGGTGGAACACTGCCGAACGTTGGCTTGCCTGGACACTACCCGTTGTGGTGGGAGGTAATCCTCGACACAAGATGTGTGTCGTAGTTCCTGTGCGGACTCGCAGCCACGCACGGGAACTACGACGACGAAAGCTCTACAGCATGCAGGAAACGCAACCCTCCACCTCGGTGCCTTCCAACGCCAACTGACGTAGGCGGATGTAGTACAGCGTCTTGATCCCCTTACGCCATGCGTAGATCTGCGCCCTGTTGATGTCGCGGGTCGAGGCGGTGTCCTTGAAGAACAGCGTCAACGACAAGCCCTGATCGACGTGTTGCGTTGCCGCAGCGTAGGTGTCGATGATCTTCTCGTACCCGATCTCGTACGCGTCCTGGTAGAACTCCAGGTTGTCGTTGTTCAGGTACGGCGCCGGGTAATAGACGCGACCGATCTTGCCTTCCTTGCGGATCTCGATCTTCGAGGCAACCGGGTGGATCGAGGAGGTCGAGTTGTTGATGTAGGAAATCGACCCCGTCGGCGGTACTGCCTGCAGGTTCTGGTTGTAGATGCCGTGTTCTTGCACCGACGCCTTCAGTGCGGACCAGTCGGCCTGCGTCGGAATGTGCACTCCGGCATCGGCGAACAATGCGGCGACGCGGGACGTGGCAGGCTCCCAGACCTCGTCGGTGTACTTGTCGAAGAATTCACCCGATGCGTACTTGGAGTCCGGGAAACCCTTGAAGTATTCACCGCGTGCGATCGAGAGTTGGTTCGACGCCTGGATGGCATGAAATACCACGGTGTAGAAGTAGATGTTCGTGAAGTCGATGCCCTCGGTGGATCCGTAGTGAATCCGTTCGCGCGCCAAATATCCATGCAGGTTCATCTGGCCGAGACCAATAGCGTGAGAGTCGTTGTTCCCCTGCTCGATCGACGGAACCGAGAAGATGTGAGTCTGATCGGACACGGCCGTGAGCCCGCGGATTGCCACTGCGATGGTTTTGCCGAAATCGGGCGAATCCATTGTCTTGGCGATGTTCAGCGAGCCGAGGTTGCAGGAAATGTCTTTGCCGACGTGGCTGTACGACAGATCGTCGTTGAACGTCGACGGGGTCGAGACCTGCAGAATTTCCGAGCACAGGTTCGAGTGAGTGATCTTGCCCTTCACCGGGTTGGCCCGATTCACGGTGTCCTCGAACATGATGTACGGGTACCCGGATTCGAACTGCAACTCGGCGAGCGTCTGGAAGAACTCGCGTGCCTTGATCTTCGTCTTGCGGATCCGCTTGTCGTCGACCATCTCGTAGTACGTTTCGCTGACGTTGATGTCCGCGAAAGGCACCCCGTAGATCCGCTCGACGTCGTACGGCGAGAAGAGATACATGTCTTCGTTCTTCTTCGCCAACTCGAACGTGATGTCCGGGATGACAATTCCGAGTGAGAGCGTCTTGATACGAATCTTCTCGTCCGCGTTCTCGCGCTTGGTATCGAGGAACTTGTAGACATCGGGATGGTGCGCGTGCAAGTACACAGCGCCTGCACCCTGACGCGCACCGAGCTGGTTCGCGTAGGAGAAGGAGTCCTCGAGCAGCTTCATGATCGGAATGACACCCGAGGACTGATTTTCGATTCGCTTGATCGGCGCGCCGGCTTCGCGAATATTACTGAGCAGCAACGCAACTCCACCGCCGCGCTTGGACAGCTGCAGTGCCGAGTTGATCGATCGACCGATCGATTCCATGTTGTCTTCGATGCGCAGCAGGAAGCACGAAACCGGCTCGCCGCGCTGCTTCTTACCGGAGTTGAGAAAGGTAGGAGTCGCGGGCTGGAAACGGCCTGCGATGATTTCGTCGACCAGATCGGTGGCAAGGGCTTCGTCACCTGCACCGAGAGTCAGGGCAACCATGCAGACGCGATCTTCGAACCGCTCCAGGTAGCGCTTGCCGTCGAATGTCTTCAGCGTGTACGAGGTGTAGTACTTGAATGCACCCAAAAACGTCGGGAAGCGGAACTTCTTCGAGTAGGCGTGGTTGATCAGGAACTTGACGAACTCACGGGAGTACTGGTCGAGAACCTCTGCCTCGTAATAGTTTTCCTCGACCAAGTAGTCCAGCTTCTCATCCAGGTCGTGAAAGAACACGGTGTTCTGATTGACGTGCTGCAGGAAGTATTGGTTGGCCGCCTCGCGGTCCTTCTCGAACTGAATCTCCCCATTGGGGCCATACAGATTCAGCATCGCATTCAGCGCGTGATAGTCGAGATCACCATCCGCTCGGACGGTTGTCTGGGCGGGTGCTGTATCGGTGATTGTCGGTGCCACGGCGGATGCTCCACTTTCTTCGTGCGTCTTGTACTGCTGAACTCGTAGTGATGTCAATAGATGTGCGCCGCTCGTCGCGACTCCCGCTCCCAGAAATCGCCGAGACCGTCCCGAACACGAACCACGTCTTCGGGGGTTCCCATCAGCTCGAAGCGATAAAGGTACGGAACAGCGCACTTCTGCGAAATGACATCGCCCGCAAAACAGAACGAATCACCGAAGTTGGTGTTACCAGCTGCGATGACCGCTCTGATCAAGGACCGGTTGTGCTTGTCATTGAGAAACTTGATCACTTGCTTGGGAACGTAATTGGTGTCACGGCCGGCAAATGTGGTGCCACCGCCGTACGTCGGGACGATCAGAACGTACGGCTGATCCACCCGAAATTCTTCCGGCCGGTGAATCGGTATCCGACTCGACGAAAGATCCAACTTGGTGACGAATCTATGCGTATTCTCCGACGCACTGGAGAAGTACACCAGTGGGTGCGTCGAGGCAGGAAGCCGAGCCGAATCGAGACCGGTGAACGTCACACCTGCTCATCTCCGTCTTCTGTTCAAGCAACGCTTGCGGTGAGCGACTTGATGCGATCGGGGCGAAATCCCGACCAATGAGTGTCGCCGGCAACGACGACCGGCGCCTGCAGGTAGCCGAGCGCCATGATGTAGTCGCGGGCCTCGGTGTCCTGTGAAATATCGATGATCGAGTACTCGATACCCTCCTTGTCGAGGGCGCGGTAGGTGGCATTGCACTGAACGCAAGCGGGCTTGGTGTAGACGGTGACGCTCATAGGGTTCCCTTCTCACTGTCCAGCATCGCGGAGTTCACCGAGATGCTCGTAATGCACTGCGGAATAGCTTTTCGAACTTCTTTTTCGACTGTGTGTCGATTCCGGATATGAACCCGGATTCGAGCAGTTCCGAGCGGGATTTCACGGGCTCCGTACCGGTTTTCTCGGCGGGGAGCGTTGTGGCCTCTCGGTTGTTCAGACACTACACCTAGTGTCCGACTTATAGCTAGAACACGAGATGTTGCGAACAACATCCATGACATTCGCTGGTCACGCTCTCGAGATGGACCAAAAGTCGAGGTCGACTCGGCGTGTCGTGCATCACACATTGTTGCGGTGCGCGTACGCCTCGCAGCCAGAAATGAGCAGCCCGCGCAACCGCAAGTCGACACGCGGCGCGCGGAGGGTGAAGTTTGCGACCTGTAGGCAGCAGAGGGCCCCCGAACACAAATTCGGGGGCTCTGCAACGACGCCTCGACGGAGCAGTTCATTCAGGAGCGGCGCGCTTCGAATCAGGCGTCGACGAGCTCGTGCGATGCCTTGACCAACTCGGCCACCACAGCGGAAATCTGTGCCGACACCTCTACGTTTTCACGAGGATGCGCGGACCCGAACTTGTCGATGGTGCCGCCGATAGTGAGCACGACGTCCTCGAGAACCTTTCCGCCTGCAATGCCGACCGACTTACGCGTGTCGTCATGAGCCCACTTGGCCCCGTTACCGCTCGGCGAGGCGGAGATGACGGCAACCGGCTTTCCCTGCACTGCGCTCACCCCATACGGACGCGACAGCCAATCGATGGCGTTCTTCAAGACCGCAGGAATGGTGCCGTTGTATTCAGGGGTGACAAGGAGAAACGCGGTGGCATTCTCGGCGGCTGCACGCAGACTCAGCGCAGCCGCAGGCACCTTGCCCGCGACGTCGAGGTCCTCGTTGTAGAACGACACATCTGCAAGTCCTTCGTACACGAGCGCGTCGGCTCCCTCCGGTACGAGCGCGGCGGCGGTCTCGGCAATCTGCTTGTTCACCGAGTCGACGCGGAGACTGCCGACGAGAACGAGGACGTGTGCTTGCGACATGAAAAAATCCTTCGAAAGTTGAAGCTGCGACTGGTGCAGGTAGATTCTTACCACCCTAAGCGGACTGCGGTCCATTTCTATTCCAGGAACAGGTATGGTTTCGCTTGTGGCCGACTTCATGCTCCCCATTGCAGGCGAGGAAACCGAGCGCTGCGATGCTGCACGTAATCGACGCCTCTTACTGGACGCGGCCACAGAAATGGTCTCCACAGTCGGGGCGGACGCTGTCACGATGGACGCACTGGCCGCCCGAGCCGGTGTGGGCAAGGGCACAGTCTTCCGCCGATTCGGCAGCCGATCCGGGCTCATGCAAGCGCTGGTGGACCATACCGAGAAGGAATTGCAGCACGGCTTCCTTTTCGGCCCCCCACCGCTGGGCCCGGGGGCGGACCCGATCGACAGATTGGTCGCGTTCGGGCGCGCACGCTTGAACCTCGTCGAGGTACAAGGAGAGGTCATGCGCGCGGCCGAAAACTCACCGGAACTTCGATATTCGGCTCCTGCACACAAGGTCAACTACACGCACGTGCTGACCCTCCTCCGAGCAGCCCGCGTGGAGGGCGATCTCGAACTCCTCGCTTACGGACTCCTGACACCGCTCGAAGCAACGCTGGTACTGCACCAATTCCGCGACCTCGGCATGTCGAAGCAACGGCTCGCCGACGGCTGGGAAGACCTGGTCCGGCGAGCAACCCGTCAGGAGAGCAGTTCCACCGCCACCGCAGTGCGGTGAAGTGCCGCGCCGTACGCCGGTCCGTGTCCTGCTGCATGGACGGCCAAGGGATGCAACTGATGCAACGCAATACGCGTCTCCCAGCCCTCGCGCAGTGGAAACACCGACTGATAGCCGTCGACGATGTCCGCCAGAAATGGACAACCGAACAGTTCCAGCATTGCCAGATCGGTTTCACGGTGACCGCCGTGCGCTGCCGGATCGATCATCACCGCGCCGGAATCGGTCCAGACGACGTTTCCGGTCCACAGATCTCCGTGAATGCGGCTCGGTGACTCGCCGTCGTCGACACAGCCCGCACGAACCCGCTCACACGCACGCTCGATATCAGCAGCCTGACTCGGCGTCACGTTTCCCACCTCGAGCGCTACCCGCAGGAACGGGAGAACCCTTTCCTCGACATAGAACGAACCCCACGCCGAGTGCTCGACGCTCGACATGGGCCTTGCCCCGATAGATAGTTGGCCATCGAAACCGTCTGGAGGACAACCGAACCCACGAGCTCCACTACTGTGAACGGTGGCAAGACCGGCCCCGAACGCGCGGGCCGCGGCCTGCGTCGGCGAACCGGGATCCAGTCGGGCCAGTTCGATATGTGTCGGTCCGACGTCCAGCACATCGACGGTGGTGCCGCCGCCCGCTCGTAACCATGCAAGCCCGGCGGCCTCGGCTGCAAAGAAGTCGGGGTGGGCACTGCGATCGGACTTCGAAAAGGTCTTCGCTGTCATCACCTGCAGTGTACGGAGCACACCTAAGATGGCGTGATGTCTCTCATCCGTTCGGAATTGCGCACTCGAATCCAACGTGAACTCGCGGTCCAGTCGACCATCGACCCCGCCTCCGAGATCACCCGACGCGTCGACTTTCTCAAGAGCTACCTCCGTTCGACACCTGCCACGGGGTTCGTGCTCGGCATCAGCGGCGGTCAGGACAGCACCTTGGCCGGCAAGCTGGTTCAACGCGCGGTCACCGAACTTCGCAGCGAAGGCGCCGAAGCCCGATTTCTTGCCGTGCGTCTCCCCTACGGCGTGCAGGCCGACGAAGACGATGCATCCATCGCGCTGTCGTTCATCGATCCCGACCGGACCGTGACTGTCGATATCAAAGCATCGGCCGACGCAGCGGCTGCCTCGGTGGCGGACGCCCTGGGCAACGACGCGGTTCGCGACTTCGTGCGCGGCAACATCAAGGCCCGTGAGCGCATGGTGGCGCAGTACGCGCTCGCCGGCGAACTCGGCTACGTCGTGGTCGGCACTGATCATGCAGCCGAGGCGATCACCGGATTCTTCACCAAATTCGGTGACGGCGGAGTGGACATCACACCTCTTACCGGACTGACGAAGCGTCAGGGGGCCGAGCTGCTGCGAGAACTCGATGCGCCGGAGAGCACGTGGAAGAAGGTGCCCACTGCGGACTTGGAGGACGATCGTCCAGCACTCCCCGACGAGGAGGCCCTGGGTGTGACGTACGCGCAGATCGACGACTACCTCGAAGGCAAGGACGTGACCGAGGAGGTTGCCGAGAAACTGGAAAGGATGTTCTTGAACTCCAGGCACAAGCGCGCGGTTCCCGTCACACCGTTCGACGATTGGTGGACCACCGAGAACTGAGCCTTCGGGCTAGCCGCCCGCGAACGGTGGCAGGATGTCGACTCGGTCGCCGAACGTCGCGGTGGGATCGCGCGTGAGATCGTCGCCGATCAGAAACGCAGACACGCGCAGAACATCCGCCACCTTTCCGCCGTGTCTGTGAGCTACCGCAGCTTTCAACGCCGCGAGATCGCTGCCCCCGGGCAGATCGAAAGTCTCGGCGGCACATCCCGACGCGTCCGCCGCACCGGCGAAGTAACGAACCTCAACCACCTATTGCTCCCATACTTCTCGTCGGTGGAACGAAACCTTCGGCGTCGATTCCGTGTCCTGCCCATTTGTTCCACATTGCGCCCCGCCACAGTGCAGCGAGTTCGTCGTCGGTGGCGCCCCCGCGCATGGCGGCCCGCAGGTCGGTTTCCTCGTCGCTGAACAAACACGACCGCACTGTTCCTTCGGCGGTGAGCCGAGTTCGATCGCAGTCGGAGCAGAACGACCTGGTGACGGACGCGATGATGCCCACGGTGGCGTCGGTTCCGTCGACTGCCCACTCCTCGGCCGGCGCCGACGGATCCTCGCGACCGACCTCGGTCAGGTCGAAACGGGTGACGAGCACATCGAGCAGTTGCTGCGCGTCGAGCATGTTGGAACGGGCCCATTCGTGATCGGCGTCGAGCGGCATCTGCTCGATGAATCGAAGGGCCACGCCTTCGTTCAGGCACCACTCGAGCAGGTCGCCTGCACCGTGCAGCGTCTCCGGCATGAGAACGGCGTTCACTTTGACAGGGTTCAATCCGGCTCGCTTCGCTGCCCGGATTCCCGCCATCACGGACGGCAAACGATCGCGTCGGGTGAGTTCGGCGAAATGCGCGCGGTCGATGGAGTCGAGCGAGACGTTGACTCGGCTCAGCCCAGCCTCGACGAGACTCTTGGCCCGATGCTCCAAACCGATGGCGTTCGTGGTCATCGCGAGGGGCACGCCAGGCACTTGCTGTGCGCATCGGGCGAGAATTTCGGTCAGATCGGCCCGCATCAGCGGTTCACCACCGGTGAAGCGCACCTCCTCGACACCGAGCCGATGGACGGCGAGGGACACAACACGCGCGATCTCCTCGGCAGTGAGAAGGTCCTCGGCCGGAATGACAGGCAGACCTTCTTCAGGCATGCAATAAGTACAACGGAGCGAACATTTTTCGGTGATGGACACTCGCAGATCGCGCGCCACCCGGCCGAACCGGTCTATCAGAACCGGTATATCGGGCCGGTCGTCCACCGAGAACACCCCAGGGCTCTTTATCGAGGGGATACCGAGTCCGACGACACTGCTGACGGTCATGTGCACCCTCCTCGAGAAACAAGAGCGAATACTCGCTCCGACAACGCTACGTGGTCCAGTATGCCGTTCCTCACAGAACGGGGGGCCTCGGCCGCCCCCGATTTCGAAAACACGCACGCCTAGGATCGAATCTATGAAGACCCGCGCCACGTCGGCCCCGAAGGCGAGCGGAGCATGACCGCGGCCTCTGTCGAAGACCATGCCGCTCACGTTCGACGCCTACTCGATCCCTTGAAAACACGCACCGCGGAGTCGGTCCTGCTGAGCGATGCACTGGGCCGTGTCGCCTACGCGGACGTCGCTTCGCCGGTCGACCTTCCACTGTTCAGAAATTCGCAGATGGACGGATACGCAGTCCACTCCTCGGCCATCACCACCGTCCCGGTGACCCTCGAAGTTGCGGGCACTGTGGCCGCGGGAGCGACGGGGCCGAGTGCAGTGCAACCCGGCACCAGCGTCAAGATCATGACTGGCTCACCTGTCCCGGATGGTGCGGACACTGTCGTACCCGTCGAACACACGACTGCAAATGACGAGCATTCCGTCACGATCGAGGTGTCCAGGCAACCCGGTGACTACATTCGCGAGCAGGGCAGCGACGTCATCGCTGGTTCTATTCTTATCCGAGCAGGCCAGCTTCTGGAACCTCGTCACATCGCAGTCCTCGCCGCAGTCGGCTTGTCGCACACGCAGGTTCGCAGCAGACCTCGGGTAGCCGTGATCACCACCGGCGCCGAACTCGTCGAGGCAGGCTCCTCGCTTCGGCTCGGCCAAATTTTCGATTCCAACGGCATCGCACTGGCCTCTCATCTTCGTAGTAACGGCGCCGAAGTCACGGGCGTACACCGCAGTTCGGACGAGCCCACAGACTTTGCTCGCATCGTCACCGCTGCTGCCGCCGAATCCGAGCTCATCATCACCTCCGGCGGCGTATCCATGGGCGATTTCGAGGTCGTGAAGGATGTGTTGCTCCCGCTGGGCGGGCAATTCGGGCCGGTACGGATGCAGCCAGGCGGCCCTCAAGGTACGGCCGTCGTCGACGGCGTTCCCGTGTTGAACTTTCCGGGTAATCCGGTGAGCACCGTCGTCTCGTTCCTGGTCTTCGCACGCGACGTGCTTCGTGACGCAGCAGGCTTACCGCCGGTGCCGACCCGGGTGGCGAAGTTGGCAGCAGACGTCACCTCAGTCGCGGGCAAGCGGCAGTTTCTGCGAGGAAAGCTGGAGGGAGAGACCGTGACATTGATAGCCGGAGCAGGTTCGCACCTCGTTGCCGCGATGGCATGGGCAGATGTGTTGGTGGACGTGCCAGTCGAAGTGACCGAGATGACCGCGGGGTCCGAAGTGACAGTGGTGCCGTTATGACAAGTTTTTCCCATGTCGATTCCGAGGGCCGCGCCCGCATGGTCGACGTGTCACACAAGTCCGACACCACCCGAATAGCAGTCGCTGCAGGCGAACTGGCCACCACTGCCGAGGTTGTGTCCCTCGTCCGGGCCGATGGAATGCCGAAGGCAGATGTGTTGGCCACGGCTCGAATCGCGGGTATCTCCGGGGCCAAGAAGACCTCGGAGCTGATACCGCTGTGCCATCAGCTGGCACTGTCTTCGGTCGATGTGCGCTTCGGATTCACCGATACGACGATCACTGTCGAGGCAACGGCGAAGACCACCGGCCCGACGGGAGTGGAAATGGAGGCGCTGACGGCCGTCGCCGTCGCTGGTCTCACCCTGCACGACATGGTCAAGGCCGTGGACCCGTCCGCAACCATGAACAACGTCCGTCTGCTGAGCAAAGAGGGCGGAAAACGTGGGCGATGGTCCCGAAGCGCTGAGGAGGACCGCGAATCATCTTGCGCTGGAACGAGATCGGCTGTGGTACTCGTAGCGTCGACCGGTGGTGCGCGAGGAACCCGCGAGGACACCACCGGACCGGTGATAGCGCGGTGGCTGCGCGAGCGCGAGTTCACTGTTCGCGGGCCGTTGGTATTTGCCGACGCCGATATCGCATCCGGCCTGGACGACGCATTGACCGGTGCGCCATCACTGGTGATCACCACCGGGGGTACAGGCGTGTCACCGACCGATGCCACCCCCGAGGCGACACGAGCAGTTCTCGATTGCGAACTCCCCGGGATCGCCGACGCGATTCGGGCCAAGGGAACCACCGTCACTCCTCATGCGACCTTGAGTCGTGGACTGACCGGGCTTGCCGGAACGACCGTCATCGTGAATTTGCCTGGGTCACCCGGGGGGGTCAAGGACGGACTTTCGGTCCTCGGGCCGATCCTCGACCACCTGCTCGCGCAGGTTGCCGGTAACGGTCTGCACGCCGAAACACAGGAAGGCGAATTGCCGTGAACGAGCCTCTGGCAGAGATCTCGAAGGATCGGATCGATATCGATATCGTCGAGGCCGCAGTCGCCGGGCCGGAGCACGGCGCGGTCGTGCTCTTCAGCGGCGTGGTGCGCAATCACGATGGCGGTCAAGCGGTTTCCGCACTCGAATATCAGGCGCATCCTGACGCAGAGAAATTTCTCCGCGCGTGTTGCGCCGAAGTGGCGGCGCAATCAGGGTTGCCCGTCGCGGCAGTACATCGCGTCGGGGACCTGGTTGTCGGCGATGTCGCGCTCGTCGCCGCGGTCGCGTCACCACATCGCGCGGAAGCCTTCGCGACGTGCGCCACGCTCGTCGAACGCATCAAGTCCGAAGTTCCCATCTGGAAGCGTCAGCATTTCGCCACGGGTACTTCGGAATGGGTCGGCCTCTGACTGATGCAGCAGGGTGTCTGTTCACGCCGGATTCGGCGTGTATCGATGAACCGGTAGCATCGCTGCTCGATCGGTCGGGTCCCCGGCCCGGCGGATGCAGTCGAGCAGGCGGACCTCGACCAATTCTTCGTCGATATCCGTTCCGATCATTACCAGTGAGGTCGCTCTTCGCTCGTCGCGGCCCCACGTGGTCGATTCGAGTCGGATATGACGGCCGACCGTACCGAGTACGTATTTCCCCGCGTAGCCATCCACACCGAAATATACGAAACCCTTTGCGCGGTAGACCTCTCCCGACGGATTCTCCATCACCTCGATGAAGCGGCGCGGGTCCATCGGCTCTTCGGTCTCGAAGCTCGTAGTCGTATAGGCGGCGTGCAGATGCTGCGAGTGGTCGTCGTGATCGTCGTCCTCGTACAGCACCTCGTCGAACGATAATTGCCGTGCCGAGCTTCTGTCGTCAGCACGTGTCGGTACATCGAAGAGCAACGCTGCATCGACGCGGCCATGTCTGGTCGCCATGATCGGGACGTCTCCGACTCTCCCGCGGACACTGTCGAGAACCGCGGCCGCCTCGGCATCGTCGAGTCGGTCGGTCTTGTTGAGCACCACGAGGTCTGCGAGTCGGAGGTGTTGTTCGATCTCGGAATGCCGTTCGACGGTGGCTCCGAATTCGACTGCATCGACGACTCCGACAAGGCCGCCGTAGACGATCGCAGAATTGTTGCTGGCCAGCACCATTCGAATAAGGCTTCTCGGCTCCGCGATGCCACTGGCCTCGACAACGATCACGTCGAGTGCTCTCGCTGGCTCGGACAGGACGTCGAACATCGAGTCCATTTCGTCGATGTCCACGGCGCAGCAGATGCACCCGTTACCGAGAGCCACCATCGAATCGACTTGACCGGCAACCATCATCGAATCGATATTGATGGAGCCGAAGTCGTTGACGATGACTCCGATGCGAATTCCTCGATTGTGGCGAAGCAGGTGATTGAGCAACGTCGTCTTGCCCGCACCGAGAAATCCTGAGACGAGAATTACGGGAATCCTTCGGTCTCCGAGTGCACGCGCCACGAGTCGTGAGGCTACTCGGTTGCGAGCATCTGCTTCAGCAGGCCCTGCGCGAAGTTCGACACCGACCGAACGTTGTCGTCGGTCACCAGATCCGACAATCCGTCGATCCCGACGGAATCGACGTAGGGTGCGATCCCGGCAAGCAAGCGCGCGAGCGGACTCCCCCCGGCCGAAGTCGGGGCGGCTTCGAGCTTCGGCTTACCAGCAGCAGGGGTCGCCGTGGCCGAGTCGGACGGTGCTTCCGGTCCATCCTCCACCGGTAGTGCCGCGACAGTGGTGTTCGGGCCGAGGAGATAGTCGATCAGCCCGGTGGAGATCGCGATGGCGTGCTTCAGCTGCCCCTCCGGGCTTTCGAGCACAGCAGCGTCGACAGGGTTGGAGCCGTTTCCCATCTCGACGAAAACCAAGGGCACACTGGTCAGTGCCGGCCCGGCGATGTCGGAACGATCCTGCAGTCCGTCCACAATCCCCGCATAGTTGGCGGCACTGAACCCGGCTCGCTCATACGCGTCACGCATCAGGTTCGATGCGGCCAGACCACCGCCCGACTGGGCCGCGTTGGCAGCCGCGTCGGGAATGGGGAGCGTTGGGACGATCAGGTGGAACCCGAGCTTGTCTTCATCGGTGCCCACAGCCGTCGAGTCCGCATGGATGCTGACAGCGACGTCCGCCCCGGACGCACCGGCCGCTCGTGCTCGGTCATCGACACAGCCGCCCCACGCAGAGTCGTCGGTACGGCTCATGACGACGGAGGCACCGAGGCTTTCCAAACTCGATTTCACCAGCTGAGCGACGTTCCAGTTGATGGTGTGTTCGGCGACGCCGTCGACGGTGGTCATCCCTGATGTCTGGCAGTCCTTGGTACCGCCGCGGCCGTCGTCCACCTGCGCAGCCAGATTCTCGGCGTGGCCCGCGCCTTGGTGACCGGGATCCACGAAGACCGTTTTGCCGTCGAGCTCCAGGCCCGAAGGGGCGGCCGACACTGATGCAGGAATCATCAGCGCGCCGGCCAACACACCTGCGGACAGCACGCCGAGCACAGAGGTTCTATTCATCAAGCAGTTGGACACACTCCGACGAAGTCGAGCGTGCCACTCCCCTTCCACATCGCGAATCAGTAGCCTCTGTGGCACACCAGCAACAGCAGACACTTTCGTTACAAGTCAAACAAAAAGTGAGGCCGAGTTGGTCGCGCGATACCGGCTGATCCGAATCTGCAAGCGGAATGTGAGCAAGTCGACACCGAACCGTTGCAGTAGGAGTAGTGAACCGGCCACGCAGTTGTGCATCTAGCGGTAGAACAGGTTCATGACGTTCGTGATTCTCCAACCCTGCTGCAACGACGCATCGTGCGTCGATGTGTGTCCAGTCGACTGTATTCACCCCACGCCGGACGAACCGGGCTTCATGACCTCGGAGATGCTGCACATCGATCCGGACACTTGTATCGATTGTGGTGCTTGTGTGGACGAATGCCCCGTCGACGCCATCCGCGCCGACCACGAATTGGAGCCCGAACAAGAGCGATACCTCGGGATCAATGCCAACTACTTCCAATTCCACCCGATGCAGAGCAATGGGTACAACGCGGTCGGTTCGCCATTCAAAGGCGTCGACTTCACTGGCCGAAGAATTGCCGTCGTCGGATCGGGCCCTGCGGCGTTTTATGCCGCCACCGAACTCGCGTCCATCCGCGGTATCGAGGTCGAGATGTACGACCGCCTGTTGACCCCGTACGGGCTCGTTCGTGCGGGCGTAGCACCGGATCATCCAGGCACCAAGGCGGTGACCGATCTCTTCCGCGCGGTCGGCGGCAAGAAGTCGGTACGGATCCATCTCGGCGTCGAGATCGGCACCGAGATCTCGCACGAGGAACTTCTCGAACACCACGATGCGGTCATCTACGCGACGGGTGCCTCCAACGATCGACGCCTCGGAATCCCAGGGGAAGATCTTCCCGGCTCTCACGCAGCTGCCGAGTTCGTCGGGTGGTACAACGGCCATCCCGACTACGCCGACCGCAGCTACGACCTGACGAGCGAAAGAGCAGTCATCGTAGGCAACGGAAACGTCGCCCTCGACATCGCTCGTGTTCTGCTGGTTTCACCGGCCGAACTCGAGAACACCGATATCGCCGACCACGCGTTGGAGGCCTTGCGAGGCAGCAAGATCCGCGAGGTGGTAGTTCTGGGTCGACGCGGGTCCGCCCAGGCGGCATACACCAACCCCGAATTGATCGGGTTGATGAATGCTGCCGACATCGACATCGTGTTGTCAGCCGACGAAGCCGAACCAGATGCCACCACACTGGCGGCTCTGGAAGCAGGCACCGCCGAACCCTCCACCGCGTTGAAGGTGGAACTGGCTCGCGAGATTGCAGCCGGAGCCAGCCATGGAGCCGAACCGAACCGGAAGCGCATAGTCCTTCGTTTCTGTGTTTCCCCTGACGAGATACTCGGAGAAGAATCGGTAACCTCTGTTCGTCTGATACACAACGAACTGCGGACCGATGAGTCCGGCACGGTGAAAGCCGAGCGAACCTCGACCGAAGAGATGCTCGACACCGGTCTGATTCTGCGCTCGGTCGGTTATCACGGAAGCGAGATACCAGGCGTTCCGTTCGATTCCGGTGTCGGCGTGATTCCCAACAAAGAAGGCCGCGTGATCGACAATGCAGGCGAACCGGTTTCCGGAACCTATGCAACAGGCTGGATAAAGCGCGGGCCCACCGGCGTGATCGGAACCAACAAGAAGTGTGCAGCCGAGACTGTTCGGAGCCTACTGGAAGACATAGCGGCGGACCGTCTTCCTCGCTCCCGCGCGGATCGAGCGGAACTCGACCTATTGCTGGAGAAGAAAGCACCCGACGCACTGGACTTTCCCGCGTGGGCACGCATCGACAAAGCAGAGGTTTCGGCTGGAAAAGACGCTGGGCGTCCTCGCGTGAAGTTCGTCGGCTTGGACGAGATGAGACTCGCAGCTCAGCCTCCGAGTACGGATCTATCCTGATTCCAATAATTCGGCTTCGAGAACTTGTTCGTCGATATCGTAGATTTCTACTGGACAATCGAATACATGAACTTCGGATACACGGTCGCTGATATGGAATATTCGAGGGTTCGGTCGTATAGTTTCCTGAGTTCTACGCGGATTCATCCCGATTGATCATTGGAGACCTCCAGAATGGCCAAGAAAGTTTATGTTCAACTGGTCGACGATATCGACGACAAGCCGATCGACTCCGGCGGAGAGCACATAAGCTATTCCGTCAACGGCGTCAGCTACGAAATCGACCTCAGCGACAAGAACGCCATAGAGTTCCACCGCAAGCTCGATTACTACATCGAACACTCGGCCCGTGTCGGCGGCAAACGGCCCAAGAAGGCCGTCGGTGCCACCTCGTCCGGCCAAAAGCGCGATGCCAATCAGACGAAGGCTATCCGCGAGTGGGCAAGATCCAACGGATACACCATTTCGGCACGGGGCCGAATTCCTTCGGACGTAGAGAACGCATTCGACGCTGCTCACTGACCCGGGGCTGCAGCACGTCTGGGTAAGTAAATGGGGGTCACCACGAGGTGGCCCCCATTTACTCGTTCATCGCCACAAACAGCGCAAGCCCTGACCAGAATCACCGGTCAGGGCTTGCGTGTACTTCCTTCAGGACGAACTCGGTGGAGCTAAGGGGACTCGAACCCCTGACCCCCACACTGCCAGTGTGGTGCGCTACCAGCTGCGCCATAGCCCCGTACTGCACACCCGCGCTGTTCTGCGGTTGCTCGAACGAAGTTACACCATGGCCGCACACTGCTACAAATCCGCTGCTGGGACAGCAACTGCCCGATCAGCCGATCGATTCGATCCAGGAAGAGTCACGGAGAGCATCGACGACCTGACCATCGACGAGAACACCGGGGGTTCCGGCTGCGCCGGCCGCGGACAGGGCTTCACGGGCGCTCTCCGCATCTGCTGCGGCCACTTCGGTCATCGCGCCGGACAGAATGCACTGCGTGGTCGCCTCTGCTGCGCCACCCTTCTGGGCAAGGTCGGCGAGTTCGGTGTCGGTGCGGTCGGAATCACCGTTTTCTTCGGGTTGGAATTCTGTGCCGAACAGTCCCGCGTGAAATGCCGAATAAACGATGGCATTCTCCGATGCGGCTACACAATGAGACGCAGCAACCGCCCGACTCGAGTAGCTACCGCTCGCCGAAGAAGCGTCCAGTTGAGGAAGAACAACCAGGTGATATCGGACGGCTACCGCACCGTCGTCGATCTTCTGGGCCAACTCCTGGCCGTGCTCGACTTCCAGATCACCGCAGAAGGGACACATCGGATCTTCGAACAGGTCGACGACCGGTGCGGCATTTGCTACTGCGAGCTGGACTACGCCATCGGGAAGAACCGTCAATTCCACATTCGCATTTTTGACCGTGCCGTAGCCGTCGTTGCGCGGGGTGTCACTGCCGCGCTGCCACATGACCGCCACGACGACGACCACAGCGACCACGAGTACCGCCACCGCGGCCAGAACGTACGTAGAGGTACTGGACGTCGGTTGTGGGGTGTACTTCGCACTCGATGTTCTTTTTTGGCTCACGGTGGAAATAGTACGGAGCGCTACCCGGCCGAGGCGCGAGGTGCCGGGAAGCACTTCATTGCTTACGGGCAGCAGCTCTTGCCGCGCTCGCCGTATCCGTCACGAACAGCCACCACACCGCCGCCGCGAGCAGAATCGCCCCGGACATCACGAAGGCCGTTCCGTAGGAGTAGTACTCGACCACTGCGCCGGCGACGATGGGGCCGAGAATTGCCCCGACGTCGGATGCCATTTGGAATGTCGAGAGAACCGGACCACCGCGTGCACGGGAGCCGATGATGTCGGCCACCGAGGCCTGCTGCGCCGGTGTCATCAAACCGGATCCGAAACCCGCAACGAAGGAGGCGATCATGAACAGCGCCACGTTATCCGTCAGACCGATGGCTGCGGTTCCCACACCCGCAACGATGAGGCCTGCGACGACGAATGGTTTTCGCCCGCGGACGTCGGAAAGTCGTCCGGAGGTGATCAGCACGAGGGCATTTCCAACGGCGAACACCGCCAGCGCCACTGCAGCCACTGCAGCCGAGCGGTCGAGCACCGCAACGACGAACAGCGGAACCAACGCAACGCGAACACCGAACACTGCCCACCCCGTCGCGAAATTCGAGGAAAGAGCAGCCCGGTAGGCGGGCACTTTCAACGCAGCGCGCAGCGACATCATCGGTACTGCAGAATCGTGCTCGGATTCGGTCGAATCGACGTTGCCAAGGCTGAAGAAGACGACCGCAGCCGCGATGATCAGAGCGATTGCGTAGATGATGAAGGGTGCTCGTAAACCCAATCCGACGACCGCGCCGCCGACGAGCGGGCCACCGATCGACCCCATCAGGAAGCTCGTCGCGTAGAACCCTGATACGCGTCCGCGGCTGTCCGCCGGACTCATTCGGATGAGAAGACCCAAAGCCGACACCGTGAACATTGTCGAGCCGATACCGCCGAGCCCCCGGAAGATCAGGAGCTGCCAATAGGTTTGGGAGAATGCGCAGGCGCCGGTCGATGCAGCCACGATCAACAGACCTGCCAGGTACACCGGTCGCTCACCGAGCTTCTGCACCAAAAGACCGCTGGCAGGCGCGAACAACAGTCGCATCGCCGCAAACACGCTGATGACCGCCGACGCAGCGACGACACCGACACCGAATTCGGTGGCGAACTGTGGAATGACCGGTGCGACGATGCCGAATCCGAGAGCAATCACGAAGCTCGCCGAGATCAGGACCCAGATTTGCGACGGCAGTGCGCCGCCCTTCACACCGTCGGTCGGTTTCGGAGCTGTCACGATCGGTCGAGTGCCTGCGACACCAGTTCTCTCGCAGCGGTCTGAACCTGCGCGAGATGATCTTCGCCCTTGAACGATTCGGCGTAGATCTTGTAGACATCCTCGGTTCCCGATGGACGTGCGGCGAACCACGCGTTTTCGGTGGTCACCTTCAGTCCCCCGATCGCGCCGCCGTTACCTGGTGCGGTAGTCAGTGTGGCCGTGATCTTCTCCCCCGCAAGTTCGGTTGCCGTGACCTGGTCGGCGGAGAGCTTCGCCAGGACGGCCTTCTCCTCACGGGAAGCCGGCGCGTCGACCCGTGCGTACACGGGACTGCCGTACTGCGCAGTGAAGTCGGCGTAGCGCTGGGACGGCGTTTTGCCCGTGACAGCGGTGATCTCGGAGGCGAGCAGCGCGAGAATGATGCCGTCCTTGTCCGTCGTCCATACCCGCCCGTCGGTTCGCAGGAACGACGCTCCCGCCGACTCCTCGCCGCCGAATCCGAGACTGCCGTCGAGGAGTCCAGGCACGAACCATTTGAATCCGACAGGGACCTCGAGCAAGTCTTTACCGAGGCCTGCGACGACACGATCGATCATCGAAGACGACACCAAGGTCTTTCCGACCTTGCAGTTCGGCGGCCAGCCGGTCCGGTGGGTGAAGAGGTAGTCGATTGCAACGGCCAGGTAGTGATTGGGATTCATCAGACCACCGTCAGGTGTCACCACTCCGTGGCGGTCCGAGTCGGCGTCGTTTCCCGTGGAGATGTCGTACGAGTTCCGTGCTGCGATCAACGACGCCATCGCGTTGGGAGACGAACAATCCATTCGGATCTTTCCGTCGGTATCGAGCGTCATGAAGCGAAAAGTCGCGTCGACGAGTGGATTGACGACAGTGAGGTCGAGGTTGTGACGCTCGGCTATCGCCTGCCAATAGTCGACACTCGCACCACCGAGCGGATCGGCACCGATGCGCACCCCGGCCGACCTGATCGCGTCGAGATCTACGACATTCGGCAGATCCTCGACGTAAGTTCCAAGGAAGTCGTACTTGTCCACCGAGGTATTGAGTGCGGTCGCCAACGACACACGCTTCACACCTGCCAGTCCACCTCGCAGAAGCTCGTTCGCACGGTCCGCGATCACGGACGTAGCGTCACTGTCCGCGGGGCCACCGTGCGGAGGGTTGTACTTGAAACCGCCGTCACGCGGCGGATTGTGTGAAGGTGTGACGACGATGCCGTCGGCCTTGGCCGAAGATCCGGTCGAGTTGTAGCGCAGAATCGCGTGACTGACTGCGGGCGTCGGCGTATAGCGATCTCCGGAGTCGACGAGAACCGAAACATCGTTTGCGGCAAGAACTTCCAACGCGGTGGTCCAGGCGGGCTCGGACAGTGCGTGCGTGTCACGACCGATGAACATCGGGCCGGCGATGCCCTGCGCCGCGCGGTATTCGACGATCGCCTGCGTCGTTGCGAGAATATGGGCCTCGTTGAACGCCGTATCCAGGCTCGATCCGCGGTGACCGGACGTCCCGAAAACGACGTGTTGGCCCGGATCCGACATGTCCGGAGTACGCGAGTAGTAGGCCGTGACCAGCTGCGCGAGATCGACGAGATCCTCAGGCAGAGCAATGGAACCAGCTCGTTCGTGCGCCATGATGCGCCTCCTTCTTGTCGCAGAGTCAACTCCCGGACAACACTAGTTCCCCGGCGATGATTCGCGTCGGCGCACCTGCGATCCGGCGACGTGTACAGAGATGCGGAGCGCCAAGGAGACTGGCATACAGAAAAACGCCGGGCCGCTCGAGAGCTGGTGCTCTTGTGCGGCCCGGCGTCTGCGTGGAGCTGCCGGGAATCGAACCCGGGTCCTCTGCTGCATTGCCAGGGCTTCTCCGTGTGCAGTCTGCTATGCCTCTACTTGGATCTCCCGATCTCGCAAACAAGCCAGGATGACGATCCCAGCCACTGTTTGATTTTCCTCATCACTCCGTGGCCGAGTGAATCGGTAAGCCCTCTAGCTGATGCCAGTACCCGGACCGAGGGCAAACCCGGACTGACAGACACGCAGTCGCTACTTAGGCAGCGAGTGCGTAGTCGCGCTGATTGGAATCGGCGCTTATATTTTTGCGATGACGCTTACGGTGGTCTCTCGCCTGCACCGACACGCTTCCCCTGACTCAACATACAAAGTCGAAACCGTTCAGCCCCGTATGTTCCGAAACACTGTGCTCCGGCTTGTCAGTGTAACGCGTGCGCCGAGCAGAATCATCCCGATACCCATCGGGATACCAACCGCGGTGCGTCAGGCGCGGTCGACCTGCCCGACGACCGCCTGCAACGTACGGCCCAGCAGGACCTTGCGGGCCGGCAGTGACCCGTACCAGAACACTCTCCCTGCGAGTCCGCGTGGGAAGAAATAGGTTCGCTGTTCGAGTCGAGTGCCACCACCCGCCGATATCACTCGGTAGTGCATCCGCGCGTCGCCAGGCAGTGATGCGGTAGACCGCAACCGCACCTCACCCGAGTTTTCCCCGTCACGGTCCTCCCGACGCCAACCCTTCAATTCACCTGATTCGACAGCGCCTCGCAGTCGACTACGGATCTCGCTGGGCCCGCTACCGAGAAATACGCTGCGGTTGTCGCGATAGACGACCTCGCCTGCCCACGTCGGATCGGTCGGCAGTGGATCGGACGGTTGCGCCGAGTCGGAGTCGGACCACGTCGTTTCGGTCTCCCCTTCCTCGATGTTCCGCAGCGCGAGACGAACGGAGTCTCGATACGAGGTCAGACCACCTGCAGGTCGAGGGATGATCGAATCGACGTCCATTTCGTGTGCGACGGCGTCGAATTGCAAAGATTCGATGAGTGGCATGGCCAGTCCGCGCGGGATCGGGGTGACCAGTCCGATCCAATGGCCGGCGAGACGCGGCGTCAACACCGGCAGCACCACCATCCGACGCTGGCGCAGCCCGGCCACTCCTGCGTAAATGTTCATCATTTCGCCGTACTCCATGACGTCGGGGCCTCCGACGTCGAACGTTCGGCTCTCCTTCAGATCGGCCTCAGCGGCACCGATGAGGTAGTGGAGCATATCTCGCACCGCTATCGGCTGAATCCTGTTGTGCACCCATCTCGGCGTAGTCATGACCGGTAGACGGTTCGTCAGGTGCCGGATCATCTCGAACGACGCCGATCCCGAACCGATCACGACGCCAGCCTGGAGCACCAGGGTGGGGACCGAGGATTCGATGAGAATCCGACCTACTTCGGCGCGAGATTGCAGATGCTCCGACAGCTGGCCGTCGGTGGGGTGCAATCCGCCGAGGTAGACGATTCTTCCCACTCCGCTTTCAGCGGCGACCTCGGCGACGTTCTCGGCGCCGGCACGCTCGGCGTCCGCAAAATTGTCGTGGCCTACCGAGCCCATCGAGTGGACGAGGTAGTAGACGACGTCGACGTCCGCGAACGCAGCCTTCAGAGAATCTCGATCGTTGAGGTCACCCTGCGCGATCTCGACGTCGTCTGCCCACGGAACACCGTCCAGCTTGTCAGGGTTACGCGCCAACACTCGCACTGTGTAACCAGCGTCGAGAAGCCGCGGAGCGAGGCGTCCTCCGAGATAGCCCGTCGCTCCGGTGACAAGCACGCGAAGCGGGGTCGAGTCGATGTTGGCGGTCATCAACCCCTGATACCCCCGTAGTGGGTGATTCAACCGGGATCGGCACGGCAATCATGTGCACCCAACCGGAATCGGACCATCACGCGACGGCGATCATCCCGACCGCACCGAGAGCTATGACCATTCCGATCTGCTGCAGACGACCAACACGCTCGCCGAGCATGACCATCGCCAACAGCACCGTCGCCGCCGGATACAGCGACGCGATGACGCTGACAAGCGAGAGCATCCCACCCTGGTAGGCGTAGAGCAGCGCGGCGTTCGCGACGACGTCGAGCACGCCGACGAACGCCGCGAGTTTCAGAACACTTCCATGGGTGGCGGAAAAGTGGCCGGTTGCCAAGGCGACGCTCCACACCACGGCGGTCGCCGAGGCTCGCGACGCGGCTAGTGGCCACAGCCCAGACCCTTCACCGATCTGATGGAGACAGATGAACGCCATCGCGAAAGTGATGCCCGAGCCGACCGTGAGCCAGGCGACCGTACGAGTGAATCTCATGTCGCGACCGCCCGCCACCTCGCCAGTCGCCTCGTCCGGCGACTCCTTGCTCACCAAGACGACCGCAACGAGTGCAAGGGCAATTCCGCAAAATGCGAGTATGCCGGGTCTTTCGCCGATCAGGAGCCCAGCGAGCACTGGTATACCGGCGACGAGGACGGCCGTCAGCGGCGACACGACGGCCATCGGTCCCGACGCCAGAGCGAGATAGAACCACCACACGGCAAGTCCCCCGGCGACACCGGACGCCAGCCCCCACAGCATCGGAACCAACGACACGGTGCCGCCGACGAATGGGGCTATCAGCAAGACGACGACCAAAGAGAACGGGTAAGAAACGATGACGACCCGAAGTGCGGCTACCCGCCTCGATGCGACTCCGCCGACGAAGTCGCTGACTCCATAGCCGACGGCTGCGACGAGCGCGAGCAGGATTGCTGTCAGCGCATACCCTTGATACGACGTCCGAGTTCGCGCGTCACCTCGCGCTCGGCGGTGCGGCGCGCCAAGTCCTGACGCTTGTCGTAATCCTGTTTACCTCTGGCCAAGGCCAGTTCGACCTTGACCTTGCCATCGGAAAAATACATCGACAGCGGGACGATCGTCAGGCTCCCTTCCTTGACCTTGCCCGCCAGTCGTTCGATTTCTCGCTTATGTAGAAGAAGCTTCCGAGTGCGCCTCGGTGCATGGTTGGTCCAGCTGCCCTGCGTGTACTCGGGGATGTGCAGTCCGCGGAGCCACACCTCACCGTCATCCACAGTCGCAAAAGCGTCGGCCAGGGATGCTTTGCCTTCGCGAAGACTCTTCACTTCGGTTCCGACAAGGGCGACACCGGCCTCGTAGACATCGAGGATCGCATAGTTGTGTCGCGCTTTTCGGTTGGTCGCGATGGCCTTACGGCCCTTCTCTCTCACTGCAGGGCCCTTTCTCGAACGCGGGAAGGCGTGTGCGTTCGTTTACACAGCCGCTCCAGCATAGAACCGGTGCGCAATCGGTTTTCTTCCGGCCGGAGCGGAGCCCGCGGAGTGACCAGAATCAGCCGGAGCGGAGCCCGCGGAGTGACCAGAATCAGCCGGAGCGGAGCCCGCGGAGTGACCAGAATCAGCCGGAGCGGATCTATTCTCTGACGTAGAGGCGCAGCGTGATGTAGGCAGTCACGGCCGCCATACCGATTCCGACGAGGGCCAGGAACGGTGATACCAGCAGCACGTCGCTGTTGGAGATACGCGCGAGAATGTTGGCTTCGTATACGTCGGCGAGTACGTCGTCTATGAAGATGTTCTTGGCACCGAACAGTCCTGCGATTGCGAGTGCCGATCCGATGATCGCCGCGACGACGGCCTCGAGCAGGAACGGTAACTGCGTGTACCACCGTGTTGCGCCGACCAGTCGCATGATCCCGACCTCGGTACGCCTGGTGAACGCCGCAATCTGAACCATGTTGGCAATCAATAGAACTGCGGCGATCGCCTGCACGATGGCGATAGCGAAGGCGGCGTTGCGTACCCCGTTCAACACACTGAAGAGCCGCTCGACCAGGTCGCGTTGGTTGAGCACGCTCTGCACTCCTGGACGGTCGGCAAAGTTGTCGTTGATGACGCCGAACCGCTCGGGATCGCTCAACTTCACTTTGAACGACGCTGGGAAGCTGTCCGGGCTGACCAACTGTGCCAACTCGGGTTGGTCCTTGAAGACACGTTCGGTCGCGTCCTTGACCGCGTCATCCCGGTTCAGGTATTCGACGGACACGACTGAGGGGGTCGACTCCAGGTCGCTACGAAGCGCCGCGCATGTTTCTTGCGCGCACTCCGGGTCGGTCGCGGAAATGTCGTCGGTGAGGAATATCTGCACCTCGACGCGATCGAGAAAGATCTGTTGCGTTTTTCCTGCCATCTGCACGACCAGCAGACCGCCGCCGAACAGGCCGAGCGAGATCGCGGTCGTGAGAATCATGGCGATTGTCATGGTGATGTTGCGGCGAAGTCCGGTCAGAACCTCACTGAAAATAAAACTTGCGCGCATCGCGGAATCCGGGCCCTTCGGTGTGTGCGGTCGAGAAGGTCATGTCAGCCGGCGTGCCGGCGGGAGTGGAGCCTGCGGAACGACCCGAAGGCTGCGGGAGTGGAGCCTGCGGAACGACCCGAAGGCTGCGGGAGTGGAGCCTGCGGAACGACCCGAAGGCTGCGGGAGTGGAGCCTGCGGAACGACCCGCTGTCCAGGAGTGGAGCCTGCGGAACGACCGGAGACGCTATCTGCCCACGCCGTAGACCCCGCGAGCCTCGTCTCGCACCACTCGGCCGTTGTCCAGTTCCACGACGCGTCGCCGCATCGAGTCGACGATGTGATTGTCATGGGTAGCCATGAGGACAGTCGTGCCGGTTCGGTTGATCCGCTCGAGCAGCATCATGATGTCTTGGCTGGTGTCGGGATCGAGGTTTCCGGTCGGCTCGTCGGCCAGGAGAACCAGCGGTCGGTTGACGAATGCGCGTGCGATCGCGACGCGTTGTTGTTCGCCGCCGGACAGTTCGGAGGGCAAGCGATCGGACTTACCGCCGAGCCCGACCAGTTCGAGAACCTCGGGCACTGTCCGCTTGATCATCGAGCGCGGCTTGCCGATGACTTCCAAGGCGAATGCGACGTTCTCGACGACGGTTTTTTGCTGGAGCAGCCGGAAGTCCTGGAAAACACACCCCATGCTCTGCCGCAACCGTGGAACCCGCCGTGACGAGAGCCGATTGACGTGAAAGTCCGCTACGTGGATGTCCCCTGAGGTCGGACTCTCTTCCTTCAAAAGAAGGCGCATGAACGTCGACTTGCCCGAACCGGAAGGGCCGATGAGAAAGACGAACTCGCCCTTGTCCACGGAAACGGTCACGTTGTCCAGAGCAGGCCTGGTCGACGTCTTGTACGACTTGGACACATTCGTGGTGCTGATCACGGCTCGCAGTGTAGTCCTTACCGGCGGGTAGCCGACCGAAGTGAGGACCGCGATTCGAATGTCATGGGGTGCTCGACGGGGCTGAGGTGGTAGGCGCCTGTGGATACAGCGATCGCAGTTGCGGAGGAACGGTGATACCTGGCAAATAGGTGGGAACCTGCGAGGTCGTACTGCCCGATTCTCCGGTCGACGACCCTGGCTCTCTTTGCTGCCCCGGTTGCCGCTGCTGCCCAGGCTCCTCCGGTGTGCCGCTTGTGTCCGACGGGTCTTGCGATGTCGTGGAGTCGCCGCTCGGCGATGGCGGGACGCTGCTCGACGGCGGTAGGGATTCTGGAACGTCGCTCGGGAGACGGTTCTGGTATTGACCGGTGTCGACCGGAGTCGGGCCGGTCACCGCTCCTTCCGGCTCAGGCCGTACCTGACCGTAGAGCAGTGCGGTCAGCACGAAACAGATTCCGAGGGCCACTGTCGAAGTCCGAGCACGCCCGAAGATTCGCGAGGGAATCTTCCAGTGGCGCGTCCAACGATCGGTTTCGGTGTTCGCTTCGGTCATCTGTCCGCCCCTCGATCGCCTTGGGCAGAGTCGGGTGCGACTCCGGCAGTCGAGATGTCCGGGGCCACACTGATTCCCTCGGGCTGCAACGCTGCTGCCACCCGAACACGCAGTTCGCGTCCGACCTGAAATTGCTTGCCCGGCAACGTTCTCGCCACCAGGCGCACATGCACCAGATCGACTTCGATGCTCTCCACACCCATCACGGTGGGCTCGTCGAGCAGCAATTTTCGCAGTCTGGCGTCGGCGAAGGCAGCGTGCCCGACGCGTCGCAGAATTTCGTTGACGTGCGTGAGGTCGGCAGTGGAAGGAATCGGAACATCGACCACCGCCCGTGCCCAGTCTTTCGACAGGTTGATCGCTTTGACGATCTGCCCGTTCGGAACGGTGATCACTTCACCGTCCACGCTACGAACCCGCGTGACACGCAACGTGACGTCCTCGACGGTCCCCTCGGCATCTTCTGCCGAGCCGAGGACGGCGATCTGTACGACATCACCGAACCCGTACTGCCGTTCGGTGATGATGAAGAACCCGGCGAGAATGTCCTGCACTACGCGCTGCGCGCCGAAGCCGAGCGCTGCACCCAGGACGGTTGCGGGTGCGACGAGCGAGGTGACGGCAAATCCGAAGCGTCGGAGAACTTCGATGGTGACGAGTATGTAGACGATGGCGACCGCAACCCAGGTGATCACTTGAGCGAGTGCGTGCCGGTGCTTGGCTGCCTCGGACCGGACCAGCGCGTCGCTGTGCTGGTAGTTCGAGTCGATCCGCGTGGTGATTCTTGATCCGGTCCAGCTGATCAACCTGGCCACCAGCATGCCGCCGAGTATGTACAGCACGATTTCCAAACCGCGGCCGCTGAGCCACAGTTGAAGATCGTCCGGTATTCCTGAAGAGAGAGCGTGCACCGCACTGCCAGCTGTCATGTAGGTCTACTCCTCCCCCCGCATACGCCAGCGAATGCCGGCTTCCAGGAAACCGTCGATGTCGCCGTCGAGCACTGTGGAGGGATTGTTCACCTCGTACTCGGTGCGCAGATCCTTCACCATCTGATACGGATGCAGAACGTAGGAACGCATCTGGTTGCCCCACGAGCTACCGCCGTCGCCCTTGAGCGCGTCCATCTCGGCCCGCTCTTCTTTGCGCTTGACCTCGAGGAGTTTGGCTTGCAACACGCGCATCGCGGACACCTTGTTCTGCAGCTGCGACTTTTCGTTCTGACACGTCACGACGATGCCGGTCGGAATATGCGTCAATCGCACGGCGGAGTCGGTGGTGTTGACGGACTGACCACCCGGACCACTGGACCGGTAGACGTCGACACGGATGTCGTTCTCGGGAATCTCGATGTGGTCGGTGGTCTCGACTACCGGCAGGACCTCTACCTCGGCGAAGGAAGTTTGACGTCGTCCCTGGTTGTCGAACGGGCTGATTCGAACCAGCCGGTGCGTTCCCTGCTCGACCGAGAGCGTGCCGTACGTATATGGGCCCTTGATCGCGAACGTCGCACTCTTGATGCCCGCTTCTTCGGCGTACGACGTGTCGTAGACCTCGACACCGTATCCATGCTTTTCGGCCCACCGTATGTACATGCGCATGAGCATCTCGGCCCAGTCGGCCGCGTCGATTCCGCCGGCGCCGGAACGAATGTTGACTAGCGCCTCACGCTCGTCGTATTCACCGGACAGCAGCGTCCGGACTTCGGCGGCAGCAATGTCTTCTCGCAACGCGGCGCGCTCGGCGTCGGCATCCGCCGTCGCGGACACCTCGGCTTCACCTTCTTCGCCCTCTGCCAGTTCGTACAGAACCGGGAGGTCGTCGAGCCGTTGTCGCAGCGCCTCCGCACGGCGCAGTTCCGCCTGTGCGTGCGAGAGCGCACTGGTCACCTGCTGAGCGTGGTCCTGGTCGTTCCACAGGTCCGGCGACACAGCTTGATGCTCCAACTCGTTGATCCGTCTGCGCAGCTCCTCGACGTCGAGGACAGACTCGATCGTGGTGAGGGTGATGTCGAGTTCGGCTAGGTCTGCGGAAACGTCAGGATGCACGAGAGCCAAGGTTACCGGCACCGTCGACGGCGCGGAGACAGCCGCCCGATCCTGGCGGTGCCGCGCCTGAACTCGGCATGACGGAAGTCGACCCCGATCGAGCCCCCAGCAGGCCCGCGGCAGTTGCGAGCATAATCTTTCGCGCCATCATTCGGACGGCATCGCTATGTCCGGCACGACCCCGGACTTTCCCAAGGCATCGACTGACGAGGGTGACGGGGACTGCGTCGACACCCTTAGTCTTGTTCGCGTGACCGATTACGCTGCCGACCTCCGACTCGCGCTTGCCATGGCCGACGACGCCGACTCCATCACGCGGAATCGATTTCTCGCCCTGGACCTCGAAGTCGATGACAAACCGGACCTGACCCCGGTCAGCGACGCGGATCTGGCCGTCGAACATCAACTCAGGTCTGTGCTGACCGAGCAACGCCCCGATGATGCAGTGCTAGGTGAAGAATTTGGCGGTGATGTGGCACTGAAGGGACGCCAGTGGGTGATCGACCCTATCGACGGCACCAAGAACTTCGTTCGCGGTGTTCCGATCTGGGCAACACTCATCTCACTGCTGAACGACGGCGTCCCGGTCGTCGGCGTCATCAGCGCACCGGCACTGAACCGGAGGTGGTGGGCCTCGGAGTCCGAAGGCGCGTTCACCGACTTCGACAACGGCTCGCCCCGACGACTCGGTGTTTCGGCGGTGCGGGAACTGTCTTCGGCCAGTTTGAGCTTCGCCAGCCTCTCTGGCTGGTTGGAGCGTGGGGTACGCGAGGAGTTCATCTCGTTGACTGATGATGTGTGGCGAGTGCGCGGCTACGGCGACTTCTTCTCCTATTGCCTGGTGGCAGAGGGCGCTCTGGATATTGCAGCCGAGCCGGAGGTCTCGTTGTGGGACCTGGCACCGCTGGACATTCTCGTACGCGAGGCCGGTGGCAAGTTCTCCTCGGTCGAGGGCCGACCGGGTCCTCACGGCGGCAGTGCTGTTGCGACCAACGGACTTCTTCAGGACGAGGTCGTTCGCCGTCTGCGCTGAGACATGAGGACGACGGTGCTGCGGTGTTCGGATGCCGCCGCACTGGCGCTGACGTGCGGCGACCGCCAACAACTTACTCAGGAGTAGACAGCTATCTTACCCGGGAGTAAGATAGTCCGAGTCCGAGCCCGACACCGAGAAACAGCTGGTGATCATGAGCAAGCAAGACAGTGTGACCGAAACGAAGCGCAAAGCGCCTCGCGACACGTCCGCGGTTGGCCTCAATCCGTTCAAACGAGATGCCATCGGCACCGCTATGCGCGTGCTCACGGCAATCACCGGATCCGAGCTGGCAGAGAAGTACAACCTCCGCCAAACAATCGACCGCGTCACCTACGAGAGCACCAAGAGCGGGTTCAAGACCCTCGGTGCTGCAACTCGTACGTTCGCGAAGGCGACCGGTAACGAGAAGCCGAAGCGCCTCGACGACTCAGCTACCAAGAACCTCGGATACTTCGACCTGACTCCCGACGACGAGCAGCGCATGATCGTCGAGACCGTCAGGGAATTCGCCGAGGAAATTCTGCGGCCCGCAGCATTCGATTCGGATGCCTCCGCATCCTCTCCAGAGGACCTCGTTCGCAGATCCGCCGAACTCGGCATCACGTTGATCAACGTGCCGGAGGAGCTCGACGGCGCGGCCTCCGAGCGCGGTGCCGTGACCAACTCCCTGGTTGCCGAAGCATTGGCGCACGGAGACATGGGACTGGCACTGCCCATTCTGGCGCCCAGCGGAGTTGCCGTTGCACTCACCCAGTGGGGCACCGACGCCCAGCAGAAAACCTATCTTCCCGCATTCGTCGGCGACAAGGTGCCCAATGCAGCCGTCGTCGTCAACGAGCCTCGCGCCTTGTTCGACCCATTCGCCTTGGCTACCAAGGCAGTTCGCTCGCCCAGCGGCTTCAAGCTCAACGGCGTCAAAAGCCTTGTTCCCGCGGCCGCAAGTTCCGAATTGTTCATCGTCGCCGCCGAACTGGAGGGCCGCCCAGCCTTCTTCATCGTCGAGTCCGATTCCAAAGGCCTTGTCGTCGAAGCCGATCCGAGCATGGGCCTGCGGGCCGCAGGCCTCGGACGGTTGATCCTGACCGACGTCGCCCTCCCGGAGTCCGCACTGCTCGGCGACGGAGATTCGGACCAGCATGCGCTCGACTACGCCGATGCCATCAGCCTTGCTCGCCTCGGCTGGTCTTCCCTCGCAGTCGGTGCCAGCCAAGCAGTTCTCGACTACGTCATCCCGTATGTCAACGAGCGTGAGGCGTTCGGTGAACCCATCAGCAATCGCCAGGCCGTCGCTTTCATGGTCGCCAATATCGCCATCGAGCTGGACGGCATGCGGTTGGTCACCCTCCGCGGTGCGTCGCGTGCGGAGCAGGGACTGTCGTTCGCCCGCGAAGCCGCTCTCGCACGTCGCCTCGCGTCGGAAAAGGGTATGCAAATCGGTTCGGACGGAGTCCAACTCCTCGGCGGGCACGGCTTCACCAAGGAGCACCCGGTAGAACGTTGGTACCGCGATCTTCGCGCCATCGGCACTGCCGAGGGCATCGTCCTCATCTGATTCGCGCCCACCTTGAAGAAAATGACCCAAGGACATACACGATGATCAATCTCGAACTACCCAAAAAGCTTCGGGTGCAGGCGAATCAAGCGCACCAGGTGGCGGCCGAGATCTTCCGTCCGATCTCGCGCAAGTACGACCTCGCCGAGCACGAATACCCGGTCGAACTCGACACCATGGCGTCCATGATCGAGGGAATGTCCGACGCAGGCAACGATATCGGTGGCGCAGCAGGTGGACGGCAAAAAGACAGCGAGTCCGCACCCAAGCCCAGCAAGACCTCCAATGCCAACGGCGGAAACATGTCCGCACTGATCAACGTCATCGAGACCTGCTGGGGCGACGTCGGATTGACGTTGTCCATCCCCTATCAGGGACTCGGCAACTCGGCTATCGCCGCAGTGTCCACCGACGAGCAACTCGAACGATTCGGCAAGGTATGGGCTTCCATGGCCATCACCGAACCAAGCTTCGGATCCGACTCGGCAGCCGTGACCACCACCGCAGTTCTCGACGGCGACGAGTGGGTTCTCAACGGCGAGAAGATCTACGTGACCGCTGGTGAGCGCTCGAGCCACATCGTAGTATGGGCGACCGTGGACAAGTCGAAGGGACGCGCAGCGATCAAATCATTCGTCGTACCGCGCGATGCCCCAGGGCTGAGTGTGGCCCGCCTCGAACACAAGCTCGGAATCAAAGCCTCCGACACAGCAGCGCTGCTCTTCGAAAACTGTCGGATTCCGAAGGACAATCTCCTCGGAAACCCAGAAGTGGATGTGGACAAAGGGTTCGCGGGCGTCATGCAGACGTTCGACAACACGCGACCACTCGTAGCCGGTATGGCGATCGGCGTAGCCAGGGCTGCCCTGGAAGAGCTGCGGTCGATTCTGACCGACGCCGGTGTCGATATCTCGTACACCACACCGGCATACAACCAGCATGCCGCTGCAGCCGAGTTCTTGCGACTCGAAGCGGACTGGGAGGCATCTCACCTCCTCGCACTCCGAGCAGCCTGGATGGCAGACAACAAGCAGCCGAACTCGCTTCAAGCTTCGATGGCCAAAGCGAAAGCCGGCCGTTCGGCAACCGATATCACGCTCAAAGCCGTCGAGCTGGCCGGGACATCTGGATACTCGGAACGACTTCTCCTGGAAAAGTGGAGCCGAGACTCGAAGATCCTCGACATCTTCGAAGGAACGCAGCAGATTCAGCAATTGATCGTCGCCCGTCGCGTGCTGGGAAAGACGTCGGCAACGCTGAAGTAGTCGTTTCAGACAGCATTCCCGAACAAACCCGTGGTCGGCTCGAGTCGACCACGGGTTTTTTGCGTCCCTGCAGAACTATCGTCGGTAGATGTGCGGCGGGAAATTTTCTGCCACAGTGTCGAAATCGTTGAACGCCGTTCGTCGTCACCATGTAAGACAACGAACGTGCCGAACAAGGCACCGCTGATACAAGGAGACGAACCATGAAGTACATGCTGCTGATCAACGCGCCGAGCGCGGATTTCGACAACGGTTGCTCGGTGGAGGACTGGATGCAGTTCGGTAAGGAAATGCAGGATGCAGGCGTGTGGGTTGCCGGCCACGCCCTCGCAGATCTCACGACGGCGACAACAGTGCAGGTCGACTCGTCCGGGCAGCGCAGCATCACGGACGGGCCGTTTGCGGAGACGCGAGAGGTATTGGGCGGGTTCGAGGTCATCGATGTGCCGGATCTGGACGCCGCGCTCGATTGGGCCGAACGGTGCCCGGGTTCTCACGGAGGTGGTTCGGTAGTCGTACGACCGATCGCCGACTTCTGAGACTGTCTCTATGAGTCAAAGATCGGAACTCTCCGTCGAAGCGGTGTTCCGCGAAGAATATGGGCAACTCCTGGCAACGCTCGTGGGGCGATTCGGCGATCTGGATTTGGCCGAAGACGCTACCTCCGATGCGCTGGAGGCCGCTTTGAGCCGATGGCCGGTCGATGGCGTCCCCTCGAGACCCGGCGCTTGGCTACTGACCACCGCCCGGCGTCGGGCCGTGGACAGACTTCGACGCGATCAGACCTACGCCGCCAAACTCGCCGTACTTCAGCTTGAGCAAGATCGCGCATTTCAGGCCCCGTCCGCCGATCCCGTCGACGGCGGTCTGCCCGACGAGCGTCTCCAACTCTTCTTCACCTGTGCGCATCCCGCGCTGGTACCGGACGATCGAATTGCTCTCACACTGCGCTGTCTGGTCGGAATGACCACAACCGAGGTTGCGCGCGCCTTTTTGATTCCTTCGTCGACGGCCGGACAGCGAATCTCCAGGGCCAAGAACAAAATCCGGGTCGCACGGATTCCTTTCCGCGTCCCGGATCGACATGAAATGGCGCAACGGTTGCCCGGAGTTCTGCAGGTCGTGTATTCGATCTTCACCGAGGGCTACGCAGCGTCGTCCGGCGAAAGCCTGCTCCGAACAGATCTGGCCGACGAAGCACTACGACTCGGCCGGATTCTGCATGGCCTGCTTCCGGCCGAGCGTGAAGTTACCGGGCTGCTCTCGCTCATGCTCTGCACTCACGCCCGGCATCCGGCACGCGCAGGCAAAGACGGTGAGATGGTGATGCTCGAACAACAGGACCGTCGGTTATGGGACCGCGACATGATCGACGAAGGGCGCACATTGGTGGTACTCGCTCTCACCGGCGGCTCCCCTGGGCCGTACGGCGTTCAAGCAGCCATTGCGGCCTTGCACGACGAAGCTACCGATGCCGAGAGCACGGATTGGCGTCAGATCGCAGAGTTGTACGGCGTGCTGGCGACGATCACGCCGTCGCCGATCGTCTCTCTCAACAGGGCGGCGGCTATCGCAATGTCCGAGGGTCCCAGCGCAGGCCTGGAAGTGATGGAAACGTTGTCCACCGAGCCCTTGCTACAGAACTACTATCCATATCCTGCCGCCCGAGCGGATCTCCTCGCACGGCTCGAACGCTGGTCGGAAGCTGCTCGATGGTTCGAACGCGCACTCGGCCTCGCCGGCTCCGAACCCGAGCAGAGATTTGTCCAGCGCAGACTGGCCGCGTGCTATCGCAACGCGCCGACTCCGGAAGACACCCCTGGATTCTGACACTTGTCCGCATCCCTGAATCGAACACCAGTGCGACTCCAGGATTGACGCTTTCACCCCGGAGTGAACTGAATCACACTATGATCAAGACCGCAGGGTGCTGGTCCACGGTCTTCGACCCACCTGCAAGCGAAGCAGTTTCGGCACGACGCACGATCTCGAGGGGATGATCATGTCGGTCAAACACAGCATGGTTCGACACCGCACGCTGTCACACATTATCGAAGGAGCCGGTGCAGTACGCGTCATGAATCGAGCGGGACTCATACCGTTTCCGCGACTGGATCGAGGAATCGCATCGATCCGTGCAGTAGGTAAGTACGGACCCTTCGCCGGTCCGGTCCACGCGCACGCCGCGGCGGGCGTCACCACAACCGCTCTCGTCGACGAGATGGGGTCGATGTCGTACATCGACCTCGAGCAGCAGTCCAACGCGCTCGTCCGAGGTTGGATGAATGCAGGCGTCGGAGCGGGATCCGTCATGGGCGTCATGGCCCGCAATCACCGGGGGCTCGTGCTCACCATGCTGGCCGCTGCGAAAGGAGGCATCCGGCTCGTGATGATGAACACCGGTTTCGCTCCCCCGCAATTGGCCGACGTCGCAGTCCGCGAGCAGGTCGGCACCTTCGTGTACGACGAGGAGTTCGCCCCTGTCGCGGCCGTTCTCGCACCCGAGGTGAAGGCTTTTCTAAGCTGGTCCGACTCGCCGAATCCCGCAATCGCCACCCTAGCCGACGTGGCGAAAGGACAAACCACCTTGCCTGTCCCGGCACCGACGGCGCAAGGAGGGTTCGTTCTACTGACAAGTGGCACGACCGGAACGCCGAAAGGCGCTCCCCGAAATCACACGTCCCCGTTGGCGTCGGCGCAGTTCCTGGATCGGGTTCCACTGCGCCGCGGACAGACGATGGTGATGGCAGCTCCTGCTTTCCACGGAACCGGCGTCTCACAATTCGCACTGGCTCTGGCACTGTGCAACACCGTGGTGATGCATCGGAAATTCGATCCAGAAAACACTCTCGCGCTGGTCGCCCGTCATTCCGCGGACTCCTTGGTGTTGGTTCCGACGATGCTGCAACGGATTGTCGATCTCCCGCCCGCTGTACTCGCGAAGTACGACACATCCTCTCTACGAATAGTTTTCGCAGCAGGATCGGCCATCTCACCCGACTTGAGCCGTCGTACGACCGAGGCGTTCGGGCACGTTCTGCATAATCTTTACGGATCCACCGAGGTCGCAGTTGCCACCGTCGCAACACCCGAGGATCTTGCGGTGGCACCCGGCACTGCGGGTCGGCCACCCGTTACGTGCCACGTCGAACTGTTCGACAACGACGGACGACGCGTGACCGACGTCGGAGCAGTCGGCCGGATCTTCGTCTCGAGCGGACTGAGCTTTTCCGGCTACACCGATGGACGTGACAAGGAGCGGATCGACGGAATGCTGTCGACCGGTGACGTCGGACACTTCGACGAGAATGGCCTGCTGTTCGTCGACGGACGCGACGACGACATGATCGTCTCGGGCGGTGAGAACGTCTACCCACTGGAAGTGGAGAACTTGCTTGCCGAACGTCCGGATGTCGTCGAGGCCGCGGTGATCGGAGTCGCTGATCCGGATTTCGGACATCGCCTCAAGGCCTTCATCGTCCCAACGGACGACTCGACGCGAAATGCAGACGAGATTGTGAGCTACGTGAAGTCGAACCTGGCTCGGTACAAGGTTCCACGCGAAATCGTGTTCCTCGACGAGTTGCCCAGAAACGCTACCGGCAAAATCCTGCGGCGGGCTCTGACGGAGCATGCCGGCCCGGTTGCCGGCGTGAACGATCTACGGACCGAGAAGACCTGGTAACGGATCGACCAGATGCCGAACGGACTGAACTGAGTTTAAAAAGAACTAAAGCCGGTACCCGTAGTGGGTACCGGCTTTAGTTCTTAGTAGCGGGGACAGGATTTGAACCTGCGACCTCTGGGTTATGAGCCCAGCGAGCTACCGAGCTGCTCCACCCCGCGATGTAGGACCTAAGTTACCGGACCATCTGGAACGAAAGCAAATCGCTTCTACCGGTGAAGCGAGACCTGGACTCTCGGCACTACGAGAAAACCGGACGCGGTCCCTTCACGGCATTTATCCAACACAATGAGTCCGAAACTTGTTGGACACGCCGGTTCAGTAGACCGAATACGGTGCTCTGAGTCACTCAAACTACGTGATGTATAGCACATAACGAGCACGTAACGATGTGGATACGAAATGGTCCCGACCGCTCCCCAGCAGCGGAAACGCCGTGATTCATCCCAACAGGTGGACGGTCGTACAGGAAATTCTTAGTGTGACGTCACGAAAATCCTCGACTACCTTCGCTCTCGGTCCTAAAACACAGGGCCAGTACCACCCCCGCCGCTAGCGTTGCTCTGCCCCGCGGGGGATGGATCCCCGAATACGAACGGGGGCAGAGCCGCAACATGTGCGAGTTACTCGTACACAGCGCCTTGGACACGTAACACTCGCGAAGTCCAGTACGGCCGGTTGCGTCAGCATGCGCGGAGAGGATTTTCCCCACATGTCCAATGGAACCAATTTCGGCAAGCGTGCACTCGGATGGGCGACCGTCACCGGCGCAGTCGTAGCAATCCCCCTCGGCCTCTCGATGGGCACTGCGAACGCTGCAGAGCACAACTGGGACGGTGTCGCGGCGTGCGAGAGCGGCGGCAACTGGAACACCAACACCGGCAACGGCTACTACGGTGGCCTGCAGTTCTCGCAGAGCACCTGGACCGCCAACGGTGGCAGCGGATCACCCCAGAACGCATCCAAGGCCGAGCAGATCCGCGTAGCGGAGAACACCCTGCAAAGCCAGGGACCCGGAGCTTGGCCGGTCTGCGGTCAGAACCTGACCACCGGCGTTTCGGCACCGGCACCCGCCGCCGAGGTCGAGCCTGCACCAGCAGCACCCGTCCAGGAAGCACCAGCAGCACCGGCCGAGTACATCGCCCCGGTCGAGCCCGTCGTCACACCGGAACTTCCTGTTGCGCCTCAGTACCAGGCGACCGCACAGCAGTACGTCGATCAGGCCACCACAGTTGCACAGCAGTACGTCGACACCGCGTCGAAGCTCGCCGAGCAGTACGGAGTCAGCGCACAGTTCCAGCAGCTCGTTGCAGCCAACGCACCGATCTTCAGCGCGATCGGCCGGTAGTCGATCGCCCGTTCGGCATGGCTGATCCGTCAGCGCTGATCGACGCGACATAGCTTCGCAACAACGCGAACGGCGCCGTCACTCATATGAGTGACGGCGCCGTTCGCGTTGGTCTTCGTCTTCAGATCTCTGTCACCGATGTTGTCTGTGACCCGGTGACTGCGAGTACCCAGTAGTTCGGGTACTCGCAGTCACCGTCAGCTGCCGCCGTTGTTATACGCGTCGATAGCTTGCTGAAGTGCGTCGAATGCAGTTCCCAATCGTCCGAGATCACCGCTCTGTTGAGCGGTGCGCACATCGGTGAGCGCACTGTTCAATCGCTGCACAGCAGCTTGACTCGGCTGGCCCTGAGCCGGTGGCGCAGTGGCGGGTGGCGGAGTCGCCCCTGTCGTCGCACCTGGCTCGACGGTGGGCTGAGGATTCTCGGGAGCACCACCGGGTGCGGTTGCCGCAGTTCCTGTACCCGACCCGAAAACCTGGTCGAGTGCCTCCGACAACGTCGCTGCGTATCCGACGCGCACACCACCTCCCGAACCCGGTTCGCGGTAGCTCACCAAAACCCTGGTCAGCTGTGGGAATGTCGAAGTAGAAGCCGTATTTCGCTCCGTGTACAACGGTTCCACGTACAGAATGCCGCCGTCGGCAATCGGCAGTGTCAACAGGTTTCCGTATTGGATCTTGTTGGACTGCTGCAACAACGTTTTGTCCGATGCAACTCGTGCGTCCGATGTCATCGAGTTCTGCGCCTGCTGCGGACCCTGCGTCTGAGTGTTGGTCGGCAATTGGAGAATCGTGAACTTGCCGTAATTGTCGGGATCGGAACGCACCGATATGTACGCCGACAGCAACTGCCGATCGAATCCGACCATGGCACTGGTCAATCTGAACGAGGGCTTGCCGGTCTCGGGATCGCCGATCAGTACATAATACGGAGGCTGATTGAGATCGGTACCGCCGTCAACGGTCGGATCACTCGGAACCGACCAGAACGCGTTGTTGGTGAAGAACTCGTTCGGATCATCGACGTGGTACTTGGCGAGCATTTCGCGCTGAACCTTGAACAGATCCTCCGGGTACCGGAAGTGCGACCGAAGATCGGCGGGGATTGACGACTCCGGCTGGACCGAGTCGGGGAATACGCCCATCCATGCGTCGAGCACCGGATCCTTGTCGTCCACCTGATACAAGGTGACCGTGCCGTCGTAGGCATCCACCGTCGCCTTGACGGAGTTCCGAATGTAGGAAACTTCTTTCTTCGGAAGCGGCCGACCTGTCGTCGGTTCCACGCTGTCCGCGGTGAGACCGTCCAACGACGCACGCTGCGCGTAAGGATAGTTCTCCAACGTGGTGTAGCCGTCGACTATCCAAACGATCTTCCCGTCCACAACAGCTGGGTAGGAGTCGCTGTCCGTGGTCAGCCAAGGAGCGGCCTTCTGAACACGCTCGCGGGGATCACGATTGAACAGAATCTTGGAATCGTCGCCGATAGCGCCCGAGAACAGGATGTTGCGCTCGGCGTACTTGGCTGCGAAGGCCAACCTGTTGAACCAGTTACCGATTGGGACGCCGCCCGCACCGGAATAGGTGTAGCGAGAAGTATCGGTGTCGTACTCGCGATCTCCGCTCGAACCGCCGGTACCGACGATGGCGTAATCGGGATCGGCTTGTGCAATGACCTCGCCGTAGTAGATGCGGGGCTGATCCACTGGAATGACCTGATCGGTGCCCTGCGAAGCAATGTCACTGACGGTGTAGATCGGGTAGCCGCTGTTGCTGTTGGACCCCTCTGCAGTCGGATCCTGTACCGCTTTGTTTACGCGGTTGGCTGGAGCTGCCACGAAACCGTTTCCGTGCGTGTAGACCGTGTGCCGGTTGATCCAGTCAGTCTGGTTGCCTGTAAGACTCTCGGGCGACAGCTCACGTGCAGCGACGATGTAATCCTGAAGCTGGCCGTCGATCTCGTACCGATCGACATCCAGCGATGTCGGAAACCCGAAGAAGTTCTTCAGCTGTTGCTGCTGAGTGAAGGTGCGCGACAAAACATTCGGATCGAGCAGACGGGTGTTCGCAATAGTGGTGATGTCCGCTGGGCTTTCCCGCGGAGACTGCGAACCTTCGCCCGAATAGTCCTGATACTCGACGTTGTCGTCCCCGATACCGTAGGCATCTCGGGTAGCCGCGATATTTCTCTCGATGTATGCCTGCTCTTTGACTGCAGCGTTGGGACGGACCGAGAACTGCTCCATCAGGAGCGGGAACACTGCACCGACGAGGATCGACGACAGCACCAGCAACGCAGTTGCGAGCGCTGGAACACGCAAATCGCGGAGGAAGATCGCCGCGAAGAAAGCTGCGGCACAGATCAATGCAATGGCCAACAGAATCAGTTTGGCCGGGAGCACAGCATTGATATCGGTGAAGCCTGCACCGGTGAACGTCGGTTCCTTCCGACTACTGGACAGCAGCGAATATCGGTCGAACCAGTACGCAATTGCCTTGAACAGAACGAACGAACCGGCAAGGACTGCCAACTGAATACGTGCGGCCCGAGTGAGAGCGCCCTCGCGGCCGGCCAGACGAATGCCGCCGAAAATGTACTGCGTCACCAAGTTCGCAAAGAACGCGATGAGCGTAGAGACGAACAACCAGTTCAGAATGAATCTGTAGAACGGAAGGTCGAACGAGTAGAAGCCGACATCGAGACCGAACTGCGGATCGGCAACTCCGAAATCGCCGCCGTGTAGGAACAACTGGACCGTGACCCAGTTGGTCTGCGCGATGAGACCGGAGATGAGACCGAAGATCAGGGGAACTCCGACGCCGAACAGACGGAGCCTGCTCATGACGGTCGTGCGGTACCGAGCAATCGGATCGTTCGGCCCAGCAACGGGAACGAAGACGGGACGATTCCGGTAGGCAAAATATATCGACAGAAATACGACGCCACCGACGAGCAATCCGACAACCAGAAAGATCACCAAGCGAGTCAGCACTGTCGTCGTGAAGACCTGGCGGAAGCCGACTTCGTCGAACCACAACCAGTTGGTGTAGGTATCGATAAGGCGTGGGCCGACCAGCAGCAACGCTGCGAGGACCAAAGCCAGGACAAGTAGAATTCGGCTCCGTCGCGATAGCGACGGCAGTCCGGAGGGGGGCCTCATGCCCACGTGCCACACTCCAACTTCGGGCGGTACGAATCTGTACCGCAGATGGCTTCGGCGGCACACATTGTGTGCCGCCATGTCCGATTTGAGAACCACTGTACGGAAGACCCCACCGACCTGCCCACACCCGTCGACTCTTTCGTAGCCCTGCGAGGTGCATTTTCTGTTCGGTGGGAGGATGAACACGTGAGCGATTTCAGCGACGACCTGTACGGCGACGGCATAGACTATGAAAACGACCCCGAAGAACTCGGTGCCGCACTAGCGCGATGCGCGCACGAAGTGGCAGATTTCGTCGACGCCGAAGGGTGGGGGCAGCCACCACAACTCTTCGCACTGGTCCCGACCTCGGTACTGGCTGCTGCGGAGCCGGGACTACTGGAAGAATTGGCCGACGGTTCGAAGCTCACTCCTATTCAGCAGCATTCTCTTCCCGATGACATCAAGGGCGGTTCGCCGGCACTGGACGAGTTTCTCGCCACGACCAGCTGGCCGGAGGGAGTCGTCGGATGCGCACTCGTCCAGGAGATCGTCGTGCTGCCACCCGCGGCCGAGTCAGCGCTCGACGAAGCACTCGTACCGTTGCTGGCAAACAGTGACGCAGCAGACGAGGCAGCGCGCCTCGCCGCTCGGACCCACCCCGATCGCAAGGATGGCCGACTGATCGCCGCGGTGATCAAGGACGGCCCCACGTTGACGCTGCTACAGATGCAGCCGGACGACGACGCCGACCCCTTCGCCCCGATCGAACTGCTCCTCTACGACAACCTCGCACCCAATATCGTGCACGCGTTGTACTCGACGTTCGACAACGTGGAAGAGGACTGACCGGGTCTACGAGGACTGACCGGGTGGATGAGGACTCACTCAGCAGGTAGGTGCGACTCCCCCGTCGCCGATGGACTGCAGTGACTCGATAGCGCCATCGAGCGAATCGACCCTGATCAGTTGGAGGCCGTCGGGAACGTTCTGTTTCGCCTCCTCGCAGTTGTTCGACGGGACCAGGAACGTCGTCGCACCGGCTTCCCTCGCCGCGATCAGCTTGTACGGGATTCCGCCGATCGGTCCGACCGTCCCGGCTGCGTCGATTGTGCCGGTGCCTGCCACGAAGTCACCGTTGCTCAGTTCGCCGGGGCTGAGCTTGTCGACCACTGCGAGACTGAACATCAGGCCGGCAGAGGGGCCGCCGACGTCCGCCAGGTTGAATTTCACGGTGAACGGGACATCGGGTTTCTCGGCCGGTGTGACACCGAGGTACCCCTTTTCCGGGTCGTCCGGTCGAGCTCCCAGCGTCACGGATTCGGTTCGTTCGCCGTCTACGTTCGACACGACGATCTCGACGTCTGCACCGGGTGCTCGGGCACTGACGGCCTCACGGACCCCCGCGACGGTCTCGGCGGGAACGCCATCGATCGAGATCAGGCCCTCACCTTCGGTCAGCTTCCCTGCCGCCGGCCCGTCTGCTGCGACCGATCCGACCGTAAGCACCACAGGAAAGCCGAGGTGGTGCAGCGCGGCGAGTTCTGCGCTCGCCTCCGACTGCTCGAAATCTGCCTCGTTACTCTGCTGAACTTCTTCCTTCGTCTTGTCCGGTGGATACACCTCTTCGCGCGGCACCAGTCCCTGCCGTCCGCTCACCCAATAGCCGAACGCTTCGAAGATGTTCAATTGATCACGCACCGCGACGGTGGTCATGTTCAGGTGGCCGGTAGTGGGGTCTACGCCCACGCCGTCGATCTCCACTACGGGCACCCCGTCTGCATCACCGAGGGTGTTGTAGGTGGGCCCCGGGCCGAGCGCGGCGAACGGAACGGTGACGACAGTTCCCGCGACGCCGAGTACGACAACGGGCACGAGTGCGGCGACCAGAGTAGCGATCCTACGATTCACCCGACAAACAGTAGAACCGATCGAACGACGACCGGTGCAAGACCCCTCCTTTCCGCATTATCGGCGAGCCAGTGCGTGTGTTCGCCGACAGCGTGATCACCGTTGATACCCTCGAGCGCTGCAGCCTTGTACCGTTGACCCATGAGCAATTTTGGTTTCGAGAGCTCCGACGAGGATCCGGACAAGAAGAAGGATCCGGGCGGAAACAGCACGCCCGGTGGCTTCGGATTCGGCAGTGAGGGTTTCGACCCCGCGGCCCTGGGCCAGATGCTTACCCAGTTCGGGCAGATGCTGAGCGGGATGGGCACCCAAGGACAGGGAGGCGCGACCGCGGGGCCGGTGAACTACGACCTGGCTGTCCAACTCGCTCGTCAGCAGATCGGCACGATCACTTCGGTGACTGCAGGCAAATCCGAGGCTGTGGCGGACGCCGCACACCTCGCCGAACTCTGGCTCGACGGCGCTACGACGCTGCCTGCCGGGGCGAGCAAGACACTTGCGTGGACTCCGGGAGACTGGCTCGACAACACCATCGAAACCTGGAAACGGTTGTGCGATCCAGTCGCGGAGCAGATCTCCGGAATGTGGACTTCCGGTCTTCCGGCCGATGCTCAGCAGGCGGCCGGGCCGATGATGGGCATGCTGTCTCAAATGGGTGGGATGGCATTCGGGTCTCAACTAGGTCAGGCTCTCGGCCAGCTCTCCAAAGAAGTACTGACCTCTACCGATATCGGTCTTCCCCTCGGACCGAGCGGGGTCGGAGCGCTGTTGCCGGAGGCCATCGCGACGTTCTCCGAAGGTCTTGAACAACCCGAACGCGAAGTTCTCGTGTTCCTGGCTGCCCGAGAGGCTGCGCATCACCGGCTGTACAGCCATATTCCGTGGTTACGACAGCGCGTGCTTGCCACGGTGGAAGAGTATGCCCGGGGCATTCGAATGGACTTTTCGGCAATCGAGGAGGCAGCGGCAGGCCTCGACCCCGCATCCCTCACCGATCCGTCGAAGATCGAAGAGATTCTGCAGCAAGGCGCGTTCGAGCCCCAGACGACGCCTGAGCAGAAGCACGCCCTCGAACGCCTCGAGACCATGCTGGCGCTCGTCGAGGGCTGGGTCGAGACCGTCGTAGGTGAAGCTCTCGGCGAGAGGCTTCCGGGCGCGGGTGCGCTCGGCGAGACCATTCGACGTCGTCGCGCATCCGGTGGACCGGCGGAACAAACCTTCGCAACGTTGGTCGGTCTCGAGTTGCGCCCCCGCAAGGTTCGCGAGGCGAGCGAGCTGTGGCGTCGACTTACCGCCGCGGTCGGTATCGACGGACGCGACGGTGTGTGGTCTCACCCCGATCTGCTGCCCGTATCGGCAGATCTCGACGACCCCGCCGGGTTCATCGACGGCGTCGTGGGCGGCGGATCGAGCAGTTTCGACGACCCGATTGCGCAACTCGAAGCCACCGAGGCTCAGGAACGATCCGAACGTGAAAAGAAGGACGGCGACAAGTCCTCCTAGAAGTACAAGCCGGGAAACCGCGGCTGGGAACTGGGTGGGTCGAGAATCTTCGGTCCACCCAGTTTTTTATCTCTATCCGCTGTTCAGCTACGTTCGAGGCCTGTGGATAACCGACAGTTCGCGACGTAGTGGGACCGTGTCGCCTGTCATCGTTTCGATTCATGAGCACATCAGCGATCCGTCGACCGAAGCTTCGTGTATCGGCGTTCGTACAACGGGACGGGGCCGTTCGTGTCGGGTGGGATCCCGACCGGTCGTTCATTCTCACTCCCCCGCCCGGGGTCGAACCGAAGGTGCTGCTCGATATCCTCGGCCAGCTCGACGGCGCCCATTCTCGTGCGCACGTGGTGTGGTTCGGGTGCACCGTGGGGTTGACCGGCAACTCGATGTCCACTCTCCTCGCCGAACTCGACGAAGCCGGACTGTTGAGCGAGGGAGTCCTTCCGTCGACGGACGGAGCTGAAAGCAATGTGATGACCGTCCACATACTCGGACGAGGCCCGCTGTCGGATGCCTTGGCCGCCGGTCTGACCCCCTCCTCCGTCCTCGTCGTAGTGCGCTCGAGTGTCGCGCCCGCACAACTACTGAAACTGGACGACGCCGGATGGCCCTGTGACATCGCCGTGCTCGCCGACGATATGGCGCCCGATCCACGCGTGATCACTTCGCTCGTACGTTCACGCACTCCACACCTTCAGGTTCGAATTCGCGATGGAAAGGGAATCGTGGGTCCGTTCGTCGATCCTGGCAACACCAGTTGCCTTCGGTGCGCGGAGTTGATTCGGTGCAGCTTGGATCCACAGTGGCCGCACGTGTCGGCTCAACTCCTCGGCCGTGTCGGTGACGCCACCAAGCCCACCGTTCTGGCAACCGCTGCCGTCGCCCTCGCCCAGATCGAAGCATTCGTCGCCGGACATGACGTCGCATTGCGGGACATGTCGCTCGAGCTCGATCTCGTGGCGCACACCATGGACTCCCGCCACTGGATTCGGCATCCAGGATGCGACTGCGCCCTCGTATAGCAGTCACATGTGTGCTCTCACCTGCCAGGTGGGCAAGAAGTTCTTCGTTCAGCCATGATGGGTGTGTGTCAGACATTCCTCGCCGCGGCTCAGCCCGAACTGCCAAGCTCGCACGAATTCCGATCGGTATCGCCGGGCGGGCTGCGTTGGGCTTCGGGAAGAAGCTTGCCGGCGGCAATCGCCAGGAAATCGACAGCGCGCTTGCTGCCAAAGCAGCCGAGCAACTCTTCTCGGTGCTCGGCGAACTCAAAGGTGGCGCAATGAAGTTCGGGCAGGCACTCAGCGTGATGGAAGCCGCCGTCCCGGAGGAGTTCGCTGAGCCGTATCGCGAGGCGCTCACCAAGCTCCAAGCGGATGCACCGCCCCTGCCAGCAGACAAAGTGCATCGGATGCTCGACCGGCAGCTCGGCACCACGTGGCGGTCCCGATTTATTTCTTTCGACGACACTCCGGTGGCGTCGGCGAGCATCGGTCAGGTTCACCGCGCGGTGTGGGCGGATGGACGAGACGTCGCGGTCAAGGTGCAGTACCCAGGCGCAGACGACGCTTTGCGTGCGGACCTGAAGACGTTGTCGCGTTTTGCCAATACATTCAGCGCCATTTTCACCGGCGCAGACGTCAAACCGGTGCTCGAAGAATTGATAGCTCGGACCGAGGACGAACTCGACTACCGTATCGAGGCGACCAACCAGCGGGCTTTCGCGCAAGAGTTCGACGGCGACCCACAATTCGCGGTGCCCCGGGTCGTCGCCAGTGCGCCGAAGGTTCTGGTCAGCGAGTGGATGAGCGGTACACCGCTGGCTACCATCATCGCGAGCGGAACGGTAGAACAACGCAACCACGCGGGAGCTCTGCTGGCTTTGTTTGCTTTTGCGGCTCCGGCAAGGGCAGATCTGCTGCACGCCGATCCACACCCCGGAAACTTCATGATGCTGCCCGACGGCCGACTCGGCGTCATCGACTTCGGCGCGACCGCACCGATGCCGAACGGCTTGCCGCCGGTGCTGGGCAGGATGGTTCGGTTAGCACGCGAGGAACGATTCGACGAGTTGGTCGAACTGTGTACCGATAATGGATTCGTCATTCCCGGGCGCACTGTGACTGCGACGGAAATATCGGACTATCTACGGCCGTTCACGGATCCGATTCGCACAGACACATTCCACTTCACGCGCGCATGGCTTCAGAGGGCAGCTGGTTCCGCAGCTGAATTCGACAGCGCCCAGCTCAAAACTGTTCGCGCACTGAATATGCCCGCCGAATACGTCATGATCTTCCGCGTTCTCGGTGGCCTGGTCGGTATCTGTGCACAATTGGACGCATACGCGCCCTACATGTCGATCTTGACCGAATGGATGCCCGGCTTCACCGACGACGACGCTCGGTCGAGCGAAGGCTGATCGGACCGGCGCACGCCGGGCATCACATACCGATCTCACGCAACCTCCAGCTGGTTGCTCCTGTCTTTCCGAGGCCGACCACGCGGACGTTTGCGGGCGATGACGACACCCTGATCGAGTATCTCGCCGCCCCACACACCCCACGGCTCGGCGCGATCGAGTGCGGCGCTCAAGCACATACGGCGGATGGGGCACTCGACGCACAGCTCTTTCGCTCGCTCCAGTTCATGCGGACTCTCCGCGAACCACAAGTCGGGATCGTCTGCCCGACAGGGTACTTCGACTCCGAAGATGATGCCATTGTCGGTCGATATCGCTACAGCCTGCGGCGACGCAGCGATGCGTGCTGCGCTCGAATGTGAATCGGTCGAACTCTCGACCTCGTATCGGCATGTCGTCCGGGTTATGACGGTAGACACGTCAGTCTCCTCTACTTGTCGTACGGCGTATGTGTGGTTCTGCGACTTCTGTGCGAACCCTGGGCCGAACGTTCGAGTCAGGAGGGGGTCTTCTCGAACAAAAATGGCCACGGTCCGCATGAGCGGGTCCGTGGCCTTTTGGAGGCGATTCTCGAAGCGTTCCTATCGAGGCTTCCCTCGATATCGACTTTCGATCACGGACATACTCTGTGCTCGGCGATGAAAAGCTGCTGCGCCTGCGGGACGTAGTGCTGCGCCGCAGGACTGGGTTGTCCAGTTCGCGGTCATCGTGTCAATCCCTGCCGGGGTTGCACCGGCACCAATGGTTGCTCCGGCTGTGGCGAGGTAGGCAGAAACATGAGCCAGAGGCACGGACTGAGCAGCCTGCGTGTCGTCAGCAACAAAAATGTGATTCTTCATAGTTCTCCCACCTCCTCTTCGATCAACGGATGATTCGTTCACCAAGTGAACATTCTTCCCGCTCGCGGTCTACCACGGGCGGTGGAAACAGACTAAACCCCACGCTTCGAACGGCACAAGCTATTTTCTACCTGCAGTTTTGCGGCCGCGACACTATTCACTTGGCCGAAGAATCACGAACCACCGTCAACACATCCTCACCGAACCGCTCCAGCTTCTTGGCGCCAATGCCGGGGATGGCGACGAGACCGCGATCGTCCTGCGGAAGCTGTTCTGCGATCGCCGTCAAAGTCGTGTCACTGAACACAACGTATGCAGGCACCTTCAACTCGCGGGACTTGTCCAGTCGCCACGACTTCAACGCGTCGAGAAGTTCGACATCGACATCCGACGGATGGCTTTCACATCTACCCAACATCGTTGCGGCGGAACCGATCAACGGCTTCCCACAGAGACGGCACTTGGGACCGGATTTCTTGGTAGCCGGTACTGCAATCCGAGACGCGGGTGAGTCCTCCGGAATCAACCCGTTGAGAAAGCGAGATCGGCGACGCGACTTCCGCCCGCCCTCGTTGCGAGCCAACGCCCACGACAGATGAAGATGCACCCTCGCGCGCGTGACACCGACGTAGAGGAGCCGCCTCTCCTCTTCGATAGCAGCATCATTGGTCGAACTCGGATCATTGCCCAGCGCGTGCGAGATGGGAAGCGTTCCGTCGGCAAGTCCGACGAGAAACACTGCATCCCACTCCAGCCCCTTCGCTGCGTGCAGGGAAGCCAGGGTGACGCCCTGTACAACCGGTGGATGTCGCGCCTCGGCACGCGCCGCGAGTTCGCCCAGGAGGCGATCGAGGTCCAAGTCGGGATCCTGCGCCAGCAGTTCCTCGGTCACCTGAACCAGACCGCCGAGCGAGGCCCACTTCTCACGAGCCTGAGCACCCGCTGGTTCCGTTGCGGTCAGACCGAGCGGTGCGAGAACGGCGCGCACGAGTGAGGGAACACCCTCACCCGACTTGGACTCTAGCGGGAGATCGTCTCGACCCGACGCCGTCCGCAAAGCGGAAAGACCTTGGCGCACTTCCGGTCTGTTGAAAAATCCTTCGCCGCCTCGAACCTGGTACGGGATCTTCAATTCCGTCAATGCCTGCTCGTGAACCTCCGACTGAGCGTTGATCCGATACAGCACCGCGATTTCGGAAGGTGCGACACCCGAAGCAATCAACCTCTTCACAGCGCGGGCGACTCCGTCGGCCTCGGCCGGCTCGTCGTCGTATTCGAAAAACTCTGGTTCCGGCCCTGACGGGCGCTGCCCGATCAACTGCAACCTGGTGCCGGCGATGCGGCCTCGCGCTGCGCCGATGACTCGGTTGGCCAACGACACGACCTCGGGTGTCGAACGGTAGTCGCGCTCGAGTCGGACGACTGTGGCGTCGGGAAAACGTCGGGAGAAGTCGAGGAGGTATCGCGGGGTCGCACCGGTGAAGGAATAGATTGTCTGATTCGCATCTCCGACGACGGTGAGATCGTCGCGTTCTCCGAGCCAAGCGTCGAGGACTCGCTGCTGAAGCGGCGTCACGTCCTGGTACTCGTCCACCACGAAGCATCGGTATCTCTCGCGGAATTCGTCGGCGACCGCGGAGTGCTCCTCGAGAGCAGCCGCGGTGTGCAACAGCAGATCGTCGAAGTCGAGCAACATGCCGTCGCCGCCATGAGTCTTGAGGTCCTCGTAACCCGCGTAGACCGATGCGACCTTCGACGCGTCCATGGGAACTTCTCGATGCAGGCGTGCCGCTACCGCGGGATAGTCCTCGGGCGCAACGAGCGAACCTTTGGCCCATTCGATTTCACCCGCCAGGTCCCGGATCGAATCGGTGGACGTCGACACACCCGCACGATGGGCGGACTGGCTCACCAGTGCGAACTTGCGATCGAGCAGTTGCCAACCGGTGTCACCGACAACCTGCGGCCAGAAGTACTTGAGCTGCCTGAGCGCGGCAGCGTGAAAGGTCCTCGCTTGCACCGGTGGACCTTCACCACCGACACCCAACTCGCGGAGGCGGCCACGCATCTCCCCTGCCGCGCGTGCGGTGAAGGTCACCGCAAGCACCTGGCCCGCCGATACGTGCCCGGCCGAGACCAGGTGCGCAATCCGCCTGGTGATGGTCCGAGTCTTACCTGTTCCTGCACCCGCCAGCACACACACGGGACCACGTGGCGCCGACACGGCAGCAGACTGTTCGGGATCCAACCCGGCGATCATCGAGTCCACTGGCATGCCGACCATCATGTCAGGAGGCACCGACGGTTCTTGGAGCGCGGTTCCGGACGCCGGCTGGCCGACTGCTGCCATGGAACAATCACACACCGGACGGTGTTGAGTCTCCCCGTGACTACTTCCGAAAACCAGGCCGCACTCACCGTCTACTCCACTACGTGGTGTGGCTACTGCCGCAGGCTGAAGACCCAACTGGACGAAGCCGGTATCGAGTACAAAGAGATCGACATCGAGAAAGATCCGGCGTCGGCCGAGTTCGTGGGCAGTGTCAACGGAGGCAACCACATCGTCCCCACCGTGTTGTTCGCCGACGGCACCACTGCAACCAATCCCTCACTCGCTGCAGTGAAAAGCGCTTTGTCGATGTAAGGAGCCCGGGCCGAGACCGCTAGTCGGCGGCGGCCCATGCCTCGAGCATTCCGCGTGCGATAGAGATGGACCCGGGAAGTAGCAGCCGTGAATCGGATTCTGCTGCCCAGTCCCCCAACTTCAGCGCAGCTCGCACTTCCTCGCGGTCGAACCAATGGGCCTCGACTATTTCGCCGTCCAGAAATTGCAAGGGTACTTCCGGGTCGCCTACTGCCGAGAAGCCGATCATCACCGACCGGGGAAACGGCCATGGCTGACTTCCCAGGTAGGTGATGTCGGACACGGCGATGCCGACTTCTTCGGCGATCTCGCGTACGACACATGTTTCCAGGGACTCCCCCGCCTCGACGAATCCCGCCAAAATGGAGAACCTTCGCTCCGGCCACGTCGGTGCACGTGCGAGCAGGACCCGGTCGGCACCGTCGTGAACGAGACAGATGACCGCGGGGTCCGTGCGAGGAAACTCCTCATGACCATCGGATGTGCTCGTCCGCGACCATCCTGCGGCCGACGGCGTGGTCGCTGCCCCGTCGATAGCGCTGAAGCTGGCTCTGGCGTGCCAATTGAGGATGGCGAGCGCAGTGGTCAGAATCGACAACTCGGTCTCGTCGAGACGTTCTCCAATTGTTCGTAGATCCCCCAACTCCCCGGTCAGTGCGCCTACGCGCTGAGCCCAAAGATGGTGACCGTCTCGAACTCCGAGAAAGACTGCATCCAGCGCAGGCTCGGCCGCGACGTCGGAAGCAGGTGTGTAGACCAGACCCGATGTGTCGATCCGGAGCCGACCTCGGTGATCGATCTGCACGACTTTCGCGGTCGGCCAGCCGGCCCGAAGAGTTTCGGCATCTTTTCTCGACTCCTCGGCGCGATCGAGCGGCGACCGTGACAGAAGCGGAGGTTGAGCAAGTTCGAATCGTGGCACAACGACGACACTATCGTGGAGGCGTGGGACCCTGCCGTAGGACTCGAGCGACTACGCCGGGCGAACGCAGGCTCGCCTCCTCGCGATCCCGTCGTCAGTCGCCGACGCGACGAATGTAGAGCAACCGGTCGGTCGCCTCGACTGCATCGACCTCGGGCGATCCGACACGGAAGAGCTTGCCGCCGCGGACAACCCCCAGAACGATGTCGTTCAGATGGCGAGGAGAACCCCCGACCTCGTCGCGTTCGACTTCGCGTTCTGCGATGGCGAAGCCCGCCTCGGGAGTCAGAAGATCCTCGATCATTTCCACGACGTTCGGCGTCGTCGTAGCGATTCCCAGCAGTCGGCCGGCCGTCTCGGAAGACACGACCACCGAGTCTGCACCGGATTGCCGCAGCAGGTGAGTGTTCTCTGCTTCCCTGATCGCCGCGACGATCTTCGCTTTGGGCGCGATCTCGCGCGCGGTCAGCGTCACCAGGACCGCGGTATCGTCCCGGTTGGTGGCGACGATGATCGCTGCCGCATGTTGTGCACCGGTCAACCGAAGAACATCGGACTTGGTAGCCGAACCGTGCACGGTCACCAACCCCATGCTCGACGCCGATTCCAGCACAGCGGGGTCGGTGTCGACGACGACGATCTCCGACGCAGGAACACCGTCACCCAGCATGGCGTCCACAGCAGTGCGGCCCTTGGTTCCGAAGCCGATGACCACGGTGTGATTGCGCACTTTGTGCCTCCAACGCTGAATTTTGAATGCCTGCCGGGAGCGCTCGGTGAGTACTGCGAGCGTCGTACCGACCAACAAGATGAGGAAGAAGATTCGTAGCGGCGTAAGGACGAGAATATTCACCAGCCTCGCCGACGGCGTGATCGGGGTGATATCGCCGTAACCGGTCGTGGAGAGCGAGACGGTTGCGTAATAGAGGGAATCGAGAAACGAGAGTTCGTCGCCCTGCGCGTCTATGTAGCCGTCTCGGTCGATCCATACGATCAGCGCCGCGAAAAGCAACACTGCCAGTGCGACCAGAATGCGTCGATAGATTGCGCGCCACGGACTGCTCTGTAGTTCGGGCACGCGAAGTACGCCCACGAGTGCAAAGTCGGGTCTGTCGGTCAGCGTGTCCCCGGCGGTCAAACGCGCTCGTAACCTACCTGCCACGTCGGCCACCTATGTCGATATCATCCACGGCTGGCAGCGTAACCCTGTTCGAGCGCTCAGTAGTACCGCTGCCGAGAGTTTCACCGATACCCGTGTGGCACGGTATACGCATGAGCGAGCACAAAAGCCAGGCTGCAGCAGTCCGCCTTGCGGTGATATTGGGCGGCGCGGGCGTTCTCCACTTCGTCACGCCCCAGTACTTCGACATTCAGGTTCCTGCTGCATTGCCGGGCAAAGCACGTACCTACACCCAGGTATCAGGGGTGGCCGAACTTGCCGTCGCTGCGACGCTCGCGGTGCCGCGGACCAGACGTCTCGGAGGCGCATTGGCCGCCGCGCTCTTCGTGGCCGTATTCCCCGCGAACATCGACCTTGCACGACGGTATGTCCAGAATCCGAAGACCTCCCCCGTAGTCAAGGCTGCGTTGATAGCCCGGCTTCCCCTTCAAATACCGTTGGTGACCCAAGCACTGAAAGCACGCCGTAACGCATCCTAGGTCGCTTCGAAAACCTATGCCTCGCTGGCTAATTCCCCGTGCGGGGTTCCGTCGATGAGTGCGGCGAGCGTCTTCGCGTCCGGCAGGTCCCTCGGGGCGACAGTCCGGCCGCTGCGCACGTAGTGGAACGCCGCACGAACCTTGTCGAGCGGGACAGGGTCCGATTCGGGGCGAGTGGCCGACATCAGTTCAGCCCAGGCGATTCGATAGGCCGCCAGCTGCATGACCACCGACTCCTCTTCGGTGGCTGTCGGTTCCTTTCCGGTCTTCCAATCGATCACCGTCCAGCCTCCGTCCGAATCAGCGAACACCGCATCGATACGACCGCGCAGAACTGTGCCCGCGACCGATGTTTCGAAGGGAACCTCGACCTCGATCGGGCTCCGGAGCGCCCAATCGGACGCGAGAAAAGCGTGCTGCAGAATCTCCAGATCGATGTCGGCCGCCGCGCCGTCGTCCGCAGAGCCCGGAAGTTCGTCCAGGTCGAGCAATCGAGTTGCCCCGAACCGCCGTTCGATCCACGCGTGAAAGGCTGTCCCGCGCCGCGCGAGCGGGTTCGGTGGGAACGGTAGCGGTCGCCGGAGCCGTTCGGCCAACGCATCGGGATCTGCAGCGAGGTCGACCAATTGGCTGACCGAAAGATTCTCTGGCAACGCGACGGTCACCGTCGGGTGAAAGCGCCCCTCGCGTTCGGCCAGGAGTGCATCGACATCGGCAGCCCAATTCTCAGGATCCTCGACGCTCTCAGGGTCCGCCTCATGCTGCGACGTCGATACCGAAAGCGCCGCGATCACCGAGCGCGCGCCGTTCTCCACGGCAGGGCGGCGTGCACCGAGCGGGTCGCGTGGCCAGATCGCTGAATACGGCTCTGCGCTCAGCGGATTGGCAGTACCGCTTTCCGGTGCTGGAGCCCATCCGTCGATCACTGCGACCGGCGCGGACCCTGTGGCGGCGGACTCGTCGACGAACTTCTTCAGCTCGTCCAGGAACGGCGACGGACCGCGAGGCTTGGAACCGGTCTCGTCCCACTGGTGGCCGGAAACGAACAGCGCACGCTCCGTTCGGGTAAGCGCAACGTAGAACAATCGTCGATCCTCGGCGAGACGGCGGCGGGCCAGCGCGTCCTTGTGGCGACCGACAGCTTCTTGGAGATCCTTTCTGGTGTACAGCTCACTCAGATCCAACACGGGCACGCCGTCGGAACCCTCCGCATCGAGCGCTCTGTCTCCTCGGAGGGCAGGCGGGAGCTCGGCCATTGCGCCGAGCCAGGTCGAGGACGCAGTCGACGACGGGAACACCCCTTTCGAGACATGGGGCACAGCAACGACTTCCCATTCCAAACCCTTCGCCGAGTGCACAGTGAGCACCTGCACGCGATGCGGAGACACCTCGACCTCGCCGGGGGCCAAACCGTTCTCGACTGTTTCCGCGGCCGCGAGGAACGACAGAAACCCTGTGATCGTCGCCTTGGGGTTGTCCGCGTAATCAGCAACGACACCGGCGAACTCGTCGAGATGTTCCCGGCCGACGTCTCCTCCAGTTGTGAACGGTGTGCGCGCCTGCGCCTCGGTCCCGATTCCCATCAGCCGTTCGATGTCTGCGACGAGCTCGGTCAACGGCTGACCGATGCGCTCACGCAACGTGTGCAGCTCTGCGGCGAGTGCAGTGATCCGTCTTCGGCCGATCTCCGAATAGTGCTCTGCCGGGCCTGGATCGGCGATTGCGTCCGCCAGACCCGCATCTTCGGATTGCTCACCGGGCAACGAACTCCCGAGCGCAGCGTCCAGTTCTGCGGCATCCTCGACGCGTCCCACTGCCCCATAGCCGGACCTTATGCCCAGTTCTCTGGCCCGGCGAGAAAGCGCACGAAGGTCCGCGGCACCGATTTGCCAGCGAGAACCGGTGAGAATTCGCATTGCTGCGCTACCTGCCAACGGATCGGCCACTACCCTGAGCATCGCGATCACGTCGGCGACTTCCGGGATGTGGAGCAGGCCGCCGAGCCCCACGACCTCTACCGGAAGGCCTCGCTCACGCAGCACCTCGGCTATCGGTTCGGCGTCGGCGTTGCGCCGCACCAACACTGCGGCGGTGGGGGGTGTGCGTCCGTTCTCGGCTGCGGACCGATACTCCCCTGCTATCCGGTCGCCCACCCACTCGCGTTCACTGAGCACTGTGTCGGTGACCGTCAATCGAACATCGCCTGGGGTGGCCCCCGGACGGGCGTGAAGTGTCGGCACACTGACTCCTGTTTGCCGGAGCGGCGCTGTCACGAGGTTGGCCAGCTCGAGCGCCTCCGGTGGGTTGCGCCAGCTGGTCGAGAGTTCGAGCCGCGGGGCAGGCGCACCTCCCACCAACGGAAAATCCGTTGCGAAACGCGGAAGGTTGGCTGCCGAAGCACCGCGCCAACCGTAGATCGACTGCATCGGATCTCCCACTGCTGTCAAGGCAAGGGCGGAGTCGGAACCTCCTCCGAACAGTGAAGACAGCAAAACTCTTTGAGCGTGCCCGGTGTCTTGGTATTCGTCGAGCAGCACCAACCGGAATCGTTCTCGCTCGGATCGGCCCACCTCGGGATGCTCGGCAGCCACTCGTGCAGCCATGGACATCTGGCTCCCGAAGTCGAGTGCACCTTCACGTCGAAGAGTCTCGGCGAGACGGCTCACGAGGGGCAACAGCGCAACTCGCTTATGTTGCGCATCGAGAATGTCGAGAAGTTCTTTCGTGGGACCCCCGCGCTGCCCTGCACCCGGCGCGAGTGTGTGTACGAGCTTGTCCAGATCGGTGTGTGCCTGTCGCAGATCATCGGGATCGACAAGGTGCTCGGCGAGTTGGCCCGACAGAGCCAATACGGTCTCGGTGATCGAGGTCGGGTTGCGGTCGGTATCGAGGTCTCCGTCCCAGGTGCTGACGACGCGGTGGGCAAGCTGCCACAGTTCGGTTTCCGAGAGCAATGTGGCCGAGGGCTCGATCGGCAACAGCAACCCGTGCTCGGTCAACAATCGTCCGGCGTACGAGTGATACGTGCTGACCTCTGGTTCTCCGCTCACGATACGGTCGCGTAGCTGCAGACTGGGGTCGAGTGCCCGCACGACATCAGATCCAGCCAGCCGCGCCAGGCGCGCTCGGATCCTCGACGTCAGTTGCTGGGCAGCCTTTCTGGTGAAGGTGAGACCGAGGACGCTGTCCGGGTCTACGAAGCCGTTGGCCACCATCCACACCACTCGCGCTGCCATCGTTTCGGTCTTACCGGCACCGGCGCCGGCGACCACGAGTGTCGGACCGAACGCAGATGCGATGACAGCAGCTTGTTCGGGGGTCGGTGGATGCTTCTGTCCGAGAGCGCTCGCCAGTTCGATCGGATCGATTCGAGCTGAACCGACGTCGATCGGAGCCCGATTCTTGGAACGAGCCATCATCGGTCGGTCACCTGTCTGCCGGTCTCGTGTGCTGGGCAACTCGATTTCACCGGGCAGTGTCGACACCCGTCATTGACGAACGCGGCGAACGTCGGCCCCTGTGTCGCGGACGCGGCATCGTGCACGGTATTTCGCCATTCCTCGAGGACCTCCGGTGTCGGCGCCGGCTGGATTCGCTGCGTCGCCCCATCCTTGTTGTGGGATTTGGCCACGAACACCAGCCGCGCTCCTCCTGGTTCTCCCGCGGGCTCACCTTCGATGGCACCCGCCGCGGCGGCGACCTGATACGTCGCCAGTTGACTATGTCTGCGGGCGTCTTCCTTCGACATCACGGTCTTGGCCGTCTTGACGTCGATGATCACGGGACGCCCGTCGGCATCACGCTCGAGTCTGTCGATCCGTCCGCGAAGAGCAACCGACGGTTCTCCCTCGGACCGTGACTCCAGAATTCCGTCGACCTCGACTTCGACGCCTACTTCGGTGAGTTCGCCGCGAGTACCGCGAAGCCATGCCTCGAAGGTATTCAACATGGCTTCGGTTCTTTCCAGCTCGTGCCGCGAATACCACTGCGAGCCCAAGTCCACGCCATCCCAGGCAGTTTCGAGTGCCCTCCGAACCTGCTCCGGTGGCATCTTGCCGGCCACAGCCTGCACGAGGGTATGCACGAGAGTGCCGGTGACGGCGTGCGTATTGGCACCGTCGTTTCCACCGTGCCGATCGAGCATCCAACGCAGAGGGCACGTAGTGAGCTGCTCGACCGTCGAGGGCGAGAGCGGTACCGGCCCGTCTTCGAGGGTCCACAGGGAAGAATCGGTACTGACTCCACCGATACCGAACCACTCTTTGGGGTCCGCCCCTTTCACACCCGCCCGCGCCAGCCGAGCAAGTTGCTGCGCGGCCCGCTCATGCTTTGCTGGATCCTTCTCTGCGACAATCGGATCGCATACCGCGCTGCGTAACTCTGCGACGAGCATCGGCAGCGCCAGGATGCGACCGGACACGTATGCCGGCGGGGTGTGGGGCGCATCGAGATCCGGCTCTCCCCTCCCCTGGAGCTCGTCGATGAACCGAGACCTCACCAGATCGGTGTCCCCAGTACTCGAATCCACGGCGGTCACCAGCAGCACCGACCGGGCACGGGAGCAGGCAACGAGAAACAGCTTGCGTTCCGCGGCCAGCAGGGGTGCGGTCTTCGACAGCTTGTCATCGATGAGCTCTCCGGCGTCGGCGATTCCGGCAGCGAGATCGACCAGGGCCTCGGTGCCGAGAAGGCTTCCCCGCGAGCGAAGCCCCGGCCACAAGCCTTCCTGTACGCCCGCGACTGCGACCAGTTCCCACTCCCGACCAGCTGCTGAATGCGCACTCAGCACCGTGACCGCATCGGGTTGCACGGTCGAACGGATGGAGTTGGACGTCGAAATCTGCTGTCCGGAGATGTAGTCGACGAACCCTGCGAGTCCCGCCTGCGGTAACCGGTCGACATACGAGGCGGCTGATTCGAACAACGCGACGACGGCGTCGAGATCCCGATCTGCTTGCGCACCAGTGGATCCACCCCGCGTCGAGCTGGCGGCCCAGCGCCTCTCCAAGCCCGATGCCTGCCACGCTGCCCACAACACGTCCTCGACCCCGCGGCTTCGGCGCGCGGACGCTTTTCGGACGACCCCGAGCACCTTGCGCAACGGTGCGGATTCGACATCGGACAACGCTGAGACGAAGCGGGCACTGCGACGGGCTGACGCGTCGTGGTCGTCGGACTCAGTGGGTTGTGCAGGCTCAGTGGGTTGTGCAGACTCAGTGGGTTGTGCAGACTCGACGATCACGGCGCGCAGCAGTTCGGCAGAGTCACGTTCGCCTCCCGACGAGAGCTCGATACGACGAATTCCGCGGCGCAACCGGCGCAGGCTCACCGGGTCCGCACCGCCGATCGGGCCGGACAACAATGCCAAAGCATCTTCACCGTCGAAGGATTCGTCCACGATCGCACGCAGCACGAGCAGTAGACCGACCGCCCCGTGTTGCCGATGCACGGGAATCTCGGAGGCAGGGGTGACGATCGGTACACCTGCGGATTGCAACGCCCGCCGCAGTGGCGCGATCGTCCTGGGCACGGATCGCACTACGACGGCCATGTCCGACCAGGGCATTCCGTCGTCGAGATGCGCTCGTCGCATGGCGTCGGCGATGAGTGCCGCTTCCTTGGCCACTGACGGCAGGGTCTGAACGAGGGTGCGAGTTGCACCGTATCGTGGCTCTCTCACCCCTTCTGCACCTCGGTGCCTTCCTGTTCCGGAGAGCCTGCCCGCGATCGGTCCGGTGATCTCGGCAATCTCGCTGCTACTGCGAAAGTTTCGATCGAGGACGATCCGTCGCTCCGAACCAGGCTCGGCGAGATCGGCGACGAAAGACGGATCGGCACCGCGGAAAGTGAACACGGACTGGTCCGGATCTCCGGCTATCACTGTGCTCTCGGTGTTGATGCCGATGAGCCGAACCAGCTGCGCCGCCTGGGGGTCCAGATGCTGTGCATCGTCCAACACGAGATGTCTGATCCGAGCGCGCTCCGACGCCAACAACTCGGGGTCGGTGGCGAACGCCATGAGCGCGCTGCCGATGAGCTCGGCAGCATCGAGGCCGGGCGCCGTCGCTCCCGCTGCCTCTACCCCGACAGCACTACGCAGCAGCATCGACTGCTCGTATCTGGCCGCGAACTTTCCCACTGCGACCCACTCAGGGCGAGTGTGCCGACGCCCGAGCTTGACGAGATCTTCCGGGCCGAGGCCACGCTCGGCCGAGCGGAGCATCAGGTCACGAACCGCGGTGACGAATCCCGACATGCCGAGAGCAGGGCGCACGCGTTCGGGCCAATCAGCGGCTCCGTCTTCGATGTCTCCCCGCAACATCTCTCGCACCACTGCGTCCTGCTCGGCACCGGTGAGCAATCGTGGTGGCGGATTGCCGTAGATAGCTGCCTGCAGGCGGAGAACGGCGAACGCATAGGAGTGAACGGTCCGAACCAGTGGCTCACGAGTTGCACGTGGTGCGCGCTCCCCGGCGAACAGTCCAGCAGTTATTTCTTCCCGGACCGCCGTGGCAGCGCGCTTCGATTGCGTCAGTACCAGCACCGATTCTGGGTCGCCACGCTCGATTCGCGACACCGCGTAGTCGGCGACCAGTGCGGTCTTTCCCGTGCCCGGCCCACCGAGGACTTGCCACGGGTTCCAACCCGGCGATCCGTTCGATGCGGCTTCGGCCGCATTCTCGTCGCTGGCAAGAAGGCGGGCAGCGGGCCCCGTCCAGATGCGGCGAGGGGACTTCACCTTGGGCGCCCGAACGAGCGTGGTGGTACCGCCGCCGCTGATGGTCGGTACTCCGCTCGGATTCGCCGTAGTCATGGAGAGGATTCGATCATGCGCCACCGACAGACCCTCAGCCGTGCGCATGTTCGATGCTCGGTTTCTCGTCCACGTGATGTGGGTCGGGCCGCGATGCGGCATAGTGTCAGCGGTGCCAGAATTGAACTTTCACCAGTACGGCCCGGACACCGGACCCGAGATCCTCGCAATCCATGGGATGACCGGCCACGGTGCTCGCTGGGGTGACCTTGCCGACAATTATCTTCCGCAGGCCCGAGTGCTCGCTCCGGACCTGATCGGCCACGGCCGATCGCCTTGGACGCCGCCGTGGGATATCGGCGCGCAGGTCGATGGACTCAAGACACTTCTCGACAACCATGCCCACGGTCCTGTGCTCGTCGTCGGCCATTCGTACGGGTGTGCGTTGGCAGTCCACCTTGCTGTGCAGCATCCCGAGCTCGTCCGCGGGCTCGTTCTGCTCGATCCGGCGATCGGACTCGACCCCGTCGACCTGCTCGAAGTGGCCGAACTGACCGCGGTGCATTCCGACTACACGGACGCCGAGGAAGCAAAGGCCGAAAAGATCAACGGTGCATGGGCCGATGTACCGCACGCGCTACTCGATCTCGAGGTCGACCAGCACCTCGAGACGATGGACGACGGCCGAGTCAAATGGCGGACTTCCACCGCTGCAACAGTCGCGTCCTGGGGCGAACTGGCCAGGCCGTTGGTGGTACCGCCGCCGGGTACACCGACCGTCGTCGTTCAGGCAAAGAAAGTGCAGCCTCCGTATGTCAGCAAGGAACTGAAGGCCGCGTTCCGCGAGCAATTGGGCGAGAATCTCACTCTTGTCCAGTTGGATTGCAATCACATGGTGGCCCAGGCGAAACCCAAAGAGGTTGCCAAGTTGGTCCTCGAACTGTTGTAGATGGCTGCGACGACGGAGGAACACGTCGAGCGGGTACGTGAGATCGTTGCCTCGGTTCCGCCGGGTAGGGTTGTGACCTACGGCGATATCGCAGCGGCCGCCGGCTTGTCGAGTCCTCGAACAGTCGGGTGGATCTTGCGCACCGACTCGGCCGACCTACCTTGGCACCGCGTCGTGCCCGCCAACGGGAGACCGGCCGCACATCTGGCGACACGGCAACTCGCCGAGCTACAGGGTGAGGGTGTCAGCATTCGCGACGGCCGTGTCGACCTCCGAACTGCCCGCTTCGATCTGGGCTGAACAACTTCAGACGACGTGCTCGACGGCAAGCGGCTCGGCCCGCAGGCCGAGATCTCCTGCTACCACCTTGGCCAGTACGTCCACCGCCGCAGCAATTTCCGAAGCGGATCTTGTGAACGGAAGGATCAGCCTGTCGTCGAAGGCATAGCCGGTTCCAAATCTTGTTCCCGACACAAGGAGCAGATCGCGGGTAGCCGCACGGCGAACCAGATCCTGCGAGGACAATCCTTGCGGCAGTCCGCACCACAGCGACAATCCCCCGTCGGGAACGCGAAATGTCCAGTCGGGCAATTGAGTAGCCACCCGTGAGACGAGCAGATCTCTGCGCTCACGTACCCCTGTGACACGCTCGGCGACAATATCGTCGAACACCGCGAACAATCGGACGGCGGCGGCTTGCTCGATCATGGCAGGCCGCGACGGGAGTATCTGTCCGCGATGGCTCTGCGTAGATCCGAGGTGCCCGGTGGGGTGTAGCCGTGCCCCGCTATGGTCTTCGCCAGTGACGACACCGCGTCGACGAGAGCATCCGCAAGGAGCGGCGAGGCCTCCGGCGCCGCATTGACGAAATCGAGAACGCTCGAACCCTCCGAGCCCATCATCGATACCCAGGAACCCCCGTCACTGGGGACCGCGACGAAGGTACCTGCCCCGTGTACAGCTGCCGCCCAGCCTTGCTCGCGTAATTCCCGGTACGCGGAGGTGACCGTCACACGGCTGACGCCGAGTTGGGCCGACATCACCCGTTCGGGCGGCAGTCTCTTGCCCGCCGGGACCGTGCCGTCGGCAATGATTCTCCGCAACTGATTCGCCAACGAACGGTAGAGCGGCATCCCCTCGATCTTGACCGATCCCATCAGTCCGGCAAGCGTGCGCGCATCTGTCTCGGCCTGGGGATCGGCGGTATTGGCGGAAGAGCCGACGCGGGATGACATCAGTCCAGTTTCACACACAGGCCCTAGTAAATCTCGCCGAATATAGTCCAATAATGAGTCATGTTGATAATAGGACTGCTTCTGGTGATCCCTGTGGCATCGTTGGCCTGGCTTCCCGTCATTGTGCGAAGTGGTGGTCGGTGCGGCCTCGACGGCCCACCCCGTAGTCATCGGCTACCTGAATCCAGTTCGCGCACTAACCTGGAAGAATGAACCTGGGACAATTCGATCCGCGTCCGACCGCCAAGTACGCACTTGCCACTGCGAGTGAATTCGTCGCGAGCGCCGGATTGGTCGTCGACGAGGTCTCGGGAACACGCGTCGCGGGTCACATCGAGCTCACCCCGGAACACTTCACCCCATGGGGAGTGGTGCACGGCGGGGTCTACACGACCGCGGTGGAGTCGGCTGCGAGTATCGGGGCCAGCGAAGCGGTCAAAGGACGAGGCGAGTTCGCCGTCGGGGTCCACAACGCAACCGACTTTCTTCGCGCCAGCAAGGGCGGCCGCATCGATGTACTGGCAGAACCGTTGCAGCAAGGCAGAATTCAGCAACTGTGGCTCGTCACCATCACTGCATCCGACAGCGGAAAAGCACTTGCACGTGGCCAGGTTCGGTTGCAGAACGTCCCGCTCCCGACGTGAACAGCGAAAATCCGAAGTTCGACGCGATCGTCCTGGCCGGGGGACGCGGTTCACGGATGGGCGGGGTCGACAAACCTGCGTTGACCGTCGGACGGCGAAGCATGATCGGGATCGCAGTGGAGGCCGTGCTGCACGCCGGTCTGATCGTGACGGTGGGGCCTACCCGGCACGAGCTGGATTCTCGTGTCCGCCAGACGCAGGAGTCGCCGCCCGGATCGGGGCCGGTCGCGGCGGTCGCAGCCGGTCTGAGAGCACTGCAGGAGTCAGTGGCGGAAGTGGTAGTCATTCTTGCCGCGGACCTACCCTTCATCGACGCGAGCAGCGTCGACGCCCTTCTCGCTGCGTCACTGACCAACTCTGCGGGTGCGACGTTCGTCCGGGACGAAACAGGCCGAACGCAATACCTTTTCGGTGTGTGGGATCGTTCGAAGTTGGTGGCGACACTGACCCGAATGGACACACTTGCGAACCGATCCATGCGATCGATCACCCCCGACGACCATGCAGTCCTCGACCTTTCCGAAGTATCCGGTGATTGCGATACCGTCGGGGATCTCTACCGGGCACGAGCACAACGTGCCGTCGCCGATTCCATACCGCCGGCTCTCACCGTCGACCAGGCCCGCAAGCGGATTCGAGAAAGACTCACCCCTGGCGCAACCCGACGAGTACCACCGCTGGAGGCGCGTGGCACGGTACTGGCCGAGCCGATGATCGCTGCCCGTCCACTCCCCTACGTCGACATATCGGCCATGGATGGCTATGCGGTGTCCGGAAGCGGCCCCTGGACTGTTCGAGCGGACATCGCCTATGCCGGAACCAGTGGACTTGCGGCCATTCCGGAGGGCCACGCTGTTCGAATCGCCACCGGCGCACACGTTCCAGCAGGCGCGACCTCAGTGGTCCGCGACGAATTCGTCGAGCTCGATTCCGACGGACAGTTGCGGTTGTCACCGAACGTCACGCAGCAGGACGACACGCGACGCCGCGGTGAGGATTGGCACGCCGGTGCCGAGCTCGCGCCTGCCGGCACGTCGGTGTCTCCTGCAGTCGTGTCGGTCGCATTGAGCGCAGAGGTCGCCAAGCTGACGGTCCGCGGCCCGGTTCGTGCGCAAATTGTACTGAGCGGCAACGAGATACAAGCGTCCGGTCCACTCGAAGCAGGGCAGACACGCGACACGCTCGGACCGATTCTTCCCCTGTATCTTCACGCGTGCGGAATCACCGTCGTCGACACGGTGTACCTCCCCGATTCACCGACGGCGTTCGAAGATTTGTTGACTGCGTCGACGGCAGCGGACATCACGATCGTCGTCGGAGCAACAGGAGCGGGTGCCGCGGATCAACTCCGTACGGCACTGGTTCACGCAGATGCCGACACAGTGGTCGGTCGAATCCTGGTGCGCCCAGGCGGCTCTCAGATCACCGCGGTACTGCCGAGCGGGCGAGTGGTGCTGGGGTTACCGGGTAATCCACTGGCTGCCATCGGGACTCTTCTGCTCATTGCGCCCACTGTGGTCGAAGCACTCACCGCAAGTACTCCGAGCGCCCCTCGCCTCGGCTACCTGACCAACCCGGAAGCCGTGGGTTCGCCGACGGCTCGGATCGTTCCGGTGGTGCGCGAAGGCACCGAATGGCGAGCAGACACCGCTGTTCGCACAGCACACTTGCTCCACCTGATCGATCACGACGCGTTGGCCGTGGTGCCGGCCGAGGTCAGCTCGACCGAACCGGTGGAACTGCTGCCGATCGTGCGTTGAACTGCCGAGCACCTTCGCGGTATCGATCCACGACGAGGTCGACGATGGCGGGGTGCACACCCAGCGGTTCGGCGACGCCGTCGGCGCCTGCCTCGGCAAGTCGATTGTGAAAGAGGCCGCGCGCAAGTAGATACGAGGCCAGGAACACTCGGCCGTGTCCCTGTGCACGTAGGGCGGTGACTGTGTCCGGGACGACCGCGTTTGCGGGTGACGCGATGGCGATATGGGCCACGGCGACGTCGACGCGGGCGATCCTCGCGAGCATGTCAGCGGCACGGCGGTGCTCGAGTTGTGCCCGGGCATCGGACGAACCTGCTGCGGCGAGGACGACGGCGTCCCCGGGACGCCATCCTGCTTGGCTCAGTCGTTCGAGCAGCACCCTGGCGAGCACCGGGTCCGGTCCGAGTGCGCGAGTGACTGTCACGCTCCGGTGACCGCTGTCGGTGACCTCACGGGGTACATCGGTGTGTACGTGGTATCCCGAGGCCAGAAATGCCGGGACCACGACGGCAGGCCCATGGACCTCGCGAAGAAGCTCGGATGGAGAGGGTCCGAGGACGTCCACGAAAGCGACCCGCGACACCCCGACCTGCCCGCTCACGACATCGGCCAATTCGGCGATCATCTCCACGCCGCGCGGATTTCTGGTCCCGTGGGCGACCAGTACAAGGGCAGGACCTGGTTTCATCTAGAAATTGCTCCTTTCACAAGTGGGCATGGCGGACATGGAGGTTCGTTCGGGAACCTCGTCCTCTTCGAACTCCCCGGTGACCTCGGGTTCGTCGACCGCAAGCCGGTAGCCTCGTTTGACCACGGTGTGAATGGCTTTCGGTGCGCCGAGCGCGGAGCGAAGTCGAGTCATGGCCGTTTCGACGGCGTGAGTATCTCCCCCGCCGCCGGGTAGCGATGCGAGTAGATCTTCCCGGGATACCACTCGCCCAGGTCGCGTCGACAAAGTTTTGAGCAGTGCCATGCCCGCCGGGGACACCGAACGCACTTCGCCGTCGACAACGACACATTTGCCGCGCACACTCAGGAGGTGGCCGCCCGCGCTCATGGGTTGGGAGCGTCGCGGTAATTCCTCTGCGATATGACGCGCCATCGCCCCTAGGCGAGCACGTGCCGGCTGCGTCGTCGCGACGCTCAGTTGTTCGAGAGGTGCGGCGGTGATCGGTCCTACACATACCGGCAGCACCCGGGTACGCATCGATTGCAGCAAAGGTTCGAGAACGCCGTTCTCGTGTGCTCGCATCAGCAGGGACGCCACTGCGGGCGCGCTCGTGAAGCTGATGGCGTCGAGATCTCCGACGATGACTGCTTCGATCATGCGATCCATCGGAACGCTGTCGTCCGGTGCGATCCAGCGGTACACCGGAACGGGCACCACTTCCGCGCCGGCGGAACGCAACTCCTTACAAAAGTCTGGAACCGGTTCCCACTCCGTTGTTGCGCCGTGGAGTTGCACAGCAATCCGTTTGCCTTCGACCCCCTCTGCGAGAAGATGTTCGAGCACTTCCGTCGAAGATTCCGATGCCGGTGACCACTCTTCGCGTAGGTCGGCTGCGCGGATCGCCCCCTTGGCTTTCGGCCCACGAGCCAGCAGTCGAGACGACGCAAGCGCTGCTCCGAGGCTTTCGGCCTGACCCCACCCGTCGGCTGCCTCGATCCAGCCTCGAAATCCAATTCCCGTCGTTGCAACGGTGATCGTCGGCGGATCGGCGATGATGGCGGCGGTGACGCGTTCCAATTCGGCGTCGTCGGACAGCGGAATGATCCGGATGGCCGGCGCGTGCATTACCGAGGCTCCACGCCGAACGAGCAGCGTCGCGAACTCCTCGGCGCGCCGCGACGCGGTGATGCCGACAGCGAATCCTGCCAGAGGTTCCCCGGTCTCGGCAGTCGAGCTCATGTCGATGCGCCACGCACGAAAATCACGCCGCCCGAGATCTTGGTCTCGAAAGATCCGAGCGAGATGTCGACGGCGTCGAGGCATCGGCCGTCGAGAAGAGAGAAGACCTGCTTGAGCAATGGCGAGGCCACGGTGGGTTCACCGTTACGGTCGCCGACGAGACCCCTGGACATCACTGCTGCCCGGCCGAACGGATCGATGTTGCCGACCGCGAACACACGCGCATCGGGCAATGCGAACAACGCCACTTGGGTTCCTCCTCTCAGCAGAACGGCGACGCCTCGTCCAGGAACGAGCGCGTCGACAGTGCACGCGGCAGTCCACGAGCGCGCGGATTCGGTGCCCGATGTCGCAGCGAACTGTTGGTTCCTGTTTCTGGTGGTGCTGGTTCGAGACTCGATGACAGTCATCACGTACCTCCTGGTGCTATTGCACGTTGCCCGTGTTTCTTGGTCGTTAAGTAGCGGTTACTCAGATGTGCACATGCGGTCCGATGCCGTGGGAGGCTGTGAGCGATATCTCAACCGCCGAAGGCCGGCATCCCCATCAGCACCGGAACCTTGCGCTCACCCGACTCGTCGAAGGCAATGGTCGGATCGATCGCGTCGGGCACATTGACGAACGAGACGAATCTGCCCAACTTCTCCTCGTCCTCGAGAACGCCTGCCCATTCGTCCTTGTAACCGGCCACATGGCGGTCTATATCGGCCTCGAGTTCGGCGCCGATCCCCAGGCTGTCCTCGCAGACGACGGCCTTCAGATGCTCGAGACCACCATCGAGCGCATCGAGCCAAGGCGCGGTCCGCTGCAAACGGTCCGCGGTCCGCACATAGAACATGAGGTACCGGTCGATGTAGCTGACGAGGGTGGCGTCATCGAGATTCGATGCGAGCAACCGCGCATGCTTGGGCGATTGGCCACCATTACCGCCGACGTACAGATTCCAACCACCTTCGGTAGCGATGACGCCGACATCCTTACCCCGCGCCTCCGCACATTCGCGAGCACAACCGGAGACACCGAACTTGATCTTGTGGGGCGAGCGCAGGCCTCGGTATCGATTCTCGAGGTCAACGGCCATCCCCACCGAATCCTGGACGCCGTAACGGCACCAACTCGATCCGACGCAACTCTTGACCGTGCGCAACGACTTACCGTACGCCTGACCGGATTCCATGCCCGCGTCCACCAACCGCTTCCAGATCGCAGGTAGCTGCTCCACGCGGGCTCCGAACATGTCTATTCGCTGACCGCCGGTCACCTTGGTGTACAGACCGAAATCTCGTGCCACCTCACCGATGACGATGAGTTGTTCCGCCGTGCACTCTCCTCCCGGCATACGTGGAACAACGGAATACGTGCCGTTCTTCTGAATGTTGGCCAGAAAATGATCGTTGGTGTCCTGTAGAGATGCCTGCTCACCGTCGAGGATATGGTCCGAGGACGTCGAGGCCAGGATCGAAGCTACGACCGGCTTGCAGATGTCGCATCCAGTCCCTTTGCCGTACTTGACGATCAGCGAAGAGAACGTGCGGGTGTTCGTCGCCCGAACGATCTCGAACAGCTCGGCACGAGAATGACCGAAGTGCTCGCACAGCACCTTCGACATCACCACACCCGATGCGGCAAGAAGCGCCTTGATCGACGGAAGGCATCCCCCACACGTCGTGCCGGCGCTCGTGCAGCTCTTCACCGAGGCGAGATCACAGGCCCCCTCCGCGATCGCGTTGCAGATCGCACCCTTGCTCACGCCGTTGCACGAGCAGATCTCCGCATCATCCGGCAACGCACCGATCCCGACTTCCTCGGCAGCAGGAGAGATCAACGATGCTGGATCGCCGGGAAGTTCCCGTCCGACCAACGGGCGAAGCATCGAGTACGCGGCAGCATCACCGACGAGGATTCCACCGAGCAAGGTCTTCGCATCATCGGACACGACCAACTTGGCGTACGTCCCTTTCGGAGCGTCACTGAAGACAACCTCCAGCGCTCCCGGTGTGAGAGCCATGGCGTCGCCGAAGCTGGCGACGTCGACACCCATGAGCTTGAGCTTGGTGGACATGTCGGCACCGGGAAATTCGGCTGAACCACCGAGCAGTCGGTCCGCCACGACCTCCGCCGTCGAATAGCCAGGGGCGACGAGTCCGTAGGAAGTCCCTTCGACCGCGGCGCATTCACCGATGGCATACACATCGGGATCGCCCGTGCAGCAACCGATGTCCACCAAAATTCCGCCGCGCTCACCCAGTTCGAGGCCGCAGTCCCGAGCAAGTCGATCCTGTGGCCGCACACCGGCCGAGAACACCAGCAGCGCTGCATCGATGACACTGCCGTCGGACAACTCCACCGAAAGCCCTGCCCCATCGTCGTTCTCGCTGATCGACGAGGTGCCGACACCGGTGTGGACAGTCAGCCCGAGGTCGGTGACCAGACGTGCCAACAGCGCGCCACCACCCTCGTCGACCTGAAGCGGCATCAGTCGCGGAGCGAATTCGACGACATGGGGCGTCATGCCCATCTTCTGCAGCGCGTTGGCTGCTTCGAGTCCGAGTAGACCTCCGCCCACCACGACACCCACCGCGCCTGGACCCGCAGCGTCCGCGCAGGTCCTGATCCGGTCCAGGTCGTCGAGCGTGCGGTAGACGAAGCACTCCGGGCGATCGTGCCCGGTGATCGAAGGAACGAAAGGGTAGGAACCGGTAGCAAATACGAGGGCGTCGTAGTCGACGGTCTCTCCGGTCGATGTCGTGACCGTCTTCGTTGTGCGGTCGATGTGCTCAGCTCGTACACCGATTCGCAGATCGACGGCTGTGTTACCGAGATCGCCTGTATCGTCGAGATAGTCGTTGCCCGCCAGAGCAAGCTCCCGGTGATCCCAGGCGCCCACATAGGACGAAAGCCCCACTCTGTCGTAGGCGGGCAATGCCTCCTCGCAGAGCACTGTCACCTTCCAGTCGGACGCGGTGGCTCGCGCGCGGAGCGCCTCCACGAATCGGTGACCTACCATGCCGTGTCCTACAACCACCGCGTTCTTCACGTGAGTTGTCCTTTCGAGAATTTCGTGTCGAACAATGTTCGAAGAAAAGAAGTCAGACCGCGACGGACGCGTCCGTCTTCTCGCCTTCGAGAACCCGCGGCTTGCGCAGATAAACGGCCCACGTCACTGCACAGCACACAACATAGAAAACGAGAAACACCCAGAAAGCCGTGGTTGCGGACTTCGCCGCGCCCGAGTACGAAGCTCGCAGCACGAGGTTGATTCCCACACCACCCAAAGCCCCTATGGCACCGGCAATTCCGATCAGAGCGCCGGACATCCTGCGCGAGAAATGCTGCTGTTCCTCGATGCTCATGCCCTGCAGTTCAACGGACTTGGCGGCGAAAATCGCAGGAATCATCTTGTAGACCGAACCGTTGCCGATGCCGGACAGAAGGAACAGAAGAATGAACCCGATCACGAAGAAGGTCATCATGGTTCCGGTGGCAGCACCCGCGGTGTTGTCGTCCCACGTGCCTGCGGCGACCAATATCCCGGTGGAGAAGACCATCGCCACGAACGTATACAGCGTGATCTTGCCACCACCGATCTTGTCGGCGAGCCTGCCACCGAAGGGTCGTGAAATCGATCCGAGCAAAGGTCCGAGAAACGCGATCTGAGCTGCGTGCAACGACGCTTGTGCCTGCTGGGCTGCGGTAGCGGGTGCGCCGTCGGTGATTCCGGCAAGGAAATTGATCTGCAGAACCTGACCGAACGCAAAACTGAATCCGATGAACGAGCCGAACGTTCCGACGTAGAGGAACGCGATCCACCAGGAATCGGAGGACCTGAGAACGTCGATCATCGAGCGGCCGTTGGTCTTCTGGTTCTCGAGGTTGTCCATGAAGAGTGCGGCACCGACGGCGGCGATCGCAATGAAGACGAGGTAAACGGCACACACGATTTCGGGAGCCGTGTTGCCGATCGTCGCGATGACCAAAAGGCCGATGAGTTGAATGACAGGCACACCGATGTTTCCACCGCCGGCGTTCAGCCCGAGTGCCCACCCCTTTTCGCGCTGCGGATAGAAGGCGTTGATGTTGGTCATCGAGGACGCGAAATTGCCACCACCGAGGCCGGCAAAGGCTGCGACGACGATGTAGGTGGTGTACGACGCCGGGTTCAGCATGAAGTACATGGTCAGCATCGTCGGGATCAGCAGGACGAGGGCGCTGAAGATCGTCCAGTTACGACCGCCGAACTTGGCCGTTGCGAACGTGTATGGAATCCGAAGGATCGCTCCGACCAACGTCGGCACCGCGACCAGGAAGAACTTGCCTGCCGCGTCGATGCCGTAGACCGACACCGGCATGAACAGAACCATCACGGACCAGATCGACCAGATGGAGAATCCGACGTGCTCGGCGACGACGGACCAGATCAAATTCCGCTTCGCGATCGTCTTGCCCCCGGCCTCCCACGCCTCGACGTCCTCGGAGTTCCAGTGGCTGATGCGGTGCTTGATCGACACCGGAACGCTTCCTCGCTCGGGCGTCGTTGTCGACGCATCTTGGGCTGGTGGTGCCTCGGGAATGCTGGTCACGTGGGCCTCCTGATCGCGTGGGAGACCCAAAGGTAGAAAAACCTTGTTGCGGAGGCGCTGCCCGCGGTGACCTGTCGATTAACTTGCTCTCACGGGGCGAAATCGGTGCCCGTGAGGTCGTCGGCGCTACGACCCTGCGGCTACGACCGCGCGGTCACCAGGTGTCTTCGAGCATGCGCGGGCGGCAGCACAGGTACCCGCCTACGAGCAGCACCGCAACACATCCGGTCAGGAGCAGCATCGGTATTCCCCAGCCCCCGGAGAGTGTGTGCAGCAGTCCGAACGACAGCGGTCCGGTGGCCGATACGACGTATCCGAGGCCCTGTGTAAATCCCGAAAGTGCTGAGGATCCGGCATGGGTGCGAGTGCGGAGATTGATGAGTGTCAACGACATCGGAAATGTCATCGTGCCGAGTCCGATGAGGCATACCCAGAGAACGGTTCCAGCGGTCGGCGAGAAATACAGTCCGGCGAACCCGATGAGGTAGAAGACCGCAGCCGCGATGACCAAGCCGTACGGGTTGCGCAGGCGCGCGCACAGCGACGGGGCGGCCAGCGAGGAAATCAGACCCATGCCGCCGAACGCTGCGACCGAGGCACCGGCGAAGGCCTCACTGATGCCCGAATCGGTGAGGATCGTCGGTAGCCAGGTCAGCATCGAGTAGGTGATGAACGAGGTCATCGCGAACATGCCGACCATTCCCCATGCCAGCGACGAGCGCCAGATTTTGCCTTCCGAATGCTCCTGCACGGCCACTGCGCTCGCCGCTTCCCTGCCATCACGCTCACGGCGTGAGAGAACGACACCGAGCCACGGCACTGCTGCAGCCACACCCACGACGGCCCACATCCCGATCGAGAAGCGCCATCCGTATGCCTCCGCGACGGGAACTGCCACCAGCGGCGGAACCATCGTGCTGATCTGCATGGCACAGATGTAAAGGGTGCTGACGACGGCCAGACGATCGGAGAAGTAGCGCTTCACCAGCGGTGGAAGAACGACGTTTCCGATTCCCATACCTGCCAGCGCGAGTGCCGACAAGACGAGGAGCGAGCCGGTCCCCGGCGCGAATGCTCGGGTGGCCATACCGAGGGTCGTCGCCAACATCGCCACGAGGGCGGCGCGCTCGAGACCGATTCTCTTGACGATGAGGGGTGTCAGAAGGCCGAAAACGGCGAACATCGCCGGTGGAAGCATTCCGACCAGTCCGACGACCGTGGATCCGAAGTGGAGTTCAGCGCCGATACGCCCGAACAGTGGGCTGATCGAGGTCACGGCGGCACGCAATGTCAGCGCTGACAGAATGATGGCCGCGAAGACGAGTAGACGTCCTCGGACCAAATTCCTGGCGTGGGTCCGGTCGTTCGACTCTGTTACTGCAGCGGGACTCACCACCAAATCATAGGATGACCGGATCATCTGACGCAAAGCCATAAACTGGCCCAGACATCGAGACGAAAACGGGGAGTCACGCGTGCAGCAAGTTCAGCGTTCCAGCCTGATTTCACAGGTCACTGCGCAACTTCGCGCGGAGATCGTGGCCAAGCGTTGGCCGGTCGGTTCGCGCATTCCGGCAGAACCCGAACTGTGTGAGCTGACCGGTACCGGCCGAAACACGGTCCGCGAAGCAGTGCAGGCGCTGGTCCACGCTGGAATGCTCGAGCGAAGGCAGGGATCGGGCACGTATGTGATGACGGTGTCGGATCTGGGCGGCGCGCTGGGAAAATACTTCGCCGACGCGCAGGATCGTGACGTCACCGAGCTACGACGTACCCTCGAGGTCACCGCTGCTACGCTTGCCGCCGAGCGCGCCGACGGAGACGACATCCGCGCTCTACGAGAGGCACTCGCCGCACGAAACCTCGCCTGGACAACTCGGTCTCGCGATGACGCCATCGCGATCGATGCGCAGTTTCATCGCGCGATCGTCGCCGCTTCCCACAACGCCATCTATCTGGAGTTCTACGATTCGCTACTGCCGGTGATCCGACGGACTATGCATCATCACGCCGCCGAGCACGACAGCGACTATGTCGGCGAACATGCCGCGCTGGTCGAGGCCGTGGCGGCAGGCGACCCTCTACGTGCGGGCGAGGCAGCACGTGTGTTCTTCCGCGAACTCGGGGCGGATCACTGAACTAGAGAATCAAGCGAACCAAATCGGCCGTCCGTGCGAGCCCGGGGAAAGCTTCGGGCGTCGAGCGCGGATGCAGAGCGTGCACCGCGAACCGAAAGATCAAGGCACGCAACAACATTTGTGGCCATTCGGGAAGATCGTCCCAGCGCCCGATCAGAGCATCGTCCGCTCCACCCCACGAAATCGCATCGACCACGGCCACCGCTGCGGCCCATGACGTCGGACGCCAATATGGAGTGATGTCGGTGAGGCCGGGAGCTTCACTGCCGTCGAACAGCACCGTGCCGAACAGATCGCCGTGCACCAACTGGTCTTCCGACTCGACAGGTCTGCGCAGACTCGCGAACTGCTTGATCAATTCGAGGCTCTGACGCCCGTCTTCGGAGGTTACGTCCGGAGCGCCTGCACCGCGCGCCGCCCGCAGGGGAACCGCCTCCCAAGCTGCCCGATCTGCCGCAACGAACACATCCACATCCGCCCACGGGGCAACCGGGGGCTGTACCAGAAAGCGAGGGCGTTCCAACTGAGCTGTTGCCGCATGAAGTCGCATCGACAACGACACGACCTCGTCGTGCCGAGGTTCCGGCGAACCTTCGATGAAGGTGTCAGCGCGCCAACTACTGACTACGTAACGTCCGTCCGTCGACCGGACGGGACGCGCAAGGCGAACACCGTCGACGGCAAGGGTCTCGCGCACCTTCGCCGACCACGCGGCCCGCGCGTGATCTGCGACAGGCGAGAGCACGACATCACCGAGTCGCCACCCACCGTCCCAGTCGGCACCGAGCGGCGTAGGCGGTACATCGCGCAACCCGAATGTGGAGATCACGTGTTGAGGGGGTTCCACTGAGCTCACAACTCTCACGCTACCGCCGACGACCCGCACCGCTCCGCAGGCGCGCGTGGAGTAGGACCGGCCGAACAGTACCGACGTGCGACTAGTAGATCGGCAAGCTGGGATCGATCTGACCGGCCCAGGCGATAATGCCGCCTTGCAGATGAACTGCATCGGCGAAACCCGCCTGCTTCAGGACGCCCAGGGCCTCAGCCGACCGAATTCCCGTCTTGCAATGCAACACGATGCGTCGATCGTGGGGCAGCGACGCGAGCGCATCCCCGGAGATGATCACGCCCTTGGGCACCAGGGTTGCCCCCTCGATATGCACGATGTCCCACTCGACCGGCTCGCGAACGTCGATCAACGCGACATCGGCACCAGTCTGGAGCAACTCTGCCAGCTCCTTGGGCGTGATAGTCGAATCTTCGGCTGCAGCCGCACCCTCGTCGGACACGACACCGCAGAACGCGTCGTAATCGATGAGCTCGGTAATCGGAATTCGATCCGGATCTCGCTGCAGACGGATAGTGCGGTAGCTCATAGCCAATGCGTCGTACACCAACAATCGCCCCAGCAGAGTGTCACCGATGCCGGTGATCAGCTTGATCGCCTCGGTCACCATGACCGACCCGATCGAAGCACACAGGACCCCGAGCACGCCGCCCTCCGCACAAGAGGGAACCATTCCGGGCGGCGGAGCCTCCGGATACAGATCCCGAAGGTTCAAACCGGCCCCGTCGGGGGCATCCTCCCAGAACACCGAGACCTGACCTTCGAAACGGTAGATCGACCCCCACACGTAGGGTTTACCCGCTAGAGCAGCGGCATCGTTGACGAGGTAGCGCGTGGCAAAGTTGTCGGTTCCGTCGAGAACGAGATCGTACTGCTCGAAGAGAGGCACAGCATTCGAGCGATCCAGCCTCACCTTGTGCAGCCTGACCTCGACACCGGAGTTGATCTCGCGAATCGAATCGCGGGCGCTTTCCCCTTTCGGGCGCCCGACGTCGGAACTGCCGTGGATGACCTGTCGCTGCAGGTTGGACAATTCGACGTCGTCGAACTCGACGATCCCCAGCGTCCCTACACCTGCCGACGCGAGGTACAGCAATGCAGGCGAGCCCAGCCCGCCTGCGCCGATCACCAACACTCGAGCGTTCCGCAACCGTCGCTGCCCCGTCATTCCTACGTCGGGGATGATCAGGTGGCGACTGTATCGAGCCACCTCGTCGAGCGTGAGCTCTCCTGCCGGTTCGACAAGCGGGGGCAACTGCGTCATGAAAAATGCACTCCTCGACGGCACTCCGTCAGTGGCCGTATGCCACGTTCGGTCACTCGAGGGTACCGAACCGCCCACTCGTAGCCCCTTCGGTGATCCACCGCTCGCACCGCTGCGCGATCGTAAGACGAACGTTCAGCTACGGGGATAAGGCCACGGATTGAACCGACAGGTCTTGCCATCCATAGGCACGACGCCTTCTGGATCGAGGCGGGCGATGTCGTCGTTGGAGGTACCGAAGGTTTGCTGCATCATGACCGGGGCCAGGCCTCCCTCGGTTTCGCAGGGCTGATGTTGCTGATAGCCGATCGCGTGCCCGACCTCGTGATTGATCTGATATTGACGATATGACCCGATATCACCTTGAAATGCGATGGCACCACGCACCCACCGGGGCTCGTTGAGCACGACACGTTCGATTCCAGGGTTGTAACACGAGACCTCGAGCTGAATGTCGTAGCCACAGGCCTTACGAATGGACATCTGCGAGGTCAGCGAGATTCGAAAATCAGGATCACCGGATTCGACTCGGCGAAATGCGAACCGGGGGTCGTTGGTCCAACTCTTCGGGTTACCTAGTGTCTGATCGACCAGTCTTCCGAACGACTCGTCGCCACCGAATCCTGCCGTGTCGATACCGTCCTCGACCTCGACGGTATAGGTGAAGGTGCGCTCGGTCCCTTGACCGACTTTGTTCGACGATCCAGGGACCAGATGCCAGGTACCCGCGCCATCGACAGCAAACGGACCGCCGTCCGGTAGTTCTCCGGAGGGAATGGATGCAGCGAAGTTACCGTCGGCTCGCGGCGGAACTCCGATCACTCCGGAACCGCTCGTGTCCGAGCTGAGCGCTCCGAATCCCGGATCCGCCGGCAGTGAGAGGTTTCCCGTCGCGGTGGTGGTGGGATCACCGGTGCGCACCGCATCGACCACGACCAGCGTGGTCACCACCAGAAGCAGCGGAATTGCATAGGCGCGCCAGCCATAGACGGATGCAAATTTTCCGAGCTTGCTCTGTTTTCTGACTTGACGTTCCGGACGCGGAGTTCGCGGACGTCGTGATTCTTCTCGGCTCGTAGGGTCCCACTGGGCCCGCAGCGGCTGGTGCGAACCTGCGCCGCCAACTTCACGCGGGAGATCATCCAGACCGCTTTCATACCGTCGAGCAGGGCCGTCATACCCTTGCGCTCGAGCGTTCTCCGTATGGCGATCGCCGTCGGCACGGCGGCCTTCTGCCGCCTCGAACCGGCGTGACCGCTGATCGGGTGGGAGGTATGCACCCCCGCGCCTCGGCCCTCCTCGGTCAGTCACTCCGCCAGAATCTCACAGTCTGGCGCATACGCCGCTCGCCGCGCCGAAAATTACGCCTTCGAACAAACCCGATGCCCGATTCAGGCATATTTATCAAGATGTCCGACTCGGCCAAAAAATGTGACTCGAAAAACGAGGAGTACCCGCAGTCCCTTCGGCCACAACTTCGGCAGGTATTGTTGCCCACGATCTGCGCTACCAGTACAAAACGCCTCCGGACACGGGCAACCACGGGCAACCGACACCGGCGCAGTGACCTATGCGGATGGGACCAAGCACTATGACAGAACTCGCGGATCGGATGTCCTCGGACCGTCCGACTCCTCCAGCCGGCCGCCGCAGCGCGCGCTTGCCGCGCGAGGCTCGACGCGCGCAACTCTTGGCTGCAGCGAGCGAGATTTTCGTGACCCGTGGATATCACGCGTCCGGGATGGATGAGATCGCCGAATGCGCCGGAGTCAGCAAGCCGGTGCTCTACCAGCACTTCCCCGGCAAACTCGAGCTGTACCTTGCCGTACTGCAAAGTTATGTGGACACCCTGATCTCCGGGGTCAGACAGGCGCTACGTTCGACGACCGACAACCGGCAGCGCGTCCGCGCCGCGGTGCTGGCGTTCTACGACTTCGTCGACACCGACACGCAGGGGTTTCGTCTGGTGTTCGAATCGGATCTCATGGGCGACCCCCAGGTGAGCGCCCGCGTCGAGCAGGCAACGGAAGCTTGTGTCGATGCAGTGTTCGATCTCGTAGCCCACGACTCGGGTCTGGACCCGTACCGAGCGCGCGTACTTGCCGTCGGTCTCGTCGGTGCCAGCCAGTTCACCGCGCGCTACTGGCTCGAGGCCGACCGTCCGATTTCCAAAGAGGACGCCGTCGACACCACGGTGACACTCGCCTGGGGCGGACTGTCCCACGTTCCGCTTCAGTCCCCCTAGAGTTCGCGACAACGAGCGAGGCCCCGTATCGATCCTTCCGATACGGGGCCTCGCTCGTTCTGCTCGAATTTAGGTCGCGAATCCGACCTTGCGGGGATCGGCTGGGCCGATCTCCACATACGCAACCTTCGCGGCCTGCACGAGGTACTTGCGGCCCTTCTCGTCGACGAGGGCCAGCACGCCGTCCTTGCCACTCATAGCCTGAGCGACGAGCTTCTCGACCTCGTCCGGCGACTGTGCACTGTTCACCACGAGCTCGCGAGCGCTTTCCGACACACCGATCTTGACCTCCACGGCCAACCTCCGAACTCATAGACAACTAAGGCTGCTTCATCCAGGCTAGTGCAGCCGACACCTCAGGAGCTCACCTCATGCCTGTGCTGTCAGCGAACACCATCTTCTCTGCTAGACGAGGCCGAGCACGCGCATCCGTTTCGAGTGCTGCTCCTGCATTCGATCGAACAACGCTGCGACGCCGTTGAGATCGCCCGAGACCGCGATCACCAAGTCGGTGAGACTTTCACGCTGCGCCAATACGTACTGCGCCTGGGTGATCGCTTCACCAAGCAGTCGACGGCCCCACAGCATGAGGCGGGCCTTGTCCTGAGAGCTTTCCTGCACCCGGACCGCGACCTCGTGAACCACGAATTCCGAATGACCGGTCTCGGCCAGTACCTCGCGGACGATCCTCGCGACGCCGGGATCGAGTGTGTGCGCGATCTCGCGATAGAAGTCGGCCGCAATGCCATCGCCTACGTAGGCTTTGACCAGAGCTTCCATCCACGTCGACGGGTTCGTCGAAGCGTGATACTCGTCGAGTGCGCGGACGAAGGGGTCCATCGCGGTGTAGACGTCCACTCCTCGGATCGACAGTGCTCCGACCACGGTTTCGAAGTGGTTCATCTCCGCTGCCGCCATACTTGCCAGCGCGACACGACCCTGCATCGTCGGAGCCATCCGAGCGTCCTCGGCCAGCCGATAGAACGCGGAAATCTCGCCGTACGCCAGCACCGCGAAGAGGTCCGATATTCCGGGGTGGTCGTATGCGACCAACGTCATCTCGGGCGAACCTCCGGTATCGGACGAGTCCTCCGTGGGTGATGCCGAGGTAGACAGAGCAGCGGTCGATAGATCATACGAATGGGCTCCCATAGAAGACGATCGTAGTCGCGTCGGAATCGATGCATCAGCGCAGACCGGCGATGAGTGTCGAGTTGCGCGCCGCCGGGAAAGCACTGAAAATCAATCGATACACAGGATGAGCGCTCGGCAAGCTACCATGGTGCTCAGATCACTGCACGGACCGATCGATACGGACCGACTCACGCGGAGATCAGCGACAATGTGTGCGCACCTGATCCGGGTCGCTACGACTGCTTCGCCCATCGTGTTCGGGCCCGAACACGATCGCGGCTGAGGCTCGACGCGACATCACATCGGATTGAGGGCATCGACTTCGGCCGGCAATAGGCCTGTGCCCTTCCTTGTGCGTACGTTCTCGATACGAGGAAGGCCAGACCCCTGAGCAAAATCATCATCGACCAAGAAGACGAGACCGGCGACACGACGTTGTCCGCCCAGCTCGACGACACGCACGTACCCCCGACCTTCGCCGAACTGGGCGTGCGCGAGGAGATCGTCCGATCCCTGAAGGACATCGGGATCGAGCGGACCTTCGCAATCCAGGAGCTGACACTCCCCCTGGCTCTCGCCGGTGACGACCTCATCGGTCAGGCCCGCACCGGAATGGGCAAGACCTTCGGGTTCGGCGTTCCTCTGCTGCAGCGCATCTCCACAACGGACTCCGGCACCACGGCACTCGACGGCACCCCGCGGGCGCTCATCATCGTGCCCACTCGGGAACTTTGTGTCCAGGTCACCTCCGACCTCCAGAATGCTGCCAAACATCTCCGCTCGACGACTGGACCTGTCAAGGTGCTCTCGATCTACGGCGGTCGCCCCTACGAGGCACAGATCAGTGCCCTGCAGAACGGCGTCGACGTCGTCGTCGGCACACCCGGACGCCTTTTGGACCTGGCCAAGCAGGGTCACCTGATTCTGGGCAAGATCGGCGTCCTGGTCCTCGATGAGGCCGACGAGATGCTCGATCTCGGATTCCTGCCGGACATCGAACGCATTCTCGGAATGGTCCCGGACAAAAGGCAGACGATGTTGTTCTCGGCGACGATGCCAGGACCGATCATCACCCTCGCCCGTACGTTCCTCACCCAGCCGACCCATATCCGCGCCGAAGAGGCCGAGTCGTCGGCAGTGCACGATCGCACCGCCCAGCACGTCTACCGAGCTCACGCACTCGACAAGGTCGAGATGGTGACCAAGGTGCTCCAAGCGAACGGCCGCGGTGCAACCATGATCTTCACCCGCACCAAGCGCACCGCCCAGAAAGTCGCAGACGAGCTCGCCGAACGCGGGTTCGCCGTCGGTTCGGTGCACGGTGACCTCGGGCAGGTTCAGCGCGAAAAAGCGCTGAAGAAGTTCCGCACCGGTGGAATCGACGTTCTCGTGGCCACCGATGTGGCCGCCCGAGGCATCGATATCGACGACGTCACACATGTCATCAACTACCAGTGCCCGGAGGACGAGAAAACTTACGTTCACCGCATCGGCCGTACGGGCCGCGCAGGTCGTACCGGCATCGCTGTGACGTTGGTCGATTGGGACGACATCCCCCGGTGGCAGCTCATCGACAAAGCTCTCGATCTGGGGACACCCGACCCCGTCGAGACCTACTCGAGCAGCCCGCACCTGTTCGAAGAACTCGACATCCCTGCCGGTGTCGGCAGCACAGTCCACAAGTCCTCGGAGGCCAAGGCCCCCAAGGACTCGAACGGTAGCGCGTCGACCGACGAGACCTCGGAAGACAAGGGTTCGGGAAGTACCGACGCCGATGCGGAGCCGCGCACTTCCAAGCCTCGCCGCTCCCGCTCTCGTTCACGCACCAGAGCGGGCAAGCCCGCGACCGGGGAGACGGAACCCGCCGCTGACACCAACGGGCCGGTAGCCACCGAATCGACCGGTGACACAGGGACAGAGACGACGGCTCCCCCACGTAGACGGCGGCGGCGCCGCTCCTCCGCGTCGGCCTCGTCCGGTGCGGCCGCGTCGGAGTAGTCTCCCAAGCTGTGCTTGCACCCGAACGTCGGCGCCGGTCCGATATCGCCGTCGCCGTAGCGATCGCAGTCGTGACCGTGCTCGTCCTCGCAGTCGTGTGGCTCCGAGGCGACGCGCACGGCACGACATCGGCTCCTGCGGAATCCCCTTTGCCCCAAGCTGATGTGGCAACGTCGATCCCGGACGCGCTGATCGAGACTTGGCGTGCGTCGAGTCCGGCCACTTCGGTGCCGGTCACCACAGGCGGTGCCGTCGTGACGGGCGACGGTGGCGCTGTCTCCGGTCGAGACCCGCTCGACGGCTCGATCGCATGGAGCTACGTCCGAGATCGAGAACTGTGTGCCGTTACGGATGCGTGGAACACGATCGTCGCGGTCTATCGGGACGGCAGGGGTTGCTCGCAGGTCACCGAACTCGACAGCTCCAGTGGTACGCGAAAAGCGCAACGCAGCAGCGACGCAGATGCGCATATCGAGCTGAGCGAGGACGGAACCTACGTCACCTCGCGAGGTGACACTCGAATGGAGCTATGGCGCTCGGACCTGGTCCGAACACTCGAATACGGCCGCGTCGATGCGCCGGTCAATCCGAGTGGTCAACCCAGAACCGGTTGCACCCTGTTGTCCTCCGGTTCCAACAGTTCTCGCGTCGCAGTTCTCGAGCAGTGCCCAGGCGAGTCCGGAGCACGACTGACAACGATGAATCCAGCCCCGAAGGATGCCCAGCAACCTGAGGAGTACGGTTCGAGCGTAGTGGCGGCGTTGATAGGACCCGACGGCCCCGTCGCCGGCGCATCGATTCTCGTCGCCTCGGGTGACCGTGTTGCAGTGGCGATTCCAGCGCACTCTGCACAACCACCGCGGGTAGCCGTCTTCGATGGAAACGCACAGCCCTTGGCCGAGTTCGATCTTCCTGCGGCAGTCCTCGACGAAAACCACTCCCCCACAGCCGAAGCAGTAGTCAAGGCCGCATCGGTGTTCAGCTGGTGGACTGGAAGTGAAACCGTGGCACTGGGATTGACCGATCTGGCCCCGATGTGGTCGATCCCCGGCGCACTCGGACCCGGCACGGTCGTCGCCGGCCGGTTACTGGTTCCGGTACCCGGCGGAACAGCCGTGATCGATCCCGCCAAAGGTACGGTGGAACGGACCTTGGACGTCGACCGAGCCGGCTATACCGGGCCGGTGGGTATGTCGGTGATCGGCGACGTCATCATCGAGCAACGCGGTGACGACCTCGTTGCATTGGCGGGAAGCTGAAGCGGTGCTACCGAAACCGATCAGTCCGGTGTGTTCGGAGAATACGTGGCCAAAGCAGTCCCGTGCTGCCAATGCGCCAGAAGATTCGCTGCAAGTTCGCGATATGCTTGCGCGCCCTTGCTCTTTCGTCCCGAGAGCACCGTCGACCCTGAAGCCGTAGCCTCAGCGAACCGGACAGTTCGCGGGATCGGTGGCGACAGAACCGGCAGATCGTATCGATCGGATACGTCGCCGAGTACATCCCTGCTGTGGGTGGTCCGCGCATCGAACAGAGTCGGCAGCGCACCGAGCAGCGTCAGATCAGGATTAGTGATCTGCTGAATCTCCGAGACGGTCCGAAGTAACTGTCCGACACCACGATGCGCGAGAGTTTCACACTGCAGTGGAACGAGCACCGATTGAGCTGCGGTAAGGCCGTTGAGGGTCAACACGCCCAGCGACGGAGGGCAGTCGATGATGACCACGTCGAAATTGACGATCACTGGTGCCAGCGCTCGCTTGAGGGCATATTCTCGTCCCGGACGCATGAGGAGCAACGCTTCGGCACCGGCAAGATCGATCGTCGCGGGCAGCAGCATGATGCCCTCGTCGGTTTCGATGAGCACGTCTGAAACATTTTTGTGGCCGGTGAGGACTTCGTGCACGGATGATTCGAGTTTGTCGGGGTTGTGACCCAACGAAAACGTCAGGCACCCCTGCGGATCGAGATCGACCACGAGAACACGCTGGTCGAGCGCATGAAGTGCAGCCGCCAGCGACGCAACCGTCGTCGTCTTCGCGACGCCACCCTTCTGATTGGCCACTGCCAGTACTGTCGTCACACCTGCGATCCTTGCGTACAAAGCACGTCAGAGCCAGGGGAACGCGAATGTGGGCGCGTCGAAACCGAATCCGATGCGCCCACATCGCGGACACACGGCATCATTGCGGGTATGACAATCTCCAATCCCGGCACCACCGGCCGGGTCGTGCTCCTCCGACACGGTGAAACCGAATGGGCAACCAGTGGCCGGCACACCGGAACCACGGACGTCCCCTTGACAGCAGTCGGCGAGCAGCAGGCCCGTGCAGCAGGCGAACTCATCGGGGAACTCGCACTTCGCGACCCGCTGGTCCTGTCGAGCCCACGCGGGCGGGCACAGCGGACCGCACAGCTCGCCGGCCTGACAATCGACCGCGAGTGGGACGCGCTCTCCGAAGTCGACTACGGAGACTACGAGGGCCTGACCTCGCCCGAGATTCGATCGACCGTGCCGCACTGGACCGTGTGGACGCACCCGTGCCCACACGGCGAGTCGATCGACGACTTCGGCGCGCGCGCCGATCTCGTCCTCTCCGTTGCGCTGCCGGTCTTAACCGAGCGAGACGTCGTCCTCGTCGGACATGGTCATTTCTCACGAGCATTGCTCACTCGTTGGTTGGAACTGCCTGTTGCCGAGGGGAAACGCTTCGCGATGGCTCCTGCGGCGTACTCGGTGCTCGGCTTCGATCACTCGTATCGACAGCTCGTCGTCCACAACATCAATCCGTCGGTGCGAACCGGGAGAAAGAAGCCGTGAGCAGCATGATCCGACGGGCGGAAAAGAACGATGTCGAAGCCATCACCGGGCTCGTGTACGAACTGGCCGACTACGAGGAATCTCTCGAACACTGCACGGTGAAACCCGAGCAGATCGCTACCGCCCTGTTCGGCGCAGCGCCTTCGGTGTTCGCCCACGTCGCCGAACACGACGGCGAGATCGTCGGAGTAGCTCTGTGGTTCCTGAACTTCTCCACCTGGGATGGCGTCAACGGCATCTATCTAGAAGACCTCTATGTCAAACCAGCATTTCGCGGAGCAGGCCATGGCAAAGCACTACTCGCTGCACTGGCTACGGAGTGCATCGAGAAGGGCTACACCCGGTTGAGCTGGTGGGTGCTCGATTGGAACACCCCGTCTATCGGCTTCTACCGCTCGCTCGGCGCAGTTGCTCAGGAGGAGTGGACGACGTTTCGGATGACCGGCGATGCACTGGCCGCACTCGCGAACACGTCCAGCTCCAGCGGGTAGTCGGGCCGGCCTACCGAATGCACAGCTGAGTCCCGTCTACATTTCTTCGTCGACGTCCCCGTACTCGGCGGCCATCCATCTCGACGACGGCGGACTGAAAAGAAGTACCAGAATCGCGATCACGACCAGTCCGAGCAACGCACCGTACAGCGGCTGATGCGAGTCGGTGAGCAGCGACCAGACGACCGGCAACAGGAGGAACTGTACGACCAGTGCGATGGCTCGCGCCCAACGCTTACCCCACACCAGTGCCCCACCGGCAGCTCCGACGGCCACCCCGACCACTGCGAACCATCCGGCGGTTCCGTAGCCGTTCGCGGCGGCATCCTCGACGCCGCCGACAGCGCGTACGAGTAGAACTACGGCAATGACCAACGCCACGAGCCCTTGGAGGGCGACGAGCACCCCTGCGGACCGGAAGGTCGAAGGCGGCACCAGTGGCTGCGAAGGCGTTGACACCCGGCCAGCCTAGAACACCGGCATCGGCCCGCTAGGCTGATGCCCCGTGCGCGCGCTTCTGATCGTCAACCCCAATGCGACATCGACCACTCCGGCTGCACGCGACCTGTTGGCGCATGCGCTGTCGAGCCGGGTCCGCGTCACGGTCGCCCACACCACCCACCGAGATCACGCAGCCGAACTGGCACGCGAAGCTCGGGAGGACGGTATGGGCCTGGTCATCGTCCACGGTGGTGACGGCACGGTGAACGAGGTAATCAACGGACTTCTCGGTGTTCCGCTACCGACGTCGATGCGATCGGTAACGATCGGGGCCATCCCGGCCTTGGCCGTGGTGCCTGGAGGCAGTGCCAATGTCTTCGCCCGCTCCCTGGGAATCGAACCCGACCCGGTGGCTGCCACAAATCAGCTCATCGAACTTCTTGCGTCGCGATCGAGACGAACGATCGGCCTCGCCCACTGTGACAACCGGTGGTTCACATTCAATGCCGGCCTCGGACTCGATGCCGACGTATGTCGCGCGATCGACGCGAGCCGAAAGGACGGACGCCCCGTTTCCGCCACTCACTACGTTCGGGCGGCCGTCCGCGAGTTCTTCCGGCACAAGCGTCACGAGCCGATGCTGACCGTCGAGGTGCCGGGCCGCGATCCGATGACGGGCGTGCATTATGCCTTCGTTTCCAATTCGAGTCCGTGGACCTATCTCAATGCCAGGCCGGTTCACACCAATCCCGGTACGACGTTCGATACCGGACTCGGGTTGTTCGCCATGAGGACCACCAAGGCGGCACCCAGCTTGCTGGTAGTGCGACAACTTCTGTCCAAGGGCGCAGAGCCCAAGTCTCGCAAGCTCTTTCGCATCGACGACGTGCCTCGGATCAGGATAACTTCGACCGAACCGATCGGTCTGCAGATGGACGGTGACTACCTCGGGGAGCGCACCGAGGCCGAATTCTTCGCAACTCCCTCTGCCCTGGAAGTCATCGCCCCGCCGTCCGCGTAACCCTGCGAGGACGCGTGGAGTCACAAAGCTGCACGCTCGTACAACGGACACTTCCGGCCTGTATCCAGCTGCTTTTACCACAGCAATGACCAAAAATGATAGCGAGATCTCACCATGAGGGGTAAAAAGGAACGCAGAAGGCTTGAAGCAGCCTAACAGAGTGAGCTTGACCACGGTCACGCGGCAATCTATTGACTTCCCCTGAGTTCGTGAAAGCATTCACAAGCAACAGAGCGGAAACATTGGTTACGCACTCGCGAACATCAATGAAACAGAAAACGGTGCTTCGGCGCCCGGTAAGGAGCAGAGGATGGACTGGCGCCACAACGCTATTTGTCGCGACGAAGACCCGGAACTATTTTTCCCCGTGGGAAACAGTGGCCCGGCACTCGCACAAATCGCCGATGCCAAAGTCGTCTGCACGCGATGCCCTGTCACGGCTGAGTGCCTGTCATGGGCACTCGAGTCCGGCCAGGATGCGGGCGTGTGGGGCGGTATGAGCGAAGACGAGCGTCGCGCACTCAAGCGTCGTAATGCTCGCACGCGAGCACGTAGCTCCGTCTGACGTTCACAGAAACAAGAGCAGGTGAAAACTCGGTCCGTATCGGACCGAGTTTTTTTCTGCGCAAGCACCCTCGAATCAGATCCGCGGTCCGCGTCTGCCCAATGGCACGCGAAGTGAAGCGTCGGTTCCGCCGCCTGCGGCGCGATGCAGCTCCAGCGACCCACCCAACTCTGCCGAGACGAGCGTCCGCACGATCTGCAGCCCGAGGCCCTCGGACTTCTCCAGGGAGAAGCCAGGGGGCAGACCTGGACCGTCGTCGTGGACAACGACGTCGAGCCACCGCGCCGACCGGTCGGCCGTGATGCGGACAACGCCGTCGGTACTTGCCACGAAGCCATGCTCCATGGCGTTCTGAACCAGCTCTGCCAGCACCATGACCAGCGGCGTTGCACGTTCGGCGGAAAAGACCCCCAACGCACCCTCTCGCACGACACGAACGCGCGGATTGACTGTCGCAATGTCCAACATGATGGGTATCAACCGGTCGACTATTTCGTCGAGATCGACTTCCTCGTCCACCGACATCGAGAGCATTTCGTGAACCAGCGCGATCGAGGTCACCCTGCGCACCGATTCCGACAGCGCGGTGCGCGCCTCTTCGTTCTCCAGTCGTCTGGACTGCAGGCGTAGCAGTGCAGCGACAGTCTGCAAATTGTTCTTCACCCGATGGTGAATCTCACGGATGGTCGCATCCTTGCTCAGCAGAGCACGATCGCGGCGTTTGACTTCGGTCACGTCGCGCACCAGCACTATTGCACCGACGAATTCACCGCGAGGTCGGAGCGGGAGGGTTCGAATCAGTACGGTCGCGCCGCGAGCATCGACTTCCATGCGGTGACCTGCATCTCCCGAAGTGGAGGCCGCAATGTGGTCCGCCACCTCCTGGGAATCGAACGGGTCGGTGATCAAGGAACGCGTCACCGACGCAAGGTCCCGGCCCGAAAGCTCGGTCGCCAATCCCATCCGGTGATACGCCGACAGAGCGTTGGGGCTGGCATAGACAACCCGTCCATCGGTGTCGAGCCGAATGAAGCCGTCACCTGCACGCGGGGAGGAGTTCACATCTGTGCGTTCGGCCGGCGTCGGAAACGTTCCTTCGCTGATCATCCGGCAGAGGTCATCGGCACATTCTCGGTACGCGCTCTCCAGCGCGCTGGGTGGCCGCTGCTGGGCGGGGTTGATATCGCGAGTGAGGACGGCGATGACGTGGTCGCCGCACCTCACCGGCACGCTCTCGGTACCGGAAGCACTGCCGCGGACGATGTCGCGGGTGATCAACGAGTCGATCACGGTCGGGTGTTGCGACTCCGACACGATCGACCCCACCATGTCCTCGGTGAAGGCGGTGGAAGCCGTCGTCGGCCTGCACTGGGCAACGCAGAGCACTTCGGCATCGGGGCGATCGGCCGCGTTGCCGGTGCCGACCCACAGCAGCAGATCGGCAAAGGACAGGTCGGCCAGAAGCTGCCACTCCCCGACCACTCGCTGCAAATGATCGACTGCATCCCCGGGAAGATCGGTGTGCTCGGCAAGAAGGTCACTGAGAGTCGACACGGTGGACGGCGACCGGGCTCAGGACACCACTGCGATGAGGTCACCCTGTTTGATGACGTCACCGACTTTCACGTCGATTTTTGTTACGGTGCCTGCTATTTCGGCCAGCACCGGGATCTCCATCTTCATCGATTCGAGAACAACGAGAGTGTCACCGTGAGCCACCGTGTCCCCCTCTGCGACAACGATCTCGAAGACAGTCGACACCATCTCTGCCCGCACGTCTTCGGCCATGAGTTTTCCTCTCGTTCGGTGATCCACACCACAAGCGCCACCAACTTGCCTGGCACCCGTAGAAGCACAGCCAATCACACGTGAAAGACTGTAGTGAACACACGAGAGGAGCTACACATGGGTAAGCGTGGGCGTAAGAAGCGCAGTCGCAAGAACAACAAGGCAAATCACGGCAAGCGTCCGAACAGCTGACGCTCGGGCCGAGAACCGAGAAAAGGCCAGGGAGCTCGAAACGCTCCCTGGCCTTTTTCCGTTTGTATCGACCCGACGTCGACCTGAATGCCTCAGTCGGATTCGGCTTGCCGGATCAGGACCGTCCTTCGGATCTCGATACTCAGGCGCTCGCGAAGACCACTCGGAGCTTGATCTCCGCCACACTTGCGGCTGATCAGGCTCTTGACCTTCTCCTCGATACCGTAGGCCGCGAAGCACGACCCGCACTCGTCTATGTGCTTCTGTAGGCGCCGCCGACTGGCGTCGTCGCACTCGTCGTCGAGCATCAGCCATACATCAGCGATCACCGCCGAACAGTCGAGATTGTCGAACTCGCTCTGCCCCGCATCGTCGGGAGTTGCCTCGGACGTCACTTCGACACCTCCTGCTCGTACGCATCGACCGCGCCGTTGCGGTTGAATCCACGCTCACGGGCCACACCAGCGAGCAGGCCCCTCAGTTGCTTGCGACCACGATGTAAACGCGACATCACCGTTCCGATCGGCGTTCCCATGATCTCGGCGATCTCCTTGTAGGGAAAACCCTCCACGTCTGCGTAGTACACAGCCATTCGGAAGTCCTCGGGCAGAGATTGCAACGCGGCCTTGATGTCGTCATCGGGAAGCGCATCCAGCGCTTCCACCTCGGCGGAACGCAAACCGATCGAAGAGTGCTCAGCGGTGGCGGCCAACTGCCAATCCGTGATTTCGTCGGTTGGGTATTGAGCCGGCTGGCGCTGCTTTTTGCGATACGAGTTGATGTAGGTATTGGTCAGGATGCGATACAGCCACGCCTTGAGGTTCGTGCCCTCACGGAACGACCTGAACGCCGTGTACGCCTTCACATACGTTTCTTGAACCAGATCCTCCGCATCGGCAGGATTGCGGGTCATTCGCAGTGCGGCACCGTACAGCTGATCCAGCATCGGGAGCGCGTCACGTTCGAAACGCTCGGTCAGCTCGGTCGCCGATTCAGCTGTCGCCTGAGCTGTCGGCTCGACTTCCTCCACGCTGATCCCTTCGGTAGCCATGTTCGACCAGGTTACCGCGGGCGAGGGCAGCCCCAAAACATAGATCGCTTCCTTGCCCACCGGTGTGCGCGAGGGGCGCTCTGTCGTCGAAACCGTCACAGCAGGTCCCGTCCTTCCCAGCTAGAGATTCTTGCGTGTTCAACACCGACGCGACACCACGTGTTCCCTCGAGCCCAGTTCGAAGACGACGTCGATAAGGTTGCGCGCATGCGCGCCGCCCCCACTCCTGCCGTCACGATGCTGGCCCAGGCGAAAGTGCATCACCGATTGCACAGCTACGAGCACGACCCGCGCTCCTCCTCGTACGGAGCCGAAGCCGCAGACATTCTGACCGCGCGACTCGGACTGGCGCGTGGGCAGATTTTGAAGACCCTCGTGGTCGAGCGTGCCGACCGCACGCTCGCGGTTGCAGTACTGCCCGTCACCACGGCGCTGTCCCTCAAGGATGCGGCGGCTGCCCTCGGTACTCGTAAGGTAACCATGGCCGATCGGGCTCAGGCAGAGCGATCGACCGGGTACGTGCTCGGTGGGATTTCGCCTTTGGGGCAACGGCGGGCGTTGGCCACCGTCATCGACGAATCGGCACTCTCGTGGGACCGGGTGCTGTGCAGTGGAGGCAGACGCGGACTGGAAATCGAGCTCGATCCCCGCGAACTGGTTCGGCTCTGCAAGGCGGTCACGGCTCCCATCGCGACGCAGTGAACGTCGATGCGCAAAGATGAAGGAGTGAGCACCTGGACAGCGCCGTCGACCACAGAGCCCGTACATGCAACGGTGATCCTGCCCGGATCCAAGTCCATGACGAACCGAGCGCTGATCATCTCTGCTCTTGCCGCCGGGCCGTCCACGGTGTCGGGAACATTGCGAAGTCGAGATACCGATCTGATGATCGCCGCTCTGCGTGATCTCGGGGTACGGATCGACATCGACCAAGACGATCCGACCGAGCTGCACATCACTCCCGGCCCACTCCATGGATGTTCGATCGAATGTGGTCTCGCCGGAACCGTTATGCGGTTCGTTCCACCACTCGCAACGCTCGCCTACGGTGCAGTCTTCTTCGACGGCGACGAGCAAGCCCGTTCGCGGCCTCTGGATACGATCCTGGGAGCCTTGCGGTCGGTGGGCGCGCAGGTGGAGGGTAACTCGCTCCCGTTCAGCGTGACGGGCGCTGGGCGCCTGCGTGGCGGCGTCGTCGACATCGACGCATCCGGATCCTCACAGTTCGTGTCCGGGCTCATGCTGTCCGCCGCAGCATTCGACGACGGCATCACCATTCATCACGTAGGCAAGCCGGTGCCGTCGATGCCACACATCGAGATGACGGTGCACATGCTCAGGCAGGCCGGGGTGCGAGTAGACACCCCCCAGGACAGCGGCGACGCCGATACCTGGCGTGTCCACCCGGGGCCTGTTGCCCCGGTGCACTGGGTCATCGAACCGGATCTGTCGAACGCAACACCGTTTCTGGCTGCAGCTGCGGTCACCGGTGGTGAAGTGCGCGTACCCCATTGGCCGGCCGCAACGACGCAACCGGGCGATGCGATCCGCGAGATCCTTCGGTCCATGGGCGCCGAGGTCGAACTCACCGACGGCACCCTCGTCGTGTCGGGGTCAAAAGTCCTGCACGGCATCGATATCGACCTACACGATGTAGGCGAGCTCACTCCGACCGTGGCCGCGCTCGCCGCGCTCGCCGATGGACCGTCCTGGCTTCGCGGGATCGCACATCTGCGCGGCCATGAAACCGATCGACTGAAAGCACTGGCCACCGAAATCGGCAGGCTCGGCGGAAAAGCCGTAGAAACCGCTGACGGCCTCGAGATCACGCCGGTTCCCCTCGGCGCCGGACTCTGGCGCGCATATGCCGATCACCGAATGGCGACGGCGGGCGCAATACTTGGACTTCGCGTACCCGGAGTGCAGGTGGACGACATCGGCACCACGGCGAAAACGCTACCTGGGTTCGAGACCCTCTGGTCCGACATGCTCACCGGTTCACCGTCGCACCTCGAGACCGACGGGACCATGTCCTGACGCCGCGCCGGTACGACGAATCGGACGTGCGGATACGTCCAGGAAAGAGCTCGCGACCTCGGACCAAGACCCGGCCCGAACATGCCGATGCCGAATCGGCCATGGTCGTGGCCGTCGATAGAGGCAGGTGGGGATGCGTTCTGGGAGGTGACCCGAACCGGCCCGTTGTCACCATGCGCGCACGGGAACTGGGCCGGACACCGATCGTCGTCGGAGACGACGTCGACATCGTCGGAGATCTGACCGGCAAGGTCGATACCCTCGCTCGTATCGTCCGCGTAGCCGAGCGTCGCACGGTGCTCCGCCGTACAGCCGATGACACCGATCCCTTCGAACGCGTCGTCGTCGCCAACGCCGAGCAACTACTCATCGTCGCTGCGTTGGCCGATCCGCCGCCGCGTACCGGCTTCGTCGAGCGCGCACTGGTCGCCGCCTATGTCGGCGGACTGTCACCGATTCTGTGCCTGACCAAGAGCGACCTCGCGGATCCGACCGACTTCACCGCGTCTTTCGCCGATTTGGACGTTCCTGTCGTTCTCGCCGGCCAAAGCGAGGACCTCACCGAGCTGACGGCCACGTTACGTGGCAAACTGACCGCACTGATCGGGCACTCGGGAGTCGGAAAGTCCACCCTCGTCAACCGACTCGTCCCCGACGCGCACCGCGCCGTCGGCGTCGTATCGGGCGTAGGCAAGGGACGTCACACGTCGACGCAGTCGGTGGCATTGCCCTTACCCAGTGGCGGATGGGTCGTCGACACCCCGGGCATCAGATCTTTCGGCCTCGCGCACATCTCACCCCACGACGTCGTGGCCGCCTTCTCCGACCTGGCCGACGCCATCGAGGAATGCTCACGAGGGTGCACCCACCTCGGACCACCCGCTGATCCCGAATGTGCGCTCGATGACTTGACCGGAGACGCCGCCCGTCGCGTCCGCGCCGTTCGCGGGCTACTCGAGGCCGTACGCACGAACGACGCCTGGCAGTAGATCACCAAACGTCGTTCATGGTCGTGAGCCGAACCGTATTATCTCACTTACCTTTTCGCCCGAACAGTCCGCGGGACTTCCTGGCTTCACGAATCGCCGTTGCAAGGCCACGACGCTTCCCGGTCTCGGGATCGATGGTCAGCAGGCCCGCAGGCACGTTGGCGAACTTACGCTCGGATGCTGTCTCGGGGGCGTCGTCCGCGGTGGCCCGAAGATACTTGTTCGGCAGCGACAGCTTGGCGATTGTGCGCCACGACAACAGATACTGCTTGCCGATGGATCCTGTGGTGTACGGCAGATCGTATTTCTCGGCGAGCTGAACGACGCGAACCTTGATCTCCCGCAAGCGATTACTGGGGAGGTCTGGGAACAGATGGTGTTCGATCTGATAGCAGAGGTTGCCGCTCATGAACTCCATGACGGGGCCGGCATCGAAATTCGCACTGCCGAGCATCTGACGCAGGTACCACTGACCCTGAGTCTCGCCCTCCATGTCGGACTTGGTGAACTTCTCGGCACCGTCGGGAAAGTGACCACAGAAGATGACGGTGTTCGTCCACACGTTGCGGATCATGTTCGCGAGGAGATTCGCCGTCATCGTCGACTTCCACGCGGGACCGGTCAGAGCCGGATACACGACGTAGTCCTTGACGACCTGTCTGCCGACCTTCTCGAGAACCTCACGACGCTTCTGGACGAACTCTTCGCGCGGGATACGCCCCTTGGCGACCTTGCCCAGTTCGAGGTGCTGGGCTGCGACGCCGTACTCGAAGAACAGCTGCAGCAGCAGGTTGAACACGGGATTACCGAGATTGAACGGCTTCCAGCGCTGATCGCGGGTCACCCGCAGCAGTCCGTAACCGACATCGTCGTCCATACCGAGGATGTTGGTGTACTTGTGGTGAATGTAGTTGTGCGTCTGCTTCCAGTGCGCGGACGGTCCGGTGTTGTCCCACTCCCACGAGGTGGAGTGAATTTCCGGGTCGTTCATCCAGTCCCACTGCCCGTGCATCACATTGTGCCCGAGCTCCATGTTCTCGATAATCTTGGCGGCACCGAGCAGGCCTGCGCCGAGCAACCAGGCGGGACGCTTGCGGCTCGCGAAAAGAGTTGCGCGACCACCGATCTCGAGTGCGCGCTGGAAGCGAATCGTGTTGCGAATATATTTCGCATCACGCTCGCCCCGCGAAGACTCGATGTCCCGACGGATTGCGTCGAGTTCGACTCCGAGTGCTTCCACGTCGGCGTCGGTCAGATGTGCATACTCTTTGATTTCCGAAATCGCCATAGGATACGGCCCTCCTGGCAGTCGTCGAGGTGCACTTCGTACACGTTCTTGCAACGACCGTACCGCAACTTACGGTTGCGTAGGTTACGCACGCGTAGGTGTGAGTGAATTCACTCGCGCCTACGCGCGGCGCAGTGCCTTCGCCTGCCGCTTGGCTTCCTTCTTTGCGTTCCGAAGTGTGACCCGGGCTTCGGCGATAGCCGAACGAAGTCCTCGCCGCTCTCCGGTCATCGGATCGATTCGGAGCGCGTGGACGGTCGGAACCTCACCCGTGCGAAAACGTCGCTCAGAGCTGGTTTCAGGCGCATTGTCCGAGGTAGCCCGCAACCAGGAGTCCGGAAGCGAAAGCTTGTGGATGGTACGAAGTGCCAACAGGTATTGCTTTCCCAGCGAGCCTGTCGTGTACGGAAGGTCATATTTCTCGCAGAGCGCATGCACGCGTTCGGATATCTCCGCGTACCGGTTGCTGGGAAGGTCGGGAAACATGTGGTGCTCGATCTGGTAGCACAGGTTGCCCGACATGAAGGCCATGACCTTACCCGCCTCGAAGTTCGCACTTCCCAGCATCTGTCGCATGTACCACTCGGCGCGAGTCTCGTTCTCGAACTGGCCGATGGTGAACTTCTCGGCGCCATCGGGGAAATGCCCGCAAAAAATCACTACGTACGTCCACAGGTTGCGCACGAGGTTCGCCGTCGCATTGGCAGTCAAAGTCGACTTCCACGCGGGGCCGGACAGCGCGGGGAAGAGCACGAAGTCCTTGCCCACCTGACGCGCGATCTTGCGGCCGAATTGCCGATTGGAAGCAGACTTCCAGAAGGGCAGATTTGCCTCGCCGTCGAGGTCCTTCTTCGCATCGAGATCATGCAGGGCGATGCCCCACTCGAAGGTCATGGCAAGCAAGACATTGGCCAAGGGCTGGATCAAATTGATCGGCTTCCATGGCTCGTCACGAGTCATACGGAGAATGCCGAAACCGATGTCGTCATCCATTCCAACGATGTTCGTATACGTGTGATGCGAGTAGTTGTGCGCTCGCTTCCACTGCTCCGACGGCCCCGTCTGATCCCACTCCCACGAGGTGGAGTGAATCTCCGGATCGTTCATCCAATCCCACTGCCCGTGCATCACATTGTGCCCGAGCTCCATGTTCTCGATGATCTTCGCAACGGTGAGCATCGCCGTTCCTGCTAGCCAAGCGGGTCGATACTTGCTGCCCAGCAGCACAACTCGGGCTCCGAGCTCCAAACTGCGCTGAACGCGGATGGTCCGGCGGATGTAGGCGGCATCTTTGGCGCCTCGGCTGTCCTCGATATCACGTCGTACCGCGTCGAGTTCGCGCCCGAAGGCTTCCATATCGGCTTCGGTCAGGTGAGCAAACTCCTTGATGTCCGAAATGGCCATCGTGGTCCTCCATGGGTCCTGGGCCTAGCGTTGATGGCTTAGCCCGAATGTCTGTTAGGCGACGGGGCGCCTAACCAAATAATAACCGAAGATACTGAGAGGTAGGTGTGCTCCCCCGCAGCGCACAGGTGTTTACAGGTCGAGAGTGCAGTCGCCGGCCGCGGCCGAGATACACGTCTGAATTCGATCACCTTCACCGTGCTGTTTGCCTGAGCGGAGATCGATGACATGGCCTGCAGTCAGCGGAACCACGCAGGTCTGACAAATCCCCATCCGGCATCCGAAAGGCATCTGTACACCGACATTTTCGCCTGCCTCGAGCAGACTGGTCGCGCCATCGACCTCAGTGGAACGATCAGACTTCGCGAACGTCACCGTTCCGCCCTTACCGGAAGTGTCGGCGCGCGAAATTTCGAATCTCTCGAGGTGAAGCTTGTCTTCCAACCCTTCGTGTTTCCACACGCGCTCGATCTCTTCGAGGAGCGAAGCGGGACCACACGCCCATGTCTCACGGGTACGCCAGTCCGGGTACAGCTCGTCGAGCGAGGCGAGTGCGAACTTGCCATCGGACCGTGTCAGCTGAATATGCGAATGAAATTGCGGATGCGCCTCGGCAAGTGAAGAGAGCTCGCCCGCGAACATGACTTCGTCCTCAGTGGGTGCCGAGTGAATGTGCACGGTGTCCGACAATTCTCCATGACGGTCCAGCGCTCGCAGCATCGAAATCACCGGCGTGATGCCACTACCGGCAGTAATAAACAGAATTTTCTCCGGAGGCGGCGTCGGAAGCGCAAAATTTCCCTTCGGCGCAGCCAGTCGAACGATGGTGCCCTGCGGAACTCCACCGACCAGATGGCTCGACAAGAAACCCTCGGGCATCGCCTTCACGGTGATCGAAATGAGCTTTTCATCCCAGTTCGGTGGTGATGTCAGCGAGTACGACCGCCAATGCCACCTACCGCCGAGGTGGAGCCCGATGCCGATGTACTGGCCGGGCTTGTAGTCGAAGTTGAAACCCCACCCCGGTCGAATGACCAGCGTTACCGCGGTTGCAGTTTCCTGCTTCACCTCTACGACGCGTCCACGCAGCTCTCTCGCCGACCACAACGGATTGGCGAGGTGCAGGTAATCGTCGGGAAGCAATGGGGTCGTAATCCTGGTGAACGCTCCGCGCAGCATGTTCAGCTTGGGCCGCTTGGGCGCAGATACGTCCGCAGCAGGGGCTTCCAGCCACTTCTTGAGGTCCATCCGGTTGGTCATCCCCTCGCTCGAGGCAACGATGCGTTGCTGTAAGTTACGGTACCGTAGGTTGACGAAACGGAAAAGCGACGTGGGTTACACCCCCGTCACAGCAACGCGAGCAAAAACGGTAATTCCTGCGTCGCATACCACGCCAGAATGTGGTCCTCGGCATCGCCGAGAACGAACTCTGCGTCGGGATCACCGACGTCGGCCGCGTCGACTACCGCAACAGCCTTTCCTACCGCATCCTCCGCGCCCTCCAGATCCAGGTGAACCGACGCCACCTCGTCCATGCGCAACGGGTTCTTCAACCGAACGACCGCGTCGTCGAGATCGGGACGAAGCGTCGGGTCCTCGACATCCGCGGCGATGACCGCACGTCGATGCACCACTCCCCCGTCCACTACACCGGCATCCGTCTCGTCCTCGATGCCGGCGGCGATGAGCCGCAACGATGCCCTGGCGGCCTCGTTCATGGCGACCTCGGCCAACTCCTCGTCGTCACCCGAGGAGTACGCCTCTCGAAGGGACGGCGTCACCGCGAACGCGGTCCTGCTCACCGGATGGAGTTCACCGTCTGTCACCAGCGTCCTCAACATCGCAACCGTCGCCGGTATGTACACCCTCACAATAGAACTCCTCACACTCTCGACTCGTTGCTGGCATCGATCAGCTCTTCGAGAGACTCGAGTAGCAATGCTGTCACCACGTCGACGTCGGGCATCGCACCCCGGTCGGCGTTCAATCCGAAGTACACGAAGCCGTCGTACGATGTCAGCCCGATACTGAGGGCCTGATTCTCGAAGAGCGGCGACACCGGGTACATCTCCAGCATGCGCGCCCCACCCACATACAGTGGAAACTGCGGTCCCGGGGCGTTGGTGATGATCAGGTTGAACAATCGCTTCGACAAGCGACTACCAGCTCGCGCGCCCATAGCATGCAAGCTGGCCGGCGCAAATCCCGAAATCCGCATCAACGTTTGGGCCGTCACTCCGGGCGACTGTCGCGAATGAGCTTCGGTTGCGTGTGAAATATGCGACAACCGTACGACGGCGTTGGGCTCACCGACGGGCAGGTCTACGAGAAACGACGCCACTTCGCTACGCGGCACCTCGGCATCGGGCTCACCGGTCAGCCTGGCGGCCTGCTCGACGTGCCCTGACTCTTCGTTCGAGACGTACACCGACATCGGCACCAACGCCCGGACCGTCGACGACTCGGTGACCGGTTCGCCGCGCGAAAGAAGCCAGTTGCGCAATGCACCCGTCACCACGGCGAGCACGACATCGTTGATCGAGCAACCGAATCTGGTGTGAATCTTTCGATAGTCGGACAGTTCTGTCTTCGCCACCGCAAAACGACGATTTCGAGATATCGGAGTATTGAGCGGGCTGGAAGGTGCCACCTGCGCCGCCGTCCGCACCGCGGAAAACACCTTTCCCGTAGCGGCGACGGCCTCACCCGCCACATCGGTGATGCTGCGGAACGCACCCCGAACGACTTCGATGCCTTCACTCGGGCGAACGATCATCTCGGTGATGGCGTCGAGGACGAGTGTCATGTCCTTGGGTTCGCGCGCCGGCATCCACAGTTCCTCGGCCATGGCAGGAGGGCTTTTGCTTGCGTCGAGGATCACTTGACCGAGCTCGAGTGCCGTCTCTCCGTCCACGAGCGCAGAATGCGATTTGGTGAATATGGCGAACCTGTTCTTGGACAGCCCCTCTACGAGATACATCTCCCATAGAGGGCGCGTTCGATCGAGGGGTCGAGAGGTGAGCCGCGCGATCAGATCGTGAAGCTGATCATCGGAACCCGGTTTCGGTAGCGCAGACCGACGAATGTGGTAGGTGATGTCGAAGTCCGGATCGTCGACCCATACCGGGCGCGCCAGCCCGAAGGCAACCTCGCGAACCTTCCGCCGATAGCGTGGTACGAGGACCAGTCGCCCCTCGACGAGCTCGAGCAGGCTTTCGTAAGTGAAACCGCTCCGCGGCGTTCGAAAGGTCGCCAACGATCCCAAATGCATGGGCGTGCTGCTGGCCTCGAGAAAGTAGAAAGACGCGTCCTGCGTAGTCAGCCTTGTCGCCATCGCGAATCCTGCTCCCCGTTTCCGTTCGCCGGTATCTGCTGGTTCTGCCCGACACTCGAATCGACCATGTCGATCGAACTTGAATGAAGCAAAACGCTACAGCCTTTTCTACCTGCTGCACGAAAGACACAGTGGAACCGTACGGCCTCCGGTTCCGTCTCTTTCACTAGAGGATGCTTGTACCGCGACGTAAGGGATGTAAGAAAATGGACAACCGAACCGTGTCGAATCGTCATACATTCCTTTCGCATGCCCGCCCTTTCGAGCCGCCGACCGCCTCTGGAAGTGCCGCCGTACACGCCAGAAATCGTCTCGCCCACCATCTCGCGCAAGTACACCCCGGCAGCCAGTCGGACCGGCGACGTCGCCCCTTTCAGCGAAGTCTCGGCAACCACGCTCACGGGAGCACGCCCGTATCGATTGTCGTGACCCCAGGCGAGCGTCAGGCTTCCGATGACGCGCAGCGAGGTGCAGAACACGCATTGAGACTGATCCTGGAGGTTCTCGACAGACGCCGAGCGACCGCCAGGCTGGGAGGCTTGTTCACCCCCACCGTCGTCGAGTCCCTGAAAACCCTTGTCAATTCGCAGCCACCGGGCCAGAGTCTCGGCACCGCGTCACTCCGACGAGTGCACGTGAGTCGATGCGCAAAGAACTCCGCGGAGGTGTTCGGGACCTATGCGCGCGGACCGCGCATCTTTGCGGTGGCCGCCCGCCTCGAGTATCGAAAGACTGCGCGACACTCGGGATGGACGGTCACCTCGGTCAGGATCCGTTGAGGTTCACCAGAACGACAGCAGGTCCTCAACGCTTCTTCTTGGACCTACCGGACTTGTTGGAGGTTTTCGACTGCTCACGAGCTGCCTCCCGGCGCTCCCGGCGCGTTCCCTCGGTGGTGTCCGGGGTTCCTGCAGGCCCTGATCCTCGTTGACCGGATCCACCCCCGGAACGCCGTACCTCGGTACCACCGTCTTCGTCCGGACCGGAGAACGTCAACCGTCCACTGGGGCGCTCGTCGAGGCCCTTTGCCCGGAGCGCGCTCGGTGCCGCACCCTGCACCGGCTGTGCGAGTTTGTCCTGTGTCGGCAGCGGATTCTGATTCGGTGCTTTCTGGGCGGCTGTCGACTTCTGCATCGAGGCGCCGGCTGTACCGATCGGAGACGCCAGACCCGGCGCGACGGCCAAGCCTGCCCCTACCGCCGGACCTGTGGGAGCGGGGGTCGCCTCGACCTGCAGGTTGAACAAGAACCCGACGGATTCCTCTTTCAACCCCTCCAGCATTCCCTGGAACATGTCGTACCCCTCGCGCTGGTACTCCACCAGAGGGTCCCGCTGCGCCATCGCGCGCAGGCCGATCCCCTCCTTGAGGTAGTCCATCTCGTAGAGGTGCTCACGCCACTTTCGATCGAGCACCGAGAGCAGCACCCGACGCTCCAGCTCACGCATCCCGTTCTCGCCCGCGATCTCTTCGATGTTCTTTTCACGCATCGCGTACGCGGCCCGAGCATCGGCGAGCAATGCCTCGAGAAGCTCTTCGCGGCTCAGATCGCCCTTTTCGCCGAACTCGTTCTCCTGCGAGAGCTCCTTGTAGTCCAGACCAACCGGATACAAGGTCTTCAATGCCGTCCACAACTGCTCGAGATCCCAATCCTCGACGTACCCGTCAGCAGTAGCCCCGGTGACGTAGGCGGTGATCACATCGGTGATCATCCCCTCGACCTGGCCTTCCATGTCTGCACCCTCGAGGATGCGGCGCCGCTCCTCGTAGATGACGGTGCGCTGCTGGTTCATGACCTCGTCGTACTTGAGGACGTTCTTGCGGATCTCGAAGTTCTGCTGCTCGACCTGGGTCTGCGCACTCTTGATGGCCTTGGAGACCATTTTGGCCTCGATCGGCACGTCGTCGGGCAGGTTGAGACGAGTCATGATCGATTCGAGTGCGCCACCGTTGAATCGACGCATCAACTCGTCGCCGAGGGACAGATAGAAGCGGGACTCCCCTGGGTCACCCTGACGACCGGAACGGCCACGAAGCTGGTTGTCGATTCGGCGCGAGTCGTGCCGCTCGGTACCGAGGACGTAAAGCCCGCCGGCATCGCGCACGGTCGTCGCGTCGAGTTTCACCTGGGCCTTCACGGTCTCCAGCGCAAGCTCCCACGCATCTTGATATGCGTCGGGCGTCTCCACCGGGTCCAGACCCTGCTTACGCAGCTGCAGATCGGTGATGATGTCCGGGTTGCCACCCAGCACGACGTCGGTGCCACGTCCTGCCATGTTGGTCGCAACAGTGACGGCACCGAGCATGCCGGCCTCGGCCACGATGGTGGCTTCCTGCTCGTGGAACTTTGCGTTGAGCACGCTGTGCACTACGCCTTGCTTGGTGAATTGCTTGGACAAGTACTCCGATCGCTCGACACTCGTCGTTCCGATCAGTACCGGCTGCCCCTTGGCGTGACGCGCGACGACGTCGGCGACCACTGCATCGAACTTTGCCTCTTCGGTCTTGTAGATGAGGTCGCCGTTGTCGACGCGAACCATCGGCCGGTTGGTCGGAATCGGAATGACTCCCAAACCGTAGATCTGATGAAGCTCAGCCGCTTCGGTCTGGGCCGTACCGGTCATGCCGGACAAAGTGTCGTACAACCGGAAGTAGTTCTGCAGCGTGATCGTGGCGAGAGTCTGATTCTCAGCCTTGATCTCGACCTTTTCCTTGGCCTCGATGGCCTGATGCATGCCCTCGTTGTAGCGACGCCCTACGAGGATACGGCCGGTGAACTCGTCGACGATGATGACTTCGCCGTCGCGGACGATGTAATCCTTGTCCTTGGTGTAGAGCTCTTTCGCCTTGATCGCGTTGTTGAGGTAGTTCACCAGCGGCGAATTCGCGGCCTCGTACAGGTTGTCGATGCCGAGCTGATCCTCTACGAATTCGACGCCGGCCTCGTGGACACCGATGGTGCGCTTGCGAATGTCGACCTCGTAGTGCACGTCGATCTTCATCATCGGCACGATTCGGGCAAATTCCCCGTACCACTTCGACGACGCGTCGGCCGGACCCGAGATGATCAGCGGCGTGCGCGCCTCGTCGATGAGGATCGAATCGACCTCGTCGACGACAGCGAAGTTGTGTCCCCGCTGCACCAGGTCGTCGAGGGAGTGCGTCATGTTGTCGCGGAGGTAGTCGAATCCGAATTCGTTGTTCGTTCCGTAAGTGATGTCGGCCGCATAGGCCGCACGTCGCTCGGCGGGAGTCATTCCCGAGAGAATGACGTCGACCTCGAGGCCGAGGAAGCGGTGCACTCGGCCCATCCACTCCGAATCTCGCCTGGCCAGGTAGTCGTTCACCGTCACCACGTGCACTCCGTTGCCGGAGATCGCGTTGAGATATGCAGGCAGAACGCAAGTGAGGGTTTTGCCCTCGCCGGTCTTCATCTCGGCGATGTTCCCGAAATGCAGAGCTGCTCCGCCCATCACCTGGACGTCGAAATGTCGCTGCGACAGCACTCGGGACGACGCTTCTCTGGCGACAGCGAAAGCTTCCGGCAGCAACTCGTCCAGAGATTCGCCGGACGCGAATCGATTCTTGAACTCTGAGGTCTTGCCGTGCAGTTCGGCGTCGGACAGCCGCTCGACGTCCGGAGACAGGGTGGACACATGGTCTGCGATGTTCTTGAGCCGCTTGACCATGCGACCTTCACCAACACGGAGCAGCTTGGAAAACGACAGCGAAGGCACGGGCTTTCTCGTCCTCGATCCTCGGTTACGGATATCGGCTAACAAGATATCGACTGGTCATCTACGTCGTAGCAGGGCGTTACGGCAGCGACGGCTGCGCTGCACTCGCACGAAAGTCTCATGCCAGCAGCGGACCGACGCGTCCATGGTAGGCGCTGATGCTGAGTGCTTTGCAGGCCCACCACACGTTGGTGGGCCCGACCTGGGGTCGAACCCCAGGTCGGGCCCACTGACGTGACACGAAACGCACGTCGGACCTTTGGCGTCGGCCAGATCAGGTGAGTCTGATGAGCCCGTAGTCGAATGCGTGCCGTCGATACACGACGGACGGGCGGTCGGCGGCGCTGTCATGGAAGAGGTAGAAGTCGTGACCGACCAATTCCATCTCGTAGAGGGCGTCGTCCACGCTCATCGGTGCAGCGGAGTGGACTTTGGTTCGGACGATCTGTCCGGGTCCCGTCGCCTCGTCCTCGAACGAATCCAGCTTGATGTCCGGATTCAGTGCAAGACTGTCGTCCTCTGCCAACTCTGCCGTCGCCTCTGCCACAGACACTGGAGTCTTGTCGCCGTAATGGACCTTGCGGCGATCCTTGGTCCGACGTAGACGCGCTTCCAGTTTGGATGTGACGGACTCGAGGGCTGCGTAGAAGCTGTCGGCAGTAGCTTCTGCTCGAACAACCGGGCCTTTGCCCTTTGCAGTGATTTCTACGCGCTGACATGCTTTGGCCTGTCGACGGTTGCGCTCGTGCTGCAGTTCGACGTCGAAGAGGTAGATGGAAGGGTCGAAGCGCTCGAGTCGGGCTAGTTTTTCGGATACGTACACCCGGAAGTGGTCTGGGATCTCGACATTGCGGCCCTTGACCACAACGTCGGCATTGGTCTTGGTGGACTCGTCCGAAGGCTTCTCGTCGAAGAAAACAGAAGCTTGTGAAGGGGTCGTCACTCGTACCTCCCGATATAGGCTGCACCGCTTTTCGCAGTGCGGCAAATGTTCATGCCGAATGGGGAACCAACCGGCATCACGTGCGGCTGCATCACCTCCACTACGAGACCTCGAAGAACATATCGAGGTCGTGTCCGCGACGTTAGTCTGTCATCTGCTCGTGTGCCACTCTTCACTCGAAATTGGTGCATCGGCGTGTCCGGAGTGCACTATCGAGGCCGCCTACCGAACTGCAGCAACTACCAATACCCCATCGACACGCACTCCCGAATTCTCTAGGACACTTACTGATTCGGTCGCCGTGGCGCCGGTGGTGAGTACGTCGTCTACGAGAAGGACAGTTCTCTCACGCGGAATTCTCACGCACTCAGCGACATCGGGTTCGGTGCGTCCGCGATGTCGACGACCGGGGGATCTCGCGCTGTACGACGGTGCCAACTCAATGCGACCCGCTACGTTCGCCTGCCGCTCGGACGCACTGAGCCCGACCGAATCTCGCACTCCCCTACGCATCCGCAATACCGACGGTATCCGCACGACTTCGTGTCGCAGCTCAGCCGCAGTCGCTCTGGCACAGCGCTCTACATGATCACCGCCTCGCACCCTCGCTGCTCGCGCGCGAGTGGGCGCCGGCACGAGCACGAGTCGTGAAAGCTCGGGCGGATCGATCTCGCCCCATATCCGCAGTTGCTCGACCGCGTGAGCCAGAACCCGCCCGAGCGGGACGGCCACGTCGTGACGGTTGCGTTCCTTGAGCTCGAGGACGGCGCTTCGGCGAGCCCCTGAGTACGGCCCGAGCGCCCAGCACGGCACTCCTGGGTCGACGCGAGGTGATACTCGCTCGACGGCGGAGCACACCGTGGCCTCGCACCGAGGACACCACAGAGTTCCTCCAGCACCGCAGCCCCCACATTCACGAGGGAGCGCCAGGTCGAGCAACGTGCGCACAGTCGCGTTCATACGGCGAATCACAACATCCGGGTACGACAACTTTTTCCCAGCTTGATAGGTCGCTCAGCCCGGGAGAATCGGTATCGCTTTCACTCCTGCCAGCCCTGCTACTTCACGCCAGTAACGGTCACCGGCGGGATCTCCATTGTTCAGCTGAAATACTGCACGAGAATCCGCGACGTATTCGTTCGTCGGCGACGCATCGACAGAGAGGACCGGCGCGGTGAGGTTCCGACTCGGAAGCGCATCGAGGCGCGAACCGTCTGTCGTAACCTGCACTACCGGCACGTCGGTCGCGATACGCACGATGACGATGGCGTCACCGGTACTCCAGTCCAACGCCAGAGCGTCGCTACCGAGTCCGTTCGCGACCGCCTTGGGCGACATGAGGGAGTACGAGCCGTTCTCCTTGCGCACGACCGACGCGACATATACCAATCCGTCGACGATCATGGCCGCCCGGACACCGTCGCGTGACAGCCGTAGGTCGGTGATCCTCACCCCGAGCGCAGTGACGGCGGTGGCGTCCACCGGAACCACCGACACCTGTCCAGTCGCCGGATCACGTGCTGCGCGAATCACATTCGTACCGTCGATGACAGCCCATGCCGCGTTGTTGTCAGCACCCCAGGAAGGTCTGGTGATCGACTGCCCCTCCGCCACGGGGAAGGCCCCGCTGTCGTACCCACCGATCATCAACGTCGAGGACGGCTCGGGCACCGGGCGGCCGGTGTCTGCTACGCCGGCCACCAACGTTCCGTCGTTCGACAGCGCGACGCTACGCAGGTTGTCGACGGTGCCGAAGTATCCGGGAACAGGAACGGCACCGTAATCCTCGACCGACATCAGTTGCCCGGCGACCAACGCGTGTAGACCCACTGCAGTCTCGGGTGTCCCCAAGGGATCGAGAGAACCGACATCTGCGGTCGTCCACCCGTCCGGCTTGTCGTCATCGAGAGGCTGCCCGTCTGCGAGCAGAACGTACGGACCGGATATGTCGGCCGATGCGAGCGTCCAGATCACCTGGGCAGCAAGTAGCTCACGATTCTTCGTATCCATCGACTGCAGTCCACCGAAATCGATTTTCACTCCGCCCGCACCGACGCCGACCTGTGTTGTTCGACCATCGGCCTTGGTGATCGGACCACGAACACCGACATCGTTCGCCAATTCGTTCGACACGGCAGGCGCCAAGGTTTGTTTCGGCCCGTCGATCAGCAATTGCACGAGTTGGTTGGCCAGTTGATCGGGCGAACCGGTGAGCCACCGGACATCGGGAACCAACGCCGCACCGAGCGGGTCGACGAAGAACAACGACTGGCGCTGGTAGGCATTGAAAAACTGCGAGCGATCGATCAGTACGCCGGGGGGAAGCTCGTCGATCCGCCACTCCCCGTCGACCTTGACCATCCGAATCGTGGAGTCCACCGCGCCCGCACCCGCCTGATAGTCACCACCCGACGCGAGGACGCCGACGGTGTTCGATCGAATCGTGTATTCCGATTCGTCCGAAGTACGAGGACCGGACAAAAGGTCGATTCTGTCCGCTACGACTGTTTTGGCTCCGTCGTCCCAGGTACTGGAGGCATCGCGTGTCAGATATTGTCGTGCAGCTTGATGGCGGTTCGCCGAATTCGCGCTCGCCACGAGGAAGTCGCGTACGAGCAGATCCGGCTCACGGCCTTCCGCCGGCGGAGGCGGTGTAGTCGACGCCGCCCCTCCGGTGATCGAACCGATCGCCTGTGGGGTCGACGATTCGGGCAAGCTTGCGCATCCTGCGAGCGACAGGAGAACGACCAGTACGGCGGCAACGGTCGCCGAGCACCGCCGGATCACGATGACTCCGACTGGTTCGAAGTGTCCGTCGACTCACCTGACACCGCAGAGGACAACTCGGAGTGCTCCGCATCCAGAGTCAGCGGCACATCGGTCCGCGAGGGAAGCGGCTGACCCTGTGTGTAACGGCGAGTGCTCGGCTTCAAGGGCAGAGGACTTCCGATCACTTTGTGGCCTCGCACGAGTGGCAACGTCAACCGGAAGCATGCGCCCTCACCGACAGCCCCCCACGCCTCGAGCTTCCCGTCATGCAACCGTGCATCCTCGACACTGATGGCAAGTCCGAGACCGGTCCCTCCCGATCTACGCACGCGAGAGGGATCCGAACGCCAAAAGCGATTGAAAACGAGCTTCTCCTCACCGGGACGTAGCCCCACTCCCTGATCTCGGACGACAAATGCCGCAGCGTCCGCATTGGCTCGGAGCCGCAACAGAACAGGCTTACCTTCGCCGTGGTCGAGAGCATTGGCCAGCAGATTTCGCAGTATCCGCTCCACCCGACGCGGGTCGACTTCGGCGATGACGGCAGTAGCGGGCATATCGACGATGACCTCGGTGCCAGTCTCTCGCGCCAAATGCCGCACCGTGGACACTGCAGCTCGCGCACACATCCGTAGATCGAGTTGCTCCGCGGCAAGCTCGGCGACACCCGCGTCGTGACGGCTGATCTCGAGCAAATCACCGAGGAGCGTCTCGAACCTGTCCAGCTCGTTGACCAACAATTCGGAGGATCTCCTCAGTGCCGGATCGAGATCTGCGCTGCCGTCGTGGATCAGGTCTGCGGCCATCCGCACCGTCGTCAGTGGGGTTCGAAGCTCGTGGCTCACATCAGAGGTGAAACGTCGCTGCAGGTTTCCGAACTCTTCGAGCTGGGTGATCTGTTTGGAAAGGCTTTCCGCCATCTCGTTGAACGACATGGCCAGCCGCGCCATGTCGTCCTCACCACGCACCGGCATTCGCTCCTTGAGTCGTCCATCGGCGAATCGAACGGCGATACGTGAGGCCGAGCGAATCGGAAGGACCACCTGCCTGGCGACGAGCATCGATATCGCTGCAAGTAGGACCAAGAGCACGACAGCACCGATGAGAAGCGTTCCGCGAACGAGCGAGAGTGTTCTGTCCTCGCTCCCGAGTGGAAACACCAGATACAGCTCGAGCCCGGCGATATCGGACCCGGTGGGTGAACCCATGATCAACGCAGGACCGGAGTAGCCGCCCTCGTTATCGGAGACCGTCGCGTACTGATAGCTGATCAACCCCTGCTTCACGAACTCCCGCAAACTCGCCGGAATCTGATCGACGGGACCGACGGAGGCATCGCTCCGAACACCGTCGCCTTCGACTATCAGCACCGGATCGAAGGTGCCCGCCGACCCGGATGCCTGCCCGGCATCGACGTCGCGATTGGTCAACTGTGCACGGGCGCGCTCGAGACGGGTGCTCAGCCCACTCGAATCGTCTGCTCCTGCCAGCGACCCTTCGATCGTGGTTCGTGAACGATCGAGTTCCTCGGTCGCAGCAGTAATTTTCGCCTCCAGCAGACGATCAGTGATCTGACTGGTCAGAACGACCCCGAGGATGGTGATGACGACCAGCGACAACGTCAGAGTCGAGACCACCACCCGCAGCTGAAGCGAACGGCGCCACGCATGACCGAGCGCAGTACTGAGCGAACGCAACCAGCGCAGCAGCGGCGAAAACGTTCCGTTGATTCGCCGCCGTGAGTGGGAGAGTCGGGTCACGGCGGTCCGGCTTTGTAGCCGACCCCTCTCACGGTCAGAACGACTTCTGGATTCTCGGGGTCCTTCTCGACCTTCGCACGCAGGCGCTGAACGTGAACATTGACCAGACGGGTGTCAGCGGCATGACGGTAACCCCACACCTGTTCCAGAAGCACCTCGCGAGTGAACACCTGCCGCGGTTTGCGAGCAAGCGCCACCAGCAGATCGAACTCGAGCGGGGTCAAGGACACGAGCTCGTCCCCCCGGCTCACCTTGTGCGCAGGGACGTCGATCACGATGTCGGCAATGGACAACAACTCGGCCGGTTCGTCCTCGGTGCGACGCAGTCGCGCCCGAACACGAGCAACCAGTTCCTTCGGCTTGAACGGCTTCATGATGTAGTCGTCCGCGCCGGACTCGAGACCGAGGACGACGTCGACGGTGTCGGTCTTTGCCGTCAACATCACGATCGGGACACCAGAATCCGCTCGTAGAACTCGACACACGTCGATGCCGTTCATTCCTGGAAGCATCAAATCCAGCAACACCAGATCGGGCCGGTTCTCGCGAACCGCGGCCAGGGCTTGAGTGCCGTCACCGACGACGAACGGCTCGAAACCCTCGCCACGAAGGACGATGGTGAGCATTTCGGCCAAAGCCGAATCGTCGTCGACTACAAGAATCCGGGGCTTCATGGTCCTATGGTGTCACTTTCATGCCGTCGGATGTCTGATTGACCAGGTGCGCGGCGAGTTGGGTCGGATCGACATCAGCGTCGATCACCTCCCACGGTGACACCCAGTTCGCGGCAGCCAACCCGCAATAGGCCGCCGAAGTCCTGCTCTGAAGCGAGGAGTCACGCTCGTAGGAGTCTCTGACGCGAGTCGAATCCTCTTGCTCACGTGCCGCGGCACGTTCGGCGGCAAGCTCGACGGGGACGTCCAAGAGGATCTGCACATCAGGAATCGGTACCCCGAATCTCTCGAACTCGAGAGCTCGAATCCATTCGACCCCATCGCCGTCGGCCGACTCTTCGAGCCGTGCCGCGGTGTATGCGGCATTCGAGGCAACATATCGGTCCAACAGGACAATATCGTTGTGCGAGAGCAGCTTTCGGATCATCTCAGCCGCGTCCCGTCGATCCAGGGCGAACAGCAAAGCCATCGCGTGCACGCTCTCCGCAGTATCCCCGTGCTCACCGCGCAACGCCTCGGCAGCGAGATCGGCATTAACCGACAACCCGTACCGCGGGAACCCGACGCGAGCGACCTCGTGGCCCTCGCGCTCCCACGCCGAGACGAGCCGACGGGCCAGGGTGTTCTTGCCCGCCCCGTCGACTCCCTCGATCACTACAAGTTTTCCCACTGCGGTCGCGTCCGGATCAGTAGCGGTAATGCTCGGGCTTGTACGGGCCCTCGACGTCGACATTGATGTATTCGGCCTGCTCCTTGGTGAGCTTGGTGATCGTGCCACCGAGTGCCTCTACGTGGATGCGAGCAACCTTCTCGTCGAGGTGCTTCGGTAGGCGGTACACCTCGTTGTCGTACTCGCTCGGCTTGGTCCACAGTTCGATCTGCGCGATGACCTGGTTGGAGAAACTGTTGCTCATCACGAACGACGGGTGACCAGTGGCGTTGCCGAGGTTCAGCAAGCGGCCTTCCGACAGAACGATGATCGAATGGCCATCGGCGAACTGGAACTCGTCGACCTGCGGCTTGATGTTGATCCGCGTGACGTCCTTCGCGCGCTCGAGGCCTGCCATGTCGATCTCGTTGTCGAAGTGACCGATGTTCCCCAGAATTGCCTGGTGCTTCATCCGCTGCATGTGCGCGAACGTGATGATTCCGAGGTTGCCCGTCGAGGTGATCACGATGTCGGCCTTCTCGATGAACTCCTCGACGGTTCGCACGTCGAACCCGTCCATGAGTGCCTGGAGCGCATTGATCGGATCGGCTTCGGTGACCGTGACGCGAGCACCCTGGCCCTTCAATGCTTCGGCGCAGCCCTTACCGACGTCGCCGTAGCCACAGACCAGAACCGCTTTGCCGCCGATGAGGACGTCGGTACCACGGTTGATTCCGTCGATCAACGAGTGACGAGTGCCGTACTTGTTGTCGAACTTGCTCTTGGTCACCGAGTCGTTGACGTTGATCGCCGGGAACGTCAATTCGCCGGCCGCAGCGAACTGGTAGAGCCTCAGCACTCCGGTGGTCGTCTCTTCCGTGACGCCCTTGACCGATGCTGCGATCTCGCTCCACTTGGTCTTCGACTCTTCGAGCGAGCGGCGCAACAGGCCGAGGAAAACCTGGTACTCGTCCGAGTCATGGTCTTCGTCGGTGGGCGGAACGACGCCTGCCTTCTCGAACTGAGCGCCACGAAGGACGAGCATCGTCGCGTCGCCGCCGTCGTCGAGAATCATGTTGGGGGGCTGTGGCGTTCCGTCGGCGGCCGCAGGCCACGTCAGCATCTGCTCGGCGGCCCACCAGTAGTCCTCGAGGGTCTCGCCCTTCCAAGCGAACACCGGAACCCCCTTGGGCTCCTCGACACTTCCGTGCGGTCCGACGACGACGGCCGCGGCCGCATGATCCTGGGTGGAGAAGATGTTGCACGACGCCCAGCGAACCTCGGCGCCGAGGGCGACCAGAGTTTCGATCAGGACGGCGGTCTGCACGGTCATATGGAGCGATCCCGATACTCGAGCGCCCTTGAGCGGCAACACCTCGGAGTATTCGCGACGGAGTGCGATCAGACCGGGCATTTCGTGTTCGGCGAGGCGGATCTCCTTACGGCCGAACTCCGCCAGCGACAGGTCTGCGACCTTGAAGTCGATTCCACCGAGGTTGTCCGCGGTGAGTGCCGATCCTGTGGCCGAACGATCATCCGGCGTTACTGAGGTGGTCATCTTGCCTCTCCTGATTGCGTGAAGTTCTCTTTCAGGCTATCGGGTCGACGCCCCGAGGGTTCGTGCTACCTGCTTTTGGCCATCCGGGCCTGTGCGTACCCTGGCTCTCCGTATGCCCGGAGAATCTTCTCGCGTTTCCGGGGAAGGATATTCGCTCTGCTCACATCGCCTTCGTAGTGGGCAATCACGCGTGGGTCCATGACCCGACGCCACAGCGGTGGGAAAGCCGCCATCATCACCATCGTTGCGTATCCGGCCGGCAACTGTGGTGCCTCCTCGCAGGTGCGAAGAACCTGGTAGCGCTTGGAGGGATTGGCGTGATGATCGCTGTGCCGCTGCAAGTGATAGAGAAAGATGTTCGTGCACAGTCGGTCACTGTTCCAGCTGTGCCGAGGTGAGCACCTGACGTAACGCCCCCGAGCGTTCTTATCCCGAAGCAGTCCGTAGTGCTCGACATAGTTGACAGTTTCCAACAGCAAGAAACCTACGACGGCCTGCAGCGCGAGGTAGGGCAGAATTGCGGGTCCGAATGCCAGCGCCAGCAGCGCGAACAGCATCGCACTCATCAACCATGAATGCAGAAGGTTGTTCCGAATGCTCCAAGGTCGGATGCTCCGGCGAGCCAACCTCTGCGTTTCCAGATGCCACGCCGATACCAACCCCAGGACCACACTGCGAGGTAGGAAGGTCCACAGATTCTCCCCGAGCCGGGAACTGGCTGGATCGTCGGGCGTTGCCACTCTGACGTGATGCCCCCGGTTGTGCTCGACGAAAAAATGCCCGTAGAAGGTTTGGGTCAATGCCACCTTGGCGAGCCAACGTTCGTGCTTTTCGACCCGGTGACCCAACTCGTGTGCCGCATTGATCCCAGTTCCGGCGACGAGACCGACCGTGACAGCCAGACCGATGCTGTCGATGACCGTCAAGCCTCCGAAAGCCCACATCCAGCAGGCGACCAGCAACGTGAAGAACTGAATGGGCAGGAACGCATAGGTGCACCATCGATAGAACTTGTCTTCCTGCATCGACGAGACGTCGGTATCGGACGGATTGTCACCGTCCTCACCGGCCGCTTTGTCGAGGACCGGGATGATCAAGAAGAAGACCATCAACCCGCTCCACCAAAATACCGGCATGCCGGTCCACAGGACCAGTTGCGAGGGCAGCAAAGCCGAAGCGGGTGCGAGGAGACCGAGCAACCAGAGGTACCGCTTGTAGCCTCGCCGGCTTTTCGCGACGGCAGGATGCGCACCGGTGATCGACACCGTATCGCTCGATGAAGTGGACACTTGCGACGCGCTCGCCGCCTCGCGCTCGTGGCGTGGGGCTACGACGGGAGGGACGCTACCGCCGGAGACCTCGTCCACAACCGCGCAGTTACGACCGACCTGGCTCAACCCACACCCCCTGAAACTCGACCCGAAGTTGGTTCGAGGAGCCTATAACATACCTACCGCCCCGTAAAGAGGCTATTCGAGCGCGCTGAGGCGCTATTTCGAGTCGCGTTCGTTGGCCGCTTCGCGCGCACGGATCGTCTCGTCTGTACGACCGACGATGCCAGCGCGAACTCGAGGATCAGGTCCCACCCGATGATCCACGCGACGAACTCACCGAAGGTGGCGTACGAAAAGGTTGTATGCGCTTCCCGCCACCGGGACGGTCGAGGCGAACTCGGCATAGCAGAGAGCCGCCAGCCCACACGCGACTGCAGCGAGAAGAAAGGCCAGCGACACCGAGGGTCCGGCAACGTTTCCTGCAGTGCGCGCGGTGAGCGTGAAGATTCCGGCCCCGATGACGACAGCCACGCCGAACACGGTGAGGTCCCACGAAGTGAGATCCTTCCGGAGTTTTGTGTCCGGCTCATCGGTGTCCTTCATGGACTGCTCGACGGACTTGGTACTGAAAAGGCCGGTCGTTCGCGGAGCCTTCTTCGGCCGATCTTCGGTCATCGCGTGTGGTCCACCTGTCGAGATCGGGTCACTGACGGTACTCTGCTTGCGACTTGTTCGCCCGCCCCATCGAGTCCCCTTGGGTAACACCTAGGGAAATCGAGCTCCAATCGAACGGTTCCAGTACCGGGCGAAAGGCTACCCGACGGTCGCGAAAAATATCTCGGCGTCTCCCCATCGCGCCGCGGCGGTGAACGCTGGATCCGCCGCAGATATCCACACGGCCGAACCTTGCTCGAGCACCAGTTCACGGTCGCCGTCGTCCACCACGACCCGTCCCTTGGTACACAGCACGATCGACGGCCCGTCACTGTCCGACTTCACCGAAGAGCCATTCGACACCGCGGCACGGCTCAACGCGAATTCCGGCGCCGGTGTCTCGTAACGGGCAACGGTGTCTCTCATGCCAGGCTCCGCTTCGAGGATCCTCACCTCCGACGGCCGGAAATCCAAAATCCGGAGAAGTTCTGGTACATCCACGTGCTTGGTCGTCAGGCCACCGCGCAACACATTGTCGGAGTTCGCCATGATCTCCACACCGGTACCGGTCAAGTAGGCATGCAGGTTGCCCGCATCGAGAAAAATACCTTGGCCGGGGGTCAACGTAATTCTGTTGAGCAACAACGCCGCCAGCACTCCCGCATCACCCGGATAGGACTCTCCGAGTTCGAGAAGTGTTCTTGCCTCCGCGACGAATTCACCCCCGTCGGAATGCGCACGAGTCGAGAGGTACTCGACGCACCCGTCGGCGACCAGCGGCAACAAGGCATCGAGGGCAGGCCCGGGCAAGGTGATCCAGGATGTGAATACAGTCCGCAATCCTGCATCGTCCGGCTGGTCGGCCAGCAGTGATCGGTACCCGGACAGAGCGTCCACGTTCAGCGCGTCGATGAACTCCACTGTCCTCTGCGGACACCGGAATCCGGCAAGTGCGTGAAACTCGGTCAACGCAACGATCAGCTCAGGTTTGTGGCTTGCATCGCGGTAGTTTCGCAACGAAGAATCGATCGGAATTCGTGCTGACTCTTCACGTGCGAATCCCTCGGCAGCTTGCGTCGCGCTCGGATGGGCCTGAAGCGACAGGGGTTCGTCGGCGGCAAGCAGTTTCAACAGGAAGGGGAGCCTCCCCATGTAGGTCGCGGAAGTATCCGCTCCAAGCTCGAGAGACGGGTTCTCGTCGATGACGCTGAGCAGCGACCGCGTCGAGGTGCCGTAGTCGATCATTGCTGGATCTGCGGGGTGTGCCCCGAGCCAGATCTCGGCCTCCGGATGTTCGGACGGAACCGGCCTGCCTTGCATAGCTGCAAGATCGGTTCTCGATCCCCACGCATACGACCTGACTGCACCGAGCAGTGGATGCACTATTTCCCGCCCATCAACTGTAGATACGCGGCAGCCATTTCCAGCCGCGTCGCCAATACTGCCGTTGCCCCCAGTTCACCGGCAGAGTGCGGGTTGGTTCCTGCACCGTCCCGACCTTCGCGCCGGTAACCGCCGGCACCGACCACAGAGTTTGCAGGCGATCCGAAATCGATGCTCCCCCGGTCGATCTCGGGTAGGCCCGCCGTGATCACGACTGAGTCCGGTAGCGCAGCCGTCCGACGCTCGGCCGAGGCAGCCAGAGAATCCGAGGTCAAGACCACTACTCGAATCGCCTGTTCGGGCCGGGGACCGTCGAACTCGTCGTCGTGGAAAAACGCATCGTATTCCACGGGTGCTGCACCGCTCGTACGAGCAGAGGACACGACAGCGGCGACGACGTCGGAGAGCTCACCCGCCCCCGCCACGACGCCGGCAGCCCGCAGCAAAACCTCACTACCGTGTCGGGCCAACTCGACATCGACGGCTCCCCCACCGGACAACACAACCCGGCTGCCCGAAATCTGAGCGGCGAGTGACTTGGCCGGGTTGTGAAAAACCTCGTGCGACGGATGATTTCGAGCCGCCTCGGCGTCGAGCAGGTCTGCAATGCCGGACAAGTCGGGAAGCACGGATCGGTAGGCGCCGTCGGACACAGCAGCGAGAACTGCCGTCCCAGCCGCCAGGTAACGCATCAACGTGTTGTGCTCGCGCACAGCGACCCTCGGGGGAAGAAACACGGCGCGGCCTGCTGCAGCAGAGCGCAGCGGCCCCTCGTCCGGGGTGACGAGAACAGTTTCGGCGCCTCGGCGAACGGCTGCGGATGTCGATTCTGCGAGCCGTGGGTCACCAGCGTCATGGCCGGAGAGGACGACTACGTCGAGCGGACCGACCCATAGCGGCGTCGTCGCGGCGTGCACAAGCGGAAAACCGATGCGTGCACCGACCGCGGCGATGAGCATGGACGCGGCCCGACCCGCGCGACCTTCGCCCGCGACGAAAACAACACTACGAGGGCGAAGATCACCCAGCCGTTCGGACACAAATTCCTCGACGGCTGCATACGTCGCACGAACTTGCGCACCTGCCAATGCGGCGCTGCGCAGAGCCCCGTCGGTATCGGCGGCGGCAAGTGCGGCGGCGTCATCCAAATTCAGCAGAGACGACGGAGCTGTCATGACTGTCTGCACCGTCCTTTCTTTACCGACGTCCACTCGCCGATCGAGTGCGTTCGTGATTGCGAGCCTCCCAGCCCACTATTCCAGTTGTCCTCGCACTATGCCCAATATCTCGGAGGTCAAAGCATCAACATCTTCACTGGTTCGGGCTTCGACGTTGAGACGCAACAGTGGTTCGGTATTCGAGGCTCGGAGATTGAACCAGGCACCGTCCGCGAGGTCGATGGTGACACCGTCCAGCCGGTCGACCGATACCGTACGGTCCGCGAAGGCGACGAGCACTGCATTCGTGCGCTCGGTGGCATCATCGACAGTCGAGTTGATCTCCCCCGACGCGGAGTACGACTCGTACGACTTCATCAACTCCGAGAGCGGTCGATCTGTAGCGCCGAGAGCTGCCAGGACATGCAGCGCCGCGAGCATTCCGGAGTCGGCGCCCCAGAAATCGCGGAAGTAGTAGTGGGCGGAGTGCTCACCGCCGAATACAGCGCCGGTCTCTGCCATCTGCTGCTTGATGAACGAGTGGCCGACCCTGGTTCGTACCGGTGTACCACCGAGCCTGGTCACCAACTCCGGAACCGCATGGGAGGTGATCAGGTTGTAAATCACCGACGCACCGGGTTCTTTGGCGAGCTCGCGCTCGGCTACCAGCCCGGTCACTGCCGACGGAGAGACCGGATTTCCGAGCTCGTCGACGACGAAGCACCGATCCGCGTCACCGTCGAACGCCAATCCGATATCGGCACCGGTCTCGCGTACGAAGTTCTGTAAGTCGACGAGATTCTTGGGGTCGAGCGGATTCGCCTCGTGGTTGGGGAAGGTTCCGTCGAGCTCGAAGTAGAGCGGGTAGATGGTGACCGGCAACGAATCGAACACAGCAGGCACGGTGTGCCCGCCCATCCCGTTTCCGGCGTCGACTGCGATCTTGACACCGGATACCTGAGACAGATCGACTAGATCACGCACGAAAGTGGCGTACTCGACCAGAACATCACGGTCCGATACACTTCCCGGTTGCCCATCGTATTCCGGAACACCGTCGACCAGCTCGGCCTTGATCGTGCCGAGACCGGTGTCCTGCCCTACCGGCTTCGCGCCCGCACGGCACAGCTTGATGCCGTTGTACTCCGCAGGATTGTGACTTGCGGTGAACACGGCACCAGGGCAATCCAGAACACCCGATGCGAAGTAGAGCTGATCGGTGGAGGCAAGACCTATGTGGACGACGTCGAGGCCCTGCGAGGCGACTCCGTCCGCGAATGCCCGCGACAACTCCGGCGACGATGCGCGCATGTCGTGTCCGATCACGACCTGCGTGACGGATTTCTCTCGGACCAATCGCGCGAACGATGCGCCGACGTCTCGCACGAAGTCTGCGTCGATCTGCTCGCCCACCACCCCTCGTACGTCATAGGCCTTGATGACAGCATCGACGGACTCGGCAGTTCGTGCCACGAACGACTCCTCGTGAATTTCGGTGGGTGAGCGGTGGAGGAGGCCACTGAGGCCTAGCCCCTGCTCTTAGGACATCGTCTTCTGGAGTCGAATCTGTCACATCTCGATACGTCGAGCGCGAGAATACCGACCAGTTGTGACCGACCCCATGCGACCGGGTGGTGCGAAACAATCGACGAGTACGACGACCGAAGATCGAACCGAACAAATGACCGAACCTCCGGGTCGGACTCGGAGATTCCCCAGCAATTCAGGAAGTGGGATCCGGAAGCACCCGAAGGTGACCCCGTCGGCCGGTCCGCGCCGGCGCCGCCGACGCCCGACGATCTCCAGCCACGTCAGCGCGAATGTCTCGTTCTCGAACTCGGTCCTCGGCCTCGGTATCCTCGCGTCGCACACGGTCGCCACGGCCTGCCTCGCGAACGGCTTCGGCCAGGGCCGTCAAGTCGTCCTCGTCGGGCGTCGTAGTAGTGAAGCCACCCTCGTAGCGAACCATTTCCCAGCCCTTGGGCGCAGTGGTCGTCACAGCGTGTACTTCACAAAGGTCCCATGAGTGGGGTTCGGCGACAGTGGCAAGCGGTCCCACGACGGCAGTCGAGTCCGAATAGACATACGTGAGCGTCGCGACGGCCGAACGGCTACACCCGGGCCTGCAGCATCCACGCAGTGATCTCACGAGCAAGAGACTATCCCGCGACTCCGACTGCACGCCGCCCGACACACCGCGGAGGGTCAGACGATAACCTTGGGCATGGCTCGAACTGGCTCCGGACGACAACCGACCTCCCGATCCGCGGACCGTCGTGGCCGCGGAGTTCGCGGCCCGGTGCTCCCCGCGACCGTCCCAGGGCACCGATCGCGCGCAGATAAATTCGACCGGGTGGTGTTGGAAGCATTCGCTCGTATCGACCACAAGTGGCACGAGCGTTTGGAGAGACTGGACATTGCAGTCGACGAAGTACCCAAAATCAGGGCCATAGATCCGGAGTCGGTCACGTGGCCTCCCGAGGTGGTAGCAGAGGGCCCCGTTCCGTTGTCCAGACTGGTGCCTGCGGGCATCGACAAGCGCGGAGAATCCACACGCGCACGGATCGTGTTGTTCAGGCGGCCCTTGGAGCGACGCGCCAAGCACCCGGAGGATCTGGAAGATCTTCTCTACGAAGTGCTTGTCGAACAGGTTGCGACTTACTTAGGAGTCGACCCCGACACCGTCGACCCGAGCATGGAAGAAGAACGTTAACCCGAGGACCCCAGCGAGTACCTCGATCCAGATAGGTCCTCGACCTAGCCGATACCCCGCTTCAGCCGACGACGCTCCCGCTCCGATAGTCCTCCCCAGATTCCGAAACGCTCGTCCTTGGCAAGCGCGTACTCCAGGCATTCGCCCTTGACATCGCAACCGAGGCAGATACGTTTCGCTTCGCGAGTCGATCCACCCTTCTCGGGAAAGAATGCTTCAGGATCCGTCTGCGCGCAGAGCGCACGCTCTTGCCACTGATCCTCGATCTCCTCGAACATTCGATCGAATCCAGCGATCATACTCAGAAACGGCTTCTCCGGAACACGCACCGGCGGAGCTGTTCCCTCCCTCACTGCGTCGTCTTCGTCTACGAAATCCTCGGAATCGTGATCGACACCTACAGTGCTGGAATCCGTTGATTCTGAACGGATATCATCCAGATCGTCTACATCTTCAGACCCGGGAACCACAGAACCGCGACCGAGCGCCACGTCCGCTTCAGTTACATCGACAGCAAACGTATCCGAGCGGCCACCTACTGCATGTGGCGCAAAAGTCTTGTCATTCATACGGTTCCCGCAGTCGCCTCGTCCCGCGCGCACCCGGGAATCAGTCTCCGACGCGTAGCTGACCACGCTGATGTGGGCTTGTGGCTCGCCCCGGTTTTCACGTGCATCGTACTGGTCGTACATCGATTCCGCCTCCTCACCATTCGATAGCACAGAATTTTCCGGTCGATTCCGAATACCTTGCCCCGCGCCGCTATTCGTACCCATACCCCAACCGTCGACTTTCAACACACGCTCCGGCATACTCGACGTCAGATGGGAACGAGTGTTCGAATCAAGGGTCACTCCAAGCGAACTCGCCTGATGGTCGGGGAATGACATAAATGTGATTAGACACGCCGAAGTAGGTTGCGGTCAAGCCGATGCGGGATATTGCAATACCATCTCCAGACCGAAATCGGCCCTCTCCCCGCATAATGGCCTGTCGTCGGCGTGTCGCGCCCCGAAAAACGCGTCGAAACCGGGACGGGGTCCGGATTGCACCGCATCGGCGCCGCCGAGGAGGCGGGCGCCGACCGATAGATTCGACCGAGAGCCTAGGCTCTGAATCTGTGAAAGTGACTGTCTTGGTCGGTGGAGTCGGCGGAGCCCGGTTCCTACAGGGCCTCAAAACACTGCTCGGGGACGACGACGAGATCACAGCGATCGTCAATGTCGGAGACGACGTGTGGATGCACGGTTTGCGCATCTGCCCCGACCTCGACACCTGCATGTACACCCTGGGCGACGGAATCGATACCGAGCGTGGTTGGGGACGCATCGCGGAGACTTGGCATGCGCGTGACGAACTAGCCGCGTACGGGGCCGACCCGGATTGGTTCGGGCTCGGAGACAGGGACATTGCCACACATCTCATCCGAAGCCGGATGCTCAGGACCGGATATCCGCTCTCGGCGGTGACCGAGGCGTTGTGCAATCGATGGAAGCCAGGCGTGCGACTCCTACCGGTGACCGACGACCGGAGCGAGACCCATGTCGTCGTCACCGACCCGGACGAAAAGGACGGAGACACTCAGAGAGCAATCCACTTCCAAGAGTGGTGGGTTCGCTACAGAGCACAGATTCCGACACACAGCTTCGCCAATATCGGTGCCGAGCAAGCAACTCCGGCGCCCGGGGTTCTCGATGCCCTCGCCGACGCCGACGCCGTGATTCTGGCTCCATCCAATCCGGTGGTGAGCGTCGGCGCGATCCTCGCTGTCCCCGGAATTCGCAGTGCACTACGTACGACGTCGGCCAAGATTGTCGGCCTGTCGCCGGTGGTGGACGGAAAGCCGTTGCGCGGAATGGCAGACGAATGCCTGACTGTCATCGGTGTCGAGACATCCGCCGAGGCCGTCGGGCGTCACTACGGCGCACGATCGGACACCGGAATTCTCGACGCATGGTTGATCCATTCGACCGATCAGGCCACCATTCCCGGCGTCGACGTACACAGCGTGCCGTTACTGATGACCGACCCCGAAACGACCGCCTCGATGGCCGCAGCGGCACTTCGGTCGGCTGGACTCGAGCTGTGACCGAGGCGAATCCGACCGACCATGCTCCTGGCGGCAGCATCGAGATAATCCCTGTGACCGGGTTACCTGAGTTTCGGCCGGGCGACGATGTCGCGTCCTCGATCGCCGCGCGCGCGCCGTGGATTCGCAAAGACGACATAGTGGTGATCACCAGCAAGATCGTGTCCAAGGCCGAAGGTCGACTGGTCGACGCCCCACTGGACCCGGAAGAGCGAGATACCGCGCGAAGACTGCTGGTAGAGCAGGAAGCAGTGCGCATCGTTGCTCGCAAGGGTCGAACACTGATCACCGAGAATCGTCTCGGCATAGTGCAGGCTGCCTCGGGGATCGACGGATCCAATGTCGATCGGGCCGAATTGGCCCTGCTTCCGAGAGATCCGGATGCAAGCGCTGCCGCAATACGAGCGGCCCTGGCGTCTTCGCTCGGAGTCGACGTCGGCGTCGTCATCACGGACACCATGGGTCGCGCGTGGCGTATCGGCCAGATCGACGCCGCGATCGGCTCGGCCGGTCTCGCCGTGATCCACGGCTATGCCGGCGCCGAGGACCGCCAAGGTAACGAGTTGATCGTGACCGAAGTCGCTGTCGCCGACGAGATCGCCGCCGCAGGCGATTTGGTCAAAGGAAAGCTCGGCGCCGTTCCAGTTGCCGTCGTACGTGGCCTGAAGCCGATCGACAACGGCACCGGCGCAAGGGATTTGGTGCGCAGTGGTGAGGAAGACCTCTTCTGGCTCGGTACCGCCGAGTCGATCGACAAGGGGCGACGGGAGGCTCTTCTCGTTCGCCGCTCGGTTCGTTCCTTCACCGACGAATCGGTGGATCCAGAGGAGATACGCGGCGCCGTCGCCGAAGCACTGACTGCTCCCGCACCGCACCACACCCATCCGGTTCGATTCGTGTGGGTTCGAACCCCGACTCTGCGCGCTCAACTGTTGAACAAGATGAAGGACAAGTGGCGTGAGGACCTCCGCTCGGACGGATACAACGACGAGCAGATCGAGCGCAGAACTTCACGCGGCGACATCTTGTTCGATGCGCCCGAGATCGTGATTCCCTTCTGCGTACCGGATGGGGCACACACGTACCCCGACGAGCGCCGAAACCGAGCCGAGGAAACGATGTTCACCGTTGCCGTCGGCGCCGCGGTGCAAGGTCTACTCGTGGCGCTGGCCGTGCGAGGACTCGGTAGCTGTTGGATCGGCTCGACGATTTTCGCTGCAGACCTGGTTTGCACCGAATTGGGCGTACCTTCCGACTGGAAAGCCTTGGGCTCCATCGCAATCGGTCATCCTGACAGTCCTACTGACGTGCGGAAGCCACACCCCTTGAGTGACGAACTGCTGGAGATGTGAGATGAGCTCGAGCACGCTCCGTAGGTCCGCCACCACTGTGCTGAAGCAGTGGCGCACTAGCCAGTGGCACGAAGATTCACTCCGCCACACGATGCTCGCCTTCATCGACAGCAATGTCGACGCCTGCCTGCGAGCCAACGAAGCAGGGCACCTCACCGCGTCTTCGCTGGTTCTCGACGCGGAGGGCCGAAACGTACTTCTCACCCTGCACCCGCGGGTGGGCCGTTGGATTCAGCTGGGCGGTCACTGTGAAGAATCCGACGACACCGTGGTCGACGCCGCGTTGCGTGAAGCTCGGGAAGAGTCCGGGATCGACGATCTCGACATCGACACGGCACTGCTGTCCGCGCACACACACCCGATCACGTGCTCACTCGGAAAGCCCACCCGGCACCTGGACCTGAGGTTCCTGGTGCGCGCCCCAGCCGGGGCCCAGGCCGTCCGCAGTGCAGAATCCACGGACCTGCGCTGGTGGCCCGTCGACGCACTTCCCGACACCGCCGAGAAGGACACGATCACCCATCTCGTGGAACTCGCGTTACTGCGTTAGCGACATCAGACGTCGGTGGAGAACCTGACTCCACCGTCGGGCAACTTGACTCCTGGCCACACTCTGGCGCCACGAAGCAGTTCACAGCGGGCACCGATGTCTGCTCCGTCGCCGATGATGGCATCGCGGATCAGTGCGCGCGGTCCGATACGTACACCGAATCCCAGGATCGAACGCTCCACCACCGCACCGGCTTCGACGACAGCACCGTCGAACACGACCGCACCGTCGAGACGTGCGCCGGCGCCGATCTCCGCGCCACGACCGATGACAGTGCCACCGATCAGCAGCGCACCGGGAGCAACGCCTGCGCTGGGATGGACGAGGGATTCACCTCGGGTGCCGTTCAACGCAGGCGATGGAGCGATGCCGCGCACGAGATCCGCCGAGCCCTGAACGAAGTCTTCCGGGGTTCCCATGTCGCGCCAGTAGGCACTGTCGACGTGGCCGAAGACGCGACGGCCATCGGCGAGAAGGGCTGGGAACACCTCCCGCTCGACCGACACCGGTCGGTCATGCGGAATGGTCTCGATGATCTCACGCTTGAACACGTAGCAACCAGCGTTGATCTGGTCCGTCGGCGGATCCTGAGCTTTTTCCAGGAAGGCTGTCACTCGCCCGTCGTCATCGGTGGGAACACAACCGAATGCACGAGGATCACCGACCCGCACGAGATGCAGCGTCACATCTGCCTCGGTCCGCTCATGGGTGTCCAGGACCGCGGTCAAGTCGGTGCCGCCGAGGACGTCGCCGTTGAACACCACGACGTTGTCTGCCCGTAATCGCGGTAGAACGTTGCGAATACCGCCTCCGGTGCCCATGGGCTCCGTCTCGGTGACGTACTCGAGTTCGAGACCGAGCGACGAGCCGTCACCGAAGTGGTCCTCGAATACCTCGGCTTTGAACGATGTACCCAGCACCACATGATCGATGCCTGCGGCCTTGATACGGGCGAGCAGATGCGTCAGAAAAGGCAAACCAGCAGTCGGCAACATAGGCTTCGGGGCCGACAGCGTGAGTGGCCGCAAGCGAGTTCCTTTGCCGCCCACAAGGATTACGGCATCTGTATTGGAACGGGTTTCAGCTGACATGGTCGGCCTCTCTATTCTCGTCGATCTGTCGCTGTCGAAGTGCCGCAGCCACAACCACCTTCGAGCGCACCGCCAGGCCCGCTCTCAGAACCCATCGTATGGGAGCCTGCCACGGATGGGGGTGCCGGTCTGCCTGGAACCTGTACGCACTCGCGTGATGCGCAGGCAGCATCAACTCTGGATGTCGGCCTGCCGCATGACCTTTGGTGTGGGTGATTTCCACGTCGGGCACGTAGACATTCAGCCATCCGGCGGTTCCGAGCCGATCTCCCAAGTCGACGTCCTCCATATACATGAAGTAACGGGAATCGAACCCGTTCACGGAATCGAAAGCGGCACGACGAAGCAGAAGACAAGATCCGGACAACCAGCCGACAGCGCGTTCGGTAACCTCCTCGTTGTCCTGCCGATAACGTTGCGTCCACGGATTGCCCGGCCAGATTTTGCCGACGACAGCATGCCCGACACCTGAGGTGAGATCCGGAACTGCGCGAGCAGACGGGTACCTGGTGCCGTCGGGCTCGCGGATGAGAGGCCCGAGCGCACCCGCACGAGGCCATCGCTCCGCCGCGGCAAGCAAACCGTCGAGAGATCCGGGATGCCACCGCACATCAGGATTGGCGACGACCACGAACTCGATGTCGTCGTCGAGTTCGGCTACCGCGCGGTTCACCGCTCCGCCGTAGCCGAGATTGGCTCCGGTTCGAAACAACCTCACGTGTGGGTAGCGCGCGTCCGCGGCCTCGACGCTTCCATCGGTCGACCCGTTGTCGGCCATGATGACGAGCGGCACCTCCTCTGTCGCCGAAGCGAGGGAGGAGAGGAATTGATCCAGATACTTCCCGGGGGAATAGGTCACCGTGACGACGGCCAGCTTGGAACTCACGCGGGCCAGACTATCCGGCGAAGCCGTTATTGCCTCACCTCGCTCCGGCAATTACCTCACCCAACGCATCGGTGAGCGCAGCGCGCCACGGCCGCAGTGGGGTAAGGCCGGCAGCGGTCCAGGCATCAGCGGACAACACCGAGTACGACGGCCGGGGAGCGGGGCGCACGAACTCCGCACTCGAGCAAGCCAACACACGTTCGGGGTCCGCACCCGCACCGGCGAAAACAGCACGGGCCAGTTCGAACCAGCTTGCGGTCCCGGTATTCGTCAGATGAAGAATCGGTTGCCCGCTCGAAGGCGACGCAGCAAGTTCGAGCAGTCCGGACGCGAGATCACGAGAATAAGTCGGTGATCCGATCTGATCGTTGACCACCGAGACGGTGTCTCGCTCGCGTTCGAGGCGAAGCATCGTCGAGACGAAGTCCGACCCGGTACCGGTGTAGACCCAAGCTGTACGCACGACCGTTGCCGAGGGTAACGCCCGCAGGACGGCCTCCTCACCGGCTAGTTTGGTCCGACCGTAAGCGCTGCGCGGGGCCGTCGGAGATTGCGGAAGGTACGGGGAGGTCGCGGTGCCGTCGAACACGTAGTCGGTGGAGACGTGAACGAGGCGCGCACCGACGCGTGCACACGCAATCGCCAGGTTCTCCGGACCGTCTGCGTTGACCTTCGACGCCGCTGCTTCGTCCGATTCGGCAGCATCGACCGCGGTATAGGCGGCGCAGTTGATCACCACCATGCCCGGCTCGACGACGTCGGCAACTGCTTTCGCGTCGGTGATGTCCAGCTCTGCGCTGGTCACACCGATCGTCGTGACACTGCTCGCCGTGCCGCTGTTGTCCGAAAGGTGCAGTATCTGCCGGCCGAGCTGTCCGCCCGCGCCGGTCACAAGAATTTTCGCCACGGTTGCAAAGTGTGGCACGCCAGCGGTGCTTGAGCGAGACGGTGACACTTCACAAGTAACCTGACTGGTCGGGGCGAGAAATGCATGGAACAAGAGTGGAGAGGTCACCAGGTGCAACGAGAGTCTGACCGATCGCGAGGCGAGCGGCGGTCCTCGGCGCGGCGTCGCGACCCTGGGCAACGCTCTGCCCGGGCGCGTACCCGGGCGCCATACCGCAACGACCGCCCCGGCGAAGGCGAGAGCGCTGTCGGCAAACCTGGAAACGGACTGCCGACCGAGGGGCCAGGCGTTCCTCGGATACTGATCGCGGCCATATCCGTTCTCGTCCTGGTCGTGACGGGTTTCGCATGGCGAAGCGTCGACGACCTTCGCTCCAACATCGCTACTGCAGGGGGCCTCGGTCTAGGTGGTGGATCCGACGGCGCCGTGGACATCCTCATGGTCGGCACCGACAGCCGCACCGATGCGCACGGCAACGCCCTGACGCAGAGCGAGCTCGATTCACTGCGCGCCGGTGAAGAGGTGGCCTCGAACACGGACACGATCGTGCTCATTCGCGTACCGAACGATGGTTCTTCGGCAACGGCGATCTCGATACCCCGTGATGCATACGTCGAGGTTCCGGGAATAGGAAAGTCCAAGATCAACGCGGCGTACGGCGCCACGAAGGAAAACAAGCGCCTCGAACTCGTCGAACAGGGCGTGTCCGACAAGGACGCGGACCCACAGTCGACCGAAGCCGGACGCGAGGCGCTGATCGAGTCGGTGGCCGATCTGACGGGGGTCACCGTGGATCATTACGCCGAGGTGGGTCTGCTCGGTTTCGTGCTCCTGACCGACGCGGTCGGCGGCGTGAACGTGTGCCTCAATGCCTCTGTGGACGAGCCGCTGTCCGGAGCTGACTTTCCCAGCGGCGAGCAGACACTGTCCGGTGCCGACGCATTGAGTTTCGTCCGGCAGCGACACGATCTTCCTCGTGGCGACCTCGATCGAATCGTGCGACAGCAGGTCTTCATGGCTTCACTCGTGCGGAGTGTGCTGAGTGCAAAAACGTTGAGCAACCCCAGCAAGTTGAGTCAGCTCAGCTCCGCGGTCCAACGTTCGGTTGTTCTCGATTCCGATTGGGACATAATACAATTCGCGACCCGATTGCAGGATCTGGCCGGCGGTAAGGTCAAGTTCGAGACCATTCCCGCCGTCGACATCAACGGCGTAACCGATTACGGCGAATCAATTGTCGAGGTCGATCCCGATGCAGTGAAGACCTACGTCGAGGGGCTTCTCGACGGATCCGCCGACGAGCAAGACTCTGCACCGAGGACCGATACTCCCACCGTCGATCCGTCGTCTGTGACGGTCGATGTTGCCAACGACAGCGGAATCGACGGACTCGCGAACGGTGTGGCGGCGTCGCTCGGATCTATCGGATACACCAGCGGCTCGATCGGAAACTACGAAGGAGCGTCGGTCTCCACCACGACGATTCAGGCGGCCGATCCGGACAGTGACGCAGCGCGATCGGTGGCAACTGCTCTCGGCGGCCTCGAGGTGTCCACCGACGACGCACTGCCGCGCGACACCGTTCGGGTGGTACTGGCCTCGGACTACTCCGGCCCCGGCGCAGACGGCAGCACCACATCCCCGACCACCTCATCCCCGACCACCGAGGAAACGCTCGCGAGCAGTGCAGGCGAATCGCCTGCGCCGCCGATCGACGCAGGCTCGGCGGGCCCTGCCTGCGTCAACTGAGCTCCGCTAGGGTTGCGCCTGTGGCCACAACGTTGACGCAGGAACTGCTCGATCCGATACTCGCGACCGACCCCGCCGGTCCACGGGTGACGTATTACGACGACGAGACGGGTGAACGGGTCGAGGTATCGACGATCACGCTCGCCAATTGGGCTGCGAAGACCGCCAACCTGTTGTGCGACGAGTTCGGTCTCGCACCGGGTGCCAAGGTCAGTGTTCTACTACCCGCCCACTGGCAGAGCGCGGCCATCCTGCTCGGTGCGTGGTGGGCAGGTGCAGAGGTCGTCCTCACCGCAGACGACACGGCAGAGCTCGCACTCGTGCACGGTTCTCGAATCGACGAGGCCGGCGACATACCCGAAATACTTGCCCTCTCGCTCGACGCGTTCGGCAAACCGGTTCCCGATCTTCCTATCGGAGTGACCGACTACGCCACCTCGGTACGCGTGCACGGAGACCAATTTCGGCCGACCGGCGCTGGCGCTGCTCTCGACGGACGATCGGTCGAGGAAGTGTTGGCGCAGGCACGCACCCGCGCTCAGGCACATTCGTTGCAGACCGGAGACCGCGTGCTCTCGTCGTTGCCGTGGGGTACGACCGACGAATTGATCGATGGGCTGTTGTCGGTTTTGGTTTCAGGCAGCTCGCTCGTGCAAGTGAACAACCCGGACCCGACGAAGACCGACCGCCGCACCACTACCGAAAAGGTCACCAAGACGATCGGCTAGGACCTGCTCGCGTATCCACCGTCGTCGAGGCCTGCTTCGATCTCGAAACGATTCCTCGCGCCCGGATTCCGTAGTTCCTCCACCAGATAGCGAACCGCGAACAGTGGCCCGTATCGAGCCCACTGATCTGCGTGCACCGCCTCATGGCGCAGAACACTGCGCGAGATGTTGGCGCGGGTGAGGTAAGCGGCACCGATGGTCGTGCCTCCCCGACCGAACCCAGCTCGCATTCCCCGACAGAGGAAAAGCCGATGCTCGTCATCGAAGGCGATCTCGGCCCGCCACAACGTCGCATAGACGAGCGCAAGGTAGGTGACGACGGATACCGCGCGCCCCCGAGTGTGGGTGCCCGCCCGCTCGATCGACCATGCGGACACCGGAGCGAAACGCACTACCCGAGGAGCTTGGCGCGTAGTGCCGCGTCCTTGTCGAGCACCATTGCTTCGAGGTCTTGTTGAAACTTTTCGATGCGCGACCGGAGCTCCGGGTCGGAGGCGCCCAGAATGCGAGCCGCAAGGAGCCCTGCGTTGCGGGCGCCACCGATCGACACCGTGGCAACCGGTATCCCGGCGGGCATCTGCACGATCGACAGCAGTGAATCCATACCGTCCAAGTATTTCAAGGGAACGGGTACACCGATGACCGGTAGCGGCGTAGCCGAAGCGACCATACCTGGCAGATGAGCTGCTCCACCGGCTCCGGCGATGATCACGCTGAGCCCCCGCTCGGCCGCGCTCGTCGCATAGTCGAGCATGCGCTTGGGTGTGCGGTGCGCCGAGACGACACCGACCTCGAAGCGAATCCCGAATTCGGCCAATGCGTCCGCTGCGGCCTCCATCGTCGGCCAATCGGAGTCACTGCCCATGATGAGGCCGACCTGAGGGCCCAGTTGTTCGGTCATTGGTGCGGGTCCCATCCGTCGGTCCATTCTGCGTGCGACATCCAGTGTGCCGCGCGTTCTGCTTTCTCCCGGACAGCGGCGACGTACGCCTCGTCCGATGTTTTCCCTTTCGGCGCTCCGAGCACGTTGACATGGCCGATCTTGCGGGCTTCGCGCTCGCTCTTGCCATAGAGGTGCACCTTGGCATCCGGCATCCGAGCGAAGAGGTGGTGAAGCCGTTCGTCCATCGTCATCGACGGAGCCTGCGGTGCTCCGAGAATGTTGGCCATGACCGTGACCGGTGCCAACGGCGTCGTGTCACCCAGTGGGTAGTCCAGTACCGCGCGAACATGCTGCTCGAACTGCGAAGTTCGGCACCCGTCCATGCTCCAATGCCCCGAGTTGTGCGGACGCATCGCGAGTTCGTTGACGAGGATGGTGCCGTCGACGGTCTCGAACAACTCGACCGCCATTGCGCCGACGACTCCGAGCTCGGCGGCAAGCCCCAAGGCCATTCTCTCGGCGTCGATCGCCACATCGTCGTCGAGCGAGCCTGCCGGGGCGATGACCACCGCGCACTGCCCGTCGCGCTGAACCGTTTCGACCACGGGCCACGCTGCGCCTTGCCCGAACGGGGACCTTCCGACCATGGCGGAGAGTTCGCGCCGCAGTTCGACCTTCTCCTCGACCATCAGGGCGACGCCGAGATCGAGTTGCCGCGCCACGATTTCCTCAGCCTCGTCGGCATCCTTCGGCATCCACACACCGCGTCCGTCGTATCCACCACGAATGGATTTGACTACCACCGGCCACCCGTGGGCGTCTCCGAAAGCTGTGACATCTCCCACCCAGGTGACCTCAGCGAATTTCGGGATCGGAATCCCCATCTCACCGAGTTTCCGACGCATCTTCAGCTTGTCCTGTGCGTAGATCAGCGCCGACGGCGGTGGTTGTACGTTGACGCCTTCCGCGACGAGGACTTCGAGATGTTCGGTCGGTACCTGCTCATGGTCGAACGTGACGACGTTGGATCCCGTAGCGACCGTACGGAGGGCATTCAGGTCGTCGTGGTGTCCGAGCACGACATCGGCACTGACCTGCGCGGCCGGCTCATCGGCGCCTGCGGAGAGGACTCGTAGGGTTTGGCCGAGCGCAATTGCGGCCTGATGCGTCATTCGCGCCAACTGACCTCCGCCGATCATCGCCACTACCGGCATTCCGGTCGACGAACTACGGGGGGTGGTGGGGCGCGGAGATAGACCTGTCACGGCTTCATATCGTGTCATGCGGGGCAGATTCCACAGCCAGCAGACCCCCTGTAGTCGGGAATGGATTCGAGCGTTCCGTGCAATTCCATCGCTGAGAAGTCTCACTTCCTTCACTGAGAAATACCTGATGCTCTGCGCGCCGGTTAGTCGATTGGGTACCTCGTTTCGTAGACTCCTTCGTTGTGCCCTCGATCGACAGTTTGATTCATCGCCTTCCCGGTCCGCTGCGGGTACTGGCGATTCGTCACACCGAGCTGATCAAATTTGCGATCGTCGGTGGGACCACGATGGTGTTCGACCTGGTGATCTTCTATTCGCTCAGTCTGACCGTCCTCGAACCCAAGCCTGTCGTCGCGAAGATCATCTCGGGCGTGATGGCCACCATTTTGAGCTACGTCCTGAACCGAGAGTGGGCCTTCAAGAATCGTGGTGGCCGCGAGCGCCACCACGAGGCTTTGTTGTTCTTCACGATCAGCGGGGTCGGTGTCATTCTGGCGGCTGCCCCACTGTGGGTGGCGAACAACTTGTTCGACATCCGCGAAGGGCACAACAGCCTGACGATGGTGTTGATTCTCGACTTCGTCCTGAACTACATCATCGGCAATCTTCTACAGATGGCATTCCGGTTCTGGGCGCTGCGAAAGTTCGCGTTCCCCGACGAAAACGCCCGGGGCGCGGCAGCCGGATCGACCGATTACGATCCGACGCCCGCGGAAGCAGCCGAGGAGCAACTCGGCCACAGCTGACCTACTTCGGTGCGCTCAGCGTGGCTCTCGGGCCCGTGGAGACGGGGCACTGGCTTCTTCGCGTGACGCAGGCAGGAACACCGAGAACATGGCTGGCTTGCGTCGCTGCAGTTCCAGCCTTCCACCGTCCGCCTCGATGAGTGCTCGTGCGAGAGCGAGACCCACGCCGGTCGATCCGGCGCCGGAGAACCCGCGATCGAAGATATGCGGGGCCAACTCGTTGCTGACGCCGCTGCCCTCGTCCGAGACCTCGATACACACCAGCGGCTCGCGCCGCCGCTCGGCCGTGTCCAGTGCCGGAATCAGCCGCACTGCCACCGTGCATTTTCCGCCGCCGTGCGAGAGTGCGTTGTCCACCAGGACCGCGACTGCCTCGCGCAATCTCGAACCCGTCACCGATGCCTTGAGTCCTGGTCCACCTTCGAGTTCCAGTGTTCGGCCGGCATCCTCGAAGTTTCGCTGCCACTCCCCGATGACTCCGCTGAGTTCCGCGACGACGGCTACATCCTCGGCGCCTGCTGCCCCGTCGCTACGGGACGAGCGCACCAACTCGTCGATCGCGAGGGTCAAGCGGTCCACCTGTGCCATCGCTTCATCGGCTTCGGCGACTACATCGGGATCTGGATGCGTCGATAGTTCGTCGAGCCGAAGCCGGACGGCCGTCAGCCGACTGCGCAACTGGTGCGATACGTCGGCGACCAGCGCATGCTCGCGTTGCAGTCTGCCCGCGATCTCGACCGTCGCCGAGTCGAGGACTTCCGAGACCCGGTCGAGCTCGGCAATTCCGTGCCGTCGTGGATCGGGACGGAAGTCTCCTTCGGCGAGTCGCTGCGCTCGTCGTGCGACGTCGCGTAGCGGATCGGCCAGACGATTGGCGGTCAGTACAGCCACGGCGGTTCCGATGAGAATCGAAGCCAACACCACGAGGGCGACCGCACCGACAGCTTGTTGCTGCAAGGTTCGCATATCGCGTGACGGCACTTCGAGCCGTAACGATCCGGCAGTTCCCAGCGACAGCGATTCCACCAATGGCGCGGGCACGAAACTCTCACCGATGTCCACCCTCGACGCGGCATCCTGCGGTGTCGGAAACACCACGACGAGACGTCCACCTTCTGGGACGGCCAACCTGAGCGAGCCGATGTCGAGGACACCCTCCACGATGCCTCGGTCCCCCTCTTGCGACAGGATTTCCGATGCCATCCGATCGAGTCGACGTTGGAGGTCGTCGCGAGTGAAATCCTCCACCCATAGCCAAGCGGTATAGACGAGGGGCAGACCGAGCAGCATAGCGGTCAGTAGGACGACAGCCAGGATGGATTGCAGTATGCGACGGCGCATCGATCAGTCGCTGTTGATCCGAAACCCGACTCCGCGCACGGTGGCGATGCGGCGCTCGGCAACCGATCCCTCGTCACCGATCTTCCGTCGCAGCCATGACATGTGCATGTCGAGCGTCTTGGATCCGCGGAGTTCCGCGTCGCCCCATACCTCCCGGAGAATCGTCTCGCGGGAGACGACTTGTCCAGCATGGTCGAGGAGCACTTTGAGCAGCTCGTATTCCTTGTTTGCCAGTGCGATCTCGGTTCCGTTCACCATCACTCGCCTGGCTGCAGGCTCGAGCCTGATCCCGCCGACCTCGATCGGGGTGTCCTCACCGGGACCCCGCCGACGAAGCAGGGCTCGCACACGGGCCATGAGCTCAGCGAGCCGAAACGGCTTACCGACGTAGTCGTCGGCGCCGGCGTCGAGCCCGACCACGAAGTCCACCTCGTCCGTTCGCGCCGTCAACATCAGGACGGCAAGCTCGGAGCTGTTGGCGCGGACCTGCCGACAGACTTCCAGGCCGTCCATCCCCGGCAGACCGAGGTCGAGAATCAGCAGGTCGTAGTTCCCGTCGAGGGCCCGCTGGAGGGCAGCCGGTCCGGTCTGCTCGACCGTCACCGTATAGCCCTCACGCCCGAGGGCTCGCGAGAGAGGGGCAGCAATTGCTTCGTCGTCTTCTGCAAGCAGCACTTCGGTCACCTGCGCAACCCTACGGTTCGTTTCTGTGAGAACGCTTCGTTTACCAGCGTTTCCCCGCACGCCATCCTCTTTTCGCGGAGTCCGGAGAATCCTCGTACGAGACTTCTCCGTCGTCGATCTGCAGACGGTCGTCCCGGCGAATCTCCAGCGCGTCGAATACCTGCTGGTAGAGAAGCGAATGAACCCGCTGGACGCGGGGAATGTCGTCGAATTCCAATGGGTCGTCCGACGCCGAGGCGATGATGAGGGTCCCGGTACCGAGCATGCGATCGATCAGTCCGTGCCGAAACTGGACGTTGGAAATACGGCCCATCGGGATGTCGATTCCAGAATGCGTGATGACGCCCTGCCTGATGAGCACTCGGCGGTCGGTGACGATGAAGTGCGTGCATTTCCAGCCGATGAGGGGGGCAATGCACCGCCAGGCGACGATGACCGCCCACAGGACTGCAGTGACGATCGATGCGACAGTCGAACTCGAACCGTCGAGCTTTACCGAGACCAGGCCGATGACGAAACCTGCGACAGCGGTGACGAGGATGAATGTCAACGCAGGCAGCACCAACATCTTCCAATGCGGGTGGTGATGCAGAAGCAGTTCTTCCTCGTCTGCCAACGCATCTTCCGGATACCCCATACGACTCACTCCTCGGCCGGCTCCCTACTCGTACGAGGCGATCCTGCCACGAGAGTTGCACCCTCATCACCATCGGAATCAGAGGGGCCGTCGGCATCGTCCACACTGTCGGAATCGGCAGCCGGTGCATCGGCAGGGTCCGGTTCCGAATCGGTGGTTTCGCCGTCACCACCGGACAACAGGATGTCCGCCCATCTGGTCGCTGGATCGATGTCCACCAACAACGCTTTGGCCATCAGAGTCAACGGAATGGCGAGGACTGCTCCGAGCGGACCGAGAACCCAGGACCAGAATACGAGCGAGAGAAACGTCAGAGTGACCGACAGTCCCACGGCGTCACCGACGAACTTCGGCTGAATGATCGACTGGATGACGACGTTGACGACGCTGTAGACGACGATCACGGCGATCATCAGACTGGGCCCACCCTGCAACAGTGCCAACAGAGCCGGCGGAATCAGTCCGAGAACGAATCCGATGTTGGGAATGTAATTCGTGATGAACGACAAGATCCCCCACAACACGGGAAGCGGGATACCCATCGCCCACAGCGCACCTGCGTCGATGACGGCAACGATCAAACCGAAGATCGTCGAAACCACCAGATAAGTACGAGTTCCCGTAGAGAACGACACGAATGCGCCCGCGATATCGGGCCGGGTACCGACCAATGTCGATATCCGCGTGGTGAACGAACTGCCGTCGACCGCCATGAACAACAGCAGCACGAGGACGAAAAGCAAGTTGGAGAAAATACCCAGCACGTCCACGAGGAGACTGTCGATCACCCCGAACACCGTGCCTGCGTCGATTTTCGACATCAAACTTTGAATCTGATCTTGCCCAATTCCGTTGTTCGACAAAAGATTTCGAATACTGTCGACCAGACCGTTGAATTCGTCGGCGTAGGTCGGCAAAAGCGTCGCGAGCCGGGCGGTCGATACGACGAGCGCCAATACCAACACGAGAAGGATGGCGTACACGACGGCAATCGCGATGATCGTTGCGACCCACGTCGGAAACCCCTTGCGTCGCAGCCACTCCGGAAACGGATGTACCGCGACGGTCAACATCAAGGCCAGAAACGTCGGCCCCACCACGCCCGAGAACGCGCGTGTTCCGGCGACGCAGACCACGAGTGAGGCAAGCCCCAACAACACGATCACCCCGCGTGGGAGCGACCATGACTCCGACATACTCGACGACGTCGCATCCGATGCATGTCGCGGTTCCATGAGCGCCCCTCCGCAGGTAATTATCTGCTCAGAACAATCCCATCGCATCGGCCGAAGTCACATCATCCGTCACGGATGATGTGACTTCACCTATTACTCCGGATCCACCGCGCGTAGGTGCGTGACGTCGCCGGCCGCTACCGCGACCGCTTCCCCGGTCTCATCGATACGAACGACGATGCGGCCGTGAACATCGACGTCGGTTGCCTCCCCCACCAGTACTCGATCCCCGGGCATCTCGACTCGAACTCTTCGGCCCACCGTGTCGCACCGCTCCCGGTATCGCTGAGCGAGATGCTCGGTGTTCCAACCGGCGTCCTTCCAGGAATCCACTTCAGCTCCGATCCCACGCAGCATTGCGCGCAAAATGGTGTCACGATCGGTCACGACCGCATTCTCGAGCACCAGCGATGTCGCCGTCGGTACAGGCAGTTCCTCCGTCGTCATCGACACGTTCAGCCCGATACCAACCACCACGACCGGATGCTGACCATAAGTTGCCACCTCGGCGAGAATCCCAGCGACCTTTCGCCCCTCGATCAAGACGTCGTTCGGCCACTTCAGGGCCGCGTCGACCGCGGCTACCGTTCGCAACGCGTCGACTACGGCGACTCCGGTCAGGAGCGGCAGCCACCCGAGGACGGACGGATCGATTCCTGGAAATTTCATCAGCACCGACAACAGGATCTGTGAGCGAGGTACGCCGGAGAACGGCCGTGAGTGACGGCCACGTCCACTGTCCTGATGCTCGGCGACGAGCGCGGTGCGGTCGGCGAGCCCGTCGGCGCGTGCGATGAGGTCGGCATTGGTCGAACCCGTTTGCTCGACCACGTCGAGCCTCGACCAAGACGCTTGCGGTCCATCGACAAGAGCTCGACGAAGAGCCGCGACATCGAGCGGGGGGCGGTCGAGATTGGTCCACATGACCCATGAGCATATGGCCCTACCGAACATGCCTCGTCGACGTACCGGCCAGTAGGCTTCTTGGTCGACTGTGCTTGTCGCCCCTCGGTCGGGACACCCATCGCAGTCGTGGTTAAAGTGATCCCCCATGACCAGTGTTCAGGACGCAACTGCACAGGGTTCGGCCTCCAAGCCCGATATCCACACCACCGCGGGAAAACTCGCCGATCTCAGAAGTCGCCGGGAAGCCGCGATGCTCCCCAGTGGTGAAGCTGCAGTGGAGAAGGTGCACGCGAAAGGCAAGCTGACTGCCCGTGAGCGCATCACGGCGCTGCTCGACGAAGGTTCGTTCGTCGAACTGGACGCGCTCGCTCGTCATCGGTCCGTCAACTTCGGAATGGCCGACAACCGCCCCTTCGGCGACGGCGTAGTCACCGGCTACGGCACCATCGACGGCCGCGACATCTGCGTCTTCTCCCAGGACGCCACCGTCTTCGGCGGTTCCCTCGGTGAGATCTACGGCGAGAAGATCGTCAAGGTCATGGACCTGGCGATCAAGACCGGCCGCCCGCTGGTCGGCATCAACGAAGGCGCGGGCGCTCGCATCCAGGAGGGCGTCGTCTCCCTGGGTCTCTACGGCGAAATCTTCCACCGCAATGTCCAGGCTTCCGGAGTCATCCCACAGATTTCGCTGATCATGGGGCCGGCTGCCGGTGGCCACGTCTACTCCCCCGCACTGACCGACTTCGTCGTCATGGTCGACGGCACCTCGCAGATGTTCGTCACCGGCCCCGACGTGATCAAGACCGTCACCGGTGAGAACGTCACGATGGAAGAACTCGGTGGCGCGCACACCCACATGGAGAAGTCCGGTGTCGCGCACTACGTTGCGTCCGGTGAGCAGGACGCGTTGGACTACGTCCGCGATCTGCTGTCCTACCTACCGAGCAACAACCGCGCCGACGCGCCCCGCCTGGCGCCGTCGGATCCGATCGTCGGTGGCATCGAGGAAAGCCTCACTGCAGAGGACCTCGAACTGGACACCTTGATCCCGGATTCCCCGAACACCCCGTACGACATGCACGAGGTCATCCGTCGGATCCTCGATGACGACGAGTTCCTCGAAGTCCAAGAAGGCCGCGCGCGCAATATCATCGTCGGCTTCGGACGTGTCGACGGTCGCTCGGTGGGCATCGTGGCAAACCAGCCCACCCAGTTCGCGGGCACTCTCGACATCGACGCCTCAGAGAAAGCGGCTCGCTTCGTACGAACCTGCGACTGCTTCAACGTCCCCATCATCACCCTCGTCGATGTTCCTGGCTTCCTACCCGGAACCGAACAGGAATTCAACGGCATCATTCGTCGCGGCGCGAAGTTGCTCTACGCCTACGGTGAGGCGACGGTCGGCAAGATCACCGTCATCACCCGCAAGGCCTACGGCGGCGCGTACGACGTCATGGGCTCCAAGCACATGGGCGCCGACGTCAACCTCGCGTGGCCGACCGCGCAGATCGCCGTCATGGGTGCATCCGGTGCCGTCGGATTCGTCTACCGCAAGCAACTCCTCGAGGCCGCGAAAAACGGCGAGAACGTCGATGCATTGCGGTTGAAGTTGCAACAGGAGTACGAGGACACGCTCGTCAACCCGTACATTGCGGCCGAGCGCGGCTACCTCGACGCTGTCATTCCGCCGAGCCATACGCGAGGACAGATTGTCGCTGCGTTGCGGCTTCTCGAGCGAAAAATGGTGACGTTGCCGCCTAAGAAGCACGGGAACATTCCACTGTGAGCGCACCGGCAAAGGAATCAGACATCACCGAAGCTACGGACCTGATCGAGTCTGCAGGCTTGGAAGACGCATCGGCGGCCTCCACAATCCTCGATGTGATCCGAGTGGTGAAGGGCAATCCGTCGGACCAGGACATCGCGGCACTTGTCGTGGTCCTCACCGCGGCGGCGGGTTCGACTGGCTCGGCCGTCGACTCACGTCCACCCGAGCTGTGGGGTTCTCATGCCTCGAAGCATCGGACGTTCGCGCCGTATTCGCCGTACTCGTACGGCGCCTCGCAGCGTTACTAGAGTGCCTCGTTTCGTTCTCGCCTCGGCGTCACCTGCGCGGCTCGAAGTTATACGCAATGCGGGAATCGAGCCAATCGTGCGGGTGTCCGGTGTGGACGAGGACGCGCTCACCGCAGCCCTCGGACCCGATCCGATACCCGAGGATGTGGTCGTAGCCTTGGCGCAAGCCAAGGCCGAGGCAGTCCTCACCGAGTTCGACGACGCAGTGGTGGTCGGGTGCGATTCGATGTTGTCCATCGGCGACGAATTACAGGGCAAGCCCCACAGCGTCGATGTGGCGCGGCGTCGGTGGGCTGCGATGGCAGGCAGGTCAGGTGATCTTATGACCGGCCACGCCGTCGTTCGAGTCTTGAACGGGCGATCGGTCGCGGTTGCATCCGGGTGTAGTTCGACGAAGATTCACTTCAGCGAACCGTCGTCCAACGATCTCGAGGCGTATCTCGCGTCGGGAGAGCCGTTGTCGGTGGCCGGCGCCTTCACGCTGGACGGCCTCGGTGGGTGGTTCGTCGACCGCATCGAAGGGGATCCGTCCAGCGTCATCGGGATCGGGCTACCGCTCGTCCGTCGTCTGCTCTCCGACGTCGGTACATCGTTGTCCGAGCTGTGGGCCGATTCAGGAAGCCACTAGAGCTGTGATGTCTCGGGCCCACTCGGCAGCCTGCACCTTCGGCTTCACGTTCGAGGAACTGTCGTGTCTGGCGTGCTCGCCGACCTGCTGAGCGCCTAGTTCCACCAGCTTCTCGGCGATGATCTCGCCGCCACGGTTGAACGTGTCCTCGTACACGCGGTCGCCCAGTCCGAACATGGCGAATCTGAGCCCGGAGAGATCCGGAGTGTCCTCGACGAGCGCGTCGTAGAAGGGGCCTGCCCACGTGGGGAGTTCGCCTTCGCCGTAGGTGGAGCAGATGATGACGTGAAAGTCGTCGGTATCGATATCGGCTACCTCGTATTCGAGCATGTCCCGCACGTCGACGTCATGATCGGTCATCACCTCGGCGATCTTGTCCGCAACTTCCTCGGCTGTGCCGGTCTCCGAACCGAACAACACCACTACTGCCATGGCCTCTCCCCTTCTTGAATCTTTTTCCTCGACCACCGAAAGAATCGGTAAGTGAGAATAGCCTCACCAGCAGTGAGGGTCGGATCCCACCTACTGTCCGTGTGCAGTAATGGTGCCTGCGGGCGGCTCTGCACTCCGAGCCCAGCTCCTTCAACTCCTCGACCGCCTAGGATCGACAGAGTCAGATCGATTCGATCACTCCTAGGAGCGAAGAAGAAGTGCCCGTAGCAGCAGACCCCACGCCCACGTTTTCCGACTATGCGCACCCAGATCGACTGGTGTCCACTCAATGGCTGTCCGCACATCTCGGCACTCCCGGCCTCAGGGTCGTCGAATCGGATGAGGATGTGCTCCTCTACGACGTCGGCCACATTCCGGGTGCGGTGAAGATCGATTGGCATGTCGATCTCAACGACCCCGTCACGCGGGACTACATCGATGGAGATCAGTTCGCGGCCCTACTCGGCCGCAAGGGCATTTCTCGCGACGACACCATCGTGATCTACGGCGACAAGAGCAACTGGTGGGCCGCCTACGCTCTGTGGGTATTCACCTTGTTCGGACACAAAGACGTCCGACTGCTCGACGGTGGCCGCGACGCATGGCTGGCCGAGAACCGCGAGACAACCCTCGACGTCCCTGAGTACCCGGCCACGGAATATCCAGTGGTGGAGCGAAACGACGCACCGATACGAGCTTTCGCTGCGGACGTCCTTACAACCCTGGGCACGATTCCACTCATCGACGTGCGTTCACCAGCCGAATACACCGGGGAACGTACCCACATGCCCGACTATCCGGAGGAAGGGGCACTGCGCGGCGGCCACATCCCTACCGCTGTCAGCATCCCCTGGGCGAAGGCTGCGGCCCCCGACGGTCGCTTCCGGACCAGAGCAGAGCTCGACGAGATCTACGCCGACTACGTCGCTAGTGAGAAGGTGATCGCGTACTGCCGGATCGGCGAGCGATCGAGCCACACCTGGTTCGTGTTGACTCACCTTCTCGGTCACGAATCGGTTCGGAACTACGACGGTTCGTGGACCGAATGGGGCAATGCAGTTCGGGTACCGATTGCACGCGGCGAGGAGCCTGGCTCCGCACCCGTGAAGGCCTGATCATGGCCGAGTTGCCGGAGTCGCTCTCCGAGATCGTCGAGGATTTCGCCGCAGTCGAGGGCCAGGACAAGCTTCAGTTGCTCCTCGAGTTCAGCCGTGAGCTCCCCGAGTTGCCCGAGCATTTGGAACAGGCAGCCATGGAGCCGGTGCCCGAATGCCAGTCACCGCTGTTTCTGTCCGTGGACAGCGCGGATCGAGATGCGGTCAAGCTGTATTTCAGTGCGCCGCCGGAAGCACCGACGACGAGAGGTTTCGCCTCGATACTCCACCAGGGTCTCGACGGACATTCGGCGCAGGACATTCTCGCTGTGCCGGATGATTTCTACCTTGCGCTCGGTCTCGGAGAAGCCGTGAGTCCTTTGCGCTTGCGCGGAATGTCGGCGATGCTGTCGCGGATCAAGCGACATGTGAGATGACGTTCGAGTAGAGACGACCTCGATCCGCTGGTCGAGGTCGTCTTGATCGATACACTCGAGGGTCGGTACACTCGTTGCCGGACACGGTGTACGCAAGTCAGGCAGGTCTGGTTGTGCTCACCGTGGTTGTTTTTTCATCCCGCGTGAGAGTTGGTTGCTGCCGAATGGAGTTCACCGAGTTGGCGGACTACGCCATACCCGCAGGCACCATCACGGAGTGGATTCCCAGTGTCGGCCCCCACGCGAGCACCCCAGTTCTGGCAGGCTGGCAGCCCGATGACCGCCCCACGTCGTATGTGCACGAGGCGCACCTGCGCGACAGCCTGAAGAGTCCCCGCCAGGGCCGGGAGAGTTGGTTGGGCGCGGCGTTCGACATCGAAGGCCCGCTCGACAAGCGTGCGTTCCGACGTGCCGTGCTCGCGTGGATCGATCGCCACGAGTCGATGCGTTCGCACGCAGCCATCGATGTCGACAGTGGGGGGCTGAGCCGCGTCACCGCCGCTGAAGGCACCGTCGACGTCTGGCAGGTCGAGCAGGAGCGCTGTGAGCTCTCGAGCGAAGTGTTGGACCATCTGCAGTATTTGTTCGACGAGTACACCTCCCCTCTCGCATGGCCCGCGTATGCGTTCGTGACAGTGGAGCCGCTGGCAACGCGAGACACCGGAAAGGTGACCGTCTTCTTCGCCGCCGATCACTCCATCATCGACGGTTTGTCCACCGTTCTGGTTGCCCACGAGATATCCGCGTTGTACGCCGAAGCAGTCGACGGCACCGCCGCCGCGCTGTTCGAGGCTGGTAGCTACCTGGACTTCGGGGTGTCCGAGCGCCGGATGCACGCCGAACTCGAGCACACCCACGATGCCGTCGTGACCTGGCGTCGGTTCCTCGAAGCCGGCGACGGTCAGCTACCGGCCTTCCCCCTCGACATCGGTACCGCGGGCAGCGGTGACACTCCCCAGGGCGGGCTGACCGACTGGATCCTCGATGCCGAACGGGCCGATTCCTTTTCTGTGGCGTGCCGCAAGACCGGCAACAGTATGTTCGCCGGACTGCTGGCCGCGTTGGCAATGGCCGGGGCGGAGCTGACCGACCGGACCGAGTTCCGGACCATCACACCGGTACACACTCGGGATCAGCCGCACTGGGTGTCGTCACTCGGGTGGTTCGTCGGATTGTGCCCGCTCTCGTTCGATATCGCGGATGCAGAATCGTTCGGCGCGATCGTTGCGCGGGCCACTCAGCAGGTCACGGCAACCAAACCGGTAGCCCGGGTCCCACTCGACCGAGTCTTCCGCGCGCTGGGTGCCTCTGCGAAGCCGCGCTTCGTGGTGTCGTTCATGGATGTGCGTTTTGCGCCGATGGCCGAGCGGTGGGACGACTGGAACGCCAGGGCATTGCGCAGCAAGCAGTACGACCACGACGTCTATATCTGGATCAACCGAACACCGCGCGGAGTGAACATCTCGGCGCGCTACCCCGACAACGCCATCGCAACCGCACACGTTCACCGCTACATCGGCGTACTGCGGCGAATCCTCGACGAGGTGATCGACACGGGAACGGCGTCGCTGACCTCGATGGTGAGCAGCGGCCCGGCATTGGACAGCGCATCGTTCGCTTCGACACCTACCAATCAGTAGGAACCTCCGGCTTTTTTGGGTCCGTTCCCTGTAACCACCATCCAGTTTCGGATGTGTCGGCGACTGTGCTTACACTCCGAATAGACGCCCGTAACCGAGCGGCGAAAAAACGCCGCGCACGGAACACTTGAAACCACAGGAGGCTCAGTGCCCAGCCACGCCAGCGCGCATATCACCAAGGTGCTTGTCGCCAATCGCGGCGAGATTGCAGTTCGGGTGATACGAGCAGCAGCGGATGCCGGCCTGACCAGTGTCGCGGTATACGCCGAACCTGACGCCGATGCTCCGTTCGTGCGCCTTGCCGATGAAGCCTTCGCTCTCGGTGGACAGACATCTGCCGAGTCGTATCTGGTGATCGACAAGATCCTCGACGCCGCCAAGAAGTCCGGTGCCGACGCCATTCACCCCGGCTACGGATTCTTGTCCGAAAACGCCGAATTCGCCCAGGCCGTCATCGACGCCGGGTTGATCTGGATCGGACCGTCGCCGCAGTCGATTCGCGATCTCGGTGACAAGGTCACCGCCCGCCACATCGCCGCCCGCGCCAAAGCGCCCTCGGTGCCCGGCACTTCCGAGCCGGTCGAAGACGCAGACGAAATCCTCGCATTCGTCGACGAACACGGTCTACCGATCGCCATCAAGGCTGCCTTCGGTGGCGGCGGACGCGGCATGAAGGTTGCCCGCACCCGTGAAGAGATCCCCGAGTTGTTCGACTCAGCCACCCGCGAAGCGATCTCCGCCTTCGGTCGCGGTGAGTGCTTCGTCGAGCGCTACCTGGACAAGCCGCGCCACGTCGAGGCTCAGGTCATCGCCGACCAGCACGGCAACGTCGTCGTCGCCGGCACCCGCGACTGCAGTCTGCAGCGCCGGTTCCAGAAGCTCGTCGAGGAAGCGCCTGCGCCGTTCCTCACCGACGCCCAGCGCGCCGAGATTCATTCCTCCGCGAAAGCGATCTGCCGCGAAGCGGGCTACTACGGTGCAGGTACCGTCGAATACCTCGTCGGCCAGGACGGTCTTGTCTCGTTCCTCGAGGTCAACACCCGCCTGCAGGTCGAGCATCCCGTCACCGAGGAGACCTCCGGCATCGACCTGGTGTTGCAGCAGTTCCGCATCGCCAACGGTGAAGAGCTCTCCATCACCGAGGACCCGGAACCTCGTGGGCACTCGTTCGAGTTTCGCATCAATGGTGAAGATGCGGGCCGCGGCTTCTTGCCTGCTCCCGGACCGGTCACGACCTTCGTCGCCCCCTCGGGCCCCGGCGTACGCGTCGACTCCGGTGTCGAGTCCGGCTCCGTGATCGGCGGCCAGTTCGACTCCATGCTCGCCAAGCTCATCGTCACCGGTGCCACCCGAGAAGAAGCTCTCGCACGTTCCCGTCGCGCGCTGGCCGAGTTCAAGGTCGAGGGCCTGGCAACAGTCATCCCGTTCCACGCCGCCGTGGTCTCCGATCCCGCGTTCATCGGAGACGGCACGAAGTTCGACGTTCACACCCGTTGGATCGAGACCGAATGGGACAACCAGGTCGAACCGTTCACCGCCGGTGAGCCTGCCGACGAAGACGAGGCACTCCCCCGCCAGTCCGTCGTTCTCGAGGTCGGTGGCCGTCGCGTCGAGGTCTCGCTCCCCGGCCAGTTCTCAATGGGCGGTGGCGGCGCCGCGAGCGACGGTGCGATCCGTCGTAAGCCGAAGGCTCGCAAGCGCGGTGGCTCGGGCGCAGGCGCGGCATCGGGCGATGCTGTCACCGCTCCGATGCAAGGCACCGTCGTCAAGGTTGCCGTCGAAGAGGGCCAGGAAGTCGCCGAAGGCGATCTCATCGCTGTCCTCGAGGCAATGAAGATGGAGAACCCGGTCAACGCCCACAAGGCAGGTGTCGTTACCGGCCTGTCGGTGCAGCCGGGATCGGCCATCACTCAGGGCACCGTTCTTGCTGAATTGAAGTAACACGATCCACACCGACGTCCGGGTTAGTCTGTTCTCATGGCAGACAACCCGGACGTTCGCGTCGGAACGGCCGAGCGTGAACAGGCGCTATCCGCACTGAGCCAGCATTTCAGCGATGGGCGGCTCACCCTCCCCGAATTCGACGAGCGAAGCGCCGTGGCTGCCTCCGCCAACACGCGAGGGCAGCTGGACTCGGTGTTCGCCGACCTTCCTTCGCCCTCCCCGAATCCGACCGCGTCGGCTCCGCTGGACCTGAGAAAGACGACCCCTCCCGCAAACGTGGACGAGGACGACGGCACCGACGGGTGGGACTGGCGCAAGACAGCGATGGCGGTGACCCCCATCGTTGCTCTGATCCTGTTTTTCATCGTCCCCGTCTCCAACAGTTGGTTGTTCTTTCTGCTCATCCCTCTCGTCGGTGCACTCGTTGCCGGTGGAAATCGATCCAGGCGGCGCAATCGGTGATTTCCTCCAATCCCCCGAGAGCCCTGCTGTTCGATGTGTTCGGCACCGTGGTGGATCGACGAACGAGCATTGCGTGCGAGGTCACCGCTGCCTTAGCGGCTCGGTTAGATTCACTCGCTTTCGCTGATCGGTGTCGCAGCCTCGATCTTTGGTTTCTCGACCGCGCGGGCATGTGACCCTCACAGGCGGAAAGCATTGTTCCGGAAGCGGACTGGACATACGGCGCGAACTCGATCACCGGACTCTCCACGGCCCTGCACTTCTGAGATGCGTCCGTGGAAACAATCGATTTCGAGGCGGTCCTATTTCACAGCCTCGATACGGCCACCGACCGCATGGACGACAACGATTTGTGGATTCCACGGCACCAGGGCGTCGATCGATTTTTCGAGCTCGTCGATCGGCGGAAGATCCTGAGGGCCCAGTACCTCGATCACCGCAGTGTCGGCCTGCCAGGTGACGGATCCGACCTGGGCGTCCGGAACGGATGCGAGCCATTGCTCCGCCGTGTCGTGAATCTGACGCACCCAGAGTGAGGTGAGCGAATTTACCACCATGGGAATGGCCACGACTACCAGTGCTGCTGCCAACAGGAGGAATGCGCGAACGTGTCGCGGCGACTCAGTGGTGCGGCTTTCTTTGGCGTAGCCGGCGATAACGAGTACCAGGGTGGAGGTGATCACCATGGCGACCACATTCGAGGCGAACAACACCAGGGCACCGAGCGCAAGCGAGGATGCCCCGGATCCGAGGCAGACACCGACGACGGCAAGTGGCGGGACCAATGAAATTGCGATGGCCACGCCGGGAAGCACGTCACCGACGTCACGACGAGCGATGGCAATGGATCCGGCGAAGCCAGTGGCAATCGCAGCCATGAGGTCGGCAAGTGTCGGGGAGGTACGTCCGAGAACCTGAGAGTTGGTCAGCACGTGGCTCGGGTTGAGCAACAGCTGCGCGAACAGGTATCCGAACGCCACGACCAACAGGAGCCCCAGCAGTACATGCAAAGCACTCCTGAACACGAGTGATCCACGACCGGTGGCAATCCCGAGGCCGGCACCGAGGATCGGTGTCGACAACGGAGCTACGATCATCGCCCCGATGACGGTGGCCGTCGAGTCTGCAACCACTCCCGCGACAGCGATGATTCCGGAAAGGGTGAGCATGATCCAGAATGCCGACCGCTTTGCACCGCCGTCGCCGACAGCGAGATCCAGCCGCTCGTCGAGTTCGTCGAGAGTTCGACGCTGACTGTCCGGGACCAAAAACGCAAGCATCTCCCAGCCTTTCGAAATCGGAAGCCAGCGATCGCGGTTTCACGGTAGCCCGCTTTCGTCGAGTGCGCACCGAAAACCGAGCACACCGAAGCTGCCTGCCCGGTTGAGGAGAACCGGCCGCGGCTCACCTCACACGCGCTGCGCGGCGAGATCCGTCCCGCACGATTTAGTTCCTCGTGCGGGACGAACACCCAACGCCTGTGGCTACTTTCGGCCCAGAGCGAAAGCGGAGTCCACTTCGGCCCTGGGCCGCGGACCTCCATGGGAGCATCTTGACCTGCTTGTCATGTTTTCGTTCCGACGTAGTCACACAGCCCCAGTTCGAGACCGAATGTGGGACACTCACGAAGGACGAGCCGGTACACAGCCCCACCTACTGCACGCAGTTCGCGAACACGCATCTGCGCATCGGTTGGGATGGTCACAGCTTTCCGGCGGTCAGTTCTCTCCGAGAGAAGGGCTAAAGATGCAACACACAGACATACCAAGCCAGGCAGAGATCATCGACCTGGCTTCCACCGAGGGAAGAACTTGCGTGTCGATCTACACTCCGACTGCAGACACGGTGCGAGATCATGATCGCGTGCAGCGGGAATTTGCCGGCCAGGTGCGCTCGGCACTAGCGCAGATCGAAAACTCCGACGAGCGAGCAACTATCGAGCAGTCGTTCGAGGCGCTCACCGAATGGTCGGAGTTCTGGCGATACCAATCTCGTACCCTCGTGGTGCACGCAACCACCGAGCGCATCCGTAGCTATCGCTTGCCCAACCGCCTTTCGGCCGTGACATTCGCCGGCGACCGCTTCTACCTCAAACCCATGCTCCGCACCACTTCGTTCCCACAGACTGCGTTCGTCCTGGCATTGGCCGAGGGTGGCGTACGGCTGGTCGACATCTCCGCTGACCAACCGCCCACAGAGGTAAGCGTGCCCGGCCTGCCGACGGACCTCGAGTCCGAACTCGGCAAGCCCGAGCGCAGCGGATACGGTCCTGGCGGAAGGCCCCACAACCCGGACAGTCGCATGACCCGCATTCGGCAATTCACCCGCATCGTCGACCAGGCGCTGCGCACCACCTTGATCGGTCGCGGCATTCCTTTGATTCTCGCTGCGGCCGACCCCATCGCTTCGATCTACCGTGGCACCGCTACCTATCCGGGGCTTCTGCCACAGGGCATCGAAGGCAATCCCCAGGCACTCAGCGACGGCGCCCTGGCCGACGCTGCCCGCACCGTGCTGGACCATCACTACCGCGACCAACTGTTCGATTTGCGTCAGCTCTTCGACGAGCGCAAGTCGCAGGGCCGCGGACTGACTGATGTTGCGGACGTCGCGAAGGCCGCCACATACGGGGCGATCAGCACGGTACTGGTCGACATCGAGAGCATCGTTCCGGGTACCGTCGATCCAGCCACCGGTGACGTGCACTTCACAGACGCCGACGACGCACAGGTCTACGGCGTGGTGGACGAGATAACCCGGCGTGCATTGCTGTCCGGTGCGACGGTGACCGCGGTCCGCAGCGAAGATATGCCCGACGGCGCACAGATCGCGGCAATCTTGCGGTACAAGAGCTGATCCGAGCTTCCCGCCCGTTCGCGGGCGGGAACTCTTCGCCCGGCGTCGATCGGACCCTCGTTCGCTTCTACTTGCGCGCAACAACGTATGCCTGCGGTTGCAGCTCGGATCCCGTCGGCGCACGGAGTACCCGAACCTCCACCTGAAATCCATTCGCGCACAATTTATCCGAGATTTCTTCAGGAGACAGACGGTAGACGTCGTACGCGACGGCATGACCGTAAGCGTGCTCGATCCGTACTCGCTCGTCTCCGACCTGAAACGAGAGCAGAAGCAACCCGCCCGGGGCAAGGACCCGCCAGAACTCGGCGAAGACCACGGTCAGGAGCTTCGGCGGGGTGTGAATTATCGAATACCATGCGACTACCCCCTCGACGCTTCCGCCTGCGAGGTTCACATCGAGTATCGAACCGACGTCGAATTGCAATGCAGGATAGTCTCTTCGGGCGATGTCGATCATCGTCGCGGACACATCGATCCCGACAGTAGTCAGCCCGTGGCCGTGGAGGTACTCCGAAACCCGACCGGGTCCACACCCGGCGTCGAGGACGCGTGTGCCTCCCCAGGCACTCACCATGTCCGCAAACGTATCCAACAATCGCCGATCGAGTGGCTTGTGCGAGAGTTCATCTCGCAGTAGCTCGGCATAGCTGTGCGCAACCGCGTCATATGCCGTCCTGGTCATATCCAGATGGTCGAATTCCATGCAGTCCCTCTCACAACAGAATTCGCGTATGGCGACACTGTTCTAGCGATAATCATGATCGATGCCCGTCGCCCAACGAGAACTCTCGACGGCGACGACGTCGAATCTACCGCTCAGAAATACCCGTGCACCCGCGTCCCCGTTCGAGGTGGCGATCACTTCGTCCCAGTGCTCACGACCGAACACCACAGGATGACCGGGAGTACCGTCGAATACCGCACGAGCCAGATGCGACGGCGATTCCCGGGCCGCATCGAGCACCGCGCCTACAACCTCGGGACCGACATCGGGAGTGTCGACGACATGGACGACCGCGTACGAGGCGCCCTCGGCCGCGGCCAGCCCAGCCTTGAGCGAGGCGCTCATCCCGACAGGCCAATCGTGAGCGTGCACAGCGATCGCCCCGTCCGGCATGGCGCTGTCTGCGGCGCCGAGTACTACGATCACCTTGTCGCATCCACCATCGAGCAGGGCGCGCACGGCGATGTCGAGCCACCGGCCTTCGTCGGCGAGTACCTTCGGTAATCCGTAGCGGGTACCGGCACCTGCAGCCAACAGCACCCCTGTCGCATCGCCCGTCAACTGTTTCTCCTTCGAGAGTTTCGATGTCCGCTGCCCGATGATCGTGGATCTGTCTCGCCCACTCGACTAGCCCATCACCGCTTTCGCCCACTCGACCAGGGGTACGAGTTCACGCCAGGTATCGCGCACGTGCGCCATCGCGGCGGGCGTCTCGAGCCAGTCCGGTGATCCGAAGTGTTTCGACGCCGTCAAGGATTTGTGTCTGAGCAGGCCGATTCGAGGATGGTCGAGCTCGTATCCACGCGGCTTCGTCTTGAGCTGGTCACCACCGATCTCGAACCCGGCCGCGGTCAACGTCGTCACCAATTTTTCGAGTTCGACCCCGCGCACGTCGTTGTCCACTGCTTCTCGATAGCGGGCAATGCCGTCCGTGGTGGAACCGTAGAACCCGCCCGCGACGAAGAGTCCGGCTGGATCGATCTGTACGTAGAAGCCGAGGCTTTGCCCGCGCGCGACGAACCCACCCTGATGAGTCTTGTACGGCGTCTTGTCCTTGGAGAATCGCACGTCGCGATACGGACGGAATACCTTCCCCTCGCCGAACTCCGCTTCCAGCTCTGCGAGCAACGAGGTCATAGGCGCTTTGACCGACTCGTCGTAGACGGATTTATGTGCAGCCCACCAGGTTTTGCTGTTGTCCGCTTCGAGGTCCTCGTAGAAGTCCAGCGCAGCGAAAGGAATACCGGTGAAAGCCATATTCGTCATCCTAGGAGGAAAAGTTACCGCCGCTCTGCCGCGAACCGAGCCAGGCGCATCTCGGCACCGATGATCGGTTCATTCGGCGGTGATACGGGCTCGCGCCGTGTTGCTGCGTTTACCCACTACGACCGATGTACCTGCTTCAGCCAGTCCCATGACGGGCATGTTCGAGTAGATCGACTCGTGTCGGCCTGCGCCGATACGGTAGGTCTCGTGGTACACCCCGACGTCGCCGCTGGCACCGACTTGCTTGTTGAATGCCTTCCACGACGGTAGGTGCGGATCGTTCGGGTTCTTTGCAAACGCTTCGAGTTGGTCGAAGCTACGCCAGTACTGCACTACGGTGACGGTGCGTCCGCCCGTCGATATCCGAGCACCCAACATACCCTTGTCCGGGTGCAATCTCAGCTCTCGCAACATGCGTGGCATCGCCAGGAATGGGCCGATCCACTTGTGAATCTTCCATAGCTTGTTGATTCTTATCCCAATGAGGAAGACGACGAAGTCTCCGTCGATCTGTGCGGTGTATCGCCCGGTTCGTATTCGATGATCCATGGGCTCGTCCCCTTCGCTCGTTCCGTGTGCAATTTCGGTATGGATAGTTCCTCTATCCATAATAGATAGTGCTACTATCCACTGATGGAGTCAAGGGCATACCGGTGAGGGTTTCCGAACTCGGTCGACGCAGCGGGGTATCGGTCGCCTCGATCAAGTACTACCTGCGTGAGGGTTTGCTTCCCGCTGGTGTCCAAACTGCCACCAACCAGGCCGTCTACAGCGATCAGCACGTTCGTCGGCTGCGCCTGATCCGCTCGCTCGTCGACATCGGCGGCCTGTCGATTTCACATGTTCGCGCCACGCTGGCCGCAGTCGACGATGAGTCCACGTCGCTTCACGACGCATTCGGGTCGGTGATGCACGGTCTCGACAAGCCCCCACCGGATAACGAAGCCGCCGAAGTCGCGGCGGCCTACCGCGAAGTGCAGGAATGGCTTTCGGTCAAGGACTGGCACATCGAGCCGGATGCGCCCGCGCAGTATCGACTGGCAGAGCTCGTCGCAACGCTGCGCCGGTTCGACTTTCCGACTGCCCTCACCGACTTCGACGGTGCCGCCGAGACCGCCGAGCGGACCGCCGAAGTCGAAGTGAAGTACGCACGAGCGATGCCGGACCGCACGACCGCGGTCGAGACGATGCTCATCGGAACCGTCGTACTCGAGCGCGCCCTCGTCGAGGTCCGGCGGCTCGCGCTCGAAGCCGTCAGCTTCCGGATCGACGGCAGCGCACACGCTCTCACGCCACCGGAATCTTCATAAGCTGGGATCACTCGACGGCTGGTCCGATGTGACTCTCCAGTTCTTCGTCAATCGCCAATAGAGGTAGGCGATCAGACCGAGCGGAATCGGCAGCAGCCACGTTGCCATCCGAAACAACATCACGGCTGCAACCAGATCTCCTTGTTGAGCCGTGGTCATGCCGACTCCGAGAACTGCGATCAGCACGGCCTCGACTACGCCGAGACCGCCAGGAGTCGGTGCAAGCAGCACTGCCAACGACATGGCGCCGAAGGCAACCACGATCCGATCCCAACCCACTTCGTCACTGCTCGTGCCCATCAGCCGTAGAGCCACGCCGAGCACGAGTGCCCCGAGTAATTGCGAGAGCACCATCGTCGCAGTCAACGAGCGCCAACAGGTACGCACCCGGGTGAGGAGGTGCTCGCGGAAGTCGGCTACGACCTCCTCCATGTCTCGTGGAGCGATCCGCCCGACCCGTCGTGCCAACACATCTCGGCCACGTGTGAGCGCCCGGCCGACACGACGAGCGAATGCGTCGTTGGTGATCACGAGTGCGACGAGTAGGCAGATCGCAGTGACGACCACACACGTGCCGACGGCAATCCACACCTCCGACCCCGTTGCGGTCCCGAACAATACGACGGAGACGAGAGCGACCGACATCAGCACGTACCTGGACAGATTTGTCCAGATGCCGATCGTGATGATCGACGTCGAACTGCTCGCCAGGGTGAAGCCCCAAGATCGGTACATCCCGAACGTCAAACCCGTTGCGACCGTCCCGCCCTCGGGAACCGTGTTGGTCAACGCAAGCGATGCCGTCCGTGCTACGCCGGCCTGCGCAACGGTCAGGCCCGGCAAGGTATAGATCATCGGCCACAACATCGACGCCAAATAGAGCAGGCCGAAAACGCTCACGATGAGAACGTCGCCCAACGAAATCGAATTCAGCGCGTCCTCTACCGCCTCCGAATTCCCGACCGAGCGATACAGCAACCACATCACGAGCCCGACCACCCCGTACGACAGGACTGCAGAAGCGACCTTACGGGCAGGGCCTGGTGTCATCGGTCGTAAAAGGTTTGCAGAATGATCGTGCTTCGAGTCCGAACATTCGCTGTTGCCCGAATTTCCTGCAGCAAGCCCTCGAGGCCGCGCGGTGATTCCACTCGGACGAGCAGAACGTAACTCTCTTCCCCGGCCACAGAATGACACGATTCGATAGCTGTGATGTGGCGAAGACGCGTGGGTGCGTCGTCAGGCTGCGCTGGGTCGATGGGGGTGATAGCGACGAACGCAGACAGCGGGCGTCCGAGCGCATCCGGATCCACCTGTGCGGTGTACCCACGGATGACTCGACGGGCCTCGAGACGTCGGACACGAGACTGCACAGCGGACACCGAGAGGGTGGCCTTCTCCGCCAACGCAGCCAGAGTCGCGCGGCCGTCGGCGACCAGTTCGTCGATGATCAACCGGTCTATCCGGTCGAGGTTTTCGCTCACCTGCGCAATCTAGCTCAGTGCCACCCGACTCGACCCACTGGACAGCCCAGAATGCCGCTGAAGACGTGCGAAATGTGATCGAGTCAGGCGAACAGGGGCGGCAGCGCGAAAATCATCACGGTGGACCAGACCACGTGAGTCAGAATCGGCGCCAAGATGCCACCGGATGCCCGCCGTTGCAGGGCGAGAACGAAACCGAGCGTGACAGCGGCGAAGGCAAGCATCGGATTCCCGCTCGCCAGGGTGACCACCGTGTAGATGATGGTCGATATCAGAACCGGCTTTCGACGACCGATCGCCGCGAACAGAGCACCTCGAAAGAAAATCTCCTCGGCGACCCCGTTGAGCAGGGTGATGAACACGATCAGTGCCAGAGATCCGAACCGCGCATGCGCCAGAACATTCTCGGTGAAGTCCGCCAGAGGCGGGATCTGTCGCACGATCAAAGCGCCGATGACGAAGACAGCACTCGCGGCAAGCCCGGTGAGAATTGGGGTGATGATCGGCCGTCGCATCGAACCGTTTATCCGAATTCGACCGAGATGGAGTGGGCCCGAAGCGAATCCGCCTACGATCCACGCAGCCGCCAACCCGAGGGTCAGCACATAGAACAAACTGTCACCCGGTTCGACTGCCAGCGAAAGACCCAGCAGCGTCGCCCCGACCACGAGTGTGATCACCACCACGATCCGGCGTCGCATAAATGCCTTGTCGGATTCCTCGTGGTCCCGATCGACCTTTTCTACCAGGGCCGCCTTCACAACGTCGACCACGCTCGTCTGCCACGTCGCCATCAAGCCTCCCTGTTTCTGTCGTCGAACAGACGTCGTATTGCCGATCTTGTCCGGCCGGAAACACTGTCCACCACATCGAGGTTCGTGCGCACCACCGCTGCGACGGGCCAGGAATACAACAACGAACGCGCGCCGAGGGACTCGAACAGGTCCCACGTCGGTTTCGACGAGGCCGCCACGCCGTAGCGGCGGATCACCGACGCGTCGCCTCCGCTCCACGCTGCGTCGGTGACGGCAAGTCGTAGTGGATCCTTGAGTTCGCTCACTCCGGGCGGGGTGCCGACGCGGCCCTGCACACTGCGCTGCATCGCATCGGCGATCGTGGTTCTACCGCCTTCGGGTTCACCCGCGACATCGACGATCCGATCCTCCGATGTCGTCATGGTGTTGTGCAGTGACCCGACCAGGTCTTCGGCGAGCGCATCTGGAATGGGAATGATCTTGCCGATGACACGTCCGGCCAGTCCAGTAGGAACGCCTGGGGTGCGCAGCCCGACCCGGGTCAGTCCTGCCGCCTCCACGTACGCGAACAACAGATCTTGGTACGGCACAGTGTCCGGGCCGCCGATGTCGTACGAGCCGGGCGGAACAGTGGAGCGAGCCGCCAGGAGATAGAACAGGACGTCGTCGACGGCGATGGGCTGCACTGGGTGGCTCAGCCAGCTCGGCAGCGGCAGCACCGGGAGCCTGTCGGCGAGATAGCGCAGCATCTCGTAGGAGGTGGAGCCGGCACCGATCACGATGGCAGCGCGAAGCCACACGACCTCGACGCCGTCGACCGAGAGCGCCTTCCCGACGTCGGCTCGGCTCGCCAGATGCTCCGACAACTCTTCGCCCTCCGGCACGAACCCGCCCAGGTACACAATCCGGCGGACACCGGCGGCAGCAGCCGCTTCGGCGAACTGCCGGGCCGAGGTCAAGTCCTGGCTACGGTAGTCGGCTTGCCCGATCGCGTGGACCAAGTAATACGCCACCTCGACGTCGCCCGCTTGCTCGAAACCCTCACGAAGCGAGAGTGGGTCACCCGCGTCGAGAGCGCAGGAGTCCACGTCGTGCCACCAGTCGAATCTCGTCAGCGTCTCGGGGTGCCTCGACGCCGCACAGACGTCGTCACCCGCCTTCACCAAGGATGCGACCAACCTCGACCCTATGTATCCGCTCGCACCGGTAACGAGAACTCTCATGACTCGAGGCTAACGACATCGGATCGGCGCCGCCGCAGCAGCGGGGCCTGACGGCCTACCTGTGGCATTGTCGGGTGATGGCACTGGTACTGGCGGGCGTTCGGCTTCCCGTCCCCTTCGGGGGTCTGACTGCGGCAAAATTCGGTCGAGACGTGGCGTTGTCGAGCACGCGGTGGGCCCGCGACACCGCCAACTTCGCGTGGGAGCTTCCCAGTCGCGTCGAGACGTTGCTCGATGAGGTGACGACGCTCATGGCTCGCATCGACGAGGTTGTCACTGCCGCACAACTCGTCGTCATCGAGGCCGCGGTCACTACTCGCTCGGCCGAAGGCGTCGTCGATACGGCATCGAAAACGTCGGCGGCCGCGTTCGAGTTGGTCGAACTGTTCGAGCCGATGGCGCAACAGGCGGCACCGTTCGCGCAAAAGTTCGTCGACCACCTGTCCGAGCAAGAAGTCGACGCCACCATCGCGATGGTCGACCAACTTCCCGAAATTGTCGAGCATATGAAAGCCGTCCTTCCGATCTTGGCCACACTCGACACAGTGTCGCCCGAAATTCACGAATTGCTCAACGTGACAAAGGATGTTCGACGCGCCGTCATCGGGATCCCAGGATTCAAGTTCCTACGCAAAAGGGGCGAGGAGAAACTGGCGGAGGAAGCGGAGGAGGAAGGCCACTGATTCCTCCTCCGCTTGCCACAGAAGCGGCACTACGAAGCGGGCGTCGATTCAGCCGTGTTCGGCGACGAGCCGATCGAATTCGGCCCGGTCGATCAACTGCGGTTCACCGATAGCGAGCGCCTCGGCGTACTTGTTCGCTAGGCGGTAGTCGTGCCCGAGCGGTCCGTGTTCGCCGTCCTCGTCGTCGGCCTGCGCGCTGGCCCCTGGCGGCACCTCGTTCTGCAGGCCATTGGTGCGCTCGCCGAGTCGCGCGTCGAGTTTTGCGGAAATCATCTGCATTGTCTCTTGGTCGTCGGTCATCAACTTCCCGTACCCGTACCCGGTCGACTTCACACCTCGATAGTCGACTGGCCGTGATGATGGTTGCTTGTCGGTGGCTCGGGGCATCATGGGCGAGTGGCCAGAAAAACTTCTTCTCAACCCGAGACGCCGAAGTCGGGCAATCGAGCTCTCGCGAAGTTTTCCGCGCCCACCCAGGAGTGGTTCGCCGGCGCATTCCATAGTCCGACGGCGGCCCAGGCCGGAGCGTGGGAGGCAATCTCCAGTGGTCGCCATACCCTCGTCGTAGCCCCTACCGGATCAGGCAAGACGCTCTCCGCGTTCCTCTGGTCGATCGACCAGCTCGCCGGGCGAGCGTCGCAGAGCGACCGCACCACGAAAGTTCTCTACATCTCGCCGCTCAAAGCGCTGGCCGTCGACGTCGAGCGCAACCTCCGGGCTCCGCTGGTCGGCATCACTCAGACGGCCAAGCGCCTCGGGTTCGAACCACCCGATATCTCCGTGGGCGTTCGATCCGGTGACACGAGCCCCGCCGATCGACGCAGTCTGATCAAGACCCCACCCGACATCTTGATCACCACGCCGGAATCTCTCTTCCTGATGCTCACCTCGGCAGCCCGGGAGTCACTGGTCGGAGTCGACACCGTCATCGTCGACGAGGTTCACGCGGTCGCCGGGACCAAACGCGGGTCCCACTTGGCACTGTCTCTCGAGCGCCTCGATCTGATGCTTCCCAAGCCCGCTCAACGTATCGGTCTCTCGGCGACGGTCCGCCCGCACGAGGAAGTCGGTCGATTCCTCACCGGTATCGCGCCCATCGAGATCGTTGCGCCGCCGTCGCCAAAGATGTTCGACCTCACGGTTCAGGTACCGGTGGAGGACATGACCGAACTCGGTGTCACCGAACCCGCGGACGGTTCCGCGTCAGCGGCGCCACAGCAGGGGTCCATCTGGCCGCACGTCGAGGAGAAGATCGTCGATCTCATCCTCGAACACAAGTCGAGCATCGTCTTCGCAAACTCTCGGCGTCTCTCCGAGAAACTGACCGCTCGGCTCAACGAAATATATGCCGAACGGATGGGTGACGCTGTCGAGACAGCGCATAAACCCGCGTCCCAGATGGGCACTCCCGCAGAGGTGAACCACGGCGCCGAGACGTTGTTGGCCCGCGCTCACCACGGAAGCGTAAGCAAGGATCAACGAGCACTCATCGAGGACGATCTCAAAACCGGTCGGCTTCGATGCGTCGTTGCCACCAGCAGCCTGGAGCTCGGAATCGATATGGGTGCAGTGGATTTGGTGGTTCAGGTCGAGGCCCCACCCTCGGTGGCCAGCGGGTTGCAACGAGTGGGTCGTGCAGGCCACCAGGTCGGTGAGATTTCCAAGGGAGTGCTCTTCCCGAAGCACCGAACCGACTTGATCCATTGCGCTGTGACAGTCGAGCGCATGAAGACAGGGAAGATCGAGTCGCTCTTCGTTCCTGCCAATCCGCTCGATATCCTGGCTCAGCAGACCGTCGCGGCGTGCGCGCTGGAAGCGATCGATGCGCAGGACTGGTTCGACGCGGTCAGGCGCACCGGTAGTTTCGCGACTCTGCCCCGCTCCGCATACGAGTCGACACTGGATCTACTCTCGGGCCGCTATCCATCGGACGAATTCGCCGAACTGAGACCGAGATTGGTCTGGGACCGTGACGCCGGCACCCTTACCGGCCGTCCGGGCGCACAACGACTGGCCGTGACCTCGGGAGGATCGATCCCGGATCGCGGATTGTTCACGGTGTACATGGTCGGCGAGAAGGCCTCTCGGGTAGGTGAACTCGACGAAGAGATGGTGTACGAGTCACGCGTGGGCGATGTTTTCGCCCTCGGCGCCACCAGCTGGCGGATCGAGGAAATCACCCACGATCGTGTCCTGGTGAGCCCTGCATACGGTCAACCCGGGCGACTGCCGTTCTGGCACGGCGACGGGCTCGGACGCCCCGCGGAACTGGGCAGGGCGTTGGGCGAATTCCTTCGCAGCACTGCTGAACGAGAGGGGTTGTCCGAGCGGCTGAACGGAAGTGGCCTCGACGTCAACGCGGTCAACAATCTCATCGCGCTTCTCGACGAACAGAGGGATGCGACGGGCCAGCTCCCCACCGACCGAACGATGATCGTCGAACGATTCCGCGACGAGCTGGGCGACTGGCGACTCGTTCTGCACTCGACGTACGGCCAGCAGGTTCACGCGCCGTGGGCGCTTGCCATCGGCGCCCGTCTCATCGAGCGGTACGGCATCGACGCTGCCCCGACCGCGTCCGACGACGGGATCATCGTGAGACTACCGGACACCGAGGATCGACCTCCCGGTGCGGATCTGTTCGTGTTCGAACGCGATGAAATTGCCGACATCGTCACCGAGCAGGTCGGCGGCTCGGCACTTTTCGCGTCGAGGTTCCGCGAATGTGCCGCTCGCGCACTACTTCTCCCCCGCCGCAACCCGGGAAAACGCGCGCCGTTGTGGCAGCAGAGACAACGGTCTGCCCAACTTCTCGACGTCGCACGCAAGTATCCGACATTCCCGATTCTGCTCGAGACGGTGCGTGAATGTCTACAGGACGTCTACGACTTGCCTGCCCTGGAAGAGATTCTCGCCCAAATCAGCCGACGGCAGATCCGCATCGTCGAGATAGAGACTGCATCTCCGTCTCCTTTCGCGAATTCCCTGCTGTTCAACTACGTGGGCGCGTTCATGTACGAGGGCGACAGCCCCTTGGCGGAACGTCGCGCGCAAGCCTTGTCGCTGGATTCGACACTGCTCGCCGAACTGCTGGGGCGCGTCGAGCTGCGTGAGCTCTTGGATCTGTCCGTGATTGAGACGACCGAACTCGAACTGCAGCGACTCGCAGAAGACCGAGCTGCCAAGGACATCGAGGGGGTCGCGGATCTACTCCGAATGCTTGGACCGCTGACCGTCGAGGAGGTGGCCGAGCGCACGAGAGGAAACGAGTCTCTACAGTGGCTCATCGAGCTCGGGGCCGCCAAGCGCGCGATGGAGGTGAGCTTCGCAGGTCGGACGTGGTGGACTGCCATCGAAGACGCGGGCCGGTTGCGCGACGCCCTCGGTGTTCCACTGCCCATCGGCACACCGGCAGCCTTCATCGAACCGGTGGAAGACCCGCTGACCGACCTCGTGAGCCGGTATGCGCGCACCCACGGCCCGTTCGCGGTCACCGATCTCGCGACCAGGTTCGGGATCGGAACGGCGGTCGCTCGCGGTGTTCTCACCAAGCTCGGTGCCGACAAAAGAGTCGTCGAGGGAGAGTTCCGACCCGACACGACGGGCAGCGAATGGTGCGACAACGAGGTACTACGCCGTCTGCGCAGACGGTCGCTCGCTGCGGCGCGTCATGAGGTCGAGCCGGTCGGCACCGCAACCCTCGGCCGATTCCTCCCCGCGTGGCAACATGTGGGCAGTCGGCAACTCAACGGAATCGACGGTGTCGCAACAGTTGTCGAGCAGCTCGCTGGGGTACCGATCCCCGCATCGGCCTGGGAGCCGCTCATTTTCGCTTCGCGAGTCCGCGACTACTCCCCCGCGATGCTCGACGAATTGACCTCCACCGGCGAGGTGCTCTGGTCCGGCCACGGATCCATCACCTCGAAGGACGGTTGGGTCTGTCTACACATGGCCGAGACCGCCCCGTTGACTCTCGCTCCGCCCGCCGAATCGGATCTTTCCGAACTTCAACTGCGCGTGTTGGACGCGGTCGCAGCTGGAGGCGCATATTTTTTCCGACAGCTGTCGGACACGGTAGGCAGTACCGACGACGACGCTCTGCACGCCGCACTCTGGGAACTCGTGTGGGCCGGCCGGCTCAGCAACGACACCTTCGCACCCTTGCGCGCACTCCTCAACGCGACGACCCGCGCGGCGCCGAGCCACCGAGCGCCGAGGAAGACACCGCGTCTGCGCTCGTACCGTCGATTCGAACGGCCCACGCTGCCGACCCGGACCGGGCCTCCCACAGCAGGAGGGCGCTGGTCCAGACTCCCAGAGCTCGAACCGGATCCCACAGTGCGAGCACACGCTACCGCCGACATACTGCTCGAGCGCTACGGCGTGGTCACGCGAGGTGCGGTGATGAACGAAGGGGTACCCGGCGGATTCGCAATGATGTACAAGGTGCTCACCACCTTCGAGGATTCCGGCCGCAGCCGCCGCGGATACTTCGTCGATTCGCTCGGTGGCGCGCAGTTCTCCACTTCCGATGTCGTCGATAGATTGCGCACGTACGACGAACGAGAAAAGACCGGCGCAATGGTCTTGGCAGCCTGCGACCCGGCCAACCCCTACGGTGCGGCGCTCACCTGGCCGAAGCCCGACGAGAAAGATGATTCGACTCGACATCGGCCAGGACGGAAAGCGGGAGCACTAGTCGTACTCCATGAAGGCGATCTTGCTCTGTATGTCGAACGGGGCGGCAAGACCGTGTTGACATTCTCCGACGACGAAGCCGTCATCGAAGCGTCGGCCCGTGCGCTCGCTGCGACTGTGAAGAGGGGCGGGGTAGAGAAGTTGATGGTCGAACGGGTGGATGGTCACGACATCCACGGGACGGCATTTTCCAAGACCTTGACCGAGGCAGGCTTCTCCGCGACCCCTCGGGGCTTGCGTCTGCGGGGGCAGCTTCATGCCTGAGGGAGACACCGTCTATCGGGCGGCGAACAAGCTCAGAGACGCGCTCGTCGGACGGGTGCTGACGGGTTGCGATATTCGTGTACCTCGCTACGCGACAGTCGATTTCACGGGTCGGACAGTGGACTCGGTGGAATCACGCGGCAAGCATCTCCTCATCCGGGTCGGTGAGTATACGATCCACAGCCATTTGAAGATGGAAGGAACCTGGCAGGTATATGCCCCCGGCGAAAGGTGGCGCAAGCCTGCGTTCCAAGCTCGGGCAATTCTGACGAACGACAATGCTTCTGCGGTGGGCTTCGAACTCGGTGTACTGGACGTCGTGGACGACGAGGAGTCCGTCGTCGGGTACCTCGGGCCCGATCTGCTCGGGCCGACCTGGGACGCGGCGGTCGCAATAGCCAATCTGGGCGCCGACCCGACCCGGCCCATCGGAACCGCGTTGCTCGATCAACGAATCCTGGCTGGGCTGGGCAACGTGTATCGCAACGAGATCTGCTTTCTCCGCGGTATCGATCCGCGGACCCCAGTCGGTTCTGCAGGCGATCTACGCAAGATCGTCGACCTGTCGTTCCGCACAATCATGGCCAACAAGGATCGCAATCAACGGGTGACCACCGGGGATCGACGGCCGGGCCGCCACTTCTGGGTTTACGGGCGAGAGAACAAGCCATGTCGGCGCTGCGGCACAACTGTGCAGTTCGGACTGCTCGGCGACAACCCGCTGGAGGAACGCCAGATATATTTTTGTCCATATTGCCAGCCCCCGCCCAGCTGACTCACAGGTCCGGCCGCCACGATGGTCGGTATCACCTTGTTCGCCGGTGATGACTACTGTCAATCGGCATGGCACCGAACCTACGAAATCTCCTGCACGGACCGTTGCTCTCACGTTCGAGTCCGCTGAGTCCAGCCAATGCTGCCAGTCGGGTCAGTGCCTACGTGTACGGCAACGTGCTTATCCTCGCAGCGCTCATTCCGATCACGTCGCCGGACGAACACACCTTTCAGGGTGTGGCAATCGTTCTCGGCACAGCGCTGTCGACGTTCGTCGCGCACGCTTTCGCCGAGGGCGTCGGTGAAACCGTCCGAACCGGCGCCAATCTGTCCAGAGGCGCCCGCATCGAAGAACTCAGGGATTCCGTTCCGGTATTGAGTGCGGCTGTACTCCCGGCGGGACTCTTGGCTATCGGATGGGCGGGGTTGTTGGATCCAGGGATCGGTCAGATCGTGGCCGAAATAACGGTTATCGCCAGGATTGCGTCGACGAACTTCGTCGTCGGCCGTCTCCGAGGCGAAAAGCCGACTCGTGGGACATTTCTCGGATCCCTCGTTCTAGCAGGAGTCGCCACCGCGGTTGTCGCGATCAAGTTGATTCTGACCCATTAGCAGGTCGAGTTCCACGCACTAGCTACTCGGCTGCACCGGTTCCAGGATTTCTTGACGAGCCTCCGGTGCGACGACGCGTAGTGCATCGGCGGACTCGTCGTCGGGTTGCATCTGCGACTTGATTTCCGCCTCGACACGCGCGGTATACGTCGCGACCTCACGATCGACCGCCGCGGAGTCCCATCCGAGAATGGGCGCAGCCAAAGCCGCGACCTGTCCCGCGCAATGGACTCCACGATGGGAGTACTCGATCGAAATGCGCGTTCTACGAGCGAGGATGTCCTCCAAATGGAGCGCGCCTTCGGCGGCAGCTGCGTACACGACCTCGATCTGAAGGTAGCTGGGCGCGTCGGTGATCGGCTGCAAGAGTTCGGGCTTGTCCTTCGCCATGTCGAGCACCTCGTCGATCAGCGAGCCGTACCGATCGAGAAGGTGGGTCACCCGGTAGGGATGCAGGCCGTACATCTTCGCGAGATTATGCGTCTGATTGACCAGGGCGAAGTAGCCGTCGGCTCCGACGAGCGGAACTTTCTCCGTGATCGACGACGCGACCCTGGCAGGGATGTCCTCGGCCGCTAGATCGACGGCGTCCTCGGCCATCACGCGGTAGGTGGTGTACTTGCCGCCCGCGATCGCCACGAGGCCGGGTGCGACGCGCGCGACGGCGTGTTCCCGGGACAGCTTCGACGTCTCGTCGCTTTCACCGGCCAGCAGTGGACGCAAGCCGGCGTAGACGCCATCGATGTCCTCGTGCGTCAGCGGTGTCACCAGCACTGTGTTTACCTCGCCGAGGATGTAGTCGATATCGGCTTTCGTGGCAGCGGGATGCGCCAGGTCGAGCTTCCAGTCGGTGTCGGTGGTGCCGATGATCCAATGCGCACCCCACGGAATGATGAACAGCACCGACTTCTCGGTGCGCAGAATGATCGCGGCCTCGCTGACGATGCGGTCTCGCGGCACCACGATATGTACGCCCTTCGATGCGCGTACACGAAACCGTCCTCGCTGCGAGGACAACGCCTGGATTTCGTCGGTCCACACACCGGTGGCGTTGATGACCACGCTTCCGCGCACCTCGGTGGTGGCTCCGTTTTCCGAATCACGCACGCGCACACCGGAAACTCGATCAGCCTCACGAAGGAATCCAACGACCTGCGTCGACGTGCGAACGACGGCCCCGTAATGTGCCGCGGTGCGAGCAACACTCATCGTGTGCCGTGCGTCGTCGACGACGGTGTCGTAGTAGCGGATTCCGCCGATGAGGGATTTGCGCTTGAGGCCCGGTGTCATTCGCAATGCACCCGATCGGGTGAGGTGCTTCTGCGCCGGAACGGACTTCGCGCCGCCCATCCTGTCGTAGAGAAAGATTCCCGCAGCGATGTAGGGGCGTTCCCAGACGCGATGCGTCAGCGGGAAAAGGAACTTCAGCGGCTTGACGAGGTGCGGCGCCAACGTCGACAGCGACAGCTCACGCTCGTGCAGAGCTTCACGTACCAGACCGAACTCGAGCTGCTCGAGGTATCGAAGACCACCGTGGAACATCTTCGAGGACCGACTGGAGGTGCCCGATGCGAAGTCACGAGCTTCGACGAGGGCAACCTTCAAACCACGGGTCGCAGCGTCGAGCGCAGCACCTGCTCCGACGACGCCACCGCCGATGATGATGACGTCGAAGTACTCGGATCCGAGCCGCTCCCAGGCATCGACACGCGCCTGAGGCCCCAGCAAAGTGGTGTTCGATCTGTTACTCACGAGCTCGCTCCCCACATAGACCATTTCCCTGACCGCCCCTGCAGGCTACCGTTCGAGTTCGATACCCGCGTCACCTCCGAGTCGAACAAAGGAACCTAGTGACTTCCGACACCAGCACCGACGTGACCGCCGGCACCTTCATCGCCTCGATCGATCAGGGCACGACGTCTTCTCGCTGCATCATTTTCGGCCACGACGGCAAGCCGGTCGGCTCGGCGCAGAAGGAGCACCGTCAGATCTTCCCGCGCGCCGGCTGGGTAGAACACGACGCCGAGGAGATCTGGGTAAACGTTCGCGAAGTCGTCGGCGCTGCTCTGGGGAATGCCGACGTCAAGGCGCAGGATATTGCTGCTGTCGGTATCACCAACCAGCGCGAAACGACGCTGGTCTGGGATCGAACCACCGGTAAACCGGTGTACAACGCGATCGTGTGGCAGGACACGCGTACCGACGAATTGTGTCGAGAGCTGGCCGGGGACCACGGCGCCGACCGCTATCAACGGATCACCGGCCTGCCGTTGTCCACGTATTTCGCCGGGCCGAAGATTCGTTGGATTCTCGACAATGTCGACGGCGTTCGTGAACGTGCCGAAGCCGGTGAGCTCTGCTTCGGAACGATGGATTCCTGGGTGTTGTGGAACCTCACCGGCGGTGCCGAAGGCGGTAAGCACATCACCGATGTGACCAACGCGTCTCGCACGCTGTTGATGGATCTCGAAACACTGTCCTGGCGCGAGGACATCTGCACCGACTTCGCGGTTCCGATGTCGATGCTGCCCGAGATACGCACTTCCTCCGAGGTGTATGCCGAGGTTCGTCCTCGGGGTGTGCTCGCCGGAGTCCCGATCTCGGGAATTCTGGGCGACCAACAGGCCGCGACATTCGGGCAGGCGTGCCTGTCCCCGGGTGAGGCCAAGAATACGTACGGCACCGGAAACTTCCTGCTACTCAACACTGGGACGACGCCGGTGCACAGTAAACATGGACTGCTCACCACCGTCTGTTACAAGCTCGGCGAGATGGATGCTGTCTACGCTCTCGAGGGCTCGGTGGCCGTCACCGGCTCCCTCGTGCAGTGGCTGCGCGACAACCTCGGCATCATCGAGCGCACCGCAGATATCGAACGCCTCGCGGGAACGGTCGAGGACAACGGCGGCGTGTACTTCGTTCCCGCGTTTTCCGGTCTGTTCGCGCCTCGGTGGCGGCCCGATGCGCGCGGAGTCATCTCGGGCCTGACGCGTTTTGCCAACAAGGGCCACATCGCCCGAGCAGCGTTGGAAGCGACAGCATTTCAAACACGAGAAGTCATCGACGCGATGTACGCAGATTCCGAGGTCACGCTGACGACCTTGAAGGTGGACGGCGGAATGGTCGTCAACGAGCTCCTCATGCAGTTCCAGTCCGACGTTCTCGGCGTCCCGGTGGTCCGGCCGGTCGTCAACGAAACCACAGCCCTGGGCGCGGCCTACGCAGCAGGTCTGGCCGTCGGCTACTGGAGCGGTGAAGACGAGATCGTGGCGAACTGGGCCGCAGACAAGACCTGGGAACCCGATTTGGCATCCGACGCCCGAGAGGCGATGTACGACAAGTGGAATCGCGCTGTGGAACGTACCTACGACAGCGTATGAGCGGCCGACAGCCGCCGCGCGGCCTCGCGGAGACTATCCGCAACCCCAGCTCGCCCAGCTGGGGCACCATCCGATACCGGATCGCTGATCGGGACACCGAGGGGTCGCACGCGATGCGCTGTGCTCGTGCAACCCCCGGCTCCGCCGGGCTGCTAGGAGCACGCCACTGTCGTCGCCCAACGATAGTCCGCTTTGCCAGCCGGGGTTCGCTTGACCTCCTCGACCAGCACGACCGAACGCGGAATCTTGTAGCCGGCCAGCGTCTTACGGCAGTGCTCCTGAACGTCATCGAGGGTTAGTTCAGGTGACTCGGGATAGGTTGCGATCACCGCGGCGACCTGTTGGCCCATGCGCTGGTCAGGTGTTGCGACGACGAGCGCATCGCTGATCGACGGGTGCGCGTGGAGCGCGGCCTCGACCTCCTCGGCGAAAACCTTTTCGCCGCCGGTGTTGATACATTGTGAGCCGCGTCCGAGGAAAACTATCGTGCCGTCCGCTTCCACCTTCCCCATGTCGCCGAGCACCGACAGGCGGGTGCCATCACTGCGGGTCGGGAACGTCCGGGCGGTCTTCTCCTCGTCCTTGTAGTAGCCGAGAGGGACGTTGCCGATCCGGGCGATATAGCCCACTTCCTCGGAGCCGGCAGGAATCTCGTTCAGACGCTCGTCGACAAGGGTCATGGTCGGCGAGGGTGGCATTCGCAGAGTGCCGACCTCGTCGATGGTGAAGGCGCCGTCGTTCCCAGACTCCGAGGCGCCGAAGTTGTCCCGCAACAGCAGGTCCGGTTTGACCGCCAGCATGCGATCGCGAACGCTGGTGGACCAGATCGCGCCGCCCGAGGCGATCGAGAACAGGGAGCTGAGATCGACCTCGCCCTTACGTCGTTCCATCTCATCGACCAACGGCAGCCCCATAGCATCGCCGACGATCAGGATCACCTGCACCGAATCCTTCTCGATCGATTCGACGACCTTGCGCGGATCGAAGTCACGCCTGAGGACCACGCGCGCGCCGAGGGTGAAGAAGGTGAACAACGAATACAACGCCGCACCGTGCATCAGGGGCGCGGCGATGAGGAACGAGAGTTCGGGAAACTCCTTTGCAGCACTGGCGATCTCGGCGAGGTTCTGTCGGGCCCCATCGCCGTATGGGTTTCCGCCGGAAAGTGGCTTGCGGAAGAAGTCGTCTTGCCGCCACATGACACCCTTCGGGTATCCAGTGGTCCCTCCCGTATACAGCAGGTACAGGTCGTCGCCTGTACGGGAATCGAACTCGGCTGTGGGCGACAGTTCACGAGCATCGGCGAATGAAACCACGGAAACCGCGTGCTCCTTCGCGGCGGTCGACAGTTCGGGATCGATCTCGCCAATCACGAACACCGTCCGGATCATCGGGCACGCGTCCAAGAGAGAAGCAAGGACTTGCTGATGCTCGGGGAGTTCGACGACCACCGCGACCGAATCGGAGTTGATGAAGATGTACTCGAGTTCGGCGGGCGTGTACCGGTAGTTGACGTTGATCGGGACCGCGCGGATCTTGATCAATCCCAGGATGGAAGCCACGTGCTCTACGCTGTTTTTGAGAAACAGTGCGACATGGTGGCCTCGGGAGATGCCGGCCTGCGCGAGGAGCTGGGCGGTCCGGTTGGCCTCCGCGTTCAACTGGGCGTAGCTGAGGTTCTCACCCTCGTAGGTCAATGCAACGCGATCGGGTACTGCATCGGCGACTGTCTCGAAAACGTCGGCAAGGTTGAACTGCATCGTCATTCCTTTCAAGTGACAGCACCGCGATCTCGAAGCGGGTGACCCGAGTTTAGAACACGTTCTAGGTTGACCGGAGCAATACAATCCGATTTGTTCCGTTTCGGTCGCATACCGGTTGCACGGGATACGACACTGATCGACTCTCCAGACCGCCAGCGTCTCCACAACTGACACTTCCCCTCGTCCGACCTTCCTGACCGGCCGAGCTACGGCACCCTCGGTCTCCCCCAACCGACCGGATGCGCTGACTCTTCGACGCGCTGACTCTTCGACTTCGATGCCTAGTACTTCGCGCGGGATTCATGGTAGAGGCGAAGCATCTCCGGAACGTCAAGCTGTTCTGGCGCAACGGATCGCAAAGGCCGAAGAAACGGATATGACGTAATCCCGGTCAGGATTGCTCGGCCGTTTCGGGCTGTCTGCGGGACTTACCGGAGATCTCTCGCGGAGAGTTGTTTCGGTTCCCAGTGAATATGGCGGCGTGGTGGCAGGAGCGGTTGCTGCATGCGCTGTGGACCGCACCTACGGCAGCGTATGAGCGGCCGACAGTCGCCGCACGGCCTCGCGGAGCATGTCCGAAGACGAACTCGCGAAACACAATCGAGCCGCGCCTGAATACTGGGGAGAGTCCGCGAAGGCACGCCCGGGGACGAAGGCGACGCCGTGATCGAGCGCTCGCGGCAGCAATGCCGTGGTGTCGGTGCCGTCCTGAAACTCCGCCCACAAGAACATTCCGCCAGTCGCGGGTGAAAGGACAACTCGGTCACCGAAGGTGCCTTTCAGTGCATCTTCGAGGGCGTGTGCGCGTGCACTGTACTGCGAGCGTAGGACCCCGAGGTGACGCTCGAGCCAGGCAGCGTCGTCGAGCATGTCGGCGGCCATCTGCTGGGTCATCGACGATCCGCACAGGTCGGCGCCTTGCTTGAGTAATTCGACGGCCTGGCACACAACCACCGGTGCGGTCAGCCAGCCGACCCGAAGCGCAGGAGCGATGATCTTCGACGCACTGGAGAGCCGAATTACGCGTTCGGAGTACGCGGCTATGGACTTCGGGGGTTGCACGCCGAACCACAACTCGCCGTACGGGTCGTCTTCGAGTATCCAGAAGCCGTAGCGATCGGCGAGCGCGGCGAGCTGTTTGCGGCCGAGATCCGACATCGTCACGCCGCGTGGATTGTGAAAGTTGCTCACGGTGTGGACGAGTATGGGCCGAAGGCCGGCCTCCAACTTGCGGGCCAATTCGTCGGTGTCCATTCCCGCATCACCTATCGGGACTGCGTGGATATCGGCACCTGCGATCGAGAAGACCTGCAGTGCTCCGGTGTACGCGGGTTCATCGACGACGACCACAGCCCCGGGATCGAGCAGCACCTGAGCGAGCAGGGTGAGCGCTTGCTGAGAACCGTGCGTGACGACGACCTCGTCAGAGGTGACTTCGCTTCCGACCGAGCAGGATTCGCGGGTTGCGATGATCTCGCGGAGTCCACGCCAACCGGAGGTTTCGCCGTACTGCACCGCGGAGGGTGTCTTCAGTACCGCCTCCGCCGCTTGCCGAATGCGGTGCGCGGGAATCAGCTCCGTCGCCGGCAGACCTCCAGCAAGACTTATCACGTCCTCGCGCGCAGTCAGTGCGAGCAGGTCTCGAATCGCAGAACTCTTCAGCGAATCGAGACGCCGGGCAAACGAGGGCAGAGCGGAAGTCATTGATTTTCCCAGGGATCGAGTACGGATTGCGAAGTACCCGAGGATCCGCTGGGGCATGAAGTGAGCCGAATGGTGGTCGGCTCACTTCACTGTGCCACTCCTGCTCGAGGAATGACACTCAATTCTCACATCATGAGACATTTGACACTGACCCTGCGCATCAGTCCAGATCGTCGTGGCGCATCAGTTGCCTTGCCGCCTCGGTGATCGACCCCGTCAACGATGGGTAGATCGAGAACGTCGCCGCCAGATCGTTGACCGACAGGTTGTTCTGAACAGCCATGGCGATGGGCAGAATCAGCTCGGACGCCGTCGGAGCGACAACCACCCCGCCGATCACGACACCGGTCGCCGGTCGGCAGAAGATCTTCACGAAACCGCGCTTGAGGCCCGACATCTTTGCTCGCGGGTTGGTGGCAAGGGGCAACATGACGGTACGTGCCGGCACGTCGCCGTTGTCGATGGCGGACTGGCTCACCCCGACCGACGCGATCTCGGGACGCGTGAACACCGCTGAAGCAACAGTTTTCAGCTTGATCGGGGTGACACCTTCACCGAGAGCGTGGTACATCGCGATACGTCCCTGCATCGCAGCGACGGAGGCGAGAGGCAGCAGACCCGTGCAGTCACCCGCGGCATAAATGCCCGAAACAGAGGTCCGCGATACTCGATCGACACGTAGATAGCCGCCACGATCCAGTTCGATTCCTACCTTCTCGAGTCCGAGCCCGGAGGTATTGGGAATGGAACCGACAGTCATCAGCGCGTGCGAACCTTCGACGGTCCGTCCGTCGGCGAGGCGAACGATCACACCACTCTCGGTCCGCTGGACGGATTCTGCTCGCGCATGCTTGACGAGAGTGACACCTCTTTCGTTGAACGCGTCCTCGAGCACGAGCGCGGCATCCTCGTCCTCGTGCGGCAGCACACGGTCGCGGCTGGAGACTGCTGTCACCTTGACGCCCATCTCGGTGTAAGCCGAGACGAACTCGGCACCGGTCACACCGGACCCGACCACGATCAAATGCTCGGGCAATGTCTCGAGGTCGTAGAGCTGGCGCCAGTTCAAGATTCGGTCACCGTCGGGTTCCGCGCCCGGGAGGATACGTGGCCTCGCGCCGGTCGCCACCAAGACGACATCCGCGTCGAGTACACGTTCCGAACCGTCCGCCGAGGTCGCTCGAATCTGATGCGCGGCCATACCGACATGCGAGTCGATCATTTCGGCGCGGCCGGAAATCAGTTCGACGCCGACCGAGCGCACCCTCGCTGCAATGTCGGAGGACTGCGCCTGCGCGAGCGCTTTGACGCGCTCGTGGATCTGCGGCAGTGCAACCGTCGCCTGCGATGGATCCATCGCGATACCCAGATCGTTCGCTCGTCGCATCTCGGTCCTGATACCTGTCGAGGCAATGAAGGTCTTCGACGGTACGCAGTCCCACAGAACGCAGGCACCTCCGATGCCGTCCGAATCGACCAACGTCACAGTCCCCCCGTGCTGCGCTGCCACCAGTGCTGCTTCATACCCTGCGGGTCCGCCACCGATGATCACGATCCGGGTCATTTGTCCTCTTCCACGTTTGTCAAAAAAATGCACAGTTATGGTCCAACGCTATTCCAGTCGACGTCTCCGCGCATCGGTAAGGATTAGTTAACATCTGTATCACCTGCTGAAACATCTCGCTCGGGCCTTCCGCCGCCGCGCCGATTCACCGGACGGTTTAGGCTGGCCGACGTGCCAATCTATGCCGCCTACGGGTCCAACATGCATCCGGAGCAAATGCTTCAGCGCTGCCCTCATTCCCCGTCGTCGGGAACTGGCTGGCTACACGGTTGGCGATTGACCTTCGGCGGCGGTGACATCGGGTGGGAAGGCGCACTGGCAACGGTCGCGCAGGACGCCGATTCGAAGGTGTTCGTGGTGCTCTACGACGTCTCGGAAGAGGACGAGGAGAGCCTCGACCGCTGGGAGGGCTCCGAACTCGGAATACATCGCAAGGTCCGGCTCCGCATCGACACCGTGGACGGCCCCGTGCTGGCCTGGCTGTACGTACTCGACGCCTACGAGGGCGGCTTACCGTCTGCGCGCTACCTGGGCGTCATGGCCGAAGCAGCCGAAATCGCCGGTGCTCCCGCAGAGTACGTCCGTGGATTGCGCACACGCAACAGTCGCAACGTCGGGCCCGGCACCTCCAGCTGAACTTCAGTTCGGTTCGAGTGCGAGTCCGGTCATCACCTTCACACCGACGGCGAGCGCTCGCTCGTCGAGATCGAACGTGGCCTGGTGGATATCGAGCTGCGGACCGGTACCGGACCACACGCCGAGCCGAGCCATCGCTCCAGGAATGTCTTCGAGATACCACGAGAAGTCCTCGCCGCCACCGGACTGAGCGGTATCGGCCAACGCTGCCGGTCCAACGCGTCGAATAGCGTTTTCGAATGTCCGCGTCACCGCCGGGTCGTTGACCACGGGCGGCACCCCACGCTTGTAGTGCAATTCGTAACGCACCCCTGTCGGCGCCAGAAGACCAGCCACGATCTCGCCGACCAGGGGTTCGAGCAGAGCCCAGGTCTCGTGATCACCGGTGCGTACGGTGCCGGTGAGCATGCCGCTCTGCGGAATAGCGTTGGGCGCCTGGCCTGCCACGACTGCGCCCCACACCATCACTGTGCTTGTCCGCGGATCGATTCGGCGGCTGAGCATCCCCGGCAGGCCGGTGATGACCGTGCCGAGTGCATAAACGAGGTCCGTGGTCAGGTGAGGTCGCGAAGTATGGCCACCGGGCGAGTCCAGCCGAAGCTCGACGGTGTCGGCCGCCGACGTGATGGCACCGACCCGCACACCGACCTTGCCCACCTCGAGCCGAGGATCGCAATGCAGGGCGAAGATCTTCGATACGCCCTCGAGCGCACCGGCCGCCACGACGTCCAAAGCCCCGCCCGGCATGACCTCCTCGGCCGGCTGGAAGATCAACCGAACACCGAACGGCAGATCGGGCAGCGACGCCAAGGCCAACGCGGTTCCGAGCAACACCGTCGTGTGCGCGTCGTGGCCGCATGCGTGGGAAACCCCGGGAACGGTCGAGCCATAGGTTGCACCGGTGAATTCTTGCAACGGGAGCGCATCCATGTCCGCCCGCAAACCCACCCGTGGTCCGCTCGGTCCGATATCACAGGTCAAACCTGTTCCACCGGGGAGAAGCTTCGGCGACAGCCCGGCGGCCTCCAAGTGCCCGACGACGAAAGCAGTTGTCGCGTATTCCTGACGCGCCAACTCCGGATGCGCGTGAATATGGCGTCGCCACAACGACAATTCGGCGGTGTGGTCGAGAATCCAGGCGTCGACAGCGGTATGCAGATCGGTCATCGAGCCGTCATCCGAGCTTCGACGCCTTCGAGCAACCGGCTCCTTGTGTCTGCGTCGAGGGCCGTACGGACCACCGTTCGTGCAAGTAATCGGGCGCCGTCGAGTACGGCCGTGTCCGCCGACTCGGTGATGCACGCTGCGGCGAACTCCGGCTGGTGCGTGACGGCGCCGCCCGAGTCGAGACCGATCACCGGGTGTACCCCGGGCAGAACCTTCGTCACATTTCCCATATCGGTGCTGCCCAGAGGGCGGAATCCTTCCAACTCGGGTGCCAGGGGTGTGCGGCCGATCGACTCGACCTCGTCTCGATAGGTGGCGGTGAGCCACGGATCGGGTGTCAGCTCGGTGTAGATCGGCGATACGGTACGAATCTGGTGGGTGCAACCGGTAGCGATCGCACCGGCCTGAAAACACGCATGCGCCTTGGAGGTCAACGCCGCCAATGATTCCGAGGTGTTCGCCCGCAGGTAGTAGGCAAGCTCAGCGTGCCCGGGCACGATGTTGGGCGCGAGCCCGCCTTCGGTCACGATTCCGTGCAACTGCTGCCCCGGCGCCAGATGCTGACGCAGCAGGCCGATTGCAACCTGGCTGACGGTCACCGCATCACCGGCATTGATTCCCCATTCAGGGGCTGCAGATGCATGTGCGGCGCGGCCGGTGAACGACACGGCTATGTCGGACAACGCGAGCGAAGTTGCACCCACGATGTCGAACGGGCCGGGATGAACCATCAGCGCCGCGGCCACGCCGTCGAAGACGCCGCGTTCGAGCATCAGCACTTTTCCTCCACCACTTTCCTCGGCGGGAGTTCCGAGTACTCGAATGGTGATACCGAGCCGCTCGGCGAGCGGAGCCAACGCGATCGCCGCGCCGGCGGCGGATGCGGCGATGATGTTGTGGCCGCAGGCGTGGCCGATCTCCGGCAAGGCGTCGTATTCAGCGCAGAGGGCAACGACCAACTCGCCGCTGCCGTACGTCGCGGTGAACGCGGTCGGCAGGTCGGCGACGCCCGTGGTGACGGCGAAGCCACGATCGCGAAGAAGGTCGCAGACCTTCGCTGCACTGCGGTGCTCTTCGAACGCCAGTTCCGGCTCGGAATGAATCGAGTGCGACAACGCAAGCAGATCAGTTGCAGCGCGCTGCACTCCGGCATCGGTCTCGACGATCACCGGCTCAGTCTGTCACTAGTGCTCTCCGAAGCTGAATCCAGCGCGGCCCGTTACTTGCCGAATGCGAAATTACTCTCGTCGGTCGGAGTGTTCAGCGCGGCAAGAAGATCACCGTGAATGGCGCGCTTGATTCCCGCAAGGTTGTCACCGCGCGTGCTCGTCAACGCCGTGGCGCGCTCGACAGCGCAGGACAACACGGCGTCCTCGTCGACAGCAACGTCGGCGATGCCGGCTGTGACGGCATCTGCTCCGCCGAAGCGTCGACCCGTGGTCATTGCCTCGATGGCCGTCTGCTTGGGGAGCCTGCTGGTGATCAGGGACGACATGCCGACGGTGAACGGCATGTTCAGTTGCACCTCGGGCAGGCAGTAGAAGCCGCGGTCGACGCGGACGACCCGGAAGTCGTGAGCCGTCGCGAACATGGCGCCTGCGCCGAATGCGTGGCCTTGGACAGCTGCAATCGTCGCCATCGGGAACGTGAGCAGCCGGGTGTAGAGCGTGTGCACCCGGTCCAGATAGCCGGTGATCTTGTCGAGGTTGGCGAAAAGCCAGTCGGTGTCGAGGCCGTTGGTGAAGAACTTTCCCGTTGCGGTGGTCACCAGTGCCCCGGGCCCCGATATCGATTCGACCTCGTCGAGAAGAGCGTGCACGCCCTCGATCCAGTCCGGATGGAACCGGTTCTCCGGGTTCTGAGCTGAGTCCTGTGCACCGAGGTACAGGATGTGCACGTCACCGTCATGTTCGAGATAAGGCATGGAGGGATACTACCCGGCGGTAACTTCATTCGGTGAAGGTCTGCCCGACCGAGCTCGATCCCGAGCCCACCGAAGGCATCGCATGGCCTACTGCGGAAACGGTCGCACATCTCCTAGGGTTGCTTCCCGTGGGAACAACGAACATCGACCCAGCAGATCCGACCCTCGACCCTCAGGACGCCGCGGCGCGCGCTGCAGCAGCGATCACGGAGGCCACCGGTGTCGCATCTCATGCGGTGGCGATCGTGCTGGGATCCGGCTGGCAGGCCGCAGCGGATCGTTTCGGTTCCCCGACTGCGACCATCGCCATGGCCGACCTTCCGGGCTTCAGTCCCCCCTCCGCATCCGGACACTCCGGAACCGTCACCTCGGTGAGCGTCGACGGCACACATGCGCTGCTGTTGCAGGGCCGTATTCACGCATACGAAGGGCACGACTTGGCCCGAGTCGTGCATCCGGTGCGGACGGCCATCGCGGCCGGGGCTACCACGGTCGTTCTCACCAACGCCGCGGGTGGAATCCGAGATGGAATGCACGTCGGCCAACCGGTTCTCATCTCCGACCATCTCAATCTCACCGCACGCTCGCCGTTGACGGGTGCCGAGTTCGTCGACCTGGTCGACGCCTACTCGCCAGAACTTCGCGCGCTGGCGCGCCGCATCGACCCCTCGCTGGAAGAGGGCGTGTACGCGGGACTGCCAGGGCCACATTACGAAACGCCCGCCGAGATTCGAATGCTGCGCACGATGGGTGCCGATCTGGTCGGTATGTCCACCGTCCACGAGACGATCGCAGCGCGGGCCCTCGGAGCTCGCGTTCTCGGGCTTTCTCTCGTCACCAATCTTGCCGCAGGAATAACCGGTGACCACCTCGACCACAAAGAGGTGCTCGCAGCAGGGAAGACAGCGGCTTCGCGGATGGGTGCATTTCTGCATCAGCTGGTGTCGACGCTGTGACGGCCGAATTGGCGCAGCAGGTCGCGGAATGGATCGCAGGTGATCCCGACCCGTCGACGCGTGCGGAATTGGCTTCACTGCCGGAAGACGAACTACGTGAGAGGTTTCGCGCTCCGTTGAGCTTCGGCACCGCGGGTCTGCGCGGCGAGGTTCGAGCCGGCCCCAACGGAATGAATGTCGCCGTCGTGGTGCGCACCTCGATGGGGATTGCCGCGTGGCTGCAGAAGCAGGGGCTGGGCGGATCGACCGTCGTCGTGGGTCGTGATGCACGGCACGGATCGGACGCCTTTGCCACTGCAGCCGCGGAAACCTTTGCTGCACAGGACTTTTCTGTAGTTCTACTACCTCGACCACTCCCTACACCGGTGCTCGCATTCGCGGTCCGCTCGCTCGATGCCGACCTCGGCATCCAGATCACCGCCTCGCACAATCCTGCTGCCGACAATGGTTACAAGGTCTACCTCCGCGGTGGTGCACAAATCATCCCGCCGGTCGACAAGGAAATCGAGGCCGAGATCGCGGCCGTCGGCCCCGCGGTGGACGTGCCTCGTACCTTCGTCTCACCGGGTGGATCGAGCGTCACAGCACAATATCTTGACCGACTTCCTGCGCTGGTCCGTTCACAGAAGCAGCACATTCGGATTGCTCTGACGCCTATGCACGGCGTCGGCGGTGAGTTCGCGCTCACTGCGCTACGCGGCCTCGGATTCCGAGACGTCCATGTTGTGGCCGATCAATTCGAGCCCGATCCCGAGTTTCCGACCGTCGCCTTTCCCAACCCGGAAGAGCCCGGGGCAGCGGACAAACTGTTGGCCCTTGCCGCCGAGGTGGAGGCAGATCTCGCGATTGCACTCGATCCCGACGCAGATCGATGCGCGATAGGCGTGCCGGGGCCGTCGGGGTGGCGAATGCTCAGCGGAGACGAAACCGGAGCACTGCTGGCCAACCACATACTCCACACCGCGCCCCCGGACTCGTTGGTTGCGAACACCATCGTTTCTTCTCGACTTCTCTCCGTCCTCGCCCCTGCTCGTGGCGCGCGCTACGCTCGTACGTTGACCGGATTCAAGTGGCTGGTTCGCGCCGGCCAAGGTCTGGTCTACGCCTACGAAGAAGCAATCGGCCACTGCGTCGACCCTTCGTTCGTCAACGACAAGGACGGGATCTCGGCAGCTGTCGTCCTCGCAGACCTCGTCGCCTTGCTCGCGGCCGAGAACCGTACCCTGGGCGATGTCCTCGACGACCTGGCGCTCGAATTCGGTGTTCACGCCGGAGCGCAGGTCTCCGCCCGAGTGGATGATCTCGCCGACATCGCGCTCATGATGGAACGACTCCGCGCGAAGCCACCCACCGAACTGGCGGGCACCTCCATCACGGTCACCGACCTACTCGCCGACGACGGCCCCCTACAGACCGATGCCGTCGAATTGGCAGGAGATGGCATCCGCGTCATCGTGCGTCCGTCGGGAACCGAACCGAAGGTCAAGGCGTACCTCGAGGTTGTTCTCCCGGTCCGCGACCGCGCAGACTTGTCCGCCGTGCGTGCCGAAGCCGACGCTGTGCTCGCCGCGTTGCGAAAGTTCGCGACCAGCCTGTTTCAAAAGAGCGCGGACTGAACCGCAGGCAACGTGGATTCGTGATCACCGAACCGAACCCGACGGCCCTTCAGTTCGTGCAGGTCCACAACGTAGGAAGCGCCGTCGACGTCCACCACCGCAGCTTGTCCGATGCATGCGCGCACGGTGAAGCCGTGCGAGCCGGTCGTGAGATCGCTCGGATAACAGACGCGGTTGCCGGTGGCGAGCTCACGGAATCCAGCTACCTGCCATGATTCGTCCACCGTGCGATAGGTGTCCTCACCGACCGGCGGCGCAAGGGAGTCCCGCACTCGATCGGCCAGACGCATCGTCGCAGCGTCGAGACGGGCGGTGTCGACGGGCAGTGCGAGCGCCGCAGCTTTGACCGAGGATCGCACGGACTGCCGCACCTGCAGTTGCTCGGTCACCCGATCTTCGAGTACCCGAACCACCTTTCCGTCCGCTGCCCACGCGACGTAGCGCGCGCATATGGCCCCTTGCTCGGCAAGCCTGGCCCATTTGCGGGTGTCGGCCGCAGTGCCGACCTTGTGCACCCCGTTCGCGAAGGTCGCGATGTACAGCCAATGTGGCTGCATGACATGGGCTTCGAGCTCACGGGAGACGAAGCCTCCGCGATGGATCGTGTGGACGAAACGAAACGAGTCCTTCGACTCGCACCGTTCGCACTGCGAACCTGACTCGACCGGCAACTGCTCGGGGCACGGTACGTACTCGGAGGGCGCGCCTTTACGGAATGCGATCCGTCCCGTGCACCACCGCTGCGGCCCGAGCGCCTCGAACCCGACACGACCGCCGCGCAGTTCTACATAATCGACCTCACGCGAAAGAACATCTACGACGCGCAAACGCGGGTCGCCTTCACTGGCCGGCCAGGTTACGCCGAGGACGAGTGACGTGCTCAGCGTGGGCCGAACTGGCGGTCGCCCGCATCACCGAGACCCGGGACGATGAAGGCCTCGTCGTTGAGTCGCTCGTCGATACTGGCGGTGACGAGCCGAACCGGTAGTCCCGAGTTCTCGAGGGCAGTGACCCCCTCGGGGGCGACCACCACACAAATTGCAGTGACATCTGCCGCGCCTCGCTCCACCAACAACTCGATGGTGCGCACCATCGACCCACCCGTGGCGAGCATCGGATCGAGAACATAGACCGGGGTGCTCGACAGATCCTCGGGCAGCGACTCCATGTACGGCACCGGCTCATGAGTCTTCTCGTCGCGCGCCATTCCGACGAAGCCGACGCGGGACTGAGGAATCAAACCGCTCGCCTTCTCGACCATGCCGAGCCCGGCACGCAAGACCGGCACGAGCAGCGGCGGCTGCGACAGACGGGTCCCCTGCGTAACCGCGACCGGCGTCTTCACCTCGAACGTGGTGATCGCGGCGTCCCTGGTGGCCTCGTACACCAACATGTGGGTGAGCTGGCGCAGTGCCGACCGAAAAGTTGCGTTGTCGCTGCGCTCGTCGCGCATCGTCGTCAGTAGGGCAGCAGCCAAGGGATGTTCGACGACATGTGTATCCATGAGAAGAAGGATAAGTGCGGGAACCGATCGGGCCTCACTTGCGTCAAAACCTGTGTAGATCCATTTCGTACGCAGAACAGTCCCGAGGGGAACACCGATGGCAGAAGTATCGGCAACAGCGGCTGGAATACTCGCGTATTCCGCGACGACCGGGGCGATGTCCGCGCACGTGACGAGCGCCGCGGCAGCGGCCACAGCCTGCGGTCCCGCCGTCCTGACACCGGTGTTCGGGGCAATCGGCACCGAGTTCCTGGCCGCCTTCACCGCCGCCCACACCGCCCATACCGCCGCGTTGGCACGCCTGGCCGAAGTGCTGAGCAGCATCGGTAGCGCGGCCGCGGGTTCGGCTGCCGGTTACCAGGCAACAGACACGGCAGCAGCCGGGCACCTACTGTGATCGACGTACTGACTCGTCCGATCATCGACCTCCTCGGCGCCTTCGGGTCGGGTGAGATTCCCACCGGCGGACCCGCCGACGTCATTCGTTCCTCCTCCTCCGCATTGGATTCGGTCGAGCGGATCGGGGTGAACGCCGTGGCCGAGCTGGCCGGTTCGTGGAGCGGACCCGCAGCAATAGCAGCAATCGAGTTGACCGGTGCCACCCACAGGAGCGCCATCGCACTTGCCGATCACGGCAACGAGATCGCCACCGTCGTGGATCGAGCGTGTGAGAAGGTCCAGGCCGGGATCGTCGAATTGAACGGCATACTTCAGTCGTTCGTGTCCATTGCCGTCGCTGCGGCCCCGGCGCTCGTCACCCCTGCCGGTCAGTCGATGGTCATCGCGGCAGCCATCGAGCACTTGGAACGCGCGCTTGCCGTCGTGGCGCGGGTTCGAGCCGAGCTTGCAGTGCACGCGGCCGAGGTCGGGCGATATCTCGCGCCGCCCTCGGTACCTGCCCCTGCAGGCACCGAAGCTTCGACACGACCTGCGGCAGCGCCACCGGTCGGGCCTGCACCGACAGCACCCACAAATTCCGATCCCGCAGGCCAGTTCGTGCGCAACTTCGCTCAATCGGTCTCCGCTCCCCCGTCGTCGATGCCCCCGTCGTCGATAACCCCGGACAGTGCGTCGAACCTGCTCTCCTCACCCAACGCAACGACGTCACCCACCGCAACGATGCCGAATCAGGGGCCGGCGATGTACCGCGGCGCACCACCGCGTGAGCCCAGTGATGTCGGCGCGAAGGGCACGGGCGTCGAGGTCGCGCTTCCCGACGGAAGCGTCGTGACGGCTCCGAACGAACAGGCAGCGGGCGCGGTAAGAAACGCACTGAGCCAACAAGGCACGCCGTACGTGTGGGGCGGTACCGAGCCTGGCCGCGGCCTCGACTGCAGCGGCCTCACTCAGTGGGCCTACGCGGAGCAGGGCGTCGAACTACCCCGCCTGGCGCAGGAACAAACTATCGGCACCCCGGTCGCCCAGGACGAGGTCATGCCCGGAGATCTTGCAATCTGGGACGGTCACGTCGCCATGGTGATCGGCAACGGACAATTCGTCGAAGCTGGAGATCCCGTGCAGGTCAGCGATATCCGCACCACCAACAGCGGTATGGGCTTCAAAGGCTTCTACAGGCCGACCGAATGATCGAGATCTCGGCTACTGCTGCCACGCGTTCGGACTCGGTTCGCGTCCGAGCCACCGAAAGTGGACTCCCGACGGAAATCCATGTCGATCAACGCGAATTACACTACGGTGGAACAGAATTGGCCCGAACAATCCTGCACTTGTGCGCGCGTGCCACCGAACTCGCGCAAGCCGAGCGCCGCGCCCTTCTCGAAAACGACGGTATGGAGGCCCACATTCTCGATCGCCTCGGGCTGCCGCGGGCCTCGACGGTAGCCGCTGAAGAGAATCGGCGACTGGACGTAGAACCTGCACCGACGAGTTGGCTGAGGTCGGTATGACCGATAACGCCGTCGAAGCACTTGTGTCCCGAGCCGACCTCGCCCTGGACACCATGCACCTCGCCTCGGAGGGGCTCGCACACCTGCGCATCACCAGGCATTCGGCAGATGGGCTGGTCGGTGTGACGGTCGACAGCACCGGGGCGATGGTGGGTCTGGAATTGGCCGAAGATCTCTCTCGCCAGTCCGCACGAAAACTCACCGAGTCCATCACCGAAGTCGCCACCGCTGCTTCTCGCGATGCCCTCGACCAGCGTCGGTGGATCCTCGAACGGATGCGAAGTTCGCTATCGGCGACCTGAGATAGGCTTCCGGCCATGGCTGGCGACATCATCCCGATCGAACTCCGTCTCACCCGCGGCGACTTCGTCACCCTCTGGGCTCCGGAGTGGCACGAAGGAGACGACGAGTGGGAAGCATTCCTCGGACGCGACGAGGACCTCTACGGATTCGAGGCCGTCGCGCACCTCGCGGCGTTCATCAGAAACGACAGCGACAACGACCTCGTCGACCACCCCTCGTGGACCGTGGTCTCGGCTCTCGCAGCCAATGAACTCGAACCCGATGATCTTCACCGTTTCGACCTCGTCGGTGTTCCCGAACTGGTCGCCGAGGATCCCGACTCCGATGTCCTCGGCGAGCTCGCGGCAACGTTCGAAATGGTCCAGACCCTCGGTGATGTCTGTGAACTGAGCACGGTCACCGCATTTTTCGCCGGCAACCCACATCTGGGATCTGTGGGAATGGGCGTGGAGGCATACCTGGGCAAGGACGGTCAGGACCTCTGGGATCGAATCGGCACCTCGATCGCGAAGAGTTGGGGTGCGGTGATCGACGCCATCGACTCGGTCGTGACAACACCTGATGTCGACAGCGCGGCCGTCGACGTGGCCGAAGCGGAACTGCTCGCGGCCGCGGAGAACATCGTCGACGTCGACGATGTATCGAACGACGAAGAATCCGATGACGACGACGAGACCGACGACGAAACCCCGGATCCCATCGCCGACGCAGCCGCGGAGGAGAGCTTCTGGACCACTGTCGGCATCGACCCGATCCGGATCATCACCTCGGACGAAACGCTCTACACACTGCGCTGCTACATCGACGACGATCCGATCTTCCTCGGCCGCGCCGGCACCATCACCGTCTTCGGATCCGAACGCGCGCTGGCTCGCTACCTCGCCGACGACCATGACCACGAACTGGCGAAGGTGAGTACGTACGCCGAAGTACAGACCGCCGCGGTGGACGGCTCGCTCCGTATCGAGGTGACCGACGAGAACGTGTACGTCCTTCCCGGACTGGCGGACGATCTGGCCGACGGGCCCACAGTCGTCGACGCGGATCAGCTCGATCTTGCAGTGGAGTTGTTCACCGACGCAGCCGACTTCGCGGAGGACGATTCCGTCGAAACGGCACTGGCGAGTTCCACCCCGCTGGGCTGGTTCGTGTCCTACACTCTCGAGCCCGATCCGAACAGGCTCGCGCCCAGTGCCCCGTTCCATGTCGAGTCGGAGGCGTGGCGTGAACTCGAGCGCGAGTTCGAGGGGCGTCTGCGCAAGGAGTGAAGTTCCGCTAGCCGATCAGTACTGCGTAGCCGGGCTTGACGATGTCGTCGATGATCTCGAGACGCTCGTCGAACGGGATGAATGCCGACTTCATGGCATTGATGGTGAAGCGCTCGAGATCGGTCCATCCGTAGCCGAATGTGGTGACCAGCTTGTGCATTTCACGGCTCATCGAGGTGTCGCTCATGAGCCGATTGTCGGTGTTCACCGTGACACGGAACCGGAGTCTGGCAAGCAGATCGAACGGATGCTTCTGCAGGCTCTCCACGGCTCCGGTCTGCACGTTCGAACTCGGACACAATTCGAGGGGCATCCGCGTGTCCCGAACGTAGGCGGCGAGTAGTCCCAGTGATGCCGTGCCGTCGGGCGCGACGGTGATGTCGTCGGTTATCCGGACACCGTGACCGAGCCGATCCGTGCCGCAGAATGCGACAGCCTCTTGAATGGACGGCAGACCGAAGGCCTCGCCGGCATGAATTGTGAAGTGTGCGTTGGCTGCTCGCATGTATTCGAACGCAGCCAGGTGGCGACTCGGAGGGAACCCGGCCTCGGCGCCGGCGATGTCGAAGCCGACGACGCCGCGGTCACGGAACCGTACGGCCAGTTCGGCGATCTCCCGCGAGCGTGCAGCATGCCGCATGGCGGTGAGCAGGCACCCCACCTGAATACGCTTGCCTTTCACTTGCGCTGCAGATTCTCCGGCACGAAAGCCCGCCAGTACATGTTCGACGACCTCGTCCAGCGAGAGCCCCCGCTCGAGATGCTGTTCGGGTGCGAATCGAACCTCGGCATAGACGACCGAGTCGTCGGCCAGATCCTCGGCGCATTCCTGGGCTACCCGCGAAAGGCCCTCGGCTGTCTGCATCACCGCTACGGTGTGGGCAAAAGTCTCGAGATATTGCTCGAGGGAACCACTGTCGGCGGCATTGCGAAACCACTCCCCCAGCGCCGCACCGTCGGTCGCGGGAAGATCGTCGTATCCGCACTGATCGGCGAGTTCGAGAACCGTCTGCGGGCGCAATCCACCATCGAGATGATCGTGAAGCAGCGCTTTCGGAGCAGTCTTGATGGAATTCATGTCGAGCGGCATCGCGCCGCCGGAAGGTGTCGAAAAAATCTCGGCAGTGCTCATATCGTGAACGGTAGCCCGCCGAGACCGAGCTGTCCTGGGCTCGACCTACCGGCCGACACGATCGAGCACGATCGGCGATCGGACGGGCGCCGAATCACTGATGCCCCAGGCCGCGTCGATCGCCTCGGTCGCATAGTCGAACTTCTCCGGCGTGTCGGTGTAGAGCGTGGCGAGCTGCTGGCCGGCAACAACTCGATCTCCCGGCTTGGCATGCAGGCGTACCCCCGCACCGGCCTGAACGGGCTCCCCCTGTCGCTCACGTCCGGCACCCAACCTCCAGGCCGCGACGCCCACCGCCATGGCGTCGAGTTCGGTGATGAAACCGTCCTGCTCGGCCGTGACGGTCCGAGATTCCTTCGCCACCGGAAGCGGCGCATCCGGATCTCCACCCTGGGCGGCCACCATCGCTCGCCACCGATCCATCGCGGAGCCGTCGGCAAGCTTGTCCGCGGGGTCGATTCCCTCGATACCGGCCACGGTCAACATGGTTCGGGCCAGTGTGATCGTCAGCTCGACGATGTCCGCGTGGCCGCCGCCGCTCAGCACCTCGAGCGATTCCTCGACTTCGAGAGCATTGCCCGCAGTCATCCCCAGCGGGGCGTCCATCGCGGTGAGAAGTGCGACTGTGCGCACCCCGGCATCGGAGCCGAGAGCAACCATGGCCGTAGCGAGTTCACGAGCGTCGTCGATGTTCTTCATGAAGGCACCTGCCCCGACCTTGACGTCGAGCACCAGCCCGCTGGTTCCCTCGGCGATTTTCTTGCTCATGATCGAGCTGGCGATCAGCGGAATGGATTCCACGGTTCCGGTGACGTCGCGAAGTGCATAGAGCCTCTTGTCTGCGGGCGCCAGGTCGGCACCCGCTGCGCACACCACCGCGCCCACAGCCGAATCGGCCAGAATCGAGTGGATCTCCTCTGCGCTCAGGTCTGCGCGCCACCCGGCGATGGACTCGAGCTTGTCGAGGGTGCCACCGGTATGGCCGAGGCCCCGACCGGACAGCTGCGGCACCGCCGCTCCACATGCGGCGACGAGCGGAGCCAACGGCAAGGTGATCTTGTCGCCGACGCCTCCGGTCGAGTGCTTGTCGACGGTCGGTCGAGCGATATCGGAGAAGTCCATCCTGCTGCCCGAGTCGATCATCGCGGCCGTCCAGTCGCTCAGCTCTCTCCGGTCGAGACCCCGCCACACAATGGCCATCGCGAGTGCGGACATCTGCTCGTCGGCGACGGTGCCGCGAGTGAACCCGTCGATGACCCAGTCGATCTGCCGCTTGGTCAGTATGTGTCCGTCGCGCTTGGCGGCGATGATCGATACGGCGTCAGACATGCTCGCCTTCCCGTCCCGCTGCGAGATCGTCGGGGCCGAATGCGGAGGGCAGTAGATCGCCGAGCGGCACAGGGCCGGCGTCGGTGTCGACGATCAACTGCGCGCCGCCGAATTCGTACAGAAGTTGCCTACATCGGCCGCACGGCATCAACTTCGCACCGCGACTGTCGCAGCAGGTGAAGGCGACCAGACGTCCGCCGCCGGTGGAATGCAGGTTCGAGATCAGTCCGCACTCTGCGCACAGCCCCAAACCATATGAGACATTCTCCACATTGCATCCCGTCACGATTCGGTCATCGTCTACGAGCGCGGCCGCACCCACGGGGTAGTTCGAATACGGTGCATAGGCTTGCCTCATAACTCGATGAGCATTGTCTCGCAACGTTTTCCAGTCAACTTCCGGCATACCCGCAATCAAATCACGAAGATCCGTCGCGCGCAGCCTCACTACTGAACCGATCACGTAAAATTGGGAAGGCATACCTAACAAAGATTTTGGGGTCGGTACGAACCTCGAGTCGAATTAGTTCCGTGTTTCCATGGGGATTACAGTTCGAAGACAGAGGCTCTTCCGTAACCGTTGAGCCGGAGTAAGACAAATCGAGCCGGTCACAGTCCGGGGCCCAGGCTCGATGCGTCCATCAATGACGTTGGAGGCATTGCACTCGATGAGTAGCACGACGGAAGCCGCTCCGGCCAAGGAGCGAAAGCGGTCGCTGTACCGCGGTGATCCGGGAATGTGGTCCTGGGTCCTACACCGAATCACGGGCGTGTTGACGTTCTTCTTCCTGTTCGTCCACGTCTTGGACACGGCAATGGTTCGTGTCAACCCCGAAACGTACGACGCGATCATCGACACCTACAAGACCCCACTCGTGGGGTTGATGGAGCTCGGTCTCGTCGCTGCGGTGCTCTATCACGCACTCAACGGCATCCGCGTCATGCTGGTGGACTTCTGGTCCAAGGGACCGAAGTACCAGAAGTTGATGTTGTGGGTCATCGCCGCGGTATGGATCGTGGTCATGGTTCCGGGGGCAGGCAGAATTTTCTACAACATGTTCACAGCGAGCGGGCACTGATGGCAATGACACACGGACCCGAGGCCAAGTCCCTCGGCAAGATCTACGACCGTCCGGCAAGTCTGGACAACCCACGTTCCCCGCGCCGTAAGTCGAGGAGCAACTTCGAGCTCTACGCGTGGCTGTTCATGCGCTTCTCAGGGTTGGCGCTCGTCGTCCTCGTCCTGGGCCACATGTTCATCATGCTGATGCTCGACGAGGGTGTGCACCGGATCAACTTCGCATTCGTAGCGGGCCGCTGGTCGAGCCCGTTCTGGCAGTTCTGGGACCTCTCCATGCTCTGGCTTGCTCAGTTGCATGGCGGCAACGGTCTGCGGACGATCATCGCGGACTATTCACGCAAGGATTCGACGCGATTCTGGCTGACGACACTGCTCGTGCTGTCCATGATTCTCATCATGGGCCTGGGTACGTACGTCATCTTCACCTTCGATCCGAACATTTCGGCGAGCTAAGGGAACTGAAGCATTCATGCAGGAATATCGTTATGACGTGCTCATCGTCGGCGCCGGTGGCGCAGGCATGCGAGCGGCCATCGAGGCCGGGCCCCGCGCCCGCACCGCAGTTCTGACCAAGCTCTACCCCACTCGTTCACACACCGGCGCAGCTCAGGGCGGAATGTGCGCGGCCCTCGCCAACGTCGAGGAAGACAACTGGGAGTGGCACACGTTCGACACCGTCAAGGGTGGCGACTATCTCGCCGACCAGGACGCTGTGGAGATCATGGCCAAGGAAGCGATCGACGCCGTTCTCGACCTCGAGAAGATGGGCCTGCCGTTCAACCGCACGCCCGAGGGCAAGATCGACCAGCGTCGCTTCGGCGGCCACACCCGTGACCACGGCAAGGCACCCGTTCGCCGTGCGTGTTACGCCGCCGACCGCACCGGACACATGATCTTGCAGACGCTCTACCAGAACTGCGTCAAGCACGACGTCGAGTTCTTCAACGAGTTCTACGCGCTCGATCTGTGCCTCACCGAGACCGAAGACGGTCCGGTAGCAACCGGCATCATCGCGTACGAGCTCGCTACCGGTGAGCTGCACATCTTCCACGCCAAGTCGATCATCTTCGCAACCGGCGGCTCGGGACGTATGTACAAGACGACGTCCAACGCCCACACCCTCACCGGTGACGGCATGGGCATCGTCTTCCGTAAGGGCCTCCCGCTCGAAGACATGGAGTTCCATCAGTTCCATCCGACAGGCCTCGCCGGTCTGGGGATTCTGATCTCCGAAGCCGTTCGCGGCGAGGGAGGCATCCTTCGTAACGAATCGGGCGAGCGCTTCATGGAGCGCTATGCCCCGACCATCAAGGATCTCGCACCCCGCGACATCGTTGCGCGGTCGATGGTCCTCGAAGTTCTCGAAGGACGTGGCGGCGGCCCCAACAAGGACTACGTCTACATCGACGTCACGCACATCCCAGAAGAAGTTCTGGACGAGAAGCTCCCCGACATCATGGAGTTCTCCCGCACCTACCTCGGTGTGGATCCGGTCAAGGAGCCCGTGCCGGTCTACCCGACGTGCCACTACGTCATGGGCGGTATCCCCACCAAGATCAACGGTGAGGTTCTGCGCAACAACGACGACATCGTGCATGGCCTGTACGCGGCCGGCGAGTGTGCATGTGTTTCGGTGCACGGTGCCAACCGCCTCGGCACCAACTCGCTTCTGGACATCAACGTCTTCGGCCGTCGCGCCGGAATCGCCGCAGCTCTGCATGCCAACTCAGTCGACTTCACGCCGCTGCCCGAAGAGCCGGCGAAGATGGTCCAAGAATGGCTCGCACTCGTTTTGTCCGATCACGGCCACGAGCGTGCGGCCGACATTCGGACCGAACTGCAGCAGTCGATGGACAACAACGCCTCGGTATTCCGTACCGAGGAGCGACTCGAGACCGCGCTGAAGGATGTTCGCGCCCTCAAGGAGCGTTACAACCACATCACGGTGCAGGACAAGGGAGCTCGGTACAACAGCGACCTCCTCGAGGCCGTCGAGCTCGGGTTCCTGCTCGAAATGGCGGAGGTCACCGTCGTCGGTGCACTCAACCGCAAGGAATCACGTGGCGGACACGCTCGTGAGGACTACCCGGACCGCAACGACGCGGAATACATGAAGCACACCATGGCCTACAAGCAAGGCGAAGGTCTGCTGACCGACATCCGTCTGGACTACAAGCCAGTAGTGCAGACCCGCTACGAGCCGATGGAGCGGAAGTACTGATATGAGCGCCCCTACTCTCGACAAGGCAGACCAGTCCTCGCAGCCGCCCGTTCCCAACGGCGCGGTCATGGTGACTCTCAAGATCGCCCGCTTCAATCCGGAGAGCGGCGACGGACAGCGCTGGGACAGCTTCCAGGTCCCGACGTTGCCGACCGACCGCCTGCTGAACCTGTTGATGTACGTCAAGGGCTACCTCGACGGCACGCTGACCTTCCGTCGCTCCTGCGCCCACGGCGTCTGCGGCAGTGACGCGATGCGTATCAACGGAGTCAACCGTCTCGCCTGCAAGGTGCTGATGCGCGACATGCTTCCGAAGGATTCGTCGAAGTCGCTGACCATCACGATCGAGCCCATCAAGGGTCTTCCGGTCGAGAAGGATCTGATCGTCGACATGGAGCCGTTCTTCGACGCGTTCCGTGCGGTCAAGCCGTTTTTGATGACCACGGGCAACGAGCCGACGCGTGAGCGTATCCAGTCTGCCGCCGACCGTGCTCGGTTCGACGACACCACCAAGTGCATTCTGTGCGCCTGCTGCACCACCTCGTGCCCCGTGTTCTGGAGTGACGGCAGCTACTTCGGACCCGCCGCCATCGTCAACGCGCACCGGTTCATCTTCGACAGCCGCGACGAAGGTGCATCCGAGCGTCTGGACATCCTCAACGACGTCGAAGGCGTGTGGCGCTGCCGCACCACCTTCAACTGCACCGATGCTTGCCCTCGTGGCATTCAGGTGACAAAGGCGATCCAGGAAGTGAAGCGGGCTCTGCTCTTCGCTCGCTAAGTTGTTGTAACCGCAAGAAAGGCGCATTCATACGATTCGATCGTATGAATGCGCCTTTCTTGCGGTTCAGAGTCGACGGGCGCAATCGATACAGCAGTGAGCACGATCGGGGCATTCGGTGGGTCGGCGCAGATTCGCCGATCGGACCGCATACGGTGGTTCGCGATGAGAACGATCCTCCGGGTGACCGCTGCCCTCGCCACGTCCGCTGCCCTGTTCGCCGTGGGCAGCCCTGCCCTCGCGCAGCCTGCTGCCGAGCCTCCGGCCGTCACGACTCCACCGTTCACGACGCCGAACACCGACGACTGCCCGTTCGTCACGTCGCCGCCTCCGGCAATCGACCTCTCCGAGGTGCCGTCGCCAGGTGAGACGGTTCCTGCGCCGCGGCCCGTCCCCGCCGACCCAATCGGTGGCTCCCAACTGAGCCGATGTGGAACCATCACCCCGGACGACGCGCCTCCGCTTCCCGCCGATATTTCCGCGACCGGGTGGGTGCTCTCGGATCTCGATTCCGGAGACGTCATCGCCGCGAAGGACCCACACGGCCGCTATCGGCCCGCGAGCACCATCAAGATCCTGTTGGCACTGGTGGCATTGGACGAACTCGATCTCGACAAAGTCGTCGTCGCGACGGCAGAGGATGCCAATGCCGAAGGTAGCGCGGTCGGAATCGGCAAAGACGGCGTCTACAGCAACTTTCAGCTGATGCAGGGTCTCGTGATGGCCTCTGGAAATGACGCTGCCCACGCTCTGGCGACCCAATTGGGTGGTGATGCCGCGACGGTGAAAAAGATGAACGCGCTCGCCGAGTCGCTGGGTGCGCTGGACACGCACACTGCAACGCCGTCCGGCCTCGACGCACCAGGGATGTCCAGTTCGGCCTACGACCTCGCGTTGTTCTTCCGTGCCGCACTCGAAAACCCGACCTTCGCCGCGCTCATCTCGACCGAGAATGTTCAATTCCCAGGGTTCCCCAAGGATCCCAGCATCCCGGAAGATCAAGACCGCCCGGGCTTCATCCTGTCGAACGACAATCAACTCCTCTACAACTACGAAGGCGCTCTCGGCGGCAAGACCGGCTATACCGATGACGCCCGGCAAACTTTCGTCGGTGGTGCGCAGAAGGACGGGAGACGGTTGGCGGTGACGATCATGCAGGGCGACGTCCTGCCCATCCGCCCCTCGGAGCAAGCGGCACGCCTGCTGGACTACGGATTTGCGCTTCCATCAGGGACGAGTATCGGCACGCTGGTAGACCCCGATTCGGTCGGCGCCGTCACGAGCACACGAACCATCACCCCCGCCCCTGCGCTCGCAGCTCCGCCCGCGGATGCTGGGTCGATCAGCCGTGCGTCCGCTGTGGAGTCGAGCGGGGACACGGCTGTCCGGGTCGGGATCGGTGCTATCGGGCTACTCGTAGTGCTCGGGCTGATGCTGGGGGCGCGTCAACTCAACCGGCGCCGATGAACCCAGCCGTCATTTACGACGGCCGAGCAATCCGGTAAGACCGACCGCAGCGAGTGCTCCTACACCGACGAGGGCGATGCCGCCCTTGATGGAAGGGCCGTCGTTGACCTCGACGCGTGTGTTGATGACCGCCGGGTCCGGCGCCGGCACGAAAGCCATGGCCATGCTCTCGTTCGTGGTCGCCGAGAATGCTGTCGCAAACAATACGAACCGTGAAGTCGTGAAAACGAATACGAGTAAGCCGATGATCGGACCGAACACGACGCCTGCAGGCCCGCTGGTCACCGACGCCAAATAGATGGCCGCGATCTGCTTGAATATCTCGAAACCGACGGCGGCCAGCAATCCGCCCTTCAAGGCGCTACGAAACGGCACTGGCTCACGTGGCAGACGTGAAATCACCCAGGTGAAAAGGCCCCACGTGGCGACGAGCGCCAGTAGTACCGACACGACCCGCAGGAGAATTCCGACACCCGGCGCATTGTCGAGCTTGACGAATTCGAGCAAGCTGCGCATCACCGACCCGCCATTGAGCGCGGACAAGCCGAGTGACAGGGCGATCGCCAGACCGAGACCGAAGAGCGCCGCCAGATCCTTCAGCTTGGTCGAGACGAAACCGCCCTGCTCGCGCTGACTTTCCCACATCGCAGTCAGCGCGGCTCGTAGTTTCGCCACCCAACCCAGCCCCGCGTACAAAGCGCCCAAGAGACCGATGATGCCGACGCTTGCGCGGGACTCGATGGCCGACTCGATCAGCGAATTGACGGTCTCACCCAAGCTGCCGGGGATGCTCTCCGATATCTGAGCAGTGATTTCGTCCAGCCACTCCGGGTGTCCTACGAGGACGAAGCCGGCCACCGCGAACGCAACCATCAGCAGCGGGAACAATGCAAGCACACTGAAGTAGGTCATTCCGGCGGCGTAGTAGTCGCCCATTTGTGCCTGATAACGCTGTGCGGCCCTGACGGTGTGGTCCAGCCAAGGCCACTTGTCCCGGCGTGCTTGCAGTATCGCTGTGAAGTCGGGAACGACAATCACCCTCTCGCCTGTCGCTGGCCTCGTCGGTGTTCCCGACGCTGTTACGAGCGCGGAGTCAGGAACCCCACTCGGTCGTACACCTGAGCCAATGTCCGTGAAGCTACCTCCCTGGCCCGATCCGCGCCGTCTGCGAGAATACGGTCCAGTTCGGCAATATCGGACATATACCCATCGACCCGGGCTTTAAGCGGCGTGACGAACTCGGTGAGCACTTCCGCCGTATCCGACTTCAGGTCGCCGTAGCCCTTGCCCTGGTAACTCTCCACGAGGGCGTCCACGGATCGGCCTCCCAGCGCCGACTGAATGACCAGCAAATTGCTGACGCCGGCCTTCTTCTCCGGGTCGAATGCGATCTCGCGCTCGTTGTCGGTGACTGCCGAACGAATCTTCTTCGCCGACACAGCCGGGTCGTCGAGCATGTTGACGATGCCCGCAGGATTGGAACCGGACTTGCTCATCTTGGCCGTCGGTTCCTGCAAGTCGAAGATCTTGGCCGTGCCCTTGATGATGTGAGCATCCGGCACCACGAAGGTCTTCTTGAACCGGGTGTTGAAACGCTGTGCCAAGTCTCTCGTCAGTTCGAGGTGTTGACGCTGATCCTCCCCTACCGGAACGAGATTGGGCCGGTAGAGCAGAACGTCGGCTGCCATGAGAACCGGATACGTGAACAACCCGACAGTCGTCTGATCACGTCCCTGCTTGACGGACTTGTCCTTGAACTGAGTCATGCGGCCGGCTTCACCGAAACCGGTGATGCAATTGAGGACCCATGCGAGCTGAGCGTGCTCGGGCACCTGGCTCTGCACGAACAAGGTGGATCGTTTCGGATCGATCCCCACTGCCAACAGTTGCGCAGCAGCAATCCGAGTCCGCTGACGTAACGCCTTCGGGTCCTGCGGAACGGTGATGGCGTGCAGATCCGGAATGAAGTAAAAAGCGTCGTAATCGTCTTGGAGCGCAACCCACTGACGTACTGCCCCCAGGTAGTTGCCGAGGTGGAACGAATCGGCAGTCGGCTGGATTCCGGACAGGACGCGTTGTCGCGGACCTTGCGGTGTATCGGTGGTGGCGGGGGCAGACATGGTCACGATCTTTTCATGTAGTGACAACCGAATTTCGGGCAGGTTCTAGCGGTAGCGAACGGTGACCGGGGCATGGTCGGACCAACGCTGGTCGTATGCCTCGGCGCGTTCGGTGACGGCGTCCTTGGCGCGCTCGGCCAGTGAAGGCGTTGCCAACTGGTAGTCGATCCGCCAGCCCGCATCGTTGTCGAAGGCCTTGCCTCGATACGACCACCAGCTGTACGGGCCCTCGACCTCAGGGTTGAGCTCGCGCACGACGTCGGTCCATGGGGACGTCGGGGCAAGGAGTGCGGCCACCCACTCGCGCTCCTCGGGTAGAAATCCGGACTTCTTGCGGTTGGTCTTCCACGCTTTGATATCGAGTTCGGTGGGCGCGATATTCCAGTCTCCGCACACGAGGACATCGCGGTCTTCGGCGATCGCGGACGTCGCCGTCTTCGCGAGATACTTCGCGAAGACCGCCATGAAACGTTCCTTTTCATCCTGGCGCTCGGTTCCGACCTCACCGGACGGCAGATACAGACTGGCCACCGTCACGTCGGCAAAGTCCGCCTCGATGTAGCGGCCGGACTCTGCAAACTCCTCGGCGTCGATCCCGACACGAACGGCGTCCGGAGCGGTACGCGAGAGAATGGCAACACCGTTCCTGCCTTTGGTCGACGGCTCTGCCGACGCCAGATGCCAGCCACTGTCCAATGCGGGTGCCAGCGCCTTGGTCAACTCGCCGTCGTTCGCACGGGTCTCCTGCAGGCAGATCACGTCGGCTTCGGTCGCCTCCAACCATGGCAACATTCCTTTACGCGAGGCCGCACGGATTCCGTTGACATTGACTGTGGATACGGTGATAGGCACGTGGGGCACCGTATCCGAGCCCTGTGACACTCGAAGTCACCGCCACCATCGCTTCACATACCGACAGCAAATTGCAGGAATGCTGCCGCAGCGACGACGAGCGGTCCCCGCATGAGTTGACGGATCATGTCCACCGGAATCTGGCCGAACGGCGTCGTGAGGATCAGGCCACCGTAATCGAGTGGCGGCCGACTCGTCGATCTGTAGAGCGCCAGCAGCGCAACTACCGGGATGATCGTCACCGCGATCACGGAAGCGTGCCAGAGAATCGGTAGGCACACCATGAAAAGGATCGAGACTGCCGCAGCCGGTACCGCTAGATGCGCCATCCTGATCCCGGCGTCGCTACCTCCGAACACCGCTCGAAACGTGTTCGACGCATTCACATCTCGCAACCCTCGCCCGAACCGGCCGGCGACCGTCACCGCGCACAAGAGCACCACGACGGGAATCGCCGCCGCGCTGACCGTCGCACCGGACACATACGGCAGAACGCACATGTAACCGAGCAGGCGAACCGCCCCACGATCGCGATGGACACGGCGAAAGTCTGCTTCGATCAGCGCTTTTGCGCCGTTCCAGCGAAAACGGCGTGAGGGTGCCGAGCCCATCAGTCGCCACGTCCTGGATGCCAACTCGGCGGACAGTATCGAACCGTCGATCATGGTCGTCGATGCACGCAGGGCGGTGAGCAGGTCCGATCCGGCGCTCAGGGAGACAGCGTCCAAGTGGCGCAAGCGGTATGCCCCGAGTGCTACTCCGACCCCCGATGCGACGATCGCGCCGACAGCGAGAGCGAGCGCAACGTGCGGCGAAACTCTCGGGGTCGAAGGGAACACCCCCGCACAACAGATCGCTCCGATCGAAGCAATCATTGAAATTGCCACTCGATAGAGCGTGGCGGCATGCCTGTCCTGCTGTCGAACGACACCGAATCCGACTGATCCCGCGCCGAGCGCCGCACCGAGAAGGCCACACCACCACCATGGAACCGGGGTTGTGGTGAACAGCGTCGACATTCGTACCAGAACAAGCCCGCCGATCGCACCGAATGTGGTGGACATCGCGAATCGAGGTGCCAACAGCGCTCCGCGAGAGACCGGAGATGAGTAGAGCCAATGCCTGTTCGTAGAACCGATCGCGAGTGGACCGAGTTCCGAGATTGCCTTCATCAGAGCGGCGAAGGCGATCATCGTGATACCGAACCCGACCTCGACCTCGACTTTCGCCGCACCACCAGGTAGAGCATTGGAGAAGGACATGGCTCCCGATTCGTGCCCGATCAGCCACCAGAGCAACCCGGCACCGACGAAGATCGGTAGCCCCCACACCGTCAGGTGATCACCTAGGTCGATCGGCTGACGTTCCCGGCGCCACCCGCGGATCCGACGGCGAATCGACGCCGCGGACGGATGCGATGCCGTGAGCACTATCGTGGCCATACGTCACCGTCCATAGTCGTATCCGCAACGGCATCGACGAGTGCGCGATCGTGCGAGGCCATCACAATGATGCAGCCCGACTGCTTCTCCCTGACGAGCGCGGACGCGAGCCACTTCTTGCCGGCGGCGTCGAGGCGTTGTTCTGGTTCGTCCAGAACAAGCATCTTGCGCGGTCGCACGAAAGCCGATCCCAGTGCAAGCCGGCGTTTCTGGCCGCTGGATAATGTGACGGGCAGCTGGTCGGCGGCCCGACCGAGTCCCACTGCCTCGAGAATTTCCGTTGCAACTTCGAACGAGTTCCTGGCACCATGAGCAGCTGCGACCAATTGGAGATGTTCGCTGACCGACAGATGCGGAAACGTGCCCCGGTCGTCGAGGACGGACGCTACTCGAGTTCGGAAGACCGGTGAAGATTCGTCGACGTTGTCACCGAAGAGCGAAATCGTGCCCTCGTCAAGCCTATCCGCTCCTGCTATGCATCGCAGCAGGGTCGTTTTCCCGGAACCGTTGGACCCGACTATCGCGCACGCGCTACCTTCGTCGACCCTGAAATTGATGCCACCGAACACGGTCAGCGAACCGAAACGCCTGGTGGCGTTGGTAATGACAAGCATACGAATTCTCCCGTGGATTCCTCGCAAGTGCACAAAAGCGAAGGAGTGGGAGAACTCGACGACTCAGAGTGCCCCCACCACGGAACCGGGTGCTCGCGGCATAGGCCGACCTGGCTCGTCGGGCCGATACTGTCTACGGAAGGACCCGCGAAGTCGACGTTGCTCGTGGTCGGGGCCGTGATCGGTCCGTGAAAGCAGGAGAATGAGACCGCGCCGACCCGAGATCACCACGACTGTGACGACGACGGCTGCGAGCACGAGTCCGAATGCGGCAGCGAACAACGAATCTTGGACCGTCGCCAGCACCACGAGTAGAACGAGGTAGGTCGCAGCGAGGTGGAGGAACTTCACTCGGCTCCCCTTCCACATTCAGTCGTGAAGCAGTGATGCATCCCAGAAGCGAGTCTCGACCATACTTGCTCAACGGTATCTCCGGAAGACCCCAACGACCGCTGGTGAAACCACACTCGAACACATGCCCTGTTTCGGTTCCTGGCGAAGCGAGGCCCCTTTCACCCGTTCTGCTGGACAGGTGGCACCACATCGGCGACGACTCCACAGGGGTGATTCGGCGCTAGTATCGAGAGCAGCGCCCAACGCACATTACGGAGGTACCATGGCCACCCTGCGTATCGAGCATTCCATCACCGACTTCGACACCTGGAACGACGCCTTCGGGCGGTTCGCGGAGCGGCGTAAAGATGGCGGCGTACTTGCCGAGAAAATCATGCAGCCCATCGACGACCCTCACTACGTATTCATCGACCTCGAGTTCGCCACTGTCGAAGCCGCGCAGCGCTTTCAGCAGTTCCTGGAGACTCAGGTGTGGTCGGATCCGGCCAAGTCTCCTGCACTCGAGGGCAGCCCACGAGCACGCGTGGCGGACATCGCGCCTGTCTGAGCCGAGAAACTCGGGTCCTCGGTGGTTGTTCCAAGGAACGGTCCATGAGACGTCGCCAGACTGCCGCCACACATGCTGGCCAGGAGTACATCCTCCGGCGTTTGTGGGACAGCGGCGGTGGGCATATTTTGCTGTGCGCCGTGGGACTTGACGACCGAACTCTCGCGCACACACTCACTGCAGTGGAACCGTCAGCAGCAATCAGCGTGTCGAAGCCCTCACCACGCAGGGCATAGTTCGACGCTTCGAGATGTCACCGGACTGCATGGTCTGTGCACTGTCGTTGCCGTTGTACGGTCAGTATGCGACGGGCATTGTCCTCGGCCAGATTCCATTCATTCCAACTCGACTCCGCTGCGACGGCTCTGCCGATCGCGCAACTGCGATAAGGCTCTTCGAGTCGGTCGAGTTCTTCGGTGGCGTCGGCGGACAGACGTGAAAGATATGTCGTGTCGATCTTTCCTGTCTGCTCGAAGCGATCCACGTTCTGCCGAGCGATGTAGGCGTCGGGGTTGATCACTGCCAACGCGAGGACGGTCAGAACTGCACTTCCCACAACCGCGCGGGGTAGCCATCGGCCGGACATCGACACTCCGGTGGCCATCAGGAGGACGAACACCGATCCGAGCCACAATTCCACCGCGGTGACGAACACCCTCAATGTCGTATATCCGTATTGCTGTTCGTACAGAGACATACGATGAAGTGCCGATCCGACGATCACCAAGGACAGTGCGCAGAGCACGCCCAGCAGCAGACGCAGTGCAAGGCGGTCGGATCCGGACACGCGGGACGCCTTTCGGATCGTGACCGCAAGCACCAGCAAAGTCAGGACCGTCACCGCGAGAAGCTGCCAGAACCCCTGGCGTGCATATTCGGCGTTGGTCAATCCGTCGGTCGTCCTGACGTGTGCTTGCCCACCGAACAGGGTTCGGAGCTGAACGAAGACGAACATCGTGAACAGAACGACCAACGATCCCAGCGGGACAGCCCACTCCCACAGCCGGAGTGACCCCGCGCTCGGCCGGGCCAAATCATCGAATCGAGGCGGATTTGCGACGACGTACGACACCGCGAGAGTCCCCGCGGCTACCAGTGCGAAGAGGAGAATTCGGGTGAACCCGCTGCCGAATCGTACTGTAGGTGTCGCACTGGACAGGACGTCGGCGAACTGCGGGTCGGCTCCGGCGAAAAGACCTGCGAAGACGAGGAACAGGACGGCCGTCGTGGCGGCGACGCGAAATATTCGACCAGGCGCAAGTCCCCGCATGTCGATCCGGCGCGATCCGCGGGTGCACCAACGCAGTACGCGTGCCGGCACCAGCAGGGGAAGCAGTGCACCGAGAGCGACCCCTGTCCACGTCCACGAGCGGGAGAGCACGACCCCGGCGACGAGCACGGCCATTACGACGGCGAGCGTCACGAGCCACTCTGCTGCACGGAATGCAGCGACCGAACTCAGGGCGACGACTCCGACAGCACCGACCATCTGCCACCGCGTCGGTGCGCCCTTCGATGCACGCAGTGCCGCGAAGATGATCGCTACGGCAGTGATGGGGTAGCCGATCCCGCGATCACCGAGAACGACCGCACCGATGCACCCGACGACCAGCGCGCCGATCAAGACATTGCGCGGCGCTGCTGCGTAACGGCGCGGCGGCCAGACTCGACGTGGCCACAGGGACCAGTTCTGCTTTCTCACAACGGCTTCGGGCTTGTCTACGATGATCACGAGAAGACCTCTTTCTGTTGCAGGCATGACAGAGCTCCACGGCACTGGTAAGCCGCGGTGGTGGTGAGCTGATTTCTGTTTCAGTTACAAGGAATGGATACCCGGATATGACATCCGGGACTGCGATCGAGCACTTCGATTGTGCCGCCGTGTAATTCGGTCGCCCAGCGGGCGATCGTCAGACCCAGCCCGGTGCCGCCATCGGTGGAGCCACCGCGAGTGAACCGGTCGAACACCCTCGACCGTTCTTCGGGTGCGATACCCGGGCCGTCGTCGACCACGTCGAACAGAAGTCGGCCACCGACCTGCCGAACCGAGAGAGCGACATCCGTTCCAGAGGGCGCGTGCCGAACGGCGTTGTCCACCAGGTTGTTCACGACCTGGGTCAGTCGAGCTCTGTCGGCGACGATCGACAGGCTCGGCGGCACCACATCGAGATGGACGCGGGGTTGCCCCTTCGTCGTGTCCGCCAGGAAGTCGTACACGAGGAACCGCTCTTCGCGGAGAGCAAGTACTCCTGCTTCCAACCGCGACAGATCGAGTAGCTCGGTCACGAGGTCACCGAGCTTTTCCGTCTGCCGCAGTGCAACGGACAGGATTGCGGGATCGGGTTCACTGACCCCGTCGACCAGGTTCTCCAGTACCGCTCGCAACGCAGCGATAGGGGTCTTCAGTTCGTGCGAGACGTTGCCGATCAGCTCTCGTCGATACTTCTCGGCCGCTTCGAGGTCTGTCGACATCGTGTTGAAGGCCGCAGCGAGCTGCCCGATCTCATCCCGAGAGGTAGCGCGCACCCGTCTCGAATAGTCTCCTCGCGCCATCGCTCCCGCGGCCACGGTCATGTCTCGCAACGGCGAGGTCATCCCGTGCGCCACAACCTGCGTCGCCACCAACGAGATGACGAGTGCTGCGAGCAACGCATAGCGAAACTGCCAACCCGCCCCGAACCAGAACGTGATACTTGCCGCCGCCAGCACCAACCCGACGATCAAGGACACCTTCAACTTGAACGAACCCAGCGGATCGAGCGGGCGCGGCAACCTGCGCGTCATCGATGCGAATACGCTGGTCACAGAGATCATCGCGGCACCTCCAACGCATAGCCGACGCCGTGCACGGTCCTGATGAGGTCGCCACCGAGCTTGCGTCGCAATGCCTTCACATGGCTGTCGACGGTACGACTGCTCGCCGAGTCCTCCCATCCCCACAACTCTGCCAGCAGCGTGTCACGGCCGACGGCGGTCCGGGGCCGAGAGGCAAGGTAGCTCAGAATGTCGAATTCGGTTCGTGTCAAATGAATTTCACCGTCGATGCCCGAGACTCGGCGTGCATCGTGATCGATCCGAATGGAACCGATACACGTGGGAGCGGATTCCTCGACCATCGTGCGTTCCGAGCGCCGGACGAGCGCATGAACGCGGGCAACCAACTCGCGCATGCTGAAGGGCTTCGACAAGTAGTCGTCCGCACCGACACCCAAGCCGACCAACATGTCGGTCTCCTCGGACTTCGCGGTGAGCATCAGGACCGGCACCGAGCGCTGCGCCTGAATTCGCCGACACACCTCGAGCCCGTCGAAGCCCGGCAGCATCACATCGAGCACCACCACGTCGGGCCGAGTTCTCGCGCACACCTCTACTGCAGTAGGACCGTCAGCAGCCGTCACGACGTCGAAGCCCTCACCACGCAGGCGCGCGGCAAGAGCGTCGGAGATAGTCGGTTCGTCGTCGACGACCAGGACTGTGCGGTTCATGCCCCTGACCCTAGAGGGCGGCTATGGAGGGGAACGACGGGAAATGTGGAGGTTCGGTGAAGATCGCGCCGCACAGTCACAACCCGCCCGGCGGAGCCTCGGCTAGAGCGCGGCTTTCGCGTCGGACTTCTTCTGCATCATCACCGCGACAGTCAGCACGCCCATGCCAGCGAGCGCCAACACACCGCCGACAGCCGCAGGAGCGGTGTATCCGAAGCCGGCAGCAATCACTGCACCACCGACGGCTGCTCCGATCGCGTTGGCAAGGTTGAACGCGGCATGGTTGAGCGAGGCGGCAAGAGTCTGTGCATCGGCTGCGACGTCCATGAGGCGGGTCTGCAAACCAGGCACCATCGACGAACCGGATGCGCCGATCAGAAACACGAACAGCAAGGCCGTGTACGGGTTCTGCGCCGCGAACACGAAACCGAACAAACTGAGGGCGATCGCGGTCAACGAGATGTACATCCCCCGAATCAGCATGCGGTCCGCGATATGGCCACCCGCATAGTTGCCGGCGACCATGCCGAGCCCGTAAATCATCAGCGCAACGGGAACCAAAGCCTTCGACAAGCCCGAGACGTCGGTGAGAGTGGTTGCGATGTAGGTGTACACGGCGAACATCCCGCCGAAACCGACGACGGCGATGATCAGCGTCATCCACACTTGCGGACGCCCCAAGGCACCGAGCTCGGTTATTGCCCGCGTGGTGGGCATTGCGTCCAGGCGAGGTATCCACGCAGCGATCGCGGCGACCGTCACGGCACCGATGACCGTCACGATGCCGAAGGCACTACGCCATCCGAAGGACTGCCCGACCCACGTGGCCACCGGCACCCCGACGACGTTGGCGATCGACAGACCCATCATGACCATGGCTACCGCTTTGGCACGTTTGCCGGGCTCCGCCAAGTGCGCGGCGACCAGCGCCGCGACACCGAAGTAGGCGCCATGCGGGAGGCCCGCAACGACACGCGACGCCATCAACTCGTAGAAACTCGGCGCGAAGACCGTGCCGAGGTTGCCGAGGGTGAATGCGGCCATCAAGGCGAGCAGCAACACCCGGCGAGGTACCCGTGCCGCCAGTATCGCGATGACGGGGGCGCCGATGACCACTCCGAGTGCGTAGGCCGAGATGAGATGTCCGGCGCTCGGCTCGGAGACGTTCATGGTCGTCGCAATTTCGGGCAACAGGCCCATGGACACGAACTCGGTGGTGCCGATGCCGAAGCCGCCGATGGACAAGGCAAGCATCGCGAAGCGTCGCCGAGTGGACAAAGTTCTGCGGCCGCCACTAGGACCGTTCGACACCCGCTCGCGCACAGCGCTGACATTCCTGGCGAACGCCGAATCGGGGACAGTCACAGCAGAACAACCTTTTCATCGATATGGGAACACGATCACTGTCGAACATGAAGAAAGGGACGACCCTGGTAGGAAACGTCCCCTTCTTCGATTCTCATCCCGCACGCACCCGATTTCCGAGTCCATAGCTGGTGATTGTCCTCACCCGAGCAGGTGATCAGCTGATTCACTGAATTACTTCAGGGCCCTCTGCAGGTTTTCGTCGAGTGCGCCGAGAAACTCTTCGGTGGACAGATAGCCCTGATCTCCTCCGACGAGCGCGGCAAGATCCTTGGTCATCTGGCCACCTTCGACGGTCTTGATGACAATGTCTTCCAATGCCTGAGCGAAGCCGATGACCTCGGGAGTACTGTCGAGCTTGCCGCGGTGCTCGAGACCTCGAGTCCACGCAAAGATCGACGCAATCGGATTGGTCGAGGTCGGTTTGCCTTGCTGGTGCTGACGAAAATGGCGAGTCACCGTGCCGTGTGCAGCCTCTGCTTCACAGGTCTTACCGTCCGGGGTAAGCAGAACCGACGTCATGAGGCCGAGCGAACCGAAGCCCTGCGCGACGGTGTCCGACTGGACGTCGCCGTCGTAGTTCTTGCAGGCCCAGACGTAGCCGCCCTCCCACTTCATGGACGACGCGACCATGTCATCGATGAGGCGGTGCTCGTACGTCAGCCCGGCAGCGTCGAACTCCGCCTTGAATTCTTTTTCGTAGATGTGCTGGAAGGTGTCCTTGAATTGGCCGTCGTAGGCCTTGAGGATCGTGTTCTTGGTCGACAAGTACACCGGGTAGTTCTGCTGCAAACCGTAGTTGAGCGACGCACGAGCGAAATCGATGATCGACTGGTTGAAGTTGTACTGACCTTGCACGACGCCGCCGAGGCTCTCCTCGGTGAACCTGACCAGCTCGTGCTGGATCGGCTCACTGCCGTCCTCGGGCATGTAGGTGATGGTCACGGTGCCGGGTCCAGGCACCTTGAAGTCGATGGCGCGGTACTGGTCGCCGAAGGCGTGACGGCCGATGATGATCGGCTTGGTCCAGCCCGGTACCAGTCGCGGGACGTTGGAAATGATGATCGGCGCCCGGAAGATGGTGCCACCGAGGATATTGCGAATCGTCCCGTTGGGCGAACGCCACATCTTCTTCAGGCCGAATTCCTCGACGCGAGCCTCGTCCGGAGTGATCGTCGCGCATTTGACCCCGACGCCGTGCTTCTTGATTGCGTTCGCGGCATCGACGGTGACTTGGTCGTCCGTCTTGTCCCTGGATTCGATTCCCAAGTCGTAGTACTCGAGATCGACATCGAGGTACGGATGGATGAGCTTGTCCTTGATGAACTGCCAGATGATGCGTGTCATCTCATCGCCGTCGAGTTCGACGACCTTGCCTTCGACCTTGATCTTGGACATGTGGGGTTCGCGTCCTCCTGGGAAGTATGCCGTTTCGTCTTCCGTAGCTGCCAGTGTTGCCGCAGAACCGACGTGGTGGGTCGATCAGTGGTCCCACTCGTATTACGCCTCTTCGCTGCTGGGCCGAGTGCGTGTACTCGACTTCGAACGTATACGCCGCGCGCGCAGTGCGTGAGCGTGCGAGGAAACAAGACAAGCGTACTGCTTGCCTGCTCAGGCATGGCCGGTGACCCTTTCGGGGAAGCTCCGACCGCCGACCACTAAGTGCGCTGGTCACGGCCCGATCGACATCGACAACGGTGTCGCTATTCGACGTGTCGGAGGACACGCTAGGATTCTGCAAAGGTCATGAGTGTCAGCGTCAAAGCCCCGGCTTGCTGGCCGGCAACCCTCCAACCGCGGTGGGGTGCCCCGGGTGAGAAGACCTGGTTAGTCGACTGCGTTCGCGTAGTCGGAGAACAAGCGCGGGTTCGCCCAGGGGCGAACCCAACAACCGATCACAACCACGTTCGGTTGCAAGCCCCTAGGAGGTTCACGATGTGTTGTCGCTTCGATACGCCCCGCCCGGCTCGCTACGCCGAGCCCCAGCCGAATCGCACTCTTGAATCGAAAACGGAGTAGTTACCCACCATGAGCGAGAACACACCCGACGTCGTAGATGCCGCCGGCTCACCCATCGAAGATCCCACCGCGTCGTGGAGCTTCGAAACCAAGCAAATCCACGTAGGTCAGAGCGCTGACGGCGTCACACGCGCACGCGCGCTACCGATCTACCAGACGACGTCGTACACCTTCGACAGCACCGATCACGCTGCCGCGCTCTTCGGACTGACCGAGCCCGGCAACATCTACACCCGCATCATGAACCCGACGCAGGATGCCGTGGAGCAGCGCATCGCAGCGCTGGAGGGTGGCGTTGCAGCGCTGCTCTTGGCCTCCGGACAAGCTGCCGAGACTCTTGCAATCCTGAACATCGCCGAAGCAGGCGATCACATAGTCTCGAGTCCGCGCTTGTACGGCGGGACGTACAACCTTTTCCACTACACGTTGCGGAAACTGGGTATCACCGTCAGCTTCGTCTCCGATCCCGACGATCTCGAGGAGTGGCGCTCCGCGATCACGCCGAAGACGAAGGCGTTCTACGGCGAAACGATCTCGAACCCCAAGAACGACATCTTCGACATTCCCGGAGTGTCGAAGATCGCGCACGAGAACGGCCTTCCGCTGATCGTCGACAACACCGTCGCGACGCCATATCTCATTCAGCCGCTGAAGCACGGCGCCGACATCGTCGTCCATTCGGCCACCAAGTACCTCGGGGGCCACGGCACGGCAATCGCAGGCGTCATCGTCGACGGTGGCACTTTCGACTGGACCCAAGGGCGCCACGACAACTTCACCACTCCCGACCCGAGCTATCATGGCGTGGTGTTCGCGGACCTCGGCGCACCGGCCTTCGCCCTCAAGGCTCGCGTCCAACTGCTTCGCGACATCGGAGCCGCTGTCGCACCGTTCAACGCATTCCTGATCAGCCAGGGACTCGAGACGCTGAGCCTTCGGATGGAGCGCCACGTCGAGAACGCTCAGAAGGTAGCAGCCTTCGTCGAGGCCCGCAGTGAGGTGGTCAGTGTCAATTACGCAGGCCTGAAGTCCTCCCCGTGGTTCGAACGTGGCCAGGAATTGGCACCGAAGGGGCAGGGCGCAATCGTCGCTTTCGAACTGAAGGGCGGCATCGACGCCGGCAAGAAGTTCGTCGACGCACTGAGTCTGCACAGCCATGTAGCTAACATCGGTGATGTGCGTTCACTCGTAATTCATCCCGCATCGACAACTCACTCACAGCTCTCACCCGAGGAGCAGATCGCTGCGGGTGTCACTCCGGGACTGGTGCGCCTCGCGGTGGGCATCGAAGGGATCGACGACATCGTCGCTGATCTCGAGCGCGGATTCGCTGCGGCGGCGTCTTGACCATCGGCTCAGTGCACGACGTCCGTTCGGCCGCAGGGTTTCCTGCGCCGGACGGACGGCTCGGCAGTATCGACATCGGTCGGTTGGACCTCGAGAACGGCGCGTCCCTGCCACAGGTGACCATCGCCGTTCAACGTTGGGGTGAGCTGTCCCCGAACCGCGACAACGTGGTGCTCGTCGAGCATGCGTTGACCGGGGACTCGCATGTGTCCGGACCTGCCGGAGGCGCTCATGCCTTGCCCGGGTGGTGGAACGGGATGGTCGGGCCCGGCGCTCCGATCGACACGGACGAGTGGTGTGTCATCGCCTCCAACGTGCTCGGTGGTTGCGGTGGGACGACAGGACCGTCTTCGCTGAATACGAGCGGATTCCCCTACGGCAGTACCTTTCCGGAGATCTCGATCCGCGACCAGGTGTCCGCGGAGATAGCTCTCGCCGATGCACTCGGCATCGAAAGGTTCGCAGCCGTGGTCGGCGGCTCGATGGGAGGCATGCGCACGCTCGAGTGGATAGTGGGATACCCGGACCGCGTCGCGTCAGCTCTGGTGCTCGCGGTCGGAGGCCGCGCAACTGCCGACCAAATCGGTACGCAGACAACTCAAATCGAGGCGATCAAGGCCGATCCCGACTGGCAGGGCGGCAACTACCACGGAACCGGCCGGGCCCCACGGGTCGGACTGGGCATAGCGCGCCGAATCGCTCACCTGACGTACCGAACCGAGAGCGAGCTAGACCTGAGGTTCGCCAACTCCGGTCAAGGCGAAGAAGATCCATGGCAGGGCGGACGATACTCGGTCGAAAGCTACCTTCAGCATCAGGCGAGCAAGCTGGTCGACCGCTTCGACGCAAGCACCTACGTATTGCTGACCGAAGCTATGAACAGACACGACATCGGACGTGGGCGAGGTGGATTCGACGCCGCCTTGGCCATGGCCACCGTCCCGACGATCGTCGGCGGCGTCGACTCCGATCGACTCTATCCCTTGCGGCTACAGAAGGAGCTCGCCCGCGGCCTCCCGGAATGCCGCGGCCTCGAGGTCATTCAGTCACGTGATGGCCACGACGGGTTTCTGACCGAAGCCAACGCAGTATCCGCACTACTCGGCGAGACGATGAAGCATGCGCGCGTCTCGACGGGTCGCACCAGCTGAGTATTCGACCGGACGAATACTCAGTCGGTGCCGAGCGGATCGATCGACGCCGCCAGCAACACGATGGCTCCCCCGACCAGCGCCATGGCCGAGACGTCGAAGGTTCTACTTCGGACCTGTAGCAGGCCGACGTTCTTCTCCGGCATACACAACCGGAAGCCTGCGGCCGCTATCGTCGCCACACCGAATACGAAGGCACCGCGGCGCCACCGATCCGCAAGAACGAGAACGAGCGCCGCCGCAATGATCACGAGCACGATGACGAGCGGCAGGTTCTTGCGGATCTGGGACCACATCGAAGGTCAGACCGCTTCTGTGGTGGTTGCGAGAGCCTGCTCGGCCCGCTCGACCACGTTCGACAGTAGGAACGCTCTCGTCAGCGGACCGACTCCACCAGGGTTGGGCGAGAGGAAACCGGCGACTTCGGCCACCTCGGGCGCAACGTCGCCGCGCAGTCCCTCATCCGTTCGAGTAACCCCGACGTCGAGCACTGCGGCACCGGGCTTGATCATGTCCGCGGTGACAATTCCGGGAACTCCCGCAGCCGCAATGACGACGTCGGCGCGGCGAACCTCGGCGGCCAGGTCCTTGGTCCCGGTGTGGCACAGGGTGACGGTGGAGTTCTCGCTCTTACGAGTGAGCAGCAGTCCGATAGGCCGGCCGACCGTTACCCCGCGACCGATGACGACGGCATGGGCTCCGTCGAGCGCCACGTCGTAGCGACGGAGGAGATGGACGATCCCTCGTGGGGTGCAGGGCAATGCTGCCTGCTTACCCAGGACGAGTCGACCGAGGTTGATCGGGTGCAGTCCGTCGGCATCCTTGGATGGGTCGATCCGTTCGAGCGCAGCGTTCTCGTCGAGATGCTTCGGAAGTGGAAGCTGCACGATGTAACCGGTGCACTCGGGATTGGCGTTGAGCTCGTCGATCACGGCGTCGAGCTCCGCCTGTGAAATGTCCGCAGGCAGATCCCGCCGAATCGAGGTGATACCGACTTTGGCGCAGTCGTTGTGTTTGCCGCGGACGTACGCCGCCGAGCCGGGATCATCGCCCACCAGCACCGTGCCGAGCCCGGGAACGATCCCGTGTTCTCGTAGCTTTGTCACTCGCTGAGTGAGATCGACGAAGATCTCGTCTCGAGTTGCTTTGCCGTCCAGAATCGTCGCAGTCACGCTCGCTATTGTTCCAGGTGCCAGCGGGTCGAGCGGACGCCGGTCCGCAAGTAGTCAGCCCTCGACCGAAAGCCCGTGTGCCTGGGCGTACGCGACCGCCTGTGTCAGCTCGATCCGGGCACCCGTCACCGTCGCAGACATCCAGAGGTGTGCGTCGATCCGAGCGCCACGAAGATCGGATTCCTGCATCTTGGCGCCTACGGTTCGTGCGCCACTGAGATCCACCGAACGCAGAATCGCTTTACGCAGGTCGGTGTTCACCAAGTTCGCCTCGACCATGCGGCAGTTGGTCAAGTCCATCCCGCGCATGTCAGCTCCCCCCATTCCTACCAATGTGAAGTCGACCTCGTCGAAAGTCGACGGGCGCATCCGACAATCGACGAAGGTCGAGCCGATCATGGTCGAATGACGGAAGACGCTGTGTTGCAGATTGGTTCGTGCGAAGGTGCAGGAGCGAAACGCTGCGTTGACATGGACCGATTCGGTCAGATCCGTGCCGGTGAAATCACATTCGGTGAAGACCACCGCGGTGGTCTTCACGCCGCTGAGGTCGGCGTCTCGAAAGTTGCACGCCACGTATTCCCGGTCGTGCCATTGCTGTTGATCGAGTCTCGCGTCGGAGTAGTCCTCGCCGATAATCTGGTTCTCGTGCACCTCTTCCATTCTCCCGGTAGGGCTGATGGCAGAGTGAACCGGGTGTTTCGCCTCATGTTCTTTCAGCCACGCATTCCTCAGAACACCGGAAACGCGATCCGACTCGTCGCTGGCACCGGATGTGAACTGCACTTGGTCGGCCCCCTGGGGTTCGACATGTCCGAGCCCAAACTCAAGCGCGCCGGCCTGGACTACCACGATCTGGCCTCGGTGACCGTCCACGAGAATCTGGCTGCCGCATGGGAGGCACTGGCGCCGGAACGCGTGTTCGCCTATACCGCACATGCGAGCAAGTTTCACGCGGACGTTTCCTATCGCCCCGATGACGTGTTGCTGTTCGGTCCCGAACCGACAGGTCTCCCCGAGGAAGTGCTCCGCGATCCGCTGGTCACCGAACAGCTGCGCATTCCGATGATCGAGGGTCGACGATCGCTCAACCTTGCCAACGCGGCCGCCGTCGTCATGTACGAGGCATGGCGCCAACACGGATTCGCCGGGAGTGTGTGACGGTCACCTCGACTTTTCGTCCTCGACATCCTCCCCTTACTCGACCCTCTCGGTGGTGCCGCGGCGGACGATCCCGACGATGACGTAGACGACCAGAGCACCCACTGTGAGAGTTCCCAACCACGTAAATAGCCCAGCCGAGGGCCACCAGCGCGTCTCTCCCGGTGTCGAGAAGCGAATTCCATCCAGCGACAATGCCGTCCCATAAGTTGTTCGGCCCCGGTGCTTGCCTGAGGTGCTCGGCAGATTCCACCTCGAACAGATCCGCAGTGGTGAGCGCTCCCACGATCAAGGCCTTCAGGCGACCGGACGAGACCCGCGAAGGCGTGCCGAATCGTTACACGGAGTAGGGATAAATCACTGATGACCGCAGCGCAGAACCGGGGTACGGTGTGCCGCACCGACCCATTTCGTTTCCTTGAAGGAGCCCCTGTTGTTCTCCGCTTTTTCTTCGCTCGCCCGCTCAGCATCGTTCACCTCGACATCACAGGGCCTTTCACGGTCGGTTAGTCGGTTATCCCGTACCGCAGCAGTTTTCGCTGTTTCCAGCGGTTTCGTCGCTGCCGGATTCGCCGGAGCCGGATTCGCCGGAGCCGGCGTGGCAAATGCAGCTCCGGTGACGTGCGTATCCCCTCCGTCGGCCAATCAAATTCTCGTCGACGGGAACGCCAGCTGCGGGGCAACGTCCGCAGAAGGATCGCGTTCGACCGCCACAGCAGCAGACAGTGGAACGGCCGTCAGCGTTGCCGAAACCGGCGGCACCTCGAACACATACGCGACGGGATTCGGAACGGCCCTCGGCGCGTCACGCGCAGGCGGCACATCATATGCGGGCGCAATCGGCGGCGGCATCGCACATTCATGGGCAGACGCAGGTTCGACCACCATCGCGATCGCCGGTTGGGGTTCCGGCGCAACCGCCGAAGCTGCAGGCGTCGACTGCGTCGGACCACTTTCTCTCGCGTTGAACCTCGCTTCCGGACAGTTCTGCATCCTCGGAAGTTGACCCTCGGCGCGCCTCGTGCACACGCACGAGGCGCGCTTTGGCCGGAGTTGATCTACGACAAAAGGTAGTAACTCCTCCTCCAGCGGTTTATGATTATCGTCACTTCCATCGTCAGGAGGATCAGTGACCGCTGTTGAGCCCAAGCCCACTGCCACCGTGAAAGCGGTGAGACCTTTCCCGCCGCGGATGGGACCGAAAGGTTCGTTCATTCACAAGGCGGTGACGACGACCGACCCCAAAATGTTGGGGATCATGTACATCGCAACTTCCATCTCGTTCTTCCTCATCGGCGGCTTGATGGCGTTGCTCATTCGCGCCGAGCTCGCGGTACCGGGCTTGCAATTCCTCTCGAACGAGCAGTACAACCAGCTGTTCACCATGCACGGCACGATCATGCTGTTGCTGTACGCGACGCCGATCGTGTTCGGCTTCGCCAACTACATCTTGCCGCTGCAGATCGGTGCCCCGGACGTAGCGTTCCCGCGGCTGAACGCGTTCTCGTACTGGCTCTACCTGTTCGGCGCGATAGTCGCTACATCCGGCTTCATCACCCCCGGTGGTGCAGCTGACTTCGGTTGGACCGCATATACCCCACTTTCGAGTGCGTTGCACTCGCCGGGTGTCGGTGCGGATCTGTGGATTTTCGGTCTCGCCGTCGCAGGCTTGGGCACCATCTTGGGTGCCGTCAACATGATCACGACGGTCATCTGCTTGCGAGCACCGGGTATGACGATGTTCCGGATGCCCATTTTCACGTGGAACATCCTGGTCACCAGCATCCTGATCCTTATGGCGTTCCCGCTGTTGACGGCGGCGTTACTGGGATTGGCGGCGGATCGACATCTCGGTGCGCATCTGTTCGATCCGGCGACGGGTGGAGCTGTGTTGTGGCAGCACCTGTTCTGGTTCTTCGGTCACCCCGAGGTGTACATCATCGCGTTGCCGTTCTTTGGAATCGTGTCCGAAGTATTCCCGGTCTTCTCGCGTAAGCCGATTTTCGGCTACACCACCTTGATCTACGCAACGATCGCTATCGGGGCTCTCTCGATGTCGGTGTGGGCGCACCATATGTTTGCCACAGGCGCAGTGTTGTTGCCGTTCTTCTCGTTCATGTCGTTCTTGATCGCGGTGCCCACCGGTGTGAAGCTCTTCAACTGGATTGGCACGATGTGGCGGGGCCAGGTGACACTGGAAACCCCGATGCTCTTCGCTATCGGCTTTCTGATCACCTTCCTCTTCGGCGGCCTCTCCGGAGTGCTGCTCGCCAGCCCGCCGATCGACTTCC
>NZ_MKKY01000071.1 GCF_002091955.1 Rhodococcus sp. 1168 | reverse complement strand
GATAGTGCCCCATGGCGTGGTGTAGTTCGGATCGGTGAACCATCTGGTTCGTGATCAACGAGTTGTGTTGTATGTTATGCGGATTCGAGTTTGGGTGTCAACGACTCGGTGTCCGTGTCGGCGGCTGTAGCGCGTTCCTTTCGTGCGATGACGACCCTCAGTTCGTCCATGGAGACGTCGGAGACGTAGCGGCGGGTGACCTGCCACTCGTCGTGCGCCTCGATCACCACCGCCGTCGCCAGGCGTAGGAACGCTGCCGGGTTCGGGAAGATCTCCACGACATCGGCGCGGCGTTTGATCTCCTTGTTCAGTCGTTCGATCGGATTGTTCGACCAGATCTTCTGCCAATGTGCCTTCGGGAACGACCGGAACGCGAGCACGTCCTCCTTCGCATCACGCATCATCGCAGCGACTTTCGGAAACGAGCCAGCGAGAGTGTCGGCGACCTGATCCCATTGCTGCGCAACGGCATCGGGCTCGGTGTGTGCGAAGATCGTCTTGATCGCAGCCATCACCGGCGGCACCTGCTTCGACGACACCGCCGAGCCGACGTTCCGCATGAAATGCACCCGGCACCGCTGCCACGACGCACCCGTGAACTGCTGCGCCACCGCCGCTTTCAACCCCGCATGCGCATCGGAGATCACTAGATGCACCCCCGACAAACCGCGGGCTTTGAGTCCGATGAGGAACTCGCGCCAGAAGTCGAACGACTCACTGTCTCCTACTGCGGTGCCCAATACTTCGCGGGTCCCGTCGATGGACACCCCGGTGGCGACGACGAGAGCATGCGAGACGACGTGCGCACCGATCCGGACCTTGCAGTACGTGGCGTCGAGGAAGATGTAGGGAAAGCTGGTGTGCGTCAACGAACGCTCGCGGAAGCGGGCGATCTCGACGTCGAGGCCCTGGCAGATCCGCGAGACGGTCGACTTCGAGACCCCCGAGTCGACCCCCAATGCGGTCACGAGGTCGTCGACGTTGCGGGTCGAGACGCCATGGACGTAGGCCTCCATGATCACCGCGTACAGGGCCTGATCGATGCGACGGCGGCGTTCGAGCAGGCTGGGGAAGAACGACCCGGTGCGCAGCTTCGGGATCTGGACTTCGATGTCGCCGCTGGTCGTCGCTACTGTCTTCGGCCTGGTGCCGTTGCGGTAGTTCGTTCGCTCGGTGGTCCGTTCGTAGCGGCCGGCACCGAGGACCTCGGTGGCCTCGGCGTCGATCAGGGTCTGTAAGCCGGCGCGGATCAATTCGGCGAACACACTCGCCGGGTCGGCGCCCTTGAGTGCGTCGAGCTGGGTGATCAGGGCAGAATGGTCGTGGGTCATCGCGTGGTCCTTTGGTCGAGTCACTTTGGCGGTAACTCGTTCATCACTACGCGATGGCCCACCCACAACACGGGTACGACACGCCCGAGCAGCGGCTACGCCGCCTCACCGAATGTCCACCACGTCATGGGACTTACCCACCTTGGCTAATTTACATCGCCTGCATACCTTGCCGGTCTTGCTGTAATACACATTTGGATCGGCTAATAGATGACCCGCCGAACAATGCGTGCGCTTTGGTTTTGGTACGTAACGTGGCTTAGCAATCTTCTTAGGTTTTTCTATACGTTGCTTTGGTATGGCTAACGACAGATGTGTATCTCTGAGACAACCGCGATTCTCACACAGATGCTTAACACGCTTGTTTGGCGGTATCGGTCCCACAAATTCTGTGTAGATCAGACGGTGTAACTGCCAACGCTTACGCTCTATCGTCAATTGAGCGTAGCCCTGACTATCCAGCGGTCCCGTCCATAACCAGCAGTCACCAACACGCTCGTATTCTAATTTTAGGTCGTACTCATCAATTGTTATGCTGTCGCTCATGCACTGACACTCTCCAACAGTTGAGTGTTCTGGTAGTGCATGCCGTGTTGAGCCGCCAGCCAGACGAGTTCTACGAACTGTTCACTGCTCACCAGTACCACCTAATAGCATTTTGCAATAGGCCTTGGTCTCGGCTATCTCTGCCGCCAAATCTTGCTCGTCGTGTTGCTCGTTCATATCGCACTCAACTGCAATTTCTGGTCGTGATCACAATTCTCAGGATCATTACAAACCAAACAAATTACTACACTATCATCGTTCATTAGTTTTTCCTTACGAGCGTTAGATTTGCCTAAGGCATTCGCTCTATCTAATTATAGCACTATTATACTATTCCGCGCTCGAACTGCTTATGTACCGCCAGAAGCATATAAACCGATTTGAGACACCAGAATGTGTTGGCCACACAAGTTGTCGTAACCTGCATTCTAGTGTCTCCGTCGGTATGTGCTGTGCCAGCAAACAGCCTTACAGCGTTCGTTTTCTGCTGTACTTCATGTACAAATGTTGTAAGCCCATTTTCATGCGCTGACTGCTTGCTCCAAGTTCAACAATTTCAGTCAATAGTGAATCTATTTGCTCGAACTTTTGTGAGACAAGTTCTGCTCGTCTGTCCCGCGCATATGTCGCCGGATTCTTTTCAGTCATCGTGATCAGCTCGTGGATGCAATTCTCGGTACTCGTCTAAACTTATCCAATTTTGTTCAGTGATTGGAACATCGCCGCGGGCTTTCTGCATTTCTGTAGTCGTGCGTATCCTTTTTGGTGCTTCTTTATCTTTCTTCATTGTCATCATTCCTAATATGTAATATTGCCGAAACGGGATCGTTCCGATCCAAAATCGGCGGTACTGATTCACTAGTTACTACTGTTCCGCTTCATTCGCTACGCTCATTCAGCGGTCAAAACCTAAAATAGAGAAAAGACAGAACTGCAATATTGGGTCCTACGGACTATCGTAGAAAATTCACTAGCCTATTTTTCTTCAATAGAGAAAAAGACCCTGTAGGTTTAAATCCAAAGAGAAAATAGAGAATAGTGATAATGAACTACAGCCCCGGCCGGGGCACAGAACCAACCAACAACCACCAACACAAAAACTCTTTAGTTCTATTTAGTTCAATACTGAGAGGGTCTGTTCTTCTATAGAGTCAAGATGGAATATTTGTAACGAACTACCGGCGCGTAGCGCCAACAGTATCATCTAACATCCTAGCAAGTTTGTTCTTATTGACTTTCTTACGACTAATCTCTATTTCAATAAGATGGTCAAGTTTTCTATCGGTAGAATCTCGAAGAGCTACGAGACAACTTCTATGTCTATCTTTAGGTAACTCAGGATCGTCTATCTCATTCTTCCATAGTGTGTAGTGACAATTACTACAGTAACTACTGGATAGTTCGGAAGTAGACCAATCTTTCTTCTTATAACGGTTATTGAAATTCTTCTTCATATTGAAACCTCCTTTCAAGGTAAGATATTTTTGATACAAGTTTGACAGGGAATTATGGTTTTGATTGCAATAGTCGGTGGACCTTACCTGCATCGGGTCTGCCTTAATTAATAGCGTCAATAGCTCAAACTATATACAAAAGAAAAAAGACCGTATTGAAGCTCCGTAGCAGGGAACAAACTTCAATACGGTCTTTCTCATTTATTTCGGTGAGGAAAACTTGTGGACTCTCTTCCCTGCTAGTAGAAGTGATCTTTTGTCTATATCTATTATCCCACATTAGACTGCACTAATGCAAGTTGAGACTGGCTTTTTCGCGGACCATTTTCAAACAATCAATGCGTTCTGCCTACTATTTAATTCTAGTTGTCTGGTGGTAAATACGCAAATGTCAATAATGACTTACTAAATGGATTTCTCTGACTGATCGGTTCATTAGTGCCTACTTCTAATGATACAACAAAGCCAGCAACTGTTTTTATGGAGGTTGGTTGCTGGCTTTGTCGGTCACATGGCAGTGACTGGTCTTGTGGGTATGAATAACTTATATTGTTATCCAGATTTTGAACCCGGCAGAGTTCTTCATCTTTTCCCTCGTGGTCTAAAACCACTAAATCCATTATAGCAAATATCGGCGACTGATACCTAAAGTATCAAGATGTCAGTTGAACACTGTGCACGCTGTGTGACCTCGAAACTTTCCAACTACACATCTAACGAAAAATGCGCCTAGTGTGCATACAAATACACCCTAAGCGCATTCTATTTCGTCAGAACGGCTAACACACGGCAGGAATCGACATTCTGCGAGTGGCTTATTCGTGACCGATCTACATCACGAGCCGCAATTTAGTCGAACATCTTGTGTATATCCTCGGTGCTGTGTTCCGAGTACGCCCTGAGCGTCGTAGCAATATCGCTGTGTCTCATCTGCTGCTGCACCAGCGTCAGCGGAGCACCACGTTCAAGCATGGTTGTCGCATACCAATGCCTGAGCATGTGCGGATTGATTTTGATACCTACGCGGCTACCAGCCCGACGCAACGACTCACGCACGATAGAAGGTTGGGCGGTGTCGGTTATCGTTTTCACTAAGTCAGCCAGCCAAAACGGTACGACTACCTCAGCCTCACCCGTCTTCACCGGGCCGATTCTGAGTACTGATTTCGCCTCTGAGCCAGTTTCACGACTTGAGGCATACAACTGCACCACCTGGCGGTCAATTAACAGCCTGTCCCCTGTCACCGCCTTGCCAGTCACGGCACATGCTTCACCGACGCGTAGCCCCGCGTACATCATCAGAAGCCCTCTAAGCTCGTGCGGACTCGTAAGCAACGCTAAGCGAATAGATTGCTCATCGGGCAGAACGTAGCGGCGTTTGGGCGCTTTGGGAATTTTGATCATGTGTCCGAGTACCGACCGAACCGCGATCGCAGTAGCACGGCGTGTTGAAACGTTGTCGAGGTTGTAGAGCAATGCTTCAACCTCGTCGCGGCCCAATGAATCATCGGTGATGCCGACACTCAGCAACAGCCGCCGATAGGAAAACTCGGTACTTTGCCTAAGGTTCTTCTCCCTGGCAACCTGCGCACACAAGGTCCGAATGTCCATCGTAGTCTCCTAAAATCAGGAAACTACACGGTGGTCAGGGACTACAGTCTCTCCGAGTCGTGCACGTTCATCTGGCACCCGTGCGTGCGAACCTCGTAGCTCCTCTGGGTCATCTGGTCACTCGTTTCCACACTGCCAGGGTACGGCCCGGCGAGACCGTCCGGCGCCGGGGATACGCGACTTCGGCGTTCGATCTCGCCGGGCCGAGTGCACCGACAGTAAAGTTTCCATTACATAATCGAGGAATGTCGCGTTAACGGCGTTGTCGACGACCAAACTACGAATAAGGTTCTGCTCTATGACGCATGCCACCGACGCGCCGGCTTCCGGTGCAGTTGCCGACCGACCCTCCATGATCTCCTTGAAATCGGTAGACAAGCATTTCGGTGATCTGCACGTCCTCAAGGACATCAACCTCGAGGTCCCTCCCGGCCAGGTCGTCATTGTGGTCGGACCGTCCGGGTCCGGGAAATCGACGTTGTGCCGGACGATCAACCGACTCGAACCCATCGACTCCGGTTCCATCGAGGTCGATGGCTCTGCCCTTCCTGCCGAAGGTAAAGCGCTCGCCGCGCTTCGCGCCGACGTCGGAATGGTCTTTCAGTCGTTCAACCTTTTCGCGCACAAGACCATCCTCGAGAACGTCATGCTCGCGCCCCTCAAGGTGCGCAAGCTCAAGAAAGACGAGGCTCGTAAATCCGCCCAGGCACTGCTCGAACGTGTCGGCATCGCAAATCAGGCCGACAAATATCCAGCTCAGCTCTCCGGTGGACAGCAGCAGCGGGTGGCGATTGCTCGCTCACTCGCCATGAACCCCAAGGTGATGTTGTTCGACGAGCCGACGTCGGCTCTCGATCCCGAAATGGTCAACGAAGTTCTCGACGTGATGACGTCGTTGGCCAAGGAGGGCATGACGATGCTCGTCGTCACCCACGAGATGGGATTCGCACGCAAGGCCGGCGACCGGGTCATCTTCATGGCCGATGGCGCCGTCGTCGAGGACACCGACCCCGACAGCTTCTTCACCGCACCGAAATCCGAACGCGCCAAGGACTTCCTGGGCAAAATTCTCGGTCACTGACCAAAGATCCCTCTATTTCTCGCCACACTCTTTCGCACGTACCAACACGTGAAAACAACATGGAGGATTAACCAGTGAGAATTACTCGCTCGATCCGTCTAGGGGTCGGCATCGCCGCACTCGCCGTCGTCGCTACCGCCTGTGGCGGGGGCGAAGAAGCCCGCAATGTCAGCAGTAGTGCAGAAAACGGCAACCTGATCGTCGGAATCAAATTCGATCAGCCCGGCCTCGGCCTCCGCAACCCGGATGGTTCCTTCAGCGGCTTCGACGTGGAGGTGGCCAAGTACGTTGCAGGCCAGCTCGGAGTGTCGGAAGAGAACATCGAGTTCAAGGAATCCCCGTCGGCTCAGCGTGAGACGCTCATTCAGAACGGGGAGGTCGACTACATCGTCGCTACTTACTCGATCACCGATACGCGCAAGGAGAAGGTCGGGTTCGCTGGACCGTACTTCGTCGCAGGCCAGTCCCTGCTGGTTGCCGACGGCAATACCGACATCACCGGCCCCGATTCACTCAGCGGCGGCAAGAAGCTGTGCTCGGTCACCGGGTCCACACCCGCACAGAACATCGCCGACGAGTACCCAGGCGTTCAGCTCCAGCCGTTCGACACCTACTCGGCATGCGTAGAAGCACTGCGCAACGGCGCAGTCGACGCAGTGACGACCGACGACATCATCCTCGCCGGCTACGCCGCTCAGTACCCGGGCGAATTGAAGGTCGTCGGCGAGCCTTTCACCACCGAGAACTACGGAATCGGCTTGTCCAAGGACGACACCGAAGGACGTGACAAGATCAACGACGCCATCGAGGAGATGGTGTCCACCGGGGCATGGAAAACTGCGTTCGAGGAGACCGTAGGACCTTCCGGTTACCCGCTTCCGGCACCGCCGACCGTCGACCGCTACTGACGCTCGCCGACGTCGGGGCCCGGGCAACTGCAGTTCGAGTAGCCCGCCGCCCCGACGCCGGTCGAACCGCCCACGCCGATAGGACATTCCTCCATTGAACTTATTGAGCAAGTACGGCGATCAACTCGTCGACGCGTTCATCATGACGATCAAGCTGACGGTTCTGTCCGCCGTGGGTGCATTGATCCTCGGCACGATCATCGCGGCGATGCGCGTTTCGCCTATCCCTGTCGCACGCGGCATCGCAGTTGCTTACGTCACGATCTTTCGTAACACTCCGCTGACGCTGATCATCCTGTTCACCTCGTTCGGCTTGTATCAGACGATGGGTGTCAGTCTTGCTCCGGAGAATTCGCCGACATTTTTGGTGGACAACAACATCCGGCTCGCGGTTCTCGGCCTGAGCGTCTACACCGCGTCGTTCGTCGCGGAGTCGTTGAGGTCCGGCATCAACACCGTGCCCGTCGGCCAGGCGGAAGCGGGCCGTTCTCTGGGCATGACCTTCACTCAGAACATCACGATCGTCGTTCTCCCGCAGGCGTTCCGCGCTGTCATCGCACCGCTGGGCAGTGTGTTGATCGCGTTGACCAAGAACACGACCATCGCCTCCGTGATCGGTGTCGCGGAAGCATCTCTGCTCATGAAGACGATGATCGAGAACGAAGCCGCGATCTTCGTCGTCGGTGGAATCTTTGCGCTCGGCTTCGTCGTCCTGACGCTTCCGACCGGACTCCTGTTCGGGTACCTCAGCAAGCGATTGGCGGTGAAGTGATGAGTGATGCTGTAGCTGTTCTCTACGATGTCCCGGGGCCGAAGGCGAAACTGAGGTATCGGATCCTCTCCGGTGTTGTTCTGCTCGTCTCTCTGGGCATCGCGTATCTCATCTACTTGGCGCTCGATTCCAAAGGTCAGCTGACGGCTGACAAGTGGGATCCGTTCGTCACTGCCAGCACGTGGACTACGTATCTGCTTCCCGGTATCAAGGGAACTCTGATCGCGGCGGCGCTTTCGATCGTGTTCGCGTTGATCCTCGGCGCTGTTCTCGGTATCGGCAGATTGTCCGATCATCGAGCTATCCGCATCGTGAGCGGTGTGCTGGTCGAGTTGTTCCGCGCTGTCCCGGTGCTGATTTTGATGATCTTCTTGTACGCGGTCTATGCCGAGTATCAGGTCTTCAAGGTCAGTTACCTCGCTCTGGCTGCGGTAGTGACCGGTCTTACTCTCTACAACGGCTCTGTCATCGCCGAGATCGTTCGGGCCGGTGTCAATTCGCTACCGAAGGGGCAGGCCGAAGCTGCCGACGCTTTGGGTATGCGCAAGAACCAGGTTATGCGGATCATCTTGTTGCCTCAGGCGATCACCGCGATGCTGCCGGCGATCATTTCGCAGATGGTCGTTGCGCTGAAGGATTCGGCATTGGGCTACATCATCGGCTACGTCGAAGTGGTACGAGCCGGTCAGCAGGTCGGTGCGTTCTATGGCAATTACCTCCCCTCGCTCGTCATCGTCGCAGTCATCATGATCGCTATCAACTCGCTGCTCACCAAACTGGCGACGGTTGTCGAGCGTCGACTACGTCAGAAGAAGCGGAAGACCGGTGGGACCGTGCTCGCGGTGTCGGACTTCGGCGGGGGCCCCGAGGGCGCAGCCTGAATTGTCGGACCGTGCCGGTCACCGGGCCGGCTGGTCTCGGACCGAGAGAAGAAGCCCGCAACACGACTCGGTGTTGCGGGCTTCTTCCGTATCGACGGCAATCGTTCCGGGTGGACGATCACCCGAACTCGTCACCGTCGAAATCCTGGGTATCGAGATGGTCGGCGTCCGAGTCCTCGGCCCCGATCCGTGCGAGCTCGGCTTTTACGATTGCGTACGCCATTCCTGCCGAGTAGCCGCGTCGAGCCAGCATTCCGACTAGTTTTCGCGCAATTTTGTCTCGTTCGGCACGGACATCAGCACCGGGTCCTCCCGGCACTGTCAGGTTGCGGCAGCGTTTGTGGACAAGTTCAGTTGCCCGAACGCGCTCGTCCTCAGCGTCTATTTGATCGAGAGCGTTGAGCGCATCCTCGTTGCTGACACCTTTGGTTCGCAGTTCGACGCTCAGAGCCCGCTTGCCTTTGCCCGAGTAGGTATGGCGTGAATGCACCCACTGCTCCGCAAAGGCCTGGTCGTCCACAAGGTGCGCGGCTTCCAACCTCGTCAGGACTGCATCCGCGACTTCCGGACTGAAACCCTTCTTACTCAGGCGGGTCTCGAGTTCGTATCGGCTTCGCGCACGATCGGTGAGGAGCCGAAGGCAGACATCTTTCGCCTGCGCTTCGGTGCCGCCGCCGTCATCTCTTTGTTCTTGTTCGGATCGCTGCTTCACAGCTGGTCACCTGTGTCAGAACTCGACCGGAGCAGCCTTCTCGTCATCGGCTGCCGTGACGACGGCACCGATCTGCAGCTTCTCCATGATCTTCTTCTCGATCTCGTCACGGATATCGGGATTCTCGAGCATGAACTTGCGGGCGTTCTCCTTGCCCTGACCCAACTGATCCCCCTCGTAGGTGAACCAGGATCCGGACTTACGGATGAATCCGTGCTCGACCCCCATGTCGATGAGCGAGCCTTCACGGCTGATGCCCTTGCCGTAAATGATGTCGAACTCTGCCTGCTTGAACGGCGGCGCAACCTTGTTCTTGACGACCTTGACGCGGGTGCGGTTACCGATTGCTTCGGTGCCGTCCTTGAGCGTCTCGATGCGCCGGATGTCGAGGCGAACGGAGGCGTAGAACTTGAGCGCCTTACCGCCGGTAGTGGTCTCGGGTGAGCCGAACATGACGCCGATTTTCTCACGCAACTGGTTGATGAAGATCACCGTGGTGCCGGAGTTGCTCATGGCACCGGTCATCTTGCGCAGCGCCTGGCTCATCAGGCGGGCCTGAAGACCGACGTGGCTGTCACCCATTTCGCCCTCGATCTCGGCGCGAGGCACGAGAGCGGCCACCGAGTCGATTACCACGATGTCGAGAGCGCCCGAACGGATCAACATGTCGGCAATTTCGAGCGCCTGCTCACCGGTATCCGGTTGCGAGACGAGCAATGCGTCGGTATCGACACCGAGCTTCTGTGCGTAGTCAGGATCGAGAGCGTGCTCGGCGTCGATGAACGCAGCGATTCCGCCTGCGCGCTGCGCGCTGGCCACAGCATGAAGTGCAACGGTCGTCTTACCCGAGGACTCCGGGCCGTACACCTCGACGACACGGCCACGCGGCAGCCCACCGATACCGAGCGCGACGTCCAGAGCAATGGAACCGGTGGGGATGACAGCAATAGGCTGGCGGACCTCGTCACCGAGGCGCATCACCGATCCCTTACCGAAATTCTTGTCGATCTGCGCAAGTGCGAGATCGAGTGCTTTGTCGCGATCGTATGCAGCCATCGTGATCTCCTCAGTGTGGTCTGTGACAGCGTGGTCTCGTTGAGCGTGTTGTCGGTAACGGTAGAGCTGGGTACCGACAAGAACTGCCCGAGACCGCTGTGTAACCGAATGACACCAGCATAGGGGAACACCTGTTCGATTGCATCAGGCGGCTTCCGGACACGCCGGAGAGAATCACCACCGGGATTTGGGCACGTCGAATTCACTACACAGAGCGCGCCACACATCGCGGGGATCGACACCCGCCTCGATCGCTTCTGCTCCCGTCATGCCGTTCAGGCCAGTGATGACGTGATCGACCAGCATCGAGTCACCACGCATCCGGCCGAACTCCTCGACGAGCAATTCCTGGAACTCGGTCAATCGCACTGGACAACCGTAACCGAGGACGCGTCACCGTAGAACTTCGCGGCACACCTCTACGGGATCCTTCACCTCGGCGGCACTCGCCGACGCCGAGTGTGCAGCATTGGTGAAACTCCCGTCCCCGAGGACACGGAGGACGGCGTCCGCGATTGCTCCGGGGGTCGGCGGACGAACAATGACCGCGCTCCCCTGCCGTGCCGCGCGATTGGCCAGTTCCCATTGATCTCCGCCACCGGGGATCGCGACGACAGGGACTCCGTGGATCAATGCTTTCGCCAACAACCCGTGCCCGGACCCGCATACGACGACGTCCGCTTGGTCGAGAAGATGGTCCTGTCGGCCGAGCCCAGCTGTAGCCCAGCCCGGTAGTTCGGCCGGGGGCTCGTCGAGCATCGAAGCGACCAACCGCACCCCGCTCCCCTCGAGGCCTTGCAAGGTAGCTTCGAGCATTCCTTGGGCGCCGGTGAACGCAGTCGATGGAGCCACCATGACCACGGGACCGTCGCCAGGCGGAATCGGCAGGGTTTCTGTTGTCGGCTCCCACAGCAGCGGTCCGACGACGTGCGCCTCGATCGGCCAGTCCGGCCTGGGAACCTCCAGGGCGGGGATGGTGGCGATCAGACGCGCAGCGGGCCCCGGGTCTTCCGCGGGCAGGCCGACACCGACACGGGCGGCTCCGCGCTGGGACTTTCCCTGGGCTATGGATCTGCCGGTAGCAGCACGCATCAACGTGTCCCGTAGTCGACCCCGAACACCTGTTCCCGGGGCAAGGCCGCTTCCGATCGGAGGCAATCCCCTGGACGGTGCATACAACGGGTGCGGTGACAATTCGACCCACGGTATACCGAGCCGTTCGGCGGCCAACCCGCCTCCGGCAGTGAGAATGTCGGATACGACCAGATCAACGTCGGCATTCTTCAGATCAGGCAACAGTTCGGTGGAGATGAAAGCTGCCCGCGAATGAATCCGCTGGCCTGCATCCATGTCGTCGTCCTCGGGCCGTGGTGTCAGTCCTTTGAGCAACCGAGTGTCGATTCCAACGGCCGTGGCCGCATCGATCCACCTCGAACCGGTGAAGAGTATCGGCACGTCGCCTGCGGAGGCGAACAAGTGGCACAGCGCAATAGCAGGAAAGGCATGCCCTGGGTCGGGGCCGGCTACCACAGCTACTCGCACGCCGCTCAGAGTGCCATACCCACGTGGTCAGCGAGCACCTGCCTGCTCTGAGTCGAGTCGACTTCGGGCATCACCGATCGAGCGGACGCAGGTACGAGTCGACGGCATGGGCGAACTCGGCAATCAGATCGTCACCCGGGATCCGACCCGACACCATCTCTGCCGACTGCACCGCGGACTGGACCATCAACAGCAACACGGTCGCCATATGGCTCGGTACGCCATCGCGAATAGACGAGTCCCGTTGACCACCCTCGATGATGGGCACCAGGCCGTCGATGATCAGCGCCTGGCTCTTACCGAGACGATGCAGGATGTAGGTCGCGAGGATTTCGGGATCGGAACGAAGAATTTTGACGAACAATGGATGGATGCGTATGCCATCGGCTACCGCCGACACCGAGGTCGTGATCTGCCGACGAGCCGAGGCAGCGGGATCGAAAGTCGGCATCACGGCACCGATCTCGCGGGTCAGCAGGCTCGAGACAACCGCTCGGGTGTCGGACCAACGCCGGTAGACGGTCGGCCTGCTGACTTTCGCTCGACGGGCGATCTCGGCGAGAGTCGTTCGGCGGACCCCGTATTCGAGAATGCACGAGCGAGCGGCGTCGAGCACCTGATTCTCGACCGAGGAAATGGCGATGCCATCGGCAAAGGGCTCGCCCAGCGCGGTCTGCTGGCTCACTCCAGTACCCCGTTCATCGCCGTGATTCGTTTGCCGATCCAAAGCGTTCACCACACCCAGGGTGCACACATGATCGATGTGCAAAATTGTAGTTCATGTTCGACTACCCGACCGTCGAGCTGCCCAGCCCGTCCATCGCCGATCTAGAGCTTGGTCAAGTCTCGATTCTCTTTACCGGTGACCGCCTTGAACAACCAGTACAAACCGAAGACGATGGCACCGGCGACGGCTATCGCGAACAGTCCTTTGATCACTGCTCCGAAGATGGCGAATGCGAGCCATACCAAAGCGATGATGCCGAGGATTTTCCAGAACATTTTTTCCATCTCCCTTTTGCTTGTGTCGATACCGATCCTGACATGCCGGATACACGACATCACCGGATCGGCAACGAGATCAGGGAAAGATGGGTGATCACCCTGACGAGGTCGCCTGTTCAGACGTGGTCTCATTCAGGGGTGACGGCGCCGGATCTCGGCTAGTTCCTCCAGCGCGAAGGCCCAGCCCTGGAGTCTGTCCGTAGCGGACGAAAGCTCTGCGCGCCGGGCAGCGACCGCACTCGACGGCATTCCGGCCGGAGAGGTCAGCCGCGCGGCCGCTTCTACGAGTTCCTCGTATTGATCCACACCGGCTTCGAGTTCGGCGGCGGCTCCACTGATCGAGCTGGTCAAATGGGCACCGGCTCGTGTGTTGGACTCCGCTGCACGCTCCATCGCGACTATGTCGGCTGCCATGTCGGTCAGCGCGGCGGCCGCGGAGTAGGACACCTCGGTGGTCTCCAGAATGTCCTCGGAGGCGATCGATTCGGATCTCAGCAGAACTCCGGTCAGCTCGTACAGGCTCCGTTGCGCACCTGCCAGGCGGTTCATCGACGTAAATGCCGACGAGTGCCGCGCAGGAAGAATGCTCTTCCCCGGCTTCCGAGCAGGTAGTGGCTCGGACTTCAACTGCTTGTACCGGGTGATCGCGAAAACAGTGGGTACGGCGAGAAGTGCGGCGCCGCCGCCGGTTGCGATCATCGTCCATTCCGGCGCAGACGCCACGGCAAGCCCAGCCGTCGACAGCGCGGAAGCGCCGGTGGCTCCGCCGAACCATGATCCACGCCGGCGTGCTCGACGAACTCGCCGAATCTGCCTTTGACGAGGATCGCTCCATCTACCTGCAGCTTCGACGAGGGACTCGCCGATTCGGCGTGCCGAGTCTGCAGCATCCTTGGCGGCCGAGATCGTGCTGGAAACAGACATGGCCGACCACGTAGGTGGTCGGCCATGGTGTTGTTTCGTCATTACTTGCAGGATCCAAGTCGTCTATGCGTCAGTGCTGCGCAGGTGGTTCCGGAGTCGCGTTGGTTGACTTGGCAATCGACGGCTTGGATGTTCCCGTCGCGTTGCCGGACGGGAGTGCGTCACCTGCCATCGAAGCGCGAATCTGCTCCAGACGGCTGTGTCCGGCCATCTGAACCGAAGCCTGCTGAACCTCCATCATGCGACCCGACACGGTGTTCTGCGCGAGTTCGGCCGAGCCGAGAGCATCAGCGTAGCGACGTTCGATCTTGTCGCGAACCGCATCGAGGCTCGGGGTATTGCCTGGCGCGGAAAGAGTGCTGTCCATCGAGCGAAGCGATTCGCTGACCTTCTCCTGCATCTTCGCCTGCTCGAGCTGGCTGAGCAGTTTCGTCCGCTCTGCCACCTTGGCCTGCAGAGCCATCGCGTTCTGCTCCACGGCCTTCTTTGCCTGCGACGCTGCCTGCAAAGACTGGTCGTGGAGAACTTTGAGGTCCTCGACACCCTGCTCGGCGGTCACGAGCTGAGCTGCGAATGCCTCGGCAGCATTGGTGTACTGCGTCGCCTTGTCGACATCGCCTGCAGAGGACGCCTGATCGGCAAGCGTGACTGCCTGGCGAGCGTTCGCATTCAGCTTCTCGACCTCGTCGAGCTGACGGCTCAGCTTCATCTCCAGCTGACGCTGGTTGCCGATAACCGAGGCCGCTTGCTGAGACAGCGCCTGGTGCTGCCGCTGTGCATCCTCGATTGCCTGCTGAATCTGAACCTTGGGGTCGGCCTTCTCGTCGATCTTGGAATTGAAGAGCGCCATCATGTACTTCCAGGCTTTGACGAAAGGATTAGCCATGGGTTGATCCTGCCTCCATCTTTGGCGCCGCGTTGCACGCGTAGTGGGTGAACATGCACGTGTGGAAAAGGATACTGGTTGCGGCTATCCGGTGTCAGGCTGCTGCGAGTGCACGTGCGGGCGCCGGGATGACGACGCGGGTCTCACCCGCAATACGTGGCGACCCATTACTGCTTTTCTTGGGTCCGTTGTCGGCGGTAGGCAGCGCGATGCCATCGGCCGTCGAGGCAGATCCGGTGGACACGAGCAGCGAGTCACTGACGTCGCTCATCACGTCGGACAACGGAACCGCCAACGCGGTGCAGATGGCTGCGAGGAGTTCGCTCGACGCCTCCTTCCTGCCTCGTTCGACTTCCGACAGATATCCGAGGCTGACGCGCGCGGTGTTCGAGACCTCACGCAGTGTGCGACTCTGTGCAACGCGAGTACGCCGCAGACTGTCGCCGAGTGCTTCACGCAATAGCAGCGCCATCTCGCTCCTCCTCGTTCGAATCCATGTCTCGTTCGTTTACAGCTATATCGACCATCTTCAGCTACAACGCTGGGTGGGGCCCGATTGGTTCCCGACCCATTATGTCGCCACGCCGGCTCACCCGTCGAAACAGCTCCGAGATCGCACTACGGACTGTATCGCGCCGGATGGTCCAACAGTCGCCCGACAGTCGGAGTTTCTACACCTGAGTCCCGTCGGGGCCCGCGACGGCGACGAAGACCGCCCCACCTCGCGACCGTCCCGACCCGTCGACGAGCGGATCGGTCACGACCTCACCTTTCGGCGCAGGCGAATGGCCTGGACCACGTAGTCGAGCCCGGTGTAGACGGTCAAGATCACCGCCAGGCCCATCAGCGCGACGGATACCCCTCGCACCTCGTCGGGCAAGGGCAGGAGATACATCCCGATCGCAAAACTCTGCACCAAAGTCTTCAGCTTGCCACCGCGTCCCGCCGGGATCACACCGTGCCGGATCACCGCGAATCTGACGAGTGTGATGCCCACTTCGCGTGCCGCGATCACCACGGTGACCCACCAGGGGAGGTCTCCGAGGATCGACAGTCCGACGAGTGCAGCACCGATCAGCGCCTTGTCTGCGATCGGATCCGCGATCTTCCCGAAATCGGTGACCAACCCGTACTTGCGGGCGAGCTGCCCGTCGATCCGGTCGGTGATCGCCGCGACAGCAAATACCACCGTCGCACCTATGCGCCATCCGCTGTCGTGACCGTCTCCGACGAAGAGGACAGCGAGAAACACGGGAACGAGAGCAATCCGGAGCATCGTCAGAATATTGGCGATATTGAGGATCGGAACAGGTTCGACGTCCCCGGTGCTCGAGTTGCCGTGTGGCAGATTCGGGCCGGAAGCCAGGGGTTCGCTCATGCCGTCGAGCCCTTGGTACCGATACGCCGACAAAGGTGTCCTGATTCATTTCGGACCAGTTCGGTTACGGACACACGAAAAGAATATCCGTTGCAACGTTGACTACTGTTCACCACATGACTTCTGGGCCGAACCGGGCGAGTCGACACCACGTCGACGGAACGTCCGACAACGCACACGACACGGCATTCGATGCAGCACTCGAACGCCGCGAGACCTCTCGTCCCGGCGACGACGTGGTCGTCCGCCGTGCTCGAACCTCCGACATCCCGGAGATCAAGCGACTGATCGACATCTATGCCGGAAAGATTCTGCTCGAGAAAAACCTGGTCACACTGTACGAGGCTGTTCAGGAGTTCTGGGTCGCCGAACGAGGAGACAGCGTCGTCGGCTGTGGTGCGCTCCACGTCTTGTGGGCTGACCTCGGTGAAGTACGCACGGTCGCGGTCGATCCGGCAGCCAAGGGCCTCGGCGCCGGCAGTCTCATCGTCGATACTTTGATCCGAGTAGCCCGCGATCTGGCTCTTCAGAAGCTCTTCGTACTCACCTTCGAGGTGGACTTTTTCACACGGCACGGCTTTCTGGAGATCGAGGGAACACCCGTCACTGCGGAGGTCTATGCCGAAATGTGCAGGTCGTACGACACCGGTGTGGCTGAGTTCCTCGACCTGAGTTACGTGAAACCGAACACCCTGGGCAACACCCGAATGCTGCTTCCCCTCTGAATCAAGCGGACCCCCTGGAACAATCCAACTGTCCGAAACAATCCAGCGCGAACCAGATTCGCCCAATCCAAAGGACGACACCTCATGGCACTGTTCGCCGTTGTCTACACATACTCCCCCAGTACGACTGCCGGGCGAGACTCTCATCGCGCCAACCATCGGGCCTGGCTCGCAGACCTGCTGGAGAAGAAGACCCTCGTATCCAGCGGCCCTTACACCGATGGCAGCGGCGCTTTGATCATCGTCGACGGAACCGACGTCGACTCGGTGAAGACATTGTTCGCGCAAGATCCGTTCGCAACCGAAAACTTGATCGAGACGTCGGTTGTCACCGAATGGAAACCGGTCATGGGCGCGTTTGCCTAGGCATCGTCGGCAGGCGCCTCATCCGGGTCGCCACCTCGAATAGACCACAGCAACCCGTCGAGCTCGTCGGGCTTGATCAGAACCTCGCGAGCCTTCGAGCCCTCACTGGGCCCGACTACTCCTCGGTTCTCCATCAGGTCGATCAGACGCCCGGCTTTGGCGAATCCGACGCGCAGCTTGCGCTGCAACATGGACGTCGAACCGAACTGGCTGGTCACCACCAGTTCGACGGCCTGGAGCAGGACATCGAGATCATCGCCGATGTCGGGATCGACGTCCTTCTTCTCCGACGCCTTCGCCGCGGTGACCGTCTCGTTGTACTCCGGCTCTGCCTGGTTCTTGGCGAAGTCGACTACTGCCGAGATCTCTTCGTCGGTGATGAAGGCGCCCTGGAGACGAGTCGGTTTACCTGCACCCATCGGCAGGAAGAGTGCATCGCCCATACCGATCAGCTTCTCGGCGCCGGGCTGGTCGAGGATGACTCGGGAGTCGGTGAGCGAGGACGTCGCGAACGCAAGGCGTGAGGGCACATTGGTCTTGATCAGACCGGTAACGACGTCGACGGAGGGTCTCTGCGTAGCAAGGACGAGGTGGATCCCAGCCGCACGAGCCTTCTGGGTGATGCGGACGATGGCATCTTCGACGTCGCGCGGAGCGGTCATCATCAGATCCGCGAGCTCGTCCACGATCGCGAGAATGTACGGATACGGCCGGTAGACACGTTCGCTTCCGAGCGGCGCGGTGATCTCACCGGATCGGACCTTCTTGTTGAAATCGTCGATGTGCCGAACCTTGTTGATCTGCATGTCCTGGTACCGCTGTTCCATCTCCTCGACCAGCCATGCCAACGCGGCAGCAGCCTTCTTCGGCTGCGTGATGATCGGGGTGATCAGGTGCGGAATACCTTCGTACGGCGTCAGCTCGACCATTTTCGGGTCGATCAGGATCATGCGAACCTCGTCCGGCGTCGCGCGTGCGAGGAGGGAGACGAGCATCGAGTTCACGAAGCTGGACTTACCGGATCCGGTGGAACCGGCAACGAGAAGGTGCGGCATCTTGGCCAGGTTGGCGCTTTGGAAGTTCCCTTCGATGTCCTTGCCGAGCCCGATCACCAACGGATGATGATCCTTACGGGTCGATGTCGCGGTGAGCACATCGGCGAGTCGGACCATCTCGCGGTCCGAGTTCGGCACCTCGATACCGACTGCAGATTTTCCTGGGATCGGCGCAAGTAGGCGCACATTGTCGGTTGCGACCGCGTACGCGATGTTGCGCGCGAGCGCGGTGATCTTCTCGACCTTGACACCGGGCCCTAGTTCTACCTCGTACCGGGTGACGGTCGGTCCACGGGTGAAGCCCGTTACTGCCGCATCGATCTTGAATTGGTCGAGAACCTCGGAGATGGCCTCGATCATCGTGTCGTTGGCCTGGCTACGAGTCTTGGGTGGATCGCCGTCGATCAACAGTGACAGCGGCGGCAGCGTGTAGTCCCCGTCGACGACGCGGTCGACGACGATTTTGTCTTCCTCGGCTTCGGGCTTGGGCTCAGCGGCCTTGACGATCGGCTTGGGCTTAGGGCGAGCGGGAGGTGCGGTCGGCGCCTGTGTTGCAGGCTCCATGACCTCGGTGGGCTCGTCGACCAGGGGCGCTGTTTTTCGCGCCCGAGGCTTCTTGACCGGAACATATTCTTCGGTCGGGTAGTTGCCGTACGGATCGGCGTTCGGTCCGTCGACGGGGTATCCGTCGGCGTCGAAACCGGAGCTCTCACGGTCGCTGTAGTCGTCGCCGAAATCGGCCCCGAAATCGGCTGGGTCGTAGTCTCCGTATTCATCGCCTCGACTGTCCGTCCCGAACAACGACCGCAGACGATCCGGAATGTCGCGCACCGTGGTGCCAGTTAACAGAAGCACGCCGAACAGACCTGCCAACAACAGGAGCGGCACGGCGAGCCACACAGTCAGACCGTCGGTGATCGGGCCTCCCGCGACGTACCCGACGAAACCGCCACCATCGGAGCGGCCGGCCGAGTCGGACGGTGAGCCCGCAGCCAGATGCCACAGTCCCAAAATCGGAAGCGCGAGCAAGATCGACCCGAGGACCAGTCGCGGGCGGATGTCCGGATTCGGTTCCGAGCGCATCAGGACGACCGCGATCGCGACTCCGAGCGCCGGCACTATGTATCCGGCTCCACCTATGACGGCGCGGACCGCGATCTCGATCCCCTCCCCTACGGGCCCGCCCGCGCTGAACCACACGGCTGCTGCGACGACGACACACAGAGCGATCAGACCCAGCGCTATGCCGTCGCGTCGGTGGCCGTGGTCGATGTCCTTGGCCTTGCTGACGGTTCTCGTCGTTGCACCGAGCCCTTTGGCCGCCATCGACCACGCCGAGGAAATCCCGCGTCCCACGGCAGAGACCACACCACCGGTGTTCTTCTTGGCCGGTCGACGAGCACCCCCACGAGAACCGGCTCCACCACGCACTGGTGCCGCCTTGCGTGCTGATGTCGACGTGCGTGGGGCTGTCGACGTGCGTGGGGCTGTGGGTTTACGTGGTGTGCTCACCGTGCGCCCCCCGGAAGACTTGCGTGATCCCCCCGAAGCCCGCGACGTCGACGAGGTACCGGCGCCGCCGGTACCCGAACTTCGAGTGCTGGTCTTTCCTGCCATACCCCTAGGTTAGTCGCAAGGGCACCTTCGAAACCATCCGCAACACGAGCAACAGGGCTCAGAGGCTCCGATCGAGCGCGTCGAGCGCCTCGATATCGCGGGGATCACCCTCCTTCTCGAGCCGGACAGCGCTCCGACCGAATGCATGGAGCAACAGTTCCGAAGGTGGTCCGATCAGAGTCACCTGACCGCGTGAGCTCTTCTTCACGGTCACAGACCGTCCATCGGTCGTACGCAACTCGACCCCGACCGGAGCTCGGCGATAGGACTTGCGCCCGATCAACCCCACGGTCGAGAACAATTTGTCTTCCATCGCTCGCGGCAAAGTTCGCGGTGACCACTCGGGTTGCGCTCGACGCAGGTCTTCGTGATGAACGAACATTTCACCTACGTTGATCAACGGATCGAGAATCTTGAACGGTGACCAGATGGGCGGTCCCGTCCGAATCTCCTCGACCAGCTGGCCGAAAGGCCTGGCAGCTACCTGGCTCTGGATCTTCTCGGTGTATCCGGCGAGGAACGGAATCAAAATTCCAGGTGCGGCATCCAAGCGACGCTCCCGAACGACGAGGTGCGCGGCGAGATCACGGCCCGTCCACCCACCACACAGCGTCGGTGTGTCCTCCCCCAACTCTTCCAATGTATGTACTAGGGCTGCGCGTTCATCCTGTGCAAGGCTCACATCGAACCACCGTACGTGCGTACGTCCCCCGTGCACAGTCTTCGGCGCGGCGTCCGTAACCTCGGTTCGGTGCCTGTATCGGAAGTTCTCGTCATTCTCGTAGCAGGCTTCGGCGCTGGAGCCATCAATGCCGTCGTCGGTTCCGGAACTCTGATCACCTTTCCAACTCTCGTCGCCTTCGGGTATCCCCCGCAGATCGCGACGATGTCGAACGCGATCGGATTGGTCGCCGGTAGCGCCTCCGGCACGTGGGGATATCGCCGAGAACTCGCAGGGCAATGGCACCGGTTGCGCTGGCAGATACCCGCATCGTTCTTCGGTGCGCTACTCGGCGCGTGGCTGCTACTGCATCTTCCCCCGTCCGTCTTCATTGCGGTGGTTCCAGTACTTCTCATCGCCGCATTGGTTCTCGTGGTCCTCCAGCCTCGCATCCAGGCGTGGGCGAGGCGCCGCTCGGAGGCGGCCGGTGAAGCCGCTGACCATGTCAGCCGGGCGAAGCTGATACTGCTGACCATCGGGACATTCGTGGTCGGAATCTATGGCGGTTATTTCACTGCAGCGCAGGGGATCCTACTGATCGGCGTCATGGGGGTGCTGCTTCCCGAGTCGATACAGCGAATGAACGCGGCCAAGAACTTGCTCTCGCTCATCGTCAACGTCGTCGCGGCCCTCGCTTACACGATCTTCGCGTTCGACCAGATCAGCTGGGCTGCAGCAGGTTTGATAGCCGTCGGATCGGTCCTGGGCGGGTCGGTGGGTGCCCGATACGGACGAAAGCTCTCACCATGGGCATTGCGGAGCGCAATCGTCGTCCTGGGCCTCATCGGACTGTGGCGGCTGATCTTCGCCTAGTCCTTCACTCGCAAGTGAAAGCAGACGACTCCGCCCCGCAGCTCTCGTGCTTCTGCGGGGCGGAGTCGGATGGAGACAGCGAAACTGTCAGTTCACTGCCATGACTGTCGGAACGATCATCGGCTTACGGCGGTACTTGTCTGCAACCCACCGGCCGACTACGCGTCGCACGGCCTGCGCGATGCGATGGGTGTCGGTGACACCGTCGGTGGAAAGGCGTTGCAGCTCGGCCTCCACAAGTTGAACGGTGGCTTTGAGGGCAGTCGGATCGTCGGAGAATCCGCGACCGGACACTTCAGGAGTCGTGACCGCCCGCCCTGTTGTCGAATCGATGGCGACGGTGATGGCGATGAAGCCGCCTTCGCCGAGAACGAGACGATCCGACAGTGTCGAATCGCCCACGTCGCCCACGGACAATCCGTCCACGTAGACGTGCCCGACCGGGACCTGACCGACGATGCGAGCCAGACCGTCGACCATATCGACGACGACGCCGTCCTCGGCAAGCACGACACGGTCCTCGGCAACGCCGGTGGCCTTGGCGAGTGCTGCGTTCGCACGGAGGTGACGCCACTCGCCGTGCACAGGCATGACGTTCGTGGGACGGACCGCGTTGTACAGGTAAAGCAGTTCACCCGCAGACGCGTGGCCCGACACATGGACCTTCGCGTTCTGCTGGGTCACGACCGTCGCTCCACGCTTGGCCAGACCGTTGACGACGGCGAAGACGGAGTTCTCGTTGCCGGGGATCAGCGACGATGCCAGCACGACGAGGTCGTTGGCCTTGACGTTGATCTGCCGGTGTTCGCCGCGAGCCATCCGTGACAATGCCGAGAGCGGCTCACCCTGAGAGCCCGTCGAAATCAACACGAGCCGGTCGTCGGGAAGCGTCGCGGCAGTGTCGACGTTGACCTCGAGGCCTTCGGGCACACGGAGGTAACCCAGATCCTGAGCGATCTGCATATTGCGGACCATCGAACGACCGACGAAGGCGATTCGACGGTTGTACCGCTCTGCGACGTCGATGACCTGCTGGATTCGATGCACGTGACTTGCGAAAGATGCCACGATGACACGCTGCTTGGCCTTGCCGATGACAGTGTCGAGCACGCCACCGATCTCGCGCTCGGGTGTGACGAATCCGGGAACCTCAGCGTTGGTGGAGTCCACCAAGAAGAGGTCGACTCCCTCGTCACCGAGACGTGAGAAGCCTGCAAGGTCGGTCAACCGGCCATCGAGCGGCAACTGGTCGAGCTTGATGTCGCCCGTGTGCAGAACGACGCCTGCGTCGGTACGTATCGCGATGGCCAACGCGTCGGGAATCGAGTGGTTGACGGCGAAGTACTCGCACTCGAACGGTCCGTGGCTCGTCTTCTGGCCTTCGACGACCTCGACGAGGTTCGGCCGCAGACGATGCTCGCGACATTTTGCTGCCACGAGGGCCAGCGTGAACTTCGAGCCGATGACAGGAACGTCCGGGCGCAGTCGCAGTAGGAAAGGCACGGCACCGATGTGGTCCTCGTGACCGTGAGTGAGAACGACGGCCTCGACGTCGGCCATCCGGTTCTCGATGTGCCGAAAGTCCGGAAGGATCAGGTCGACGCCAGGCTGCTGATCTTCGGGGAAGAGCACGCCGCAGTCGACGATCAGGAGCTTGCCCTGATGCTCGAAGACGGTCATGTTCCGGCCGATTTCACCGATGCCGCCCAGGGCAACGATGCGTAGCCCCTTGGACGGAGCCTTGGGAGGTAATCCGAGGCGTGCTGTCGGGTCGATGGCTTTACGGTTGTCCGGGCGTTGCGTCTTCGCCGAGTTCTGCGCCACGGGACGTGACGACTGAGCGGGTCGTTCAGCCGGAGGTCCGGCATTTCGGGTAGCGCGGCCGCGTGATCTGGGTGGTCTACTCATACAAGCACTCCTGCTGCTCGCAGGTCAGCTGCGAGCAATTCGATTTGGTCGATGCTCGGTGGCACCTGGGGAAGTCTGGGTTCGCCGACATCGATTCCGATGAGGCGTAGGCCCGCCTTCGCTGCACTGACCCCGCCGAGGCGAGAGACCGAGCGAATGACGGGGATGAGGCTGGCATTGATGGCCTGCGCGCGCGCAATGTCACCAACCATGAATGCGGTGTGCAGTTCGCGGACGCGAGCCGGGACAAGATGGCTGATGACGCTGACGAAACCGGTGGCTCCGACGGACAGCCACGGGAGATTGAGTGGATCGTCTCCCGAAAAGAACTGCAGACCAGTGGACGCTATCAGTTCGGCGCCGGCATTGAGATCGCCCTTCGCATCCTTGACGGCAAGAATTCTGGGATGCTCGGCCAACCGGCGTAGTGTCTCGGTCTCGATCGGGACGACCGACCGCGGCGGGATGTCATACAACATGACAGGCAAATCGGTTGCGTCGGCAACCGCGGTGAAATGCGCATACAGACCGACCTGCGGCGGACGGGAGTAGTACGGCGTCACGACGAGGAGGCCGTGTGCGCCTGCCCGCGCGGCATCACGAGCGAGTTCGACGCTGTGTGCTGTGTCATTGCTGCCCGCGCCGGCGATGATCCGCGCGCGGTGTCCGACAGCGGCGATGACCGCCCGCATCAATTCGAGCTTCTCGTTCTCGGTGGTGGTCGGTGACTCTCCGGTTGTTCCAGCCAGAACCAGGCCGTCGTTTCCCTGTTCCACCAGGTGATGAGCGAGACGCACTCCCGAATCTATGTCCAACTTCCCGTCGGCAGTGAATGGCGTCACCATAGCGGTGAGCACCGTGCCGAACGGTGGCTGGATAGGAGGAGCGGCGTCACCGTATGTCATGGTCAGCAAGGTTACCCGGTGCTACCGGCGGTCCTCACAACTCGGTCACGAATGGGCTGTGCGCCACCTCTGAACCATCGGCCAATGTCGATATCTCGAAATCGCCGAATACATCCGGTGCCACTTCCGCCAACTGACGCAGACATTCCACGGCGAGTCGCCGAATTTCGATGTCCGCGTGTTCGGAAGCTCGCATCGAGACGAAGTGACGCCACGCCCGATAGTTGCCGGTGACGAGCAAACGTGTTTCGGTCGCGTTCGGCAACACCGATCGGGCGGCCTGACGCGATTGCTTACCCCGCAACGCCGAATTGGTGACGCTCTCGAGCTTGTGATCGAGAGCATCCAGCAGTTCGACGTAGGCGGCCCGACTGGCGTCGGTAGCTCGTTCGAAGAGAGCCTCCAGATGCGGGTCACCCTCGATGGCCGGGGGAACGATGACTTTGGCGTCGTTCTCGGGGACGAATCGCTGCGACAGCTGCGAGTAAGAAAAATGCCGGTGCCGGATCAGTTCGTGGGTACACGAACGAGAAATGCCGGTGATGTAGAAGCTGACGCTCGCGTGTTCGAGCACCGACAGGTGCCCGACATCGAGAAGGTGCCGCAGATACGACGCGTTGGTCGCGGTGCGCGGATTGGGCTTGGACCAACTCTGATAGCAGGCGCGACCAGCAAACTCGACCAAGGCCTGACCGCCGTCGGCATCGGTCTCCCACGGGATGTCGGGTGGCCCCGAGAATTCGGTTTTGGCAACCAATTGCACGTTCAGTGACACCGTATTCGGCACCGCAGTTCCTCCACTCGAGCTGGCCCGTCTGTCGCTGCAGCCTATCCATGAACATCGTGACACCTTGCATGACGTCACCGATGGCGTCATGGAACTGAACAAGCACACCGCCTCGCTGCGCGCCGATCTGCTCGCGGCCGCTGCACTGGGCGACGAACATACGAGACAGACTGCCGAAGCACTCGGCGCAGCTGCCGAAGCGTCGGCCAAACTCATGCTGATGGGCGCGCTGTCGGAATTCGCCGGCGAACTGAACGAGCAACTCGGCGACCGCTCGGTCCACGTCCGCCTGGACGGCGGCGACGTCTTCGGTGAAATCCGAATGTCTCCCACGTCCGCTGAGTCAGCACCATCGGATAACGGCAGCTCTTCCGAGGACCATCCGACCATGGACGAGGTCACCGGCGAAATGCGCCGAGTTACCCTTCGTATGGTCGAACACATGAAGGAGCGCGCCGAAGAAGCAGCCTCCACCAATGGGGTATCGCTCAATTCATGGCTCTCACAAGCAGTCCAAGGGGCACTGCGCGATCAGATACGCAAGGACCGCAGCGGCTTCTGATGTCACTTCTTCTCGCGCCACGCACGTTCGAACGGCAACCGCCACGCGTGCGGGGCGACGAGTTGATGAATGGCATTGGGTCCCCACGAGCCAGGTGAATACAGTCGCACCGGTGGCGGATCGGCAAGGAGCGGCGCCGACACCTCCCACAGTCGCTCGATGCCCTCTGCCGTCGTGAACAGTGTGTGGTCTCCATGCATGGCGTCGAGAATCAAGCGCTCGTACGCTTCGAGAACGTCGCCGACCCGTTCGGTGTCCTGGATGGAAAACTGCATCGATAATTTGTCGAGCCGCATCCCCGGCCCCGGCCGCTTGCCGTAGAACGACAGCGACACCTTCGAGGCGTCGGCTAGGTCGAACGTCAGGTGGTCCGGCCCCTGCGCACCGACGCCCGATCCTGCCGGGAACATGGATTTGGGTGGCTCACGGAAGGCAATGGAAATTATCCGTTGTCCTTCGGCCAGCCGCTTTCCTGTCCGTAGGTAGAACGGAACCCCCGCCCACCGCCAGTTGTCGATTTCGCATCGGAGTGCGACGAAAGTGTCGGTATCGGAATCGTCAGCTACCCCGGACTCCGACCGATAGCCGGAATATTGTCCGCGCACAACATTTTTCGGGTCCAAAGGAATCATCGAGCGGAATACTTTGTTCTTTTCCTCACCGATCGCTCCGGGTTCGAGGGCAGTCGGTGGCTCCATTGCCATGAACGCGAGAACTTGAAACAGGTGCGTCACCACCATGTCTTTGAAAGCTCCCGTGGATTCGTAGAAGTTCGCCCGACCGTCCAGTCCCAACTTCTCGGGTATGTCGATCTGAATGTGGTCGATGAAGTTCCGGTTCCAGATCGGCTCGAACAGACCGTTGGCGAACCGGAAAGCCAGGATATTCTGTGCAGGCTCTTTTCCGAGGAAGTGATCTATCCGAAAGATTTGAGCTTCCTCGAACGTCTCGTGCAGTGTGGCGTTGAGGGCTATCGCACTGTCGAGATCGGTACCGAACGGCTTCTCCATGATGATGCGCGATCGTTCGACCAGATCGGCGGCGCCGAGCATCTCGACCACGGCGAGAGCAGCTTTCGGAGGAACACTGAGGTAGTGCAGGCGCCGGGTTCCCGGACCCAACTCCATCTCGGCGTGCGCAACAGCGTCACTGAGCGCCGCAGGCCCGGCTTTCTGCGATACATAGGTCAGCTTGCGTGCGAACTCGCTCCAATGCTCGTCGGAGACGGTTCGAGTGGAGAATTCGACGACCGACTCCAGGGCCATCTGACGAAACTCGTCACTTGTCATCTCTTCCAGCGAAGTTCCGACGACACGAATTCGTGGAGCCAGGTCCGACAACGCCAGGTGCATCATCCCCGAAAGAAGTTTGCGGCGTGCCAGGTCGCCTGTTGCTCCGAAGAGCACCACGACCTGTGGGGGCAGTTCACTGTCGGAGACGGACACTCGTGAAGTCACACTTACGATGTTCGCACCATCGAGTACATCCCGCTGCCCGAACACACGATTGGTTACATAGCGCTTGCGAGGGCAGTCACGAGGTTGCCGCGTTCACCGATCACGATGGCGTCGAGACCCAGCCAGTCCGCCATTTCACGCAGGGCCTGCGCCAGCGCAACGGCGATGGGACCGGCGGCGCGTTCACCTTCGACGAACGCGCCGAGCACCTGCAGTTCCGAGCGCACCCGATCACCCTTGAGATCGAGCCGCGCGACCAACTCGTCTCCCATCAGAAACGGGAAGACGTAGTAGCCGTGCACCCGCTTGTGCTGTGGGGTGTAGATCTCGATGCGATAGCGAAAATCGAAGATGCGCTCCACGCGCGGACGGTAGAAGATCATCGGGTCGAACGGACACAGCAGCGCACTCCCCCGGACGGACCGGGGAATGCGAGCATCGACATGCAGATACGCGGGCACGTCCCATCCGCGTACTTCGACGGGTTCGAGGACACCGTCCTCCACCAGTTCGGCGACAGCGGCTTTCGATTGTTTCTGCGAAAGTCTGTAGTAGTCACGAAGATCGGGTTCGCTTGCGATACCGAGCGCCACCGCAGACTTGTTGACCAATTCCCTTACTGCATCGGCCTCGTTCACCGTGCGAGAAAGAATATCGGGCGGAATCACCCGCTCCGTCAGGTCGTAGTGCCGGACGAAGCCGGAGCGAGTGGCAACCGAAACGATGCCGGCCGCGAACAATTGCTCGCACATGACCTTGACGTCACTGCGGTCCCACCACGGGCCCTTGCGTCCAGGACGTTCGACCTCGAGCGCACGCTCGATGTCACCGGCACTCGACGGCCCGACATCTCCGATGACAGCAAGAACATCATCGGCCAGCGCAGGGTTCCGTTCCAGAACTTTGCCAGCTCCTCCCCAACGACCGTGCTCGTACAACCTTGTGCGCCAGCCCATCAATGGCCAATCCTCGACCGGTATCAGCGCGGCCTCGTGTCCCCAATACTCGACAAGCTTCCGAGGGCGTCGCGCAGTATCGGTCCACGCAGCCTGATCGATCACAGTTCGGTCGTATTTGCCGATTCGACTGAACACCGGCGCATAGTGGGCGCGCACGAGCACCGACACCGAGTCGATCTGGAGCAACTGCGTTTGTGCAATCACCTTGTGCACTGCGCGTGTGGACGCCAGCCCCTCCTTCACAACACGCGCAGACGCCAGCCCCTGCGCAGCCAGGGCGGTGCGGCGTGCCATCGATGCACTCATCTCACGCATGACGCCACTGTGCCACGAGGGTCCGACGACTCTCTTCGCTACGGAGCCCAACCGTGGGAGCAGGCGATGTCCTCCATCGTGGACGCCAGCCGAGACAATCCAGGTTCCTCGATCGGAAAGTGACCGCACCCTTCCAGCATTACCAGCGATGTCGGCGCGGCGATCCTGTCAAGAAATCGAATGCTCAATTCCGCCGGGGTCCACGTGTCTTCTGCAGGATGTGTCAACGTCACTTTCGGGCCTTGATATTTCTCGGGGGCCACGTGTTCGAATGACATGAAACTGTTGAGAAATCCGAGCGGTAGGGACACTCCACCACCGAGTGGATCCGTCGCGCATGCTTGCGACAGCTCTCGATTCGCACTCATGTTGTCGATATCCATCAACCACCGCACGGGCACACGGACGCTGCCGAGCACCGCCGAACCTGCCTTCAGCAATCGGGGGGATATTGGGCCGAGAACACCGAAACGCGCAGCGGCAGATCGAGCATCGGGATCCGATGGATCCAGAAGACAAGTAGCAATGACGTCGGCAACCTGGTTCGAGCAGCGGCATATCAGGAAACAACACATCGGCTCCACGCTTCGCAGCGACTGCCGCGAACGGCCACAGTGCGCCTGAATGCCCACCTGCACCATGAATCGCCAGAACTTTGACAGCCGCATCGCTGTTGCGCGCCCGGGCAATATGAACTGAGGTGTCACGCCACTGCCAGGTCGTCGAGACCGGTTGGAGGAAGGTTTGGTACCCAGCAGGAAGGAACCGCGCATATGCGTCTGACGTCATGGGAGCGAGACTAGACAGAGATCACCGTCGCTGCCGAGCCGAGACGTGAAGAAGATTCCGCCTTGGCAAGTGGTCGTGTGGCTGTGGACCGTCAAAACGTGTCGGTAGGGGGGCTTACACTCGCAAGTATGTTCGAATCGGGGGATTTCGGAGCTGGCATCATCGACGGCAACAGCTGTGTGGCAGGACTGCTCGCAGTTGCCGGCCGAGATCGCCATCGAGAGAATTTGTGCCGAGTTCGCGTGGTGGAATCGGTCTGCAACGTCGTAGAGATCCGCCTCGCCGATGCCGATGACCGCGGCGGCGATCCCTCCGACGCGTTGCGCGATGCGGTGTGCGAGGCAGCGGGAGCACTACGCATGTCGTGGCGCCAGATCCGGGCGTTCACCGACACCGGCTTCGAATTGGACCGATTGCCTTTGACCGCCATTCGATTCAGTTGCGGAATGCTCGACTGGTCCCACGTCACGGTAATGACCTCGGTTCTCGGTTATGCCAGTGATGAGACGATCAAGGCCATCGAGTCCGACGCCGTTGCTGCAGCCGCACGCTTCAACGCACCGTCACTCCGCAAAAAGCTGTGGCGACTGTGGATGACGCACAACCCCGACGAGGCCGCGGTAGCTCGGGCTCTGTCCGCTCGCGCCGGCAGAGAGGTGTCGGTCCGGCAGGAAGGAGATGGAACAGCGATTTTGCACGCGCAGTTGACCGACCTCGAAGGTGCCGAAGCCGACGCGCTGATCGAGGAGATCGCCGGGACCGTGTGCAAGTCCGATCCGAGGTCGCTACGACAACTGCGTGTCGACGGACTGTTGGCCCTTCTACACAGCGAAGAAGTTCTCGAATGCCACTGTGACCGCGGTGAACAGTGCCCCGTGTTCGGCATCACCGACGCACCGCCTCCGCGACGTGGACATCTCGTCCAGATCCTTGTCGATGTGCAAACCCTGTTGGGTCTGACCTCGAGCCCGGCTGTCTTGGCGGATGGGACACCACTCGACGCGGACCTGGCCCGGCTGGTCGCCAAGGATACTCAGTGGCAAGCGCTGCTGACCGAACTCGTGACCGTTCTGACGTCCTCGGGTGTGGCTGTTCCAGGTGGTGGGGATATTCGACGCCCTGCTGCTCTGTTATCGAATTCGACTGTCGGTCAACCCCTCTCGGAGCATCTGATCGGACGCGGTCGGGTGCGCCGAGGTGGCATTGTCCCCCGCGCATTTCCCCGAACGTTCGGCCCTGCACGATCGGAAATCAGCGAATCGGTCCGAGCAAAGTTCTCCGCCGAACTACTCGCCACCATCGAGAACGACCCGACACTGGCCGCGGGAATGTTTCCCGACGGACACGGTGGTCTTACCTGCCCACCGCCGGGCGCGCTGACGTACAAGCCCTCGACCGAGACCGCAGCACGTGTACGGATGAGCCACCGGACGTGCACCTTCGAACACTGCGATGTCTCCTCCACGAAGTGCGAACTCGACCACATCGTCCCGTTCGACCACAACAACCCCGAGCGCGGGGGGTGGACTATCGAGACGAACCTGCACCCCGTCTGCACCCGCCACCACCAGGCCAAGACATCGCGCAGCTGGACCGTCGCCCTCCTGCAGGGCTGCGCGATCCTGTGGACGAGCCGCTCCGGATACCGGCGGATCTCGCTCCCGGATCCGGGAGGGCTGGGCTTACCCAGAGCCCGCCGACGCGGAAAACGAGGTTCGGAACCCGAGCCCGATCCGGTCACGGTGACCTGGTGGGAAAAGAATCAATCGCCCGGCACGCAACCACCTACGACCAAGGACCTCCGAGACGCCGCGACCGATGTTGCGCGGGCGCGAATCCAAAATCTGCGACGCCGATTCCGCGAACACGGCGCAGTCGTTCGACTACGCGAACGCGCCGAGCCCCCACCGTTCTGAAGACATGGCGGTTCAGCTCATGAGAGTTGCTGCCAACGTGCCGCCGAGTTCGTAGCAAGAATCCTTGGCGGCCTTATCCGCGGTCGTCAGTTCCAGTGCAGCGGAAACGTTTTCCAGCGCCCACCCGGTGGCGATCTTCGCTATCGCCGATACTGCGCCGACGGTGTCGTTGTTGCCGTGAACCCACATGCTGTACGGGCGGGAGGCGACTGCGTCAAGACACGGATAGTAGGTGGTGTCGAAGAAATGCTTGAGAGCACCGCTCATGTAGCCGAAATTCGCCGGTGTTCCGAAAAGGTAGCCGTCGGCGCTCAGGACATCGGAGATCGTTGCACTCAGCGCGGGAACGCTCCGAACTGTCACGCCCTCGATATCGGGATCATTCGCACCCGCCAGCACCGCTTCGAGAAGCTCACGCGTCACCGGCGACGGTGTGTGGTGGACGACGAGCAGAGTGGCGGTCATCGGTCCGCGGATTCCTGCCGTTCGAGTTCTACTGCCCGCTTCATCGTTTCGCGGGCTCTGCCTCGGTCGCCTGCGTAGTCGTAGGCTCGCGCCAATCGGTAGGAGTTGCGCCAGTTGTCCGGATCCTTCTCCCACTCACCTTTGATCTGTTGGAAGAGTTGGTCGGCGGCGTCGCGGGCAATACGACCCGACGGCATCGTCGGCAGATCGGAGACGTCGAGTTCGAGGTTCTCCTCGCGCATCCGGCTGGCCAGATGCTGATGATCGAACCCTGCTTTGAGGGTGGCGCCGACAATCCATACTCCGAGGATGGGCAACAGAATGACGCCTATTCCGAGACCGATGTTGACCGGGCCGCCGGTCTGAATCAGCGATAGTCCGCGACTTCCGAGAAGGTAGAAATAGAAGCCCAGAACCAGCACCATGACGCCGATGATGAGCACAACTTTGGTGGCCTTGTTCATCGCAACCTCGCTACAGATCCAAGAAGGGGTCGAGTCCGACCGTCAACCCGGGTCGTCCGGAAATTTCACGCACACCGAGTAGGACCCCGGGAGCGAAGGACGAGCGGTCCATCGAGTCGTGCCGGATGGTGAGCGTCTCCCCCTGCGTTCCCAGCAGAACTTCCTGATGGGCAATCAGTCCGGCGAGCCGAATGGAGTGGACGCGAACGCCGTCTACCTCGGCGCCTCGGGCACCGTCCAACTTCGTGGTGGTGGCATCCGGACTCGGGCCTACGCCGGCCTTCTTCCTGGCGTCGGCGATGACCTGGGCCGTGCGGTAGGCGGTACCGGACGGCGCGTCGGCCTTGTTCGGGTGGTGTAGTTCGATCACCTCGACAGATTCGAAGAATCGTGCTGCTTGCTCGGCGAACCGCATCGTCAGTACGGCGCCGATAGCGAAGTTCGGCGCGATCAGGACACCGGTCCGGGGCGAGTTCGCCAGCCATGACCGGACGGTATCGAGGCGTCCCTCGTCGAAGCCCGTAGTTCCGACAACGGCATGAATACCGTTCTCCACGAGGAACTTCAGGTTGTCCATCACCACGTCCGGATGCGTGAAGTCCACGACGACCTCGGTGGCTGCGTCGACAAAGGTCGAAATCGGGTCGCCCTGATCGACCGTGGCAACCAATTCGAGCCCGTCTGCTGCCGTGACGGCGTCGCAGATGGCTTGCCCCACCTTGCCGCGGGCCCCGAGGACGCCGACTCGAATAGGCGCTTGTGCACTCACGACTGTTTCCACTCTCTTTCGCTGACACTGCTTTCGCTGACACTGACGGCTTCGGCAAGCCTACTGACTTGCGAGGTACCCGTACTACGCCGGTTGGAAATCGGTAGTCGTCGGGCAGGCCGCAAACCGGACTCGGTGTCAAGATACTGTCGACCGGTGAATACGGAAAGTGTCGTGCGCGCCCACAACGTCGACCTGGTCAGAGGCGGACGACATCTACTGCGCGGCGCATCGGTGCAGGTCGAACAGGGGCAGCACTGGGTGCTGCTCGGTGCCAACGGAGCAGGTAAGAGCACGTTGCTGAGCATGCTCGGCGCGTCAGTGCACCCCACTCGGGGCACCGTCCATGTCCTCGGTCACCAACTCGGCCGTGTCGACATGCGCGAGCTGCGCACCCATATCGGCCACGTCGATCCTCGACTGCGTATCGAGGCCCCATTGACGCTTTTCGAGACTGTTCTCACCGGGCTCACCAACACCCCCGATCTGATTCCGCGATGGTCGGCCACTTCCGAGCAGAAAGACCGGGCCCGATCGCTCATCGCCTCCCTCGGTATCGAGGATCGCAGCGACTCGTCTTGGCGCACACTTTCGCAGGGTGAACGTGGCCGCGCGCTGATCGCGCGAGCACTCCTGTCGAACCCTGCGCTTCTGCTTCTGGACGAACCTGCAACCGGACTCGACCTCGCTGCTCGCGAACAACTTCTCGCCGCGCTCGACAATCTGCGCGCACAGCACGAATCATTGTCGAGCATCCTTGTGACGCATCATCTGGAGGAAATTCCCAAGTCCACGACGCATGCCGTGCTCATTCGCGACGGCCACATCATGGTCGACGGCCTCGTCGAGGACGTACTGACGACCGAGAACATCAGCGCGTGCTTCGACCATCCCATCGAGATCGGACGCAGCAACGGCCGCTGGGTCGCTACTGCTCGTCGAAGGTGATGACCTGACGGATCGCTCTGCCGTCGGCGAGTTCGTCCATGCCGTAGTTGATGTCCTCGAGCCGGATTCGCGAGGAGATCAGCTTCTCGACAGGTAGCCTGCCCTCACGCCAGAGCTGCGCATACTTTGGAATGTCACGCTCGGGCACTGCAGAACCGAGATAGCTGCCGATGATCGTGCGCGCTTCGGCGACGAGTCCGAGAGGCGATATCGAGGATCTGGCGTCGGGAGAGGGAAGGCCGACGGTGACCGTCCTGCCGCCGGGTGCCGTCGCGGCGACGGCTGCTTCGAAGGCGCGCGCGTTTCCTGCAGCCTCGATCACGATGTCCGCTTTGATACCCAGCTCATGCAGCTCGGCAGGTGAATACGTCCGAGTCGCACCGAGTTCGCGAGCGGTTGCCAGCTTCTCAGCCACTGCATCGACTCCGATGACCTCACCGGCGCCCACGGATACAGCCGTCAGTACAGCGGCCATTCCGACGCCACCGAGACCGACCACCATGATGGACTGGCCGGGCCTGGGCGCACCGGCGTTGAGGACTGCGCCACCGCCGGTCAATACTGCACAGCCGAGCACCGCCGCGATGTCGGCCGGAATATCGTCGTCGACGGCTACGATCGATTTGCGGCTCACTACCGCATGTGTTGCAAATCCGGAAACCCCGAGGTGGTGTTTGACTTCCAAGCCCGCACGCGCCAATTTCCCACCGCCACCGAGTAATTCACCAGCATTGTTCGCCGCACTGCCTGGCACGCAAGGCATCTGCCCGTCGGTCCGGCAGCCAGCGCATTCTCCGCATCGAGGCAGAAAGGTCATCACCACGCGGGTGCCTAGTGCGATGTCCTCGACCCCGGACCCGAGCGCCTCGACGCGTCCGGCTGCCTCGTGCCCGAGCAACATCGGAACCGGCCGGATCCGATTGCCGTCGACCACGGACAGATCGGAATGACACAGGCCGGCGGCCTCGATTCGGACGAGCAATTCCCCCTCACCGGGCGGGTCGAGATCGAGTTCCGAAATCGTGATCGGCCGAGATTGGGCGAACGGCCGAGACCGTCCGATTTCCTCGAGCACTGCGCCGCGAATCTTCATTTACCCACTCTAGGACGCGCCGCGCCTACAACGGCAGACGCGGCCTCAGCAGATGCGCCACCAGTCCCGTCCAACCAGTTTGGTGCGATGCTCCCAGGCCTTCCCCGGTGTCACCGTCGAAATACTCGTTGAAGGTGGGGTGCACGGTCCACAACGGGTCCTCGCTCGCCTCGATTCGCGCACCGTCCGCAGGACGCTTGCCGTTCACGGGCCGAAACAGCGACGCCAACCCGCTGTCGATCAAATCTGCTGCCTGCGTCAAGGTGCGGTGATTGCCGGATCCGGTGGGAATCTCGATGGTGAAGGATTCGCCGTAGTGACGGCCGTATGCGCGCAACTTGTCGGCCAACAACACGTTGACCGGGAACCAGATCGGGCCACGCCAGTTCGAGTTGCCACCGAACATGCCCGTGCGTGATTCGCCGGGTTCGTACTCGATGGACAGACTGCGGCCGTCGACATCGAACGTGACGCCGTCCCGGTACGACGCCGACAGTGACCTGATTCCGTACTGCGACAGGAACTCTTCCGAATCGAACATCCTGGCCAGCACACGCTTGAGTCGTTCCGGTTCGACGAGGGAGAGCAGCACTCGAATTTCGTCGCCGTCCTTCCGTGCGAGCAACGGACTGACCATGTCAGGTCGACGATGCTGCACCCACCGCAGACGTGCGGTCAGATCAGGGCATTCCTCCTCGACCCACGACGGAATCTCGGTAGCACCGAGAATCGGGAGCAGTCCGACCATCGAACGTACCCGCATCGGTACCGCGTCACCCTCTGGCGAAACGAGGACGTCGTAGAAGAACCCGTCCTCTTCGTGCCATAGTGAAATATGTTGCGATCCAAAAGATTTGACAGCTTTCGCGATGGACAGAAAGTGCGAGAAGAACTTCGTCGCGACGTCGTCCCAGGCATTGTCGTGACGCGCGAGCTCGAGCGAAATCTTGAACATCTGTTGGCAGTAGAACGCCATCCAACTCGTGGCGTCGGATTGTTCGAGCCGAAATCCTGGCGGCAAGGGCGCAGAGCGGTTGAACAAGCCGATATTGTCCATTCCGAGGAAGCCACCCTCGAAGATGTTCGAACCCGCCGAGTCCTTTCGGTTCACCCACCAAGAGAAATTCAACAGCAGCTTGGTGAACACACGCACCAGGAATTCTCGGTCACGGTATCCGTCGATGCGGTAGACGTGCCACGCCGCCCACGCATGGACCGGTGGATTGACGTCACCGAACTCCCACTCGTAAGCGGGGAGCTGACCGTTGGGATGCATCGCCCACTCCCGGCACATCAGCACCAACTGTTCCTTCGCGAAATCCGGATCCACGTGGGCAAGAGGAATGGTATGAAAAGCCAAGTCCCAAGCAGCAAACCACGGATACTCCCATTCGTCGGGCATCGATATCACGTCAGCGAGGGCAAGGTGACGCCAGTGCGTATTTCGCGCCGCGGGATCGCGCCGCGACGGCGGTGCGGGCTCACCCACCGGGTCGCCTTCGAGCCATTGCTCGACGTCGTAACGGTAGAGCTGCTTCGTCCACAAAAGCCCCGCGTACGCTCGCCGAGCGATATGGCGATCATTCTCGTCCAGATCGGATCCGATCACGACACCGAAGAAGTCGTCGGCTTCCGAACGTCGGTCGGCAACAATGGCGTCGAACCCACGCCCGAAGGTCTGTGCGTCCGGTTCGTTGTGAGACAAACGCAACTTGACCTCGACCGTAGCGCCGGGTGCGATGTCGTCGAATCGAAACCAGAACGCCGACTTCGTGCCCGTCTGCTCAGGGTTGATCGCGCCGGTGTCACCTTCGACGACGCGGCGGCCGATTCCGTCTTTGCAGTACGCGCTTGCATTCTCCTGACCCCAGAGCTGCGCCGAGTTCGTTTCGTTGTCACAGAAGAGGACCTCGGGTTCCCCTTCGGCGCTGAGATAATACTTTCCGAGAAAGCCATGTTCGGCTGCGATTGCGCGCACCCGGCCGGACTGCAATTCGGGGGCCGTCATTTCCGAGAGGGCGCCGCCACGGTCGTCGCGACCCCACGCCCAGGTGTTGCGCAACCAGAGATGCGGCAGCAGATCGACCGACGCGGCCTCGGGGCCATGATTGGTGATCGAGATAACGATGGCGATATCGTCCGGGGCTGCTTTGGCGTAGGTGACCTGCACGTCGAAGAATCGGTTCTCGTCGAGAATTCCGGTATCGGAGAGTTCGTACTCCCGTTCGTCGCGCCCTCGTTGCGCGTTCTCTTCACGAAGCTGCCGGTACGGGTACTCGGCGTGCGGATAGCGGTAGAGCCATTGCATCCAGCTGTGGCTGGGTGTGCCGTCGACGACCCACCAGTACTCCTTGACGTCCTCGCCGTGGTTGCCTTCACCGTTGGTAAGACCGAAGAGTCGTTCCTTGAGGACGGGGTCCTTGCGGTTCCACAGCGCGAAAGCAAAGTTGAGAAACCCGAAACGATCGCAGATCCCGCCCAATCCGTCCTCTCCCCACCGGTAGGCCCGTGCATGCGCCTGATCGAAGGGAAAGGACTGCCAGGCGTCCCCATCGATCGAGTAGTCCTCACGGACTGTGCCCCACTGCCGGCCGGCGAGATAGGGGCCCCACTGACGCCAGGGCCCGGACACGCCGGGCGACTCGGCGAGCCGCGAATGCTCGGCGGTCCTCGGCTTGGGCGGTGGTTCGGTGGCATCGGTCACGGCACCAGTCTGCTACCTCTGCGGCACGCTCGCGTACCGATGAGTTTCACCGAGTCCGCAGGTCGAACGAGAAGAGCCCCGACAACCACGAAAAGAGAAGATCGATGCGCACACTGACAGCAGGTCTGTTTCACTCCGTAGACGGAGTGGTCGAGTCCCCCGAACAATGGCAGTTCGACAGTTTCGACGAAGAAATGGGGGGTCTGCTGGGGGCGATGATCGAGCGAGTGGACGCGGTAATTCTCGGACGAGTCGGCTACGAGCAGTGGTCGGGATATTGGCCGACCGCAGGGGACGAGGACGGCTTCGGGGGCTTCATCAACTCTGTACCCAAGCACGTCGCTTCCAGGACGCTCACCGGTCCACTAACCTGGGAAAATGCCTCACTCATCGACGGGGATCTCAATGACTTCGTTCACGATTTGAAGGCGTCGAAAGGAGGAGAGATCGCTGTGGTCGGCGGCATTTCGATCGTGCGCCACCTGTTCTTCGCCGGACTCCTCGACTCTCTGACGCTGATGACACACCCCGTGATTGCCGGATCGGGTCGAAAGATGTTCGAACCCGGTGACCCGCTCACCAAGCTCGAGTTGCGCAGCGTGCGCGGGACGTCCAAGGGCAACGCAATTCTGGAGTACGCGAGGGCCTGATCCTCAGGCGCGACAGACCCTCAGCAGTGCAGCGACATCCGTGCGATCGAGGCCCTTGGGGGGTGGATCCTGCAGGAGAATCTCTCGTAATCGGGCCATGAAGCTCTGCCGACTCACACCGAACTCGGTCAGCACGTCCTCGTTCGGACCGAACACGTGCGGAAATTGTGGAACGTGCTGATCCTGCATCGAGGTTCCTTTCGGCCGCTGTCGCTCGGTGGCGACTCTGTTCGACGGTCTATCCCCCGACAAGCAAGGAACGTTACACTTTTATCCCAAGTGGAACGCCCTTGGAAACATGAATCGCCCACGTCTCCTGCATCCCCGGTCGTAGCATCAGGTCCCGTGACCCCTGCTCTCCGCATTCTCGTGTACAGCAGCAACTCCGACACGCGCACGTATGTGACGACGGCTATCGGCACACACCCGAAAGCGACGCTCGGAACCTTCGACTATCTCGAAGTCGCATCGGCCCCGATGGTGATTCACTATCTGGACGGCGGGGGCATCGACCTCGCCATCCTCGACGGGGAGTCGGCGCCGGCCGGGGGAATGGGCGTGGCGAAGCAACTGCGGGACGAGCTCGCACACTGTCCACCGTTGGTGGTTCTGACCGGCCGACCGGACGACAGATGGTTGGCAGATTGGTCCGGCGCCGACGCCGCAGTGCCACATCCGCTGGACCCGTTCGTGTTGGCGGAAACGGTCGTGAAACTGCTCGAAAACCTACCGAAAGTGCCACCGTCCCAAACTTTTCCCGCGTAGTGGACCCGACACTCCTTCCTCGCAGTCCGAAATCGAGACACGTCGGGGCATCGCACCGGTAGGCTGTGTTTCAGCTCACATTCCTACAGGCTGCCCACAAGGCATGCACGGAGGCGCGAACAGCATGAACGAGTACATTCCCATCCTTGTCCTCGGTGCTGTCGCCGTCGCCTTCGCTCTCGTCTCCGTCGTCATCGCCTCGGTAGTCGGCCCGAAGCGGTACAACAGGGCGAAGATGGATGCCTACGAATGCGGTATCGAGCCGACGGCTCAACCGATGGGTGCAGGTCGCTACCCCGTGAAGTTCTATCTGACGGCGATGCTGTTCATCATTTTCGACATCGAAATCGTTTTTCTATATCCCTGGGCCGTGCATTTCGACGCGCTCGGCGTATTCGGGCTTCTCGCGATGGGACTGTTCGTCGTCAGCGCTGCAGTCGCCTACGCCTACGAATGGCGTCGCGGCGGGCTCAGCTGGGATTAGGTTCGCCACTTTCAAGAACTTTGAATCGGAAGGGTCAGATATGGGTCTCGAAGAGAAGCTACCGAGTGGCTTTCTGCTGAGTACGGTCGAAGGCCTCGCCGGATACGTCAGGAAGGGCTCACTCTGGCCCGCCACATTCGGCCTCGCCTGCTGCGCAATCGAAATGATGGCTACCAGTTCCGGCCGATTCGATATCGCCCGATTCGGTATGGAAGCATTTCGTGCCTCCCCGCGGCAGGCGGACCTGATGATCGTCGCCGGCCGGGTCAGCCAGAAGATGGCGCCCGTGCTTCGTCAGATCTACGATCAGATGGCTGAGCCGAAATGGGTTCTGGCCATGGGGGTATGCGCGTCCTCGGGCGGCATGTTCAACAACTACGCGATCGTCCAAGGCGTCGACCATGTGGTTCCGGTGGACATCTACTTGCCCGGGTGCCCGCCCAGACCGGAAATGCTGCTCGATGCAATCCTCGAACTGCACAAGAAAATACAGGAGATGCCGCTCGGCGTGAACCGCGAAACGGTCGCCCGCGCAGCGGAAGCCGCCGCATTGGCGTCGACACCTACTTTCGAACTCAAGGGGTTGCTGCGGTGACGTCCGATCGACGTGGAATGTTCGGTGTGAAGGGTACCGGTGACACATCCGGGTATGGGAGGTTGGTGCCACCTACGCTGCTGCGGGAGAGCGCATCCCGACCCTACGGCGGATACTTCGATGTCATTGCCGATGAATTGGAACGCACACTTCCCCGACTCGACACGACGATCGATGAAGCAATCGAAGCCGTCGTGGTCTTCCGCGGTCAACTCACCCTGCATGTTCGACGCGAACACCTTCTTGCGGTGGCGACAACGCTCCGCAACGAACCGGAACTTCGATTCGAACTGTGCCTGGGTGTCAGTGGCGTCCACTATCCCCAGCAGGTCGACCGAGAATTACACGCAGTATTTCCGTTGATGTCGATAACCCACAATCGTCGAATCCGTCTCGAAGTATCGGTTTCGGATGCCGATCCGCACCTGCCGTCGCTGGTCGAGATCTATCCGACCGACGACTGGCACGAACGTGAAACGTACGACTTCTTCGGAATCCAGTTCGACGGTCATCCTTCGTTGACTCGAATTCAGATGCCCGACGACTGGGAGGGCCATCCACAACGCAAGGACTATCCACTCGGAGGAATCCCGGTCGAGTACAAGGGTGCGAGTATTCCTCCACCGGACCAACGACGGGGGTACAAGTGATGAGCGAACGATCGTTGACCGTCTCCGGGCAAGATTGGGACGACATAGTCGCTGCTGCAGCAGAATCGGCTGCAGGCTCCTCCGAAGAGCGCATCGTCGTCAACATGGGGCCACAGCACCCGTCGACGCATGGGGTACTTCGCTTGATTCTCGAGATCGAAGCCGAAACCGTGACCGAAGCACGATGCGGAATCGGCTACTTGCACACTGGAATCGAAAAGAATCTCGAGTTTCGAAATTGGACGCAGGGCGTGACCTTCGTGACCAGGATGGACTATTTGTCCCCCTTCTTCAACGAAACTGCGTACTGTCTCGGTGTCGAAAAGCTTCTCGATATCACCGAGGAAGTACCCGAACGTGCGACCGTCGTCAGGGTTCTGTTGATGGAACTCAATCGCATTTCTTCGCACCTCGTCGCGCTGGCCACCGGCGGAATGGAATTGGGTGCAGTTACGGCGATGCTGTTCGGGTTTCGTGAGCGCGAGTTGATTCTCGACGTGTTCGAGATGATCACCGGATTGCGGATGAACCACGCGTTCATTCGACCCGGCGGACTCGCCCAGGATCTACCCGAAGACGCGGTGGCGAAAGTGCGAGAGTTACTGAAAACTTTGCCTGTTCGCCTACGCGATATGTCGAATCTGCTGAACGAGAACTCGATCTGGAAGGCCAGGACCAAAGGGATCGGTTATCTCGATCTGACTGGCTGTATGGCTCTTGGAATCACCGGTCCGATGCTTCGCTCCACCGGCCTCCCTCATGACCTCCGCGTCTCCGAACCCTATTGCGGATACGAAAACTACGAATTCGAGGTGTGCACGGACACCGGTTGCGATGCCTACGGTCGATACCTCGTGCGGATCGACGAGATGAAGGAATCACTCAAGATTGCCGAGCAGTGCCTCGACCGGCTTCGACCAGGACCGATCATGGTGGACGACAAGAAAATAGCGTGGCCTGCCGATCTTTCCGTCGGACCGGACGGTATGGGTAATTCTGCCGAACACGTGCGCGAAATCATGGACACCTCGATGGAATCGTTGATCCACCATTTCAAGCTCGTCACCGAGGGCTTTCGGGTCCCACCGGGTCAGGTGTACGTCGCAGTCGAATCGCCGCGCGGTGAACTCGGCGTCCACATGGTCAGCGACGGCGGCACAAGACCGTTTCGGGTGCACTACCGAGATCCATCCTTCACCAACCTGCAAGCGGTTGCAGCCACGTGCGAAGGCGGCATGGTCGCTGATGTCATCGCTGCTGTGGCAAGTATCGATCCGGTGATGGGAGGTGTGGACCGATGAGCGAACCCATCTATGTGGAACTGACCACCCGTGCTGCCCCGTACCCACCGGACACAGCGACTCGGTTGTCGCTGGATGCGGACAGGATCGTCGCAAGGTACACCCCGCCCGGGGATGTCGACCCGGAGATGGCTCGGTCGGCACTCCTTCCGCTCCTGCATCTGGTCCAGGCCGAGGACGGGTACATCACTCCGACAGGTATCGAGTTCTGCGCACATCGGCTTGGACTGACCGGCGCCGAAGTCACCGCAGTAGCAACTTTCTACTCGATGTATCGGCGCGAACCAACAGGTGACTACCTGGTGGGAGTGTGCACCAACACGTTGTGCGCAGTGATGGGCGGCGATGCCATCCTCGAAGCCCTGGAGGACCACCCCGGAGGCGTCGACGACCCCGTCACGTTGACGCACATCGAATGCAACGCTGCCTGCGATTACGCACCGGTGGTGATGGTCAATTGGGAGTTCTTCGACAATCAGACTCCCGAATCTGCGCGCACCCTCCTCGACGACTTGCGTTCGGGACGCGAGGTCGTTCCGAGCAGGGGTGCATCGCTCTGCACGTTCCGGGAGACCGAGCGAATCCTTGCGGGTTTCCCCGACGAACGCCCCGGCGCGGTAGAGGCCGGTGGTACTGCGGGCGGCCCGACCCTCGCGGGCCTGCGCGTCGCACGCGCACTGTCGATGACCGCCCCGACGGCGCACGAACCCTCGGACGAGGGTGCGCCGCCCCTCGAGTCGGCGGATGCCGCGGCAGCGGAAACGACCAAGAACAAGCCAGCGCCTGCACCCGGCGAATCAGTACCTCCCGAGAAGGGAAATTGACGTGCCCCTGACTCCGGTTCTCAGTGACTACTGGGACGATCCGCAATCGTGGACCCTGGAAACCTATCTGCGCCACGGCGGCTACGAGGGTCTGCATAGAGCGCTGTCGATGCCCGAGGACGACGTCATCGCCACGGTCAAGGATTCCGGTCTTCGAGGTCGCGGCGGGGCAGGCTTCCCGACGGGAATGAAGTGGAGTTTCATTCCGCAGGAGGACGGTAAGGCGCACTACCTGGTGGTCAACGCGGACGAGTCGGAGCCCGGCACGTGTAAGGACATGCCGCTGCTCCTGGCGACACCGCAGGTGTTGCTCGAGGGAATCGTCATCGCTTGCTATGCAATTCGAGCGCATCGTGCGTACATCTACCTTCGCGGCGAAGTGGTTCCGGTACTACGGAGACTGCATGCCGCGGTTGCCGAGGCCTATGCGGCGGGATATCTGGGACGCGACATCCTGGGCAGCGGTTTCGATCTCGAGGTGATCGTGCACGCCGGCGCCGGCGCCTATATCTGCGGCGAGGAGACCGCTCAATTGGATTCGCTCGAAGGCAAACGCGGGCAGCCTCGCCTCCGTCCGCCGTTTCCTGCCGTCGCCGGTCTCTACGCGCGCCCGACTGTGGTGAACAACGTCGAGTCGATCGCCAGTGTCCCCGCTGTACTACGCAACGGCGTCGACTGGTTTCGGTCGATGGGGACCGAAAAGTCGCCGGGCTTCACCCTTTACTCGTTGTCGGGCCACGTCACCCAACCCGGCCAGTACGAGGCTCCGCTCGGAATTACGTTGCGCGAGTTGCTCGGTTACGCGGGCGGAGTCCGCGCGGGTCACACCCTGAAGTTTTGGACACCGGGTGGATCCTCGACACCGATATTCACCGACGAACACCTCGACGTCGCCTTGGACTACGAAGGTGTCGCCGCCGCCGGTTCGATGCTCGGAACCAAAGCGCTGCAGATCTTCGACGAAACCACCTGCGTGGTCCGCGCGGTGAGACGGTGGACCGAGTTCTATGCGCACGAGTCCTGCGGCAAGTGCACGCCATGCCGGGAGGGCACCTACTGGCTGGTCGGGATCTACGCGCGGCTCGAGACCGGGCAGGGCACACTCGCCGACCTCGATACCCTGCTCGACGTCTCCGACAGCATCCTCGGAAAGGCATTCTGTGCGCTCGGCGACGGCGCAGTCAGTCCGATCACTTCCTCGCTGAAGTACTTTCGCGAGGAATACCTCGAACACCTGGGTAAGCCGTGCCCGTTCGACCCACATCGTTCGACCCTGATGGCGGGAGCACTCACCTCATGACCACCACGACGGAGACTGTGACTATCAGCATCGACGGTATCGAGGTCCGTGTGCCTGCAGGCACATTGGTCATTCGAGCAGCTGAACTGAGCGGAATTCAGATCCCCCGATTCTGCGATCACCCGCTGCTCGAGCCGGTAGGCGCATGCCGTCAGTGTCTCGTCGAGGTGGAAGGGCAACGTAAGTTGCTCGCCTCGTGCACCACTACGGTGACGGAGGGAATGGTGATCCATACCCAGCAGAGCTCGCTCGTAGCCGCCAAGGCACAGCGAGGTGTCATGGAGCTACTACTCATCAATCACCCACTCGATTGCCCGGTCTGCGACAAGGGCGGTGAGTGTCCGCTACAGAACCAGGCGATGTCCGCCGGCCGTTCCGAGTCCCGATTCATCGAGGTCAAACGCACTTTCCAGAAGCCGATACCGTTGTCCTCGCAAGTGCTGCTGGATCGTGAACGGTGTGTGCTGTGCGCACGGTGTACTCGTTTCTCTCAGCAGATAGCCGGGGACCCGTTCATCGAGTTACTCGAGCGCGGCGCGCTGGAACAGGTCGGAATCTACGAGAACGAACCGTTCGAATCCTATTTCTCAGGAAACACCGTTCAGGTGTGTCCCGTCGGAGCGCTCACCGGCGCTGCATACCGATTCCGAGCACGCCCCTACGACCTGGTCTCCACGCCCAGTACCTGCGAGCATTGCGCGAGTGGGTGTGCCCAACGCACCGACCATCGTCGCGGAAAAGTACTGCGCCGGTTGGCCGGTGACGATCCCGCCGTCAACGAGGAATGGAACTGCGACAAGGGTCGCTGGGCATTCACCTACGCAACCGAACGCGACCGACTCACCACTCCCCTGGTTCGAAACGACAACGGCGCGTTGGAACCGGCGTCGTGGTCGGAGGCTTTGGCAGTGGCTGCACGCGGGCTCGTCGCGGCCGGCCGCGACGTTGGAGTTCTCGCCGGTGGGCGGGTGACCCACGAAGACGCGTACGCATACTCGAAATTCACTCGAATCGTGCTCGACAACAACAACATCGACTTCCGAGCGCGGGCCCATTCGGTGGAAGAAAGCGAGTTCCTTGCTGCATGCGTCGCCGGGCGGTCGTTGGCGGTGACGTACGACGATCTCGAGCAGGCGCCCGCCGTTCTCCTGCTCTCCTTCGAACCGGAAGAGGAATCACCGATCGTATTCCTGCGTTTGCGAAAAGCTGTGCGAACCCGCGGGCAACGAGTGGTCTCGATCGCGCCGTTTGCCTCCGCAGGCGTGAAAAAGCTTGGTGCCCAGCTGTTGCAGTGCGCTCCCACCGGTGAGATCGGGGTACTCGAGGCACTGTCGAACCGTGAAGAGATCGACCTCTTCCGTCGGGCCGGTGCAGTCGTGATCGTCGGCGAACGACTCGCGTGCACACCCGGAGGACTGTCGGCAGCGCTCCGTTTCGCGAAGTCGACGGGCGCGAAACTGGCTTGGATTCCCCGACGAGCAGGCGATCGCGGTGCCATCGAGGCCGGCGCGATGCCGAATGTTCTGCCGGGCGGGCGCCCGGTGATCGACCAGCGGGCTCGGACAGAGATGGCCGACATGTGGGGCGTGAGCGGGCTACCCGATGTCGCCGGACTCGGCACGAGTGAGCTACTCGACGCGGTATCGACTCGGTCCCTTCGCGCGCTCGTGATCGGCGGCGTCGAGTTGGCAGATCTTCCGGATCCAGCGGCAGCTGCCGCGGCCGTCGATAATGCCTCGTTCGTCGTCAGTCTCGAAATTCGAGCCAGCGACGTCACCGACCGTGCAGACGTCGTGTTTCCCGTTGCGACGGTGGCAGAGAAGGCAGGGACATTCCTCGATTGGGAGGGACGGTCACGGCCGTTCGAGGCAGCACTGACCGACGTTCGGGCTCTACCGGACAGTCGGGTTCTTCATGCTCTTGCCGCCGAAATGGGTGTCGACCTCGGCACCCCCGATGTCGCGGCCATCAGAGCCGAGCTTGCGGTGCTGTCGACGTGGAAGGGTGAGCCGGCCTCCCCGCCGAACCACCATGCCGCACTGGATGCGCCCCGTACAGCCGGCATCGGCGAAGCGGTCCTGACTACCTGGCGGATGCTCCTCGATTCGGGACGAATGCAGGACGGGGAACCGCACCTGGCCGGTACCGCACGTCGACCCGTCGTGCGTCTCTCGGTCGGGACTGCGCGGGAGAGTTCAGTCGGCGACGGCGATCTCGTCACTGTCCGATCCGAGCGGGGCACGGTGACACTTCCGCTGACGATCACCGATATGCCCGATCGTGTGGTGTGGGTCCCGATGCGTTCGGTTGGATCCCATGTGTACACCCAGTTGGGATCCGGCATCGGAACCGTAGTGCGTATCGAAGCAGCGAACGAGGTGATGTAGGTGATTCCTGGAATCGGACTCGACCCCTGGTGGCTCGTCATCGCCAAAGCGTTGGCCATCTTCGTCTTCCTCATCCTGACACCGTTGATGGCAATTCTCATCGAACGAAAGGTGATGGCGCGCATGCAGATGCGCGTCGGACCGAATCGCGTCGGACCTGGCGGCATACTGCAGAGTCTGGCCGACGGTGTGAAGTTGGCCCTCAAGGAAGGGATCATCCCCAAGGGCGTCGACAAGCCGATCTACCTGCTGGCGCCGGTCATTGCCGCCGTCCCGGCATTCATGGCTTTCGCGGTCATTCCGTTCGGCCCCGAAGTCTCGATATTCGGCCGGCTGACACCGCTCCAGCTCACCGACCTACCCGTCGGGGTGCTGTACATCCTGGCCGTCACGTCGGTGGGTGTGTACGGAATCGTGCTGGCCGGATGGTCCTCCGGCTCCACATACCCTCTCCTCGGCGGAATTCGGTCCACCGCTCAGGTCATTTCGTACGAGATTGCGATGGGGTTGTCTTTTACCGCCGTGTTCCTCCATGCGGGCACCATGTCGACCTCAGGAATCGTTGCAGCACAATCGAACACCTGGTACATCTTTCTGCTTTTCCCATCGTTTCTCATCTATCTGACCTCGATGGTCGGCGAAACCAACCGCGCCCCTTTCGACCTACCCGAAGCCGAAGGTGAGCTGGTGGGCGGCTTCCACACCGAGTACTCCTCGCTCAACTTCGCGATGTTCATGCTCGCCGAATACGTCAACATGGTCACTGTGTCGGCTCTCGCGACGACCCTGTTCCTCGGCGGCTGGCATGCGCCCTTCCCACTGAGCTTGTGGGACGGCGCGAATTCCGGATGGTGGCCCGTACTGTGGTTCACCCTCAAGGTATGGGGATTCCTGTTCGTGTTCATCTGGCTCCGCGCCACACTTCCGCGACTTCGATACGACCAATTCATGAATCTCGGCTGGAAGGTCCTGATTCCGGTGTCCCTGGTATGGATCATGCTCGTCGCGACGGTCCGAGCTTTGCGCATCGAAGGCTACGGATCGTGGACGGTCGCATTGTTCGTCGCGGGCGCAGTAGTCGCCGCTCTCGCCGTCGTCGCTCTTGTGCGCCGACGGCGACGCAAGCCGTCACCGCCGCCACCGACCGAGGCCGCTGGTCCCTCACCGTTCGATCCGATGGCCGGCGGCTTCCCGGTACCACCGATGCCCGGACAGAATCTTCCGACTGACGACAAGGAGCGAAGCGATGCCTGAATTTCTAGGCCCCGTAGCCGGATTCGGCGTGACGTTTGCGACGATGTTCAAGAAGCCGGTCACCGAGTTCTACCCGGAGGAGAAGGTTCCGACCGCGCGCCGCTACCACGGTCGGCATCAACTCAATCGGTACGCCGACGGGCTCGAGAAGTGCATCGGTTGCGAACTGTGTGCTTGGGCGTGCCCGGCCGATGCGATATACGTCGAAGGCGCCGACAACACCGAGGAGGAACGATTCTCTCCTGGTGAGCGGTACGGCCAGGTGTATCAAATCAATTACCTGCGCTGCATCGGATGCGGGTTGTGCATCGAAGCGTGTCCGACAAGGGCATTGACGATGACCAACGAATACGAACTCGCGGACGACAACAGAGCAGATCTGATCTACGAGAAGGATCGCCTGTTGGCTCCGTTGGAGCCTGGAATGGAGCCGGCCCCTCACCCCATGGCCGACAATGCCACGGCCGCGGACTATTACCGCGGCACGGTCCAGTGACCACATCGACCGCCGAGGCCGTCCAATTCTGGCTGCTCGGCGGGTTGGCCGTCCTCGGGGCGCTCGCAATGGTGTGCGCCTCCAAGGCAGTGTATTCGGCTCTTTTTCTGGCCGTGACGATGATCATTCTTGCCATCTTCTATATCGCTCAGGGAGCGCTCTTCCTCGGTGTCGTCCAAATAGTCGTCTACACCGGTGCCGTCATGATGCTGTTCTTGTTCGTTCTGATGCTCGTCGGTGTCGATTCCGCGGACTCGTTGGTCGAGACCCTGACGGGGCAGCGCCCTGCCGCCGTCGCGGCAGGAGTCGGGTTCGGTCTCGTACTGATCGGTGCTATCGGCAACGCATCGGTGGAGTCGGGCAGACCGGACTTCGTCGGACTCGACGACGCGAATTCGGGTGGCAATGTCGAGGGCCTGGCCGAGCTCATCTTTGTCCGGTACCTCTGGGCTTTCGAATTGACGGGCGCACTACTGATCATCGCTACGGTCGGTGCGATGGTGCTGGCCCATCGAGAGCACTTTCACCCCCGCAAGGGCCAACGGGAGTTGTCCGTGGAGCGATTCCGCGAAGGCACACACGTCACGCCCATGCCCAGCCCTGGCGTGTATGCAAGGCACAATGCCGTCGATTGGCCGGCTCGGTTGCCGGACGGATCGCCGTCGGAGCTCTCGATCAACCCGATGCACCGTGGACACCGAGGTGAGGCGCCGTGAATCCGGAGAACTACCTGTACCTCGCCGTGTTGCTCTTCACGATCGGCGCTGCGGGAGTACTGCTTCGACGCAACGCAATCGTGGTCTTCATGTGTGTCGAGTTGATGCTCAACGCTGCCAATCTCGCGTTCGTCACCTTCGCTCGTATGCACGGCAATCTCGACGGTCAGGTGTTCGCGTTTTTCACCATGGTCGTTGCCGCTGCCGAAGTCGTCGTGGGGCTCGCGATCATCATGACGATATTCCGTACTCGCCGATCTGCCTCTGTCGACGACGCGAATCTGCTGAAGTACTGATATGTGGCTACTACCGACCCTCCCGTTACTGGGCGCGGCCATCCTGCTGCTGTGCGGGCGCCGCGCTGACCGATGGGGACATATCTTCGGCACCGCCGTGGCGTCGGCGTCGTTCGTCGTCGCGGTCCTCGCCTTCGTGGAGATGCTCGGCCGAACCGCCGAGGACCGCGCCGTGAGCCAGACTTTGTTCCGGTGGATTCCCGTTGCCGATCTGCAGGTCGATTTCGGTCTGCAACTCGATCAGTTGTCGATCTGCTTCGTGTTGCTCATCACGGGGGTCGGTTCACTCATCCACATCTATGCAATCGGTTACATGCGCGAAGACCCCGATCGTCGACGATTCTTCGCATACCTCAACCTCTTCTTGGCCGCGATGCTCTTGCTTGTCATGGCCGACAACTTCCTCGGCCTGTACGTCGGGTGGGAAGGCGTGGGCCTCGCGTCGTATCTGCTCATCGGATTCTGGCAGTACAAGCCCTCGGCGGCCGCAGCAGCGAAAAAGGCGTTCGTCGTCAATCGCGTCGGTGACATCGGATTGATGATCGCGTTGATGATCATGTTCTCCACGTTCGGTGGCGTGTCCTTTTCCGAGGTGCTGACGGGGACCGATGCGGTGAGTGAGTCGACGCTGACCGCACTCGGTTTGGTGCTGCTCCTTGCGGCGTGCGGTAAGTCGGCCCAGGTGCCGCTTCAATCCTGGCTCGGCGACGCCATGGAAGGGCCGACCCCGGTGTCGGCACTCATCCACGCGGCCACGATGGTGACAGCAGGTGTGTACCTGATCATTCGGTCGGGACCGATCTTCACCGCGGCCCCAGCGGCTCAGACCGCGGTCGTCGTCGTAGGCGCGGTGACGCTCGTCTTCGGTGCGATCATCGGGTGCGCCAAGGACGACATCAAGAAGGCGTTGGCCGCATCGACGATGAGCCAGATCGGATACATGGTGCTCGCCGCCGGACTCGGCCCTGCCGGATACACCTTCGCGATCATGCTCCTACTCGCACACGGCTTCTTCAAGGCCGGCCTCTTCCTCGGTGCCGGGTCCGTCATGCACGGTATGAACGACGAAGTCGACATGCGCCGATACGGAGCGCTGCGGAAGTCGATGCCGATCACCTTCGTGACGTTCGGCCTCGGCTACCTCGCCATCATCGGTGTTCCACCTTTCTCCGGCTTCTTCGCCAAGGACAAGATCATCGAGGTCGCCTTCGGTGCAGGTGGCGTGGCCGGCGTCGTGCTCGGCGTCGTCACCCTGTTCGGAGCCGGTCTGACCGCGTTCTACATGACGCGGGTAATGCTGATGACCTTCTTCGGCACTGCGCGGTGGGCCCCCGATGCACACCCGCACGAGTCGCCTTCGGTGATGACCGGGCCGATGGTCGTGCTCGCGATCGGGTCGGTCGGTGCGGGGGCGCTGTTGACCCTCGGAGGATCGTTGACGTCATGGTTGGAGCCCGTTTTCGGCGAAGTCGAAGAGTCACACACACTTCCAGCCTGGCTGGTGACATCCATGGCGCTTGCTGTCGTCGCGGTCGGAGTACTCGTGGCGTACCTCCGCTATGCGCGATCGCCGATACCGACCACAGCACCTGAACCGGTCTCGCTGGTGACGACGGCGGCACGACGGGATCTGTACGGCGACGCCTTCAACGAGGCCGCTCTGATGCGTCCCGGCCAGAAGATCACCCAGGCCGCGAAGGTATTCGACGACACTGCAATCGACGGCGCCACCGTCGCTCTCGGGTCGATCATCGCAGCGGTATCGACCCGAATCCGCCGGCTGCAAACCGGTTTCGTACGTACCTACGCGCTGACGATGTTGCTCGGCACGGCTGTGTTCCTCGCGATGATGGTGGCGGTGATGGTGTGGTGAATTCCTTTCCTTGGTTGACGACATTGTGGGTGTTGCCGATCATCGGTGCGGCAGCTGCGCTTGCCATGCCGAAAGCACGGGCAGGGTGGGCGAAAGTAGTGGCGCTCGTGGCGTCGCTGCTCACACTCGTCGTCGCCGTAGTCGTGGCGGTTCGGTTCGAGCCTGGAGGCGCAAGGTACCAGTTCGTCGAATCCCATTCGTGGATCGAGGCATTCGGTGCCCGCTACGAGCTGGGGGTCGATGGCATTGCCGTGGTGTTGATCCTCCTGACCGCGGTTCTGCTGCCACTGCTTCTTGTTGCCGGGTGGAACGACCCACGGATCGGACGGTCGGCACACCTTTACGTCGCGTTGATTCTCGCTGTCGAATCGATGGTGTTGATGTCGTTCAGTGCCCTCGACATTTTGCTGTTCTACGTATTCTTCGAGGCGATGCTCATTCCGATGTACTTCCTCATCGGTGGGTTCGGCGGCACGCACCGCGCATCCGCAGCAGTGAAATTCCTGTTGTACAACCTCCTGGGTGGACTCGTCATGCTCGCTGCCGTCATCGGGTTGTACGTATGCACAGGAACATTCGACTTTCGAGAGATAGCAGCTTCCGCGGCAGCCGGCGATCTCGGAGTTTCACCTGGATTGCTCAATGCACTGTTCCTCGGCTTCATGTTCGCCTTCGCTGTGAAAGCCCCACTGTGGCCGTTCCATTCGTGGCTGCCGGGAGCCGCAGTCGAATCGACACCCGCAACGGCGGTACTGATGATGGCCGTCGTGGACAAAGTCGGAACATTCGGCATGCTCCGCTACTGCCTACAGCTCTTCCCCGACGCATCGAAATATTTCGCACCGCTCGTCGTGACGCTGGCAGTGATCGGAATCGTCTACGGCGCAATCCTTGCCATCGCTTCGACCGACGTCATGCGGTTGATCGCCTACACGTCGATCTCGCACTTCGGCTTCATCATCCTCGGGATCTTCGCTATGACCAGTCAGGGCCAGACCGGTTCGACGCTCTACATGGTCAATCACGGAATCTCCACTGCAGCATTGTTCCTCGTCGCCGGGTTCCTGGTTTCGCGTCGCGGCACGCGCGCGATCGACAGCTACGGCGGAATCCAGAAGGTCGCCCCGGTCCTCGCCGGTACCTTCCTCATTGCCGGCCTGGCGACTCTCTCGCTCCCCGGGTTGGCGCCTTTCGTCAGTGAATTCCTGGTCCTGATAGGAACGTTCACCCGCTACCAGGTTGCGGCAGTCGTCGCGACGTCAGCGCTCGTTCTGTCGGCCGTCTACATCCTGTGGCTCTATCAACGGGTCATGACCGGTCCACTCGAAAAAAAGAACGCCGATGTGCACGACCTCGTTCCACGCGAGCTGGCCGTGATGGTGCCATTGATAACGCTTCTGATCGTGTTGGGGCTGTACCCGAAACCGATCCTCGACATAATCTCGCCCGCGGTAGCGACGACGGTGATTTCGGTCGACTCCGACGATCTCACCGCTGACGGACAGGCAGGAATCAGATGACCGGTGACGCAGTTGTGGTGGCCCCGAGTATCGAGTACAGCCAGCTGGCACCGATGCTCATCATCTTCGGTGTCGCGGTTCTCGGAGTTCTCGTGGAGGCATTTCTTCCCAGGTCCGCCAGATATCCGGCACATGTCGGGCTCGCTATCGGTGGTATCGGCGCGGCTCTGGCAGCGGTTGTCGTGCTTGCGTTGTCCTTGGACGGAAGCGATTCCGCCGGCAGCCTTGCCATGATGGGTTCGGTTGTCATCGACCGCCCGGCATTGTTCTTGCAGGGAACCCTGTTGTTGATCGCGATCCCTTCGGTACTACTGATCGCCGAGCGAAGGGTCGAACCGAGCCTGGGCGCCGCGCCCAAGAAAGCGCCACCACGTGCGGATTCGTTTGCGCCACAAGCCTCGACTGTTCCAGGATCTCTGGCTGAGCGGCAAGCAACGCACGCCGGCGTCGCCCAGACCGAGGTGTTCCCGCTGACGATGTTCGCGTTGGGGGGCATGCTGCTGTTCCCGGCTTCGAACGATCTGTTGACCATGTTCGTTGCCCTCGAGGTCTTGTCACTTCCGCTCTATCTTCTCTGCGGACTCGCCCGACGAAGGCGCTTACTGTCACAGGAAGCGGCATTGAAGTATTTTCTTCTGGGCGCATTCTCTTCGGCCTTCTTCCTGTTCGGATCGGCGTTGCTGTACGGATACGCCGGCTCCGTCACGCTCGGTGATATCGGTGATGCTGTGTCCTTTGGCACCGGGAACGACGCCCTGGCGGTACTCGGTACCGCACTGGTGGGAGTCGGTCTCTTGTTCAAGATCGGTGCAATTCCTTTTCATTCGTGGATCCCCGACGTCTATCAGGGCGCCCCGACGCCGATCACGGCTTTCATGGCGGCAGCAACGAAGGTCGCCGCGTTCGGCGCTATGACGAGGGTCTTCTACGTAGCGCTACCGGATCTCCGTTCCGAATGGCGACCAGCGCTGTGGGCTGTGGCAATCGCAACGATGCTGATCGGCGCCATCCTGGCCGTGACACAGACCGACATCAAACGCATGCTCGCGTATTCGTCGATTACGCACGCCGGCTTCATTCTGACCGGATTCATCGCCGTCGACGCTGCCGGACTGTCCTCGACGCTGTTCTATCTGTTCGTCTACGGATTCAGCACTGTCGCGGCATTTGCAGTGGTTACAGTTGTTCGGGACGAGTTCGGTGAGGTCGGCGACATCTCACGCTGGGCGGGCTTGGGCAAACAGTCACCGTTGCTCGCCGGGGTCTTCGCACTGTTGTTATTGGCCTTCGCCGGAATTCCGCTGACAAGTGGTTTCTTTGGAAAGTTCGCTGTCTTTCAGGCAGCCGCGCAGAGTGGCGCAGCACCACTTGTCGTGGTGGGTGTAGTGAGCAGCGCGATTGCTGCGGTGTTCTACATCCGGGTGATCGTGCTGATGTTCTTCTCCGAGCCGGCTCCCACCGATAGCGGCACCGCGACGGTAGTGACTCCGAGCGTTGCTACAACCTTGACGATCGGAATCGGTGTGGGCGCGACCGTCGTCTTCGGTATTCTTCCCGGCCCGCTACTCGACCTCGCCGACCGAGCAGCGGTCTTCCTGAGCTAGGGCGGTGTGCTTTCCAACGGTGCGGTTAAGATCCGCACAATGCGGACAACAGCTACAAGATTGGTGGCGGGGGTCTGCCTGTCGATCTCGTTGTTGGGGTTGCTTGCCTACTTTTCTCGGGTCGACAACCGATATGTCGTGGCCCTCGCATCGTTCACACCGTTCCTTCTCTCCGTCTCGGTGATCGGCGCTGTTGTAGCCGCATTCGGACGACGATGGATCCTCTTCGCAGCGTCGGCGGCTGCTTTCGCGACGGGGGTCGGGCTTTTCGCTCCCTTGTACGTCCCCGGCTCGACCGCCGCAGCATCGGAGGATTCCACTGGCCCGACTCTGCGAATCATGCAGTCGAACCTCATGCTCGGGCTGGCCGATCCCGATCAGATCGTCCGCGAGGTCATCGATCGTGACATCGACATCCTCACCGTCCAAGAACTCACGAGCAGCGCCCTGAGTGGCCTCGACGCCGCGGGTCTGGAAGATCTGCTGCCCTACAAGTTCACCCGTCCCACCCCCGAAGGCGGAGGCGGCGCCGGCATCTACAGCCGCTTCCCACTGACGAACGAACGAGAACTACCGACGTTCCTGCTGTGGAACCTGTCCACCGACATCGACGTAGGCACCGGCCCGCCCATCCGGGTGTACTCGGTGCACCCCGTACCGCCCTACCCGTCCCCCACGCCGGTATGGGCCTCGGAAATGGAACTGCTGAAGCAGGAGGTGACGGCATCCGCGGGGCTACCCCGAGTGATAGTGAGCGGCGACTTCAACTCGACCTGGTCGCACAGCAGGTTTCGAGACATCGTGGATGTGGGCTACACCCAATACCGTTCAGTTAGTGCTGAATGACAGTGCATTGGGGTGACATTGTGGGTTGTGGATGG
>NZ_MKKY01000070.1 GCF_002091955.1 Rhodococcus sp. 1168 | reverse complement strand
GGGCAATCTCAAGTGGTCGTTGCAACACAGCTCCTGACCTGAGGAGATGTCGAGCAGATGCCACGACGTGTTGTCCCGAATCGCGCAGAAGTAGTCGCTAAGTTCCATGCCATGCGAGATTCGGGTGCTTCAGTGATCCACGCGTCGGCCGCTGCCGGCGTCAGCCGCACCACCGGCAAGCGGTGGATAGATCAGAAGGCAGGAATCGTCCGCGGGGCCAAACGGGTCCGGCCCGAACCCAGCGGACGATTCCTCTCGCAAGCCGAACGAGAGGAAATCGCGATCGGCACCGCGATGGGACTAACCCAGACCGATATCGCCGACCTGATCGGACGTCACAAGTCCGTCGTCTCCCGCGAACTCAAACGCAACACCAACCTTGGCGGCACCTACCGATCAGTGTCCGCACACCAGCGAGCGGACACACGCGCCCGCCGACCCAAGGCCGCGAAACTCGCCGACCGCAACAGTGAGCTCCGCACAGAAGTCGTCCGCAGACTCCGCAAAAAGTGGTCACCACAACAGATCTCGGCGACACTGAAGATCGACTACCCCGATCGACCGGAGATGCACGTGTCGCACGAAACGATCTACAACGCCATCTACGTCCAAGCCAAAGGCGAACTCAAAGCCGAAGTCGCCGATGCACTACGGACCGGGCGGGCGCATCGCCGCAAACACGGCCGGGTACCCAGCAACGCTCATCACATCCCCGACAAAACGCTGATCTCCGAACGACCCGACGACGTCGAAGACCGCACAGTACCCGGGCACTGGGAAGGCGACCTGATCCTCGGTGCCGGCAACAAATCGGCGATCGGCACCCTCGTCGAGCGCACGTCACGGTTCACCATGCTGCTCCACCTGCCGCACTCGCACAATCTCGACGCCGTCCGAGACGCGATGATCGAGGCAATCCGGTCGATGCCTGCGGTACTCAAACAGTCGGTGACCTGGGATCAAGGTCTCGAAATGCGTCGGCATGCAGAAATCACTATGGCCACCGACATGGCAATCTACTTCTGCGACCCCCACAGTCCCTGGCAGCGCGGAACGAACGAAAACACCAACGGACTCCTGCGGCAATACTTCAAAAAAGGCACCGACCTGTCCGTGCACACCGCCGAACGACTCCAAGCGGTCGCCGCTGAACTCAACGACCGCCCCCGGAAAACACTAGGCTGGAAATCACCAGCAAAAGTGATCAACGAGTTAGTCGTTGCAACAACCACTTGAAACCGCCTTGATGGCTTCGATGTCACATTCAAGCGGCGGCGAAACCGTCGGATTCGCACTCGAGAGGTGAGGCGGAGAACGCGGCACTGGGTTTTACTGAGTACGTGACTACAGTCGACAGGCACACAGCACCCGCGCGGGCCGGTTTGGTTCTGTTCGTACTCATCCTCGTTGCTTCCGTCGCGAATCTGAATTTGGCGGTGGCCAACGTCGCGTTGCCGGCAATCGGTCGTGACTTCGACGCCAGTCAGACGCAGCTCAATCTGATCGCGGTCGCGTATTCGCTCGGCCTCGCTGGTTCAGTCCTCTATCTGGGTGCTCTTGGGGACCGCTATGGGCGCAAACTGTTGTTGGTTCTAGGGATGGTGCTGTCGATACCAGCCTGTGTCATCGCCGGTTTCGCGCCCAATTTCGAAGTCCTGTTCGGTGCGAGGTTGCTCGGCGGTCTGTCCGCTGGCCTGGCCTACCCGACGACGCTGGCGCTCATCACTGCGTTGTGGTCCGGGGCTTCGCGCACGAAAGCAATTGCGTTGTGGTCGGCTCTCGGCGGCGCTATGTCCGCGCTCGGACCACTGATGTCCGGGGCATTGTTGGAGAAGTTTCAATGGGGTTCGGTATTCCTGGTGACGTCGCCGCTAGCATTGGTCGCCCTGGTTCTGGCAGCTGCGTTCGTGCCTGCACATGTGAACGAAACTACCGATCCGGTAGACAATCTCGGCGGAATCGTGTCGGTTGTGTTCATTGCGGCGCTGGTGCTCAGTATCAATTTCGCTCCGGTCGACGGGATGGGAACCGTTGCACTCGGGTTGGGTGCAATCGCTCTCGCAGCAGGGGCGGTATTTCTCTTCCGACAGAGCCGCACGTCATTCCCGCTCTTCGATTTGAAAATCGCACGGCGGAGGACGTTCTGGGTTGCGGCCCTGGCCGGGATCATCGTGTTCGGTTCGCTGATGGGTGTCATCTTCGTCGGTCAACAGTTTCTGCAGAACGTTCTCGGCTACTCGACGCTCGCTGCCGGCGCGTCGACGCTACCTGCGGCAGTAGCGATGGTGCTGGTGGCTCCGCAGTCGGCGAAGTTGGTGGAGCGTCGGGGGTCGCGATTCACGTTGCTGCTCGGTTACGTCTTTATCGTTCTCGGATTGGTGATGGCCTGGCTGACATGGAAGGAGGACGTGTCCTATGCGGTGGTGGCGATCAGTTACGTATTGCTCGGCGTCGGAGTGGGCCTTGCAGGCACACCCGCCTCGCGTTCGTTGACAGGCTCGGTGCCGGTCGATCGCGCCGGAATGGCGTCGGGAACAGCTGATCTCCAACGCGATCTAGGCGGAGCGATCATGCAATCGACATTGGGTGCACTGCTCACTGCTGGGTATGCGGCATCGTTGACCTCGCAGATTTCGAGTTCGCCCGAGGCGAGCAGTATCAGCGAGGAAACCCAGTCGATTCTCACCAAGTCGTTTTCGTCGGCAACCGATTTGGCCAGCACCTATCCTCAGTACGCCGATCAGATCATCGGCGCAGCCAAGCAAGCTTTTCTCGACGGCGATCAAATGTCCTATGCCGCCGCGATAGTCGTGGTCCTGGTCGGTGCAGTATTGGTCTTCTTCGCTTTTCCGGGTCGCGACGAGGAGAGAAAGCTTCTCGCTCAATATCATTCGATCGACGTAGATCGATCTGCAACGCCGATCGACGAATCCGGTTAGCCTGGGGTTCTCCGGGCTCATCCGAGCTCGAATTCGAACGAGGAGTCGAAAAGCGATGCCTACACGCACTTCACGCACAGCCTGGAACGGGACCTTGGAGAAGGGTTCGGGTCAGGTCGAGCTGACCAGTTCGGGTGCTGCGACATTCGACGTGTCCTTCCCCAAGCGCGCGGCTGAAGACGCTGATGGCACGACGAGTCCGGAAGAACTCATCGCTGCAGCGCATTCGGCTTGTTATGCGATGCAGCTGTCGGCCGTGATCGCCGAGGCGGGCGGCACCCCGCAGAGCCTGGACGTCACTGCGGAGGTATCGCTAGGACCGGATACACCGGGCTTCAAACTCACCGGTATCAAGCTCACCGTCCGAGCCGAGGTCGACGGTCTCGACGCTGACGGTTTCGCCAAGGCTGCACAGGCCGCGAAGGAAACCTGTCCGGTGAGCAAGGCGCTGACCGGGGTCGACATCACTTTGGACGCTGCACTCGAATCTTGATCTATCGCACTGTTCAGCGTGATATTCGATCGATTCGCTGAGGTGCTCGCTACGAATTGCTCCCGGTCGGACCGTTTCTTCCCGATGCCGAGCACCGGCATGCCAATGCACCGGCATGCCAATGCACTGGCGTGTTGCAGTGCGTTGCGCCGCAACGGATCCAACATTCGGGTCGCGATCAATCTCTCGGTCCGGGAATTCGATCGACCTCACGCTCCTCGGGCAGGTCGCTCAGGCGCTCCAGTGTCACGATCTGCCTCCGGGGAGGGGAATTCGAAGTGACCGAGACCTCGGCAACGACCGATACACGTCGGTGGGTCGATTCCCTTGCGCTCAGTGATCTGGTGTGGCCATTGCGATCGACAACTACGGGACCGGCTACAGCCCGGTGCCGCCCGAAGAGCTAGCGGAATCGATCCTCCGAATCGAACGCATGCTCTGCGTCGCAGGAACGAGTGCCGACGACCGGCACTGCGACGGGGGCGTCAGGCCTTGGCTGCGACGTCCAGGACTACTTCGAATTCGAGTAGCGATGCTCCGGAGGCGACGGGCTTGGCTCGTTCCCCCGAATGTGCTGCCCTGGCTGGGCCCGCCGACCACGCCTGGAATGCCTCCTCGGTTTCCCATTGCGTCACCACGAAGTAGCGGGTTTCACCCTTGACCGGGCGCAGCAGTTGAAAGCCGAGAAAACCTGGCGAACCTTCGACAGCGCCTGCGCGGGCCGCGAAACGCTTCTCCAATTCCGTGCCTGCACCCTCGGGAACTTCGATTGCATTTATCTTCACGACAGCCATGACCGAGAGGCTACTCGGTCGTACGGAACGCTACAGTCGTGACGATGCTGCACGACGAGGGTGGGGACGGGCGACCGATCTTGCTGTTGCACGGGTTGATGGGTAGCGCGCGAACGTGGCGTCGCCAAGTGCCGTGGCTACGTGCGTTCGGCCACGTCTACACTTACGACGCGCCGGGGCACGGCAGGGCTGCCCCGCGAGGGATCGGTACCGAGGCGTTCGTCGAGGACCTGACTGCGCATGCGGAGCAACTCGGGGAGTGTGTCGTCATCGGGCATTCGATGGGTTCGCTGCACGGTTGGTGTCTCGCCGCGGCGAGACCCGATCTGGTGGCAGGTCTCGTCGTCGAGGATATTGCTCCGGACTTCCGCGGGCGCACGGCCGATGACTGGGCTGCACTCATTCGTCGGTGGCCACAGCCGTTCGAGACCGAATCGACGGTACGTGAGTTCTTCGGCGACGTCGCAGGACAATACTTTCTGGATTCCTTCGAGCGTCGAGACGACGGCTGGTATCTGCACGGTGACGTATCGACGTTCGAGGCGATCTCGCAGGAGTGGGGTACGAGGCACTTCTGGAACGAGTGGGAATCCGTCACCGCTCCGTCGTTGCTGATAGAGGGTGCGTCCGGAATCACACCGCCGGGGCAAATGCGTCGTATGTACGAGAAGAACGCCAAGTCGAGCTACGTACTGATTCCAGAGGCTGCGCACCTCGTGCACGATGAGCAGCCCGAGTCCTACCGCGCAGCTGTGGAAGTGTTCCTCCGACAACTACTATGACGCGAATGTCCCTAGTGAAGCTCAACGGAATCGATATCAACTTCGACGTCAAAGGTACCGGCCCTCTCGTCGTGTTGGTGATGGGATCGGGGAGCCCGGGGCGGGTGTGGCAGACGCACCAGGTGCCGGCACTGGTGAAGGCAGGCTTCCAGGTCCTCACGTTCGACAACCGGGGGATAGCGCCGTCGTCCGAGTGCGGTGCAGGCATGGTGCTCGACGATCTGGTTGCCGACACCGCCGCGTTGATCGAGCACGTGGGCACAGGGCCGGCACGAGTCGTCGGAACGTCGATGGGCTCGCGTGTCACTCAGGAACTCGCTTTGGCACGACCGGACCTCGTCTCGCACGCAGTCATGATGGCGACGTACGGCCGTTCGTCGACGATGCAGAAGGCCATGGCCCAGGGCGAACGAGATCTGTACGACGCGAGCATCACACTTCCGGCGACCTACCGCGCGGCAATTACCGCAATGAACAATTTTGCACCGAAAACCCTGCGCGACGAGGCGGCGATCGGTGACTGGCTCGCCGTCATGGAGTTCTCCGGCGGTACCAGATCGGCGGGTAAGCGAGCGCAGATCGGCCTCGAAATGCGTGCCGGATCCGAACGGCTCACCGCATATCGCACGATTGCAGCCAAGACCCTCGTGGTGGGATTCGCCGACGACCGGCTCATCCCCGTCCATCTGAGCCGCGAAGTCGCGCAGGCGATTCCGGGTGCTCGGTACGAGGAGATTCCGGACACCGGACACTTCGGCTACCTCGAGCGTCCCGAGAAGGTCAACGAAGTGCTCATCGACTTCTTGCGCTGACATACGGGGTCACCGGCTATCCGAGACCGGTCGGGGACCCCGCATCACCGGCCAGAGCGAAAAGCCCTGCCGCCGTCTGCTCGATCAGGCCGTCCACGAGTAGGGAGTCCAAGGCGCGATCGCGTTGCCCGGGATCGCTGAGCCACACGACATCCAACCGGGCCCGATCCACCGGACCGTCGGTTTCACGTAGAACAGACATCAGTTTCCCGCGTACTTGCCGATCGGTGCCCGTGAACTTCTGCACCTTCTTGGCAGGTCCGCTGTATGCCGGGCGGCCTGCTTCGATCCACGAGCACTCGGGCAGTGGGCACAGCAGGCAGGCAGGATTCTTGGCGGTGCAGATCAACGCGCCCAATTCCATCAGTGCTGCCGAATACCTGGCCGCGCGCGCGTTCCCCACTGGAAGCAATGCCTCGACGTCGGCGAGGTCCCGCGTCGTCGACGGATTGCCCGGTTCTGCAGCGCCGTGCACTGCCCGAGCGACGACGCGTCGAACATTGGTGTCGACGACGGGAACACGCTGGCCATACGCGAAGCAGACGACAGCGCGAGCCGTGTAAGCCCCGATACCTGGTAACGACAGCAGTGTCTCGATGTCCTGCGGGACGACGTCGCCGTGCTCGGCGGCCAATATTCCCGCGCACTGATGCAAACGCAACGCCCGACGCGGATAGCCCAACTTGCCCCACGCACGTAGGACATCGGCTTGCGAGGACGAGGCCATCTTCGACGGGACGGGCCAACGCGCGATCCACTCTTCCCAGATCGGAGCAACGCGGGATACGGGCGTCTGTTGCAGCATGATTTCGCTCATCAGAATCTGCCAAGCGCTGACGCCTGGACGTCGCCATGGCAGGTCGCGCTCCTCGGTGTCGAACCACCCGAGGAGTGCAACTGGACTGATCGGCACGCATATCTCCTCGAGTTGTTCGGTATCCGACTCGCCGGTAACAGCCGGATCGGTGCACAATGACGACTATGCCTTCGACGAATCCGATAACCGCGTGGAAATCACTTCGAGAGGGTAACCAGCGTTTCATCGCGGGCGAGTCTCTGCACCCGAGCCAGGGTATCGAGGACCGTGCACGTCTCACCCAGGAGCAGCATCCACGCGCCGTGCTCTTCGGCTGCGCGGACTCCCGCGTCGCCGCCGAGATCATTTTCGACCAGGGCCTCGGTGACATGTTCGTCGTCCGAACCGCAGGCCACGTCATCGATTCTTCCGTCCTCGGCTCGATCGAATACGGCGTAGCGATTCTCGATGTACCGCTCATCGTCGTGCTCGGACACGATGGGTGTGGGGCGGTCAAAGCGACTCTCGACGCGTTGGACTCCGGTGACATCCCCGGTGGCTACATTCGTGACCTCGTCGAACGCGTCACCCCGTCCGTGCTGTCCGCTCGCCGTGACGGCTACTCCAACGTCGACGATTTCGAGGCACGCCACGTCGAGGAGACCGGCAATCTGTTGATGCAGCGGTCGCGGATCATCGCGGAGAAAGTCGACGCCGGGGAAGTGGCCATCGTCGGCCTGACCTATCAGTTGTCCGAAGGTAACGCTCGCTTGCGCGGGGTAATCGGTGATATCGGCGAGCTTCCCTGAGCTTGTTCGTCGATCGCACGGTTTCTTGGTGACCTACAAGGCGACACGCCGCAGGCGCTTCAGAGAATCGTAGCTGGGTAACGCCTACGGTTGTTCTGTGTTGGAACCAAGCGGGCCGTTGCCCCCCGAAATCTATTGGCGTCGTCGCGCACTCGCCATCGGTGCGGCTGTTGTGGTGCTCGGTTTGATCGTGTGGTTCATCTCCTCGCTCAGTGGTGGCAACGAAGACCCGCCGCAGGCGGAACCGGCAGGTGTCGTGACGTCTCCGGGTCCCGCCGCGACGCCGAGTGCCTCCGCCGCAGCCAATGAATCTGGTGCCTCCTCGGAAGGTTCGGGTGCTGGATCCGGCGCCTCGGCATCCGGTGGTTCCGCATCCGGTGGTTCCGAAAGGGGCACGCCGGCGAGCAGTGCAGCGTCGACGACGACCTCGAAGCCTGCCGGGGCCGCTGCAGTCCCGAGCAGTCAGTGCTCGGATCAAAGCCTCGCTATCAAGGCGACGCCGGACAAAGCGTCGTACAAGGTCGGCGAAGAGCCAGGCTTCACCGTCGTCATCACCAACATCAGCTCCATGGAGTGCCAGCGCGACGTGGGTGCAGGTCTGCAGCAGGCGCTCGTGTTCACGCTCGACGATCGGCGGATCTGGTCCAACACCGATTGCTTCCCCGACGCGCAATCCGATCTGCGGACGTTCAAGCCCGGCGAGCAGGCAGGGTTCACGGTCAAGTGGTCCGGTACCAATTCGGTTCCCGGCTGTGGTGAGGAGCGCATCCCTGTCGGCGTCGGCTCGTACAAGGTGATCGCTCAACTCGGTGAGCTGCGTAGCTCGCCCGAGCCGTTCAACATGACCTGATCCGGCCGGCGTGCGGGTCCGGTCAGTCGAACGGGCCCGCGATGGACGACTCGGCCAGACGTGAAAGCCCTTCACGAATATGGCGCGCCCACAGTCCGCCGATGCCGTCGACCGACTGTAGGTCCGCCGCTGTTGCTGCAAGAAGCCCCTGCAGCGTGCCGAACGAGACGACCAGTCGATGAATTTGACTGAACTGCAGCCGCGGTACCCGGGTGAGGACGCGGTAGCCTCGGGGGCTCATCGGGGTGTCGAGTGCTTCGATGGTTGCCGGGTAGCCGAATGCGCGTGCGAGCGTCGTGAGGTCGAGTAGATCGACATCGGTCAATTTGTCGAGAGCAGCCAAGGCTTTCTCCACGGCTGCCGTGGTCGACGGTTCCGGACCGGCAAGGTAGTCGCGGACGACGAGCTGACGGTCGACGTCATTGTCGCCCAGTAGTTCCTCGAGCTGCAGCGCCAGCTGTCTGCCGTCGGTGCCGAGTTCGAGGACGTTCTGCTCGATTTCGACCGAGACCCTGCGAACCATCTCCAAACGCTGAGCGACCGTCAGTGCGTCACGCAGCGTGACGAAGTCCTCGATTTCCACGACCGAGAGCTGACGGGTGTTGTCGTCGAGACGCTGCTTGTAGCGCTCGAGTGTGGCTACTGCCTGATTCGCACGCGAGAGGATGGTTGCCGAGCCTTCGATGACATGTCGAACACCGGCCACGTAGACGCTGACGATGCTCATCGACTGGCTGACCGAGACGACCGGATATCCGGTCTCCATGGCGGTACGTTCGGCGGCGCGGTGCCGCGTTCCCGATTCGACTGTGGGGATCTTGTGATCCGGCACAAGCTGGACGTTGGAGCGGACGATCCGTTTGCCGTCCGTGGACAGGACGACGGCACCGTCCATCTTGGAGAGCTCACGCAGCCTGGTGGGCGCGAACTCGACATCGAGTTCGAATCCGCCGTCGCAGATCTTCTCGACTTCGTCGTCGTAGCCGAGGACAATGAGTCCGCCGGTACGACCTCGAAGTATTCGTTCCAGCCCGTCGCGCAGGGCTGTGCCCGGTGCCAACCGGGCGATGGTTTCACGTAGCGCCGGGGATGCACTCGCATCGCGTGCGTTCTCGTCCACGTTCGTCCCCTCGTCCCAGCATTTACTTCCACAACGGCTTGTCGGCTGCATCGGCACCACTTCTACAACAGTGGTGTCTCACAGTCTCGCAGCTAGAGGCTACGGGAGTTGATCAAACCGCCCGCATATGTGCGTAATCGAGTGCCTCGCCGAGATTGGTGACGGTGCGTACTTCGATTCCCTTCGGCACCGTGTCTTCGTGTTCGGGGGTGATGGCGTGAGTGAATCCGAGTCGCGCCGCCTCGGCCAAGCGTCGGCCTAGCCCCGAAACCCGACGGACTTCTCCCGCCAACCCGACCTCGCCGAGGATGACCACCCCTGTGGGTATCGGACGATCCGTTACGGCCGAGGCCACTGCCACCGCGAGTGCCAGGTCCACAGCAGGTTCGCTGGTACGCATTCCGCCGATCGTTGCTGCATAGACCTCGCTCCGGGCCACTTTTACCCCGCAGCGCCGCTCCAGGACGGCCAGAATCATGGCCACTCGCGCATGGTCGAGACCGCTGACGGCTCGGCGCGGGGAAGGCATGTGCGTATCGACGACGAGTGCCTGTACTTCAGCGAGCAGTGGACGCTTACCGTCCATGGTGACCGTCACTGCCGTGCCGGGTACCGCGTCGGTGCGGTGATGCAGGAACAGGCCCGACGGATCGGTGATGCCCTCGATGCCGGTATCCCGCAGTTCGAAGCACCCCACCTCGTCGGACGCACCGAAGCGATTCTTGACCCCGCGGATCATGCGGAGAGTGGAGTGCTTGTCGCCCTCGAAGTGGAGAACGACGTCGACCAGGTGCTCGAGTGAACGGGGACCCGCTACGGCACCGTCCTTGGTGACGTGACCGATCAGTAGGACCGCGATGCCGGTTGTCTTCGCCAGCGACGTGAGCGCACTGGTGATCGCGCGGACCTGGGTGACACCGCCGATGACTCCGTCGACGTCCGCGGCAAGCATCGTCTGGACCGAATCGACGATCAGCAGACTCGGTGCGACCTGCTCGACATGGCCGAACACCGTCGCGAGATCGGATTCTGCGGCGAGGAAGACGCGTTCGTGGACCGCGCCTGTCCGGTCTGCCCGTAACCGAACCTGACCGGCGGATTCCTCACCCGTGACATAGAGCGCACGCCGGTCCTCGCCGGTACGGGCCCAGCGGTGCACCACCTCGAGCAGCAGCGTCGACTTGCCCACCCCAGGCTCGCCAGCGAGCAGTACTACGGAACCGGGGACGAGCCCACCTCCGAGTACGCGGTCGAACTCCGGGATACCGGTCGAATTCGCCTGTGCGGTACTGCTGCTGACCTGGGTAAGGGCCGTTGCGGGTGACGTCGGAATCATGGCGGTGGTCGCCGACCGCGTGTTGCCGACGCCGAGACCGGAAGCTCCCGGTCTGCTTGCAACCGGGGTGAGCACGGGCACCTCGTCCATCGATCCCCAGCTACCGCAGTCCGGGCATCGGCCTACCCATTTCGCCACGATGTGTCTGCAGGCCGAACATCGGTAGTTCGTCTTCAGTTTGGCCACGTGGAGAACGCTAAACGACGGTACCGACAGGAACGTCAGTTGTTGCCGTCTGCGCCTTCCTCGACCTGAGTCTCCACGACGCTGTTCTCGGCGCCGTGCGCCTCGGCTTCGATGGGCGACTTCGTCGAAACGTCGCGAGGGAGAACCGGGCCTGCATCGACGGGGACCAGAACCTCGACGTCACCGGCTTCCTCGAACGTGAACGTCACGGGAACCGTGAGGCCTGGGCGAACTTCCTCACCGATGCTGTTGAGCTCGACGACGATCATCTGCAAGGGGATCAGCTCGTCATCGAGCTCGGTGCCCGAGGGCGCTCCGGCGCCGAGGGCGGTCAACGGTGCAATCTCGCTTCCGCCAGGCTCCTTGCCGACCGTCACCGAGGACGCCGCTGTCGTGGAGATCCGTGTGAGGCGATCGGGGGTCGTGGTGCTGTTGTTGACGGCGATGAAGCCGAGTTCGACCTTGCCACCCGGCTCGATCGAGTACTCCTCGCTCTGCGGGTAGACCACATGCACATTGCGCAGTGAGATGTCGCCGATATCGGCGAAGTTTCCGTTCACAGCGGAAACCTGCTGGGCGGTCTGAGAAATCTGACCGGAGCCGCAGGCAGACAGAGTCAGTGCTGCGCCTGCCGCGAGAGCGGTTGCCCACAGTCGGGTCTTTCGGTGCGTAGTCGCAGCGTTGAACGCAGTCACGGGTCGTCCTCCAGTTGTGCCGGTGTGTCCGGGGGTGCCGATGTGGTTCCGGGCCAGTGCCTTTGTCGAGCCCAGGCCGGTGGCTCCAGGTCCACTAGGCAGAGTAGTAGTCAGCTTTCGAGGGTAGACCGCTGGGTCGTCCGGAACGTGCGGAATCGGGCTCCGACCGGCGTGTTGACCGGCGATTGCTGTTACGTGGACCACCTTGGTGGGGGGTGTCGAGATGCCCACTCGAGGGGCTGCGGATACACGTTAACCCGCGGCTGTCAACCCCTGAAAAGACTGCGTTATGCCCCTGACCTGCGCCGTTGATCTGAGCGCGTGGTAAACTGGCAAAATCGAAAGGGGCACGGGACACATGATTTTCAAGGTCGGAGAGACCGTCGTTTACCCCCATCACGGAGCGGCGTTAATCGAAGCGATAGAAACCCGCACCATCAAGGGTGAACCGAGAGAGTACCTGGTTCTCAAAGTTGCGCAAGGTGATCTCACTGTTCGAGTTCCTGCGGACAACGCCGAGTACGTCGGAGTTCGTGACGTCGTAGGTCAAGAAGGTCTGGACAAGGTCTTCCAGGTGCTTCGGGCACCGCACACGGAAGAGCCCACCAACTGGTCGCGACGCTACAAGGCGAACCTCGAGAAGCTAGCTTCCGGCGACGTGAACAAGGTAGCCGAGGTTGTTCGTGATCTCTGGCGTCGTGAGCAGGACCGCGGCCTGTCTGCAGGCGAAAAGCGCATGCTGGCAAAGGCGCGTCAGATTCTGGTCGGAGAGCTCGCGCTCGCCGAGGGAACGGATGAGGCCAAGGCCGACATCATTCTCGACGAAGTCCTGGCCGCAGCCTCCTAGGTGTGACCAGCGTGCATGCTGGCCCGGTCGTCGCGCTCGTACCAGCGGCGGGCCAGGGGCTTCGGCTACAGCAAGGAATGCCGAAGGCATATGTAACTCTGAAGGGTAGAACCCTTCTGCAACATTCGGTCGACGGTCTGACAGCGTCAGGCGCCGTCGACCGAATTGTTGTGATTGTGCCGGCCGATCTGGTCGAGCACACGCGTGATCTCCTCGGACCTACCATCACGGTGGTCGAAGGAGCTCATGAACGAACCGAGTCGGTGCGTTGCGGTCTCGCGGTCGCTGGAGACGCAGCCATCGTGCTGGTTCACGATGCTGCGCGGGCGCTCACTCCGCCCGCCCTGGTTGCACGGGTGGTCGCCGAGGTGCGCGCTGGGCGCGGTGCCGTCGTACCCGCAGTTCCGGTAACCGACACCGTCAAGTCGGTCGATCTTCTGGGCGCCGTGGTCGGGACCCCTGACCGGAGTTCACTCCGAGCAATTCAGACCCCACAGGGATTTCGTGCCGATCTGTTGATCCGCGCCTACGCCGAATCCTCGGACTCCGCGACCGACGACGCAGGCCTGGTGGAGCGCCTCGGTGCGACGGTGCACACGATCACCGGTGAATTACTCGCATTCAAGATTACGACTCCACACGACCTTTTGCTCGCAGAAGCGATCACCGCACAGGAGACTGCATGAGAGTCGGCATCGGAACAGACGTGCATCCGATCGAGGTCGGGCGGCCGTGTTGGCTCGCGGGCCTGCTGTTCGAGGACGGTGACGGCCTCGAAGGCCACTCGGACGGTGACGTCGCCGCCCACGCGCTGTGCGATGCGCTGCTGTCCGCGGCAGGTCTCGGTGACCTCGGCTCGGTTTTCGGGATCGGACGACCCGAATGGGACGGCGTCAGCGGTGCCGCAATGCTGACCGAGGTACGTCGCCTTCTCTCCGAACACGGTTTCGGTATCGGTAACGCCGCAGTCCAGATCATTGGAAATCGGCCGAAGATCGGGCCGCGTCGTGTGGAGGCCCAGGAGACGTTGTCGGCGATTCTCGGAGCCCCCGTCTCGGTGTCTGCGACCACCACCGACGGTTTGGGATTGACCGGTCGTGGCGAAGGAATTGCAGCCGTTGCGACGGCACTTGTCATGAGCGAGTAAAACCCCCGGTAGCATGGCGAGTCGTGACCCTTCACCTTTACGACACCGAGACGAGGGCCTTGCGGGAATTCACCCCCTTGGTCCCTGGCCATGCGTCGGTGTACCTGTGTGGGGCGACGGTCCAGGGTGAGCCTCATATCGGCCACGTTCGTAGCGGTGTCGCATTCGACGTCCTTCGCAGGTGGCTCCTCGCCCACGAGGTCGACGTCGCTTTCGTCCGCAACGTCACCGACATCGACGACAAGATTCTGAACAAGGCACGCGACGCCGGACGGCCGTGGTGGGAGTGGGCCGCGACGTTCGAGCGATCTTTCGCCTGGGCCTACGACCAGCTCGGGGTGCTACCTCCGTCGGTCGAGCCGCGAGCAACCGGACACATCACCCAGATGGTGGAGTTGATCGACAGATTGATCGAGTCCGGGCACGCGTACGCCTCTGCCGGTGACGTGTACTTCGACGTGATGAGCTTCCCGAGTTACGGGGCACTGTCCGGGCACAAACTCGACGACGTTCATCAGGGCGAAAGCGCGGCCGAGGGGAAGCGTGATCTCCGGGACTTCACGTTGTGGAAAGCAGCGAAGCCCGGCGAGCCGTCGTGGCCGACGCCGTGGGGTCGTGGACGGCCCGGATGGCATCTCGAGTGCTCGGCGATGGCCGAGACCTACCTCGGGCCCGACTTCGATATTCACTGCGGTGGTCTCGATCTGGTGTTCCCGCACCACGAGAACGAGCGCGCGCAGAGCCAGGCGGCCGGTGACGGGTTCAGCCGATACTGGTTGCACAACGGCTGGGTCACGATGGGCGGCGAGAAGATGTCCAAATCGCTCGGCAACGTCCTGTCGGTCCCCAATGTTCTCCAGCACGTGCGACCGCAGGAGTTGCGCTACTACCTCGGTGGTGCGCACTACCGTTCGATGCTCGAATACTCGGACCACGCGTTGCGGACGGCAGCGGTGACCTATCGAGGAATCGAAGGGTTCGTCAAACGGACGGTCGAGCGAGCGGGAGACGTACCACTCGGCACATGGACCGACGGCTTCGCTGCCGCGCTGGACGACGACTTGGGAGTTCCCAAGGCGCTCGCCGAACTACACGCGACGGTGCGGGCAGGTAACAGCGCGCTCGAAGGGGGAGACCTCGAGTCCGCCGTCCAGCATGCCGGGCAGGTGCGTGCGATGCTGTCGATTCTGGGTGTGGATCCGTTGGATCCGCACTGGGCAAGTGGCTCCGGCGACACCGACGCCCTCGAGGAAGCCCTCGGAGTGTTGGTCGACGCAGAGTTACAGCGTCGAGCACAAGCCAAGGTGGACAAGGACTGGCCCGCCGCGGACGCGATCCGAGATCGCCTCGCCAAGGCAGGCATAGACGTGACAGATACTCCCAACGGGCCGGAATGGTCCGTCGGGGCAACACGCAGTAACGACGAAGCAGGGCAGTGATGGCAGGCAATTCAAGTAGGCGCGGCGCGATACGCAAGACCGGCACCAAGAAGGGGCAGGTCGCGGGCTCCGGCGGAAATCGGCGCAGAGGTCTCGAAGGCCGCGGCGCCACTCCGCCCGCTGAGGAGCGCACCAAGCATCCAGCGTCACGTCGCGCCAAGATGGCGGAGAAGTCCGCCCAGAACCGTGGCGACAGCCGTGGTCGCAGCACTCGTGTCCCGACTCGGAAGAACGACGACGGCCCCGAGGTCGTGCTGGGCCGCAACCCCGTCGTGGAGTGCCTTCGGGCGGGAGTTCCGGCGACGGCCCTGTGGGTTGCCGTCGGCACCGACAGTGACGAGCGGCTCAAGGAGAGCGTCCAGCGTGCAGCCGACGCTGGCATCTCCATTCTCGAGGTTCCACGTTCGGATCTCGACAAGCTGAGCGCGAACGGTCTGCATCAGGGTCTCGCCTTGCAGGTTCCGCCGTATCGCTACGCCCACCCGGACGACTTGATCAGCACCGCTCGTTCGCACCAGGAACCGGCGCTTCTGGTCGCACTCGACAACATCACCGACCCTCGTAACCTCGGCGCTGTCGTGCGCTCGGTGGCGGCGTTCGGCGGACACGGGGTGGTCATCCCGCAGCGTCGTAGCGCCAGCGTCTCGGCCGTCGCGTGGCGCACCAGCGCAGGTGCCGCGGCGCGACTTCAGGTTGCCCGCGCCACCAACCTGACCCGGACGTTGAAGGATTGGCAGGCCAAGGGTGTCACCATCATCGGTCTCGACGCCGAGGGCGACACCACGCTCGACGAATTCGACGGCACCGGGCCACTGGCTGTGGTTGTCGGATCCGAAGGCAAGGGTCTCTCGCGTCTGGTTCGCGAAACCTGTGATTCGATTCTGTCCATCCCGATGGCAGGTCCGGTCGAATCGCTGAACGCTTCGGTAGCAGCGGGCGTCGTGTTGGCCGATATCGCGCGTCAGCGTCGTCGGTAGGGCGGGACGCCAGTCGGGGGCTAGTGCACTCGGAACCGTATCGAGTCCCCGGGCCGCAGTTGGCCGATCGATGGCAGATCGGTATCTCGAACGACGGCGATGACGGGATACCCGCCCGTCACCGGGTGGTCGGCGAGGAAGAGGACGGGCTTGCCGTTCGGTGGAACCTGAAGGGCGCCGGGAACCATGCCCTCGCTGAGTAGCTCCTCGGTCCGCGCTCGTTCCAGCGGCGTACGACCGTCGAGCTTGACCCCGACGCGATTCGAATCAATGGTTGCCGTCCATATTTGGCTCGCCAGGACATGGAGTGCCTCGGAGGTGAACCAGTCCTGGCGCGGACCGAGGTTCACCGACACTTCCAGGTGTCCGGTTCGGTCCGGGGGCGGCGCCAATTCCGTTGCAGGCCAATGCGACTGTGCATCACCGATCGCGAGGACGTCACCTTCCGTCAGTGGGGCCGGACCCAGCCCCGACATCGTGTCGGTGGACCTGCTCCCGAGAACCATGGCGACATCGAATCCGCCGCGCGCAGCGATATAGCTGCGGAGTCCCGAAGTTGGTGTCGCCACTGACAATTGGTCCCCGTCGGACAGGTACAGCGTGTTGTACATCGCCACCGCAATGCCATTGACGGTGATACTGCCCGAAGCGCCGGTGACCGCTGCGACGACCGATCCCTGCATGCGAACCTGTACGCCACCCATCGTTGCCTCGAGTGTCGCTGCGTCGACGGTGTTTCCGACCAACCTGTTGGCAGCGTCGTGCGAGCGGAGGTCTGCGGCACCGGATCTTCCGACGCCGATGGATGCGTGACCGGGACGGCCTCGATCCTGCACGGTGAACAGTGGTCCGGGACGCAGTATCTCGACGGCTTTCACGACTGCTGGAACCTGACCTTAGTGCCCGGCTGTAGCCGCGCGGGGGGCGAGCCTCCCTCGTCCCACAGGACTGCATCGGTGGTCCCGATCAACTGCCATCCACCTGGGGAACTGCGTGGATAGATCCCGGAGAACTCGCCGGCAAGTCCGACCGAACCTGCCGGGACCGAAGTGCGAGGTTCGGATCGGCGAGGAACATGCAGACGGTCGTCGGGGCCGACGAGATAGCCGAACCCAGGTGCGAACCCACCGAATGCGACGGTCCAGATCCGACCAGTGTGCGTTGCCACGACTTCCGGCGTCGACAGACCGGTGTGTCTGGCCACATCTTCGAGATCCGGGCCGTCGTAGCTGACCGCAATCGTCACCGCGTCGGCCTTCGCTTCACTGTCCTCTGACACTGGTTCGACCGAACGAATCCATGTCACGATCCGTTCTCGCTCACCCCGGAATCGCACCAGAATTGTCCGTGCGGCCGGGACCAGATCCTCGACATCGACGGGGGCCGTCGCGCGCAGTGAACGGAAGAAGGTCATCGTCTCGCGGAGGTCGGCGTACTCGATCAGTACGGCATGTTCACCAGCATCTCGGACGATCATCAGACAAAGGATGAGATCGCGATACCGTTGTCGGACAGTATCTTCCGGACTGCAACGGCCATGTCGACCGCGCCTGGAGTGTCTCCGTGCACACACACCGATTCCGCGGAGACGGCGATGCTGGTGCCGTCGATCGACTCGACCGTTCCTTCCCTGACGAGCTGGAGTATGCGCGTTGCGACCACGACAGGATCGGACAGGATGGCGCCGGCATCACGTCGGGACACCAACTCACCCGCGGGTGTGTAAGCACGGTCGGCGAAGGCCTCCGCCACGGTCCGCAAACCGGCCGCCTCGGCTTCCTCGAGGAACACCGAGCCTGCCAGGCCGAGGACGGGGAGTGTCCGATCGTAGGTTCGGACGGCGTCGACGACAGCTTTCGCCTGATCCCGATGCGTCACGACGGCGTTGTACAGCGCGCCGTGCGGTTTGACGTAGGCGATGGCCGAACCGGCTGCCTGACTGAGTCCGTCGAGGGCCCCCATCTGGTAAAGCACGTCGGCAGTCAGATCAGCAGTCTCGATGTCGATGAATCGTCGCCCGAAACCGGCGAGGTCGTGATAGCCGACCTGAGCACCGATACGGACGGCCTTGCCTGCAGCGGCTCGGCAGGTCGCCAGGATCGTCTGTGGGTCACCTGCATGGAATCCGCAGGCAATATTGGCGCTGGTCACCACCGCCAGCATTGCATCGTCGTTACCGAGCTTCCACGTTCCGAAGCTCTCGCCGAGGTCTGAGTTGATATCGATGGATGTCATCGGCTTCGAGTCTAGGCGAGAACGACGCGACCGGAGTCGGCCTTCCGGCGAGACCCCACCGCGCGGCAGATGAGGTAGATGACGAACGAGATGGTCGTGACAAATGTCGAGACGGGAACACCGGGTGCGAGCGAGAGTAGAATGCCACCCACAGCTGCGATTTCGGCGAACAGAATGGACAACAACGTCGCCTTGAGCGGGCTCGCAGTCACACGCGCAGCAGCGGCTGCGGGTGTGATGAGCAACGACAACACGAGCAGCGCACCGACGATCTGAACGCCGAGCGCGCACGCGACTCCGACCAGAACTGCGAACACGACGGCGAGCCCACGGACCGGGACGCCGCGCGCCAACGCAACCTCCGGGTCGGTGCTGGCGAACAACAGTGGACGGTAGACGACCGCGAGCACGATGAGGACCAATACTGCGCACACCAGCAGAAGTTGAATACCGCTCTGCCCGACGCCGACGATCTGACCGATCAGGAGCGAGAAGCTCGTACCGGTTCTACCCGGATACAGCCAGATGAACAACACCGACAGCCCCAGCCCGAACGACATGATGACACCGATCACCGAGTCGCGATCACGAGCCTTGGAGCCGAGCATAGCGAACATCACCGCAGCGACGACCGAGCCGACGATAGCTCCGAGGCCGACACTGATGCCGACAAGCAAAGCTGCCGACGCGCCGGTCAACGACAATTCACTCGACCCGTGCACCGCGAACGCCCACTGCCTACTGACGATCAGCGGGCCGAGGGCACCGGAGAGGAGGCCGAGAATGGCCGCCGCCAGGAGTGCCTGCTGCACGAAGTCGTAGCTCAACAAATTCACCGTCGTGCTGAAGTCGAAGATCTTGGAGAGGGCGTCGACCACTTTCTCGTTCATTCAGACGTCCTCGGTCGGTGGATGGTGCGCACCCGCAGAGCCGAGAGCGTCGATGGAATCTCCGGTACCGACGACGACGAGCCGCCCACGCACCTTCAGAACTTCCACCTCGGTTCCGTACAACTCCGAGAGCACTTCGGTCGTCATGACATCGGCAGGTGCGCCGATACGGAACTTGCCGTCGACGATGTAGACGATGCGGTCCACCAGCGGCAGAATCGGATTGATCTCGTGCGTCACGAACAGCACGGCCGTGTCGTGCTCCCGCCGTCGCCGATCGATGAGACCGGACACCAGACTTTGGTTGGCCAAATCGAGGCTGAGCAGAGGTTCGTCGCACAGCAACACCGTCGGATTGCCGACCAGCGCCTGGGCGATGCGTAGGCGCTGCTGCTCGCCTCCCGACATCGTCCCGACAGGCGCACCCGCGAAAGCATTGGCGTCGACCTGGTCGATCGCATGCTGCACGACACGTGTGCGCTCACGCATTCCGCGAAGACCGAGCCCCCAACGATGGCCGTCCCAGCCGAGACCGACGAGATCACGCCCACGCAGCGGTAGGTCGTCGTCGATACTGCGTTGCTGCGGGATGTAACCGACACCGGACTGACCTTTGCGTACAGGCTCTCCCGCAATTGCCGCAGTCCCCGTCGTCAAATGGTTCTGTCCGAGCAGCACCTTCAGAAGCGAGGTCTTGCCCGAACCGTTCGGTCCGAGAACAGCTACGAACTCACCGCTCTCCACCGCGAGATCGAGGTTCCGCCACAACGTGCGCTCCCCGAACGCCAGTCCGGCATCGCGCAGTTCTACAGCAGGCATGAACTACAGCCTTCCAGCCCCGGCCCGCCGGCCGTTCCGCGGGTTCCACTCCCGGTAGCCGGTGTCATCACGCTCAGGATGCCGACGCCAGCGCGGATTCGAGATCCTGCGCTGCCTGCGTCTGCCACTCGATGTAGGTCTTGCCCTCGGGCAGTGTCTCGGTCACTTCGACGACGGGGATTCCGGCGGCCTCGGCGGTGGAGCGGATGTCCTGGGTGACAGCGTCCTGAGTCTGGATGTTGTAGACGAGGACCCGAACGGACTTCGAGGTCAACAGGTCGCGAGTAGCCGCGATGGACGCGGGCGATGGGTCGTTGCCCGATTCGAGGGCGTTCTTGAAGTCCTCGGGTGTCCGATCGTCGAGGTCGGACTCTTCGATCAGGTAGTGCGCGATCGGTTCCGTTTGTGCGATAGGAGCGTTGGCATGATCGACGGCGATCTTGGATGTCACGTCGGTGATGCGATGGACCTGATCATGAAACGTTTCGGCATTCGCGGTGTACTGGGTGGCATTGTCGGGGTCGAGCTGGCCGAGCTTGTCAGCGATCGATTCTGCGGTGGATGCGGCAGCTTCCGCGTCGAACCAGACGTGCTCGTTGGCGTCGCCATGGCTGTGGCCGTGGCCATCGGTGGAGCTGTCCGGGGCCGCTTCTTCGTCGCCGTGTGCATGGCCCGAACCGACGAGGTCGTATGCGTTGACCGACGGCACGTTCTTCCCCTCCGAGCCGAGGATGTCCTCGATGAACTCGTCGTATCCGCCACCGTTGTATACGACGAGCGACGCTTCGGCCACCTTCGCGGCATCGCCGGCGCTGGCCTCGTAGGAGTGCGGATCTGCCGACGGGTCGGCGATGATCGATTCTACCGACGCGAGGTCTCCCGCAACGGCTTGCGCGACGCTGCCCCATACGTTGGTCGAGGCCACGATGGTGATCGGGCCGTCGATCGCGGTGGCAGGCGTCGAAGTGTTGGATGTGCTCGTGTCCGAGCTACATGCGGTCATGGCCAGTGCGGCGGCGCATGTAAGCCCTATGAGAGCGGTAGTCGAGCGGGTGAGTTGTCGCACTGGGGACCCCTTGAGTCGAAGCTTTCGGAAGCGAAGTACTCGCCTAGTTGGAAATGGTTACCGTTGTACTCTAGCGATTCGACGGCTGCCGATCGAATCGGGTACCCGGGTGCCGAATTTCACTGCAGCGCCCTTTTCCGGCTAACGTCCCCGTATGTCCAGGTCGAGCGAGCCGCGCCGCCCCGCCACATTGGCCTCCATCGCCGCCGACCTGAAGGTGTCGCGCACCACAGTATCGAACGCCTACAACCGGCCCGACCAGCTTTCACCCGAACTTCGTGAGCGCGTTCTCATGGCAGCCAAACGCCGCGGGTACGCAGGTCCGGACCCGCTCGCTCGTTCGCTCCGCACTCGCAAGGCGGGCGCGGTCGGGCTCGTTCTTACCGAGGCACTGAGCTATTCCTTCCGGGACCCCGCCGCTATGGCATTCCTTGCCGGGCTCGCCGAATCCTGCGAAGCCGCAGGTCAAGGCTTGCTGTTGATTCCAGCAGGGCCGGACCGAGATGACACCGCGGCCGCCGCCGTCGTACAACAGGCAGGGGTCGACGGCTTCGTCGTCTATTCCGTCGCCGACGACGACCCCTACTTGATGGCCGTCCGCGAGCGGCACCTACCGATTGTCATCTGCGACCAACCACGCGGGGTGCCCGAAGCTGCCCTCGTCGCCATCGACGATCGTGCCGCGATGAAATTGATCGCCGAGCAGATCATCGCCCTCGGGCACCGCCACATCGCCGTTCTCTGTATGAGACTCGGACGCGACCGTCGCGACGGCGTCGTACCGCCCGCCCGGCTCGCCGGAAGCCACTTCCACGTCCAACGGGAGCGGATCGCGGGGGTGAAGGACGCTATGAAGGACAGCGGCCGCGATCCGGAATCGCTCACCGTCGTCGAACGGTTCGAACACACCACCCGCTCCGGCCACTCCGCTGCAGCTCAGGCGCTACAAGCCAACCGCGAGGCCACCGCACTGCTCTGCACCACCGATGTCCTCGCGCTCGGCGCACTCAACTTCGCCAAGGTCGCCGGCATCGACGTTCCGAGCCAGCTCACCATTACCGGCTTCGACGGCGTGGAGGACGCAATCCGCGAGAACGTCACCACCGTTCGTCAGGATGCCGAGGAGAAGGGGCGACGCGCAGGCGCGCTCCTGCTCTCCACCTCGCAGTCGGGCATCATGGCGGCCGAGTTCTTACCGACCGAGTTGGTCAAAGGTCGTACGGCGGCTCCGCCGCCCGACTGAACCCCGGCTGGACCGCTTGAATGGCCACTTCAAGCTGACAGATCGTATGAGTGGACCATTCAAGCGATTGTGGGCGAGCGATTGCGTGCCCGCTCAGGCGCTGAGCAAACTTGCACACCTGAGCAGACCGAGGTGGCTGTAGGCCTGGGGATGGTTGCCCAGTGAGCGTTCGGCGACGGGGTCGTATTCCTCGCTGAGCAGGCCGGTCGGCCCGGCTGCACTGACGAGTTGCGCGAACAATGCCTCTGCTTCGGATCGCTGCCCGATGAGTAGGTACGCCTCGACGAGCCACGCCGCGCACAGGTGGAACCCACCCTCGCCGCCGGGCAATCCGTCGTCGTGGTGGTAGCGATACACGGTCGATCCGCTGCGTAGTTCTGCTTCGGTTGCCGTCACGGTCGCCGCGAATCGAGGGTCGGACGGATCGATCAGGCCAGAGAGTCCGATGTGCAAGGTGGCAGCGTCGAGGTCGGTACCTTCGTAGGCGGCGGTGAAGGACCGGACTTCTTCGTTCCAACCCTTGTCGATGACCTCGGCATGGATCTGCTCGCGCAGACCGGCCCAGCTCGGTTCGGTTTCCCGACCGAACGTGGCGGCGAGAGTGAGCGCCCGATCGATGGTCATCCAGCCCATGACCTTGGAGTACACGTGGTGTCGGGGTGTCCCGCGGATCTCCCAGATGCCGTGGTCGGGTTCGTCCCATCGGCGTTCTACGGCCTCGACCATGGAGCGGACCAGACTCCAATCATCTTCGGACAGAGCATCTTTCCCAGTCAGGCCCTGCGCCTGGCGGGCATGCGCGAGAGAAGACACGAGGTCGACGATCGGCCCGAATACGTCGAGCTGGACTTGCTGGTTGGCTGCGTTTCCGACGCGGACCGGGCGCGAGCCGGCGTATCCGGGCAGCTCGTCGATGACTGCCTCGGACGGCAGACCGAGACCTCGGATCGTGTACAGCGGATGCAGTCGTTCCGGGCCCGGCACGGACTCCAGGACCTCGTGGATCCATCCGAGGTATCCCTCGGCTTCGGCCGTCGAGCCGAGGTTGACCAGCGCCGAAGCGGTGAGGGCCGCGTCGCGCAGCCAGCAGTAGCGGTAGTCCCAGTTGCGCACGCCGCCGATCTCTTCGGGTAGCGACGTCGTTGCGGCTGCCATGATCGAGCCGGAGTCGGCGTGAACGAGTCCACGTAGCGTCAGGGCGGATCGTTTCATCAAATCCGGTTTGAGCGGCGGCAGGTCCAGGGCATCGACCCAGTCCTTCCAGTAGGCCTCGGCCTCTGCCCGTCGCTCCGGTTCCGGTAGCGCAGAGGCGCCGAGATCCTCGCTGCCCAAACGTAATTCGAGGACGACAGGTCCACCGGTCGGGTCGATCTCGGCATGCGCGGTCTGTTGGGCGCCATCGGATACGATGTTCCATTTCACGCCGGGACTGCGCAGGACCATCGGCTCTGCGGTGCCGGAGATCCGCAGTCCGTCTTCTTCGGGTTCGAGCTGAACCCACACCTTGCCGAATTCCGGTCGGGGTGCGAACGTCACGATCGCGGTGGCCCTGCCGCTGACGACGCGGGTGAGCGAGGTCTGCCCGATTGCGACGTCGTGCGGGAGGTAATCGGTGACCTGCAGGCTCGCCCACTTGGTCTGGACGGTCATGGTGCCATCGACGTACTGCTGGCTCAGCGGCAATGCCGTGCGCTTGGGGCCGATGCTGAAGTGCCCGGCCTCGTTGCCACCGAGGAGGTGCGCGAAAATCGCTGCCGAATCCGGTTCGGGGTGGCACAGCCATGTCAGGTTCGCGTCGGGAGTCACCAGTGCGACGGCGTTTGGGCTGGCGAGCATCGTGAGCCGCTCGATGCGTGGAGCATCGGCACCGGAGAGCCACCGGCGACGCTCTTCGAGCAGAAATGCCAGCGCGAGTGAGACCTGCTCGGTGCTGTCGATGTGGAACTCGGCGAGACTGTCGCCGGGGCCGATCTTCACGCCGACGTCGGGGCCGTGCAGGCGGGTGAAGGCCTTCTCGTCGGTGACATCGTCGCCGAAGAACACCGCGGCCGTCGCACCCTCCTGATGCCGGAGGATATCGAGGGCGTCGCCCTTGTCGGTAACGATGACAGCGAGTTCGATGACGGACTTACCTTCGGTCACGTGCACGCCTTCGCGCAGAGCAACCCCGTCGCGCACGGCAACGAGAGCGGCTTCCGCATCGGCCGAGTCGGCATTTCGGACATGCAGCGCGGCACTCGCGGGTTTGGTCTCGACGGCCACACCGGGGAACCGGGCGGCAATCGAGGTCATCTCCTCGGCGATATCGTGCAGGAGTTGCTTGGCCTTGTCGTCGATTGCATTGATGAACCCGACGTCGAATTCGCTGCCATGGCTGCCGACGAGTTGAACCTCGGCAGGGAGCCTGGACAGGATGGCCAGATCGCGGAGGGCGCGACCGGAGATGACGGCGGCCTTCGTTGCGGCCAAATTCGCCAACCCGCGCATAGCGCTCACGGACTCGGCATGCGGAAATGCCTTCGACGGATCGGAGACGATAGGTGCCATCGTCCCGTCGTAGTCGGAGGCGACGAGCAGGCGAGGCGTCCGGGCCACGGCCATGAGAGCGCGGCGAAGTTCAACCGGTAGATCCAAAGCAATCACGGAATGAATCTAGGCGATGCGAGCCGATCCAGCTCACTCGGACGCGGACGCTCAGTAGAGCGGCTTGGAGTCTCCGAGGAGCAAATCGACGGTCAGTTCGAGTCGAGCGGCGACGTCGGTGGCCGACGATCGACGTGTCAACCACGCGACGAGATTGGACAGCCAGACATCGCTGATGACGCGAGCGATGCTGAGCTGCAATTCCGTTGGTTCGCCGTCGCTCATCGCTTTGGCGAACAGTCGGTCCATCAATCGGCCGACCTGGTCCACCTCGGCGGCAGCGGATGCGTCCGCGAACATGAACGCGCGAGTCATCGCTTCGGTGAGCAAAGGATCACGTTGCATCGCACGTGTGATTTGCCCCAGGATCAGGTGCATCCGCTCCTGCGGCGTCTGTCCGGGCGGAAGCTTGCGACGGGAGTCGATCTTCTCGAACTCGCGGGAGAGAGCTGAAACCAGCAGGTGCACCTTGGAGGGAAAGTATCGGTACAGAGTTCCGACGGCGACGTCGGCACGCTCGGCGACGGCGCGCATCTGAACGGCTTCGTAGCCGCCCTTCGATGCGAGAGCCAGGGTCGAATCGAGGATTCGCTTGCGGCGTTCGCGCTGAGCATTGGAACTCAGGTCGTCGTCGGTCAGTACGCCGACCGAACGCAGTGGTGTAGCCGTGTTGGTTTCATTCACGGCCGTTCCTCTGTTCTTGTCGGCATTGTTCGCCGAACGCGACCGAGAAGATGTGGTCATCGACGTTGTCCTTCGCACCTTGACTCTGAACCAGCTACCGTATTAGAACACGTTCTAGACAAAAAAGTCATCTTGAGGAGTAGGGAACAGCATTGTGACAATTGCCACCACCGACGACCAGCGCGACGTCCAACAGTCGATTCGGTCGTGGGCTTCCACTACCGATCCCATGCGGACCCTACGCGCCGACGAGCAGTCGGGATGGCGCTCGCACTGGCGTGGGCTCGCTGAACTGGGCGTGTTCTCCGTTGCCGTTCCCGAATCGGTGGGCGGCGTCGGCGGCACGGTCGCGGACCTCGCAGCGATGCTCGAGGAAACGTCGACAGCCCTGGTAGGTGGCCCGGTGCTCTCGACCGCACTGGCCGCTCTCGTGGTCGGCCGGAGCACTGGACCGGCGGCGGCGCGGTGGGGTGCCGATCTTTGCGAAGGCGCTCTTCCCTGCGCCGTAGTGCTTTCCGACGCGCCTGTCGCGGCCCGTCGCGACGGCGACGCGCTGATCCTCGATGGCACTGCGGATATCGCCTTCGGTGCGGCGGATCGCGTCGGCGTGCTGTTGCCTGCAACGGTCGATGGCGAGACGGTCTGGTGCATGCTCGGAATCGAGATGCCGGGTCTGAAGATCGAGTCGTTGCTCGGCGTCGATCGCAGTGTTCCGGTAGCCCGGCTGACCCTCCAGGATGTCGCGGTGGATCCGGATTCGGTTCTCTCCGACGTCTCGACGTCGTACGTTCTCGATCTGGCAGCCACTCTCGCTGCTGCGGATGCTGCCGGCGTCGCCGGGTGGGCGTTGCGTACCGCTGTCGAGCACGCCAAGATGCGAGAGCAGTTCGGTGCGCCGATCGGCAGCTTCCAGGCGATCAAGCATCTGTGCGCTGAAATGCTGTGTCGGGTGGAGAAGACGCGTGCCGCCGCATGGGACGCTGCAGTGGCAGTGGACTCCGCGGCAGAGGAGCATCCGCTGGCGGCCGCTGTGGCTGCCGCGATCGCGCTCGATGCCGCAGTGGACAACGCCAAGGACGCGATCCAGATCCTCGGCGGTATCGGATTCACGTGGGAGCACGATGCGCACTTCTATCTGCGCCGTGCCCTGTCCATCCGGCAGTTGCTCGGCGGTACGTCGCGTTGGCGGATGCGCGTGACGGACCTGACCCGCGACGGCATGCGACGCCACCTGAGCGTCGACCTCGGCGAGGCCGAAAATCGACGCGAGGATGTTCGCGCGGAGGTACGCGCGGTGGCAGACGCGGAGGACCCTCGTCGCACGCTTGCCGAGTCGGGGTTGGCTGCCGCGCATTGGCCGCAACCTCACGGCCGGGACGCCAGTGCAGCGGAGCAACTGCTCTACGCGGAGGAGATGGCTGCGGCCGGTCTCGAGATTCCTGATCTGGTCATCGGCTGGTGGGCTGTTCCGACGATTCTCGAACACGGAACCGCCGAGCAGATCGAGCGTTTCGCGGGTCCGACGCTGCATGGGGATATTCGCTGGTGCCAACTGTTCAGCGAGCCGGAGGCCGGTTCCGATCTGGCGGCATTGCGGACCACTGCGACGAAGGTCGATGGAGGGTGGAAGCTCAAGGGCCACAAGATTTGGACTTCGCTCGCTCAGCAGGCCGATTGGGGAATCTGCCTTGCCCGGACCGACCGTGACGTCCCGAAGCACAAGGGAATCAGCTACTTCGTCCTCGATATGACCTCGCCCGGTATTCGTATCGAGCCGCTGCGGGAAATCACCGGTGACGCCGTGTTCAACGAGGTATTCCTCGATGACGTCTTCGTTCCGGAGGACTGCCTCGTCGGAGATCTGAACAGCGGCTGGAAGTTGGCCAGGACCACTCTCGCCAACGAGCGGGTTGCGATGAGCAGCGGCTCGACGCTCGGTTCTGCGCTCGAGGATGTTGTCGAGGCGACATCTTCGAGCACCGATCCCGGTGTCGCGGACGCGCTGGGTGGGCTCGTTGCGAACGGGCTGGTGGGTTCCCTGCTCGAGTTCCGCTCGACACTTCGGCGACTCGGTGGGCAGGATCCCGGAGCGGAATCCTCCGTTCGCAAGCTCGTCGGCGTGCGTCATCGGCAGGATCTCGCGGAATTCGCGTTGGAGGTCTCGGGCCAGGCTGGGGTGATCGAGGGACCACTCGCGAAGGAGATGCTGCTGACCCGCTGCTTGTCGATTGCGGGCGGTACCTCACAGATCCTGCTGACCGTCGCTGCCGAGCGGATTCTCGGTCTGCCTCGCTGACTGCTGGTGTATCGGTACCGATGGTGTTAAAAATAGAACAGGTTCTACCGAAAAACTCTTCGGTTCATCTTCCGTAGGCAGGATCAAGGCGTGGACTTCACCAGAAACTCCAATCAATCGACGGTCGCGGAGATGATCTCCGGATTGCTCGCGCGCGACTCCGAGCCCGAAGCGTTGTGGACGGCGCTGTCGGAGGCAGGGCTGTTCCAGATGGTGCTGCCCGAGGATCTCGGCGGCGACGGACTCGGATTGCCGGAAGCGGCGACGGTTCTGACCGAGCTCGGCAAGGCCGCGGCAGTCGGACCCGCACTCGCGACACTCGGGTTCGGCATCATCCCGCTCACGCGTCTCGCGGAACCGGCTCTGATTCGCGACACCGTCGGCTCGGGCCGCATTCTGACGGCGGCACTCATGGAACCTGGGTCGCCGTTCCCGGCGGAACCGAAGACCAAAGCCGTTCTCGACGGCGACCTCATGCGTGTGAGCGGTACCAAGATCGCTGTCCCGTACGCCGAGCAGGCGTACCGCATCCTGGTGCCGACTTCCGAAGGTGTCGTATTGGTCGACCCCTCCGCGGAGGGTGTTCGGCTCGTGCCGACCCCGTCGTCGAGTGGCGACCCCGAGTACGCGATCGAATTCGATTCGGCACCGGGACAATTGGTCAGCAAGGATATTGCCGAGCTCTATCGGATCGCAATCGCGGCCATCGGCGCAGTCGCCGACGGGTTGGCTGCGGGCGCAGCGGCGCTCACCGCGTCGCACCTGGCAAGCCGTCATCAGTTCGGTAAGCCACTGGCAACGTTCCAGGCCGTTGCCGGCGAGATCGCCGACGTATATGTGATTGCTCGGACTACTCACGTCGCTGCTGTCTCCGCGGTGTGGCAGGCCTCGCAGGAGAAGCCGAGCCGGCCGGGTGACGGCGATGTGCTCGCGTATTGGATTGCCGCCGAGCTACCAGCTGCCATGCAGGTGTGTCATCACCTGCACGGAGGCATCGGAGTGGACGTCACGTATCCGATGCACCGATACTATTCGGCGGCAAAGGATCTCGCGCGGCTCGTCGGTGGCGCCTCGTACCGGCTCGATCTGGTGGGTGCCTCGATTCAGCGGGAGGATGCGCTCGAATCGGTCGCGGCCTCGTCCGAGGCGACGGATGAGTCACCCTTCGTCGAACTGACTGCAGAGCAACAGAAGCTGCAGCGAACCCTGCGAACGTATTTCGCCGATCTCGTCAGTGACGAGGACTCCGAAATCATGATGACCGAGCGGCACGGCCCTACGTATCGCGCGATCATCGAACGGATGGGCACCGACGGTTGGCTCGGAGTCGGTTGGCCCAAGGAATTCGGTGGCCACGGGTTCGGTGACGTCGAGCAGTCGATCTTCGTGAACGAGGCTGCGCGCGCTGATATTCCGCTGCCAGCGGTGACCTTGCAAACTGTTGGTCCGACCTTGCAGAAGTACGGAACCGAGGTCCAGAAGGACAAGTTCCTGAAGTCGATCCTCGCCGGCGAGGTCCACTTCGCGATCGGTTACACCGAGCCCGAGGCAGGAACCGACCTCGCTTCGCTGCGGACCACAGCGGTGCGCGACGGCGACGAGTACATCGTCAACGGACAGAAGATTTTCACCACGGGCGGGCACGACGCGGATTACGTCTGGCTCGCTGTGCGCACGGGGCCGGCGGATTCGCGTCACCGCGGTATCTCCATGCTCATCGTCGACACCACCGACCCCGGATACACGTGGACGCCGATCATCACTCTCGACGGCGCACACCACGTCAACGCGACGTATTACAACGATGTGCGGGTTCCCGTCGACATGCTGGTGGGGGAGGAGAACGCCGGCTGGCGTCTGATCACCACCCAGCTCAACCACGAGCGCGTCATGCTCGGACCTGCCGGTAAAATCGACGGACTGTACGTGCACTTGCGCGGATGGGCGCAGAAGCACGGGGTGCTCGACGAGCCCGATGTGCGCCGCACGCTCGGCGAGATCCATGCCACGTTCCGGATCAACGAGCTGCTGAACTGGCAGATCGCCTCGTCCACCGCGGATGCAGTCGACGTCGCCGATGCCTCGGCTACCAAAGTGTTTGCCACCGAACGGATCCAACGCGTCGGGCGGCTTGCCGAGGAGCTGATCGGCCGACACGGAAACCCACTCGATCCCGACACTGCCAAGCTCATGGCCTGGCTGGACAAGCAGGTCAAGCGCAATGTGGTGATCACCTTCGGTGGCGGAGTGAACGAGGTGATGCGGGAGCTGATCGCTACCTCGGGTCTCGGACTACCCAGGGTCGTGCGATGAGCGAGTCGATCGAAGAAGCAGCGGATCGTATTGCTGCAGCGGGTGAATGCGCGCCTCGCGCTGGGCGGGACCCGATCAATCAACCGATGATCAACAATTGGGTCGAAGCCATCGGCGATGCGAACCCCATCTACGTCGATGCCGGCGCCGCGAGAGAGGCCGGGCACAGGGGCGTCGTCGCGCCTCCTGCCATGGCTCAGGTGTGGACGATGGGCGGGTTGCATTACACGCGATCTTCCGACGATCCGCTCGGGCTGATGATGGGCATACTCGACGACGCCGGATTCACCTCTGTCGTGGCGACCAACTGTGACCAGACCTATCACCGCTATCTCACGCTCGGTGAAGAAGTCACTGTCACAACGAAACTCGATAATGTCGTCGGACCCAAGAAGACCGGTCTCGGACTCGGCTGGTTCGTCACCACACGCAACATCTGGTACGTGGGTGACGAGGCCGTCGCAGAGATGGTGTTCAGGGTGCTCAAGTTCGCACCGGAAGCCAAGCCGACGGCGGAGGACACCTCGGAGGCAATTCGTCCGGTCGTATCTCAAGAGACCGAGTTCTTCTGGGAGGGAGCACGAGTAGGCGAACTGAGGATTCAGCGGGTCGAGGACGGCTCGCTGCGGCATCCCCCGATTCCGGCGATCTGGCAGGACAAGGCCGCACCGATCGACTACGTGGTTGCGAGCGGTAAGGGCACGGTGTTCAGCTTCGTCGTCCACCACGCACCCAAAGTGCCCGGGCGGACACTGCCTTTCGTGGTTGCACTGGTCGAACTCGACGAGGGAGTCCGTGTTCTCGGTGAGCTGCGCGGAATCGAGCCCTCCGAGGTCACCGTTGGATTGCCGGTCGAGGTCGAATTCCTCCGCATCGACGAGAACTTCACACTCCCCGCATGGAAGGCGGTTCGATGATTGCAGCGAAGGTAGGTGACGAACTGCCGGAACTCGAAATTTTCGCCGATCCGACATTCGTAGTCTCGACGGCGTTGGCCACCAGAGACTTTCAAGATGTTCACCACGACCGCGACAAGGCGATCGAGCGCGGTTCCAAAGACATCTTCGTCAATATCCTTACCGACACCGGTTTGGTGCAGCGTTTCGTGACCGACTGGGCGGGCCCGACTGCGGTCTTCCGTTCGATCGGTCTGCGGCTGGGGGTTCCCTGGTACGCCTACGACACTTTGACGCTGCGCGGGAAGGTATCTGCCGTCACCGACGGTGAAGTGACGGTCGAGGTGACCGGTTCCGACTCTCTCGGTGACCACATCGTGGCAAAGGTAAAACTGGCATCGTCAGAGCTGACAGGGGGGAGGCCGGCATGAGCGGTTTGTCGGGCAAGGCGGCGATCGTCGGAATCGGCGCCACAGATTTCTCCAAGGACTCAGGGCGAAGCGAACTTCGACTGGCCGCCGAGGCAGTGCAGGCCGCACTGACCGATGCCGGTCTGACGCCCGCCGACGTCGACGGTCTGACCTCGTTCACGATGGACACCAACACCGAGATCGCTGTTGCGCGGGCCGTCGGGATCCCGAACCTGAAGTTCTTCAGCCGAATTCACTACGGCGGCGGCGCAGCCTGTGCCACGGTTCAGCAGGCCGCGATGGCAGTTGCCACCGGAGTCGCTGATGTCGTCGTCGCGTATCGGGCATTCAACGAGCGCTCCGGCTCGCGGTTCGGTCAGGTTGCTCCGCATCTCGCTGCGGCACCGACGTCCTCGGGTGTCGACGCCGGATGGGCGTACCCTCAGGGGCTCGGTACTCCCGCTTCGTTCGTGGCGATGGTCGCGCGTCGGTACATGCATGTCTACGGCGCGACAAGCGAGGACTTCGGCCGAGTTGCCGTCGCCGACCGTAAACATGCGGCGAACAATCCGGCTGCATTCTTCTACGGCAAGCCGATCACGTTGGAAGACCACCAGAATTCACGGTGGATCGCCGAACCGCTGCACCTTCTCGATTGCTGCCAGGAGTCCGACGGCGGAATTGCGATCGTCGTGACTTCGCCGGAGAGGGCGAAGCACCTACCCAATCCGGCCGCCGTCATCACCGCGGCAGCGCAGGGAAGTGGCCCGGACCAATACATCATGACCAGTTACTACCGTGACGCGATGACAGGTCTTCCGGAGATGGGTCTGGTCGGGGATCAATTGTGGGCGCAGTCCGGCCTCACCCCGAAGGACATGCAGACGGCAGTGCTGTACGACCACTTCACTCCGTTCGTATTGATGCAGCTCGAGGAACTCGGGTTCTGCAAGCGCGGCGAGGCTCGCGACTTCATTGCCGACGGTGCCATCGAACTCGGCGGACGGTTGCCCCTGAACACTCACGGTGGTCAGCTCGGTGAGGCGTACATCCACGGGATGAACGGAATTGCGGAGGGCGTCAGACAGATTCGCGGTACCTCGGTCAACCCGGTTCCGGATGTGGAGAACGTGCTCGTCACTGCGGGTACCGGTGTGCCCACCTCTGGGCTCATCCTCTCCCGGAGCCAGTAGCGAAAGTAGTCGGGTACCGCCGTCATGGAAAACTCGACGACATGACTCCTGATGCCGTGACAGATCGCCACCCTCGAGCCCACCGTGCGTGTGGCGAGGGTGGTGATCTGTCTTGACGGACTCCACCGGCGGCGCACATTCGGTTCTGGTCATCATGGGTGTGTCGGGATCGGGCAAGTCCACGGTGGCCGGCGTCCTTGCGCGAGCACTCTCATGGGATTTCCAGGAAGGCGACGACCTGCATCCGGCGTCGAATATCGCGAAGATGGCCTCCAGAGTTCCGCTGACCGACGAGGACCGGCTGCCGTGGCTGCACCGCGCCCCCTGACGCGTCGTCGTCTTCTTGCGTCACCTCCCGAAGAACCGAGACCACAGCATCAGACCGAACATGTCGGAGGCGTACTGCATCATGTGCACTCATGAACAAGGTCCTGCGCGCGACGCTCGTCAGCGCTGTCGTCATCACCACGGTCATCGGCATCGCGTCGTTCGTCTTGAGTTTCGCTGCATTGTGGGATTTGGCGACCATGGCCGGAGTTCCACGCAACCTGTCATGGTTGTGGCCGGTCATCGTCGACGGCACAATCCTGCAGGCCACCATTTCGGTCATTGCGCTTGCTCAATTCGCAGATCAGCGTAGCGGCAGGCGCTTCTTCTGGTGGGTGCTCGTCATCGCAGCCTTGGTCAGTATCGGCGCAAATGCCCTGCACGCCTTCACTTCCAACACTGGAACACTGCATCCCGCGCTGTCCGCTGCAATCGCCACTGTCGCACCGGTGAGCTTGCTCGCTGCCACCCACGGACTGGGCATACTCGTGCGAATCCCGTCGACGCAACCAGGACCGGTGGCGGTCGTGGAGCCCGAAGTGCCCGTGGAGCCCGAAGTGCCCGTGCAACCCGAAGTGCCCGTGCAACCCGAAGTGCCCGTGCAACCCGAAGTGGCCGTGCAACCCGAAGTGGCCGCGGCACGAGACGTCGAGTCGATCGGCCCGTACTCGCCGCCGTCTCCACAGTTTCCGGTCGCCCACGCCACTACGGAAAGAACCGACGCGACGGCCGAACCCCAGCGCAGTGTCGAACCCCAGCGCAGTGTCGAACGCCAGCGCAGTGTCGAACTACGCGGCGTCGAGCTGTTGGACGGCGTCGAACATGTGGGCAGCGCAGAGCCTCTGGACAGCGTCGACAGGTGGATCCTTGACGAGGAGCGCATCGAGGACCTCTACCCGGTCGATGCACCCTGACCGCGTACGGCTCTGTGGCACAGGAGTGACCTCACGGGCACAGGAGTGACCTCACGGTCGTGCAGTGGCACTATCGAGGGATGAGCAAGGTGATACCGCAGGTTCCCCGCCCAGGACAAGAATCGGTGTGGGATTATCCGAGACCACCTCGGTTGGAGCACTCGAATCGATTGATCACGGTCCGCTTCGGTGGGACGCTGATCGCCGAGACACGTGATGCGTGGCGAGTGTTGGAAACCTCGCACCCACCCACCTGGTATATCCCGCGTGATGATGTTGCCGCCGAGGCGCTTTCGCCCTCTGCAACCCGATCGACGCATTGTGAGTGGAAGGGCGCGGCGACGTACTGGACCGTCCACGGTGCCAACTCGGTGAGTGACGGCGCCGCGTGGAGTTACGAGGAGCCGACGGCGTCGTTTCTGCCGATCACCGGGCATCTGGCGTTCTCGCCTTCGCGGTTGGAATGCGAGGTCGACGGCGAACGCGTCACCCCTCAGGAGGGCGGCTTCTACGAAGGCTGGATCACGAGTGAGGTGGTGGGACCGTTCAAAGGGGTCCCCGGTAGCTGGGGTTGGTGATTTTCAGGGTGTGAGAGCTTCGGCGGGGATGATCTGCAGGCTGGATTCGTCACCGGGATTGCTTCCCGTCACCAGCACGTCGCCCGAACGCGTATCGACTGCAACCGAATTGGCTTGCCGAACGGTCGGAAGGTCGACGATCGGTCGCGGAGCCGTCGGGTCTGCGATGTCGACGACGCGGAGGACGTTCGATTCGGTCAACGTGATCAGCAGCAGCTTTCGCTGCGGGTCGTACGCGAGTCCGTAGGGATTGCCGGGTGCTTCGATGCGAGATACTTCGCTGACCTGCGGGTCGACTCGTTCGATGAACACTGCGCCACCGTCGGTGTCGGCGAACGCGGCAAGGTCTCGACCGAGCGCGGTGGCGTGGGTCAATTTGGTTCCGAGTGGTGCTTGTGCGACTAGCTCATGATCGGGGCCACTGTAGATCCACACGCCGTTGCCCTGGACGTCGGCGACCGCAGCGTACTCGCCGACGGCGGCAAGGCCACCGGGTTGTACCGGCCCTGCAGGTAGCGAGGCGCTCACTGCGCCGTCGCGAACGAACACGACGCCGCCGCCCATCTCGTTGGTGACGACGGTGGTCCCGTCGGAGGTGGTGACGGCATCGTGCGGTGCGAGGACCGGTCCAGCAGGTCCGGCGAGGGACAGGTGTCTGGGTGCACCGGTTGTCGGTACGAACGACCGCTCGACGCCGGTGGTCGCATCGACCAACCGAATGCCGTCGGGCTCTCGAACGCCGACGGCGGCAATACCCGAAGTAGTGACGACGATTCCCTCCGGCGCGCCCGCGAGTGGCGTCACCACTCCCACTGGCGTCTGTGCCGAGGGCGCTTCGGCAGGCTCTGCGGCCGGCGTCGTCGTCGTTGCAGGTTTGTCGCTGTCCTCAGCGGCACACCCCGTCACCAGTGCGAGTACGGCAACAGCAACGAGAAGCTGTTTCACGCGCCGCCGAACTTCTCGTAGTGCACTGCCTCTACGAGTGGGCGTCGATGGCGCCATCCGAATCGTTCCAGGTCGGGAGTCTCGGCGAACTCGGTGACCGGGCCGACACACAACCAGGCGATCGGCCGGATCGGGTCCGGGATACTCAGCAACTCCTTCAGGTAGTCCTCTTCGTAGAAGGACACCCACCCGACTCCGATACGTTCCGAGATCGCAGCCAGCCACAGGTTCTGGATGGCAAGGACGGCTGAGAACAATCCGGTGTCCTCGACGCTTGCGCGTCCGAGAATATGTTTTCCTCCGCGGGTCGGGTCATAGGTGACCACGACGCCGGTGCCGCTCGTTTCGATTCCTTCGATGCGAATGGGATCGAAGGTAGCTTGGCGGTCGGGCGGGAGCGAGTCGGCGAACGCGCGTCGCTTCTGCGCCACGTGCGCGGCGAAGGTGGCGAGCGTGTCGGGGTTCTGGATGACCACGAAGTCCCACGGTTGGGTGTTGCCGACACTCGGCGCCTTGTGTGCGGCGCTCAGGATGCGCTGTAGTACCTCGTCGTCGACGGAGCTGCCGTCGAACTCTGCTCGCACGTCACGCCGCATCGAGATGGCCGTGTACACCGACATCGGATTGTCGTCATCGTTCATATGTCTTCGTATATTCCTTCAGTTTGGCGTTCGACTCCGCGACCGAATCGGGAATCCGATGTGCAGGAACGGGGCGTCCCACAAAGTATCCCTGAGCGGTCGTACAGGAGAGCCTACGTAACTCGAGCAGGGTGGCGGCGTCTTCTACGCCCTCGGCCGTGATGGTCAGCCCGAGGGTGCGGGCCAGATCGATCGTGGATCTGACGATGATGCCGTGAGCCTGATCGCGTGCCATGTCACTGACGAAAGTTTTGTCGATCTTCAATTGCTGCACGGGAAGCCGCTGCAGATAGGCGAGTGCGCTGTAACCGGTGCCGTAGTCGTCGATAGCAAGGGTGACTCCGAGCCTGCGGAGGCCCAACAGTGACTCGATGGCGACAGGTGGATCAGCCATCGACGACGTTTCGGTAATCTCGATGGTCAAATTCTCGGGCTCGGCTCCGTTTGCGGCGAGTGAGCGTCGAACCTGCTCGACGAGAGTGCTGTCGAGCAGATTGCGTGTGGAGATGTTGATCGAGACGTTCAGCTCCACCCCTGCCTCGCTCCACTCCTTACGATGGGCCAGTGCCTCGCTCAGGACGAAGTTGGCCAGCGGCCTGATCAGTCCGGTGTGCTCGGCCATCGGAAGGAACCGGTCGGGTTGGATGATGCCTTCGACAGGGTGATTCCAGCGGAGAAGCGCCTCGACCCCGGTGGCCTCCATCGAGTCGAGATTTACTTGAAGTTGGTAGTAGAGCTCGAGTTCGCGGGCATCGATCGCGGTGGTGAGCTCACTGAGCAGATGTAATTGGCGGCTGCTGTCGCGAGCCATCGACGGGTCGTAGCTGGCAATGCGCGGTTGGAGAATCTTGGCCGCTTGCATCGCCAGATTGGATCGGTGGACCAGGTCGTCGGAGCGGGAGTGTTCGATGCTCAGCGCGGCATCGCTCTGGGGGGTGATCCGGTCACTCAGCGCGATACCGATGCTGGCTTCCACGAGAAGAGTCGCGCTTCCCACCTTGATTGGGCGGCACAGCGACGCATGCATGCCGTGTGCCGCGGCCACAGCCTGCGAATGTGTCTCTTCCACGGCGAGTGCCACGGCGAACTCGTCTGCTCCGAGTCGGGCGAGTACTCCATTGCTTCCGACGGCGTCGGCCAGTCGGTCGGCAACTTCGCGGAGGACGTCGTCGCCGACGGAATGTCCGAAAGTGTCGTTGATTTCTTTGAACCGATCGACGTCGAGCAACAGCAAGGCGAGTGGTCCGTCGTGGTCGTGAATCCACACCTCCATACCTCGTCGATTGAGCGTCCCGGTCAAATGATCGGTCTCGGCGGCCGACCGTAGGGTGTCCGTCTGTCGGCCCAGTAGCCGCAGCAGTTCGGTAACTCTGACGAACACCAGGGTGACAAGCGCCGTCGCGCACAGCACGACACCCCAACCCCACTCGATGACGGGTGTCCCGCGGCCGAGAAGAATCGCCATGACTGCACCCGGTGTGATGGCAGCCAGCGTCAGAACGATGGCGGTGGGCGTGCTGAAGGAGGCCGCGAGGTTACTCGACGGGCCCGGTAGCGCGCGCGGTGCTGCCAGGTATTTCATGGACGGGTGAAGCGCAGCGGTTCCGAGCAGAACGTAACAGAGGAGAAATCCGACGTCGGGGATGTTCGGGGTCGTGCTCGTCAACTCGGGAGAGCTGACGTTGACAACGACATCGGTAATGAGCGTCAGCACAACCGCCGCCGTCAATAGTCTGAACGACATACCCTGCCATTGCACAGTGCCGATCAAATGAACCAGTAGGCCGAGCAAGAACACATCCATCGCCGGATACGCGATCGCAGTCAGGCCCGAGCTCGTCGACACATCCACACCATCGACAGGCGTTCCGAACACCCACAGCAGTAGACCGAACGCGATCATGACGATGACGCTGTTGGTCACGTGCCCGAGCTGTCCTTGCCGCCAGCCCCGATGCACCAGGAGGTAGAACCCGCCGGCGAATACTGGATAGCCGAGCAAATACACGACATCGGCAGCCGACGGTGCCGACACGACCTCGCTGACGCGAGCGATCCAGAAGAATGCGACGTCACCTACCACCCATAGTGCCGTCCCGAACCAAATCAACCACCAGGCGATGGGCGAAGCGGGCCGATTCAACCGAATCCCGACAAGTATGGCAATCACCGAAGACAGACCGATTCCGATGAACAACGAATCGGACAGATCACCCGCCGGGCATAAAAAGTATCCGAGGCACCCCAACGCTGCGAAAGCTGGATACAACCACCATCTCACCCGGTGGATCCTTCCGCTGCGTCGTGTCTTCGGTTTCTCATCACTGCCTAACTTCCCACATTTCACGATTCGAATCACTTCGAACGCAGAATGTGGGAAGCCGGAGCAGTGAGACGTTCGACTCAGGGAAGAAGTTGATCGATGAACGAATTCGAGTAGATCCGGTGTGGATCGAGATCGTTGTACGTGGCGCGAGCGGTGTCCCAGTTCTCGCTTACGGGCACTCCCTCACGGTAGGTATCGGGCAGGATGTTCTCGATCACCTTCGCGTCCTTGTACGGAAGTTCGGTGCTGAACGCCCAACCCTTGGACCACTCGGGACGGAATGTCGCCCAGCCGCCGGTGTAATGCGAGCGCATCCACTGTTCCATCTCGCGATAGAAGGCGAACATCCCCGGCGTGCCGGGGACGCCGAGCACGTTGAGCCAGATCGCAGTGTCCCACTCTGGGTGGTCGGGTCGTGGACGCATCGCCGAGATCGTCGGTGGCCCAGCAGAATCGACGAGTAGGTCCGACTCCGCGTCCATGCCGCAGCAACGTATCTCCACTGGACCGTTGATCGGAAACTGGCCGATCGACTGGTAGTGCGACACCCGTTGTTCGAACCAGACGGTGAAGTCGTGGACCACTCGCGCGACGTTGTCGCGGCTTGTGATGACCGCTCCGCCGCCTTCGGTCAGCAGGAGAGTGCTCGGCTTGATGTAGAACTGGACGTCCTTCGACCAACCCCACAGGTCGTTCGACGCAGTTGCCGCCAACCCTGCCACCGTCGTCCCATAGAAGACCTGACCGAAAGCCGGTGCGATGAAGGTGTTTCCAGCCGTCAATTGGCCGATCAGGTCGGAAACCACTTCGGGCAGGTTGTCGGAGAAGATGTAGTTGTACGGTCCGGTCACCTCGCGTGCAGTCAGAGGCTTTTCGGGGCAGATCGACCACACCTTGAGCCACGGCTTTTCGGTGAACGGATACCAGATGGCCTCGACGCGGCCTGTCTGTTGCAGGAAGCTTTCGAACGTACGTCCCGTTGCCCCTGCTGCGCCGAACAGCTCACGCCAATCGATGTCGGTGTAACTCTGGCAGCGCATACGTGGATTGGTGCCCGCCATCAGCGTGACGGAGGTCAGGAAAGCGCGACCCAGATGTGTCAGTAGTGGGGTGATCTCCGGGTCGGATCGATCGAAGGAGCGCAGAGCGTAGGCATTTCCGTCCCAGACGACGGCAGTCAGTGCGGTCACCAGATTGCTCAAGGAGCCGTACGTGGTTCCGGGTACCGGAATTTCACCGGCAGCCGGGATCGCAGCACCGTGCGCATCGACGGCCAGCGACCCTGCGATGGTCAGTACTCCCGGTGCAGGCACGCTGACCCAGCCGAGACCGTTGTTTTCGAGTTGTTGCAGGATCGCTTCCAGGGTCGCGCCGGCGCCGGCGGTCACGGTTGCGGGACGATCCGAATCCGCGGGGTCGACCGCAATCCCGTTCAGATGGACCATGGTGTCGACCAGTACGACCCGGTCGAGGTTCTCACCGTTGACGATCGTCAACGGCGTCCACCCATGCATCGCGCCACGCGGCCTGATGCGATAGGAGTTTTCGTGGGCCCAATTCGCCAGTCGGACTACATCGTCCGGCGTGAGCGGTGAGCACGTCCAGATGGCGTCGAGAATGATCTCCTTCGACCAGTTCTGATAGCGCTGCTGGTACAGCGGAATCCCCGACGGAAAGTTCGGGGGCGCAGGGATGGTGCTCTCAGAGCTGCCGAAAGGCACGGCGCCCGCAGGGGCGGCGCGCATCACGGATGCCACTGCGAGCGCACCGGCGCCCGCGGCAATGAACTGTCGGCGATTCAAATCGGACATTGTGTTGGATACTCCGTCGTCTCGAAGCTACGAAAAAGGGGTTAGCGGGTTGTCAATACGACATCGGCGAGGGCCGGCGCGTCCTCTCGTGCGGGAACGGTGACGCTGATCAAATATCTACCGCCTTCGAGCCAGATACGGCAGGCCAAGGTCTCGCCAGGGTAGACAACGCCTGCGAACCTGGCGTCGAAACTGCCGATTGCGTCCGTGTCACCGTCGAGGACCGTGTCCGTGACGGCCTTGCACACCATCGAGTATGTGCACAGGCCGTGCAGAATCGGGTTGGGAAACCCTGCAGCGGCGGCGAACTCGGGATCGGAGTGCAGTGGATTGCGATCGCCGCACATGCGGTACATCAGTGCCTGTTGCGGCAGAATCGCTATCGAAGTTTCGGCGTCCGGTGCCCGTTCGGGTAGGACGGTCTTGTTGGACGGTCCTCTCTCGCCACCGAAGCCGCCTTCACCGCGGGCGAAGATCGATGACCGCGCCCGCCACAACTCGGTGCCGTCGAGCGTGGTCGTGATCTTCTCCTGGACGATGACCGCGGCGCTGCCCTTGTCCCAGATATCGGTGATGCGAGTGATCGTCCGGGCCTGTCCGGCAGCAGGAATGGGACCGGAGACGGTCACGCCCTGGCTACCGTGCACCACCTTGGCGAGGTCGATGTCGACACCGGGGAACTGCACCCGGGGTGCTTCGACCTCGTGGAAGGTGGCTGCCACAGTCGCGAAGGTCGGGAGTACCTTCGGTTTCGCGTCGTCCAAGTAGCGGAGTTCGCGAGGGTCGGTGGGGGACCCACCGGCCCCGATCGCCAGGTGGAAGGTCTGCACGTCGTTCGCAGTCCACGAAAAGTCTTCCGCCGGTAGCTCGGCACCGATCGCGAGGTCGGGATCGATGCTCACTGTGACGCCCTGCTCGCCATGTCGAGAACGGCCAGGTAGCCGAAGGTCATCGCGGGTCCGATGGTTGCGCCAGGGCCCGCGTAGGTGTGGCCCATCACCGGCGCGCTGGCGTTGCCGATTGCATACAAGCCGTCGATGACGCTTCCGTCCTCGCGCAGTACCCGGGCGTCGGCGTCGGTAACGAGCCCACCCTTGGTGCCCAGATCGCCAGGCACCATCTTCACGGCGTAGTAGGGCGGCTTGTCGATCACGCCGAGACTCGGGTTCGGCTTGTTGGTCTTGTCTCCGTAGTACTTGTCGTAGCCGCTGTCGCCACGACGGAAGTCCTCGTCGACTCCGCTGCGTGCAAATCCGTTGAAGCGCTCCACGGTTGCGGTGAGCTGCTCGACGGGCATACCAGTCTTCTCGGCCAGTTCGGCAACGGTGTCGGCTTTGACCACCACACCGGACTCCAGCCAACGAGAGGGGAACCGCTTCTTCGGGGTCAGCCCGGCGAAGATGTAGCGATCGCGGTAGCGCTGGTCGATGATCATCCACGTCGGGATGTTCTCGCCGGGACCCTCACCGATGCCGTACTCGCCGCCGTACATCATGTGCACGGCCTCGACGTAAGGTGCCGCCTCGTTGAGGAACCGCTTCCCTGCGGTGTTGACCATGATGCCGCCGGGCAGCGTGCGCTCGGCGATACAGAACCACGGGCCGCCGGTCAGTGGAATCGATGGCCCCCACCAGGCGTCGTCCATGAGATCTACAGCCGCGCCCAGCTTTTGGCCTGCCGTGATGCCGTCGCCGGTGTTTGCCGCAGCGCCGACCGTCCATTCGGTCCCAATCGGCTGACGCTGGTACTTCTCACGCATCTCCGCGTTGTGCTCGAAACCGCCCGACGCCAGCACGACGCCCAGTTTGGCCCTGATGACCGAGCCGGAACCGGCCACGACGACGCCGACGACACGGCCGTCCTCGACGTGGAAGTCCGTCATAGGTGTCTCGAGGAGCACAGGCACGTTGGCGTCGAGGAGGCCGGCACGCAGTCCGGCGGACAGTGCTTGGCCGCGGCCGAGTAGATGCTTGCCGGTGAGCTTGGCGCCCATCCAGCGCATACCGACGCGCATCACACGGGCCAGCCCGCTCGGGTGGCGTCGCAAAAGGTTGATCGCCCGGTAGTCCGCTTGAGTGATCACCACGTTGAGTGGAGCTTTGCCGTAGTCGGGTTCGAGATTGTCGATCTCGGTGCCCAAGCAGGTGGAGTCGAACGGAGTGGGTTCCACCGATCGTCCGCCGACCCGTCCGCCCGGCGCCTCCGGGTAGTAGTCCGAGTATCCCGGGACCCACTGCATTTTCAGCGGTGAGTTCTTCAACACGAAGCTCAGCATCTCGGGCCCGCGCTCGAGATAGGTGTCGATGCGTTCCTTCGACACGACGTCGCCGATGATCGCGTGCAGGTAGTCGCGCGCGGCCTCCGGGGTGTCGTCGACGCCGTCGCGTTCGAGTACTTCGTTGTTCGGGACCCACACACCGCCACCCGACCGGGCGGTGGATCCGCCGAACTTTGCTGCCTTCTCGATGACGACCACGCTGAGTCCCCGATGTGCTGCGGTGAGCGCAGCCGTCATTCCGCCCGCGCCACTACCGACCACGACGATGTCGTATTCCTGCTTGTTCATGTAGAACACGTTATAGAATGATGTGGGTGTCAGTCCATGCTTTCTGCCAGGAAGAATTGACGAAAATCGATTCGAGAACAAAAACACGTTGCAGTTTGTGTTCAGGAGGTTTCAAGTGAGCTGGGATCTACGCGCCGATGTCGTAGTCGTCGGGTTCGGTGTGGCAGGGGCAGCGGCTGCGCTCGAGGCCGTCGCCGCGGGCAGTTCCGTCATCGCACTCGATCGGTACGCCGGGGGCGGTGCCAGCACGATCTCGGGGGGAGTCGTCTACGCCGGCGGTGGTACGTCCATTCAGGGGCAAGCCGGAGTCGAGGACAGTCCCGAGCAGATGTTCGCGTACCTGACCAAGGAGGTCGGCGACGCCGTCAGTCCGGCCACCCTGCGCAAGTTCTGCGATCAGAGCCCTGAGATGATCGAGTGGCTTTCCCATCACGGTGTGCCGTTCGAAGCGTCGCTATGTCCTTACAAGACTTCGTATCCCACCAATCGTCACTACCTGTACTACTCGGGCAGTGAGGCTGCGGGAGAATTCCGTGAGGTGGCCACGCCTGCACCGCGTGGACATCGAGCCAAGGGCAAGGGCACCTCGGGGAAGATGTTGTACGGGCCGATGGCGAAATCCGCCCAGGACGCGGGTGTGCAGTTGATACCGCAAACTCGCGCGGTTTCGCTCGTCGTCGAAGATGGCCGAGTCGTAGGCATCGAGTGTCGGACGCTGAAGGATGCCCCCGCTCGAATCCGGCTGGCTCACAAAAGGATCGGCCTACTCTCCGCGAAGCCGGGCATCTACGCCCCGCAGCTTCGGTACCTGCTCGAGCGCAGACTCGCTCGGATCGAGAAAAAGTACGGCCGTCTCGTCCGCATCCAAGCGCGTGGAGGGGTCATTCTCAGCGCAGGTGGATTCGCCGCGAACCGCACGATGATGAAGACGCACGCATCGAAATACACCGGCGGAATTGCACTCGGAACGGCCGGCGACGACGGCAGTGGCATCGGCTTGGCCACCGACGTCGGCGCCGAGACGGCGAAGCTGGCCAATATCTCGGCCTGGCGGTTCATCGTTCCCGCCGTCCCGTTCCTCGGCTCTCTACTCGTAGATCGGGCAGGTGAGCGCATGGTCGACGAATCTCGTTACGGCGCAGCTCTCGGTCACGCCATCGTAGAAAAGGGCGGCGGTCGTGGCTGGTTGCTCGCCGATGCGGACCTGGTACGGGACGCCAAAGCGCAACTGCCGAAGCAGGCGATGTGGTTCCAACGAGTCCAGAATGCCGGGTTGATGCGCACGGCCCGGCGTGGAAATACGATCGAAGAAGCGGCACGCGCTGCCGGTCTCGACCCCACAGGACTGCGGGAGACAGTGGACCGACACAACGAGGCCATCGCGTCGGGAACCGTAGATCCGATGGGCAAGCACGACGACTTCCGACGACCCGTCCTCGCGGCGCCGTTCACACTCTTCGACGCGGGCATTCCTGGTGGCTCGACGATCGCGAAGATGATGAATCCGTGCCCGATGATCACCCTCGGTGGACTCATCGTCGATGAGCACACCGGAGGCGTGAAAGATACGCGCGGAGTAGTCATTCCGGGACTGTTCGCTGCCGGCCGCACTGCTGTCGGACTGTGTTCGAATTCGTATGTCAGCGGACTCTCACTCGCGGACTGTGTCTTCTCGGGCCGTCGGGCAGGAGCACACGCGCTGGTTTCGGCAAGCGATGACCGCGGGATCGACTTCCAAGCGATGTGAGCTCGAAGTGTTGTGAGAGAGGTGTAGGGGCCCAGCGTCGCTGAGCCCCTACACGGCGGAACTGCCTAGTCGGAGGGGACCGACAGAATCCCTTCCATCACTGCATGGTCGATGCTGTCCTGCATGCGGGGGCACGAGTCCTGCGTTGCCGAGTTCCCTGCATCACGAAACACCGGGCAAGTATCGGCAGGTCTGGTGGTCCACTGCACCGAGGTCTGCTTGGAACTGTTCTTGCGAACCAGGACGCCAGTTCCACATGCTCGACATTCCACCGGTGCGAGAGACGAATCGAGATAATTTTCCTTGTCGCGCACGGTCTGCGCGTGAATCTCCTCGATTCGCGCCGGATCCTGCGCGAAGTCCGGTGCCTTGGCCCAGCTCAGGCTCATGACACTTCGGCGTTCTCGGCCTTGTCGGCCTTCTGGCGAGCGAGATTCTCGTCGACCTCCACCTGCCAGGCTTCGTTCGCCTTGGAGGTATCGACCTCGAACTCGAACCGGCCGGTCATCTTGTCGTCGACATCGGCGACGTCGACGTAGAACTGGTCGTACCATCGGCGCAACTGATAGACAGGGCCGTCCTCCTCGCAGAGCAACGGGTTGTCGATCTTGGTCTTGTTCTTCCAGATCTCGACGTCCTGTAAGAATCCGGCGCTGATTCCCTCGGTGAACTTCTCCGCAAGTTTGATCGAGGTCTTGTCATTCATGCCTGCTGGCTTCTTGACGGTGATGCCCCACTGCAACACGAACGAATTCTGATCGATCGGGTAGTGGCAGTTGATCAGTACACTCTCGACCTCGAACCCGCCGTAACTGTTCATCAGCGGGTTGATCATGTACGAGGGGCCGTAGTAGGCGGCTTCGGACTTCAGCAGAGTGTCGCCGCCGTACTGCGAGGCCATTCCGATGTCCGGACGGCCCTTGGTGTTGAGGTACTGCGAGGCGATGTGGCCCTCGAACACATTCTTGAAGTACGTCGGGAAGGCGTAGTGAATGTAGAAGAAGTGCGCCATGTCCACGACGTTGTCGACGATCTCGCGGCAGTTGGCACCCTCGATGACCATCGAGTTCCAGGTCCAGTCGGTCCAGTCGTCGCTGTAGGCACCCTCGATCCGTGGGATCGTGACCTCCTCGGGAGGCGGATTACCTTCGGCATCGTTCCAAACGAACAGCTGGCCGTTCTGATCCAGCGTCGTCCAGGTTCTCGTACGCGCCAGCGGTGGGACACGCCTCGCATACGGAATCTGGGTGCATTTGCCGCTCGCGCCCCATCGCCAGTCGTGAAACGGGCAGGCGATCTCGTCACCTTTCACGGTTCCCTGGGTCAGGTCGCCGCCCATATGACGGCAGTAACCGTCGAGGACGACGATTTTCCCGGCCGAATCAGCGAAGACGACAAGTTTGGTGCCGAAAGCCTCGACGGAGTGCGGTTTGCCGTCGGTGAACGTTGTGGTGAGGCCGAGGCAATGCCAACCACGTGCGTAGCGGGTCGGTGTATTGCCGACGTCGATCTCTCGGATCTTTGCCATGTGAACCCCTCACGGTCTACTCGAGCTGTTGCTACTAGAACACGTTATAGAATTCCGGTAGAAATGGCTAGTGAAAGCGCGGGGAAGAGTTCTCGACACATGAGAGAACGTGTTCTAGTCTTGCTAGGAAACCACTGAGAAGGTAGGAGTCAATCGTGACGCAGGAGCCGATCGTCAGCCACGAGGTGTTGGATCGAATCGACGCCTTACTGCCAACCCTGCGCGAGCGCGCGCAGGAGACCGAAGATCTGCGACGTCTACCCGACGAGTCGGTGAAAGCCCTCCAGGAGACCGGCTTCTTCCGTTTGCTGCAGCCGGCGCAGTGGGGCGGTTACGAAGCAGACCCGGGGTTGTTCTATACCGCAGTGAAAAAGATCGCGAGTGCCTGCGGATCCACCGGTTGGGTCTCCTCCATCATCGGAGTGCACAACTGGCACCTTGCACTGTTCCCGCAGCAGGCGCAGGAAGATGTGTGGGGACAGGACACCGATGTTCGGATCTCCTCTTCGTACGCACCGATGGGCGCGGGCAACGTCGTGGACGGCGGATACCGGGTATCCGGTGCATGGCAGTGGTCTTCGGGCTGCGATCACGCGACATGGGCGATGCTCGGCGGGCCCGTCATCAAGGATGGTCGACCCGTCGACTTCGTGACGTTCCTCATCCCGCGTGAGGACTACCGCATCGACGACGTCTGGAATGTCGTCGGACTGCGTGGAACCGGCAGCAACACCGTGGTGGTCGAGGATCAGTTCGTTCCGTCGCACCGCGTGCTGAGCTTCGGAAAGATGAACGATCACACCGCTGAAGGGCTCGAGCGCAATACCGCTCCGGTGTACAAGATGCCGTGGGGCACGATTCACCCGACCACCATTTCCGCCCCGATCGTAGGAATGGCGGAAGGTGCCTATGCTGCGCACGTCGAGCATCAGGGTAAGCGTGTGCGCAAGGCATTCGTCGGCGAGACCGGTAAGGACGATCCCTTCGCGAAGGTGCGTATCGCCGAGGCCAGCAGTGACATCGATGCCGCGTGGCGTCAGTTGTCGGGCAATGTCGCCGAGGAGTACGCACTGCTGAAGGCAGGCGAGGAAGTGCCGATCGAGCTACGGCTTCGAGCACGCCGCGATCAGGTGCGTGCGACCGGCCGATCCGTCGCCTCGATCGACCTTCTGTTCGAGAGTGCAGGTGCGACCGCGCTGCAGAACGATGCTCCGCTGCAACGCTTCTGGCGAGACGCTCACGCGGGCCGAGTGCATGCTGCAAACGATCCGGAACGCGCGTACCAGATGTTCGGTGGAGGAGAGTTCGGCCTCCCGCTCAAGGACACGATGGTATGACCGCGGCCACGCAGGAGATCACCTTCGAATCGACGTCGAAGTTCGCGCAGATTCGTCCGGACATGAAACTTCATTACCACGAGGCGGGCGTCGGGAACGATACGACGATCGTGCTGCTGCACGGCGGTGGACCGGGCGCGTCGGGATGGTCGAACTTCGCGGCCAACATTCCGGTGCTCGCGGAACAGTTCCACGTCCTGTGCGTCGACCAGCCCGGATTCGGGTTGTCCGACAAGCCGATCGACCATCCGCAGTACTTCGTGCACTCGTCGTCTGCGCTCAAGGATTTGCTGGATCATCTCGGAATCGCGAGAGCCCACCTGCTCGGAAATTCTCTCGGGGGCGGCACCGCGGTGCGATTCGCGCTCGATTTCCCCTCCAGCGCAGGCAGGTTGGTGCTCATGGGACCCGGAGGGTTGAGCATCAACCTGTTTGCCCCAGACCCGACCGAGGGCGTCAAGCATCTCGGCAACTTCAGTGCTCCGCCGGGGCCGTCGAAGGAAAAGCTCGAGGCGTTCCTCAAAGTGATGGTGTTCGACCAGTCGCTGATCACCGAAGAGCTACTCGAACAGCGCTACGCCGCCGCATCGACGCCGGAGTCCATCGGCGCGATGCGTGCCATGGGGAAGTCGTTCGCCGGCGCCGATTTCGAGAAGGGCATGCTCTGGCGTGAGGCATACAAGTTACGCCAGCCTGTGCTGCTGATCTGGGGCCGCGAGGACCGCGTCAATCCGATCGACGGCGCATTGGTGGCACTCAAGACGATTCCGCGTGCGCAGTTGCATGTGTTCGGTCGATGCGGACACTGGGCTCAGGTTGAAATGGCCGAGGAATTCAATCGTTTGACTGCTGCATTTCTTACCGAGGGGAGCTGAGAGATGGGCATCCGATCTCTGGCATACATGCGTATCGAGGCCACCGACATGAACGCGTGGCGCGAATACGGGCTCAAGGTGCTCGGCATGGTCGAGGGCAAAGGCGTCACCCCGGGCGCGCTCTACCTACGTATGGACGACTTCCCGGCCCGGCTCGTCATCGTTCCGGGTGAGAAGGACCGACTGCTCGTATCCGGTTGGGAAACTGCGAATGCTGCCGAGCTGCAGAGCATAAGAAGTTCCCTGGACAGTGCCGGTGTTGCCTACAAGGAGGGCACTGCCGAGCAGATTCAGGACCGTCGAGTAGACGAGTTGATCGTGTTCGAGGACCCGTCGGGCAACACCCTCGAGGCGTTCCATGGGGCAGCTCTCGAGCATCGGCGCGTGGTCAGCCCGTACGGCCATACGTTCGTCACCGGCGAACAGGGCCTGGGTCACGTCGTGCTCTCCACCGACGACGATGACGCGTCACTGCGGTTCTACCGCGATGTCCTCGGCTTCCGGCTTCGCGATTCGATGCGTCTGCCTCCGCAGATGATGGGTCGGCCTGCCGACGGCGATCCCGGATGGTTGCGATTCTTCGGGTGCAATCCTCGGCATCACAGCTTGGCGTTCCTGCCGATGCCGACCCCCAGTGGAATCGTGCATCTGATGATCGAGGTCGAAAACTCCGACGACGTCGGACTCGGACTCGACCGCGCATTGCGTAAGAAGGTTCCGATGTCGGCAACGCTGGGACGTCACGTCAACGACTTGATGCTGTCCTTCTACATGAAGACTCCCGGCGGTTTCGACATCGAATTCGGTTGCGAAGGAAGACAAGTCGAAGACGAGAAATGGGTTGCCCGCGAAAGTACGGCCGTGAGCCTGTGGGGACACGACTTCTCGGTGGGAATCAGATAGGTGAGTGAACACGTGGCGAACTTCGAACCCCGGACGTTCCGGACTGTTCTCGGGCAATTCTGCACCGGAATCACGATCATCACTACGGTCGACGAGGACGTCCCGGTGGGCTTCGCCTGCCAGTCGTTCGCCGCGCTGTCGCTCGATCCACCACTCGTATTGTTCTGCCCTACAAAGGGTTCCAGGTCGTGGGCTGCAATCGAACGAAGCGGAAAATTTGCAGTCAATGTCCTGGGTGAAGAGCAGCAGGACACCTGTGCGCGTTTCGGATCTCGTGAGCCGGACAAATTCGCCGGTGTCGAGTGGAGCCCGTCGGAACTGGGCTCGCCCATTCTGGCAGGCTCGCTCGCGCACATCGATTGCACGGTGGAGAGGGTTCTCGACGGTGGTGACCACTACATCGCCATCGGTCGGGTCCACTCACTCGGCGAGATCACCGGTGAGCGTCCGTTGCTCTTCTACCGCGGCCAGTACACCGGTATCGAACCGGACAAGACCGTTCCCGCACCATGGCGGGACGATCTCGAAGCTTTCCTTACCGCGTCGTCTCCGGACACCTGGTTGTAATTCGAGTCACGACCAAAAAATCGCCCCGGGCATACCCGGGGCGATTTTTCCTTCACTGAAAATCCTCGTCGTGCCGGCTCGCTCGGCCGGCGACGGGTCCGACTACACAGCCGCGGGAGCGTATCGGCTAACGTACTCGCTCGGTCGCCCGAACAGCTGTGAAGAGCCGTGTGCCCGTTTGAAGTACAGGTGTGCGTCGTGCTCCCAGGTGATCGCGATGCCACCGTGAATTTGTATCGAATCTGCGGCGATGTGCGAGAGTGCTTCGGAGCAGTGCACTTTCGCTACACCCGCATCGTCGTGGGCCGACGGAAGCTGCTCGGCGAGTGACCGCGCGGCTGCGTACGACACCGATTTTGCGCTCTCGAGCAGAACGTACATATCCGCCATACGGTGCTTGAGCGCCTGGAAACTTCCGATCGGGCGACCGAATTGTACCCGGGTGCGACTGTATTCCACGGTCATGTCCAGGCTTGCCGCAGCAGCACCGATTTGATCGGCAGACAGTGCGGTACAAGCGATATCGCGAACTTTTGCGAGCGTATCTGGCGCGGTATCGATCTTGCGCCCGGTGACGCCGGCGAACTCGACGGTGCTCAGTCGACGCGTGGGGTCCATCGTCGGAGTGTTGCGACGGGTGACGCCTGCGGCGGACGGGTCCACCTCGTACAGCGATACCGTGCCGTTGTCCGAGGCAGCGACGACGAGGACATCGGCGTACAGACCGTCGAGGACGTACTCCGCCACACCGGTGAGAGTTCCGTCGGTGACGGTCACCGGGACGTCGTCGTCACTCCATACCGAACCGGCCCAGCACAGCGCTGCAATGGAACTGCCCTCCGCGATGCCGGGGAGCAAACGCTCACAGGCCTCGCGGTCGCCGGACACGAGCAGTGCCTGGCCTGCGAGTACAACCGAACCGAGCATCGGCGACGGCGTCAGGGATCTACCCAGTTCCTCGAGCACCACGTGCGATTCGATGGCCCCGAATCCGGCTCCGCCGAACTCCTCCGGAATTGCCAGTGACGCAATGCCGACCTCGCACAATTGCTGCCACAGCGACTCCTGGTAGCCGCGGTCGGTGTCGATCGCGGCGCGCAGGTCCGAGCGCTTGTCGAGCAACGATCTGATCATGACCCGCAGATCGTTCTGCTCTTCGGTGAACACCCCTACCCCGTTCATACGGCGGCCAGAGCGTGTGCGATACGTGCGCGGTGAGCAGCTACGGTTCCCCATGCGGTGTAAAGGGCCCGTACCTTCGTCAGCCACAGCGACAGGTCGTACTCTGCGGTGTAGCCGATCGCGCCGTGCACCTGGAGTGCGACGCGCGACGCGAGGTAGGCAGCCTCGGAACTGGCAACCTTCGCGGCCGACACGTCGCGGGATGCGTCTTCGCTGCCGCCTGCGATGGAGATAGCAGCGCCGTAGATGAGCGGCATCGCCATTTCCAGACCGATGAGTGCGTCGGCCAACTGGTGCTTGATCGCCTGGAAGGAGCCGATGGGCTTGCCGAACTGCACACGGCCCTTGGCGTACTCGGTGGTCGTATCCACCAGATGGCGACCGAGTCCGAGAAGCTGTGCGGAACAGGCCAACGCTGCCAGATCGAACGCGCGATCCCAGGCCTGCGCGACGGCGGGGTCCTCGACCAACGTCGAGCTGTCGGTCACCTCGAACAATCTGCGAGCAGTGTCGACGGAATTGCGACGAGTTCCTGGCTGCACCTGCTCGATTCGCGATCCGTTCACGCGCAGCACGAGGTCGCAGACGTCTGCGTCCAGTGCGCGAGGACTTGCCACGGACGCAAGTGCAGATCCGTCGGCAATTCCTGGAAGCCATTTTTCGGCGAGATCGCCGAACGGCGCGAGCAGTGTCGGCGCAACAGCGACGGATTCGATCAATGGGCCGGGCGCTGCTGCGCGTCCGATTTCGATGAAACCGACGACGAGATCGACTGGATGTGCGCCGAGACCGCCGTGGTTCTCCTCGATGGTCAACCCGGTGACACCGGTGTCGGCGAGTCCGCGCAGCAGCTTGCGGCCTGGCTCCAGTTCGTCGCGGCTCCAGGCTCGAATTGCTCCGGCCGAACCGGCGAGCTGTTCACGCAGACTGGATGCGAAGTCTTGTTGTTCGGTGGAAAGTGCGAATCTCATCGGTCCGCCTTAGGAAGGCCGAGCAGACGCTCGGCAACAATGTTGCGTTGAATCTCGTTGGTACCCGCGTAAATCGGGCCGGAGAGGGAGAAGAGGTAGCCGTCCTGCCAGGAGCCGTCGAGCTCGCCGTCGTCGCCGAGTAGGTCGAGTGCGGTCTCGTGCAGTGCGACGTCGAGTTCGGACCAGAAGATCTTGTTGATCGAGGACTCGGCACCGAGTGCTCCGCCTTGCTGCAGACGCGTCACCGTGCCGAACGTGTGCAGGCGGTAGGCACGTGCCCCGATCCATGCGTCGACGACCCGGTCGGCGGTATTGGAATTCGCCACCGCATCGGAATTCTGCTTCCAATGCCCGATCAAACGATCTGCTGCGGCAGTGAACCTTCCGGGGCTACGCAGGGAGAGTCCGCGTTCGTTGCTAGAGGTGCTCATGGCGACGCGCCATCCGTCGTTCGGTTGCCCGATTACGTCGGCGTCCGGAACGAAGACATCTTCGAAGAAGATCTCGGCGAAACCGGCCTCACCGTCGAGTTGCGGGATCGGGCGCACCGTGACGCCCTCGGCAGTCAGCGGGAACATCACGTACGTCAGGCCGCGGTGGCGCTGCGCTTCGGGATCGCTGCGGAACAGACCGAAGCCCCAGTCTGCGAAGCTAGCGCGTGAACTCCAGGTCTTCTGACCGTTGAGGACCCAGCCGCCCTCGACCTGCTTGGCGCTCGACCGGATACCAGCAAGGTCACTGCCGGCCTCGGGCTCGGACCAAGCCTGTGCCCAGATGTCGTCGCCGCGTCCCATACGCGGAAGGAAGCGCTCGCGCTGTTCCTCGGTTCCGTGCTCGAACAGTGTCGGAGCGAGCAGGAAGATTCCGTTCTGCGCGACGCGTCCCGGTGCGGCGGCGGCGTAGTACTCCTCCTCGAAAATTACCCATTCCAGCAGTGAAGCGTCACGGCCACCGAGTGCGCTCGGCCATGAGACGACGGAGAGGCGGGCGTCGGCGAGGGTGTTCTCCCACTGCCGGTGCTGCTCGAAGCCCTCTGCCGTGTCCATCGAGGCGAGTGGTTCCGCGGGGATGTTCTCGGCGAGGAACTCGCGCACGCTGTCGCGGAACGCAATTGTGGAGTCATCGAGATCGAGATCCATTTACTTGCCCTTCTCCTTCATCGTCTTGGCGTTCATGCCGCCGAGGGAGTCGGTGTCGACCTCGGCATTGTGTGCATGCGCAAAGTGGTGGAGACCGAATACCGAGTCCATGCCTGCGCGCATTCCCATCTGGTCCTCGCACTGGTTGACGGCCTTCTTGGTCAACGCAAGTCCGAACTGCGGCATTGCCGAGATGCGTCCGGCGAGAGCGCGGGTCTCCGACTCCAGATCATCTCGCGGTACGACGCGCGAAACCATGCCCCACTCGTAGGCGCGCTGTGCCGAGAAGCGGTCGCCGGTGTACAGGATTTCCTTGGCGGCACGGGTGCCGAGCACCCACGGATGCGCGAAGTACTCCACGCCCGGGATGCCCATGCGCACAACGGGGTCGGAGAAGAATGCATCGTCGGAGGCCACGATCAGATCGCAGACCCACGCGAGCATCAGTCCGCCGGCGATGCAGGCGCCCTGTACCGAAGCGATGATCGGCTTGGGGATTTCGCGCCAACGGCGGCACATCCCGAGATAGACCTCCATCTCGCGAGCGAAGCGCTGGTCGCCGCCGACCCGGTCGATGTGGTCCCACCACATGACGGCCTTGTTCTCGAAGTGGACGTCCACGTCGCGTTCGGGGGTACCGATGTCGTGTCCGGCACTGAAGTGTTTGCCGTTGCCCGCCAGAATGATCACCGCGACATCGGGGTCCTCGGTCGCGCGGGTGAATGCGGCGTCGAGTGCGTACGTCATGGCCGAGTTCTGCGCATTGCGGTACTCGGGCCGGTTCAACGTCACCGTCGCGATCTTGTCGACAACTTCGTATGTCACAGGTTCGCTCATCGGATTTCCTTACCTAGTTCGATCCGGGAGGCCTTGCCGGGGGCCTCGTAATACTTGCAACGAGTGTTGGTCGGGGTCGGCCCTGCCGCACGTCGGAGTGGGTCCGGGCCGATGCTCGGTTCCGTAGTCATGGTCTCCTCGGGCGGTTCGTTAACAAGCAAGTGCTTGGTAGGTTATCCTACTGAAGTGGATGGAAGCCAGGGGCAGGTTCGGCAAGGTATCTCGGGTGCGTCCGATGTGGAGTTCGCCGCCGAGGTTCGACAATGGTTGGCAGAGAACCTGAACGGGGAGTACGCAGCCTTACGTGGGCTGGGTGGACCTGGGCGGGAGCACGAGGCCTTCGAAGAGCGGCTCGCGTGGGATCGCCACCTCGCCGCCTCCGGATGGACGTGTCTCGGCTGGCCGGAGGAATACGGCGGACGGGCGGCGACGCTCGATCAACAGTTGATCTTCCACGAGGAGTACGCCAAGGCCGATGCGCCCGCGCGCGTGAGCCACGTCGGTGAGGAGCTGCTGGGCCCGACGCTCATCGCGTTCGGTACCGAGGAGCAGAAGAAGCGCTTTCTTCCCGGCATCAACACGGTCTCCGAACTCTGGTGCCAGGGCTACTCGGAGCCCGGTGCAGGCTCGGATCTCGCAAACGTCTCCACGACGGCGCGCCTCGACGATCAAGGCTGGGTAATCAACGGCCAGAAGATCTGGACTTCGCTGGCGCACGTCGCCGACTGGTGCTTCGTCCTTACTCGAACCGAACCAGGATCCAAGCGGCACGCCGGACTGTCGTATCTGCTCGTGCCGATGGACCAACCCGGTGTGACCGTTCGACCCATCAACCAGTTGACCGGAACGTCCGAGTTCAACGAAGTGTTCTTCGAGGATGCTCGAACCGACGCAGAGCTCGTAGTCGGCGAACCCGGAGACGGGTGGCGAATTGCCATGGGAACGCTGACCTTCGAGCGCGGTGTATCCACGCTCGGGCAGCAGGTCGGCTTCGCTCGCGAACTCGACGGTATCGAGGAAATCGCCCAGCGAAACGGTTCGGCCGCGGACCCGATTCTGAGCGACCGGCTGGCACGGGCGAGGATCGGACTGTCGGTGATGCGAGCGCACGCGTTGCGCACATTGGCAACCGTCGACGCCGGCACGAGCGGCGGCGAGGCATCGGTCTCGAAGCTCCTGTGGGCCAACTGGCATCGAGGACTCGGTGAACTCGCGATGGACGTGCTCGGTGCGAATTCACTGACCTACGAAGAAGAACTGACCAACCTGCAACGGCTGTACCTCTTCACTCGCGCCGACACCATCTACGGCGGATCGAACGAAGTGCAGCGCAACATCATCTCCGAGCGAGTGCTCGGCCTACCCCGAGAGGCGCGTCCATGACCGGACCACTGTCCACCCCACCGGCCGAGATCTCCGGCCACGGACTACTCGTCGGCCGGGTCGCCGTTGTGACGGCTGCAGCCGGAACCGGCATCGGCTCGGCGACGGCACGTCGGATCCTCGCCGAAGGTGGAGACGTTCTCGTCTCCGACTGGCACGAGCGCAGGCTCGACGCCACCCGCGAGAGCTTGGCGGAGCAGTTCCCCGACGCCCGAGTCGAGTCCGCGGTGTGCGATGTATCGAGCACCGAGCAGGTACGCAACCTCATCGACACGGCCGCCGAGCGGATGGGCCGCATCGACATCCTCGTCAACAATGCAGGTCTCGGTGGCGAAGTTCCCGTAGTGGACATGACCGACGAGCAGTGGGATCGGGTCCTCGACATCACGCTGAACGGCACATTCCGTTGCACCCGAGAGGCATTGCGGTACTTCCGTACTGCCGGTCACGGTGGCGTCATCGTCAACAATGCAAGCGTCCTCGGCTGGCGCGCGCAGAAGGGGCAGGCGCACTACGCCGCCGCTAAAGCCGGCGTCATGGCGCTGACCCGCTGCTCCGCCGTCGAAGCAGCCGAATTCGGAGTGCGGATCAATGCCGTCGCACCGAGTATCGCCAAGCATGCGTTCCTCGCCAAGGTGACCTCCGAGGATCTTCTCGACCAGCTTTCTGCCGGAGAAGCCTTCGGCCGCGCTGCGGAACCGTGGGAAATCGCAGCAACCATCGCGATGCTGGCCAGCGACTACTCGAGCTACCTGACCGGTGAGGTGGTGTCCGTCTCCAGCCAGCGGGCCTGAGACGGGTCCCTCACTTCGCCGTCCGGCGAGGATGCGGGGACAATGACTGGCTATGGAGATCGCTGTCTTTCTCGTAGCCCTCGCGGTCGGTGTACTCACCGTCGCGGGCCTGGCCGAGCGACTGGGCGTTCCGCCGCCCCTACTGCTGATCGCGGTAGGGGTCGCGGCGTCTTATGCGCCGGGAATGCCGGAGATTCATCTCGAACCCGAGGTGGTATTGCTCGGACTGCTTCCGCCCCTGCTCTATGCGACGGCGATCCAGTCCTCGCTGGTCGATATCAATGCCAACCGCCGATCGATCCTTCTACTGTCCGTCGTGCTGGTTGCCGTCACGGCAATCGGCGTCGGCGCAATCGTGCACGCGATCCTGCCGGGGATCTCCTGGCCCGCATCGCTCGCGATCGGTGCAGTCGTGGCACCACCGGATGCGGTCGCGGCCTCTGCCATCGGACGTCGAATCGGCTTACCCCGTCAGATAGTCACGATCCTCGAAGGTGAATCGCTGCTCAACGACGCGACGGCACTCGTCGCGCTGAGCACGGCGATCTATGCGCTGAGCAATTCGGTGAATGCCGGCCGGATCGGACTCGACTTCGTCATTGCGGCAGGCGGCGGCGTAGCGGTCGGTCTGGTGACGTTCTACGTTGTCGCCAAGGTGCGGCGCAGACTGACCAATCCGGTGCTGGACACCGCGATCTCGTTCGTCGTTCCGTTCGCCGCATATCTCTTGGCCGAGGAGATCCAGGCCTCCGGCGTCCTGGCGGTCGTCGTCGCCGGGCTGTTGCTCGGGCACGAAGCCCCGATCCTGCAGTCGGCGCAATCTCGAATCGCGGAGCGCATCAACTGGCGAACCATCGCCTTCATTCTCGAGAATGCAGTATTCCTGCTCATCGGCCTACAGGCGTCGTGGATCGTGCACGACGTCGCCAAGAGTCCGCTCTCGCCCCTGACCATCGTCTCGGTGTGCGCAGCCACGCTCGCAGGCGTCATCGCGATCCGAATCTTCTGGGTATTCGTTTCCCGCTATGCCCTGGTACGGCCGGGGGCCGATCCCACGACCGGCACGGTCCCGTCGTGGCGCTACACACTGCTCATCGGCTGGGCCGGGATGCGTGGGGTCGTCACACTTGCCGCCGCCTTCATCATTCCGTTGGGAACCGAGGACAGAGAAGTCCTGCTTCTCATTGCCTTCACGGTCGTCGCCGGAACTCTGTTCCTGCAAGGGCTCTCGCTTCCGATTCTTGCCCGGCGACTGAAGGTCCCGTCACCAGATCCGATGGATGACGCCTTGGCGCGCGCCACCCTGCTGCAGCAGGCATCCAAAGCGGGATATGCCGCGCTCGACGAGCTCGAATACGAGGACCCGCACGACATCGACACACTCGTTCGTCAACGCGTGGAGCAGCGCAACTCCGCAGCATGGGAAAGACTCGGCACCACGGCCGATCAGGAGACGCCCAGTGAGCTGTACGCCCGCGTGCGATTGACCATGATCAAGGCCGAACGCGATCGAATTCTCGAGATCCGCAGTTCCGGAAAGGTGCCCTCCGAGGTCGTCGGCGAGGTGTTGGGGATGCTCGACGTCGAGGAATCGATGATCGACGCGGGCAGTGAGTCGCGTCGAGATATTCGAGCGTCGAACGAACTGCGTGGCCACCCCGGAGTCGCATGCGAGGATCTCGATCGCTACCCGGAAGCGCAGACGCACACCGACGGCACTTGCCACGAATGCGTCCGCGAAGGGACGGAATGGGTCGCATTGCGTGCCTGTCTGGATTGTGGACACATCGGGTGTTGCGACTCCTCGCCGCGCCAGCACGCCACTGCCCACTTCCGGGAGACAGGCCACCCCGTCATGGAATCCGCCGAGCCGGGGGAGAACTGGCGGTGGTGCTTCGTGCATCACCTGACGGCTTGACCCATGCACGTATGCAAAGCAAGTGCTTGGTTGGTATGATGTGCTCGTGCCCCGAATCCCAAAAGCCGTAGGACGACGCGATGAGCTGCTAGAGCTCGCCGCGACGCTCTTTGCCGAACGTGGCATGCGTGCAACGACGGTCCGTGACATTGCCGACGCAGCAGGGATCCTCTCCGGAAGTCTCTATCACCACTTCGACTCCAAGGAGTCGATGGTCGACGAGATTCTGCGGGGGTTCCTCGACGAACTCTTCGACAGCTACCACAAGATCGTGGCAGAGGGATTGGGTTCGCGGGAAACCCTGGAAGGTCTCGTAGTGGCGTCGTTCGAGGCGATCGACCGTTCGCATTCGGCCGTCGCGATCTATCAGGACGAGGCCAAACACCTCGTCGGCACCGAGCGCTTCGAGTACATCACCGAGCGCAACAGTGAGTTTCGTGAACTCTGGAACGGTGTGGTCGAGCGCGGTATCGCAGACGGCAGTTTCCGGCCGGATGTCGACGTCGAACTCGTCTACCGATTCATGCGTGACACAGTGTGGGTGGCCGTCCGGTGGTATCGCCCGGGTGGCAAGCTCACCGCAGAAGCCGTCGCGCAGCAGTATCTCGCCATCGTGCTCGACGGATTGTCGAGCACTCCCAAGTCCGTCACACGATCCCGCACGGCGTCAACCTAGGAGAGTCTTCCCATGCCCGAGGCCTACATAATCGACGCTGTTCGAACTCCGGTCGGTAAGCGCGGCGGTTCCCTCGCCGAGACGCACCCCGCAGATCTCGGTGCGAGCGTCCTGCGTTCGCTGATGGATCGTTCCTCGATCGATCCGCCCCAGATCGACGACGTCATTTTCGGTTGCGTCGACGCCATCGGCGGGCAAGCTGGAAACATTGCGCGCACAGCCTGGTTGGCGGCCGGATTCCCGGAAGAAGTACCAGGGGTCACCGTCGATCGTCAGTGCGGCTCGAGCCAGCAGGCGATTCACTTCGCCGCCCAGGCCGTCATGAGCGGGACGTCGGATCTGATCGTCGCCGGTGGCGTACAGAACATGACACAGATCCCGATCGCGGCAGCAATGGTCGTGGGACAGCAATACGGCTTCGAGACACCGTTCAGTGGGTCGAAGGGGTGGGAACACCGCTACGGCAAGCAGGAAGTCTCGCAGTTTCGCGGTGCCGAGCTCATCGCCGAGAAGTGGGACGTCACGCGTGAAGACATGGAGCAGTTCGCTCTGGCCAGCCATCAGCGTGCGCGGCACGCTATAGCCGAAGGGCGCTTCGATCGCGAGATCGTCGGCGTCGGCGACTTCATGGTCGACGAGTGCCCGCGTGAGACGACTCTCGAGAAGATGGCTTCGCTCAAGCCCCTCACCGAGGGCGGACGGCTCACCGCAGCCCTCGCCAGCCAGATCTGCGACGGAGCGAGTGCGACGCTCGTGGCTTCCGCAGCAGCAGTCGAGGCACACGGACTCACCCCGCGCGCCCGAATTCATCACCTCAGTGCCCGCGGTGCCGACCCGATCTTCATGCTGAGTGCGCCGATCACGGCCACCAAGCACGCACTCGAGAAGGCCGGTCTGTCGATCGACGACATCGACGTCGTGGAAATCAACGAGGCGTTCGCTCCCGTTGTCCTGGCGTGGCTGAAGGAGACCGGCGCTGATCCGGCCCGGGTCAACATCAACGGTGGTGCGATCGCTCTCGGGCACCCCCTCGGCGCGACGGGGGCAAAGCTCTTCGCCACCATGCTGTGTGAGCTCGAACGTACCGGTGGCCGTTACGGCCTGCAGACCGTATGTGAAGGTGGCGGTACCGCCAACGTCACGATCATCGAACGGCTCTGATCCTCGCGTAGCGCGCCGGCGTCGGGGCGAATGTCGGACCTGTGTGCGACCCTGTGGTCGTGACCGAGTTCGCCCCCGACGCCCCAGCGAACAGCGCTCAGACTCCAGCGAACAGTGCTGGAGCCAGCATTATGCATGCCGATCTGGACTCTTTCTATGCGTCGGTAGAGCAGCGAGACGACCCACGCCTACGAGGCAAACCGGTGCTGGTCGGCGGCGGGGTCGTGCTCGCGGCCAGCTACGAGGCCAAGGCATTCGGGGTTCGCACGCCCATGAGCGGCGCTCGAGCCCGTGCCCTGTGTCCGCACGCAATTTTCGTTGCCCCTCGGATGGAGGCGTACACCGAGGCAAGCCGGGCCGTATTCGAGATCTTTCGTAATACCACTCCGCTCGTGGAGGGCATTTCCGTCGACGAGGCGTTCCTCGAGGTCGGCGGGTTGGGCAAGATCAGGGGCACTCCGGTTCAGATTGCCGAAAGATTGCGGCGAGAGGTCAGAGAGCAGGTTGGTCTGCCGATCACTGTCGGGATCGCCTGTACCAAGTTTCTGGCGAAAGTGGCCAGCGCGGTCGGAAAGCCCGACGGATTGCTACTGGTTCCGCCTGGCCGTGAACTCGAGTTCCTTCATCCGCTGAACATCGAGCGGCTATGGGGCGTGGGTAAGGTCACCGCCGACAAGCTCCACGCGTTCGACATCGTGACTATCGGTGACATCGCCGCCCACAGCGAAGCCTCCATCGTGTCCATTCTCGGTAAAGGTGCGGGGCATCATCTGTACTCGCTCGCCAACAATCGCGATCCCCGACAGGTTCAGACGTATCGAGGGCGCAGTTCGATCGGTGCGCAGCATGCACTCGGGAGCGGCCCGACGTCTTCGGCGGAGGTGAAGGCATCCCTCATCGCCCTGGTGGATCGAGTGACGCAGCGGATGCGTGCCGCTGAACGCACCGGCCGCACAGTGGTTTTGAGCGTACGGTTCGGTGACTTCACCCGCATCACACGTTCCCACACGCTGGGCCGTGCGACAGCCGACACTCAGGCCATTCTCGACGCGTCCCTGACGCTTCTTCGCGAAGCTGCATCTGTGATCGCCGAGCGTGGGATCACTTTGGTGGGCATCACGGTGTCCAATATCGAACGTACGGGCACCGAGCAACTCGAGTTGCAGTTCGACCAACCACAAGATGCTCCGAGTGCTTCTGCCTTCGATATGGCGCTCGACGGCGTCCACACCAAATTCGGTAAGGGTGCTCTCACCAGGGGAGTGCTGTTGGGCCGCAACTCCGGTCTGTCGGTTCCGCTACTTCCGGACTGACACCGTCAGCTCGAAGTTCTTCGGCATCAACGTCAGCCGTTCCTCGATCTTCAGGCTGTAGTCGGGGTCGGCTCGAATATCGAACTGCTGCAGTATGGTTCCGAGAACGAGTACTGCCTCATGAATGGCGAACTGTCGACCGATGCATGCGCGTTCACCCGTACCCCACGGTTTGTAGACGTGTCCCGGCCGTGACCGGACATTGGCGGACAGAAACCGATCGGGATCGAACGCATCGGGGTTCTCACCCCAGACCGGATCTCGGTGCAATCCCGGGATGAGAACGAACGCCCAATCGCCCTTCTTCATCGCATGGACGCCGCCGATGGAGGTGTCTTCGCGCGCTTCGCGGGCGAACGCCGGTGCCGTCGGCCACAGCCGCAAACTCTCGTCGAGGATGCGTCGAACCAGTCGGAGCTTGGGGACCTGTTCGAATTCCGGAGTCCGCGAACCCCATACCTCGTCGACCTCGGCACGGGCAGCCTCGAGAATGTCGGGGTGCTGCGAGAGGTAGTACAGAGCGAAAGACAGCGCACCCGAGGTGGTTTCGTGGCCGGCGATCAGGAACGTCACGATCTGCTGGCGAATATTGATCTCGCTCAGGGCATTGGGATTGTCGGCATCACGCGCAGCATCGAGCATGATGTCGAGAAGATCTCCTTGCCCCGACGTGCCCGCATCGCGCCGAGTCCGCACGATGTCGTCGAGAAGGGTTGCGATGTAGTGCTTGTCGCGATCGTTTCTACGCTCGGCTTTACGGAAGACGATGTCGGCCAGCCAGGGGATCGGCACGATCTCGCGTCGTTGATTGTGTGAAAGGACCCCTACCATCGCGTCGACGAAAGGGTGCGGCTCATCGCGGTTGAACGAGTCGAACCCATAGCTGAATCCGGTTCTGCCGATGGTGTCGAGGGTCAGCTTGGTCATGTCGGCGGACACATCGACCGTGGTGTGCGAGCGCCAGTGCGCCGCGAGATCGGATGCGACGTCGACCATGATGTGGTGGTAGCTGCGCATTGCGTTCTGAGTGAAGGCCGGGCGGAGTAGATCGTGTGCCTTCTGCCAGTTGGGCTCGTCCGAATACGCGGTGAACAGCGCATCGCCTCCGATCGAGCGCAATCCCACGATGGCGGGGGATACGTGCTTGACGAACCGATGTTCGTCGCACAGCTCCCCGGCCAGGGCGGCGCCGGAGACCATCACGTATTGGCGCCCGAGGACTACGCGTTCGAAGATCGGGCCCAGTTTCTTGGACAGTGCTATCGAATCCTGAACGGGTGTGGACGCATGGACGCCGACGACGTCTCCGAGGAGCGGCAGGCGCCTGTTCGGGTGCGGAAGTGCGTGTGTCGCGACGTCGACGTCGGTGACCATGCTGACCCTCTCGATTCACTACTGAACTCGAATTCAACAGTGAACCTACTCGCTACTGAACCAGTGTCAAATGTCACACGGCGAAGCAACGTCGGGCAGGGCGACGGGCTGGCGCAGGATCGTCTTCAGCTTGCCCGGGGAGGTTGACGTCGCGGCCCGCCATCGATGACGGTTTGTAGTGCGTCGCCGTAGCTTTCGACGATGTCATCGGTAGATGCGGCGAGCAGCCACGGACTTTCGACGACGTACAGGGCGGTCATCAGTCCGGATAGCTGAGCTGCGAGCAGATGGGAACGCAACTCGGCGTCGCCCCCGGAGAGTCGCGGAGCGAGTGGCGCAATGATCATCTGCTCGATCGCCTCCTGCAGGTGTTCGCGGACCACTGGGCGGTCGGATGCGCGAACGAGTGCTGCGTAGACGGCAGCCGAAGTGCCGACCTGTCGCTGACGCGTTCTCCGGACTACGAAATCGACCAGGGCGCTGCCCAATTCGTCGAGTGGGCCTTGCATGACCTCCACGAACGCGTCGGACATCGTCATCGTGCGAACGAAGAGCTTTTCCTTGGAGCCGAAGTATCGAATGACCAGAGCTGGATCCACGCCCGCATGTCTGGCGATGTCACGGACCCCGGTGGCGGCAAAGCCTTGCTCGGCGAACAGTTGCGCCGCGGCGGCCTGTACCGCTTGGCGGTTGTGCGCGGTACCCGAGCGGGCACCCTCGTCTGAGATTTCGGCCAGCATGCTTCGCATCCTTCGTTCGGTTCGACCAACCACTTGCTACCAACCACTTGCTACCAACCACTTGCTACCAACCATAGTCAACAGTGTTGACAAATTTACTGTCAACACTGTTGACTGTGGTTTGTCATCACCGTTGACACTTGAACTGAAAGGTTTGTTGCGCATGCCACACTCCAGTGACCATCGGCATCCCGACTGGGATCAGGCCCTCGGGGCCGACACCGAAGCGATCGCTCCCACTCATCTCCTGGAGCACTCCCAGCCATCGGCGTCCGCTCCTGCCGACGGTCGGACCGCGTGGCGCACCATCGTCGAGGCGATGGTGTTTCCGATCTTCTTCGCCGTGATGTTCGCGCTCTGCTACGTGAGTGCCTTCCACAATCCGACACCTCGGAATGTGGAGATCGTGGTCACCGGTCCAGAATCCTCCGTCACAGCACTCGTCGATCAGCTCGCGAGCAAAGTCGAGGGCAAGTTCGACCTCCAAGCTTCGACCGACACCGCTGCAGCGATCGAACGCCTGCAAGGCCGGGAGATCGCCGGCGTCATCGAACTCGGTTCACCCATGAACTTGCACGTCGCGTCCGCCGAAGGTCCGGTGCTCGTGCAAGCCGTCGAGGGACTGGTGCAGCCACTGGCCGCAGCCCAGGGACAGCCGGCGAACATCGTCGATCACGCACCGCTCGCACCCGACGACCCCACCGGCCAAGCACTGTTCTATCTCCTTGTGGTGAGCACGATCCTCGGATATCTGACGATCACCGTCCTCGCGCAGGTTGCCCCGGCCATGAAGATGCGGCCCAAACTTGGAATTCTCGCCGGGATGTCCTTCATCGGAATCGTGCTGTCGTACCTCGTGTCGTCGATATTCGTGGGGTTCTACGAAGCTTCGTTCTTGGAGAACCTGGCGATGCTCGCGGTGATCTTCACCTATACCTTCACCGTCGGACTGGTCAGCATCTTGGCCAACAAGGTGTTCGGCCACGCCGCGATCATGGTGGTGTTGTTGCTCATGATCTTCATGAACTTCCCCAGCGCAGGTGCAGCCATCCCCGTCGACTTCCTCCCCGGATTCTGGTCGGGTGTCAGTAACTTCTGGATCGGCTCAGGGGCCATGGACGCAGCTCGTTCCATCGTCTACTTCGGTAGCACCGGCGTCGACAAGGGACTGCTCATCCTGGGCGGATGGCTCGTCCTCACCGTGGCACTGCTGGTAGTCACCCACCGGCCGAAGAAGACATCGAAGGATGTTGCGGCGCACGCTGCACACTGACCCGGTAATGGACGTGGACTCCCCGAGCATTCGGCGGGAGTCCGCGTCCATCTTCGTCTCGAAGTGCTGCCGAGTAGCATCGCGAACACGATGTCCAGCCTACGTAAACGCCTGTCACCCGACCTGCGACGCGCACAATTGCTCGACATCGGGTCCCGCCTGTTTGCCGAGCGGCCCTACGAAGACGTGTGGATCGAGGAGGTCGCTGACCTCGCAGGCGTCTCACGTGGATTGATGTACCACTACTTTTCCTCGAAGCGTGACTTCTTCGCCGAGATCATCCGCGTCGAGTCGGCACGGATTCTCGAAATGACCGCCCCCGATACCTCGCTCCCGATCACCGAGCAAGTTGCAGCCGGGCTCGATGCCTATATCGGTTACGTGCTCGCCCACGAACACGGAATCCGCGCCGTCAACCGAGGAGCGATGTCCGGCGACACCGAGATTCAGGCGATGGTGACGGCCGAACTCGGGGTGCAACAGAATCGCATCCTCGCCGCCCTTCCCCCGGAGGTCCGAGAGGACGAGGTTCTCAGAACGGCGCTACGGGGATGGGTGTCGTTCGTGCGGGCCGTATGCCTCGACTGGATGGACCGCCGGACCATCTCCGAAGAAGACGTGCGCGCACTGTGCCTACGGGCACTCGAGGGACTTCTCAGGCTCTAGAAGGAGCGCACCAGCAGGACTATCGTGACGGCTATGTGCCGAAACATCACCACCCTGCGCGGGCTCGAACCGCACGCCACGGACAATGAGATCGAGGCCGCGGCAAGGCAGTACGTTCGCAAGATCAGTGGAGTCCAGAAGACATCCGACGCCACCCGGGAGGCGTTCGAGCAGGCCGTCGCAGAAGTGACCGCCACCACGCACCGACTGCTCGACGCGCTGCCCGAGAGACGTCGACCGCCCCCCACCGTCCCGCCCCTGCGCAGGCCCGAGGTGCAGGCGCGGATTGCCGCAAAGGCTCCCGCTTCCTAGCTCTCGGCTGGTCTGGCAGGTGGCGATATCGGCGGGGGGCGGTGACACAAGGTTGATCAGCTAACGGTTGTGAACTTCTGTACGTCCTCGATCCGACGCACTGCGTCTTCGACGATCGAAGAGATCAGCTCGGCACAGGTTGGCAGGTCTTCGATCATTCCGACAACCTGACCCGAAGCCAACACACCAGCGTGCGTATCGCCGTCGACCAAGCCTGCTTTGAGCAGCATCGGGGTGTTCGCAGCCATGATGATCTGCTGCCACGTGCGATCGCTGCTGCGGCGCATGGCAATTCCGTCGCGGACGAGATTCGACCACGTCATACCGGTCATCGACTTGAACTTGCGAGCATTGCCGACAGCTGCGAAAAGGCCACGAGCGGGGTTCGACTGTTCGAGGCTCGTCACCAGCTCGGTGTTGAGCACCCGGTGGGGCATGCCGTCGACGCGTCGAGAGACGGTTGTGTCCTGCAGACCCCGTTTGAGGTATTCCTGCTTGACCGAATCGGGAACCGTGCTTTCCTGCGTCAACAGGAACCGGGTACCCATCGCAACGCCCGCCGCACCGTAGGCCAATGCTGCAGCGAGCCCGCGGCCGTCGTAGAAGCCACCTGCCGCCACCACGGGGATGTCGACGGCGTCGAGCACGGATGGCAGCAGAAGCGTCGTCGCGACAGGTCCGGTGTGACCGCCGCCCTCGCCACCCTGAACGATGACTGCGTCGGCACCCCAGGCGGCAACCTTCTTGGCGTGCTTGGCAGCACCGATCGATGGAATTACTACTACGCCTGCCTTCTTGAGCAGCGCGATCAGTTCTTCCTTGGGTGCCAGCGCGAAGGATGCGACACGCACGTTCTCCCGAATCAATAGATCGATGCGTTGACGAGCATCGGTGGCATCGGCACGGATGTTGACACCGAACGGCTTGTCGGTCAACGTCTTCGTCTTCGCCACTGCCGCTTCGAGCTCGGCGTAGGTCATCGTCGCCGACGCCAGGATGCCGAGGCCGCCCGCATTGGCGGTAGCCGCGACCAGGCGCGGCCCGGCCACCCAGCCCATGCCGGTCTGAACGACGGGATGTTCGATGCCGACCAGTTCGGTCAGCGGAGTGTGAAGGCCTGTCATCCCTTGACCTCGCGGCTACGCGACCCCTTGGGATCGATGACGCCCAGCAGAGTCATCTCTTCATCGGTGGGGAGCCTTGAATCGGTGACATCGGAGGTGTCGAGTTCGAATCCGGTGTTCTCGAGCACCTCGTCGACGGTGACTCCGGGATGCACCGAAAGCAGGCGCATCGCGTGGTTCTCGCCGGAGAAATCGAATACACCCAGATTGGTGACGACCCGGTGCAGATCATGATGTGCGAACCCTGCGTTGTCGGTGACGCGGTCGTAACCGACACCGGACACCAGATCGACGGTCTCGGTGAAGACGCGTGCCGAGTGCCGTGCAATCCAGTAACTGGTGCGGTGATTGATCGTGTTGCCGGGGGCGCCGCGGGAGCCGAACATCTGCCGCGTCGGCTTGTCGTGCGGGCCGAAGTGCGAAATGTTCTGGTTGCCGAACCGGTCGATCTGGTTGGCACCCATCACGACATGACGTCGACCGCTGGCAACGACGTCGAATACCTTCCGGTACGGGATCCAACCCTCGATCGCGCCGGTGGCACCGAGTGCCGGTGTGTCGGCCATGAGGAACGCCTCTCCATCGGAGAGAAGTAGATCGGGCTCGGTGGTGAGTTTGGCCAGGCGGGCGCCGATGCTGGGCATGAGGCCCATCGGGCTTGCCATGATCTCGCCTGCGCCTGCGAACATGTCCGCGCATGCAACTGCGCAGATGTCCGCCCGGGTGATGTCGATGCCGCTCATGCGGACGCCCCTTCCTGATTTGTCAGCTGAGCGAAGCGCTTCCATCCGTCGGGTTCGGACGCTGCCTCCGCATACTGTTTCTGGAGTTCTTCGTCGCGACCGTAATCAGGCACGCACGAGGTGAATCCGGCACCGCCCGGTGCCTCCACGACGCCGTCGACCATCATTCGGTTCAGCAGGAGAGCCTGCGGGGGAGCGCTCGCAACGAGGTCTGCGGTATCGACGATGCGTTCGACGGAGACGAAACGCTGTTCGGCTGCAAGGCAGAACAAGTCGTCGAAGTACGGGTCCGGGCCGAGGTATGCGGCGTTGCCGTGGGCGTCGGCGAGGTTCAGGTGAACCAGGGCGGCGTCGAGTTCGAGAGCAGGCATTGCGATGAGCTCGCTGGCATCGTCGTAGGGCGAGACCACGGTCTTCAACTCGGGGAAGTACTTCGGCACATCGGAACCGAGACCGGCACGCATCGGCAGGAACGGCAGTCGCTGTGCGGCAGCCTGGAGGCCGGTGTTGACCATGCCCTCGTCGAGCTCGCGGATCTCGATCTCTCCGGCCGTTCGGGCTGCGGAGAAGTAGGGGTCGTACGGAATGGAGTCGAGGGAGACGAAGCCGAAGTAGAGCTTCTTCAATTTCCCTGCGGCACAGAGCAAGCCGACGTCCGGTCCGCCGAAGCTGACGACAGTGAGATCGGTCAGGTCCGAGCGAAGGATCGACTGGACGAGAGCCATCGGCTTGCGGCGAGATCCCCAGCCCCCGATGCCGATCGTCATGCCGCTCTTCAGCCGGCCCGCGACGTCGTCGGCGGTAAGTACTTTGTTGCGCATTGCTGTCATTTTGCTGCTGCTCCTTTGGCACGTGCGAGATCGTCCTCGAACGATGCGCGGATCTCGTCGGCGGCTCCCGACAGGTTTAGTTCGAAGGTGAAGCCTTGCTCGTAGCGGTAGCTTCTGTGTACCGGCTGCAGATCGATACCGTTGAGTGCTTCCTTCGCGGCACGGATCACCCGCGGGTCCTTGGCGGCGATATCGCGCGCGATTTCCAAGGCCGTATCGTCCAGTTCCGCTCGCGGAACCACTCGGTAGACCGAGCCGTGGTGCTCCAACTGTTGCGCGGTGATGGTGGACGCGGTGAAGAACAGCGCGCGCATGAGGTGCTGTGGGACGAGTCGGGACAGGTGCGTCGCCGCGCCCAGGGCGCCACGGTCGACCTCGGGGAGTCCGAAGGTTGCGTCGTCGGAAGCCACGATGATGTCGGAGTTGCCGACGATCCCGATGCCCCCGCCGAGGCAGAATCCCTGCACGGCGCTGATGACCGGTACTGCGCAGTCGTAGACCGCTGCAAATGCGGCGGCGCATCCTCGGTTGGCGTCGATGAGGCGTCCGTGCCCGGAGTCGCGAGCGAACTCCTTGATGTCGACGCCCGCGCAGAACCCGCGGTTCTCCGCTCGCACGACCACGACGCGTGTGTTCTCGTCGCGGCTTGCTGCGGTGACTATGTCAGCGAAGTCGAACCATCCCTGCGTCGGATACGCATTGACGGGTGGGTAGTCGACCGTTACGACGGTGATTCCGTCGGTGGTGCTCGAAGTGATTGCCATTGATCAAGGATCCTCACGTAAGCCGAAAAGCAAGCAAGTGCTTGGTAGGTTAACACGAAGATGGAGATGTCGGTCTTCTAGATGGTTCAGGGCACTGCCCCGAGGGCTTCATTTGGCAGTTTTCATCGAATATCAAGATCAACATGTGCGGTGATCAGCAGGAAACGGTCGACCAGCAGGTATAGAGTTACCTTTTCGTTATCGTTACGGCGCCCAATGAGGGCGGTGCCGCTCCGTTCCGAGAGGATGAGAAGATTCCGATGCCCGTCGACTTCGCAGCACGTCTGAACAAGCTCTTCAGTATCGTGCATCCCCCTGGCCGCAGGCCTCACACCAATGCCGAAGTTGCCGACGCGCTCGCCGGCAGCGGACATCAAATTTCCAAGCCGTACATTTCGCAACTGCGGTCCGGTCAGCGCAACAACCCGTCGAACGAAACGGTTGCCGCACTGGCTCGCTTCTTCAAGGTCAAGCCGGACTACTTCTTCAACGACATCTACGCGGCCAAAGTCGATCACGACCTCGAACTTCTCGCTCAACTGAAGGGTTATGGCCTCCGGCGGTTGTCGGCCAGAGCTTTCGACCTGTCCGAGGAGTCGCAGAATCTCCTGAGTTCGATGGCGGAGAAGTTGCGAGCCAGTGAGGGTCTTCCGGAGGTTCCGCCGGACAGCACCGGATAGGGCGGTTCCTGCACGCATTCGGACGCCGATTTGTCGACTGGCATGGCCGCGAGCAGCTATTCTGGAAACTTGAGGGTTGCTGAAAAGTAGCTGATGCGGTTGAATCCTCAACGACAGATCTCGTTGACCATGCCCCGCACTCCCCTGCTCGACGAACGCGACTCCAAGTAAGCTGTGGGCCCGCGCAAATGGCCGCTGGGGCCACACCGCCTTCGGATCCAGTTCTGCAGGCGCTCGATCTGCACACTAGTGCGGCGCGCCTGAAGTGCCTGGGCGGTTATGTTTGATGAATTACTTATGCGCGCTGCCCCGTTGTAGATCCCCTGGCACCGACCGTGACCAGCTCGAGATGTGGACGACGAAGGCGGGGCCGGTGCAGCGGGTGAGGATCGTGTGGCTCGCCGCCGGCGGTGTTCTCATGCGTAGATCGCGCGCCGGTTCTCGATCTCGCGGCAGACCGTGATCAACTGGCGGTCCCGCTACGAGGACTCCGGCGTGGACGGACTGTTCGACGAAGACCGCTCCGGCCGGCCCCGCATGCTCGATCGTGACAAGTTGATTTCGGTGACATCGACACCGCCGCCGAAGAAGTGCGGTGTCAAACATTGGAGTTCGCGATTGCTCGCCGATCATCTCGGCATCGGTTACGGCACCGTCGAGCGAGTGTGGCGTGAGCACGGTGTCCAGCTATGGCGCACTGGCACATTCAGTTCTCTACCGACCCGGAGTTGGTCGCGAATGTCACCGATATCGTCGGTTTGTCTGGCGCCACCAGAGAGAACGCGATCGTGCTCGGCGTCGACGAGAAGTCGTAGATTCAGACGCTCGATCGCACCGCACCGCACCGCACCGCACCGCACCGCACCGCGTCGACGTTGCCGATGCAGATCGGTATCCCGGAGCGGCAGACCCACGACTACGTCCGGCACGGCACGACGACCTTGTTCGCTGCGCTCGACATCGCCACCGGTCAGGTCACCGGGATCTGTAAACCGCGCCACCGCCATCAGGAGTTTCTGGTGTTCCTCAAGCATGTCGCGCATGCCTATCCGGGCGAGGAATTGCATCTGGTGATGGACAACTACTCCACTCCCGAGAAGCAGGAGGTACGGGACTGGCTCGCTGACAACCCCCGCATCACGGTGCATTATCTTGCGGCCGGCGTTGGAGCCTTTGTCGGTCGGCACCGTGAGATGCTCGTCGGCAAACGTCAGCAACCCTGATCGCTGCGCCAGGGCCATGACCGGAACCAACCCAGCTGCGGACACGAGATTCGGGTGGTCGAACCTCGCGGTAGCGACCGGTCGGGTGTGAGAAAGTGGCGTCTGCGAGATGCCCTTCTTGTGGTCAGAATTGGTTCTGTACGAAGTACCATTCTTCCACCACAACAGGGCATCTCGCGTCTACGGCTCACCTATGAACCGCACCGAATCGGTGCCTTCAGGTTTAGGCCTTCTCGAGTTGGTCGCCGCGAATCCAGCAGGCGTGGAATCCCGACGGAACCCGCTGGGGTAGTAGCACCCGGGCGATTGGACCTCCGGCGATGTTCTCGGCATCGAAGATGTTGATCTCGCCGCGATCCTCAGCCTCGTCGTTCACGAAGCAGACCAGGTAGCCGTCGGTTTCGCTGGTGGAGCCGTCGCGCGCCGCGAACGGCGCTTCGGAACCCCATCGTCCCGGTCCGAACTTGTGCTCTTCCTTGGTTTCGGTCTGCGAGTCGAATTTTACGAGTCCGTCGAAGAGCAGGGTGGGCTCATTGGCGAGACTCATGTTGTACGAGTAACGATGCTGACGGCCCATGATTCGCGAGTCGATACTGGGGAACTCGATGTTGGCGTCGTCGAGCGGTGTCTCGATCGTTGTTCCGGTACGAAGGTTGAAACGGTACCGGTAGAGCTGCGCGTCGAGGCGCATGTAGGCAAGCATGTTGGAGAGTGGATGTTCGAATGTCGACTGGTGCTGGGGGTTCTTCACTCGGCAGACATCCATGATGATTTCGTCGCCCTGTTCCCAGGAGTTGACGACGTGATAGATGTAGCAGGGTTTTGCCTCGAACCAACGGACGTCTTGTCCGGTGCCGTGGCGGGGAATGACAGCAAAGCGGGCTGGTAGAGCCTGATCGTAGAAGATTCGGTACTTGCCGGCCTTCCGAGCCTCATGGTCTTGGACCAGAGGAAGATCCATCAGGACCGAGTAGTTTTCGGTGATTGCGATGTCATGCGGCAGACGGGGGCCGGGGACGTCGATCTTTGTTTCATGTGTCTGCGTGCCCTCGGCTCCGATGATTCCGTAGCGTAGGTAGTTCTGGTCCGGACCGTAGTCGAACCAGATGAGCTCGCCTGTCGTCTCGTCGACTTTGGGGTGAGCCATCATGTCTCCGGCGAATGTGCCTAGGAAGTCCTGTGCACCAAGTGTTTCCAACGAAAGAGGGTCAACGGCGTACGGGGCTCCACAGAGATACCACGTCGAAAGCACCTGGCCGCGGTGATAGATGACGTCGGTGTTGGACGCGTCCTTGATGCCGAGTCCGTGGCCGTTACCCCAGGGGTTGTCCTTGGGGTTCTCCATCAGGCCGGTCCACAGTGCGCGGCCGGCCTCGGATTCCTGCTCGAAAGACCGAGTTTGGACGTACCGGTTGCGGTATCTGACCTTGCCGTTCTCGAAGTGAGCGGCATGGATCATGCCGTCTCCGTCAAACATGTGGTAGCGCCCGGTGGCCGGGAACTGACGGTTCGGACCGTTCCGAAGGTAGACGCCGTTGAGATCCTTGGGAATCTCTCCGATCACGGTCAGGTCGTCAAGTGTCAGTTCATCTTTCACCGGAGTAAACACTCCGAGAAGGTAGGGGTTTTCTTCGTCGTTGTTCACAGGACGTGCGACCGCGATCGGCGCCTCGCCGCCAGGCAACTGAGTATTCGTCATCGTTTTCCTTCCATCGATTTGAGCTGCGGTCCCGTTCAGAGCCGGACTACCAACTGCGTGCATCGGAATTCGGCGATACGCCGACCTTCCTCGTCCCGGACGCTCGCATCCCACAGTTGAGTGCGTCGCCCGCAGTGGATCGGTGTGGCGACCACTGTGACCACTCCCGATCGTGCGGTTCCGAGGTAGTTCGTCTTGATTTCCAGTGTGGTGAAGGAATCACCTTCTGTCAGTGCCAGACGTGCGCCGATTCCGCAGGCCGTATCTGCTAGTGCGACAACAGTTGCCGCGTGCAGATAGCCGTTGGGTGCCAGGAGTTCTTCACGAACGGTCAGCTCCGCGATGACTGATTCTGCCGAGGCTTCGCGGATACGCATGCCGATCAGGCCTGGCAGTCGCCCTTGGAGCATGGCGTTCAGCTCATCGGTCAGCGGGAGGTCGGCGCCGGTGGGTGTTGCGCGCGGCAGACCTACCGGGAGTTGATTCTGGCTCATCGATCAACCGTTCTGCGCGATGTGTACTCGCAGGTCGCGACGCTGCAGTTTTCCGACGGGGTTGCGCGGCAGCTCGTCGACTGTGAGGAGCCGTTCGGGCAGTTTGAACGACGCAATGTCCTTGGCGCGCAGGAACTCCACCAGCTCGTCGAGTGAGACACTCTTCTCGGTCATGGGAACGACTACGGCACAGCACTTCTCGCCGAGGACGGCATCGTCGTAGCCGATGATCGCGATATCGGATACGTGGGGATGTTCGAGGAGCAGCCCCTCGATCTCGGCCGGCGCGATGTTCATTCCGCCTCGGATGATGATTTCCTTGCTACGGTCGACAAACTTGAGGTACTCGCCAGATTCTCCGCAGAGTTCGAAAACATCACCGCTGCACAGGTATCCGTCGTCGTCGAACGGGCTCTTTTCTGCAGTTCCCTCGAGGTAGCCGGCGAATACCGTCGGTCCCTTCAGTCGAAGTTCGCCGCGACCGCCGACCTCGGTGACGACCTCACCGGTCGTCAGGTCGACCAGGCGCACCGAGGTGCGTTCTGCAACCGGCGTTACCCAAGTCCGGTTAGTGGCACCGTAGTTGGGAAGATACTCGGCCCGTATCATCGGGTCGGGGGTATCGCACGCAGCCCCGAGTAGGCACACACCTTCATTGGATCCGAAGAAGTTGAGAACCTCGATACCGAGGTTGTTCTGCCACTCGCGCACTACCCCGGGAGGCAGAGGTGCACCGCCGGATCCGACCGTGTGCAATGACGACAGGTCGAACGAGGCAAGCAACTTCGGGTTCTGCAGCAGCATGCTTAGGACAGCGGGCGGCATACTGGCATGGGTGACATGGTGCTGTTGAACCTGGTCGAGGAAAACTCCGATGTCCAGCGGATGATGCTGGACCAGGTGCGCGCCGCTGAGCAGCCACGGCAGCAGAGAAGTCGCGAATCCTGCCATGTTCACCATCGGGAAGGGACCGAGAATGACTGAGTCCGAGTCGGTTCGCAGTCCGTCCTGCACCGCCTGGCCGATTGCGAGCCAGTCGGCGTGGCACCGGGGAACGCCCTTCGGTGCTGCCTCGGTTCCGCTCGTCCAGCAGATCGTGATGCAGTCGTTGATGGTTCGGTCGAGTTGTCCGTACACCTTCCGGACCGCCTCGATGGCGTCCGCCGTCGAGGAAGCCCCGTCCAACGGCACACCGGCATTGTCTTGCGATGAGCCGAAGGTGAAGACGTGACGCAACGACGGTGCCACACCGATGAGGGTGAGAGCTTCCTCGTGCGGGGCTCGGTCATGCAGTCGAGTCCCTGTGACGACGGCGACTGCTCCGGAAGATTCGACGATCCGGCTCAATTCGTGTCGTCGGTAGGAGGCCGGCATGGGTGCCGCAATCGCTCCGAGGCGCCACAATGCCAGGTAGGTGGCGGTAAGGGCGATCGAGTTCGGTAGCAGAACTGCAACAACGTGACCGGGGCCCACTCCATGCGCGTGCAAGGTTGCGGCGACGTCGTCGATCTGCGCATCGAGTTCACGCCAGGTCAACGAACCGGGTGCGATCCCGGCGATGTCCGAGAGGTTCTTCGGGTCGGTGATGGCGGGTGCGTCGCCGCGCGCGAGAACATGACCGTCGAAGAGATCGAGAATCGTTTCCGGAACCCACCATCCACGTTCGAGATGATCGAGGACCCGACTTTCGGGATGGCAGTCGCGCAACTGATTCGTCTGTTCTTGATTCATGATGGCGTTCACGAGTTCCGTTTCCTTGAATAGCTGGGCAGGCTTGGACGAGGCGCAGGGGAGAGGCTCATCGCAGGCGCCTGACAACGACGGCAGCGCCAAGTCCGAGGGCCGCCGGAATGGTGATCAGGGCGTACTCACCGTCGATGCGGCGGAGTTGGTCGAGGGCGTTGACGAGCAACACTCCGCCGCCGGCGCCGAGCGGATGTCCGGTTGCCATGGAACCACCCAGTGGATTCACGATGGCCGGATCGAGCTCGAATTCGCGGGTCATCAACAGCACAGAGGCGGCGAAGGATTCGTTCGCTTCCACGACGTCGAGTTGTGATGCCGTGATCCCGGCGTTGGCCAAGGCGCGCTGTGCTGCCACTACGGGCGCGGTCAGCAGAGGAGAACGCACGGCGGCCTGCGCGACACCGATTACCTCGGCTACCGGCTCTCGGCCGATGCGTGCCGACGCGGCGCGCGAGCCGAGGACGGACAACGCTGTACCGTCGGCGAGTTGAGGGGCGGTCGCCGAAGTGTGCAGTCCCGCTGCGGGTCGAGGAGCGGACCGCAATCGATTCGCCACCCGTTGCCACGACGGATCTTCCCCGAACAGTGTCGGCAGTTCGGCGAGCCCGTCGACGCTCAGGCCTGCGCGGGGGCCTTCGTCCGCGGAGAGGATCGTCGTGTCGTTCGACCGCACCGCAATGATCGAATCGGATGACGGCGCCGCAAGCGCCCGCTGGTGCGAGGAAATCGCGCACTCGTCGAGCTGTGTTCTCGTGAAGCCGTACTGGGCTGCCGTGAGATCGGCGGACACTCCGATAGTGACGTAACCCGTGCGATCTCCGAGGTCGTTGTCGATCGCGAACGAGGGCTTGTCGGCCATCATCGGGACCCGAGACATCGATTCGACGCCACCGGTGACGACGACGTCCGCAATGCCGGAAGCAACCTTGGCGGCGCCGGTCTCGAGGGCGTCGAGGCTCGAACAACACAGCCTTGATACGACACCGGCATTCACTTCGTCGGGCCAGCCGGCCCACAATGCGGCGGCACGCGCGACGTTGCCGCCCTGGTCGCCGACCGCGGTGCTTGTCCCGATCACGATGTCCCCGACCAGTTCTGGTGCAAGGCCGCGTTCTGCGGCAGCCGCGAACAACTGGCCGAGCAGGTCGTGAGCCGGGACGTTCGCGAGGGTGCCGCCTTGGCGACGAACCCGGGCTTTCGGAGTGCGGATGGCGTCGTAAATGTAGACGCCGGAGGAAAATTGCGACATGTTCTTTACCCCTCGACCTGACGGCGGTCCTGGACCATTCGGAATCGCCCAGCCACGAAGGATTCGTCGGTCAAGGTGGCGTTGCCGGCCGGGTTCAGGCCGGTGACGTGGTAATCGCTGTATGCGGCCGCGTACTGCATCGGCATCGACGAGACGAGATTGGCCGAAAGTGACGCCCCGGCATCGGCATACGCGTCCGCGATGCCGTCGATGGCGTCGTCGTCGGTGCAGTACAGGTACGAGCTGATTGCACCGTGTTGACGGATGCTTGCGGTCGCGTGCTCGACGGCAGCGTCACGGTCTGCGCAATCGATGAGGTAGGCAACGGGTCCGAACTGCTCACCGTCGGGCAAAGGGTCACCACGGCGCGGATCGACACGGATCAACAACGGCGTCACCGCGCGGGCCTGCGGGTACTCCGGGTGTGCGTAAGTAACTGGATTGCGCACCAAGGTTCCGTCAGTTTCCGCTTGGGTTGCAAGGGAATTGAGCGACTGAAGGGTGAGGTCGGACTGAAGCGCACCGCAGACGGCAGCTGCCCGGCGCGGCGCTCCCGCCAGATCGTCGATGGCTGCGCCGAGGGCGGCGACCACGTCGTCTCGGGAAACGACGCCGTCGGCTGTGCGGACGCCCGCATCAGGGATGTAGATGTTCTGGGGCGTTGTACACATCTGTCCGCTGAACAGTGACAGACCGCCGGCCAATGTTCGCATCGTCGCGGCCAGGTCCTGAACCGAATCGAGGATCACGGTGTTGACGCCGGCCGTCTCCGTGAACACGAGTGCATTCGAGACGTTGCGCTCGAGCCAGTTTCCGAATCGCTGGCTACCTGTGAAGTCAACGATTCGAGTGGCCGGATCGGTTGCCACGTCACCGGCGATGGGGCTCTCGGTCGTGTCGACGAGGAGTTGGACGGAGTCAGCCGGCAGGTCGGCTTCGGTGAGTACGTCCCGCATGATGCCGACGGCGAGTGCAGTGGCGAGAATCGATCGGGGATGCGGCTTGACGAGCACCGGGTTGCCAGTCGCGAGGTTCGCGAGTATCGCGGGATAGGCGTTCCAGGCGGGGAACGACGCGCAGGCAATGACGAGTGCCGTGCCGAGGGGGCGGGGGCGGAAGCGCTTCCGCAAAGTCACTGGGGTCTTGCCGAACGTCTGCTGCCAGGTAACTTCGCTGGGAACACGATTCATGGCAGCCCAGGCCATTGCAACGGCCTCCAGTCCACGGTCGAGAGCGTTTGTCCCACTGCCACTGCATGCCATGTTGAGACTTTGGCCGGTGGTGTGGGAGGTGACGGCTGCGAACTCCGGTCCACGCTGGTGGATACGATGCAACGCCTCGAGGCACACGCCGACCCGGCGCTGGACCCCAGCGTCACGCAGGTCTGCAGCCACCCGAGCGGCACCGTCCAAGGCTTCACGTGCGGTCGGTGCGCTATAGGTTACGTTGAGCGACTTCCCGGTGTACGGAGAAACCTCGTCGGCGGTGATCGTCGACGTTGAGGCTGTTGAAAGCTGCAGTACTGCACCGTCATATGCTCCGACAAAGGTGTCGGCCTGCTGGGAATCGGGTGGAGTGACGGGGGTAAATCCAGTCCATGCGGTGCGTGACAGATTGGCTTCTACTGCGGCGTGAAGTAGATCCAAATGGACTTCGAAGAACATGAACGCTCGTTCCTGTCGGCGGTAATTGCGACTCAGGGTGAGAATTGGCACAGAGTTTAATCAAGCACTGCGAGCTACTACGCGGGGTCCGGCGTATGGATGGGCTCACGGCGCCAACCAGGTTCTGCTACTGCTAATGAAGTTAAACCAGTGCGACTGTGGTTGTCAACGATCTGTCCTGGAATGCCTTGTGTGGCAGGTGGCCTGTTGCTCTAAGAGAATCCCCAACTGTCCTTGCGGAAATATCCGCGCACAGTTGCGAAAAGTGACCCTCACGTTGTCTACTTCAATAAGTGTAGTTAATTGGAGGGATCGAGTTCGAATGTCAATCGCAAATGTGGTGCGTGATGCAGCAGACAAGTACGGCCCCAGCGTGGCTGTGGAAGACAACGAACGTTCACTGACGTTCTCGGAACTGTCCGACCGAGTCCATCAACTGGCGGTCGGACTCGACAATTTCGGCGTTTCACGTGGCGGTACAGTCCTCGTGCTTCTCCCCAACTCCGTTGCATCTGTTGAGGTTGACCTCGCCTTGACTGTCGGGGGATACGTTCGAGTGGCGCTCAACCCGCGTGTCGGCGAACGGGACTGGGCAAGAATCGAGCAAGACTGCGCTCCTCGTGCGTTGATCTTCGACCCGAGGGTTGAGGGAGCGGCTGACTTCGCGTCACGGTCGACCGCTAAGGCCGTCATCGCAGCTCATCACAGTAACAACGCCCGGACCACGCTCGAAGAAGTTATCGCCGATGCACCGGTCGGTGTCTCCCCCAGAACCCCCGACCCTGCGTCCCTCTGTGCTCTGCACTATTCGTCCGGTACAACAGGTGTACCAAAAGGGGCGCAGCGGTCACACACAAACCGGCTCGCGTCGCTACGCGCGATGCGAGAGCACGTGCTCGAAGACAGCCTCGACGGGCCGGAACCTTCGGTGTTCATCCATGCCGGGCCAGTGATCCACACGAGCGGGTTGTTCGTCCTCCCGTTCCTCGAGGCCGGAGGCCGTCAAGTGCTTCTCGATCATCCACGTCCCGAGGACATGATCGACGCCATCGAAACGCATGGTGGGACACACACGGCGCTGGTGCCTACCGTCGTGGCGCGCTTGCTGGATTTCGATGACGTACAACTTGGCCCGATGCGCCGCCTGCGCATGCTCGCCTATGCAGGCGCGCCGATGCCGGTCGAGCATCTCCGTCAGGCATACCACCGGATCACGCCGAATCTCGTGCAGTATTACGGGATGGTCGAGGCGATTCCGCCGCTGACCGTACTCAGTGCAGCTGATCACCGCCGGGGTGTGGCGGAGGACGCGGACGTGCTCAGCTCGGTCGGGAAGCCGTGCGAAGGAGTCGAAATCGAGTTCCGCGACAGCGGTCAGACCGTCCCGGATGGCCTGATCGGCGAACTCGTTGTCAGCGGACCTTCGGTGAGCCCCGGGTACCACAACGCAGAAACACGAACCGACCTCGGAAAAAGTCATGACAAAGGACTCCTGCACTCCGGAGACCTCGGGTTCCGTGCGACCAACGGTTACGTCCATCTGACCGGTCGCAGCAAGGACATGATCATTACCGGGGGATACAACGTCTACCCGAGAGAGGTCGAAGAGGAGATCTCCGCGATACCTGGCATCAATGATGTTGTCGTCATTGGCCTTCCAGACCCACTCTGGGGTCAGCGTATCGTCGCGGCGTACACCGTCGAGTCCACCTCGACGATCGACGAACCGAGCGCCCTGGCCGAATGCCGGCGCCGGCTTCCTGACTTCAAACGTCCCAAGTCCGTTCACCACGTCGACGAGCTTCCGCTGACACCACTGGGAAAGATCGACAGGGTCGGTGCAACGCGACTGCTAGAGCAACTCACGCAGAAAGCCACCGGGTGATCCGAAAGGACATGCAGTGGTTGAACTCCGACATCTGAACCCGAAACAACCTTAAGTAGGTACCAATGAACAGCCCGCTCCTCACTGCCCTCCGTCTCCCCATCGTTGCCGCGCCGATGTTCTTGGTCTCGGGACCCGACCTCGTCGTCTCTGCATGTCAATCAGGTGTCATCGGTTCATTTCCCACGCAGAACTGCCGGACCCTCGACGACCTCGACAGCTGGATGGGGTCGATTACGGATCGTCTCGGTGCTGACGGAAATGGTTCCACCAGTCCGGCTCCGTGGGCCGCGAACCTTGTCACCCACAGCAGCAACGAACGTCTCGCGAACGACCTCCGCCTGATCGCCGAATACAAGCCCAAGGTGGTCATTACAGCCCTTGGCTCCCCGAAGCCGGTCATGGACGTCGTGAAAGGTTACGGAGGCATCGTGATTGCGGACGTCGTCAACATGAAACTTGCACACAAGGCCGCAGATGCGGGAGTCGACGGTATGGCGTGCATATCTGCAGGGGCTGGTGGACACACCGGCCATCTCTCCCCGTTCGCCTTCACGTCTGCTGTCCGCGAGTTCTTCGATGGCATGATCATCATCGGCGGTGGAATCAGCGACGGTTACGGAGTTGCAGGCGCCATTACCGCGGGTGCTGACCTCGTATACATGGGAACTCGATTCCTAGCGGCGGAAGAGAGCATGGCACAGCAGGCGTACAAGCAGATGATCGTCGACAGTGGCCCCGACGATCTTGTTGTCAGTTCAGCTGTCACAGGCACCCCGGCATCCTGGCTGAAACCCAGTCTGATCGCGACTGGACTTGATCCCGACAACCTTGCGCCACTGACAGGGGAGAAGAACTACACGGCCGGCGGCGGATCGCTCAAGCGATGGAAGGACGTGTGGGCGGCCGGCCAGGGACTGCAGACCATCCACGCTGTCGAGCCGGTGAGCGACATCGTCGACCAGATCGCTGCGGAGTACGACGCTGCGCTGCAGCGGATTTCGTCCTTCCGTCCAGTGGGAGTCGGGGTCTGACAGCGTCAAGCTGGTAGATACGGACGGGCCGAAATGCATCGCATTCCGGCCCGTCTTGTCGTTGGCACAATCTCGAGGTCTTTACACCTCTACGACGACGGCGATTCCCTGTCCGACTCCAATGCACGCAGTCGCGATACCGATACCGCCGCCCAACCGGCGAAGATGCCGCATGCAGTCGACGACGAGTCTGGCGGCGGACGCCCCGAGTGGATGCCCCAGTGCGATAGCCCCTCCGGAGGGGTTTACCCGATCCACCGGTATCTGCGACAACTCGCGCAGGCATGGTAGCACCATCGCTGCAAATGCCTCATTTATTTCGAGTACCCGAACGTCGGCGAAGTTGAGATTCAAGCGGTCCATCGCCTTGTGTACCGCGGCCACTGGTGCCAGCGCAAAACGTTGAGGTTCCACGCCGACTACTGCCGAGGTCAAGATTCGTCCCAGCGGCTCAACTCCGAGATCGTCTGTGCTAGCCCGAGTTCCGACCAGGGCGGCCGTCGCGCCGTCGCTGATAGGTGATGAATTGCCTGCCGTCACAGAGCCTCCCGGGGAGAACGCCGGACGCAACGAGGCGAGTTTTTCCGTGCTTGTCTGTCGAATCAGTTCGTCACATTCCAGACTGGGCAACGGATCCACGAATCCGGAATGAACCCCGTCCGACCATGCCTGGGATGCCAGTTCGTGCGACCGCAGGGCCCACTCGTCCTGCTCTTCGCGGCCGACCCCTCGTTCTTCGGCGATCAACTCGGCTGAACGCCCGAGAGTTTCCACCCAGGGCTGCGGGAATTGAGGATTCACCATCCGCCATCCCACCGTTGTCGAGACAAGTTCGACTGAACGTGGAAACGCGGAATCTAAGGGAGGCAGGACGAAGGGCGCTCGGCTCATGCTCTCCGAGCCGCCGGCCAGATACAGATCTCCTTCTCCTACCGCTACCCGCCGAGCGGCCGATGCGAGGGCTTCTGCACCGGATCCGCACAGCCTGTTGACCGATACACCGGGGATGCTCGTCGGAAGACCCGCAAGGAGCGTAGCCATTCTCGCTATGTTCCGGTTGTCCTCGCCGGCGCCGTTTGCATTGCCCCACACTACATCCTCGATGCGAGAAGCATCAAGGTTCGGGTAGCGGGCGATCAAGGAAGCGATGGGTAACGCGGCGAGATCGTCGGCACGTATGTGCGCCAAGGATCCTCGTGCAGCACCGAACGGCGTCCGAGCCGCATCGATCACCCACGGCGCAGAATCACCAGAACCGAATGTATTGCGTTTCATGCCAAATCATCCTTCGTGAGTGTGATGGCGGAGTTGGGAGAACCTGGGCGATGTGGGCAGACTTCTGTTGTTGAAGCTCAGCGGTGAGGTAACTGCCGGCTACTGCGTTCGAAGGTGATCGAACCGCACGCTGGTTCGATCAAGCCGGCTGTTGCAACCACGGCACTTCAATACCGGTTCTACAAGCGCGTCACACAGCCTGTGACGGATGATGAGGCCTCGCCCCGTCGCATCCGGAAATGCCTGCCCGGACCACCAGATGAACGATGCGTACACGCCGAACAAGTCCATGCCGCGGGCAGTCGGTCGGTACTGCTGCCCAGGTTCGCACTTGCGGAGAATGTCCGCTGCGCACAGTCGGCTGAGCCGATCGGTGAGAGTTGTGGGAGAAACATTCAGGGCCGCCCTGAAATCACCGAACCGCCTGGCACCGGCCAGTGCATACCCGGTTACAAGAGCACTCCAGCGATCTCCGATCGCTTCCATTACGGTATTGAACTGCATATCCCCGCTTTGCGTGGGCTGGCTGGGAAGTCGACTCGAACGTCGGCGGGCACCCGATGTCGACGACCAGACTGCGTCCGATTCGATCTCGACAACGGTGTTACGTGCGGTGATGTGGTTGTCGCATTCCCAACAAACCACAACTGCAGGTCCACGGTGTCCACACTGTTCATGAACCAACTCGGGTTCCCCGGCTCCTTCTGCGGTCCATTCGCGCTGCCAACCCCACAGGCACACGAGGATTAGCCACGTCGACAAGCCCAATTCGGTGAGTTGGTATTCGTATCGTTCCGGCGTGTCCGGCTGTGGCACTCGGTGAAACACACCCCGTAGGACAAGGGCATTGAGTCGGTCGGCCAGTATCGCAGGCGGAGCGCCGGTGCGTTCGAGCCACTGATTGAACCGGCATGTCCGTTCGAGAAAGGCGTCCCGCAACACTGCAAGTGTGAGTCGATCGCCCAGAAGCTCAAATGTCGCTGACGTGGCGTTCATGATGTCAGAATTTTCTAGATCATGGTCGATCGTCACTACAGCTCATTCCTCGCAGTCTGGAGGCACCGTTTCCGGCGCAACTGGCCAGTATCGCTGTTCGGGATCGCAACGAAAAACAGTCCACCAGAAAATTTGCTACATGTTCCGCGCAGTCGCGTTCGGCGGTCGAGTCGCAATCTTGCAGATCGTGACGTTCAAACGCCTCCGTTCTTCGATACAGTAATTGTACTACAATCGGCATCCGCGCATAATTTCGCCTGTAATTGTCCGTTCGCCTGCTGTCGACCTATAGCAATTCGCCAAAATCTAACGCAGCACTTGCTCTTCGAGAGCTTCGAAAATGACGTCGGCTCGAGATATTTCGATGTTGCAGGCATTGCAGGTATACCGGGGGAGCAGGATGTGGTCGCCGGCTCGATGGAAGAACTCGAGCCCGGACAGTCCGTCCTGGGACAGGTGAACCTTTGCCCAATCGTTGAGTGCGGCGAAAACCGGAAAGAAGTCCAGGCTCTTGGGCGTCGTACGGTATTCCTGACGGCGGGCGCCGTCTGTGACAGGCGCCCGTGCCAGCATTCCGTTCTCGACGAAGACGGTGAGCCGGTCGGTGAGGGTGACCGGGGAGATCGAGCCGAGTGTGTCCTGGAAGTCGCTGAATCTGCGAATGCCTTGCAAGGCGGCGGACAAGATGAAGGTGGACCAACGTTCGGCGAGAACGCTTGTCGAGTCCATGTTGTCTGCGACGTCGTTGGCGGAGGATCGGCGGGATCTGCGATCGCTGACATCGAGAAGCAATCTGTCGTCGACCTCGGTGTAGACATCGCGGGCTGAGACGCCGATCGCATGGCATTCTCCGCAGCCGAATACGGGTGCGATGAGATGACCGCAGGTGAGATGCCGAAGCGCAGTCTCGGATTTTCCGCTGACTCGGGGTGCCCAAGCTCGGTCCCACGTCCAGAGTGCAACAAATGTCTGCCAGAGTTGCTCTCCTGATTCGGTGAGCGCGTATTCGTTTCGCGGCGGTGTGCTCGAGTACTGACGTGCTTCGAGAATGCCGTCGGACGTCAGTCGGGTGAGCCGTTGTGAGAGGACCGCATCTGAGATCTGTAAGTCGTCGCCCAGTTGCCGGAAGCGTCGTGCGCCGCCCAACGTGTGGCGAATGATCTGCAGGCTCCATTTGTCGCCGGCGATCAGGAGCGCGTGCCCCAAGGCGGACGACGCGGGGCGCGGCGCGTTCGCAGGGGTATGCGGCTTCGTGGACATGGCTTCATCATTGCAAACCTCCGTTCCTGTGTTCGACCGGCTCGCCGATGCCTCCGACACAGGTATCACTCTCGTAAACGAAGTGATGGTGATCCTCTCATGGAGCAGGAGGCCTGTCATTCTGGCGGGCTCATTTGGAGATAAGCCACATAAGTCGTTCGAAAGTCCGCAAGCGTAGCCCGAGTAACTATGGGTATTGAAGTAATTGGATCAAGGCGCTAATCTTCGGGACAAGCGATTGTGATGTCGGCAACCGTGTTCCCAGCTCCTTGTCCAGATTCTGCGGACGATTCCCGAGAAGGAAGTGCACAGCGATGAGATTGCATCCTCAAACGACGGTGGACGAGTACACCCGAGCCGGCTTGTGGGGGCAGGAATCGTGGGACCTGCTGCTGGCAAAGAACGTCGCAGCGCAACCCGATGCCATTTCCATCGTCGACCCGGCAAATCGGGCCGCCATCACTGACGGTCCGCCGCGAGAACTCACCTGGGCGGAGCTTTCAGACCTCGTAGATCGACTCGCGGTCACGCTGTTGGACGCAGGAATCGGTATTGACGACGTAGTGGGCGTGCAGTTGCCCAACTCGGTCGAGCTCTCGGCGGCGCTGCTCGCGATCACCAGTATCGGCGCCATCGCCTCGCCTCTGCCCGTCCAGTACCGCGAGTACGAGCTTGAACAGCTAGCCGAGCTCGCGAAGTTCCGTGCATTCGTGACGGTCAGTCGCGTTGGCAGTCACCGGCTGGTCGACTCGGCCGTGACGGTCAAGAGCAGTGTCCCCAGCCTTACGACAGTGTTCGCATTCGGTGACAACCTCCCGGCCGGCGCCGTGGACATGGGAGCAGCATCGGCAGACGTCACTGATTTCAGCGCTCTGCGCGAGCACCGCACCACATTCACCGCCGATCCGAACGACTGCGTCACGATCTGCTGGACATCGGGTACGGAGTCGACGCCCAAGGCAGTTCCGCGGTGTGCCAACGACTGGTACGGCTCCGCCATGGGGAGCGTATCTGCCGCTGCTCTCACGCGAGATGACGTGCTGCTCAACCCCTTTCCGATGGTCAACATGGCCGGAATTGCCGGCATGTTCCTGCCCTGGCTCATGACCGGTGCGACGCTGGTGCAGCATCATCCGTTCGATGCGCCTACCTTCTTCGGCCAGTTGATGCAGCGCAAAGTCACGTACACCGTCGCACCGCCCGCGCTACTGACCCGCGCACTCGCAAGCGACGCGGCGTCCGCAGGTGTTTTCGACAGCGTCCGCGTCATCGGCTCAGGCTCGGCTCCGTTGTCTCCTCACATGATCGGGGAGTACAAAGAACGTTTCGATATCGAGATCAACAACTGCTTCGGCTCCAACGAGGGCACGTGCCTTGTCGGTGACCAGGTAACCGTGCCGGAGCTTGGCCGTCGTGCCGTCTACTTCCCGCGGTTCGGTTCGCCCGACCACACCTGGGACAACACCGCGTCGCTCGGGATGGACAATCGACTGGTCGATCTCGCGACGGAGGAAGAGATCACCACAGCGGGTGTGCCCGGAGAACTGCGAATCAAGGGGCCTCAGGTTTTCGCGGGATATCTCGAGGGAACGGCATCGTCGAACCCGTTCGACAAGCAGGGATACTTCGCGACCGGCGACATTTTTCAGTACGTCGCCGACGAGACCGGCGATCTGCGGTACCTCCAGTATGTCGACCGCGCCAAGGATCTGATCGTGCGCGGCGGTATGAACATTTCACCGGCCGAGCTCGAATCCATGCTGGCCGGACATCCAGCGGTGGCCGAGGCCGCCATGATCGGGATTCTCGATCCGGAAATGGGCGAGCGCGTCGCAGCGGTGATCGTGGCTTCCGGCGACGTCGACCCCACACTCGACGACATCCTGAATTTCCTTCGCGCACAGAATATTGCAGCCTACAAACTGCCCGAATCCTTGACCGTGCTCGACGAATTGCCGAGAAATCCTGTCGGGAAGGTCGCCAAGCGTGACCTTCGAACGATGGTCGCCACAGTTTCGTCGAGTGCGTCCAAGAGTTAAGGAGAAGGTCCGATGACTGACCCCGTTTACGTCCTGGGCGGAACCCAGACCGATTTTGCTCGTAACTGGACCAAGGAGGGACTCGGTCTCTTCGACATGTTCGCGGAGATCCTTCCGGCCACACTGTCCGACGCCGGAGTCGACGCGACAGAGGTGGAAGTCATCCATGTGGGAAACCTTGCCGGAGAACTATTTTCCGGTCAGGCACAGCTCGGCGGAATGGTAGTCGCAGCTGAGCCGGGGTTGGACGGAGTGCCGAGCACTCGCCACGAGGCGGCATGTGCGTCGGGTGGCACGGCCGTTCTGGCGGCTTGCGCCGACATTCAGTCCGGACGCTACGACGTGGCCCTGGTGGTCGGCGTCGAATTGATGCGCAACGTTTCGGCGCAGACAGCTGCCGAACACCTGGGCTCGGCAGCCTGGGCGGGCCGTGAGGCAGTAGATGCGACCTTCCCGTGGCCGGCTCTCTTTGCCGAGATCGCGACCGAGTACGACCGGCGCTACGGACTGGATCATGTCGAGTTGGGGCGGTTTGCCGAGATCGCATTTGGTAACGGCGCTACCAATGATCTTGCTCAGACGCGTGATTGGGACTTTCCGGAAGGTTCGTTCGACGAGAATGGCGACGTCAATCCGGTCGTGGAAGGCCTGCTTCGTAAGACGGACTGCGGCCGGATTACCGACGGGGCAGCGGGAGTCATCCTTGCCGGGCCCAAGTTTGCTCAGGCATGGGCTGAGCGCAATGGCCGCACACTCGAAGACGAAGCGAATATCGCGGGCTTCGGGCATCGGACTGCGACGCTGCTGCTCGCAGACAAGTTGGAGCAGAGCGCCGACGCCGATTACATGTTCCCGCATCTGCGCGGTGCCGTGGAGGATGCTTACCGGCGCGCCGGTATCGCGGGCGTGGAAGACCTTGATATGGCGGAAATTCACGACTGTTTCACCATCAACGGTTTGGTCACGCTCGAACATATCGGTGTGGCGGCTCCGGGCAAGGGCGGTCAAGCCGTCACACAAGAGGTAATCGGTCGCAATGGCAGCTTGCCGATCAACCCGGGCGGCGGCCTCCTCGCAAACGGGCACCCTGTGGGCGCCACCGGCGTGCGGATGGTTCTCGACGCCGCAAAACAGGTGACGGGGCGGGCCGGTGAACACCAGATCGACGGTGCGCGTACTGCATTGACGGTCAATATCGGTGGGTCGTTCACCACCGCCGTGTCCACCGTGGTGACGAGAGGCGTCCGATGAGTGGCGACCGCAAAGCCTTTGTCCTCGGTTCTCTCCGAACCCCGCGCGGGAAGTCCTGGGCATCGGGCGGTCTAGCCGGCACAACTCCACTGCAACTGGTGGAGCAGTTGTTGAACGGTTTGGTGACGCGGCTGGGTCTAGACCCAACCGTTGTCGACGAATTTGTCCTTGGTTCCGCCACTCAGGTGGGGCCGCAGGGCGGAAACATCGCCCGTACCGCAATTCTCACTTCTGGCTGGCCCCAACATATTCCAGGCTTAATGGTCAATCGTTTCTGTGCGTCCGGCATCGATGCGGTATCGGTTGCCTCGGCGCTGGTGCGCTCGGGTCAGGCAGACCTCGTGATTGCCGGCGGAGTTGAATCCACATCTTCCGTACCGATGTTCGCCGACAAGGGGCCGCTGTGGGCTGATAACGACGTCATCGAATCCATCGGCAGCGTTCACATGGGTATCGCCGCTGACATTGCCGCGACCGAAGGCGGCTACGAACGTGAAGAACTCGACGCCTACGGGGTACGGACGCAGCATCGCGCTGCCGCTGCGTGGGCCTACGGGTTCTTCGATTCGACCGTCATGCCCGTTCTCGACGGTGCGGGCGCGGTGGCGTTGGATCACGACGAGCACGTGCGAGCCTCGGTCACCGCCGAGCAGCTGGCAGATCTCCCACCGGCATTCGCCGAGCTGGGTGCATCGGGTCAGGACGCTTTGGCGCTGCGACACCTCCCCGAACTGGGGGAGATTCGGCATCTGCACACGCGCGGCACATCGCCGTCCGTCGCTGATGCCGCCGCGATGGTGGTCATCGGAACGGTCGAGGCTGCGCAACGCGCCGGACTGACCCCGCATGCCCGGGTGGTCAGTGCGGCAAGTTCGGGATCGGATCCTGTTCGCATGCTGCACGCGGGGCAGCACGCAATTGAACGGGTGCTGGAACGGACGGGTCATACGCCCGATGATCTCGATGTAGTCGAGTTCGCCGAGGCATTCTCCGCGCTGTGCCTCAAGATTCAGCGTGAGCTGCGCTTCGGCGACGAGCGGTTCAATGTCAACGGCGGAACCATCGCAATGGGCCATGCTTTCGGAGCGACGGGTGCCATTCTCGTCGGCCAGGCCGCGGAGCAACTCAACCGGTCCGGTGGTCGCTACGGTGTGGCGGCGGTCAGCGGTGCGGCCGGACTGGGATCGGCAGTACTACTCGAAGGTGTCCGATGAACACGCGTCTGGAAGTCTCGCTCGGACTGTGGCAGGACCGCCCAGCCGAGGAGGCGCTCGAGACAGCCGCCCTGGCCGACGAGTTGCGATTCCCGGCTCTGTGGATCGGCGAGATGGCCACCTACGACGCGTGCGCCCTCGGCATGGCGGTGGCGGCACATACCGAGCGGATCAGCCTTACCCTGGGGCCTTTTGCTGTCGCCGTGCGCGATCCGATGATGATCGCCATGGGCGTCGCGTCTGTTGGATCGTTGTCCGGACGGACCGTCGACGTGGCGTTGGGGACGTCGAGTCACGTTGTGGTGGAGGAGTGGCATGGCCGGTCCCGGACTCGCTCGGCGCGCGCCCTCGCGGAATCGGCTCGGGCTTTGCGTCCATTGCTTGACGGTGAAAAGTCCTCGTTGGACGGCGAAGTGGTGCGCAGTCACGGTTACCGCTTGCGGCTTCCTCCACCGAGATCGAGTTTGACGGTGGCCGCATTCGGGCCCTCGGCTATTCGTACTGCAGCGCGATACTCGGATCGGATGGTCCTTAACCTGGTGAGCGTCGAAACTGCGCGGCAATTGATCTCGGACCTGCGTAGAGAAGCAGAGGCACTGGACCGGCCGTGCCCGCGGGTTGCCGTCTGGTTGTCTGCCGCGGTGGATGTGGGCAAGCCTGCCATCGACCAGATTCGGCGCGCCGTAGTCGGGTACTTGGCTGCGCCAGGGTATTCGGAGATGTTCGAGCGAGCAGGATTCCGGGATGTGGTGGCCTACGCCCGAACCCGTCCGCATCCGAGGGATCTTCTCGCCAGGGTTCCTGATGAGCTGGTTGCAGCCGTCAGTGTGATCGGCGACAGGGATCAGGCACGGGTGCGAATCGAGGCGTATATCGACGCTGGAGTGGACGATATCGTGTTTCTGCCCTCGGCCACCGACGCAGACCCCGCTGGCGAGCGAACATTGCGCAGCCTTGCCGGTCTCTTTCCGAACAACTCTGCTTAGTTGCAACTTTCGTACATTCTGTTGATCGAAGGAGTGTCAGTTATGGACATCGAAGTTCTGGGCCGCGTTCTGTCCACGATTCCGGACGATGACGATCACCCGTACCGCACTGGTCCGTGGCGTCCGCAAACCACCGAGTGGTCGGCAACCGATTTGGTGGTCGAAGGCGAGATTCCGACAGATCTGAATGGGGTTTATCTACGAAATACCGAGAACCCGGTCCATCCTTCCTTGGGTAACTACCATCCGTTCGATGGTGACGGAATGGTTCATGTTGTCGGTTTTCGTGACGGAGCGGTGTTCTACCGCAATCGGTTTGTCCAGACTGATGGATTTCTGGCAGAACAGGAATCCGGTGGACCACTGTGGACCGGCATCGTAGGCAATCCGAACAAGTCGATTCGTGAGGACGGTTGGGGTGCGCGCGGGCGGCTGAAGGATTCTTCCAGCACGGATGTGAGCTTGCACGCGGGTGTCGCGCTCACCAGTTTCTACCAGTGCGGTGACCTCTACAAACTCAATCCCACCACCCTGGAAACGTTGGGTAAGGCGGATTGGAACGGTCAATTCCCCTCCGATGTCGGGGTATCGGCGCATCCTAAGATCGATACGCGCACCGGCGAGATGCTGTTCTTCAACTACAGCAAAGATGAACCGTACATGCACTACGGCGTCGTCGACGCCGCGGAGCAGCTGGTGCATTACATCGACATTCCGTTGCCCGGGCCGCGGTTACCGCACGACATGGCATTCACCGAGAACTATGCAATCCTCAATGACTGCCCGCTCTTCTGGATCCCGGAGGCGCTCGCTGAAGGCAAGCATGCCACCCGCTTCTATCCCGACATTCCCTTACGAATCGCGGTAGTGCCCAGACGGGGAAACACCTCTGACATCAAGTGGTTCGAGGCAGATCCGACTTTTGTGCTGCACTTCGTCAACGCCTACGAGGAGGGGGAGGAAATTGTCCTCGACGGATTTTACGAGGAGAACCCCGAACCGGTGGACGACGGTGTCGGTTCTGCATATCAACGTGCATTCCGCTTCCTGTCACAGGAACGGATGGGAACGCGTCTGCATCGCTGGCGACTGAACATGCGAACGGGAACGACTCGGGAAGGACATCTTTCGGATCTGGTGACCGAATTCGGTATGATCAATGCCAACCACGGGGGCATCAAGCATCGGTACACCTATGCAGCACAGGCGGTTCCGGGATGGTTCCTGTTCAGCGGACTGGTCAAGCACGACACCCTGACCGGTAAGGAAGAGTCCTATTCCTTCGGGGAAGGCATCTACGGCAGTGAAACCGCGATGGCTCCACGCATCGGTTCGACGAGCGAAGACGACGGCTACCTCATCACCATCGTCTCCGACATGAACAAGGACATCTCGGAATGCCTGGTATTCGATGCGCAACGATTGAGTGATGGTCCGATTGCCCGGGTGCGTCTACCCGAGCGGGTGTCGAGCGGAACACATTCGACGTGGGCGCCTGCTTCCGACCTGCCCGAGTGGAATACCGCTGACAAGATGGAGGATGGGGTCGGACTGTAGCCGTGATCGGCCCAGGGATTTCGGACAGTGGACTCGCTTAGAATGGTGATCTACTGAAATGAGTCAGACGAGCATGAGCAGATCACGGCGATCGTTCTTGGCCGAGTTCAAGGGTGAACTGTGCCGTGAGGTTATCGAGTTGTCCAAGCCGATCAGTGCAGTCGCCAAGACGTACGGGTCGGTGACGACAGCCTGCGCCGATGTCTGACCAAGTATCGCGACACCCACGGCGGCGAAGGCAGTGAACTCACTCTGACCGAACGAGCACGCCTGAACCAACTCGAACGGGAAGTTCGTGAAACTCGTTCCGAGGAAGCAGTTTTGAAAACGGTAGCCTCGTACTTCGCGCGGGAGCCACGGTAGTGGCGAAGTACGAGTTCATCGATTCCTTTGTCGCTGACGACTCCGCGATCGTACCCGTCGTCGATCGTTGCCGCTGGCTCGAGGTGTCGACCTCAGGTTTATACCATGGGCGCAGCAGGCCACAGTCAGCGACCTCGAAGCGTAGAGATGCTTTGGCGGGGCAGGTTCGAGTGTTTTCGACGCGGCACACGGTACCTACGGGTATCGGCGTATCCATGCCGACCTACGCGCCGTCGGCGTCGAGTGTTCCCCGGAATTGGTCCGCTCGATCATGCGTGAACACGAACTCGTCCCGTGTCAGCCGCGTTCGTTTCGGACGACCACGCAATCCGGTGACGACGACGCGGTGCCGGACCTGGTCACGCGGGATTTCACTGCCGATCAGCCAGGGGTCGAATTCGTGGGCGACATTCCCCCAAGCACTTCGTGCTGGGCGGTACCCCCACTAAACATTCATACCTGACAGGGGTTCGTGTACTTATTAGTTACGTGGAATCACACCGAGGGTCGGTTGTTCGTCCCGCGGTGTCACCACGAGCTGAGAGGCCATGTTGACTGTGTCGATGATCTTGGAGGAGAAGTGGCCGGTCCTGCGCCGGCACGAGCGGGCGGCCGAATGGTTGCAGATCTGGACCGATCTGGGGCGGGCGCCGCGCACGATCGACGCGTATGCGCGCGGCTTGGCCGAGTATCTGCTGGTCTGTGAGCGCGAGGACGTCGATCCGGTTGCCGCCACCCGGGCCCACATCGCCTTGTTTGTCAGGGAGTTGCGGACTCGCCCGAGTCAGCGCGGTACCAATGTTGTTGCGTTGGATTCAGGTTCGGGTCTGGCGAACGCGACGCTGCAGCAGCGGCTGGTTTCGGTGCGGTTGTTCTACGGCTTTCTGGTCGAGGAGGGGGTACGTGAGTCCAATCCGGTCGGTCGCGGGCGTTACACGCCGGGCCGGCACTTCGGTGGACAACCCCGGCCGCTGGTCCCGCGGATGGTCAAGTTGCCGTGGATTCCCGGTGAGGCCGAGTGGTTGCAACTGCTTGACAAGTTTCGGCTCGAGCCGATCCGTAACCGGCTGATGCTGGCGCTGGCCTATGATTCGGCACTGCGCCGTGAGGAGTTGTGCTCGCTGCGCACCGACGATCTCGATCCCGCGTACCGCGTGCTGCGGGTGCGGGCGGAGACGACCAAGACCCGTCGGGAGCGGGTGGTGCCGTATTCGGCGGCGACTGGGGTGCTGCTGTCGGGCTACCTCGCCCATCGGGCCAGGATCAGCCGCGCCCGGGGTCCGCTGTTCTTGTCCGAGTCACGGCGCAATTATGGTGAGCCGCTGAGCTTGTGGAGTTGGTCGAAGGTGGTGCGGCGGGTCGCGTTGACTGCTGATGTTCCGCAGTTCTCCACGCATTCAACCCGACACCTGTGTCTGACTGACCTGGCGCGAATGGGTTGGGAGTTGCATGCGATCGCAACGTTCGCTGGGCACCGTTCCACCGAGTCGACGCTGACTTATATTCACCTGTCGGGCCGCGATCTTGCGGAGAAGTTGAATCGTTCGATGACGCACCTGCATGCGCAGCGCATCAGCATGCTCACCGCACCCGACGGGATGGGTCCGGCGTGACCGCCGCGGTTCGTGCCGTCGGCAAGGCGGATCTCACGTGTCCGGCGTGGACGTTTCCGGTGTCCTTCGAACTCTACGATCGGTGGGAGGAGCTGTCCGACGCGGAGCGCCGCGCACTGCGTGACTTGGGACCGAAGGCGTTGCGCCGCAATAGAGCACGGGGAATCCCACGCCGGACTGCGGCCCACCGGACGGCGCTGGCGCGGCTCGTCGAGCCGCTCGACGCCGCGCGGGCCGGGTTGCATCATGGCGATAACGCCCGGTTTCGGCGGGCCGGGGCGCACGCGGCCGCGATCATCTTGCAGCATTGCGCGGACACCGGCCGGTCCTACTGGGCGTGGACGACCGGGGACTGGGCGCAGCTGTGCGGTTCGAGCGCCGAGGGGTTCGTCGCGGCCAGGGAACTGCCTACCGAGAGCACAGTGCGTCCCTTCCTCCTCGCGCTGGCCTATCTGATCGGTGGCTTCGATGCCTTCCAACTATTGGGCACATTCAACCGGCTGCATCTGGCTCGCCTCGTCTTCGGCGCCGAGGCGATCGAGGAGTCGATGCGCCAGGTCAGCGCGGTCTTGGATCAGTGGGGCTACCGCGGTGTCTTGAGCGGTAAGCACCGACTGCGCGGGGTGCTCGGCCAGGTCCTGCTGATCAACCGCAGCCCCAGACTCAAGGACCTCGATACCGCGGCATTCGAGCGACTGCGCGTGCACCCAGCCACCAACGATCACCAGGGCGAGATGCTCTACGCGCTGCACCGTGCCGTCGCCGCACTTCGGCACTGCGACCCGCCGGCGCGCACCGCAGGCAACCCCTATGCGGTCATCGAGGGGACCACCGACAGCTGGGCCAACTGGGTCGCCCGGTGGCACGACACCTCCGCGCTCACCCCGCGGGTCCGCAGGACCATCCGCACCATTATGGCCAAGGCCGGGCGGTGGCTGGCCGCTGAGCATCCTGAGATCACCGAACCCAGGCAATGGACCCGTCAGACCAGTGCCGCCTGGGTCGCGGCCGTGGACCGCATGAGCGTCGGCGACTACGTCCAACGCCGCGACCACCTCCACTCCCGCACCGGAGACCCGATATCCCCACGTACCAAAGCCCACATTCTCATGGCCACCCGCACCTTCTTCCGCGACTGCCAGGAGTGGGAATGGATCGGTCGTCGCTTTGACCCGGCCCGCGCACTCGCGTTGCCGCGCAGCGTGTCCGCCCTGATCGGCACTAACCCGCGTGTCATTGCCGACGATGTGTGGGCGAAGCTGTTGTGGGCCGGGCTCAATCTCGACTCAAGTGACCTGCCCGGTAATTCCGCCGACACCTATTACCCGATGGAGCTGATCCGGGCGATCACGCTGACCTGGCTGTTCGGCGGACTGCGCAGTGACGAGCTATCGCGACTGCAATGTGGCTGCGTGCGTTGGCAATACGACGGTCAGCCCATTGCTGCCGACTCACCCGATGTGCTCGCCGAGGACGCCGTCTGCCTGCTGGAGGTGCCCGTTCACAAGACCGGTACCGCGTTCACCAAACCTGTCGATCCTCTTCTGGGACAGGCGATCGAGGCCTGGCAGGCACTGCGCCCGCCTCAGCCGAGCACACTCGACCGCAAGACCAGCGAGCGGGTGGCCATGCTCTTCGCTGTCCGCGCGCACCCCGTCGCGAAGAACTACATCAACCGCACGATCATCCCTGCGCTCTGCGCCAAGGCCGGTGTCCCGGGCAGCGACGCCCGCGGCAACATCACCAGTCACCGGGCCCGTTCCACGATCGCGACCCAGCTCTACAACGCCAAGGAACCGATGACACTGTTCGAGCTGCAGGCCTGGCTCGGCCACCGCTCACCGAACACCACGCAGCACTACGCGAGAATCACCCCAAACACCCTGTCCAAAGCTTATGCCGAAGCCGGCTACTTCGCCCGCAACGTCCGCACCATCGAGGTGCTCGTCGACCGCGACGCCGTCACCTCCGGTGCCGCCGCCACCGGCCAACCCTGGCAGCACTACGACCTCGGCCACGGCTGGTGCAGCTACACATTTTTCGAGCAGTGCCAGCACCGGATGGCCTGCGCGCGCTGCGACTTCTACACCCCGAATGACTCCAGCAATGCCCAGCTACTCGAGGCCAGCGGCAACCTGCAGCGCATGCTCACCAGCATCCCACTCACCGACGACGAACGCGCCGCCGTCGATGATGGACACACCGCCATCGCCTCGTTGCTCGACAGCCTCACCGACGTCCCCACACCAGCCGGACCCAGCCCACGAGAGATCGGCGCGTCCCCGACCATGACCCTGCTGCCGATCGTGCAAGTCCGACACGGAGAACCAGGATGAACTTGACAATCTTGATTCCACATAATGGCGATGGTGATCGACTGCTTCCCCCGGAAAGTCGTGGGCTGGTCGATCGCCGATCACATGCGCACCGAGTTCATCGCAACCGCACTCAAAAATGCTGCTGCGACCAGCCTGATCGAGGCGGGAGCGTCCATTGCAGTTGCCGGCAGCACATCAACGCGGCCTGCATGTAACCATCTCCAGTGTCCGAAATTCTCGCGTCAGATCAGTTTCCGGACCTCGTAGATCCCGATCCCGACGCGATTCTCACCGGAGACGGGCGCTTGATCACCGAAACGTGGATTCCGTGGCTCGCGCCGAGCAGCGACGATGTGGCGCTGCCCGACACGAAAAAGCCGCCGAATTATCTCTGACCTCTAGCTGAGAGGTTCAGATCCGTTCGATGATGGTGCCGGTGGACAAAGCCCCACCTGCGCACATGGTGATCAATGCTGTCGAACCGTTGCGACGCTCGAGCTCGTGGAGCGCGGTGGTGATGAGTCGAGAACCTGTGCTGCCGACCGGGTGACCGATTGCCAAGGCGCCACCGTTGACATTGACCTTGTCCATATCGGGCTTGTGCACCGCAGCCCAGGACAACAGAACCGAAGCGAAGGCCTCGTTGACCTCGAACAGGTCCAGGTCACCGATCTTCATCCCGCTCTGCTCGAGCACCCGAGTGGTGGCCTGCACCGGGCCGTCGAGGTGGAACTCCGGCTCCGCTCCGACCAGGCACTGCGAGACGATGCGTGCACGAGGGGTGAATCCAAGCTCTCTGGCGCGGTCCTCATCCATCAGAATGACGGCTGCGGCGCCGTCGGAAATCTGCGAAGAAGTACCTGCCGTGTGCATTCCGCCGTCCATCACGGGCTTCAACTTCGCCAGCGATTCGGCCGTCGTGTCGCGCAAGCCCTGATCCCTGCTCACGGTCTCGTCGCCGACCTGCACCGACATGACTTCACGGTCGAAGCGTCCCTCTTCCCATGCCGCCTTCGCGAGGGCCTGTGACCGAACGCCGAGGGTTTCGAGGTCGGCTCGGGTGATGCCGCGGCGTCGTGCAATCCGTTCTGCCGCTTCGAACTGATTCGGCAGGTCGATGCTCCACGACTCGGGCCGCCTCGTTCCGGCGTTCTCGCCGATATTGGCGCCCAGAGGAACACGGCTCATGGCTTCGACACCGCAGGCCATTCCGGTGTCGATGGCTCCGATCGAAATCAAGCCGGCGATCAGATGGTTGGCCTGTTGCGCCGACCCGCACTGAGCGTCGATCGTCATGGCACCGGACTGCCACGGCAGGCCCGCGTGAAGCCATGCAGTCCTGGTGACGTTGTTCGATTGTTCACCGGCCTGGGTGACGCATCCACCGATGACTTGCTGGACCAACTCGGGGGCGATGCCGAGCCTCTCGATTGCACCGGTCTGGGCGAGGCCGAGCAATTCGGCAGCGTGCAGACCCGACAGCCATCCACCTCGCTTGCCGATGGGTGTACGGACGGACTCGACGATAACGGGATTGCCCACTGCGGGCTCCTCTCTTGTCATTCGAAAGTAGAACAGGTTCCATCTTACTGTTAATGGCGGTTGACCGTATCTTCTTCCCTATCTCGACCCCTTGTGTTTGAATAAAGCTAGAACGTGTTCCATAAGAGCGTGGCCCGTAAAAGTGGCTCCAAGCAGGAGCGCAGCCTGCTCGGCGGCCCCGAACAGGACCGCAGCCTGTGCATCGACCCAAGAAACTGTCAGGAGAGCAAGTGACAGACCTACATCAGGACCTCATTCGTCCCGATTTGCCGGAGGGCTTCGACCCGACCGACCCCGATATCTACGAGCACAGGATACCGGTCGAAGAGTTCGCCGAGCTTCGCAAGACAGCTCCGGTCTGGTGGTGCCCGCAGCCGCGCAATGTCGGTGGATTCGACGACGACGGATATTGGGTCGTCACCAAGCACGCCGAGATCAAAGAGATCTCCAAGCGCAGCGACGTGTTCTCGAGCTTCGAGAACACCGCGATGCCGCGATTCAACGACGACATCACGCGCGAGCAGATCGAACTGCAGCGCTTCGTGCTGATCAACCAGGATGCCCCCCAACACACCAAGACCCGCAAGATCGTCGCGAAGGGATTCACCCCTAGGGCGATCGGTGGCCTGCACGACGAGCTCGAGCGCCGTGCGCAGGCGATCGTCAAGAAGGCTGCAGAGAACCCGACCGGTGACTTCGTCACCGAAATCGCCTCGGAGTTGCCGTTGCAGGCCATCGCCGATCTGCTCGGGATCCCGCAGGAGGATCGCAAGAAGATCTTCGATTGGTCCAACGAGATGACCGCCTACGACGATCCGGAGTTCGACATCGACCCGGTAGAGGCGTCGGCCCAGATCCTCGGGTACGCGTACGGCCTCGCGGATGAGCGTCGAAAGTGCCCCAAGGACGACATCATCACCACCCTGATCAACGCCGACATCGACGGTGATCACCTCGCACCCGAGGAATTCGGCTTCTTCGTGATCATCCTTGCCGTCGCGGGCAACGAGACCACCCGCAACGCGCTCACACACGGAATGGGTGCGTTCATCGACAATCCTGAGCAGTGGGAGTTGTACAAGAAGGAGCGCCCGGACACCACGGCCGACGAAGTCGTCCGTTACGCCACCCCGGTCACCTCCTTCCAGCGCACCGCGAAGGAAGATTTCGACCTGAACGGCACCACGATCAAGGCCGGCGACCGAGTCGTGATGTTCTACGGCTCCGCGAACTTCGACGAAGATGTCTTCGAGGACCCGTACAAGTTCGACATCCTGCGAGACCCGAACCCCCACCTCGGCTTCGGTGGCCACGGCGCCCACTACTGCATCGGGGCGAATCTCGCGCGGATGGAGATCAACCTGATGTTCAACGCGATCGCCGACCACATTCCCGATATCTCCAAGCTCGGCGATCCACGTCGACTGCGTTCGGGATGGCTCAACGGAGTCAAGGAATTCCAGGTCGACTACAAGGGCGGCTGCCCAGTCCCGCACTAGCCCGGTAGCAAACACGAGAGCGGCAGTACGTCTTCGAAAGGCGTACTGCCGCTCTCGTATGTGTAGGGCGTCTAAATGAACTTCTCCGCGAACTTCCGAAGCGAGTCCTGCTTCGCTTCCAGTGGACCGTCGAATCCGATGCCGTCGAATATCCAAGGCACCGAGATGACGTCGGTGACACCGGCGTCTTCGAGTTCGGCGTAACCGTCCTTACCGAAGCGGTCGACGCACACGGTCTGGATCTCGAAAGGCTTGTCAGCGGTGCCGTACTCCTCGCGCAGTTCTCGCAACCGGGCGATGACGGTGACCAGATCGTCGAACTTGATCATCGCCGAGGTCCACCCGTCGCCCACCCGAGCGGCACGCCGTAGCGCCACATCGGTGTGCCCGCCGACATAGAACGGAACCGGCTTCGTCGGTGCCGGACTCATCTGAAGCTTGTCGAAATCGAAGAACTCGCCGTGGTACTCAACCATGCCGCCGCCGAGGATCGCCTTGATGACCTCGATCATCTCGTCGACGCGTTTGCCGCGCTTGGCATACGGTGCCCCGCACCATTCGAATTCCTCTGGAGCCCAGCCGATCCCAACGCCGAAGCCGAATCGATTGTCGGTCAATGCAGCAACCGAACCTACCTGGCGGGCAAGCAGAACCGGATTGCGAGACCCGAGCTTGAGGACCTGGGTATAGAACCCGATAGTCGAGGTCACTGCACCCATCGCTGCCGCCGCGATGAGCGGATCGACCCAGGGGGTCTCGGCATTCCACATTCGTGTGCCATCAGGTGTGTACGGATAGTCCGTCGACTGGGTTTCCATGTAGAACAGCGAATCCGGCAGCGCGATCGAAGAAAACCCGCACTCCTCGGCCGTCTTCGCCAGTGTCGGCAGTTCGTGTAGCGGTGTCATTGCAATACCGACCGTGTACTTCATAGCTGTTCGCTCCCTACGACCCACATCGAGAAATATTGGGACCCTCCGCCGTAGGCGTGGCCGAGGGCTTTCTTGGCATTGTCCACCTGGTGGTCGCCCGCGCGGTGCATAACCTGCATTGCAGCCTCGGCAAACCTGATCATTCCCGACGCCCCAATGGGGTTGGACGACAGAACGCCGCCGGAGCAGTTGACCGGGAGCTTGCCGCCCATGGCCGTGTCGCCTGCTTCGGTCAGTTTCCATCCCTGACCCTCCGGCACGAATCCGAGGTTCTCGAGCCACATCGGTTCGAACCACGAGAACGGAACATAGATTTCAGCGACGTCGATCTCTTCGAGAGGATCGGTGATTCCCGCTGCTTTCCACAGTGCCGCAGCCGCATCCCGGCCCGCCTGCGGATTGACCTGGTCGCGCCCGGCGAACGTCGTCGGCTCGGTGCGCATCGACGTAGCGTGGATCCAGGCGACCTTCTTACCGTCCGCCTCGCGTGCGTGGGCAGTAGCCTCGTCGCCGATCACCACCGCGCAGGCCCCATCGGACGACGGGCACGTCTCGTCGTAACGGATCGGGTCCCACAACATCTGTGATGCCTGAACCGACTCGAGGGTGATGTCCGGGTGCTTGAGGTGCGCGTAGGGATTCCGGCTCCCGTTGAGCCGGTCCTTCACCGCCACCATCGCGCCGATGTGCTCGGGTGCATTCGAACGGCGAATGTACGAGCGGATGTGCGGCGCAAAATATCCACCGGCGCCCGCACCGACGGGCATGTTGAACGGCACCGGAATCGACAAGGCCCACATGGCATTGCTCTCCGATTGCTTCTCCCAAGCTACGGCGAGAACACGTTTGTGTACGCCCGACTGCACCAACGACGACGCCACGATGGCCGTCGAGCCACCTACCGAGCCGGCAGTGTGGACGCGCAGGAGTGGCTTTCCGGTGGCGCCGATAGCGTCGGCCATGAACAACTCGGGCATCATGACGCCTTCGAACAGGTCAGGTGCCTTGCCGATGACGACCGCATCGATGTCGTCCCACGACACTTCGGCGTCGATCATCGCACGGTCGATCGCCTCGCGGACGAGTCCGGACATCGAGACGTCGTGTCGCTTGGCGACATAGTGAGTCTGGCCGGTACCCAATACCGCAGCGGGTTGCTTGCTCACTTATCTTCCCTCCATGACGGCGACCAAGTTCTGTTGTAGCAGTGGGCCGCTCGTTGCATGCGCGAGAACCCGACCGGCACTGCCGTCGAAGATCCTCGACGCCGCATGGCCGATTCGCTCGAGTCCGGCGGAGAACATCGGGTTCCCCACCAACGTGCCACCGGAGGGATTGATCGTCGCGGTATCGGGGAGCCAGTCGGAGAGAATCAATTCCTGATGGGTGAACGGTGCGTGCAGTTCGGCCAGTTCGATTCCGGCAAGATCGCCGCCCGACGCTTTCACCGCGGCGTTGTATGCCGAGGGGGCGGTCGTCAGATCCCTTGCGCCGAAGTTCGGTGAGTCGATCAGATGCTCGATTCCGCTTATCCACGCGGGGTTTTCGCGGAGAGAACGCGCACGATCACCCGCAGCGAGCACGATCGCCGACGCACCATCGGTCACCGGCGCGCAATCGTGTGCGCGTAGGGGATCGGCGATGTAGTCCGTCTGCAGCAATTTTTCGATGTCGAGGTTGCCGGACAACTGTGCCACCGGATGCGCGTTTGCACGATTGCGGACGGCGACCTCGGCCATTGCTCGCGCGTCCCACTTCCCGGCGTCGATCCCGGCGCGCGCCTGCAGGCCGGCAATGGACAGCGAATCCGGCCACAGCGGAGCGACTAGGTAGGGATCGAGTTGCATCGCAAGAATTTTCGCCAGAGTTCCCGCCGACGACTTTCCGAAGCCGTACACCAGAGCTGTCTCGACCTCGCCCGTCATCAGTTTGATCCAGGCCTCGTACAGTGCCCATGCCGCATCCATCTCGACGTGAGACTCGTTGATCGGTGGGACCGCACCGATGGCGTCGATCGCGGAAATGAAGGAAAAGGCCCGTCCGGCCAGGTAGTCGGAAGACCCCGAGCACCAGAATTCGATGTCGGACTTCGTGATTCCCAACTCGGCATACAGCTGCTGGAAACATGGAACCAGCATCTCGACGCCGTTGGTGGTACCCGCCGTCTGCGCGACATTCGGTGCCTGTGCGAAGCCCACCACTGCGATATCGGTCATGCTCTCGCCCCTCAGAGGTGGTGCTTGTAGGTGTCGTACTCGGCGTCGGGCTCACCCGTCGGCCGGAAATACTCGATGTTCTCGAGCGTGTAACCCCATTCCTCGCGCGGCTTCCACTTGGCCTCGACCCGCATTCCCATTCGGACCTCAGCCGGATCGCATTCGAGAATCAAATGCTGAAACGGAATGTCGGCACCGTCGAGCAGCACATATGCCGCAATGTACGGGGGCTTGATCTTCTGGCCCTTGAACGGCACATTGACGATGCAGTAGGTCGTCATGACGCCGTGATCGGGTAGTTCGACCTTCTCCGTCGTCGGACGCCCATCCGTCGGGCTTGCGCCACGCGGAGGGACGTACACCTTGCCCTCGGAATCTGTTCGGCCCCCGATGAAGCGCCCTTCGGCGAGACCACGGAGGTAGTAGCTTTCCTCGGCCGAGGCAGTGTGGGTGTACTCGAGTCGGACAGGGGTGGTGATCATCTCGACGGGTTCCCCGGATTCACCCTCGGGTTCCGGTCCGGATTCCTCTGCTCGATCCGCAGGTTCGAAGCACACGACGTCGTGAATGTCGCCGGTGCGGTCCTGCGCCCATCGCGGCTGGACGCGCATGCCGGTGGACATCCGATCCGAGGACTCTGCGTCGACGGCATGAAGGAGTGAGGTGTCGGCGCCGTCGAGCTGGATCAACGCGAAGGCGAAAGGGTGATCGAGAGGGTGATCGTCGAACGGAGTCGCTACCCAGGACCAAGAAGTTACGGTGCCGGTGGAACCGACGTCGACGAAGTCGGTAACGGGTTCTTTTGTAAGGGAGTCGTATTCGGGTGGGGGTACGTATACCCGCCCGTCGCTTCCTCGTCCGCCGATAATTTGCTTGCGGCGCAGGCCCGTCAAAAATGCCCCGATCGTCGGCCCGACAGAGCGGGTGTAGTCGAAGGCGTTGTTCAAGGGCGCGCTGAGTGGTGTACTCACCATAGTCACATTTTTCAGTAGAACAGGTTCTCATTATGGTGGCAAGACCGCGCTACGGGAAGGCTCGCGAATGAAGCTCGGATTACAGCTCGGATACTGGGGTGCGCAGCCGCCGACCGGCACGGGAGGACTCGTCGACGCGGCCGAGGCTGCCGGCTTCGACGCCATCTTCGCCGCCGAATCCTGGGGGTCGGACGCGTTCACTCCGTTGGCGTGGTGGGGTGCACGGACGGAATCGGTGCAGCTCGGTACTTCGGTTGCTCAGTTATCCGCTCGTACACCGACGAATTGCGCCATGCACGCCCTGACGCTGGACCACTTGAGCGGAGGGCGGGCGATCCTGGGCCTAGGTGTCTCGGGCCCCCAGGTCGTCGAGGGCTGGTATGGGCAGCCGTTCTCCAAACCCCTCGCTCGTACGCGGGAATACGTCGACATCGTGCGGCAGGTTCTCGCCCGCGAAGCCCCGGTAACCAGTGCCGGGCCACATTATCCGCTGCCGGTGGACGGAACAGGAATGGGTAAGCCACTCAAGCCGATCACGCATCCGCTGCGCGCGGATCTGCCGATCTGGCTGGGTGCGGAAGGTCCCAAGAATGTTGCCCTCGCCGCCGAAATCGCCGACGGCTGGCTGGCAATCTACTATTCGCCGAGGCTCGCATCGATGTACAACGGGTGGCTCGACAAGGGGTTCGCACGCCCGGGCGCGCGCCGCAGCCGGGCCGATTTCGAAGTTGCTGCCACCTGCCAGGTAGTGCTCACCGACGATCGGGCTGCCACCATCGCGCGGCTCAAACCGACCATCGCGCTGTACGTGGGAGGCATGGGCGCGCCGGAATCGAACTTTCACGCCCAGGTGTACAACCGCATGGGCTACGACCGCGAAGTAGCCGAAATCGGCAAGCTCTATCAGTCCGGGCGTAAGGACGAGGCCGCAGCGACGGTGCCCGATGAAATGGTTGCCGAAACGATGATCATCGGAAATGCCGATTTCGTCCGCGAAGAGGTGAAGCGGTGGGAGGATGCGGGCGTCACGATGCTTCTGGTGACCGCAGATACTGCAGATCGAGTATATGAACTCGGGGCCTTGCTCAAGGGGAAGAACGCGTTCTAGATTTGAGGGCCATGACCGTCGACACCGATACGCAGACTCGCAACGGTGGATTGTGGAACTTCGCTGCCGAGGAACCTGATCCAATCGCCTTGGTGGATCCGATCGGCGGCGAGTGCAGTTTCGGCGAGATGGTCAATCACCCCGAGATCGCGGATATCGCGGTATTCGGTGTACCCCAGGAGGATTCAGGTGAAGAGATCAAGGTCGTCGTGCAACCGGAGGCAGGTGTCGAGCCCCGCGACGAACTCACCGACGCGCTAGATCGGATCGTGCTGGACGTGTTCCATCGGCGTACCGTGCCTGCGCAGTGCGTACATGGTCGTACGCACCATCGAAGGGGATCCGGAGATCTGAATCTGCCGGTCCGCCCATGAGCCGAATTGCGTTACGACAGTGCCGATCTGACCGTAGAGTTGCCGGTGCATTCCCCACGGCAGTTCACGCGTCGGACCGGAGTGCCACCATGGGTCTTCGTAATCCTCGGTCACCGGAACCACAGTCAACCAAGGATTCGACAGCGAAATCTGCCACAGCGTTTCGATGTCGTACAGATCGCACGGGTAGACGCCGCTGACGAACAGGTGAACGCGGGGGTTGGCGCTGCGCATCGCCATGTCCATGATCTGCGCTCGCAGCGGCGCGATCCCGGTTCCGCCGGCAATCATCAGCACGTCCTCGGGGCTGTTTCGATCGATGGACATGCCGCCGAGGGGAGGGCTTATTGCCCATCTGTCGCCGACCGTCACCTCGGAGACCATCGCGGGACTGACCCATCCCCCCGAGACACGCCGAACGTGAAATTCGATCTCTCCCTGCGGATTGCTCGGAATCGCCGGTGAGAGGTATCGCCACAAATTGGGACGTTGCGGAATCCGAACGCTGACGTACTGGCCCGGGTAGTAGGGAATCGGCGCGTCGACCTTCAGTCGAATGATTGCCAGATCGTCGAGGACTCGGTGATGCTCTACGACGGTTGCACCCCAATACGGCGGCAACTCGTCATTGTCCGCGGCTACCGCCATGCTGCGGCTCACTTCGTCGAGCGTGTCGGTCCAGGCTGCTTCGACCTCTTCGGTCCACACCTCGTTACCCACGAAACCACGGAAGGCTGCAATGAGCGCGGACTGCCCGGCGCGAAAGTGGGCGCCGGTGATTGCGTGCTTTCGGTGATCGCGACCGAGTTGCTCCAGAAACGGTTCGGCCCGATCCGGTTTGTCGAGATTGTCGAATATGTAGCCCAGAGCGAGAACGAAATGGCGACGAAGTTGATCCATCGACACCGGAAACAGCGTCCGGAAATCCGGATTCTGTGCGAACAGGTGTGCAAAAAAGGAGCGAGCCAACCGATCCGGACCATCCTCGGCGGCTTGCACCGATTTGAAACCGGCCCGGATCAGGGCTATAGCTCGCTCGTCCTGCATGAACCAACCTCCGTCCCAGTAGCCGCCTACCAAACTAGACGAACGGAGGTGACGATAGTCGACCTCTACTCGATCAGGCGCCGCTCTTCACCGTGGTCCGCAGAACTCCGTCGACCATTTCGACGACATTGTCCATGGCGGATAGATGAGAGTGGTCGTGTGTGACGACCACTGTAGCGGTCGCGTTGCGGTGCGTCAGGGTGGTGATGAGGTCCAGGATTGCCGCACCGCGTTCTTGGTCCAGCGCACTGGTGGGCTCGTCGACGAGCAACACTGCGGGGTCGTTCATCATGGCTCTGACGATGTTGACCCGCTGACGTTGACCACCCGACAATTGGTTCGGTCGCTTGTCGGCTTCCTTGCTCAGCCCGACGGAATCGAGCATCGCCAACGCCTTTTCTTTCGCCGCCCGCGGAGAGTGACCGTTGATGTGTGCGATGACCTGTAGCTGCTCGACTGCGGTCAACGAGGGGAGCAGGTTCGGTTGTTGGAAAACCATGCCGACCTTGTTGCGGCGCAGAGTGGTCAAATCGCCGCGGGAGAGTGAATCGGTCGAAACCCCGTCGATGACGACGTGTCCGTGGTCGGGTGTGATCAGGGTTGCCGCGACGGCGAGAAGACTGGACTTCCCGGAGCCGGACGGCCCGATGATCGCTGTCATCGTGCCCTTTTCGACGGTCAAGTCGACGCTGTCCAACGCGGTCAGGCGGCCGGCGCCGTCAGGGTAGGTGAGGGTGATGTCGGTCAGGTTCAAGCTCATCGTGCGCTCCCGAGTGCAGTAAGGGGGTCAACCGAGGTGATGCGGTTGATGGACAGCCCGGCGCCCATCGCGCCGAGAATGATGATGATCAGTGCTGGCAGTGCCACCGTGCCGACATCGAGTACGAACGGGACTGCCCCGCCGACCAAGGCTCCGACGCCGGCAGCGAGTGCGGTTCCGATCGCCGTCCCTGCGGTCAGAAGTAGGACCGCTTGGCCGAGCGCATCTCGCAACAGGTAGCCGGTGGACGCGCCGAGGGCTTTGAGTACGGCCACGTCACCGGTGCGCTGGATGGTCCACACGGTGAAGAATGCGCCGATTACCAGCGCCGAGATTGCGAACATGAATACGCGCATCAGCTGGAGCGAACCATTTTCCGAAGTGTAGGAACCGATTGCAGATTTGGCGTCGGACGTGGTCACGGTGTCGGTACCGATCTGCGCGTCGGCTGCAGCCAGGTCGGCAGTGTCGCCGCTGGTGGTCAAACCGATCACGGTGGCCGACAGCGGACCGGTCGACGAGCCGCCGGTCAGGGTCTGCCATGCGGCCAGGTCCATGAAGATCACCGGGGTGTGGCTGTAGGAGGCGTCGCCGTCGATCGCCGCGACGGTCAGACGCTGTCCACCGAGGCGGAAGTCGTCGCCGGTGCTCACGTCGAGCTCGTCGGCTGCGGAAGTCGACAACACGGCAGTTCCGGGAACTATGCGGTCTGATTCGGGTGCCAGGGCCGAGCCTTGCTGCACGCCGAAGGCAGAGATTGCAGCACTGTGCTCACCGGCCTCGGCCTTGGTGGTGGTGATGCCGAGGGGGTCGGCTCGGTCGACGCCGTCGACGCTCGACCACTGTTGCCACATGGATTCGGAGACAGTGGAGTCGGTGAACGACACCGACTTACCCGCGGCAGGCTCGGAAAACGCCAGCCGGTCCGCTGACAGGCCGGTGATGGCGGATGTGCTTTCCTTCCCGAGCCCTGCGGTGAGCCCGGACAACAGGCCGACCAACATGGTGATCAGGATGATGACGGTGCCCATCAGGGCGAACCGCCCCTTGGCGAACAGTAGATCTCTCCAGGCGACGAACACGGCTTTTTTTGCCTCTCCTTGCATGCCACCGAATCGGGTCTCGGTGACTGACCTCAACTCTGGTCGGAACCTGCGTGTTCGGCATCGACCGGCAGACTGCATAGGTGAGGCCGTTAGGGGGAGGGCCCGCTACACCTTTCGGACGATGCAGTTGCGGGGTCGACCTCGATAGGCTGGGGTATCTATGGATCCGTCTTCGAACACCCCACTCGTTCGCGTACTGCGCGGCTGCCTACATCTGATGTTCGTCGCATTGGTTGCGCTTTCGATCGTGCGGGCGGTTCTGGGCGATGCGCCGGACGTGGTCGCGATCGTCGTCATCGCGGTGCTTCTCGGCGCGGTGTACACAGCAGGTGCGTTGTGGCCGAGGGCGCGGACCTCGCGATCGGCGGCCGCGCAGTGGTTGGTAGTGGTAGGTGTCCTGTGGATCGCGTTGCTCGTGTTGAGTCCGGAGGCCGTGTACGTAGCTTTTCCGCTCTACTTCCTGCAACTACACCTGCTGTCCCCCAGATGGGGGTTGACCGCAGTCGTGGCGACGACGATCGCGGCGATCGGCGGTTTCTCCTGGCATCAGGGTGCACTCACTGTGGGAGTCGTCATCGGACCGGCGCTCGGAGCGACGGTCGCCGTTGCGGTGGTGTTCGGGTACGACGCTCTTTACCGGGAGAGCGAACAGCGGCGCAGGCTCATCGAGGAGCTCACTGCGACCCGCGGAGAACTGGCGGCGGCCGAGCATGCGGCAGGGGCCCTCGCAGAGCGTGAGCGTCTTGCCCGCGAAATCCACGACACCTTGGCGCAGGGCCTGTCGAGTATTCAGTTACTGCTGCGTGCGTCGGAACGAATGCTCCCCGAGCGGCCGGACGAAGCGCGAGAACACGTCGTCCATGCCCGGGAGACGGCAGTGAGCAATTTGGAGGAAGCCCGGCGTTTCGTTCGAGCCCTCACTCCACCCGACCTCGAGAACAGTTCGCTCTCTGCAGCCTTGGAACGTCTGTGCGCCAATGCCTTTCATGCCGGTGGGCCGGTCGTCGATTGGACATTGTCGGGCACTCCGGTTCCATTGCCGATCGCGCACGAGGTCGCATTACTCCGGATCGCACAATCTGCACTCGCCAACGCGGTTCAGCACAGTCAAGCCGATCGAGTGGCAGTGACGCTGAGCTACATGGACACCGAAGTCGCCCTCGATGTCGTCGACGACGGAGTGGGTTTCGATCCCGATGCGCTTCCTCCTCGCACGGATCGAGGATTCGGGTTACCGGGGATGCGCGCCCGAGCCCGCTCGTTGCACGGCACGATGGTGGTGGAAACGGCCCCTGGCGAGGGCACGGCTATCGCGGTCACGTTGCCGTTGGAGGTTCGCGCATGATTCGCCTTCTGCTCGCGGACGATCACCCGGTTGTGCGCGCCGGATTGCGGGCGGTATTGGAAACCGAACCCGACTTTCAGGTTGTCGCCGAGGCTCGGACCGCCGAGGAAGCGATCGAACGGTCCGCCGAACTCGATGTCGACGTCGTGCTGATGGACCTGCAGTTCGGTCCCGGAATGAACGGTGCCGAAGCTATCGCGGTGATCAGTGCTCGTCCGGACGGGCCGCACGTGTTGGTGCTGACGACCTACGACACCGACGCGGACATCCTTGCCGCCATCGAGGCCGGGGCAGCAGGCTATCTGCTGAAGGATGCACCCCCGGAGGAGCTCGCGGCTGCGGTTCGCACTGCGGCTTCGGGCAAGTCCGCGCTCGCACCCTCGATCGCCTCGCGGCTGATGGACCGGATGAGGACGCCGGACAACGCGCTGACTCTGCGGGAGATCGAGGTACTGGGGTTGGTGGCAGAGGGCCTCTCCAACCTGCAGATCAGTCAGCAACTGTTCTTGAGCCAAGCCACCGTCAAGTCCCACCTCGCGCACATCTACACCAAGTTGGGCGTGGATTCGCGGACCTCGGCGGTTGCCGCCGCGACTTCTCGTGGGCTGATGCGACGCTGACAGAGCCACTTGTGCGAACTTGAGCGGAACAGACTCAACTTGAGTAGTGTTACATCCAGCGACACACGAAACGCTCAGTCGAGAAAGTAGGTGACCGGTGGACAGCTTCACCCCCACAACGAAAACGCAGGCCGCGCTCAGCGCAGCTTTGCAAGCCGCGTCCGCAGCGGGAAACCCGGATATTCGCCCGTCGCATTTGTTGGTGGCGTTGCTGGACCAAACGGACGGCATCGCATCGCCCTTGTTGAAGGCCGTCGGTGTCGACCCGATTGCGGTGCGTACCGAAGCGCAAAAATTGGTCGACCGCTTGCCCTCCGCGACAGGGTCGACAACCACTCCTCAGCTCGGACGTGAGGCTCTTGCAGCCATCACTGCAGCGCAAGCGCTGGCTACCGAACTGGACGACGAGTACGTCTCCACCGAACATCTGATGGTCGGCCTCGCAACAGGTAGTTCCGACGTCGCCAACCTCCTCACCGGACTCGGTGCAGGCGCCAACGAGCTACGCGACGCATTCCAAGCTGTCCGAGGGAGTGCCCGCGTCACCAGCGCCGATCCCGAGAGCACATACCAAGCCCTCGAAAAGTACAGCACCGATCTGACGGCTCAGGCTCGCGAAGGCAAGCTCGATCCGGTCATCGGCCGCGACACCGAGATCAGGCGCGTCGTACAGGTCCTCTCGCGTCGTACCAAGAACAATCCAGTTCTCATCGGCGAGCCCGGTGTCGGCAAGACAGCCATAGTGGAGGGACTTGCGCAGCGGATCATCGCCGGTGACGTGCCGGAAAGCCTGAAAGGTAAGACCGTGGTCTCGCTCGACCTCGGCTCGATGGTCGCGGGCGCCAAGTTCCGCGGTGAGTTCGAGGAGCGGCTCAAGGCCGTACTCGACGACATCAAGAACTCCGCTGGACAGATCATCACCTTCATCGACGAGCTGCACACCATCGTCGGCGCAGGCGCGAGCGGTGAGTCGGCAATGGACGCCGGCAACATGATCAAGCCGATGCTCGCCCGCGGTGAACTGCGACTCGTGGGAGCCACGACACTCGAGGAGTACCGCAAGTACATCGAGAAGGATGCCGCCCTCGAACGGCGATTCCAGCAGGTCTACGTCGGCGAACCCTCGGTCGAGGACACCGTCGGAATTCTGCGTGGACTCAAGGAACGGTACGAGGTGCACCACGGCGTCCGCATCACCGACTCGGCGCTCGTTGCTGCTGCCACACTGAGCGACCGCTACATCACAGCACGGTTCCTACCGGACAAGGCGATCGACCTGGTCGACGAGGCCGCGTCGAGGCTCCGCATGGAAATCGACTCACGGCCCGTCGAAATCGACGAGGTGGAGCGGTCGGTTCGTCGGCTCGAGATCGAAGAGATGGCACTCGAGAAGGAGACCGACGATGCGTCGAAAGCTCGGCTCGAGAAGCTGCGCGCCGAGTTGGCGGACTCCCAGGAGAAGCTCAACCAGTTGAGCACCCGCTGGCAGAACGAGAAGACGGCCATCGACTCCGTGCGTGTTCTCAAAGAAGAGCTCGAGAACCTACGCGGTGAATCCGAACGCGCCGAGCGCGACGGCGACCTCGGCAAAGCCGCGGAACTGCGTTACGGCCGGATCCCGACTCTCGAGAAGGAGCTCGCAGCCAAGACCGAGTCGACGCCCGCTCAGGAAGGGCTCATGCTCAAGGAAGAGGTCGGCCCGGACGACGTCGCCGATGTCGTCGCGGTCTGGACCGGAATTCCCGCAGGCCGGATGCTCGAGGGGGAGACGGCGAAGTTGCTGCGCATGGAAGACGAGCTGGGCAAGCGCGTCGTCGGCCAGAAGGATGCCGTCCAAGCGGTGTCCGACGCGGTCCGCCGAGCACGCGCCGGGGTCGCCGATCCGAACCGTCCGACAGGATCGTTCCTGTTCCTCGGTCCGACCGGCGTCGGTAAGACCGAGCTCGCGAAAGCGCTCGCGGACTTCCTGTTCGACGACGAACGCGCAATGGTTCGCATCGACATGAGCGAGTACAGCGAGAAGCACGCAGTAGCGCGATTGGTCGGTGCACCTCCCGGCTACGTCGGGTACGAAGCAGGCGGGCAGCTCACCGAAGCAGTCCGCAGGCGTCCATACACCGTCGTACTGTTCGACGAGGTCGAGAAGGCGCACCCGGACGTTTTCGACATCCTGCTCGCCGTGCTCGACGAGGGCAGATTGACCGACGGCCAGGGCCGCACCGTCGACTTCCGCAACACCATCTTGATCCTCACCTCGAACCTCGGGGCAGGCGGTGACAAGGATCAGGTCATGGATGCGGTCCGTCGGGCCTTCAAGCCGGAGTTCGTCAACCGCCTCGACGACGTCGTCGTGTTCGACGCATTGTCCGAGGAACAGCTCGAGTCGATCGTCGACATCCAGCTCGGCCAATTGGCCAAGCGTCTTGCTGCTCGACGGCTGACGCTCGAGGTCTCCTCGGCGGCGAAGATGTGGTTGGCGTCGCGCGGCTACGACCCCTTGTACGGGGCTCGTCCACTGCGCAGGCTGACCCAGCAGGCAATCGGCGATCAGCTTGCCAAGCTGCTGTTGGCGGGCAAGGTTCGCGACGGCGATGCCGTCTCGGTGGACGTTTCTCCCGACGGGGATCAGCTGGTTCTGAGCTGACGAACGCTCCGCTGATGGAAGTAGGGCCCACCGGATACTTTTCGGTGGGCCCTACTTCGGACGTACCCTCGTGAACATGACGAATCCGGATGAGCCGCGTGATCGGCCTCAGGGCAGCGATCGGTCCTGGGCAGATGGCACTGCGAACCCGCCGCCCGAGGGATCCGAGAACGACCAGCCCACCGAGGTCTGGCAACCCCAGCAGAGCCCGGGTGGTCAGCAGTATCAGCAGTACCCGGACTCCCAGCCTTATCCACCTGGCCAGCCCTACCCAACTGGCCAGCCCTACCCAACTGGCCAGCCCTACCCAACTGGTGAGCCTTATCCAACTGGCCAGCCCTACCCGGGTACACAGCCTTATCCGACAGGTCAGCCGTATCCGGATCAGCTTACTCAGCAGTTCGGCTTTCCACAGTCACAGTCACAGTCTCAGGGGTACGGGCAGCCGTATCCACAACAGCCGAACCCGACTCAGGCCATGCCCCCGTACGACCCCAACCAGCAGTACGCGGCAAACCAGCAGTACGCGGCAAACCAGCAGTACGCGGCAAACCCGGGGCAGTATGGTCCGCCTCCCGGTTACACCGGGGAGACGCCAGTCGAGGGAGACAAGTCTTCGGGTGGCGGTTCCGGCGGTGATTCGTCCAACAAGTGGCTCGTTGCCCTTCTTGCACTGGCAGTCCTTGCTGTCGTCGTGCTCGCGGGGATTCTCTTTCTCACCAATCGGTCCTCGGATTCCGAGGTCACTGCCTCACCCGGAATCACCAGGACGCTTCCCCAGAGTTCGGCCCCGCTGCCCAGTACACCGCCTCGCGCGTCCGTCGTTCCGTCAGCGCCAGGTGGACTCGTGCCCGGTGGGATTCCGGAGATCCTCGGTGGGGCCGGTGCGGCGGTCGGAACCATCACCGCGATCGACGGCACCACCATCTCGATCAATGGTGTCGACGGCGCTCCGGTCACGGTGACTACGACCCCGCAGACCGAAGTCATCTCCCTCTCGGGTTTCGACCTCTCCGATCTGAAGGTCGGATCCTTGGTCGTCGTCAACGGCGCACCTGTCGAAGGCGGTTCCATCACGGCCGAGGTCATCATCGAAGTGCCCAAATTCGGTGGTTGAACCCTCTCGGCTCCATCGACGCAGGCACCCCAACCAGCACGCTATAAGGTGATCACCGATGACGGTTATGTGGTTCGGACTAGCAGTGATCGCGCTCGCGGGTGCGGTCGCCCTTCTCTATGTCGATCGATCGCGCCGCGACCAGCTGGGGCGAGTTCGACAGATATGGGCGAAGGCCCAGGGCTATACCTACGCCCCGACGGATGATCAACTGATCTCGCATTTCCATCGGGCAGCGCTGGCCAAGCTCGACGATGCGATTGCTCTCGACGTCGTCCGAGGCGTCCGCAGGGGTGAGAAGTTCGTGCTGTTCGACGTCGAGGAGACCTCGACCATCGTGGCGGTCAAGCGTCCCGTCGGGTCCGACGTCGATATCGATCTTCGTCTCAAATCGACCCCGCCTCCGCGTGAGAAAGACATGGAACTGCTCGGGGCGATCGGTCCACGCGTCGTATTCGCCACCGATATCGAAATCGCTCGCCGGGTCTGCGATCAGCGCATGGCGGCCTTCACCGAGTCGGTTCCGGCGCATGTGTCGTTGCTGTGGAGCGAAAGCGAATGGGCACTGGGGTCGGTGCCGCTGAGCAGCACGGGTCGCGATTGGGACGCCGCTATCGACGCGGTGGCCAGACTGTCGGGACTTCTCCACGTACTGCCACCCGTCCGGAACCGCCCTGCGGCCCCCCGAACCGACGTGCCGCGTCGCCGCCCCGACGTCGACGCAGCCGGGCATGCGCCGAACCGGCCGCAGGCACCCGCACCCGCCGCCCGGCAGGCACCCGCGCCCGCCGCCCGGCAGGCACCCGCGCCCGCACCCGCCGCCCGGCAGGCTCCGCGCCCGCCCGTATCCGCACCCGTGGACCCGCCGCGACGCCCGAGTGGCCCGACCCCGATCAATCGCGACGCGGAACGGCGCCGACGCGAGTCCTGAGGGGCAATGATCGATCGGAACGACGCCTGGTTCCTTCAAGACGCCATCAAGCGTCCTCGAGCAGATAGCCTTCACGTCTATGACCGCTGAGTCGATCGAACCTATGTCCGCACCCGCATCGCGCCCCGTCGCGCTCGTCACCGGTCCCACTTCGGGACTCGGTGGTGAATTCGCGCGCCATCTGGCGTCGCGCGGCTACGACCTCGTGCTCGTCGCTCGCAACGAGTTGAAGCTGCGAGCCCTCGCCGACGATCTGCGCGTCGGATTCGGTGCGAACTCGGAGATCATCGCCGTGGATCTGGCCACCTCCGCCGGACGCGAAACTGTGATCGCGCGTTTGGAACTGGGCGTCGAGTATCTGGTCAACAACGCGGGCTTCGGTACCTCCGGCGAATTCTGGACCGCGGACCCGGACCTGCTGCAGTCGCAGTTGGATGTCAATGTCACCGCCGTCATGCTCTTCACCCGAGCAGCGCTCCCGTCGATGGTCGCCGCGGCCAAGGGCACAGTGATCAACGTTGCGAGTGTGGCCGGCTTGTTGGCCGGGCGAGGCTCCACCTACTCGGCGTCGAAGGCATACGTCATCTCGTTCTCCGAAGGATTGTCCGGTGGTCTCGCCGGCACCGGCGTTCAGATCCAAGCGCTGTGCCCTGGTTTCATCAAGACCGAGTTCCATCAGCGGGCGGGTATCGAAATGTCCTCGATCCCGAGCTTCATGTGGTTGAACGTCGAGCAGGTAGTGCAGACCTCGATGAAGGATCTGGACAAAGGCAAGGTCATCAGCATTCCTGGCGCACAGTACAAAGTACTGACGGCCGTCGGCAGCAAGGTGCCCAAAAGTGCGGTCCGGAAGCTGACCAACCTTGTCGGGCGAGGACGCGGGCGGACCTAATTGGCGCGGCGCGGGCGAGCCTGCGGGCGTGTCGGGCCGAACACCGATAAATTCATACCTCGTGACTGTTTTCGTGGTTCTTGCGATCCTCGTACTCGTTCTCCTTGCCTACACGGCGAGCCTCGAACGGCGGGTTCGACGCTATATATCGCGTACCGCTGCGAGTCGACATCTCGTGACCGTCGAACTCGATCGCCGTCACGTTCAGCTGGAGCCGTTCATCGCGGCCGTCGAGTCCTCGGGGCTCGATCCGAAAACAGTCCGGGCCTTGGTCGGTGCTCGATCGTGGTCCAAAGCGGTCCGTGAGCGCGAACTGAGTCTCAACGCACAGGCTGCCGCGGAGAATGCGCTGTCCGCGGCAGTGCACTCGGTGCTCGCGGAATCGGACATGCATCCCACGCTCAAGACCAATTGGGCCTTCCAAGGTCCCGCCGGGGATCTGGAGACGACCGAGAAGCGGATCGCAGGCGCAGTGCGGGTGTACAACGACAACGCATATCGACTCTCGCTGGCGCGTACGACTTTTCCGTCGAAGTTGGTAGCGAAAGCGTTGAAGGTGCTGGATCCGGAACCGTTCGTCGAGCATGCCGCGTCGGCCGGTGAGCAACCGGAAGACTTGCCCGCGCAGCTTGCCTGATCCTCTGTCGATCGATGGAGGCGGAGTCGGTAGATTCTTCGGAGACGACCGAAGGGGTTTCTTCATGGCCATCAGCGCCGACAATGCCGAGCGGGCCGAACTGGCCGGGCTCGTACGTGAACTTGCCATCGTCCACGGCAAGGTGACGTTGTCCTCGGGGAAAGAGGCCGACTACTACGTCGACCTCCGCCGTGCGACGCTCCATCACCGCGCGAGTGCGCTGATCGGGTCGTTGATGCGTGAACTCGTCGCGGACTGGGATTTCGACTCGGTCGGCGGGTTGACGATGGGCGCCGATCCCGTTGCGTTCGCAGTCATGCACGCGCCGGGCCGCCCGATCGACGCGTTCGTCGTGCGGAAGGCCGCGAAGGCGCACGGCATGCAGCGCCAGATCGAAGGACCCGACATCGTCGGTAAGCGGGTGTTGGTGGTGGAAGACACCACAACCACCGGCAATTCGCCGCTGACTGCCGTCGCTGCGCTGCGGGAGGCGGGTGCGACGGTCGTCGGAGTTGCCACCGTCGTGGACAGGGCAACTGGTGCCGACGACGTCATCGCCGCCGAGGGGCTCGAATACCGTTCGCTCCTCGGACTGGGAGATCTAGGTTTGTAGGAGCGCAAACTACAACAGCTGAGCGACCACGATGAAGTTGTCGTTCGTCGGTTCGCCGCCGCGCACGTCGCAGTTGGCGAGGATGAGCCGCCCGGGCACCGAGCGACGAAGGTCGTTGTCGCCCAGTAGCGAACCCTTCGGCAGTGGGCCGACGCTTTCGACTGTGTATTCGAGAACCCCGTTGGGGGTATCGAGTACCACTCGGTCGCCCGGCTGTGCGACGCCGAGTGCCTTGAACGGTGCGTCCTTCTTCGAATAGTTGTGGCCCACAACCACTACGGTCTGTTGGGCATCGGTTCCCGGTAGCCCGCTCTCGGCCCACCATGCAGGTCGCTCGTCGACAGGATTGAGTACCTGTCCACTGTCTCCTCCGCGGAAGAGTCCGTCGGGATTGACCGGGCTGCTCATGTAGGTGACGCCGTCGGAAGAGCGTAGTTCGATGGCGTCGGGTTGGGCCGGATCGACGACCGCGGCAGTCGGCGGAGGCGCCGAAATCTGCGCCTCCACCGACTCCCTGCTGGGACTGCTCACGTCGGAACCGTCACTTGCGCAACCGGATACAGCGATGAGCAGTGCCGCAGTGGTAACCCAGATGGATCTACGAAGCATCGGCACCGTTGCGGCGACGCAGGTACAGTCCGCCACCGACTGCGGCCACGGCGACGACTCCGACACCGGCAAGAATCGCCGGCAGAGCGCTGGAGTCGGAAGAACCGCTCGATGCTGAATCGGCTGAATCACCCAGCGCCAGATCGACGGCAGGCAGTTCGCCGGCAACCGTCATGACGCCCTGGTCGTTCGTGGTGAAGTAGTCGGCGACGGTGAAGGAACCGTCTTCGTTGAAGACACCGATGAGTTCGATGCCGGTCTCGTCGACGACCACGGTGGTCTCGTCGATCTTGGTGCTGTCGACCTCGTCGTGGGCGGTTCCGCCCAGGTTGATGGTCAAACTGAGCTTCGGGCCACTGGCGGCAAGGTCAGCGGCCTTCTTCTTCAGGTCAGCTTCGGCCTTGGCCGCGGTCTCGGCGGCGGTCTTGGCAGTAGCAGCCGCGGCCTTCGCTGCGGTCACGGCCTCGGCCTTCGTCTTTGCGTCGGCGACAGCGGTAGCCGCGGCAGCTGCGAGTGCTTCGGATTTCTCGTTCGCGGCGGTGGCGTCGGACTCTGCCTTGGTGAGCGCAGCGGCTGCTGCGGTCGCCTTTGCTTCCAGATCGGCGACGTTGTCACCGGCGGTCGCGGCAGCTTCGGCTGCAGCGGTTGCGGCGGCCTCCGCTGTCTTCAGATCTGCAGCTGCCTTGGTTGCGGCAGCCCGTGCTTCCTCGGCGGCCTTGGTCGCGGCAGCAGCCTCGTCGGAGCTCGCTGCTGCGTCTGCTTCGAGTTCTGTTGCTCTGGCGTCTGCAGCTGCAGACGCTTCTGCAGTTGCTCTGGCTTCGACGGCCAATGACGCCGAGCGGGCTGCAGTAGCCACTGCTGCGCGGACGGCTGCGGTGACCTTCGCGAGGTTGAACTTCTTGAACGCTTCTTCGACGGCGGCGACGGACTCTCGCAGTTCCGTCGTCGACTTGTCGAAGTCGGCTTGTGCAGTCAACGCGATTTCTGCTTTCGCGTCGGCCTCTGCCCGTGCTTCGGCGGCGGCGTTGACGGCGTCGGGGTCACCCGCTGCTGCTGCGGCGGCCTCTAGTTCGATTGCCTTCTTCTCGGCGGCCGCGGCTTCTGTCTTCGCTTTATCAGCGGCGTTCTTCGTCTCGGTAACCTTGGCATCCAACGTTGCTTTGTCGTTCTTGGCTGCGGTGGCTGCGGCGGAGGCGGCGATGCTGGCAATGTTGGCCGCTTCCGCTGCCTTCGTCGCGTCGGTCGCGCTCAGTGCGGCGCCTGCGGCATCGAGCTCGGCTTTGGCTGCGGCGGTGTTCGAGGCTGCTGCTGCGGCGACGGCCGCGTCGTAGCGAGTCTGGGCGGCGACGGAGGCTTCCGCGGCGGCCTTGCTGGCGATCTCGGCGTCGGCGAGCGCCTTCTTCTCCGCTTCGGAGAGCTGCGGGACGACGGTGACGTCGATGGTCGCGGTGCCGTCGTCGTTGATGACTACGCCTGCCGTGACCTGAGGCAGTGGGCGCTCGGCGGACGGTGCCTCGAGGGGAACGATCGGTCCGACCTCGGCGGCGTCACCCTCGTTGGCTGCAGGAACGGCGGCGTTGGGCACCACGCTCTCGGATACGCCTTCCCCCGTACCTGCGGTGGATTCCCCGCTGGGCGTTGTTTCTTCCGTGGAAGTCCCCGGCGTGGTGGGTTCCTGCGCGTAGGCGATGCCCGGTGCGGCGACCGTCAACGACATCGCGACCACCGCGCCGGCTGCGGCGATGCGGGCACGGCGAGACCGAGAGATCGATTTGTGCGACATGTATGTGGAGCCCTTCAGTCGGTAGCGGTATGAGCCGCTTTACTTCCGCCCCGACACGGAATTCAGGTTAGTGAGACATACTTACGAGCGTTTCAGACCATAACGGACCCGGCGGTCTTCAAAGGTCAACCACGGGTTTGGTTATAGAAGTGTTACGTGTGGGACATCTGTGACTGAAGTGGCTTGAGTTGCCCGTTTACCTCTCGTGCAGGCAGCGGAGGAGTGGTCGACGCCCCGCTACCCCTGGATCAGGACGGGCTGTCCTGATCCAGCAACTCCGCAATCTCGCGGTCCCAATCGGCATGCCTTTGGGCGTCGAGGCGAACGCGGACAGCGAAATAGGTGCCGAGCAGAATGGACGCGGCGGCGAAGAGGCTGCCGAATCCGGTGAACAGGGCCGTGACGACGGCATCGGCCCGGGTTGCTGGAGGTGCGGTCGGGTTGCCGTCGCGGTCGACCCATATCGGGAGCTGGGTGCCGGAGGGGCTGCCCGCAGGCAGGGAGACCTGTCCCTGATGATCGAGCCCGTCATAGCTCCACGTCGCGTCGACGGTAGTGCTGGTAACCGATCCGACTTCGCTCTGCAGGACGGGTGCGATATCGGCGACGGCCTTGGTGGTGGCAGTGACCTGGCGGACACTGCTCTCCTGTGCTGCGACCCGACTTTGCCCGACGGCGAGGGTGGACGTGCCGATCCACGCAGCTACCGGCAGCATCAGGATTATCAGAGCGAAGACTGTGGTCTTGATGGTGGACTGAATGCGGTCCGAGCGGCGAACCAGTGGGTTTCGCTCGACAAGATGAGATGACCGGGGCGTCCCGGCGTGCTCTGCATGCTTTCGGCGCATCGTCATCCCCATGTGTTCTCTAGCGTGTCCAACAATCACCATGACAACCTTGGGGCCTGCGATCAAGCATTCAAGGTCAACATCACATATCTGCTCAGCTCGACCGACGATGGAGGAAATAAGTCCGATGAAGCGATCGACGTTCTCACGTTTTGCATTCGGTTCGGCTGCCGTCGCGACGGTGTTCGGTGCGGTCACCGGGAACGAGACGGTGCACCGGGTGGCCAAGCCCCTCATCGTTCCTGCGCTTGCGCTCGGGATGCGACGCTTCTCGCCGGTCCTCGGGGTAGCGCTCACGGCCGCCACCGTCGGGGACGTTCTGCTGATGGACCCGGACGACGATTCGAAGATTCTGCGCGGAGCCGGGGCGTTCGCCGTCATGCAGGGTTGCTATTGCGCCCTTCTCGCTTCGGCCGGCAGTCGACCGACCCTTACCGCTGCCGTACCGCGCTTTTTCGGGTGGGCGGTGGCGTCGTCACAGTTGGCGAGAAAGTCACCGGAGGTGGCTCCGGGTTTGGCCGGGTACGGCGTGACTCTGGCGGCGATGTCGACGTTGGCTGCAGATCCAGCGTCCGCACCAGGAGCTGATGTATTTGCGGGTGTCGTGATGCCGAATTCCGATTCGCGTTCCTGGCAGGCGCTGGGCGGAATCCTGTTCACCGTCTCCGACGCATTGATCGTGTACCGACGGCTCTATCTTTCGAGCGAGATGTCTCGGCGGGTTGTCGAAGGTGCGATTCTGGCGACGTATTCCGCCGCTCAGCTACTTCTCGTCGAAGGATTCACCAGGCAGAAGTAGCACGCGGTGGTGGTCCGACGGGTCGACCATGATCGGCAAGGTTCGACCGGTTTGGAATCGCGCTGTCTCCGACGGGGGTATCGAATAGACGATTCTGCCGACGTAGGAATCCGAACCGGGAACTGTGAACGCCAAGTCGAGTTCCATTTTCCGCTCGTCGATCCTGCGACTCGCCTCGACCGTCGCCCAGCCTTCGACCCCGTTCCTGGCCAGTCGTCGCTGTTCGGCAGTGGGGCGGTTGGCGACCATCATGGCCAACGCGAGCGCCGTACCGAATCCGGCAACCAGGCCGACAATTTGGTAGGGCAGAGTACCGGGCGGTGTATGCGTTCGCAGTAAGCCGGCCCAGATGATCAACACCAAGAGGTAGCCGACAGCGACGAAGGCAACCGCTCGCAGAATTTTTTCGTGATTCACCGAAATCTCCTCGAAGACCTATCAAGAGTAGTCCCGAAATCTGCCGAAGCGGTTACCGATAATCTTAGTAACCCCTATCCTGTCGTTTGTGTCTACTCCAACTGTGCTCATAACCGGCGCGGCAGCCGGAATCGGACGGTCCACCGCATTGAAATTCGCAGGCTCGGGATACCTCGTCGGGGCCTATGACATCGACGAGACCGGATTGGCCTCGTTGGGCAAGGAGATCGCCGCGGCCGGTGGCAGGGTCGTCACGGGAATTCTCGACGTCACCGATCCGGTCCAGTGGGCCGATCGCCTCGCCGAGTTCGACAAGGAGTCCGGCGGGCGGCTCGACGTTCTGATCAATAACGCGGGCATCCTCGTCGCAGGGAAATTCGAAGAGATACCGCTCGCTGTACACAAGCGTCAGATCGATATCAACTTCAACGGCGTCGTCTACGGCACTCTCGCCGCGTTCCCGTATCTGAAGGCCACCCCCGGTGCTCAGGTCGTCAACCTGTGTTCCGCATCAGCAATCTACGGTCAACCCGAACTCGTCACCTACGGCGCGACGAAGTTCGCAGTACGTGGTATCACCGAGGCCCTGGACCTCGAATGGGCCGAGTACGACATCTCGGTGAAAGCGATGTGGCCGCTGTTCGTGCAGACCGCGATGACCCAGGGCGTGTCCACGGGCACCACCAACTCGCTCGGTATCAAGCTGACGGCCGACGATGTCTCCGAGGCGATCTTCGAAGCCACCCGGCCTTCGAGGCGCCTGCTGCACAAGGTCCATTTCCCAGTAGGGCTGCAGTCCAAGGCGATGACGATCGGATCGCGCTTTTCGCCGGCATGGCTGACGCGTGAGATCAACCGCCGTTTGAGCCACACCTGACCCCACCCCCACAGCGCTTGTCTCGGTGCGCCGGTAGGGTCGCACTGCGAAACAGGTCAGCGAGAGCGGGGTCGGGGTATTTCATGGTGGACAAGCGTCTTGCAGCAGCGGCATTTCTGGCAGTGTCGGCACTGTTGACGGCATGTGGCAGTGAGTCCGGTGCAGAGGTGGCCGCAACCTCGCCGCCGAGTGTGACGAGTGCGCCCGCCGCTACCACTACTACGACCGCCGCACCTGTTCCTGTCACCACTACCTTGGCGCCGCTTTCCACGACGACCGAGCCTGCTCCTCCGCCACCACCGCCGCCGACGCCGCAGACTACGTATGCCCCGCTACAGGGCACCTACTATTTCAGTTCGCCGGACGGGCAGTTCCAATGCGGAATCGTCACTCTTCCTTCGCGGACGGAGGCAGGCTGTCAAGGCGCGACCACGCCGGTTCCACCGCGGCCCGAGTCGTGCATGATCAGCTGGGGCAACGGGATTCGCGTCACCAATGAAGGCGCAGCCGAGTTCATGTGCTCCGGTGGCGCGGTGTACACCTCGGGTGGTGAGACGGTCGATCCGCCGCTCGAGGTGGGGCAACAAATCGTCGGCGACGGTTACACGTGCATCTCGGCCGCCGACGGTATCTCCTGCAACAACGACGAGACCGGTCACGGTTTCCGTATTGCCGCCGACAGCAACGAAACCTTTTGAGCGACATGGAGTCCGGAGTCGCAGCCGAGGCTGGGCCGACCGAGTGGGGCGAGGCTCCCAACGGTGTCGGACCGTGGATCGAGGAGTACACAACGCCGCGACCGACCGATGCTCGCTACGACGTCGAACTTCTCGACAATGGAGATCGACGCAATGTCGTCGACGCCTATCGGTATTGGACACGCGAGGCGATCGTTACGGACATCGACAGTCGTCGGCACAGTCTTCACGTTGCGATCGAGAACTTCGCGAACGACGCCAACATCGGCACAGTGGTTCGGACGGCCAATGCGTTTGCTGCGCAGGCGGTTCACATCGTCGGTCGTCGTCGGTGGAATCGGCGGGGTGCGATGGTTACCGATCGCTACCAACACATTCACCACCACGCCACGGTCGCCGACTTACTCGAGTTCGCCCGAGTGAACGCGCTGACCGTTGTCGCCGTCGACAACACGCCGGGGTCGGTGCCGCTGGAAACGGCGGATCTGCCGCGTGACTGCGTGCTGTTGTTCGGTCAGGAGGGCCCGGGAGTGACGGAGGAAGCCCGCGGCGGCGCCTCGATGACGGTGTCCATCGCTCAGTTCGGCTCGACGCGGAGTATCAACGCCGGAGTGGCTGCCGGTATCGCCATGCATTCCTGGGTTCGGCAGCACGCGGACTTGTCCTCGGCCTGGACCTGACTCCTTGTGTCACTCGTTCTGCCCGTAATGGCAGGATCGGGGTATGCAGGAGCAATGGTCGCAGCGTGCGGACGCTGCGGAGGGAGCGGTCAACGCGCGCCACGTACGTCGACTGTGGGGGTTGCCCGGTACCGCGCTAGGAGTGGTGGCGTGGCCCCCCGTCCGGCGTGAGCGACTGTTCGGGCGGTGGCATTACTGGTGGCAGGCACACCTGCTGGACTGCGCTGTCGACGCCGCTACTAGGGCGCCCACCGCCAAGCGTCGCAGGAAGCTGTCCAAAATTGCGCGCGCACATCGCATTCGGAACATCACCGGATGGACCAACAACTATTACGACGACATGGCATGGCTCGGCCTTGCGTTGGAGCGAGCGCAGCGGTTGCACGCCGTCGACAATCGGACAGCGATCCACACGATCGAATTGGAGTTGTTCGACGCCTGGGCGCCGGAGAAGGGCGGCGGAATACCGTGGCGTAAGGGCGACGATTTCTATAACACTCCGGCGAACGGGCCTGCGTCGATATTGCTTGCCCGCACCGGTCGACTGTGGCGTGCACAGGCTATGGCGGACTGGATGGACGCATACCTACGCGACCCGGCGACGGGTCTGATACTCGACGGCATTCGGACGGGCGGCGTGCTCGATCGTGCGGTGTTCAGCTACTGCCAGGGCGTCGTGCTCGGAGTCGAGACCGAATTGGCGGTTCGTCTCGATGCACCGCGCCATCGCGCGCGCGTTCATGCGCTGGTTGCCGCCGTCGAGACTCACTTGTGCCGCGATCTTGTGATCCTGGGCGGAGGTGGAGGTGACGGCGGTCTTTTCGACGGTGTTTTGGCGCGCAACCTTGCTGTCGTCGCCACGACGCTCCCCGGCGAAAGCGACGAGGACGAGCAGGCTCGCTCGCTGGCGGCGTCGATCGTTCTTGCATCGGCGGAGGCCGCGTGGGAGAACCGACTGGAAGTCGAGGACCATCCGCTCTTCGGTGCCGCCTGGAACAAGGAGGCACGCCTGCCCGGGACAGGGCATCCCATTGCAGCGTTCACCGGTGGGACCGTCCGCTCGTCCGCGATTCCTGAGCGGGATCTGTCCGTCCAACTCGGTGGGTGGATGCTGATGGAAGCTGCCCACGTCGTCTCTGCAGCGGGGTTCCGTTAGCAAGAAGTTCTACTCGTGAACCTCTTCCACCTCGACGATTTCCGTCGGTCGGGCCATCTCTTTGCGGTACTGCCAGATGCCGAGTGCGGTACCTACGACGAGAGCAACGATCATCGCAATCAACACCGCCGGTAGTAGCCACGGCACCTGCTCGAGAAAACTGCCGAAGTAGAAACCGATGAGCAGGAGTACCGGTGCCCAGATGATGGCGCCCAGCGTGCTGGCGATCGTGTATTTGCGATGGTTCATGTTTGCCGCGCCTGCGACCATCGGGCAGAGCGTGCGGACCCATGGAATCCAGCGAGCCACGAGTACCGCCCAGAAGCCGTGCTTCTCCAGCAGAACGTTCACTTTGTGCAGGTTTTTCGTGTTGAGATACTTGCCGTCCTTGCGTGCGACGAGTTTGGAGCCGGTGCGGTGGCCGATGACGTATCCGGCTTGATTTCCGGCGATCGCGGCGATCATCGCGCCCACCGACAGTGCCCAGATGTGGCCGACTCCGGACGAGTGTGTGGCCATGACGATGCCTGCGGTCACGAGCATCGAGTCACCGGGAAGGAACAAGCCGATGATGACAGCGCATTCGAGAAACACGAATGCGACGACGATGGTCCACACGACGAGGGGACCGGCAGTGGTGAGCGGTCCGAAACTGCCCATCGCCGTTATTGTCTCGGACGCTTGTGCGTTGATCTGGCCGATCATGCGCGACGCACCATGTCAGGAAGTGGCGTCCCTCTGCGACTCGATCGACTCGGTCGCCTCGGCCAACGGAGTCTTGCGTGCTTTGATCATCCGTTTGCCGACCTCGATGACGATCGGAAGCACCGAGACGAGAACGATGACGATGAAGATGATGTCGACGTGCTCGCGAATGAAGTCGATCTGGCCGAGCAGATAGCCGAGCATCGTCACACCTGCACCCCAGAGGATGCCTCCGACGACGTTGTAGGTCAGGAACAGCGAGTACTTCATCTTCGACGCACCCGCGACGACGGGGGCAAACGTGCGAACGATCGGAACGAAGCGTGCCAGGATGATGGTGATCGGCCCGTGCTTTTCGAAGAAGGCATGCGACTCGTCGATGTACTTCTTCTTGAAGAATCGTGCATCGTTCGATTTGAAGAGGGCAGTGCCGCCCTTGGAGCCGATGAAGAATCCCACTTGGTCGCCGAGGATCGCAGCGATGGGAATCAGGATCACCAACAGCCAGATCGGTGCGAACGGCTCGATGTCCGTCGACTTCGAGGCGGCGATCAGCCCTGCTGTGAACAGCAGTGAATCACCCGGTAGCAGGGGAAACAGCAACCCTGATTCGATGAAGACGACTAGCAGCAATCCGACCAGCACCCAGGTGCCGAACGAATTGAGTAGGTTGACCGGATCGAGGAACCCGGGCAGCAAAGCCAGGTTGGTCGTCACGGATTCCGAGGCGGCATTCAAACTCACGGCGCTCACACTACCGGCCGAACCTGGGAGAACCTGAACAAAAGGTTTCGACCACCGGATACGGGCTGCCCGATTGGTCGTATCGATTTCAGAGCCCCTGCGGTGGGTCCCGGGCGACACAGCGCCGGTGAGTTGCCATACTGCAGAGGACACACGGCGCGCGCCACTACGCGTGAGCGCTCGCCGATCGACTCTTTACATGGAGGAATCCGCCGTGCCGATCGCAACTCCCGAGGTCTACGCCGAGATGCTTGGCCGGGCGAAGGAACACCAATTCGCATTTCCTGCTATCAACTGCGTAGGTTCCGAGTCCGTCAATGCCGCCATCAAAGGCTTCGCCGACGCAGGTAGCGACGGCATCATTCAGTTCTCCACGGGCGGTGCCGAGTTCGCGTCGGGCCTCGGGATCAAGGACATGGTCACCGGCGCGGCAGCCCTCGCCGAGTTCGCTCATGTGGTCGCCGCGCGCTACGACGTCACCATCGCGCTGCACACCGATCACTGCCCGAAGGACAAGCTCGACACCTACGTGCGTCCGCTGATCGCCCTTTCCCAGGAGCGCGTCGACGCAGGCAGGAACCCGCTCTTCCAGTCGCACATGTGGGACGGTTCCGCGATCGCGATCGATGAGAACCTCGAGATCGCCAAGGAGCTGCTTGCCCTCTCAGCGGCAGCACGCATCATCCTCGAGATCGAAATCGGCGTCGTCGGCGGTGAAGAAGACGGCGTCGAGGCCGAGATCAACGACAAGCTCTACACCTCGAACGAGGATTTCCTCAAGACCGTCGAGGCCCTCGGTGCCGGCGACGCGGGATCGCGTTACCTGCTCGCAGCAACGTTCGGCAACGTGCACGGCGTCTACAAGCCGGGCAACGTCAAGCTGAAGCCCTCGGTGCTCGCCGACGGCCAGAAGGTCGCGTCGGAGCACCTTGGTCTTGCTGAAGGATCCAAGCCGTTCGACTTCGTCTTTCACGGTGGATCGGGCTCGGCGAAGAGTGAGATCGAAGAGGCACTCGGTTACGGCGTCGTGAAGATGAACGTCGACACCGATACCCAGTACGCATTCAGTCGCCCGATCGCCGGGCACTTCTTCAGCAACTACGACGGTGTCCTGAAGGTCGACGGCGAGGTCGGCAACAAGAAGGTCTACGACCCCCGCAGTTACCTGAAGAAGGCCGAAGCAGGGATGACTGCTCGCGTCATCGAGGCGTGCAACGACCTGAAGTCCGCCGGCCGTAGCGTGTCCGACGGATAAGACTTTCTCGAAACCGACTCGGCCCCGCAACGCGTTTTCGTTGCGGGGCCGAGTGCTGGGTGGGATCAGAGCGCTACTGCGTGACCGTAAGGGCTACTCCGGGGGTGCGGGGCTACTCGGGCTGCAGACTTTCCATACATCGCCGTCACGGCGCAGGTCGAAGGTGCGGGGTGAGGTGTCGGCGGGATTGGCCGCGGTGTGTGCGAGTACCTGCGCAATCGCGGCATCGCCGGTCACCTGGACGGCGTCGATGCTTTCCACGACCGGAACGTTGCCCTGCTCGACGGCAATACGGTGGACGTCGGCGAAATCGGCGTCCGGAATATCGCGGTAGAAGGCGGCGAGTTCGCCGCACGAGGCGCTTCGGAGAGTCGCCAGGTCTCCGGTGCTCAATGCTTGCGTGAACGATTGGATCGACATTCTGATCTGCGCATCCGCCGAACTGCCCTCGTCGTCGCGCGAGAGGTAGGCAAAGCCTGTGACACCGATGGCGATGATCAAGACCAACGCGCCCGCGATGGCGAGGATCCATCTTCGGCTCCCAGACGTCCAAGTCGAAGTGCTCCGCGTCGGTTCGATGCGCTGGGGACGTGCCTGCGGCTGCGAGAGCTCACCGCGCGCAGGGATGCGTCGCGGTGCCACTGGCGGTCGGGAAGTAGGCGTTGCGCCGGAGGGCTTCACGGTCGACGGCGCCGGGTGGGTCTGCTCGGTGGTCGGCGGCACCTTTGTAAGAGCGGTGGTCTCCGCTTCGGCTGGATCGGGAGCTGCGGGAGGCAGGCTCTTCGTTGTGAGCGGCTGCTTCGCGGCCGGTGGTTCTTGTTTTCGAATCGCCTCGGTGGCGGGCTCTTCGCCCACCTCGTTCGACTTGTCCTGCGGATCCGACACCCTGTTCTCCCAACTGACCGGACTGTGCGACGCAGACGAGCCTAGCGAGCGGAAGGGTGGGTGGACGCACGCGCGCGGAGTGTCGGGGCACAATAGGGTCCATGACTTCTTTCGGTGACCTGCTTGGACCGCAGCCGACACTCTTGCCTGGAGACGACGAGGCAGAGTCGGCGCTTCTGAATCACGAGGACCCAGCGAAGGTCGCTGCCGACAATCCGACGGCCTCGATTGCTTGGGCATATTTGGCGGAAGCCGCTTTGACCTCTGGACAGACGATCACCGCTTACGCTTATGCGCGCACCGGTTACCACCGCGGTCTCGATCAGCTGCGACGCAACGGATGGAAGGGGTTCGGGCCGGTCCCGTACAACCATGAGCCGAACCGAGGATTCCTCCGATGCGTCGCCGTTCTTACAAAGGCTGCGCGCGATATCGGGGAAAACGACGAGTACGCCCGCTGCCTCGACCTCCTCGAAGACTGTGACCCCAAAGCGGCGGAAGCGCTCGGTCTCGGCTGATCGGTTCCGCCCGACTGCACGACGCGGGAAGTCGCGGCTGAAGTCCGGTCGCATGCGGCTTCAGGTTTCCATGTTGCCGATCATTCAATGTGCGCTGGCGGCCGGGGTCGCGTGGTACGTGGCGACCGACCTGGTGGGGCACCAGCGTCCGTTCTTCGCGCCGATTGCAGCCGTCGTCTCACTCGGCCTGTCGCTGGGGGCTCGGTTGCGGCGTTCTGCGGAGCTGGTCGTCGGTGTCGTTCTGGGAATCGGCGTCGGCGACCTGATCATCTCGGCAATCGGCAGCGGTCCGTGGCAGATCTCGCTGGTCATCGCGCTTGCGATGTCGACGGCAGTCTTCCTCGACGGCGGTCCGATCTTTGCGATGCAGGCGGGATCCTCCGCCGTCCTCGTTGCGACGCTGATTCCTCCTGGAAATTCCGGTGGCGTCGACCGGATGGTCGACGCGCTGATCGGCGGTCTCGTCGGCATCGCGATCGTCGCGTTGATTCCGACGCATCCGGTGTGGCGGGCGCGCAAAGACGCAGCGAAGATTCTCAAAACGGCGTCCGAGGTGTTGCAGAAGGTGGCAGACGGTCTGGTTGCCAACGACCCGAAGCCCATCGAGGATGCGTTGAAGAAGGCGCGCGCAACGCAGTCCGATATCGACACCCTGCGCAGCGAACTCAAAGGTGGCCGTGAGATCGCGCGGATCTCGCCGATGTATTGGAGGCAACGCCACCGTCTCGCGGGTTTGGCCAGGACAGCTGATCCGCTCGACAATGCCGTGCGCAATATTCGGGTGCTGGCAAGACGTTCGCTCTCGTTGGTGCGCGACGACGAGATCCTCGATCCGCGTCTCGTAGACGAGGTCGAGAAGCTCTCTCAAGCTGTGGATGTGCTGCGGCGGATGGTTCTCGCCGATCCCGGGCAGCGTCCCGACGCGGCCGACGCCGCGCGGGTGTTGCGGACGGTCGCATCCGGTGCGAAACCTGAACTGATCGACAATGCTGGTCTGTCCGCGACGGTGGTGTTGGCTCAATTGAGGTCGATCATCGTAGATCTGCTGCAGGTGGCTGGTCTGAAGCGGATATCGGCCCTGGCGACGCTGCCGCCGACCGTCGAGAAGCCTGGTGTGACCCCGGACGTGTTCTGAGGGACGATCCCGTTGCACATATGCGTATGTACGCATATGGTGAGGTCGAATCGAACGACCGGAAGGGAATCATGGGCGCGGGGCACGGACACAGTCATGGCATGTCGGGATCCGCGCAGGCTGTAGGCCCGTCCAGCGGTCGGATCCGCAAGATGTTCATCGCGCTGGCGATCCTCGTAGCATTTCTCATCGTCGAGGCCACGGTGGCGTTGGCGATCAACTCGCTAGGTCTGCTGGCAGATGCCGGTCACATGCTCACCGACGTGCTCGGAATGTCGATGGGACTGATCGCTCTTTTCCTCGCACGCAAGGGGAGCGCCGTCGCCGCTCGGACTTTCGGATGGCACCGCGCCGAAGTCCTCACCGCGATTGCCAATGCAGTCCTGCTGCTCGGTGTCGCGGCGTTCATCATGTACGAGGCCATCGACCGAATCGGCGATGCGCCCGACATCCCCGGGTTGGCGATGATTTTGACGGCCGCGGCCGGTCTCGTAGCCAACCTCGTTGTCATGCTTCTCATTCGTGGCGACGCCAAGGACAGCATCGCGGTACGCGGTGCCTACATGGAGGTCCTCGCCGATGCGGTCGGCAGTGTCGGTGTACTCATCGCCGGTGTGCTTCTGCTGGTGTTCGATTGGACGTGGGCGGACGTCGTCATCGGCGTGCTCATCTCGCTGTGGGTCGTTCCGCGTGCACTCAAGCTGGCCGGGTCCGCGTTGCGCATCCTGACGCAAGCGAGCCCTGGACATGTCGATGTCGAAGCCGTCGAAGCGGATCTCGCTGCACTTCCTGGTGTCGTGGGAGTGCACGATCTCCATATCTGGACGCTCACTACCGGTATGGACGTCGCGACGGTTCACCTCGAGTGCGATGGCTCGGGTTCGGTGCTGCTCCAGCGCGCAAAAGCAGTCCTGGCCACCTACGGTCTCGATCATGCAACCGTTCAGGTCGAGCCGAGTGCTCAGGGCGCTACGTGCAAGGACGAACTCACCTGGTGAAGGTCTGTACTGGGGCGCTCGGTTTCCACAGCCGAACCTTCAACTCGTCCTCGACCAGCTCCGTCAGGACGACCTCGGTGATATCGAGATCGAAGACGTTGTAGCGGGACAGTTCGGGAGGGGCTGCGTCGAATATCTTCTGCAGCGCTTCGGGATCCACGAGTTCGACGGCACGCCCCGAGATTTTCGCGTCGCCACCCTCCATCGACTGATCTCCGGGGTTGGTGTGGATCGCATATCGTGGATCGCGCTGTAGGTCACGCGCTTTGAGGGCATTGAGCATCGAACCCAGTCGCAAGGTTCCATTGTCGAGGAATTCCACCTCGGTGCCGCTTACTCGGGGCGATCCGTCTGCACGGATCGTTGCCAGTACATGATGCTTGTGTGCGCCGAACCTGGCGGAAACGGCCTTCGCCAGCTCTGGTGCCGCGCTCTCGAATTCTCCCCACGTAGCCATGGACACAGTATGCAACTGTGTTGGTCCCACGAGAAAGGGCGCTTACGGCACCAACACCACCTTCCCGATGTTTCGGCGCTCGGTGAGGATTTGGTGCGCCTCCGCCGCACGTTCGAACGGAACGACGTCCGAGACCACCGGCGCGACGGTGCCGTCGTCCATCAGTGCCCGCAGCGGGGTTATCCATGGCTCGAGGGTGCCGCGGTCACAGTTCACCTGGATTGCAGCTCCCTGCTCGAAACTCAGTGTGGCAGGTAGATGCACCGCGTCCTGCTGCCGCACGCAGACCTCCTCGGCATACCCGCCGAACCTGGTCCCGGCAAAAACGCGATCTCCGATCGCGAAATCGGTTACATTCGAGGCGATCTCGGTGACGAGACCGGACACCTCGTAGCCGACGACGCTGGGCAGCGGTGGGGCGTCGGCATACAACCCGAGCCGAGCCATCACGTCGGCAAAGTTCACTCCCACTGCCCGTACCTCGATGCGTAGTGCGCCGGGTGACAGTGTGGGGGAGGGTCTTTGCTGAACCTGAAGGACGTCCGATCCGCCGTTTCGGGTGATGACTATTGCTCGCATGGACAAACGATATCGTGAAAGATCCACGACGGTACCGTAAGTCGTGTTCAGGCCCAGAATCGCATGAGGTAATTGCCGTACTGCGCGTAGATCTCCGGAATTCCGGACAGGCCGAATATCCAATAGATCGCACCGAAGAATGCCGAATTGATAACCGGGACGAACAGGAATGCGACAAGAACGAGAATTCCGTAGCCCTTGAAATTCGCGAGCGCACGACGGGTGTCGTACGCCAGATATGGCTCGAGTGCGGCGTAGCCGTCGAGACCCGGAACCGGGAGCAGATTGAGAATCGTGGCCATAACTTGGAGAAATGCCAGAAAGCTGAGTCCCCACCAGAAGACGAGGTGATCGCCGTTCATCCCCCAAATCCGGATTATCGTTAGGAGCAGAACGGCAGTCAGTGCATTTGCGGTGGGACCGGCCAGCGCGATTCGACGCTGAACTCCGGGCGTAAACATGCCCGAACGCACATAGACAGCGCCGCCGGGCAATCCGATTCCGCCGATGGCGATGAAGATGATCGGGAGCACGACCGACAGGAGCGGGTGTGAATATTTCAGCGGGTTCAGAGTCAAATACCCACGCAATTCCACCTCGCGGTCACCGGCACGGAACGCAGTGAGAGCATGCCCGAACTCGTGCAGGCAGACCGAGACGATCCAACCGGCCAGAACCAGCACGAAGACACCCGCGCGAGCCCACGTCGAGGTCGGCTCGGCCGTCCATGCCAGCGCACCGCCGGCTGCGGCGACGGCGACAACCCCGAGAAATATCGGACTCGGCTTCACCGCACCAGCAACCACTCCTGGTCGTGGCGGTAGAACGTCGAGCGTTCGACCTCGCGGTCACCCGGGACGCCGTCGCGCGTCAGTTGCGCAGCGTTTGCTCCGAGCTGCATTGCGCGGCCGAAAGTCCACCGTCGTTCGAACAATCTACGACGGCCGATGACGCGGCCCTTCAAACCAGGCATCTCGGGCGTCGGCATCACTTCTACACCGGAGACAGTTCCCGAGAAGAGCTTTGTGTCGTCCACGTACGCCTCGCCCTCCAGATCACCGCCGGCGTGACCTTCGACCAACGCTCTTCCTACGATTGCCTTGCCGGCGTCATCACGAATGAGGGGTGTGGGGGTGGCGGTGCCGGTCATTGCCACCTTCGCGGCGCGCGAACCACTTCCGAGTCGGTAGTTGCTGCAGGCCGCGGTCGTCGTCTCGGGGACGAAAGCCAGCTCGATGTGCAGCCGTTCGGTCCGCATGAGTCTGGTCAGCACAGCCGCCAGTGATGCGTCGTCACCCAGAACGATCACCCGCGGATCCAACACTGCTCCAAGCGCCGAAAACAACGTGTCGCATTCGTCGTTGGTGGGGATCTTCGAAGCCGACGTCAACGGAACATCGGTCAATGTGATCGGCAGGAGCGGAGTTCCGCATTGCAGGACGAACGGTGTCACAGTGCTCCCCAGGCGGGCCGGTTGCCGGCCCGCACCTCATCTCGAGTCTTCCGCGTACTTTATGTATCCACCGTAGCGCCACAACGGGCAAGCCGTTGCCTCGGCTAGACTGACGCCCCGGCACTGCCGTGAGCTTGGCAGCACGCTGCAACAGCCACCACTGCACAAGAAGTCACTGCACCAAAAACCACCAGGAGAGCACATGCCGGCGATAGTCCTGATCGGCGCCCAATGGGGCGACGAGGGCAAAGGCAAAGCGACCGATTTGTTCGGCGAGCGACTTCAGTGGGTCGTTCGCTACCAAGGCGGCAACAACGCGGGCCACACGGTGGTGCTCCCCAGCGGCGACAAGTTCGCTCTGCATTTGATTCCGTCGGGCATCTTGACGCCGGGCGTGAAGAACGTGATCGGCAACGGCGTCGTAGTCGACCCCGGTGTGCTGCTGTCCGAACTGGCAGGCCTGGAAGAGCGCGGCGTCGACACCTCTGGCCTGCTACTCAGTGCCGATGCGCACCTGATCATGCCGTACCACGTTGCCATCGACAAGGTAACCGAACGCTTTCTCGGAGCCAAGAAGATCGGCACGACGGGACGCGGTATCGGGCCCTGCTATCAGGACAAGTTCGCCCGAGTCGGCGTCCGCGCGGCCGACGTGCTCGACGAGAAGATTCTCACGCAGAAGGTCGAGGCTGCACTCGAGTTCAAGAATCAGGTGCTGTCGAAAATCTACAACCGGCGCGCACTCGACCCACAACAGGTGGTCGAGGAGGTTCTCGAACAGGCAGAGGGCTTCAAGCACCGGATCTCCGATACGCGACTCGAGTTGAACCTTGCCCTCGAACGCGGTGAGACGATCCTGCTCGAGGGCTCGCAGGGCACGCTGCTCGACGTCGACCATGGCACCTACCCGTACGTGACGTCGTCGAATCCGACGGCAGGCGGCGCAGCCGTCGGGTCCGGCATAGGTCCCAACAAGATCACCACGGTGCTCGGCATCTTGAAGGCGTACACGACACGTGTCGGATCGGGCCCCTTCCCGACCGAGCTGTTCGACAGCTTCGGCGAGTACCTCGCGGAGCAGGGCGGCGAGGTTGGTGTCACGACCGGGCGGGCGCGTCGTACCGGATGGTTCGACGCCGTCATCGCGCGCTACGCAACGCGCGTGAACGGCATCACCGACTACTTCCTGACCAAACTGGATGTGCTCTCGAGTTTGGAGACCGTCCCGATCTGTGTTGCCTACGACGTCGACGGCGTGCGTCACGACGAAATGCCGATGACACAGACCGATTTTCACCACGCCAAGCCGATCTACGAAGAGATGCCCGGATGGTCCGAAGACATCACCGGTGCGCGGACGTTCGAGGAACTGCCGATCAACGCGCAGAACTACGTGCTTCGCCTCGAAGAACTGTCCAAGGCATACATCTCCTGCATCGGTGTCGGTCCCGGTCGGGATGAAACCATCGTGCGTCGGGATATTCTCGGCTAATCTCTTCAGTTCTAGATTATCGGCCCCGAGAGCTCAGGCTCTTGGGGCCGATTTTTTTTATTGCTGCGCGAGCTATTTGAAAACTGCTATTTACCCAATTCGGAGATAATTACCAACGGTAAAATTGTTTGTTCAATAAGAGTCTCATACGCTTCTGGTCTGGACGGGGCACTCGTATGTGCGGGTTCTGGTCGTAATTCGATCACCCGAAGAATGTGACGATTTTCTGGTAAAGAATGGTCGAACAAATCTTTTGGACTTTTAAGTTTGCTTGGGTAACAAACTGGTTAGTCTTGACGACACACAGGTTGCCGCACCGGTTGCGTGGGCCAACCCGAGGCCAACTCGATCCATTCGGATCGCCCCTATCTGGCCTACTCACTGGGCCACACCAGAGAAAGCAGAACGATATGAAAAAATCAACCAAAGGCGCAGTAGCCGCAGGCGCGGCAGCAGTATTGCTGCTCGGCGGTTTGGGATCTTTCGCTCTGTGGCAGGACAAGGAGACGGTGAGTGGCGGAACGATCAACTCCGGCGAGCTTTACTTCGATCCTGTGGTACCGGCAACGGGAACATGGACGGAGACATCAGTGACACCAAACGTCGTTATCGGGCCCGATCCCGCTGGCTTCCTCATCGTGCCGGGTGACGTACTGGTTTACACCACGGATTATGTGGTCACCTCGGCGGGTGACAATCTTTTTGCCAGTATTACTGCAGACTTCGACGTCGTCGGCGGTGCCGGTACGGATCTTGCCGCAGCGCTGGATACCAAGGTGTCAGTAGACGGCGGCCCAGCGTTGACGAACGGGACCGCAGTCCCTCTGGTGCTGAATACCTCGCCGCAGACCATCACGGTTGGTGTGACGATCACCTTCGATGAATTGACCACCGATTTGATCGCGCAGGATGAAACCGTTGACTTGAACGACTTCACCCTCACCCTCGATCAGGTTCGTCCCTGATCAACGATTGAAGTGAACATCAAGTTCGGCCGATACTGGGCCCTCGCAGCCGCGTCCGTCGTCGTGCTGGTCTTCGCATCAGCACAGACGACGGGCGCGTTGTGGCGTGATGAAGCAGTGGTCGCTGGGGGGACCATCACTTCGGGCACTTTGGATATCAAAGTCGGGCCTTCGGGCGCAGAGGTGAACAATTACGTGCTGGCGGCATTGGGATCGACAAATCTCGGACCCAACGGGTACTCGCAGGCACCGCTGTCGATACGAAATTCAGGAAACGTTCCCTTCAACTATCGCCTGCAGGGAACGACACTGACTGGTACGGTGCCACTTTCGCTCACTGCGACAAAAGTGTCGGCGGCGGCAAATTGCCCTACCGTCGGCGCACCTTCCGGGTCCACGACGGCTCTTTTCAGCGGAAATGCACATGGCGCACAGGTTCCTGCGGCACCTGCTGCGCGGCTGCTGGCAGCTGGTGCCAACGAAGTCTGGTGTTTTCGGCTTACTGCGAGCGACGACCCGCCCAAGAGCCAGTCTTCCACGGTGACGTTTTCGTTCAGAGCGGACCAGGTATGAGCACCGACGACACCGACGTCATACCGGTTGTCCGGCCCGAAGAAGCCGAACCTCGCACCGGTGTGTGGTGGTGGGTGACTCGCATAGTGTCGTACACCCTTCTTGCCGCAACCTTGTTCGTTCTTGCGGTCACCGTCATCATTCCGCGAATCAGCGGCTCGACGCCGTACACAGTGTTGACCAGTTCGATGCGGCCGACGTATCCACCCGGAGCGTTGGTGGTGATCAAACCCGCCGAGGCTGGCGAGCTGGTCGTCGGAACCGCTGTCACCTATCAGATTCGCTCGGGTGAACCCGATGTCGTCACACACCGGATCGTGGCGACTCAGCAGAGCGGTGGGGGTGACACGACCTACATCACGCGCGGGGACAACAATGGCTCCGACGATGAGAATCCGGTGCAGATCGGCCAGATTCGCGGCAAAGTGTGGTACTCGGTTCCGTACATGGGCTACGTCAACAACTGGCTCAACGGTGAACAGCGAAAGATCACGGTGACGATCATCGTGATCGGGCTTGCGGGGTACGCGCTCTACATGTTCGGTAGCGCAGGAATGGAGCACCGCAACAAGCGGAAGGCAGCTGGAGCGCCATGACAGGCAACGTGTCGGTCTGCTGGGTCGCTGGGCTCTCTACCTTGGCGATCGTCCTGCTTATCGGAGCCGGTCCGAGCCGACCAGCTCAAAGTATCGGCTACAGCAGCGACGGCGAGGAGTGGTCGAAGTCTCTTCCCGATCCGTTGTTCGACCGGGATATTCGATGGGTTCCCGGGGATCGACGCAGTTCGGAGTTCCACGTCTTCAACGACACCGAGGAGGATGGTCGCCTGGTCCTGTTCGTGGAAAGCCCCAACCTCGCATTCCGGGAGGCGTTGACACTGTCCGTCGAGGGTGGGGATCAGGAAACACGGTGTACGCACATTTCGGTGCCGGCCCATGAAAAACGCTCGGTCAGAACAACTCTAGGCATGGCCAACAATGCTGGAAACGAAACACAAGATGCAGCAGCGGGTATCGATCTCGTCGTCCAATGGGATAACGAAAGTAACGAGGTATGCCTCGTGTCGGCACTTTCGAGCGCGGTCGATGAACAGGAAGAGGCTCAGCCCTGATGGTGCGCAAGAGTGGCGAGTTCGACCCGTCGGACGCAGTGCGGCGAGTCTGCCATGCCCTCGTCAGTGCTCGGGCCCGTGCGATCATGTCGATCGGAATCGCCCTAGGTCTCGGAGCAGTAGGAACCCTGGCTGCATGGTCGGACACCTCGGTGGCGACGTCCGGGCAATTCAAGACGGGCACGATCGACATCATGCTCGACGGCGTGGACAACAACCCGGCATCTATCTCGACGGGACTGAAGAAGGCCGCAATGCTGCCCGGTGACGCGGTTTCCGCATCGTTCGTCGTGCAGAACCAGGGCTCGGTCGTGTTCAGCTACACAATTGGAGCCTCGATGACGGACGCGCCCTTCGGTCAATTGCTGGTACTCGAGGCATACGCCGGTACAACGTGCACGGGCACCGTGCTCGGGACTCGAACCGGTCTCACTACCTCCACACAGCCGTTCGTGGTCACTGGTACGACCCCACTGACACGTCCGAACGTGGCGGCGAAAGTTGGAGCGACACCAGGTGCAGACCCACTGTGTATTTCGGTCACGATGCCCTCGAGCGCGATCTTGCCCGGAACGGTGCGGACTGGAACGATCTCGCTCACTTTCACTGCGACGTCCACATGAGCGGGCCTGCCATGACACATGAGATCGACGGACCTTCCTCGAAGGTGTCCGCCACCCCCCGACGTGTTCTGCGCGAAATCTTGCTTACGGTCGGTGCTATCAGCGGGCTGGTGTGCATCGGGATTGCGCTGGCTGCGGCGATTTTCGGTATCACGCCTCTGGTGTTTCGCTCCGGGTCGATGTCGCCGGCAATCGACACCGGCGCGCTTGCTTTTGCGAAAAGTACGCCTGCAACGGAACTCGAAGTCGGTGCCGTCGTCTCGGTGACGAATGCGAGCGGGGATCGGGTAACTCACCGCATCGAAACCATCGAAGTCGTGACGGGTAACAGCGCTACCCTCGTCCTCCGGGGCGACGCCAACGCAGACGTCGATTCCGAGCCCTATGTCGTCAGCGATGCGGATCGAATTCTGTTCAGTGTGAACAGGCTTGGATACGTCGCCACCTGGTTGTCCGGGCCGGTCGCGGTATTCGCCGGAGGTGTGCTCGTAGGTGTACTGCTGATGGTTGCATGGCGCCCGGGTGGCCTGCAGCGGACATCGAGAGTCGATCCAGAGGTGAACGATGAACCCGCCGAATAGATCACCCTTGCGCTGTGCGCTGGAATCACTGACGAGCACCCGCGTCCGTATCCTGCTCACTCTTGGCATCGTCCTCGGGCTCGGCACGGTCGGCACGATGGCCGTGTGGACCGACAACTCGACGGCAACCTCCGGAACCTTCAGCACCGGAACCGTCAGTTTGCTGATCAACAACGCCAACCCGTACAACTTCACCAGCTTGACGCTTGCGAGCATGTTGCCCGGTGAAAGCAGGGCGGCCATCCTGCAGGTTCAGAACAAAGGCTCGGTTCCGTTGAAATACAGCATGAGTGCGACGACGCCCGCTGGAAGTCCAGCACTCACCGGGTTCCTGCAGGTCACCATCTTCCCGGGCGCCTCGCCCACCAACACCACGACCAATGGCATGCGGACCGGGGGTTGCACGGGCACGCAGGTGGGGCAGGCGACGCTTGCAGCCGGTGCCTCGGTCAATCTCATCACCACCGTCCGCGAACTTGCGGCGACGACAGGGGTGGACGACCTGTGCGTCGTTGCCAAACTGTCTGCGACGGCGCCGACCACGGTGCAGAACCAGACGCTGAGCGCGGTCACCTTCAACTTCTCCGCGACGACAGTGTGAGGTCGAGATGAATATGCAAGCGAGTGTAGCGAGTCGGAGTCCGGGGCAGGGTCCCCGCAGGGCTGCCCTGACCCTCGCCGCAGTCGTCGGTGTAGTTGTCGGATTCACGGTCCTGGCGTCACTGACTTTCGGGGTCAAGGCGCTCGTCTTCCAATCCGGCTCCATGTCGCCGACCATCGAGACTGGTGCACTTGCTCTTGCCCACTCCGTACCCGCCGCCGATATTCGCCTCGGCGATGTGATCGGTGTCGAGGATGCAGGTGGCAGCCGAATCACTCACCGGGTGGTCGGTATCGACTTCAGCTCCGGTGACGCCAGAGAAGTTCGTCTTCGGGGAGATGCCAACCAGCAAGCAGACCTCGAACCGTATGCGATCACGTCAGCAGAGCGAATCTTCTTCCATGTGAACGGATTGGGTTACGTTCTCGTCTGGCTCTCGAACCCGTTTGTCGCTGCGGCCGGCATCCTGGGTGTAGCCCTAGCGCTGTCGACCACCTTTGGGTCGAGTAATCGACGGCGAAATGCTCTCCTAGACAGTCGATCTCGTGACAAGGTTTCCGGGTTCGAGCCGACCAACCCCGTGCAGGGATCGGCCAAGATTCTGCGCCGCAGCCCCCTCGTCTTGGCTTTGGTACTCCTGACGGCCGTCGGCACCGCAGACGTATCGGGCACCAGTGCCGCCCTCACTGCCGCGGCAGCTGCGAAGAGTGGTGCGTTCGGTTCGAAGGCAGCCTTCGTGCCCGCAATCAATACTCCGGTGATCGGGGGCGGAGGTAACTTCGTCAACTGCGAGTCCGACAGTTTCTATGTGGTCCGGGTGAGTTGGGCGCACCTCGGTGACCCGTACACCTATAAGGTTGCTTTGCGAACGGACACTGTCCCGCCCGAGATCTATACGACCTTCAACGTGACTCCGCCAGCGGGTACCGCTGCAGGGGCCACCGTCAGCACCACTTACGGGGCGTTCCCAGTTACGTCTTTTGGTGACTTGAACTACAACTTCGAAATCCATACCGTTCTGCCATCTTCCGGTGCAGTGTCCTCCGCATGGCGGGGAACAATCATCCACCGGCCGGGTTTGGGAACACGGGCCCGGTGCGGACGGTGGACCTCGACCGGCAAGGTGGTGGATGTATCCGGAGACAATCCAGTGCCGGCCAACAGTCCAGCAATGGCCGGGGCGCAGCGTCATTCTCTCGATCCCGAGCAGACCAGCGAAGTCGCACCGACGACTCCGCCCGATGCAGTGTCGACAACTGATCAGCCGTCGACGACCCAGCCGACAACTGATGAGCCGACAACGACCGCGCCGGCCGCACCTGGTGAGACGAGCACTACCTCGCCGGACCCGACAGCACCGACCGTCCCACCGATAGCGCCTGCGCCGACGGAGGAGCCGCTCACTTCTCCCGTCGGGTCGTCGTCCGGCAATTACATGGCACAGGTCGTCCAATCGGAGACCGGACCCAGCGCCGTGATCAGGAACGGGGACACCGAGGTGTACCGCACCAGTGTCTCGGCCGAGGACACCGTGGGATGGGTGCCGGGCACCGATGTGCTGCAGATTGTGACGGAGAGCGGCACGTGGACGGTCTCCAACTCCTCCGGCGTGTGGGTCAAGACCGCGGTCGTACCGACCCCGGCGGCGCCGCCTGTGCCCGCTCCGGGTCAGACACCGACGGTGGAACAGGTGCCGGAGGAACGGGCACCTTCGACCGAGTCTGGGCCTGCCTGAAGATCACCCGGTGGGGCCGCAGTGCATCCAACAGAGAGTGCTTGCTGGGTAGAAAACGAATATGTTCGATTCGGCTTCCAGGAACATCGAAAAGGGTGGACAATGATGGGCAATTAATGCGACGGAAGGTCGGTCGATGCCCACTACATATTGCGGTCTCGAAGTGTTCGGCTATCAATTCGATCGCTTTGCTTACGAGCATCCTTGGATCGGCGAACAGGTCGGCGATTTCATGCTCGGTCCCGGTGGCGGAGGAATGCTCGAATACCGAAACGCGACGGTTTTCGCACTCCCCGAGGGTGGTGCCTACGAAGTGCACGGCGAGATACTTGCCTACTACCTGAAGCACAGCGGCCCCTACGGTCCACTGGGTTACCCGATCAGCAACGAAAAGCCCACGCCCACGGGTTATGGACGCTACAACCTTTTCGAGCGCGGATCGATCGGTTGGCTGCCGGAGACGGGCGCCTTCATTATCGGTGGCCGAAGCGAAGGAGAGGCGACGCCACCGGGTTCCGAGGCAGAGAATATGTCTTCCGCTGATGTACCCGCGGATTCGATCTCGATTCCGGCCTGAAAGATACCGCCTGATTCTTTTCCGGTCGAAATTCGAGCCCGACGGATTGATTCATCCAATTCGACTGAATAGTAAACTTGCGGAATCGTTTACCCGACTATTGGTTGAATCTGCACTCGTACGCAACTTTTCTCACTCCCGCGCGGTCAGAAGAGTGTGGGCTCCCCGAACCCCGTAACACCCTCGATCGACAGAATCTTCTCCTTGGTGCTCGCCCCGTCCGGTGCGGAGAATCCGCCGACCTCGCACCCAGCGCCGAGGACGCGGTGGCACGGAATGACGATCGGCACCGGGTTACGGCCCAATGCTCCGCCCACTGCCTGCGCGGCACCTGGCTGCCCGAGCCGAGCAGCGAGCGCCCCGCGGAACTTCCGGTTCGCCGAAGCCATGCAGGTATTCAGAGAGTGCGTCATCCGATTCCGGTAATCCGATTCCGGCAATCCGACGGCGGTGGTGCCGGCGTCGGACCAGGCCAGACCACACCTCCCGAGGGCGGTGTCGAAGAGTGCGTAGGCCACCCCTCCAGTATGAACCAGTCCACTGGAAGGGTTGTTGGATTTGATTCCAGATGCCAGTGGGCGAATACTCGAGCGATGGCTACGAGGGTTCTCCATGCGACATCGCTGGCACGCGATCTAGGACGCTGGCGCACGGATGTCGATGACGGGTCCAGTAGGCGTCGGACGTCCCGGCCGACCTACCGGGCGCTCGCCGACGGCGTCCGACTCCTCATTCACGACGGGCGGATCCCGCTCGGGGTGGGTCTGCCGAGTGAACGGGACCTCTCCGTTGCGCTCGAGCTGAGCCGCACCACGATCACCTCTTCGTACGCAGTCCTTCGTGAGGAGGGTTATCTCATCAGCAAGCAGGGCGCACGCAGCACGGTCGCCCTTCCTGATGCGGCGCGCCCCAACGGCATCCTCCTCCAGACGAAATCGTCGAGCGGGCCGGTGGTGGACATGAGTCATGCTGCGATGGCCGCCCCCACCGAGGCAATGTTGGGGGCGTACAGCTCTGCGCTGCAAGCACTTCCGACGTACTTGTCCACACACGGCATGGAGCCGATCGGTCTTGCGGTGCTACGGGAGGCAATTGCTCGACGGTTCACCGAGCGGGGCCTCGCGACAACCCCCGACCAGATCATGGTCACCTCTGGAGCGCAGCAGGCCCTCGGGTTGTTGTTGGGCACGTTGACCTCGCCGGGAGATCGCGTGCTGATCGATCATCCGACGTACCCCAACGCACTGGAGGCGATCCGGCGCATCGGCGCGCGCCCGGTCCCGGTGCCGATCCGCCCTGACGACGATGCCTGGGATCTGGAAGGTATCCGCAGTGCGGCCAGGCAGACCGCGTCGAAAGTCGCGTACATGATCCTGGACTACCACAATCCGACGGGAAGGTGCTTGGACGCCGATGGCCGTGCCGAACTCGCGCGGATCGCCCGCGACACGTCGATGACACTGATCGTCGACGAGACGATGGTGGACCTGTGGCTCGACAGCCCACCGCCACCACCGGTCGCGTCGTTCGGTCGGGTGTCCGGGACCGATATCGTCACGATCGGTTCGGCGTCCAAGTCGTATTGGGGTGGTCTGCGCATCGGATGGATTCGAGCTAATCCGTCGCTGATCAGTCAGCTTGCGGGCTCGCGCGCCGCGCACGATCTGGGTACTTCGATCATGGATCAGCTAGCCGCAGGTTTTCTTCTCGAGGATGCGGATGCGATTCTCGAGACCAGAAGGATGCAACTGCGAGAGCGTCGTAGGGTCTTGGAAGACGCTATTGCCGAACATCTTCCGGGCTGGCGTTACCGTCGTTCGACGGGTGGAATGTCGTTGTGGTTGCAGATTCCCGCGCCCGTATCGAGTGCGTTGGCTGCGACTGCGCCTGCGTTCGGGGCGGTACTGGCGGCAGGCCCGCGCTTCGGTGTCGAGGGTGCTTTCGAACGCTTCCTTCGGATGCCGTACACCCGCGAACCTGCCGAGCTCGCCGCAGCGGTCACAGCCACTGCGGCGGCGTACCGGGCGTTGGCCCCCTCTGTCGAGGGTCAACAACCGGCGCTCGTTTTCTGAGCGAGAAAGGTTCAGCGCCAGAGTGTCTCGACGTCCGATGCGGTCGACGGGGGAGCGGTCGGGGTGCCGTTCGGGGTGCGTGAGAAACGCGGTGCCGGGCGATGCTGAGTGACGCCGTCGACCTCGATGAGCGTGCCCCGATCCTTCAGGTGCCGCTGCTCGGGAGCTTCGGCGAATGTCAGGACCGGTGAGACGCACGCGTCGGTGCCGTCGAAAATCGCAGTCCACTCGTCGCGCTTTTTGGATTTGAAGGTGGCAGTGAAAAGTTCACGCATCTCAGGCCAGCGGTCCCGCTCACCCTGACCTGGGGTCGTGGCCGGATCGAGCTCGAGCAGCCTGAGCATCTCGGCGAAGAACTGCGGTTCCAGCGCGCCGACGGCCATGTACTTTCCGTCGGAAGTCTCATAGGTGTCGTAGAAGGGAAATCCGGTGTCGAGCATGTTGACCCCACGCTCGTCGGACCAGGCTCCGATGCCGCGTAGGCCCCAGATCATGTGCGAGAGTGCGGCGGTGCCGTCGACCATCGCCGCGTCGACGACCTGGCCCTTGCCCGAGGTCTGGCGTTCGAACAGTGCAGCCAGAATGCCGAAGATCAAGAACATCGATCCGCCGCCGAAATCACCGACCATGTTCAGCGGTGGCACGGGGCGCTCACCCTTGCGCCCGATCGCGTTCAGGACACCGGTGACGGAGATGTAGTTGATGTCGTGGCCGGCGGCCGCGGACCACGGACCTTCCTGTCCCCACCCTGTCATTCGGCCGTACACGAGACGTGGGTTACGGGCGAGGACATCCTCCGGCCCCAGGCCGAGACGCTCGGTGACGCCGGGACGGAAACCTTCGATCAGGACGTCGGCACGCTCGAGCAGGCCGAGGACTTTCTCGATGTCGGCCGGGTCCTTGAGGTTTGCTTCGACGATAGTTCGGCTACGGAGTTGCTGATCGTGTTCGGCGATCTGCCCGGCGCGTTGCACTCGGACGACGTCGGCACCGAGATCCGCCAACAGCAGCGCCGCGTGCGGCCCCGGTCCGATTCCAGCAAGTTCTACGACGCGAAGCCCCGTGAGTGGTCCACCGCTACTCGACACATTTCCTCGTTCCGATCAGGTCGGCTCGTTCGGCAGGCCGACTGGGTGTCTGGAGGTTAACTTGTGCTTGGACGTCAAAGTAGTCGGGGTATGGATAATGGGCAGGTGAGCGCGGCAATGGAATATGGACGGATCGGCACACCTCTTACCTCGGGTGCGACGCGGGTGATGCTGCTCGGCGCAGGTGAGCTGGGTAAAGAAGTCATCATCGCGTTCCAGCGTCTCGGCGTCGAGGTGATTGCCGTCGATCGTTACGACAACGCCCCTGGCCATCAGGTAGCCCACCACTGTTTCACCATCGACATGAGCGACCCGGAAGAGTTGCTGGCTCTGATCGACGCCCAGCAACCGGACTTCGTGGTCCCCGAGATCGAGGCCATCGCCACCGACGCCCTCGCCGAGGTGGAGCAGCGTGGCCGCACGGTGGTCATCCCGACAGCTCGCGCAACCCAGTTGACGATGAACCGCGAAGGTATCCGTCGGCTCGCGGCCGAAGATCTGGGACTCCCCACCTCACCTTTCGCTTTCGCAGATTCACTCGACGAGGTACGTAAGGCACTGTCCGACATCGGTTTTCCCTCGGTGATCAAGCCGGTGATGTCCTCGTCGGGTAAGGGCCAGTCGGTAGTTCACGGACCCGAAGACGTCGAACAAGCTTGGGAGTACGCGCTGAAGGGTGGCCGCGTCGATCTCGGTCGCGTCATCGTGGAAGGCTTCGTCGATTTCGACTACGAGATAACACTTCTGACCATCCGTTCGATTGCCGGAACTGATTTCTGCGAGCCGATCGGTCATCTGCAGGAAGCGGGGGACTATGTCGAATCCTGGCAACCCCAGCCGATGTCCGACGCTGCCCTGGCGCGTGCGAAAGACGTCGCCGACCGGATCACCACTGCACTCGGTGGGCGCGGAGTCTTCGGTGTCGAACTGTTCGTCAAAGGGGATGACGTCTACTTCTCCGAGGTCAGTCCTCGCCCACACGACACCGGCCTGGTCACCCTACGCACCCAGCGCCTCTCGGAATTCGAACTGCATGCCCGAGCAATCCTCGGACTGCCCGTGGATACGACGCTCCTCTCTCCCGGAGCTTCGGCGGTGATCTACGGCGGTGTCGACGCGAGCGGAATCAGCTTCGAAGGGGTCGCGGACGCGCTGGCCGTGCCGGAAACCGATCTTCGGTTGTTCGGTAAGCCGGAGAGTTTCGTGCGCAGGCGGATGGGTGTTGCGGTGTCGACAGCCGCGGACATCGCCACCGCCCGGTCCAGGGCCTTCGAAGCCGCAGGAAAGGTTCACCCGGTCACGTGAGCGGCTACGCGGAAGTGCTCGTGGGCCTGGTCATTGCAGTGGGCTTGATCGGTGTCGTCGTTCCGATCCTGCCTGGAACGATCCTGATCTTCGCGGCTATCGGGGTGTGGGCGCTGTTGACCGGCGGTAGCGCAGCGTGGACGGCCTTCGGTATCGCGACGGTATTGCTCGTGGTAAGCGGCGTCGTCAAGTACACCTGGCCCGGGAGGCGGATGCGCGACGCCGGTGTTCCCACGCGATCTTTGGTCCTCGGTGGGTTGCTCGGCATCGTCGGCTTTTTCGTCATCCCGGTGGTCGGGCTGTTCGTCGGATTCGTGCTCGGCGTCTATGCCGCCGAACTTCCCCGGCATCGAAGTCATTCCGCCGCATGGCAATCCACGGTTCATGCAACCAAGGCCGCGGGGCTGTCGATACTCGTCGAGCTGTTGGGAGCTCTGTTGGCAAGCGCGGTCTGGCTTTCCGCCGTCCTCGCATTCTGATGAGTCGGTCAGGTGACGCGGTACCAGGCGCGCGCGTTGCCGTCGAGAACCGCGGGTAGGTCGCCACCGACCGCTTCGGCGATGAGGTTCAGATCGGATTCGAGGAACGGACGCGGTGCGCGCGTGCCGGGCAGATCGGTTCCGAACATCAGTGCCGACGGGTCGACCGCGTGAATCCGACGCATGGTCTCGACGATGTCGAGATCCACTCTGCCGAAGCCTGTTGCTTTTACGCGCGCTCCTCGGTCTACCAGGTTGAGCAGGTACGACAGACCTTTGGACGACATACCGAGGTGGTCGATACTGACAGCGGGCAGCTTCGCCAGAATCGGTTCGAGCGAGAGAAGCATGGACGCATCGACATACAGTTCGGCGGGCCACCCGACGAGGTCGAACGCGCGCCGCGCCTGCGTGGTCAGGGTTTGTATGTCGGTGGCGCCGCGCCGGAGATTCAAGCGAAGAGCACGAACACCTGCGTCGTCGAGCGCGAGGATGTCCTCGTCGGTGGCGTCCGGCGCGAGTTGAATGACCCCGACCCATCCTCGGCCCAACGCCGCCAGCGCGGCAACCAGGAAGCTCTGATCGCTGCCCTGAAACGAAGCGCTGACCACGGCACCACCGGTGCTGCCGAGGCCGTCGATTCGGGCCGAATAGTCGGCGATGGTGAACGGCTCCGGAACGAATCCGTTGTTCTCCACAAGAGGGTAGGCGGGATCGATGATATGAAAATGAGCGTCGAACACGCCTCACAGCATGACAGGTGTGTGTTTCGATGGCGTTCATGAAACCCGAAGTCACAGTTGTCCTCGAGAACTACACGTACTTGGAATGTCCGCGTTGGCACTCCGGCCGTATCTGGGTATCGGACTTCTACAGCCAGCAGGTGATCTCTGCCGAGGCCGACGGCTCCGATGTTCGCGTCGAGGCAGAGGTCCCGCAGCAGCCGTCCGGGCTCGGGTGGCTTCCCGACGGCAGGTTGCTCGTGGTTTCGATGCGCGATCAGAAGATTTTGCGGCGGGAGGACGACGGAACCCTCGTCGTCCATGCCGATCTGTCTTCGTACGTCGGTGCCAACCTCAACGACATGCTGGTCGACGCCAACGGTCGTGCGTATGTCGGCAATTTCGGCTTTGATTTGATGAATCTCGCGACACCCGCGACGGCGGATCTACTGCGGGTCGATCCCGACGGATCCGTCCACGTCGCAGCGGAAGATCTGTACTTTCCCAACGGGATGGCCATGACCGAGGACGGGGAACTGCTCGTCGACGAGACGATAGGCAACCGCGTGAGTGCGTTCGCGGTTCGTCCCGATGGATCGCTCGGGGAGCGGCGTGACTGGGTGAAGTTCGCCGAACTCCCGGACATGGGCGATGTGACTGCCGCACTCGGGCAGCTGGTCGTAGCCGCCGACGGGTGCTGTATCGACACCGACGGAACGCTGTGGGTAGCCGACGCGCTCGGTCAACGTGTGGTTCACCTCGCGCACGGCAAAGGCATCATCGATCAGCTCGAATTCGATACCGGTGTCTTTGCCTGCGGACTCGGTGGGGACGACGGCCGCACCTTGTTCGTCTGCGCCGCACCCGACTTCAACGAACATCAGCGCAAGGTGGAGACGGCAGGAAAACTGCTGGCTGTGCGGGTATAAAGGCTGCGACCCACGACTAGGCAGGCATGTGAGTGGAATTACGTCCTTCAGGCGTATTTCCACTCACCTGCCGCTAGGCCTTGTCCGGCTCGGACGCCTTCAACATGTCTTCACGCTCGACGACTTTGACGCGTTCGCGGCCTTCTGTTTCGCCGAGGCTGCGTTCGTGGGCGTCGAGGCGGTACCAGCCGTCCCAGGTGGTGAAGGGGACTTTCTTGCTCTCGAGGAAGTCGGTGACGGCCTGCTCGGTAGGTTCGGGGGCGGCGGTGAAGTTCGGTGCGTCTTCGAGGAGGTTGGCGACGGTTTCGTTGGCGTCGCCTTTGGTGTGGCCGATGAGGCCGACGGGTCCGCGTTTGATCCAGCCGGTGACGTAGGTCGCCGGTACCGCGGTGTGCGAGTGCGCCGATTCGAGAACGCGGCCTGCTTCGTTGGGGATGGTGCCGGCTTGGTCGTCGAAGGGGAGTTGGGCGATGTTCTTGGAGAGGTAGCCGACGGCGCGGTAGACAGCTTGGACGTCCCAGTCGTTGTATTTGCCGGTGCCTTTGACGTTGCCGGTGCCGTCGAGTTCGGTGCGTTCGGTGCGCAGGCCGATGACTTTGCCGTCTTCGCCGAGGATTTCGGTGGGAGATTCGAAGAAGTGCAGGAACAGTTTGTGCGGGCGGGTGCCGACGTCGCGGATGGCCCAGTCTTGGAGGGTGTTGGCGACCATGTCGACCTGCTTGGATCCGCGGCGTGCGGCTTCGGAGCCTTCGTCGTAGTCGATGTCCTCGGGGGCGACGATTACTTCGATGTTGGTGGAGTGATCGAGTTCGCGGAGTTCTAGGGGGGTGAATTTGGCTTGTGCGGGTCCGCGGCGTCCGAAGACGTGGACCTCGATGGCCTTGTTGGTCTTGAGGCCTTCGTAGACGTTGGCTGGGATTTCGGTGGGGAGGAGTTCGTCACCGGTTTTGGCGAGGACGCGTGCGACGTCGAGGGCGACGTTGCCGACGCCGAGGACAGCGACTTTCTCTGCCGTCAGTGGCCAGGTGCGGGGGACGTCGGGGTGGCCGTCGTACCAGGAAACGAAGTCGGCGGCGCCGTAGCTGCCGTCGAGGTCGATGCCGGGGATGTTGAGGTCGCGGTCGGCGTTGGCGCCGGTGGAGAAGATGACGGCGTCGTAGAAGCGGCGCATGTCATCGAGGGTGATGTCGGTGCCGTAGTCGATGTTGCCGAGGAGGCGGACCTGTGGTTTGTCGAGGACTTTGTGTAGGGCGGTGATGATGCCCTTGATGCGGGGGTGGTCGGGTGCCACGCCGTAGCGGATGAGTCCGAAGGGGGCGGGCATGCGTTCGAACAGATCGACGCTGACGCCGCGGCCGGCGACGTTGTAGTCGGACTTCATGAGTGCGTCGGCGGCGTAGATGCCTGCCGGTCCGGCGCCGACGATGGCGACGCGAAGTGGACGGGTCTGATCAGTCATGTGCAGCGAACTACCTTCGTCGAGGGAGGTACGGATACCCCAGCATAAATTAGGCATCACTTCACGGGGTGGGTGGTCCTCATCACTGCGGTATGAGCGGCACGAATCTCCGAAATTGCGCTATTGCCCAGTTCCAGGTAGGAATTGCACTGTGCACACGACATTTCTGGTCCGGCGGATAGCCGTCGACTTCTGTCGTGTCTGCACCAATATGTGCTGTCGGTGACCACACCCGACTCGTGAGCCTTTGCGGCCATTCTCATTTCGTTCGAATAAGCCGCACCCGTGTCGACTCCGCCCGGATTCGTCGCTGCTCTCCCACACTCCGCTGCGCGACGACATTCCGATCGGCCCCGCAACAGGACAACCCCGGCCGAACCTCGAAGCGTAAAGACAAGGAAGATTGGTCGTATGGCGTCGTGGCGTGAACGAAGACAACAGTGGGCCGATTCTCGTGAGGAAGCGCAGAACAACGCTTCCGAAGCGGCATCTGGGGCAGGCGGACGCCGTCCGGCGTCGGCATGGCCGTTCCTGCTGGCAGCCGGGATAGTGGTTGCGATTCTTGCTGCTATTTTTCTGTCCGCCAAGTTTGCACCTGCGGAGAAGAACATCACCCAGGCACAGTTGATGACGGACAGCATCACCGATTTCGTCGACGCGCAGAACACCGGTGACGCCGAGCTGCTGCGATCGGCGACGTGTTCGGACCAGGTTGCGAAGCTCATCCGCGGCACTGACGACCAGTACCGATCCGACCGGGCCGAATACGTTCAGGAGAACGGGAAGACCACGGTCGACGGCGTACCTGCCGATTATGAGGTCAACGGTGACCGGGGCGTCGCGACGGTGCCGACGAAGGAAACGAAGTCCGGCACCACGCCAGACGATCAGTGGAAGTTCGTTCGCTCCGGCGATCAATGGCTGGTGTGCAACGTATGAGAGATGTCGAATCCATCGAACATGGAAGGCTTGACCCGTGACTTATGCAGGTGACATAACCCCTCGAGCAGCCTGGGAGCTGCTTCGCAGCGATCCCGATGCAGTGTTGGTGGATGTGCGTACCCATGCGGAATGGCAATACGTCGGCGTCCCGGACACCTCGACGATCGAGCGGCCGACGCACCTCATCGAGTGGGTCAGCTACCCGGATGGTGCACGCAACGAACGCTTCGTCGATCAATTGAAGGAATCCGGTGTCGACGGCTCACGTCCGGTGGTGTTCCTGTGCCGATCCGGGCAGCGATCCATCGGGGCCGCCATCGCCGCCACTGCTGCCGGTATCGGCCCGTCTTACAACATTCTCGATGGGTTCGAGGGCGCAACCGATGCCGAAGGCCATCGCGGCGCGACAGGGTGGCGTGCGGCAGGCTTGCCTTGGAGGCAGTCGTGAGCGAGACGGGAAATCGGATGAATGGCGGGCAGAGCTCGGGTATCCCGAAGGGTGGCGGCTTCGAGAAGCCGTTGCCCACGGGGGTCGGTCAGGGAACGCTGGGGGTCCGCGGTGGTTTGATGCGCTCGGGCTTCGACGAGAACTCCGAGGCGCTGTATCTGTCTTCCGGATTTGTCTACGAAAGTGCCGGTGCCGCCGAGCAGGCCTTCACGGGCGAGGTCGATCATTTCGTCTACTCGCGGTACGGCAACCCGACCGTGAAGATGTTCGAGGAGCGATTGCGGCTGATCGAGGGCGCGGAGGCGTGCTTCGGTACTTCGAGCGGAATGTCGGCTGTCTTCACCGCGCTCGGTGCATTGTTGAAAGCGGGTGATCGCCTCGTGGCCGCCCGCAGTCTGTTCGGATCGTGCTTCGTGGTGTGCAACGAAATTCTGCCGCGGTGGGGCGTGGAGACCGTATTTGTCGACGGCGAGGACAACGATCAGTGGGAAGAAGCGCTGTCGGTTCCGACGACTGCTGTGTTCTTCGAGACGCCGTCGAACCCGATGCAGTCACTCGTCGATGTCGTGCGGGTATCAGAGCTTGCGCACGCTGCGGGCGCAACTGTTGTGTTGGACAACGTCTTTGCCACTCCACTATTGCAGAAGAGCCTCGATCTGGGTGCTGATGTCGTGGTCTACTCGGGCACCAAACACATAGACGGTCAGGGCCGAGTTCTCGGCGGCGCGATCCTCGGGTCCGCCGAGTACATCGACGGACCGGTGAAGAATCTGATGCGCCACACCGGCCCAGCGCTGAGTCCGTTCAACGCGTGGACTTTGCTCAAGGGGCTCGAGACGATGCCGGTGCGAGTGCGGCACTCCACACAGGCTGCGCTGGAGATCGCGCGGTTCCTCGAAGGGCATTCGGCGGTGTCGTGGGTCAAGTACCCCTACCTCGAGTCGCATCCTCAGTACGAACTGGCGAAGTCGCAGATGAGCGGCGGCGGCACCGTCGTCACGTTCGAGCTCGACGCGGCAGAGGGCGAGGGGAAGAAGCGAGCATTCGAATTCCTCGATGCCCTACGGATCGTCGACATCTCGAACAATCTCGGTGACGCGAAATCGCTCATCACTCATCCGGCGACGACCACTCACCGCGCTATGGGCCAGGAAGGCCGTGCCTCCGTTGGCATTACCGACGGCGTGGTGCGTATCTCGATCGGGCTCGAAGACCCCGTGGACCTGATCGCAGATCTGGCGCAGGCGCTGGGCTGACTGCTCGTTCGCACGCAACTGCCGGTTCGGTTAGAGGCCCAGGGCAGAGAGAATCGTTCGGAACTTTGCAGTCGTTTCGGCAAGTTCGGCGTCGGGATCGGATGCTCCGACGATCCCGCCGCCGGCTGTTGCGACGGCCGAGAGCCCGCCTGCTGCAAGCTCGAGCCCCCTGATCGCGACCATCCATTCGCCGTTTCCGGTGCCGTCCGTCCAGCCGACCGTGCCGGCGTAGAAGCCGCGTTTTCCTTCTATGCGTGCGATCGCTTCCATGGCCGCTGCGCGGGGGACTCCGGCGACGGCGGCCGTCGGATGCAGGGCGAGTGCTACCTCGAGCGCGGTTGTTGATTCGTCTCGGAGAACGCCGGTGATCGGTGTACTGAGATGCCATAGCTGCGGAGTACTGCTGAGCTGTGGCAGTTCTGGGATGTCGAGGTCTGCGCAGAGCGGCTCCAACGCCGCTCGAATTTCCTCGACCACGAAACGGTGTTCGGCTTGGTCTTTCGTACTCGCCTGCAATTGTGCTGCGATCTCCGCGTCCATCCGGGGATCTTCGCTACGCGCTGCGGTGCCGGCGAACGGGTGACAGGTGACGGTGGTGCCGTGGCGTCGTACCAGCAGTTCAGGGCTGGAGCCGACCAGATATTTTCCCGAGTAGTCACCGCCTGCTGCGGACAGGTCGACGGCGAAACCGTTGCCGAGTCGATCTGCACGCACCAATGAGTCGAGAAGCGAAAGTGGGGGGATCGGTCCATCCGCATGCAGCTGCAGTGACCGCGCCAGGACCACTTTCTGCGCGGCGCCCGCTCGCAACGTATCCACGAGTGCCCGTACCCGTTCGACGTGTACCGCCGAGGACGGGATCTGCCCACCGATGTGCACGCTCGGCAGTGGAACCACGGTCCCCGAGGGCTGCCACGGACCCTGCCGCCGGGTCAGTTCGAGCGGCTCGACCAGTGCCGCTGGGTCGGCGACATCGAACGGTAGCGCCCCTACGACGGAGTGCCCCGCACGCACAGCTTCGACAGCGTCCTGGATGGACCGATAGCAACGATCGGTTCCCCTGGCTTCGACGTTGTAGTCGCTGCGGGACAACACGAACGTCCCACTGTTCAGGTCGGCGGAATGGTCCGGGATAGCTCGGTTCATCAGAAGGGCGTCTGGGTGCGACCGACCAGATCTGCCACCGAGTTGATGACCTTGGTCGGCCGGAACGGGTACTGCTCCACCGATGCCGCCGTCGAAATGCCCGTCAACACCAGGATGGTCTGCAGCCCCGCTTCGAGGCCGGACACGATGTCGGTGTCCATGCGGTCACCGATCATGAGGGTGCTTTCGGAATGGCCACCGATCTTTCGAAGCGCCGATCTCATCATCAGCGGATTCGGCTTACCTACGTAATAGGGCTCTTTTCCGGTCGCCTTGGTGATGAGCGCGGCGACGGATCCGGTGGCGGGCAGCGAACCGTCGCGAGAGGGGCCGGTGGCGTCGGGATTGGTCGCGATGAAGCGTGAGCCCTTCTCGACCAGCCGAATAGCGGTGGTAATTGCCTCGAAGGAGTAGGTCCGGGTTTCACCTAGCACCACGTAATCGGGATTGGAGTCGGTGAGGACGTAGCCGATGTCGTGCAGGGCCGTCGTCAAGCCGGATTCGCCGACGACATACGCGCTTCCGCCCGGTCGCTGACTCCCCAAAAAGTTCGCCGTGGCCAGCGCGGAAGTCCAGATCGCCTTCTCCGGAATGTCAAGCCCGGTTCTTTCCAGACGGGCCCGCAGGTCACGTGGAGTCCGGATCGAATTGTTCGTCAGCACGACGAACGGGATCTCGTTCGACTGCAGTTCGGCAACGAACACGTCTGCACCGGGAATGAGATGGTCCTCGTGAACGAGGACGCCGTCCATGTCCATCAGATAGGTCCAACGCTGCCGTTCCTCTGGTGAGCTCACTCCACCATTGTGCTCTACCCGCCTGTTCCAGAGCAGCAGATGTGCTCTACCCGGCCCGTTGCGCTCGGGCACGCTCGAGCGCACGTTCACGGGCGGTCGTCCCACCCCACACCCCGAAGGGTTCGTTCGCCGAGATTGCAAAACTTCGGCATTGCGTTACGACGGGACACTCCGCACACAGATCTTTCGCCTGCTCTTCGCGCATTCGTCTCGCGGTCCGCCCCTCGCCGGAGGGGGAAAAGAAGATCTCCGAACTGGTGCCGCGGCAGGCCGCATCCATTTGCCACTGCCATGCTTCGATTGTGGGCGCCATGACTCGATGATGGTCGGGCAAAAGACCGAACGGAAGATTTCACATCATCGAGAATCTGACCATGAGGTGAACTTTTGGAGTCACCACAAGCCGACGTACAGGGACCGTTCAGGCGTCAGTTCGCTGTGGTGGCGGGTGTGAATGCCTCGGCCGCCGACTCGACTTTCGTCGAAGTGGTCGGACTCTGGAAGCGCGGGATGAAGATGCAGAGTACGAAGGCCAGAATGGAAGCCCCTGCTGCGACTGCCATCGTCACATGGAAGGCGGCCTCGGAGGGGACACTGACCGCTCCGGTGCTGATGGTCATCTGCGCAAGGATGACACCCGCCACTGCACTGGCGAAAGATGTTCCAAGAGAACGCATCAGCGTGTTGAAGCTGTTGGCCGCGCCGGTTTCCGAGGCAGGAACTGCGCCCATGATGAGCGCGGGCATAGCACCGTACGCGAGTCCGATTCCGGCTCCGATGATGATCGAAATAATCACCAGAAGCCATACCGCGCTGAGGGTGAGCGTGCCGAGCAGGTATCCGACGGCAATGACGAGCGCACCCAGCATCATGGTGACTTTCGGGCCTCTCGTTGTGGTGATGTGTGCGGAGATCGGTGCGACGAGCATCATGACCAGCCCGGAGGGAGCCATCACCAGGCCGGCAGCGAGGATCGACTGTCCCAACCCGTACCCCGTGGAGGTCGGCAACTGTAGAACCTGGGGAAAGACCAAACTCATTGCGAAGAGCGCGAATCCGACGAAAATGGAAGCGAGGTTGGTGAAGAGCACCTGCCGACGAACGGTGACGCGAAGGTCGACCAACGGCTCCGCGGTGCGGAGCTCCCACCATCCCCAGAAGACGAACGATGCGAGTGAGGCGGCGAGCATGCCCAGCGTCTGGGCGCTGGTCCATCCCCAACTCGAACCTTTGGAAATTGCCAGAAGCAAAGTGATGAGCGCGGCTGACAGGGACGCCGCTCCGGCGAAGTCGAAGCGGCCACCCGTGCGGACCTTGGATTCGGGGACGACCGCGATGACCAAGCCGATGACGAAGACTCCGAGGGCGGCTGCCGCCCAGAACAAGTAGTGCCAGCTCGCGTACTCGGCAATCAGTGAGGCCGCGGGGATTCCGAGGGCACCGCCGACGCCGAGCGAGGCGCTCATCAGGGCAATCGAACTTGCGAGCTTCTTGGCAGGAAGGACATCGCGCATGACGCTGATTCCGAGAGGTATCACACCGGCTGCGAAACCCTGCAAGATACGGCCGAAGACGAGTGGCACCACGGACGCACTCAGTGCACCGATGACCGATCCGACGACGAGCAGGGCCAGGCCGACGAGGAGCATCCTGCGTTTGCCGTACATGTCACCGAGACGGCCCATCATGGGAACCGCTACAGCGCCGGCAAGCAACGTTGCAGTGATCACCCACGCAGTGTTCGACGCAGACGTGTCCAGCAATGTGGGGAGCTGCGGGATCAGCGGAATGACCAAGGTCTGCATGAGTGCGACCACGACTCCCGCAAACGACAGGACCGCGACTATCGGACCCGTGCCGGCGCCTTTCGTTGAATCAGAGACCGCGGGGGCGGCGCCGGCCGAGCGTTGGGACATCGTGCCTCCGGGGCATATAGGCAATAGCAAAAACTATTTCTAAAGCAGTTGACTGAGCAAAGTTAATTCACCTGACTCAATCCGTCAATCCGAGGGCGCGTCGAACTCGGACTAGCGAGAAGTGTGGTCGATGCCGCACGGCGGCGGGCCCGTTGCTGCGGTGGGATCGAATGAGCCAGGGGTGCAGGCGGACCGATTTCGTTCGGGCTGCAAGGGTTGAAATCAACGTGATCTCAAGCCGAATACGCACTGCCGCAACATGAATGGAATTGCTCGACTTGACGTATCCACTGCCGAAGACATAGGTTTCCATCACCATCCAGAGCGACCGAGAGACCTTGGCTCTACGACGTCGCAGCAACCCCCTTTCTCACCGAAGGTGTGGGTGCTACCGCCAGGACCGATGGAGGAAACATGAGCTACGACACGTGGCGGCGCCTACACGTCGATCTATGCCGCGTGGCGACCTGTACCTGTCGCTACGCCTGAACACTTCACAGACATTTTCTCTCGGTACACGCCACCCGAAGGGCGCTTTCGCATGCACACAATCATTCCGTGGTCGAAGTGACCGACATCGCAACCCGGTCCGCTCCTGGCATCGCCGCCGCGAATGCCGAAGAACTGGTAGTCGCTCGAAAGTGGCATCCATGGCGGTGGGTGACGAGCTCAGTCACCTTGGTCGTACTCGCCCAGTGCCTGCACGGATTCCTGACCAATCCTGGTTGGGATTGGGGCACGTTCGCGGACTACTTCACTGCGCCATCGATACTGGCGGCTCTATGGCTCACCATTCAGTTGACGTTCTGGGGAACGCTGTTCGGATTCGTCATCGGTATCGCTCTCGCGGTGGCCAGACTGTCGGACAATCCTGTCCTGCGGGTGATCTCCTGGTTCTACATCTGGGCCTTTCGGTCCATCCCGTTGATAGTCCAGCTGTTGTTCTGGTTCAACATCGCGTATCTCTATCAGACTCTGTCGCTGGGTATTCCGTTCGGTCCGGCGTTCTTCGAGTTCGATGTCAACAGTGTCATCAGTGGCTCGACCGCGGCAATCATCGGTCTGGCACTACACCAAGCCGCGTATTCCGCCGAGATCGTTCGATCCGGGATCATCTCGGTAGATCAAGGCCAGCTGGAGGCAGCTGCTGCGTTGGGTATCCCCAAGCGTCGTGAGTTCTTCAAAATTGTTCTCCCGCAAGCCATGCGCGGAATTCTTCCGAACGCAGCCAACGAGGTCATCAGTCTCTTCAAGGGAACCTCGATCGTATCGGTGATGGCCATCGCCGAGCTGTTCTACCAAGTCCAGGTGGTGTACGGCCGCAACGGGCGGGTCGTACCGCTTCTGCTGGTGGCAACCGCCTGGTACATCGTGCTGACATCGATCCTCTCGGTGGTCCAGTTCTACGTCGAACGGCATTATGCAAAGGGTGCTGTGCGGACCATCCCACCGACCCCGATTCAGAAGCTGCGCAACAAACTTGCCGAGATCACCCTGGCGCCACGAGGGGCTACACGATGACCGCGCTGCCGAAGAATTCCGAGTACGCCGTCGAGGTGCGCGGCATCGAAAAGTCGTTCGGCACGCTGGAGGTACTCAAAGGGGTCGATCTTCTGGTACGCCCCGGCGAGGTCACGGTCATCATCGGGCCGTCAGGTTCGGGGAAGTCGACACTGCTGCGGGTTCTCAACCATCTCGAGAAAGTCGACAAGGGCACGGTTCGAATAGACGGTGAACTGGTGGGATATCGCCGCAAGGGCAACAAGCTACACGAACTGAGCAACAAGGAGATCCTTCGTCAGCGGTCGCAGATCGGGTTCGTGTTCCAGAACTTCAATCTCTTTCCGCACCTGACTGCGCTGGAAAATGTTGTCGAGGCGCCGGTCTCGGCACAGAATCGCACTCGGTCCGAGGTCGAGATCGAGGCGAAGGCTTTGCTGGGGCGCGTCGGTCTTGCGGAGAAGGAGCACGACTATCCGCGCCGGCTCTCCGGCGGGCAACAGCAACGCGTGGCTATTGCCCGAGCGCTCGCATTGCGCCCCAAAGTAATTCTCTTCGACGAGCCCACCTCGGCTCTGGACCCTGAACTCGTCGGCGAGGTTCTCGAAGTAATTCGTGTTCTCGCCCGCGACGGAGCGACGCTCGTGATCGTGACCCATGAAGTCGGATTTGCTCGCGAGATCGCGGACAACATCGTCTTCATGGACGACGGACTGATCATCGAACAGGGGTCACCTGCCGCTCTGCTCGACAATCCGAAACAAGAACGAACCAAAGCCTTTCTCGCACGAGTCCTCTGATGCAGTTTCGCCACTTCGAACTACAAGGAACAGCCATGCCCAGATCCACCAGACCTCTCGCCGCAGTCGCCTCAGCGCTCGTTGCGATCGCCCTCTCGGCCACCGCCTGCAGCGAACCCGTGACCGAAAACACCGTGACCGCATCCGATGGCGTGACCTACGATCTCTCTCCTGAACAGTCCGGCCGTATCCAAGTCGACAAGGTCGATGAGATCGCCGCGAAGGTGCCTCAGGAAATTCGGGATCGGGGCACGTTGATCGGCACGGGCTCGATCGGTTCGCTTCCCCCACTGGGCTTCTATGCCACCGACGACACGACGCCAATCGGTTCCGAGATCGATATCGAGTGGCTGATCGCCGACACTTTGGGCTTGCAGCTCGACCGCCGAACTGCGGACTGGGCACAGAACTTCGTCAAGATCGACTCGGGCGAGAACGACGTATTCATCTCCAACGTCACTGTCACCGAGGAGCGAAAAGACAAGTACGACTTCGCTACCTACCGACTCGACAACCTTGCATTCGAGGCGAAGAAGGACAGCGGTTGGACGGTCGAGGGACGCAAGGACGTCGCGGGTAAGAAGATCGGCGTGGGCTCGGGCACCAACCAGGAACAGTTGCTCGTCGACTGGAATGAGCAGAATGCGGCCGACGGACTCCCTGCCGCGGAGATCGCGTACTACCAGAATGCGTCCGACTACTACCTGGCTCTCGGATCCGGTCGTATCGACGCATACTTCGGCCCCAACCCTTCTGCGGTCTATCACTCCTCCAGCACCGGTGAGAGCGAAGTGATCGGGACCTTCTCCGGTGCAGGGGACGCACTGCAAGGCGAGATCGCAGTGCTGACGAAGAAGGACAACGGCCTCATCGGGCCGATCCAGGAAGCCATCAACCACGTCATCGAGGACGGCAGTTACGAGAAGGTGCTCGCGAAATGGGGCCTGCAGTCCGAGGCTGTCTCCAAGTCGATCATCAACCCGCCCGGCTTGCCGCGCACGGCACCATAACCAACTCGAACAGGTCAAGGAAGTTGTCATGAAGGTAGTAGTCGTCGGCGGCGGCGTCATCGGGGCGGCATCGGCGTGGAGCCTCGCCAAGCGCGGACACGTGGTGACCCTCGTGGAACAGTTCCAGCCCGGCCACAAAAGCGGCGCCTCGCACGGGACGTCGAGGATCTTTCGGCACGCCTATGCCGAAGATTACTACGTCGGCCTCGCTGCCCGCGCCTACACCTTGTGGCGCGAGCTCGAAATCGATACCGGTACAGACCTGCTCACCATTACCGGTGCCGTGGACCACGGGGTACCGGATATCGTGAGGCCGAGAATCGAAGCACTGCGACGCGCAGGACTGGCGGGGGAGGTTCTCGACCCGAACGAGGCGCACCGCCGCTGGCCGGGGATGACATTCGATACCACGGTGCTCCATCACCCTGATGCAGGTCGGTTGCATGCGGATCGCAGTGTCGCAGCCCTCACTGCGGCGGCCGAAAAGCTGGGAGTGCGAACAGAATACGGTAGCGCCGTTCGTGAGATTCTTCGAACGGAAGTTTCGACCGACGTCGGAAGTTTTGCCGCCGATCATGTGGTCGTCGCCGCGGGTGCGTGGACCTCTCGGATCGCATCGGCGCACGTGTCGATGCCAGAGCTGGTGACCACTCAGGAACAGCCCGCGCATTTCCTACCGATTCTCGACGCGTCGTGGCCCAGCTTCGTCCACCACCCCGGTGCGGCATTGCAGACGGAAGGAATCTACGGCCTCGCATCGGAGGACGGCGTCAAGATCGGCGAGCACGGTACCGGGCCAGTGGTCGATCCCGACACACGTGAGTTCACGCCCGCTCCCGAGGGCGTGGAGCGCCTGAAAAGCTACGCGAGAGCATGGCTGCCAGGCGTCGATGTCGATTCTGCTGATCCACTGACCTGCCTGTACACAACGACCGCTGATTCGAACTTCATCGTCGATCGGTCCGGTAATCTGACTGTGGCCGCAGGGTTCTCCGGACACGGGTTCAAGTTCGCCCCTGCTGTGGGGGAATTGGTGGCCGATCTCGTCGACGGCCGCACGCTCGGCACAGCACTGTTCGAGCTGGGCCCGCGCACTCGTGAGAGTGCAGCATGAAATTTCTGCTCATGACGCTGGTATCGAACAGTGCCGACCCGATTTCGCGGAAACTGAAGACCCCGGCCGAACGGCTCGGCGAAGTCGTCGACACTGCAGTGCTCGCCGAAGAACTGGGTTTCGACGGCTTTGCAGTGGGGGAACGCCACGAAGATCCGTTCATTTCGTCCTCCCCACCGGTGATTCTGAGCGCTATCGCAGCTCGGACGTCGGAGATCGGACTGTTCACTGCGGTGACCACGTTGAGTCTTCTGGACCCGGTTCGCGCATTCGAGGACTACTCGACGCTCGACAACCTGTCCGATGGTCGGCTGCAACTGATCATCGGAAAGGGCAATGGCACTGCACAGGCCGACTTGTTCGCTGTCACACCGCAGGATCAGTGGCAGCGAAATCGTGAAGGTTACGAGCTGTTTCGGATGCTCTGGGACAACGAGAAGGTGACTTGGTCCGGTCGGTTCCGCCCGCCGCTGGCGGGCGCGAAGGCGTTGCCGCGTCCGTTGCAGAGTCGCATCCGCATCTGGCACGGTAGTGCAACGAGCAGAGAGTCGGTGGATCTCGCTGCGCAGTATGGTGATCCGATATTTTCGGCCAACGTTACCCATCCCATCGAACCCTACGCCGCACTCGTCCGGCATTACCGCGAACGATGGGAGTTCTACGGTCATCGACCCGAGGGCGCTCTTGTCGGTGCAGGGACCGCAGGCTTCCATATCGCTCCGACCTCGCAGGAAGCCGTTGCTGCGTATCGGTTCACGTTCGAAGCACGCTTGGCAGCTCAGCGTAGCGCCGGCATGCCGGTGGTATTCGACTCGCTCGAAGATCTGGTCGAGCGCAGCTCTGCGTTGATCGGCAGCCCTGAGCAGGTGATCGACAAGGTCGGCCGCTACTACGAGCAGTTCGGACACGAAGTGATGCACCTGAGCGCCGACGCCGACGGTGTGACACCGCGGCAGTGGTGTCGAAGCCTCGAACTGTTCCAATCCGCCGTGGCCCCCGTCTTGCGCGAGCGACTTCCGAGCCGCCCGCTTACCCCATAGTTCTGCTTCACCGTCCACCTTCCGTCCGTCAGCTCGACGTGCCGCTGCTCCTACGGCGTCGCGGTGGACTGTTCGGGCATTCCTCGAGATCCGGAGTAACTCGGTGTCCTCACGTTCCCATTTTGTCGGAGTCAGCGCGCTCGCTGCCGTCAGCATTGTTCTGACTGCCTGCGGCGGCAGTTCCACCTCACCTGCCGACGTCGGCGAACCACAATCGGGCGGCACGCTGCGCTATGGGCTGTCCGGGGCACCGACCTGCTCGGACCCGGCGCAATCGGGCAGTAATCAGACAATCTATGTGGTTCGGCAGGTCGTGGATTCGCTCACCGATCAGAACCCCGACACCGGCGAGATCACCCCGTGGCTCGCCGACAGCTGGGAAGTCGCTGCCGACGCCTCCTCGTTCACCTTCGCACTGAAGGACGGTGTGACATTCAGCGACGGAACCCCGGTCGACGCCGAAGCGGTCAAAGCGAACTTCGACTCGATCGTCACCGACTTGACCTCGGTGAAAGCCCCTCTCGGTGCGAGCTATCTGTCCGGATACAAGGGCACTACCGTCGTCGACCCATTGACCGCACGGGTGGATTTCTACGGACCGAATGCGCAGTTCTTGCAGGCAACGTCCACTGCGCAGCTCGGAATCCAATCACTCGATACCGTCGCGCAGCCGGCGGAAGCGAGGTGCCTCGGAGCCAACATCGGTAGTGGGCCGTTCGCCTATGCCGACTACCAGCAGAACAAGTCGGTCACTCTCGCCAAGCGTGTGGGATACAGCTGGGGCTCGGCGGCATTCGACCACGAAGGTGAGGCATACCTGGACGGCATCGATTTCACTGTCGTCCAGGAGTCCGGTGTCCGCACCGGAAGCCTGTCCTCGAATCAGCTCGACGCGATCAGTGATGCGTTGCCGCAAGATGCGCCGCAGATCGAGGCCACCGGTGGTTCGATCCTGACGACCTCGAATCCAGGTACGCCGTTCGGGTTCCAGCCCAACGTCTCTCGAGGGGTGCTGCAGGATCGGGAAGTACGCAAAGCGCTGATACCGGCGATCGACCGGCAGGAGCTCATTGACACCGTTCTCGGTCCCGACTTCAAACCTGCGACAAGTACACTGGCGAGCAAGACCCCCGGTTATACCGAGCTGCCCGACGTCACGTTCGACCCGGGCAAGGCGACATCCATCCTCGACGCGGCCGGCTGGGTTCTCGGAGCGGACGGCATCCGTGAGAAGAACGGGCAGAAGCTCTCCTTCAAGGTGATGTTCACCGCTGTATTCGCGGGCAACCAGGCGATCCTGGAACTCACCCAGCAGCAACTGCGCAATGTCGGGGTGGATCTGCAGCTCGAACTCGTATCCAATCCGGAGAGCACCGCGCGTCTGGGCACCAAGGATTTCGACTCGACGTACTACAACAGCACAAGGGCAGATGGCGACATTCTTCGTACTACCTTCACTGTCGATGGACGAAACCTGAACGCACGCGGACCGATCCCGGATCTCGATACCTCCCTCACCGAAGAGTTGGCTACCACCGACACCGCTGCACGCAACGAGATCCTCGCCTCGACGCAGCAGCAGGTTCTCGACAACGGGCTGTGGATTCCGACCATCGAACTCTCACAGGCGATCGGCGCCGGGCCGGCAACGCAGGACCTGAAGTTCGAGGCGTCCGCACGTCTGCAGTTCTTCGATACCTGGTTGAGCGGACAGTAGCCATGATTCGCTACCTGGCACAGCGCGTAGGACAAGCAATTCTGGTCCTGTGGGCTGCGTTCACTGTGTCGTTCGCAGTGTTGTTTCTACTTCCATCCGACCCGGTTTCTCTCGCCGCCGACTCGGCAGGTTCCGGCACCCCGGTCGACGCGGCTGCTATCGCCGAACTGCAGGCGCGCTACGGTCTCGACCAACCCGTGTGGGTTCAGTATTGGCACTCGCTCAGCGGCGCCGTGCGCGGTGACTTCGGATTCTCGATTGCCACCGGGCAGAAGGTGACGACGGCCATCTTCGACGCAGTGCCGTCTACGTTGGCTTTGGCGACGAGCGCCTTGGTGTTGGCGCTGCTCTTCGGCGGCACGGTGGCCTTCTTCGCCACGTACACCAAGATCGGTTGGCTCAGGAACTTGCTGTTCTCGATCCCGCCACTGGGTGTCGCGGTGCCGACATTCTGGGTAGGGCTCGTTCTCCTGCAGGCGTTTTCGTTCCAACTACGGTGGTTTCCGGCGTTCGGTGACCAGGGCGTGCCTTCGCTGATCCTTCCGGCGATCACGCTGGCACTACCCACCGGAGCTGTGATCGCTTCGGTCCTCGCCACGTCGATGACGATGACATGGCGGCAACCGTTCGTCGAATCGGCTCGGGCGAAGGGTGTTTCGCGTCTTCGGGTGCAGGCCAAACATGTGGCGCGATTGTCGTCCATCCCAGCGTTCACCATTGCTGGAGTGCTCGTCGGAAATCTGCTGGCGGGGTCGGTCGTCGTCGAAACGGTGTTCTCGCGTGCGGGTGTCGGGCGACTGACACAGACGTCGGTCATGGCGCAGGACATACCCGTGGTGCAGGGCGTCGTCGTGTCGATCTCGCTTGTCTTCGTACTCGTCAATCTCGCCGTCGACCTCTTCTATCCCCTGATCGATCCGCGGATCGTCTCGGAGTACACGTCGCCGCAGCCGAAGAAAGAGGTTGTGCATGTCTGACATCCTGACTCGCCCCGTCGACACAACGCGCTCGTTGCCGAAGAAGCGTCCGAGCCGGTCCTTCTCGGAGAACATCTGGCTGGCAGCGTCGGTGGTGGTTCTGTTGCTCGCGGTCGGGTTCGCGCTGTTTCCCTCAGTGTTCGCCAGTGGCGATCCGCTCGAGGGCGTCCCCGCCGAAAAGCTGCAGGGCCCCAGCGCGGCGCATTGGTTCGGAACCGACAACATCGGCCGTGACCTGTACACACGCGTCGTCCACGGTGCAGGCCTGTCCTTGACCGCTACGTTGTTCGCCGTCGCGATCGCCCTGATCGTCGGATCCTCGATCGGTCTGCTTGCCGGTGCAGTCGGCGGCCTTCTCGACGCCATCCTGATGCGTATCGTCGATGTGCTGCTGTCGATTCCGGCTCTGCTGCTTTCGCTGGCACTCATCACCGCGCTCGGCTTCGGTACACGCAACGTGGCTATCGCCGTCGGTGTCTCTCTCATCGCCAACTTCGCGCGTGTCATGCGCTCCGAAGTGCTGCGGGTGAGGCGCTCGCTCTACGTGGAGGCGGCATACGCGTCCGGCGTTCGGTGGTACGACGTGTTTCGTCGACACATCCTTCGCAACTCGTATGCGCCGGTGATCGCTCTTGCCGCAGTCGAATTCGGGATGGCAGTCCTCGCGGTCTCGGCACTGAGCTTCCTCGGATTCGGTGCAGTGCCGCCGACGCCGGAGTGGGGGTCGCTGATCTCCGAGGGTCGTAACTTCCTGGCGACGGCGTGGTGGATGACGACACTGCCGGGGCTCGTGATCGTCGTTGTCGTCCTGTCCGCGCACCGCGTAGGCCATGCAATCGAAGGGAACTCATGATGATCCCGGTACTGAAAGTCGACAATCTCGCGGTCTCCTATGGAGACACGCAGGCCGTCCGCGGCGTCAGCCTGACGGTCGGCAAAGGCGAAGTCGTCGCGATCGTCGGTGAATCCGGCTCCGGCAAATCGACCACGGCGCAAGCGATCATCGGTCTGCTGTCCGGCTCCGGCCACATCACGGGCGGTTCGGTGCATTTCGACGGTCGCCGGATCGACGACGCTTCCGAGAAGACGTTCGATCGGCTGCGTGGCGCGCACATCGCCCTGGTGCCCCAGGACCCGACCACCTCGCTCAACCCGGTCATCCGCATCGGTGAGCAGGTCGCCGAGGTGCTCCGCGTGCACGGACTCGCCACCAAGCGATCCGCGAAGATCGAAGCCGTTCGCGTTCTTGCCGAGGCGGGAATCGACGACCCGGAACTGCGGGCGCGTCAATACCCGCAGGATCTGTCAGGGGGCCAGCGGCAACGCGTGCTCATCGGAATCGCTTTGGCGTGCCGACCGGAACTGATCATCGCCGACGAACCGACAAGCGCGCTGGATGTGACCGTGCAGCGACGCATTCTCGATCACCTCGATGCACGAATAATTGAGAGCGGTGCCGCCGTTCTGCTGATCACCCACGACCTGGGTGTCGCGGCCGAACGTGCGGACCGTGTGGTTGTCATGCACAACGGCGTCATCGTCGAAACAGGTCTCACTGCAGATGTCCTGTCCAACCCGCAGCACGAGTACACCGAGGCTCTGTTGGCAGCGGCGCCGAGCCTGAACAGAGAACTGCGTCAACCACGTTTGGCGTCGGAGCCGATTCTGAAGATCAAGGATCTGTCGAAGACATTCCGAATCGGACGCGCCGCGAGCTTGGACGCGATCGAGTCGGTGTCTCTCACGGTCGAGCGCGGTCGAACCATGTCGCTGGTGGGAGAGTCCGGCTCGGGTAAATCGACGCTCGCGCGCATCGCGATCGGCCTCGAAACTCCGACCTCCGGATCGGTCGAGTTCGACGGTACCGAAGTTTCTTCGCTTCGCCGGGCAGGTCTGCGCGCGCTACGTCGTCGAGTGCAGATCGTCTACCAAAATCCCTATGCATCACTCGATCCCAAGCTCGATATCGAGGCGATAGTTCGAGAACCACTCGACGCTTTTCGAATCGGGACCTCTACAGAGCGTTCGGCACGGACGATCGAACTCCTCGACCAGGTGGCCCTGTCCAAGGAACATCTGCGGCGCCGACCGGCCGAACTGTCGGGCGGTCAGCGTCAGCGCGTTGCCATTGCACGGGCGTTGGCGCTGAGACCGGATCTGCTGGTCCTCGACGAGCCGGTCTCCGCGCTCGACGTCTCGGTGCAATCTCGGATACTCGACCTGATCGACGATCTGCAGACCGAGCTCGAGCTGAGCTACCTGTTCATCTCGCACGATCTCGCCGTCGTGCGGCAGATCAGCGACACCGTTGCCGTGATGCAGGCCGGAAGAATTGTCGAGATTGGCTCGGCTGCAACAATTTTCGATTCCCCGCAGCACAATTACACCCGCGAGCTGCTCGCAGCTGTCCCCGGGCATTCCCGGGAGAAGGAGACCATCGATGTCTGACGGTAAATTTCTGATCGGAGTCGACTTACACGGCGCCGGTATCCACCCGCAGGCGTGGCGTCGTCACGACTCGCGTGCCGAGGAGCTGTTCACCTCGAAGTATTGGACCGATCATCTCGAGATTGTGGACCGCGCCGGTTTCGACGTCGCCTTCATCGGTGATTCCTTCGCACTGCAGTCCGGTGCAGGCTCGGAACTCGGAAGACTGGACGCCGCGTCCATCGCAGCGCGGGCGGCGGCATCGACACACTCGATCGGGCTGATTCCTACCGTCACGGTCACCCACACCGAGCCGTTCCACATCTCCAAACAGATCGCGAGCATCGACTTCGCGTCCCACGGGCGCGCAGGATGGGAAGTCGAGGTCTCCGAGGACCGGGCGGTGGCCGACGCGTTCGGTCGCAAGCCCGTGCAGCCTGCAGCCAGCCTGTGGCGTGAAGCCGACGATGCGATCGAGGTCGTCACCAGACTGTGGGACAGCTGGGAAGACGACGCCGAGATTCGCGATGCAGCGACCGGCAAATTCATCGACCGAGACAAATTGCACTACATCGACTTCGAAGGTGATTTCTTCTCGGTCAAAGGGCCCTCGATCACGCCCCGGTCGCCTCAGGGCCAGCCCGTGGTGGCCATCCGCGTCGGAGACGGGTCCTCGGTGGCTGCGTCGAGAGCCGACATCGTGCGCATCGCCGCACCCACGCTCGACGCTGCTGCCGTGCTCGCCGGGCGGGTGCGCCGCGCGGTCGTCGCAGCCGGTCGTGATCCCGCGACCGTGCTGGTGGTGTTGGACCTCGAAGTCCTCGTATCCGACACGGCAGCAGCAGATCTCGACCAGTTGAACGCGTGGGCGGAGCAGGTTCCGGAGTCGATCGCGTTTCATGGCGACGCAGAAGGGCTTCGGGTGTTGCTCGAGCAGATATTCGAATCCGGGGTCATGGACGGTGTCACATTTCGTCCACTCGCGCTCGCATCGACCCTGCCGACTATCGCGACGTACGTTCTACCGCAATTGTCTTGGTCGCCGTGCTCTCGAACAGGGTTGCTCCGCGAACGTCTCGGCCTTCCCCGCCCGGTAAATCGATACACAGCAAAGGAAGCGAAGTAATGGGACAACAGAAGAAACGGATTCACCTCGGCGCACACTTTCCTGGCGTCAACAACACCACCGTGTGGACGGACCCGGCGTCGAAAAGCCAAATCGAGTTCGACTCCTTCGTTCATCTCGCCCAGACCGCCGAACGTGGCCTCTTCGACTTCTTCTTCCTCGCCGAAGGGCTGCGTCTGCGCGAGCATCAGGGCCGGATTCACGACCTGGACGTCGTCGGACGTCCGGATACCCTCATCGTCCTCAATGCGCTGGCAGCGGTCACCACACATCTCGGTCTTGCCGGAACCATCAACACGACATTCAACGAGCCGTTCGAGATCGCCCGACAGTTCGCCTCGCTCGATCATCTCTCCGACGGTCGCGCCGCGTGGAACATGGTGACATCCTCCGATGCCTTCACCGGTGAGAACTTTCGACGCGGCGGCTATCTCGACCGTGCCGACCGTTACGTTCGGGCGAACGAGATCATCGACACGGCGCGCGAACTCTGGGACAGCTGGAGCGCCGAAGCCGTCGAAATCGATCGTGAGAATGGGGTGTTCGCTCGCAGGGAATCGATCACGCAGGTTCGGCACACCGGACCGCAGTTCGATATCGACGCGGCGTTCACGGTTCCCCGCAGCCCACAGGGACATCCGGTGCTGTTGCAGGCCGGCGACTCCGACGAAGGTCGCGAGTTCGGCGCAGCCAAGGCAGATGCCATCTTCACCGTGCACGGGACTCTGGAGGCCGGGCAGAAGTTCTACGCCGATGTGAAGGGCAGGTTGGCGAAATACGGCCGTGAGCGCGGTGATCTCAAAGTTCTGCCGGCCGCAACGTTCGTACTCGGTCACACCCTTGCCGAAGCCGACGAGCGCGCGATCGAACTTCGTCGCCAGCAGGTCGGGCCGCAGACCGCCATTTCGTTCCTCGAACAGGTGTGGGGACGCGATCTGTCCGAGTACGACCCCGACGGCCCACTGCCGAAGGAAGATCCAGCAGAGGATGCGAACATCACCCGGGGGCGCGTTCGCCATGGCGACCCGGTGGCCGTTGCTCGTGACTGGCGTGAGCGCGCCGAAGCCGGAAACCTCAGCATCCGTGAGCTCATCATCGAGGTCACGACGCGTCAGCAGTTCGTCGGCACACCGTTCTCGGTTGCCGAAGAGATCGACAGATATGTACAGAACGATGCGTGCGACGGGTTCATTCTCGTACCGCACATCACCCCGGCCGGGTTGGACGAATTCGTGGACCGGGTAGTGCCTGAGCTTCAGGAACGCGGAAGCTTCCGGACCGAATACGCCGGCACCACATTGCGTGAGCACCTCGATGTTGCTCACCCACACGACACACGAGAAGGAGTGCGAGCATCATGACCGACGCTGCGGAGAGAAAGACCTTCGAGGCTTCCTGGGCCGAGTGGCACAGTGAGCGAGAGAGCTTCTACCGCGACCCATTGGGGTGGGTCGCATTGACCGGATTATACTGGTTGACAGATGAATTCGAGTCCATCGCCGACCTCCCCTGGCGGTGGCGCGCGACCGAGGCCGCCGTCCATATCGAGAGGGCCGAAGGCACGGAGACAGTGGAACCCGTCGAGGGTGCCCCGGGTATCCTCGTCGAGGACGGTGACCGCCGCATCGAAGTGATCCGTCGCACCGGCTCGGTCGCACTTCGGGTACATGATCCGAAGTCGCCCGATCTGCAGTCGTTCGCCGGAATCCCGACCTACGACCCCGACGAGAGGTGGCATGTTCGAGGCACTTTCACGCCCTACGAGCAAACTCGCACCGTCACCACGGGTGCCGTCGTGGAAGGCCTGGAGCATCACCATACTGCCGTCGGTGTCATCGACTTCGAACTCGACTCCCGATCACAGCAGTTCGTGGCATTCGGCGGCAAGAGCGGTGGCCTGCAGATTCTGTTCACCGACGCCACCAGCGGTGTGACGACCTACCCGGCGGCGCGTGCCCTTTCGGTCGCCGAACCTGCGGCCGACGGCGCTGTCGTGCTCGATTTCAACCGAGCCGCGAATCTCCCATGCTCGTTCACCGATTTTGCGACCTGCCCGATCGCGCCTGCCGAGAACAAGTTGTCGGTCGCAGTCGAAGCAGGCGAGAAGAACCCACGCCAAGGACGAGCCCTGTGAGCAGAGTCCCGCTCTCGGTACTGGATCTGTCGCCGATCAGCGAAGGGTCGACGGTCCGCCAGGCGCTCCGAAACACTCTCGACCTCGCACGCCGGACCGAGGAGTGGGGTTACGAGCGCTACTGGGTGGCCGAGCACCACTTCGTCGCGACCGCCAGTTCTTCGCCTGCGGTACTGATCGGCTTGATCGCATCGGCGACCAACAGAATCCGCGTCGGATCCGCGGCCGTTCAGATCGGCCATCACACTGCCGCGTCGGTTGTCGAATCCTTCGGCACTGTCGACGCGCTCTACCCTGGTCGGATCGACCTCGGTATCGGCCGATCAGGTCAACGTCACGCCGAAGCGCTCGCAGGCAAGGATAATCCGGTCACGCGCAGGCAAGCGCGCGTCGTCGAGGGAATCCTGTTTCCCGAACCATTCGAGACGAAAGGCCTGATTCTCTCCGAACGGTTCCTCGCGTCTGCGTCGATTCTTCAACAGCCAGGCGCGCAGGCCCCGGGCTTCGAGGACCAACTCGACGACATCGTCGATCTCTTGCGCGGGAAGTACGAGACGTCTTCGGGTGTGGCGCTCACCGCAACTCCGGGTGAGGGTGCCGAGGTCGAACTGTGGCTGTTCGGCAGCAGTGGGGGGCAGAGCGCCCAGGTAGCCGGCGCGCGTGGGTTGCCGTTCGTTGCGAGTTATCACGTGAGCCCAGGCACGACACTGGACGCAGTTGAGGCGTACAAGGCGGCGTTCGTACCGTCCTCAGTTCTCGATGAGCCGTATTTCATCGTCTCTGCCGATGTGGTTGTCGCCGAATCCGATTCCGAAGCACTGGATCTGGCAGCGTCGTATCCGCAGTGGGTGCACAGCATTCGCAGCGGTCATGGTGCGATCCCGTATCCGAAGCCCGAAGGGATCGAGCCACTTACCGAGGAGCAATTCGCTCTGGTTCGAGATCGAACCTCGACGCAATTCGTGGGCTCGGCTGCGACCGTGTCCGAGAAGCTCGATGGTCTGCAGCGAGCCAGCGGGGCGAATGAACTGGTGGTGACGACGGTAACGCACGACCACGGTGACAGGCTTCGGTCCTACGAATTGCTCGGCAAGGAATGGGGTCTGCCGCACTTACGCGAGTAGGAGACAACCAGGGATGCAGCGGCGCTCACTTGCAGGGGGGTGGGACCATCATCGGTATGCAGGCAACGAAGTGAGCACGCGGGTATGGGCGCTGTTGGCCGCTGCCATCACCACCGAGGTCGCGGCGTCCCTGTCGTTGAAGGCAGCACTCGATGCCCCAGCCTGGTACGCGGTGGTGGTGGCTGGATATGGAGCTTCGTTCGTACTGCTGTCGATGATCTTGCGAAGCGGAGCGCCGATCGGCAAGACCTACGGCATCTGGGCGGCAGCCGGTATCGCGCTGACCGCGATACTCGGCACTGCCGTCTTCAGTGAACCATTGACCGTCACCATGGTCGCGGGCATCGTCCTCGTCATCGGAGGAGTGGTTCTCGTCGAAGTCGGCTCAGGACGTGCAGCACGCAAGGTCGACATCTGATGTGGTGGTTGTTGGCAGGTGCAATCGCCACCGAAGTTGCCGCGACGCTGTCACTACGAGCATCGGAAGGCGGGCGAGTGAAACTGTGGCTGATCCCGGTTGTGCTGGGATACATCGCCGCATTCGCGCTGCTGTCACTGACACTCTCCGCAGGGATGGCCATCGGCGTCGCGTACGGAGTCTGGGCCGCTTGCGGGGTTGCGTTGACGGCCATTGCCGGACGGGTGCTGTTCAAGGAGCCTCTCACCTGGATCATGACGGCCGGAATTGCGCTCATCATCGGTGGTGTCCTGCTGATCGAGGTCGGATCGGCCGCGAGCTGATCCGAACCGTTGACGCGCACATGAGGCAGTGATGGAGTTGTGGATGTGCCATTCTTCGACGGGGTATCGGGTCCGATCTACTACCGGCATTGGGCTGCGGAGGCCCCACGGGTGTCGGTGGTGTTTCTGCACGGGTACGGCGAGCATTCCGGCCTGTACCACCGTCTCGCGGACTCGTTGAGTTCGGACGGTGTCGAGTTCTAACCGCATTGGTCAACGATCCGCTTGCCTTCGTCCGTAGCGATGCGGGAGCGCTTCTAGCGCAAGAACTGCCACTGGCGTGGAAGCGATTCGATTCCAACCTGATCTCGCTGCGGCTTCCGGTCCTGGCTGTGCACGGCACGTTGGACCGAGTGGCCCCGATCGAGGGTGTGCGACGGTGGGCCGATGTCGTACCGAGCCTGACACTGCGAGAAATTCCCGGTGCGCGCCACGACGTCCTCAACGAGACCGGGTATCGGCGGACGGCAGCGTCGATCGCGAATTTCGTACTCGAACAAGCAGAACCGACCGAAGAGGAGGACCGGGCATGGCACGGCTGACCTACCGCGCACCCCGAGGCGTACGACGGCACTCGCGCGCGTGCGTCCTCGGGGCTATCCAGGTTGAGCCAAGATCATTCGAGCTTGAAGCCGACCTTGATCTTGACCTGGAAGTGAGCGATTGCCCCCTCCTCGATATGCCCACGCGTCTCGACGACCTCGAACCAATCGAGATTGTTCAACGTGGAGTTCGCGCGCGCGATGGCCTTGCGGATGGCGTCGTCCGAACCCTCCGTCGAGGTTCCGACGATCTCTGTCACACGGTAGATGTTGTCGCTCATGTTCTCTCGTTTCACTAGGTGACATGTCCTGAACCCATGTTCTCCGATGCCCGACGGTTCCAAACCAAAACCGCCGATTACGTTCGCGCGCGGAGGAGTTTCTCGGCTATCGGGATGGAGACTGCCCGTCGAAACGTTGCACGTCATAGCCCCACGAGAAAGGTCGGAACGAGTGAGTTCACAGGTAGTAGAGGAAACACAGGGCGTGCACCCTCTCGACAATCCAGTAGTCGGGTCGCTGCGCGGCGAACACAAGAGGTTCGCCCAGACCCTCGGTCGCGTCTCGCGATTCGACCCCGAGGTCGCGCCGTTCCTCGGACACCCGTCTCCGATGGAGGAGCAGGACTGGAAGGACGTCCGGACCCTGTTCGGACCCCGCGCCGTCGTATCGCTTCGGGGTACCGGGCACACCCTTCCCGACGGCTGGGAGTTGATCGACACGTTCGGGATCGTGCAGCTCGACGGCAGTGGCCTCGAGACCCGTCCGTTGCCGGAGGCCGTCCGGCTCGGTGCCGACGACGTCCCCGACATGGAAGCCCTCATCGCCCGCACACAGCCTGGCCCGTTCCTACCGCGAACGTACGAGCTCGGCACCTACTTGGGCATCCGCGAAAACGGCGCGCTGGTCGCCATGGCAGGCGAACGGATGCATCCACCGGGATGGACCGAAATCAGCGCGGTCTGCACCGATCCGGCGTATCGCGGACGAGGGCTCGCTACCCAGCTCGTCCGCGCTGTCGGGCACGGTATCCGCGAGCGCGGCGAGATGCCGTTCCTGCACGCATCGGCAGCGAACGTCGGCGCAATCAGGCTGTATCTGTCGATCGGGTTCGTCCTCCGAGAGCAATCTCTGCTGACCTTGGCGCGCACGCCTGCCTAGTGCGTTCAAGCCATCTCGGATACAAGGGGATCTGAAACACGACGGGGATCTGAAACACGATGGGGAACTGGGGCACGATGGGGAACTGGGGCACGATGGGGGCATGACTCAACCCGACCGCCCGGACGAGCGTTTCACACTCGCCAGCGAACGCACCTTCCTCGCGTGGATGCGCACAGCTCTCGGCCTGCTCGCCGGCGGCATCGCCGTCGTACATCTGGTTCCCGATTTCAGCACCGGATGGGTGCGGACCGGTCTCGGCTTGACGCTGATCGTGATGGGCGGGGCCGCAGCCTTCGTCGGCTTGCGACGCTGGATGCAAGTCAAGCACGCCCTCGAGCGAGGGGCGCCGATGCCAGAGGCGTCGGAGCTGTGGATTTTCTCCGTCGGCATCGGAGTCATTGCAATCCTGGCCGCAGTCGTCACGGTGCTCGGTATCACCTAGGACTGCGCTCGGTATCACGTAGGACGAGGACCGGTGTGTTCGTCGCCACGGCGGGAAGGGCACAATCGAGGCATTAGTGACATTTAACGAAGGAGTAGCGCGTGGCACAGGCTCTGAAGCTCGGATACAAGGCGTCGGCCGAGCAGTTCGGTCCACGGGATCTCGTCGAACTCGGTGTTCTCGCCGAGGCGCACGGCATGGACTCGGCGACCGTCAGCGACCACTTCCAGCCGTGGCGCCACGAAGGCGGACACGCACCGTTCTCGCTCGCATGGATGACTGCGGTCGGCGAACGCACCAAGACCATCCAGCTCGGAACCTCGGTGCTGACGCCGACATTCCGCTACAACCCGTCGGTCATCGCACAGGCCTTCGCGACCATGGGCTGCCTCTACCCGGGACGCATCATGCTCGGAGTCGGCACCGGCGAAGCGCTCAACGAGATCGCCACCGGATACAAGGGCGAGTGGCCGGACTTCAAGGAACGGTTCGCGCGGCTGCGTGAGTCGGTGCGCCTGATGCGTGAACTGTGGCTCGGCGACCGCGTCGACTTCGAAGGCGACTACTACTCAACCAAGGGCGCATCGATCTACGACGTCCCCGAAGGCGGAATTCCGGTCTACATCGCGGCAGGCGGACCCGTCGTAGCGCGGTACGCAGGTCGAGCGGGCGACGGCTTCATCTGTACCTCGGGCAAGGGTATGGAGCTCTACACCGACAAACTGCTCCCGGCCGTCGAGGAAGGCGCAGGCAAAGCCGAGCGCGACTCGGGCGAGATCGACAAGATGATCGAGATCAAGATTTCCTACGACACCGATCCCGAATTGGCGTTGGAGAACTGCCGGTTCTGGGCGCCGCTGTCACTGACCCCGGAGCAGAAGCACTCGATCGAAGATCCGATCGAAATGGAGAAGGCAGCCGACGAACTGCCGATCGAGCAGGTCGCGAAGCGTTGGATCGTCGCCTCCGACCCGGACGACGCCGTCGAACAGGTCAAGCAGTACACCGACGCAGGACTCAATCACCTGGTCTTCCATGCGCCCGGACACGATCAGAAGCGGTTCCTGGAACTGTTCGAAAAGGATTTGGCACCGAGGCTTCGCAAGCTTGGCTGACGGTTCGCTGCTTGAATGTGCACCGCTTGAATGTGCACCGCTTGAATGTGCACCGCTTGAATGTGCACCGCTTGAATGTGCGCTTCAAGCTATCTGATCGTATGAATGGACCATTCAAGCGGTGGGTGGGGCTGAACATCCACCGCTTGAATGTGCGCTTCAAGCTGACTGATCGTATGAATGGACCATTCAAGCGGTCGAGAAGCGGTCGGGAAGCGGTCGAGAAGCGGTCAGGAAGCAGCGTCAGCCGACAGCGCAAACATCCGCATATCGCGGTCGGTCCGGGTTTGGTATTCGCTGTAGGCCCGGGCGATGTCGGCGAACGCTGCGTAGATCCGAACTTTCTCGGTGCCGGTGACTGGTGTCGCTGTCACCGGGATCCGCTTACCGCCGATCGCAACGGTGGCGCGAGGCTCTTTCAACAGGTTCGACGTCCACGCCGGGTGATGATCCTGGCCGAAGTTGCTGCCGACGACGAAGAGTCGATCGTCTTCCCGGTAGTACAACAGTGGGCTGCTTCGAATCTTGCCGGACTTGCAGCCGGTGGTGGACAGCAGTACGACGGGTGCGGCGATGGGCCCGAGGACAGTGAACCTGCCGTCGGTACGTTCGAGGAGCCGACGGTCCACCCCGGCGAGGTGTCGGATGACCCACGATCCCGGTTTCGTTGCTGCGAATGCGATGGCGGGTTTGCGGATGATACTGCTCTCGCTGCCCCAGCGGACGTCTGGGAATGGTGATTCGGCCATGACCCATGATGCGCGCTGCGGGTAACAGTCTGTCAATACCGCACCGGCTAGTCTGGCTGGCATGGCCGAGTCTGCTTCCTCCATCTACATCGCCTCACCCGAGGGTGACACCGGCAAGTCGACTATTGCGCTCGGGGTGCTGCAGATGTTGTGTGCTTCGGCGGCACGGGTCGGTGTGTTCCGGCCGATTGCGCGCTCGACCACAGGAACCGATTACATCCTCGAACTGCTCATCGACCACACCACTGCGGATCTGACTTACGAGCAGTCGCTGGGCGTCACGTACGAGGAAGTGCACGCCGATCCGGATATGGCCCTGGGCGAGATAGTTTCGCGGTTCCACGACGTAGCCGAGCAGTGCGATGCCGTCGTGATCGTCGGCAGCGACTATACCGATGTCGGTAGCCCGAGTGAGCTGGGATTCAACGCGCGGATCGCCGCCAATCTGGGTGCCCCGGTGCTGTTGGCGTTGCGCGGCTCGGGAAGAACGGTCACAGAAGTCGCGCAGTACGCCGAGCTGTGCAAGTCCGAGCTCCGCGCGCATCACGCGCATCTGGCAGCGATCGTGGCCAACCGGTGTGATCCGGACCGGCTCGACGAGATCGCGACCGCGCTGGAGCCGCTCGGTGTGCCTGCGTGGACTCTGCCGGAAGTTCCGTTGCTCGTCGCGCCGACGATGGCGGAATTGCTGACGGCGATCGATGGCGAAATGTACAGCGGCGACCCCGAGCTGTTGCGCCGTGAAGCGTTGCGGGTCATGGTCGGCGGCATGACGGCCGAGCATATTCTCGAGCGGTTGAGCGAAGGTGTGGTCGTGATCGCGCCCGCAGACCGGTCCGACGTCCTTTTGGCCATGGTCAATGCGCATGAGGCCGAGGGTTTTCCGTCGCTTGCGGGCATCATCATGAACGGCGGCATTTCCCCGCATCCGGCAATCGCGCGTCTCGTCGCCGGACTGGGACCGCGGCTTCCGATTCTGACGACCGCGCTGGGAACGTTCGACACGGCGTCGGCTGCGGCCAACACTCGTGGTCGTATGGCGGTGGGTTCGCAGGGCAAGGTCGACACGGCGATCTCGCTGATGGAACAGCGGGTCGACGCCAAGGTGCTCCTCGACCGCCTCGAACTCACCATCCCTGCGGTCACGACCCCGCAGATGTTCGAGTACCAGCTCATTCACCGCGCCCGGGCCGATCGCAAACACATCGTGTTGCCAGAGGGCAACGACGATCGGATTCTGCGTGCGGCCGGCCGCTTGTTGCAGCGGCGGGTGGCGCAGTTGACGCTCCTCGGCGAAGAGGGGCCGATCCGTCGTCGGGCCGCGGAACTGGGCGTCCAGCTCGACGACGCGCAGGTGCTCGATCCGGCAACTTCGGACTACGCGGAAGTGTTCGCCGCGGAGTACACCGAGTTGCGTAAGCACAAGGGTATGACCATCGAGCGTGCCCGCGAAGTTATGACCGATATCTCGTACTTCGGAACGATGATGGTGCACAAGGGAATCGCCGACGGCATGGTGTCCGGTGCCGCGCACACCACCGCGCACACGATCAGGCCTTCGTTCGAGATCATCAGGACGGCCGAAGGGGTGAACACGGTGTCGTCGATCTTCCTGATGTGTTTGTCGGATCGAGTTCTCGCATACGGTGATTGCGCCATCGTTCCCGATCCGACGGCCGAGCAGTTGGCTGACATCGCCATCTCCTCGGCGCAGACGTCCGCGCAATTCGGTATCGAACCGCGCGTGGCGATGCTGTCGTATTCGACCGGTGATTCCGGAACCGGTGCCGGCGTGGACAAGGTTCGTGCGGCTACCGTCCTTGTCCGCGAACGGAGCCCGGAGCTGCTCGTGGAGGGGCCCATTCAATACGATGCTGCGATCGAACCCTCGGTCGCCAAGTCGAAGCTTCCCAATTCCGTGGTGGCAGGACGCGCAACGGTGTTCATCTTCCCCGATCTCAATACCGGGAACAATACGTACAAGGCGGTACAGCGGAGTGCCGGTGCCATCGCTGTCGGCCCGGTGCTGCAGGGCCTGCGGAAGCCGGTGAACGATCTCTCTCGTGGTGCCCTGGTGGAAGATATCGTCAATACTGTTGCCATTACGGCCATCCAAGCCCAGGAGATCGAACAATGAGTGTGCTCGTCGTCAACTCGGGCTCGTCCTCGGTGAAGTTCCAACTTCTCGACCCGGTGAGCGGCGACTCCATCGCGTCGGGGCTCGTGGAGCAGATCGGTGAACCAGAGGGGCACGTGACCCTCGACTACCTCGATGAGGAAACGAAGAAGACTCAAAAGATCGCCGATCACGGGGTCGGTCTCGCGATCGCCTTCGACATGCTTGCTGCGGCGGGCGTAGAACTGGGGTCCGATGTCGTCGCCGTCGGACACCGAGTGGTGCACGGCGGTGAGGTGTTCTACCGGCCTACCCTTATCGACGACGGTGTACTGAAGCAGATATCTGATCTGTCCAACCTGGCGCCACTGCACAATCCACCGAACGTGCTCGGTATCGAGGTTGCGCGGGCGCAGTTGCCGGACGTTCCGCACGTCGCAGTGTTCGACACCGCGTTCTTTCATGGTCTTCCCGCGGCCGCGTCGACGTATGCAATCGACCGTGACGTCGCGAAAGCGCACGACATTCGCCGATACGGATTCCACGGCACCTCCCATGAATACGTGTCGCAGCAGGTATCGGAGTTCTTGGGTCGCGAGGATCTGAATCAGATAGTTCTGCACCTCGGCAACGGGGCATCCGCTTCGGCGATCCGGGCCGGTGCGCCGATCGACACGTCGATGGGTCTGACGCCACTCGAAGGCCTGGTGATGGGCACGCGAAGTGGCGACATCGACCCAGGCGTCGTCATGCATCTGCGTCGCAGCGCGAACATGGAGGTCGACGCCATCGACGAGCTGCTCAACCGACGGTCGGGGCTCAAAGGGCTGGCGGGTGTCAACGACTTCCGGCAACTGCAGCAACACATCGACGACGGTGATGCCGACGCCACCCTGGCATTCGACGTCTACATCCATCGCTTGCGCAAGTACATCGGTGCCTACATGCTCGACCTCGGCCGACTCGACGTCATCACCTTCACTGCCGGGGTGGGTGAGAATGCCGCAGCGGTCCGTGCGGCCGCGCTGGCAGGTCTCGGTGGGTTCGGGATCGAGATCGACGACGAGCGGAACGCACTGCGCAGCAAGAAGGCTCGGGTCATCTCGACCGATGCGTCGGCGGTGACGGTTCTGGTGGTGCCGACCAACGAGGAGTTGGCCATCGCGCGGGCAGCAGCTGAGCTGGTGCAGTCAGAACACTGATCGCGGCCTGATGGCGTTGGCCAGGTCCACCAGGGTGAAGCGGTGGGCTCGGTCGGTGGCATTGCGGGCCAGCGCGCGTAGTCCCGCTTCGGTGCCGGTACGCAGGCCCGTTTCGGTGAACGGCGAGCCGAGGATGGGCTGGCGTTCCTCGGCGACGGCGTGCCCGGATCGCACCCAGTCCACCGCCATGGCCAACACCAACGTTCGCATCTGCAGTGCACGGCTCTCCCCGCGTGGCAACATTGCGACGCGACGCGCTGCCTCGCGAAAGTCTCTCTCCTCCAAATCTTTCGATGGTCGGTCCATCAAGATGATCAAGACGCTGGTCATCCGCGCGACGGCGTAGTGGCGTGAGCTGATCGGCACCTGGTCGAGAGCGGCTACCGCGCCTTCGAAATCTCCGCGATACATCATCTGCCGCGCCAGACCGAAGGCCGAGCTGACGATTGCGCGGTTGGTTCGCCACACTGTCCGGTAGTAGGACTCGGCGTACGCTCGCCACTTTTCGCGCTCGTCGGTATCGAGCTTCTCGGTACCTTCCCTGATGAGTTCGGCAGTGGCCGCGAGGGCTATCTTCGGCGCGAGCTCCCCGGGAAGTGCGTCGAGAACTTTCTCGAAATGCATCGAGGCATAGCCGAATTCGCCACGAAGCAGTCCGATGAGGCCCGCGTACCACTCGACCCGCCAGGGATCGTTCCCGTCGGTGCGGACCTGTGCAAGAACCGAACTGGCAACTCCGACATCACCGAGGTCGAGGTGTGCCTTGACCTCGGCGAGCGTGATCTCCAGACCACCGGACGAGCCGTCGGCGAAGCGCTCGATACCGTTGCGACGTGCATGCGCCAGCGAATCCAGAGTCTGCTGGGGTTCACTGTGTACGGACGCGGCGAGCAGCGGTGCGCTCGGGTCGGTGGGATCGACCAGCGGTACGGGCAGCGCTGTGACGATCTCGCGGCCGTTGATCTTCTCGCCCCTGACCTTCCCGTCGACGTACGTGTCGGTGCGGCCCACCGATTCCTCGGTGCCGAACGTAGTACGAGGCGGACTGAACGCCGTCGACAGACCAGGCCGTTCGGTTCCCGTCTTCAACGCCAGAATTTCACGTAAAACCCCGGTCGCCTGGCTTGCCAAAACCTCCGCCGTCGAAAAGCGTTGTGATGGATCGGGATTGGTGGCACGCTGCAGTAAGCGATGAAACGACGGATAGGTGCGCAGCAACTCGTGATCGTCGGCGGAAGGAATGCCGGCGTCGTATCTGCCCCCACTCGAGGGCATCTCCAGCGTTAGAACCGCAAGAGTGCGGCCGACAGTGTAGATGTCGGAGCTGATGGTCGGCCCGGTCTTGGCGATCTCGGGAGCCTGGTATCCGGCTGTGCCGTAGAGGAATCCGAAATCTTCGATTCCCGAGACGGCACCGAGATCGATGAGTTTGATCTGATCGTCGGTCACCATGATGTTCTCTGGCTTGAGGTCGTTGTAGACCAAGCCGATGGAGTGCAGATATGCCATCGCCGGCAGAACCTCGAGGACGTATGCGATAGCTTGCTCCACCGGCATACGTTTGTGCTCGTCTTGTGTCGGCAGGATGTCTCGGAGCGAGCGTCCGCCCACGTACTCCATGACGATGAAACCGATATCGGTGCCGTCGGCGCGTGGTTGTTCGACGAAGTTGTAGATCTTCACCACGCCCGGATGCGCGACTTCGGCGAGGAACTGACGCTCGGCCACCGCAACGGCATGCGCCTCGTCGTCGCCGGAATGGAGCAAACCTTTCAGCACTACCCATCGATCGCTGACATTGCGATCGATCGCCAGGTAAACCCACCCGAGCCCGCCGTGCGCGATACATCCCTGCACTTCGTACTGTCCGACCACCAAGTCGCCGGGTTCGAGCAGTGGTGAGAAGTCGTAGTGGGAACCGCAGCGAGCGCACGTTCCCGCAGGCTTGTCCGGTTCTCCCTCCGCGCTTCGGCCGACCGGTGCATTGCATTTCCAGCAGAATCTTTTTCGCTGCGGAACCGTGGGATCTTGCATGACGGCCGTGGCCGGATCCACTGGATCCACCCGAGGGACGTCGACCAAACCGGCGCCGAGCCGTCGCCTGATCCCGGTACCGCGCGTGCGGCCGGAACGCACACGCCCCGATGTCCGATCCGACCGGCGAACGGATGCAGGCGTTCGCTCCACCGCCTGGGTCCGGTCCGCTGCAGGCGTTCTCTCGACGGCCTGGGTGCGGTCGGTGAAATCGGGTGCCGCGGCCGGGGCTGTCGCCGGGCCGGTAGGTGTGTCGGGATCGCCCATGATCAGTCGACGTACGTAGGTGCGGGAGGGCCCGGTGAAGTACCCATCACCGTGAGCCACCTGCCGTACAACTGATTCCACGTGCCGTCCGACCGAACCCGCTCGAGGGTGCCGTTGACGTATCTGACCAAGTCTTCGCTCTCCTTCTTGATTCCGACACCGTAGGGCTCAGGGCTCAAACTGGCGCCTACCATCTCGAGGTATGGATCCTGCGAGGCGAGACCGGCAAGAATTGCGTCGTCGGTGCTGATTGCGTCGACCTGGCGTTGTTGAAGCACGACAAGGCAATCCGACCACATCGAGGCCGTGACGATTTGTGCAGTCGGTACTATGCGCTGCAGTCGGCGCAGTGACGTCGTGCCGTCCACCGTACATACCCGCTTGTCCGCGAGATCGGCGACACCGTTGATCCCCGACCCTTTGACCGCCAGAACACGTTGCTGCGCTTGGAAGTACACGGTGGAGAACGACACATCCTCTTTACGGGCACAGGTGATCGTCATGGTTTTCACCACGATGTCGACCGTGGAATCCTGCAGTCCCTCGATCCGCTCGGCGGAGGACATTATTCGAAAATCCACCCGATCCGGATCGCCGAACAGGTCGCGGGAGATCTCCCGTGCGATGTCGACGTCGAATCCGACGAGCTTTCCGGTCATCGGGTCGCGGAAGCTGAACAGATTGCTACCGGCATCGAGCCCGACTATCAGACGTCCACGTTTTTTGATCGCGTCGACGGTCGGCATCGGTGGGGCATTCCGACCGGCTGCTTCGGGCGGTATCGGCCGCAGGCTGGCGGTGGGGCGATTGCACTGGGGATCCGGGGTCGACGGTTCGGTGGAGTTGGCCGCGGGACCTGCGCCGTCGGGCAGCGGTGGTTCGGTGTAGCTGAGGGCGGGAACGTCCGGTACCGCGTCCTCGGTTGCGCATCCCCCGATCAGTGCACCGACAACCGCGAGGATTGCAATCGAGAAACGAAGGGGGACAGGATTATTCACAGGTACTCACGCAACCTCGGAATGAGCCCCGCTCCGACTGTGGCGGCAGCGGCGACGGCGAGGACGATCGCACCCGAGGCAAGTCCGGTCAGGACCGACTTGGCGCGAACCACATTGCCACGCAGCTCAGCACGTGCGCCGGCGATTCCGTCGTCGAGCATCGTGTCGAGCAAGCGGAATTGGGTCGAGGAATCCTGAACACCGTTGCCGGTGGCCACGGTGACAGCTGTAGTGAAATCGCCGACGGCGAGTGCCTGGTCTATCCGCTCGTGCGAGGCCTTCCACGCGGCGACCGAACCGGTCATATCGGCATTGTCTGCAAACAGCTCGGTCAAACGGTCGGTGTTCTGTGCGAACTCCGCGTCGAACTCTCGGGTGCTTCCACGTCGGATCAGGTTGAGTGTTTCGTCGGCGCGGGCCTGCTGCGCAAGGATGAACCCGGAGGTCAGTTTCTGCAGCGGGGCAACACCGCGGTCGAGTGCGCGGTCGGTGGCTATCGAAGAAATAAGCCCCGCCACCAACATCCACCCGAGTAGAAGCGAGATCGCCAGGGAGGCGCCGAGAAATCCCACGTTGAGCTTTCGGCGGGTGCGGGTAGAAAGGTATATCTGCGCGAGGACCAGCAATATCAGGCACACCACAACGAGACCGATCGCCACGAACGGTGGATTGACGAAGCGTTCCTGGTCGTTCGATACCCGGGCGGCCTGCTCGGCGTATAGGCGTTCGGCACGGGGCAGCAGATAAGACTGCATCTGCGTCGACGCCTCACCCAGATACGCCGCACCGACGGGATTGCCACTGCGATTGTTGGCACGAGCAGTCTCCACCAGTCCGGTGTACACCGGCAGGCCCGCGCCGATCTCCATGAGAACCGTCCGCGCTGCGTCGTCGGTAACCGCGAGCCCGTCGGAAGCTCGGATCAATTCGGTGCCGGCATTTCCGATCGCCTGGGTGTATCGATCGCGAACGTCCCTGGGCTCCAACCCGCCGGCGATGAAAGCAGTCGAGGCAGCCGCGTCGGCAACGGACAGTGCGCCGTAGAGGTTCTGTGCCGAGTTGGCGAGTGGCTCGGTCCGTACGAGAAGGGTGTCGAGGGTTCGAGCTCGCTCCGATACCGAGATGGACGTAGCGGTACCGGTGATCACGAACGCGATGACGAGTATCAATCCCAGCGCGATCATGCGCGCCGGAGTGGACCGAATCAGCCGCTGCAGTTCGCGTCGAGAATCGGCCTCCGACGTCACGGCAGCCGTCGTAGGAGGTACGGCAGCCGAGGGCGTAGTGCCGACCACAATCACAGCACCGAGCATATAAGCCGGAGCGACCGTCCGTACGCCTACTGGAAGGTTCACCTAGCCTCGATCTTTCTTCCTGCTGACGTGTCGGCCTGAACCCCTCGAGATTGTGGCTGTC
>NZ_MKKY01000069.1 GCF_002091955.1 Rhodococcus sp. 1168 | reverse complement strand
GTATGTGATTTTCACGTCGGGGTCGACGGGTCGGCCGAAGGGTGTGGCGGTCTCGCATGAGGCTGTGGTGAATCAGTTGGTGTGGAAGAGGTCCGAGTTCGGGTTGGGTGTCGGTGATGTGGTGTTGCTCAAGACTGCGGCGACGTTCGATTTGTCGGTGTGGGAGTTCTGGTCGGCGTTGGTCTCGGGTGCGGCGGTGGTGGTGGCGTCGGTGGAGGGGCATCGGGATGCGGCGTATCTGCATGAGTTGATGGTGGCGGAGTCGGTGACGACGTTGCATGTGGTTCCGTCGATGTTGTCGGCGTTGTTGGCGGTGTCGGGTGGTGTGTTGTCGAGTTCGTTGGTGCGGGTGTTGGCGATCGGTGAGGCGTTGCCGGGGGCGACTGCGCAGTGGTTCCGTCGGGGTAATGCGGGTGCGTTGTTCAATTTGTATGGTCCGACGGAGGCTGCGGTGTCGGTGACGGTGCATGAGGTGGGGGCGGGTGATGTTGCGGGTGTGCCTATTGGTGTGCCGGAGTGGAATACGGGTGTGTTGGTGCTCGATGAGCGGTTGCATCCGGTGCCGGTGGGTGTGTCGGGTGAGTTGTATTTGGCGGGTGTGCAGTTGGCGCGTGGGTATGTGGGTCGGGTGGATTTGACGGCGGAGCGGTTTGTGGCGAATCCGTTTGTCGGTGTTGCGGGTGTGGGTGTGGGTTCTCGGTTGTATCGGACGGGCGATGTGGTGCGGTGGGGTGGTTCTGGTGAGTTGGAGTATGTGGGGCGTAGTGATTTTCAGGTGAAGGTGCGTGGTTTCCGGATCGAGTTGGGGGAGATCGAGTCGGCGTTGCGTGGGGTGGATGGGGTGGTCGATGTTGCGGTGGTTGCTCGGGTGGATGAGTTTGCGGGGGATCAGTTGGTGGCGTATGTGGTTGGTGGTGTGGGTGTGTCTTTGGATGTGGGTGAGGTGAAGGTGGCGTTGGGTGCGGTGGTGCCGTCGTACATGGTGCCGTCGGCGTTTGTGGTGTTGGATGCGTTGCCGTTGACGGTGAATGGGAAGTTGGATCGGGCGGCGTTGCCGGCTCCGGTGTTCGAGGCTGTGGTGTTTCGGGCTCCGTCGACTCCGGTGGAGGAGGCGGTGGCGCGGGTGTTTTCGGAGGTGTTGGGTGTTGATCGTGTGGGTGTCGATGATGATTTCTTTGCGTTGGGTGGTAATTCGTTGATTGCGACGCAGGTGGTGTCGCGGTTGGGTGTGGCGTTGGATGCGGTGGTGCCGGTGCGGTTGGTGTTCGAGGCGCCGTCGGTGGGTGGCTTGGCGGTTCGGGTGGAGCAGTCGGTGGGGTCGGGGGATCGGGTTGCGTTGGTGGCGCGGGAGCGTCCGGGTGTGGTGCCGTTGTCGTTGGCGCAGCAGCGGATGTGGTTCCTGAACCGCTTCGATGCCGGTTCAGCGGCGTACAACGTGCCGGTCGCCATCAGGTTGTCGGGTGAGTTGGATGTAGGTGCAGTAGGGGCTGCCGTGCGAGATGTGATTGCACGGCACGAGTCTCTTCGTACGATGTACCCCGAGACCGAAGACGGCCCTGTCCAGTTCGTTGTCCCGGCGGAACGGGTCCAGCCCGACATCGAGGTCGTCGAGATCGATGCTTCGGACGTCGAGAGCCGGGTACGTGCTCTGGTATCGACGACGTTTGATGTCACGACGGAGATACCGCTCAGGGTCCGGTTGTTCACCATTTCGTCGACGGAACACGTGCTTGCCCTCGTGGTTCACCATATTTCGGCCGATGGTTCCTCCATGGGTCCGTTGACGCGTGATGTGATGGTGGCGTATGCGGCGCGTTCTGCAGGTGAGGCGCCTGGTTGGGCTCCGTTGCCGGTGCAGTACGCCGATTACGCGTTGTGGCAGCGTGAGGTTCTCGGTAGCGAGGACGATCCGGAATCGATTGCCTCGCAACAGGTGTCGTACTGGAAGACTGCTTTGGCGGGCCTTCCTGATCAGCTCGATCTGCCGATCGATCGTCCGCGTCCGGCGGTGCAGTCGTATGCAGGAGATCGAGCCGACTTCACGGTCGATGCGGACCTGCATGCTCGGCTCGTGAAGCTTGCGCGCCGGACCAACAGCACACTGTTCATGGTGGTGCATTCGGCGATGGCAGTGTTGTTCGCTCGATTGTCGGGTACAGATGACATTGCGATCGGCACTCCGTTCGCCGGGCGCAGCGACAAAGCCTTGGACGACATCATCGGAATGTTCGTCAACACGTTGGTCTTCCGTAATCGGGTGGATTCTTCGATGACGTTCGAGGAGTTGTTGGCGCAGACTCGGGCGAGTGATCTGCAGGCGTTC
>NZ_MKKY01000068.1 GCF_002091955.1 Rhodococcus sp. 1168 | reverse complement strand
CGGAAGTTGTCAACCTGTCCGAGACAGGTTGGTGTTGATCCCGGTGGGTCCGGGAAGGTCAGGGGCACAGGGTGCTGCGCGATAGCGTTCGGGGTGGTTGGCGTAAGCCCGGTCGAGTGCACGCTGGCGTCGTTGCTGAGTGTCAGCAGCGATGCCGGTGTGCACCTGATGTGGTGTGTGCCGTCCGAGTCCACTGTGGCGGTGTTCAGTGGCGTAGCGATGAAGAAACTCTGTTGTCCATGTGCGGGCGTGCTCGATGTCATCGAAGTGCGGTGGGCAGTTGAGGTCGTATTTGATGGTCTTGAACAATGACTCCGAAAACGGATTGTCATCGCTGACCCTCGGTCGTGAATACGTCGGGACGACGTTCTCGGCGACGAGAGATCTCACCAGAGCATCCGAACGCATGACTGCACCATTGTCTGCGTGCACTCCGTTAGGTGCCCCGAATCGTTCGATAGCGCGGGCGAACATCGCTACCGCCAGGGCAGAGTCTTCCGAGTATTCGACACGCCAACCCACCGGATAGCGGGAGAACACATCTATGACCAGATACAACCTGTATCGATCCTGGGTCCGTGGCCCCCGCAGTTCGGTGACATCCCAGGACCACAGTTCACCGACGTCGCCGGCGTGCACGATCGGCTTGCTGCGATGTTGGACGAGACCGCCGAGCTTGCTGCGTCGACGATCACCGACCAACCCCTGTTGGGCGGCTATCCGGTAGAACGTACGCTCGCTGCAGTCAATTTTCTCGGCATCGAATGCACGCCAATATGTTTGAACGACAGACAGATCGGCGTAGTCGTCAGCTTCGAGGACTGACACGATCGCAGTCCGTTCGGATGCGGTCAGTGCTGCTGGTTGGTGTCGATCCTTGTGCGGTGTCGGATCGACGACAGGGCGGTAGTGGGAGTAGTTGCGTGTTATTCGGTAATAGGTGGCGCGTGCGATACCGACCAATTCGCATCCGTCACGGACACCGACGTCAGCTCCCACGAGCGCGCCGACGAGGGCGATCAGGACAGTTTGTTGCGCTCGAGCCACCGTGCGTATTCGTTCGCGCTCAGCAGTGTTACCGGAATCTCGGTCGGGTCCTCGTTCGGTGAGCTCGTGGTGATTCCTTCCAAGAGCTCGTACGCTTTTCCCAGGATCTCTTGCACCGCCTCGCTCTGGGCGAGTTTGTGTTTGAGTTCGCGGTTCTCTTTACGGAGTCTGTTGAATTCGGCGCGGTCGAAGTTCTCCATGCGGCGTAGTGACCTCTTTTCTGCGGCCGGAGCCATCTGTGCTTCGTATTCTCCCTCGTCTCGGCTCCGAAGCCAGTTCCGCACGGTCGCTCTGGTGAGGTTGTGCTCACGCATCAGTCGAACCTTCGATCCGTGGTCGGTACACAGATCCCACTCTTCGACGAACGCGATCCGAAACGCAACCGGAAACGTGCGCCCGCCCGTGCGGGTGCGTCCGATCTCGATGTCGATCACAAGCAACTCGATTCCCCGCCTACTTTGCCAGGATGTGTCTCACGATCATCCTGGCAAAGAACGCAAACGCGGGTGCACGGTTACCAAAAAGGGTGCGCGGTCCAAAGAACGATCCCGATCACCGGGCGTACTCGTTGATCACTACCCCAGATCTGTAGGGCGTACTGGCGATCAACTCTGCTCGCATGGGCGCATACTCGCGCTCGGCGAAGATCCGTTTTCCCGAACCCAACAGGATCGGGTTTACCTTGATGATCAGCCGGTCGATCTCGTCGACCAGTTCCGATGCGAGGATGCCGCCGCCTGCAAGCCAAATTCCACTGCCGTTCTCCTGCTTGAGTTTCCGAGCATGTTCGACGGGGCTTTCATTTGGAATCGTCACTGCAGGTTCGACGTCGGTGTGGTTCCGGGAGAACACGTATTGCTTCAGATGACCGTATGGGCCACCCGGCGGGTGCGGTCCCCCGGCGACGTACGTGTTCCACCCCATCAGGACCGTGTCGAAGCGCGTCAGATCCGGCGTCATTCCCAATGCCTCGAGTGCGAGTGTAGGAAGAGTGTCCGTGTAGTCCCGCACAATCATGTCGATGTGATCACCCTGCATCGGGAAGGCGTCGAACGTGTCGTCCGGGGCGCCTATGTATCCGTCGAGGCTGACCGCGACGTAGTAGACCAGTTCACGCATAGGACGCTCCAATCACGACAGCTGTAGTAGTCGCTGTAAGACTACGACAGCCGTCGTGGTTGCGCTAGGCTTTTTCCATGGCTCGCAATCCGCAGAGACGCTCCGAGCTCGCCGACGCCGGTCTCCGCATCCTCGCGCGCGAAGGTGCACGCGGACTCACGCATCGGGCGATCGACGTCGAGGCCTCGGTACCCAAGGGAACGACGTCGAACTACTTCAAGTCCCGCCACGACGTCTTCGCAGGCCTGATCGATCGGATCGGCGAAAGACTCGCACCAGATCCTGTCGTCCACGGTCCACTGGCGGAACAAGTCCCGAGCCTTGCACTGTTCGCCGACTACATTCGCGACATCGTCGCACGGCTACTCGGCAATCCAGATGTGACGCTGGCCCTGTTCGAGTTACGGCTCGAGGCATCGCGACGTCCCGAGATCGGCGAGATACTCGGAGACTGGCAGCGATCGAACTTCGCCACAGACGTCGAATTCAACCTTGCCGCAGGACTACCCGGCGGCGCCAAAGAGGTTGCGCTGTTCCACTACGCGATCGACGGTCTGCTGCTCGACCGGCTCACCTATCCGATCGACCCCGGGACGTCGACGGACGAGATCGTCGACGCCTTGGTCGACGGCCTGCTCAGGTGAATTTCACTCCCTGAGCCAAGGGCAGATCATTGGAGTAGTTCACGGTGTTGGTTGCCCGGCGCATGTACGCCTTCCAGGCATCCGATCCGGATTCGCGGCCGCCACCGGTTTCCTTCTCGCCTCCGAATGCTCCGCCGATTTCGGCACCGGACGGTCCGATGTTGACGTTGGCGATCCCGCAGTCCGAGCCTGCTGCGGACAGGAACATCTCCGCCTCGCGCAGATCGGTGGTGAAGATCGACGACGAAAGCCCTTGTGGCACATCGTTGTGCAGGGCTATAGCTTCGTCTAGCGTGTCGTAGGTGAGCACGTAGAGGATCGGCGCGAACGTCTCGTGCTTGACGATGTCGGTTTGCGTGGGCATCGTGATGACGGTCGGCTCGACGTAGTAGGCGTACTCACCGAATATCTCGACGCGGTTGCCGCCGGCACGCACGACGCCGCCGTCGGCCAATGCAGCGTCGAGCGCCTTCTGAAAACCGGCGAAGGCGGGTGCGTCGATCAGCGGTCCGACCAGAGTGTCTGGGTCCAGGGGCGATCCGATCGACAAGGTGGCGTACGCGCGCGCGATCCGTTCCACGAGTTCCTCGGCTATGGACGAGTGCACGATAACGCGTCGCAACGACGTACACCGTTGTCCTGCAGTGCCTGCCGCGGAGAACACGATGCCGCGGGTGGTCAGGTCGAGATCTGCGGACGGTGTCACAATCGCCGCGTTGTTGCCGCCGAGCTCGAGCAGTGCCCGCCCGAACCGCTCGGCCACTCGAGGTGCGACGGCGCGTCCCATCCGCGTCGAGCCCGTCGCCGACACGAGCGCCACTCGCGGGTCGTCGACGAGGGCTTCGCCGGCGACCCGATCGCCGACGATGAGCTGTGCAACTTTCGGGTCCACGCCTGCTTTTTCGGCGGCGCGCTCGAACAGTGCCTGCACTCCGAGTGCGGTCAGCGGAGTCTTCTCCGAGGGCTTCCACACCACTGTGTCACCGGAAACCAACGCCAGCACGGCATTCCACGACCACACTGCCACCGGGAAGTTGAACGCGGTGATGACGGCGACGACGCCGAGGGGGTGCCACTGTTCCATCATTCGGTGGCCGGGTCGTTCGGTAGCAATCGTTTTTCCGTAGAGCTGACGCGACAATCCGACGCCGAAGTCGCAGATGTCGATCATTTCCTGCACCTCGCCGAGGCCCTCGGAGACGATCTTGCCCGCCTCGATCGACACGAGCGCACCGAGATCGTCTTTGTATTCACGTAGGAGTTGACCGAGTTCACGGATGAGGCCGCCGCGGACGGGCGCCGGCACACTCGACCACTGGGCATAGGCCGTCCTGGCGTCGGCGATGACCGCGTCGACGTCGGAGACCGTGGCCGAACCGAGGGACGCCAGATTGCCACCGGTGATCGGTGAGCGCGCCACGATCGGCATGGTCGAGGTGGTCGCTGCGGTCGAGGCATCGAGATCGACGCGAACGCCGAGTCGCCCAAGAATCGCGCGGGTCTCGACACTCAACGCATCGTGGGTGACGGGTGAGGGCATGGTGCGCACCTTTCGAAGCCGGAGAGTGTCATTTCAATCTAGCCGAATGCCCGCAGACAGGAAAATATACTGTTCTACGGGCTTGCTAACGGAATATTAACGCGTATGTTGAGCACTATGACGCAGGTATTGCAGCGCGCGGCAGCGGCCACATCGACTGTCGACGCCCACGACGTCCATGCCATCATCGGTCGCCACATGCTCGCCGACGGATTCGAGATGGTTCTCGATCTCGACAAGAGCCAGGGATCGACGCTCGTCGATGCCAGGGACGGCACGTCGTACCTGGATCTGTTCACGTTCTTCGCCTCTTCGGCGCTCGGGATGAACCATCCCGGTCTGGTGTCGGACGCGGCGTTCCGCGCCGACTTGCTGCAGGCGGCGATGAACAAGCCGAGCAACTCCGATGTCTACACCGTGGCCATGGCGCGGTTCGTCGATACCTTCGCCCGAGTGCTGGGAGACCCGCGTCTGCCGCACCTGTTCTTCGTCGAAGGTGGTGCGCTCGCCGTCGAGAACGCACTCAAGGTCGCGTTCGACTGGAAGAGTCGGTGGAACGGTAAGCACGGCATCGACCCAGCACTGGGTACGCAGGTACTGCATTTCGAGCATGCGTTCCATGGCCGCACGGGATACACGATGTCGCTGACCAACACCGACCCCAACAAGGTCGCGCGGTTTCCGAAATTCGATTGGCCCCGCATCCCGTCGCCGTACATCCGCAGTGGGGTGGACATGGACGCGCTGGAAGCGAACGCACTTGCCGCGGCCCGGATCGCCTTCGAGGCGAATCCCCACGACATCGCCTGCGCGATAATCGAACCCATTCAGGGTGAAGGCGGTGACAACCATTTTCGCCCGCAGTTCCTGGTGCAGCTTCGGGATCTGTGCCACGAGTACGACGCGTTGTTCGTTGTCGACGAGGTACAGACGGGCGCCGGAATGACCGGCACCGCATGGGCTTTCCAGCAGCTCGACGCCGTCCCCGACGTGCTCGCGTTCGGCAAGAAGGTTCAGGTCTGCGGCGTCATGGCGGGTGGACGCGTCGACGATCTCGACGATCACGTCTTCGCGGTCTCCTCACGCATCAACTCCACGTGGGGTGGCAACCTCACCGACATGGTGCGTTCTCGGCGGATACTCGAGATCGTCGAATCCGAAGGGCTCATCGAGCGCGCTGCCACACTGGGGCGACACCTGAGGTGTCGCCTCGATGACATGGCGACGCGGCACGAGATGGTCACCGAGGTCCGCGGGCGCGGGTTGATGTGCGCTTTCACGATGCCCGACGCCGGGAGTCGCGACCGCTTGATCGAGGACCTCCGCACCGAGGAGCACGTCCTCGCGCTCGGTTGCGGTGGTCGTTCGATCCGCTTCCGGCCTGCGTTGACGATCAGCGAAGCAGACTTGGACCGTGCCGTCGACGCGATCGAGCGAGTACTGATGCGGATGGCGAGCTAGCCCGGGCGCAAGTGTGTACAGTCACTCGACATGTACGCACCTCTTCTCGTTGCAGGATCATGGTGGTGGCGCTCTTAGGCACCCACACCTTTGCGTACTTCCAACCGTGGCCGCCTTTCGAGGTGGCCATTTTTTTGTTGTCTGGGCCCCTCGGCGGGCAGCCTTCTGCTAATCCGAAAGGCTGATCGACGTGCACGAAGCTCCGACCTCGAAAGTTTTGAAGAAGGCTCTCACCGGTTCCGCGCCGTTCGCAATTCTGAGCCGCGAACACGGTGTCGACGTTCTGATCGGCGATGTCACCGATGCGCCGTCCCTCTCCGACATTCCATTGAATCCGCATGCCGACGGCCCCGATGTGTTGGCACTGGTCCCATTTCGGCAGGTCACCGAACGCGGTTTCGTATGCCACGACGACGAATCCCCGCTGCAGTACCTGCAGGTCCACGAGCGTGCCCTGCTGAGTATCGACGAGGTGCTGGGCGCACTTCCGAACTCCGAACTGAACCTTCTCCACGGCCGGTTCGAGCCCGAAGACGACGCATACGCTGCGGTCGTGGAGCGGGTGCTCACCGACGAGATCGGCCGGGGTGCGGGCGCGAACTTCGTCATTCGCCGCGACTTTCGGGCCCAGTTGGACGACCCGATCGCCAGTGGACTCGAAATCTTCCGAAGACTGTTGGTCGGTGAATCGGGTTCTTACTGGACGTTTTTCGTTCACACACCGCAGATCACACTCGTAGGTGCGACCCCGGAACGGCACGTCGGATTCGATGGCACTACGGCGACGATGAATCCGATCAGCGGTACCTACCGGCACCCTGTCGAAGGCCCCTCGGGTGCAGGTGTTCTCGACTTTCTCGGTGATGCGAAAGAGAACGACGAGCTGTTCATGGTCGTCGACGAGGAACTGAAGATGATGAGCCGCATCTGCGGAAACGGTGGCCGCGTCATCGGTCCGCGCCTCAAACAGATGGGCCACCTGACGCACACCGAGTACATCCTGTTGGGCGAGAGTGAGCTGGATCCACGCGAGATCCTGCGGGAGACGATGTTCGCACCTACCGTCACCGGTTCACCGATCGAAAATGCCGCACGCGTCATCGAGCGATACGAAGCCAACGGGCGCGGTTATTATTCCGGCGTTCTGGCACTGTTCGAGCGCGTCGACGGGGTGAGCACGCTGGATGCGCCGATCCTCATCCGCACGTGCGAGATCTCGCCTGCCGGTGAGCTGAAAATCTCGGCAGGCGCCACCCTCGTGCGCAACTCGGTACCCGAACACGAAGTGGCCGAGACCCGTTCGAAGCTCGGCGGCGTACTCGCCGCCCTCGGTATCGAACCGGCACGTCCACGCGGAACGGACGCGGTCCGTCTCGACACCTATCCGGGCGTCGCCGACGCGTTGGCGTTGCGCAACGAGAAGCTGGCGTCGTTCTGGCTCGACCAGCAACCACTGGTCGTACTGCCCGAATTGCTGGGTCGGACAGCGGTCGTCGTCGATTTCGAGGATCAGTGGACGGCGATGATCGCCCATCAGCTCCGCCACCTCGGCATGGACGTATCGGTTGTTCGATGGGAGGAGTACTCCGGCACCGACGCCGACCTGCTGGTGTGTGGACCCGGGCCCGGAGATCCGAACCTTGCTCCCGACAACCGAATTCGTGCAGTGGAGCGGGCCGTCCGCGCTCGACTCGACAACGGGGCGCCATTACTCGCGATCTGCCTGAGTCACCAGGTTCTCGCACGGATTCTCGGTCTGGACGTCGTCGCGCTTTCTCATCCGCAGCAGGGAGTTCAGCGGGAGGTCGAGCTGTTCGGAGAGCGTCGGACACTCGGTTTCTACAACGCATTCGCCGCGCTGCCGGGCGAGATTTCAGGGGTGGAATGCTCGATAGACTCCCATGGCGTCACTGCGCTGCGCGGCGCCGGATTCGCCTCGGTTCAGTTCCATCCGGAGTCCGTACTGTCGACCGACGGGATCGATGTTCTCCAATGCATGGTTCAGCGGTTGTTGGAGCCGGCCAATGTCGGTTCGGTCTGAGCGACTTTCGGACAAAAGTCGTTCAAACAACTATCAAAACAAGGCAATCACCCTGTTTCTAGCGCGAAAGCAAACTTTCGGGCTATTCTTGCCTTTGGTCGACCAGTCACAGGGGGGGAGTATGAGCCGAGATCCTTCCATGCCCCGACCACGAATCGACGATCCACATTCAGCGCCACGTGATGAGCTGGAGTCGATCCCCGAAGCTCTCCTGCTGGTCAACACTTCTCTTGTCATCACCTATGCCAACCCTGCCGCTGCGCATCTGCTGCACACGACACGCGATCGCCTTCTCGGACGCGAACTCGAGGCGTGGTTCAACGAAGCCGCTCGGGCAGAGTTTCTAGCCAAGTGCAGCCTCCCCGGCTGGTCCGGCGTAGTCGAAGATTTTTCGTACGCACTGCAGAAGTGGCTGTCGTACAAGGTCAACCCGGGCTCGGGTGGCTACGCAATCTGGGCTCTGGACGTCACGACCGAACGGCTCGGCAGCGGTCGAAGCGAATGGACCGACGAGCTTGCCCAAACCATGCTCGACGCAGTCCCCGCTGGAACCGTTGTACTCGACACAAACGGCACCATCGTGCTGGTCAACCAACTGTGGGGTCAGTTCTGGGGTAGTCGGCCTGGTGGTTCGCACTGCGTTCCGGGTGGAGACTACTTCGATTTGTGGCGCGCTGCGGCCGAGTCCGGAAACCAGGACGCAGCGATCGTTCTGACCGGACTCCAGGGACTCGTGGGCGGTGACTCGGCGATGCATACCTTCGACTTCCGCTGGTCCACGCACGAAAACGACTATTGGTACCGCATGCGAGCCGCGCTGCTCACCGACGGTAGCGGCCTCTACATCACCCACACCGACATCACCGCGCTTGCGGCGGAGCTGGGTGGGGCTTCGCGGCAGGACCCGCTGACAGGCCTGGCCAGCCGGGACGAGATCGAAACACTGTTGCGTGGCGAATTGCAGCGGCGCACCACCGACAACGAAGTCAGCGTCCTACTCGTCGACATCGATGGATTCAAGGAGTTCAACGACGCCCTCGGTCCCACACAGGGTGACCAACTGCTCCGCCTCGTCGCCCACCGAATCGATGCGTCGACGCGGCCCAGTGACACCCTCGGCCGATTGACCGGCGACGAGTTCGTGGTCATCGCCCGCGGATGTCAGTCCATCGCGGCACGCGCACTTGCCGCCGGGTTCGTCAGCGTCCTCGAGCCGTCGTTCGAGCTCGGCAATCGCAAGCTGACCATCACTGCCAGCGTGGGCGTAGCCACCTCCGACGCGGAGAACACCGACCCGGTTCAACTCATTCACGACGCAACCACCGCGATGCACGCGGCCAAATCGCTGGGGCGCAGCAGCCACCAGGTGTTCTCGACCGACCTGCGCGACAGTAACCGCACTCGGCTGGAAATGCTCGAACGCTTACGCGGGGTGGCCATGGCCGAACACGAACTGGAGATGCTCTACCAGCCCATCGTCGAAATTTCCTCCGGCATCGTCATCGGCGCCGAGGCACTCATTCGGTGGAATCACCCTGAACTGGGTCTGCTGATGCCCGACACCTTCATCCCGCTCGCCGAAGACGCCGGCCTCATCATCCCGCTGAGCAACTGGATTCTCAACGAGGTCGGCCGGACCATCGCCTCCTGGCAGCATCGCGGCATCGCGGCGCAGATCGGCATCAACGTCAGCCCGCTGCATTTCGCCGCAGGAACACTGGCCACCGACGTCATCGACGTCATCGACGCACTCGGCATCGAGCCCGGACGCGTCGTGATCGAACTGGCGGAATCGAAGTCGCTGCACAACGTCGACGCCGTGCAGTACCAACTACTCGACGTGCGCCGACATGGGGTTCTCGTCGCGATCGACGACTTCGGCTCCGGTTTCTCCTCGCTCGAACGCCTCGCGATCCTGCCCGTCGACATCCTCAAGATCGACAGATCACTCACCCAGCACTTCGACAGCAAGAACCTTCAGCGCAGGCGCGCCATCTCCGCGCTGTGCAAAGCTGTCGTAGACGTCTCGCACGACCTGGGCAAGGACACTGTTATCGAAGGTATCGAAACGCCCGAGCAAATGGCTTCCTGCGCTGACATGGGAGTCACCTTCGGGCAAGGCCACCTTCTCGGTCGTCCGATGACAGCCGTCCAGCTCGAGAACGTCCTATGTCAGGACGGCGCGCACAGCGCCTCTGCATGACCGCGCGCGAGCTTTCACGCACCCCGGATCGACAAGGAAACAACTGTGAAGATCGCCGACGACACCATTCGCTTTTCCGCCGCCCAACGAGCAATTCTGTCCACGATCAATCCCGACGGCACACCACATCTCGTGCCTGTCGTCTTCGCCGTCGTCGACGATCGCATCGTCACTGCCATCGACTGGAAGCCCAAATCCACCCGTAAACTCCAGCGCCTGGACAACATCCGCGCCGACCCGGCTGTGGGCCTCATCGTCGACAACTACGAAGACGAGTGGGACAACCTGTGGTGGGTTCGCGCCAGCGGATCGGCCCGTGTCGTCGACGCCCATTCCGACGAGGGCAAAGCAGCAATCGATGCCCTCGTGGACAAGTACGACCAATACGCTTCCGCTCGGCCGGAAGGTCCCGCAATCATCGTCGAGAAGTTGATCTGGCGGTCCTGGAAAGCCTCCTAACCAAGGCGCGCGGTCTCTCGACTGCCGAATGATCCCCCCTGAACCTGTCGTCGGCGTTACCGTTGGCCCTGAGTAGTCGACAGCGCTGACGGCAGGAGTGGGCCTTGACGAGCACATCGGTGTCACCGAAGAAGTCCGCTCGCGGGGAGGAGAAGCCCGCGCGGTCCTTCGCGCCACCCGAACACGGTCGGCTGGCGCAGGTTCCACACATTGCCGGGCTGATTCTCGGCACTTTCGCAGTGCTGGTGTTTCTGTGGAGTATCTCCCCGTCGCTGCGAGAAGCCATACGAGTGCCGCGAGAGTACGTGAACAACTTCTACATCGATGCCCCGGACACCTCACTGGCGTGGGCGCTGGTAGTCGGTCTCACCGCGGCAGCATTGGCAAGCCGTAAGCGCATCGCCTGGTGGTTCCTGACGCTTTATCTCGTGCTCTTCGCACTTACCGATCTCGCCGAGGGCATCCAGGAGAAGAACGCCAACGCCTGGGTCGCCCTGTGCGTCCACGTCGTCGTCATCGGCATTCTGGTGGCGGCACGCAAGGAGTTCTACACCCGCGTACGGCGCGGCGCCGTATGGAAAGCTCTCGGAGTTCTGGTTCTGGGCGCGATAGTCGGCACCCTGCTCGGCTGGGCTCTGGTCGCACTGTTCCCCGGCACGCTCCCGGAGAACGAGACGTTCCTGTGGGCCTTCAACCGCGTCACGGCATTGGCGACGGTCGACAACGAGCAATTCAGTGGTCACCCACACGGTTTCGTCAATACTCTGCTCGGTCTGTTCGGCGCACTCGCCTTGCTCGCGGCCGTGGTCACCCTGTTCCGGTCGCAGCGTTCGACCAATGCGCTGACGGGTAGCGACGAGTCGGCACTGCGCGGCCTCCTCGACAAATGGGGAGCGGACGACTCCCTCGGTTACTTCGCCACCCGGCGTGACAAGGGTGTCGCGTTCGCCCCGAGCGGTAAGGCTGCGGTCACGTATCGCGTCGAGGTCGGAGTGTGCTTGGCCAGCGGTGATCCCATCGGCAATCCCGAGGCGTGGCCGCACGCCATCGACGCGTGGCTCGAGTTGGCCGAAAAGTACGGTTGGTCGCCTGCAGTGATGGGGGCCAGCGAAATCGGCGCGACGGCCTACAAGCGAGCCGGTCTGAACGTCCTCGAACTCGGCGACGAAGCCATCCTGTACACCAAGAAGTTCAACCTCAACGGCCGCGATATGCGGCCGGTCCGCCAAGCCGTCACACGTGCACGCAAGGCGGGTGTAACGGTGGAAATACGTCGTCACCGCAACATTCCTGCACCCGAGATGGCCGAGATCATCGACTGCGCCGACGCGTGGCGTGACACCGAGACCGAGCGCGGATTCTCGATGGCGCTCGGACGCCTCGGTGATCCGCTCGACGGCGATTGCATGCTGGTTCAAGCCACGCAGGGTGAGAAGACCGTCGGAATTCTGTCGTTGGCGCCATGGGGTCGGACCGGTGTGTCGTTGGATCTGATGCGACGCGATCCCCAATCCCCCAACGGAGTGATCGAACTTTTGGTCACCGAACTGGCAACCGGTGCAGATCAATTCGGTGTCAGTAAGATTTCGTTGAACTTTGCGGTGTTCCGATCCGTGTTCGAGGAGGGCAGTCGAATCGGAGCTGGGCCGGTACTGCGGATCTGGCGTTCGATGCTCGTGTTCTTCTCGCGGTGGTGGCAACTCGAGGCGCTGTACCGCTCGAATTTGAAGTATCAACCCGACTGGGAACCGCGCTATCTGTGCTTCGCCGACAGTCGCGTACTACCGAAGGTCGGCATCGCATCTGCGATCGCCGAGGGCTTCCTGACGCTGCCGAGTTTCCGGCGCGCACGCAAACACACCGGTAGCCACGTGGCTGTGCCGGCAGCTCTCGCCGACAGTACCGACATCCACAGTGACGGTAGCGGACCGCAAAATTTAGAGGAGGAAGACGAGCAGCCGCAGGGACCGCGGCGCCCCGACCAGGTTCGCGTCCGGATCTCCAAGCTCGAGCGCCTCGAGGGCGAGGGCACTGCGGGCTACCCCGTCGCACATCCGCCGACGCATTCCGTCGCCGAGGCATTGGCGGCCCCCCAAGGAACGACGGTTCGGATTGCCGGTCGCCTACTGCGGATTCGGGACTACGGCGGGGTCGCCTTTGCGATCGTGCGGGACTGGACCGAAGACATTCAGGTGTTGTTCGACCGCGCGCGCGTCGGGGACAAGCTGGACGAATTCGATGCCGACTTCGACCTGGGTGATCTGATCGAGGTCAGCGGAGTAATCGGAAGAAGCAACAAGGGTGAGTTCTCACTGCTCGCCGGCGACTGGCGGATGAATGCCAAATGCCTGCATCCGCTGCCGGACAAGTGGAAGGGCCTCAAAGACCCTGAGTCTCGGGTGCGTCAACGCTACATCGATCTTGCGATCAACCGCAGCACAAGGAATTTGATGATCGCTCGCAGCAACGTCGTCAAATCGATGCGGGACTCACTGTCGAACCGCGGATACATGGAGGTCGAGACGCCGATCCTGCAGCAGGTTCACGGCGGAGCGAACGCGGCCCCGTTCATCACCCACATCAACGCCTACAACCTCGATCTGTATTTGCGGATCGCACCCGAGTTGTACTTGAAACGGCTGTGCGTCGGCGGCATGGACAAGGTATTCGAGATCGGTCGAGTGTTCCGCAACGAAGGCGCCGACTTCAAGCACAACCCGGAGTTCACCATTCTCGAGGCGTACGAAGCGCACAGTGACTACGAGCAAGCGATGGTGTTGTGCCGACAGCTCATTCAGCAGGCCGCTATCGCCGCACACGGTCGTGAAATAGTCCTCCGACCGGACGGCCCGAACGGCGAGATGATCGAAATCGATATCTCCGGTGAATGGCCCGTCAAAACACTGCACGGGGCCGTCGCAGAGAAGCTCGGCGTCCCGGTCGCCCCCGACACCTCACTCGCCGAACTTCGCAGACTCTGCGAGGAGAACGACGTTCCATACGAAAAGAGTTGGGATGCAGGCGCCGTCGCACAGGGGATGTACGAGCATCTCGTCGAGGACGACACCAAGTTCCCCACCTTCTACAAAGACTTCCCGACTTCGATGTCGCCGTTGACCCGTCCGCATCGATCGATTCCGGGTGTCGCCGAGAAGTGGGATCTCGTCGCGTGGGGTGTGGAACTGGGTACCGCGTACAGCGAGCTCACCGACCCCGTCGATCAACGTCGCCGATTGACCGAACAATCTCTTCTCGCGGCGGGCGGTGACGAGGAAGCGATGTCGCTCGACGAGGATTTCCTGCAGGCACTCGAGTACGGCATGCCGCCAACAGGTGGCCTCGGCATGGGCGTCGATCGCGTCGTCATGTTGATCACCGGTGGCAGCATCCGCGAGACCTTGGCCTTCCCCCTCGCGAAGCCGCGACAGTAACGAAAAATCGGAATGTTTCACATGAAACAATCACCTCCCGGCAGGTTCGTCGTAGTCGACGGACTGCGCACCCACGTCATGGTGACCGGTGGTGGTCCGCCGATCGTCTTGTGCGGCGGACTCGGAGGCAATTGGTTCGACTGGAACGACACGGCCGCGATTCTGTCGGCATTTCACACGGTCGTCGTGTTCGACCGACCCGGGTTCGGGTTCAGCGAATCGTTTCCGCGCGGCCACACGCCCACCGTCGAGGCCGAGGCAGCTCGCATTCTCGGTGTTCTCGACGCCCTCGAGCTGCCAGCCCCAGCTGTAATCGTCGGACACTCGATCGCGGGGTTCTACGCGGAGGCGTTCGCTCGGCTGTACCCGTCGCGTACGGCGGGAATCCTGCTGCTCGACTCGAGCGCGGAGCGCGATCCGTGGCATCTGATTCCGAGGGGCTGTCGTATTTCGGCGGCATATGCCCTCTCGAGGACACTGACAACACTCGGACTGCAGCGAGTACTCGGAACGACCGTGCGACGCATTCTCAATCAGTCCATCCCTCCCGACGGCATTCCGATCGAAACCTACGACTGGATTGCACAGATCTATCGGACACCGTCGTACCTCGAAGCGGTGCTGGTGGAGGACTTCGTCTACCCGGATATGGCACTCGAACTCAACCGGATCAGGCGCAGCCATCCGATGCCGGATGTGCCGGTCACCGTCGCCGCCGCCCATACCGGTCGGCCGACACCATGGGGACGACGCTGGATCGCCAAGCAACGGCGATTGGCCCACTATCTCGGCGCCGAATTCACGGGCGTCACGCACGCCCATCATCACGCGATGATCGACCGCCCTGCCGAGGTGGCAGGCCTGATCGCCGAACTGGTGTGACGTACCGAACTCCACGCACGTAACGTGTCTTCCCGAGCCCGTAGCCCAAGACCCGATCCACAGTTCGGCGATGGCGCGGTAGCACGAGAGGAACACAGATGGGTGCATCGATCAGCACAACTTCCGGCCGACAGTCCAAGCTTCTAGGCTTGGGTGTCCACCGCCCCGAGCGGGTGGTGACCAACGACGAAATTTGCGAAACCATCGACTCGAGCGACGAGTGGATTCAGACGCGGACGGGCATCAAGAATCGCCGCTTCACCAAGCCCGAGGAAAACGTCGTATTCATGGCCATCGAGGCCGGCAAGAAGGCTCTCGCGGCAAGCGGCGTCTCGGCCGAGGACATCGATACCGTCATCGTCGCGACGTCGACACACCTCGAGCAGACCCCGCAGGCTGCCGCCAAGGTTGCGCACGCACTCGGCACCAAGGGTCCTGCCGCGTTCGACATCGGCGCCGGCTGCGCAGGATTCTGCTACGCCCTTGCCGTCGCTTCCGATCTGGTCAAGGCGGGAACCTCCAAGTATGTCCTCGTCATCGGCGCAGAGCAGCTGAGCGAGACCACCGACCCGTACGACCGCACGACGCGATTCATCTTCGCCGACGGCGCGGGCGCGGTAGTGGTCGGCCAGAGCGACGAGACCGAGATCGGGCCTGCCGTCTGGGGCTCCGACGGTTCACAGGCGGATGCGATCTACCAGACGATCGACTGGTACGACTACATCACCACAGAGGGTGCCGAGCGTCCCTGGATCAGAATGAACGGCATCTCGGTGTTCCGCTGGGCCGCGTTCGAAATGGGCAAGGCGGCACAGAAGGTGATCGACGCCGCGGGCATCAAGACCGAGGAACTGCACGCGTTCATCCCGCATCAGGCCAACAGCCGCATCACCGAACTGCTCGCCAAGAGCCTGCACCTCGGCGACGACACTGTCGTCGCCAACGATATCGAGGAGACCGGCAACACCTCGGCCGCGTCGATTCCGTTGGCCATGGAGGAACTGCTCCGCACCGGCAAGGCCAAGGCGGGCGACACCGCGCTGCTCCTCGCTTTCGGAGCCGGCTTGTCCTACGCCGGGCAGATCGTCAAACTCCCCACCCTGTAGTTCTCTCTTCCGGCCGAGACCGACCTCGTTCGTTCTCGGCCGGAAGTAGAGTTGCGTCATGCCGAAACCACCGTTGCCGCCAGAGGCCATCGAGCTGCTGAAGAAGCCGAACCCCGCAGTCATGGCGGTGGTACGAGCAGATGCAACTCCCATCACCGCCCCCACCTGGTACCTGTGGGAGGATGGCCGGATCGTCTTGAACTTCGAGGCCGGGCGTAAGCGCCTCGAGCACATCCGCGGCAACCCCAGGGTGTCCATCTCGGTGCTCGACGAGGCCAGCTGGTACACCCACATCACCATTCACGGCACAATCGCGCTGCAGGACGATCCGGATCTGGTCGACATCGACCGCATCTCGACCCACTACACCGGCGACAAGTACCCGGTGCGCGACCAGCCGCGGATCACCGGTCACCTCTCGGTCGACGCATATGTCGGCTGGGGCAGCATGAAGACCAGCTAGTCGTGCTGTCCACACCCGTCGCAATCACCATCGGCTCGGTCTGCATCGGATTCGTCCTGTTCGTCTCGGCGGCCGCCGGAGCTCAGCAGAAATGGGATCGTCGCGGCGTCATCGCGTTGTTGATACTGGCGATTTGCTGTCTGAGCGTCGTCCCCTTGGCCGTCGCACTCAGTGCTGCGGTGTGACCTGGGGCGTCGGGGCCGGGAGCGTGGTTTTCAGTCGTGTGCCCTGTAGCAATGCCCATCCACCGGCCGTCACGGTCAGACCGATGACGAACAGCGCCATCGCGGTCCAGCCGTACATCTGAAATACCACTCCGCCGAGCCAACCGAGAACGCTGGATCCGCCGTAGTAGAAGAGGTTGTACAACGACGTCGCTTGCGTGCGTCCGACCACTGCACGCTGACCCGTCCATCCCGACGCGATGGCGTGGGCGGCGAAGAATCCGATGGTCAGCACAACCAGGCCGGCCAGGATGACGATCAGATTGGTGCTGATGGTCAGTGCGACGCCGATGGCCATGGTGGCCGTCGAACCGGCGAGCACGACGCTTCTGCCGTGGCGGACCGCCAGTTGTCCGGCGATGCGCGAGGACACGGTTCCGCTGAGGTACGCCACGAAGATGAGGCTGATGAGGGACTGCGGGAGCCCGAACGGGCCGGCTTCGAGACGGAAGCCGAGGTAGTTGTAGATTGCGACGAATCCGCCCATCAGCAGGAAGCCTTGGCCGTACAGGGTCAGCATGCCGGGCTCGCGGAGGTTGGTCCACAGACGTCTCGGCAGTGAGGGGCCGTCGCGGGAGACGGTGGGAGATCTGCGCGGTGTCGGTGCCAGCCACACGAAGAGGGCAGCCGCGACCGCGGCGAGCACCGACACCGTCAAGGTTCCGATGCGCCAGTTGGTGTACTCCGCAACTGGGCCGGCCACGATCCGGCCCAGCAAGCCACCCAGGGAAGTACCGGAGACGTACGTCGCTGCGGCGAGCGCAGTGTGTTTGCCGTGCACTTCCTCGCTCAGGTAGGCGATGGCAATCGCGGGGAGACCGCCGAGCGCTGCGCCTTCGAAGAAGCGAATCGACAGCAGCATCGGCAGCGAAGAAGACAGCGGAACCATCAATCCCAGAATCGTTGCGGCGATCACCGATATGGTCATCGCGCGGACTCGTCCGATGCGATCGGCGACCACCGACCAGGGCAGGACCGCGGCCGCGACCCCGACTGTGGCCGATCCGACCGCGAGGGAGGACTGCGACGGGGTGATGTCGAGGCCGGCCGCGATGAGCGGAAGAATGCCCTGCACCGAGTAGAGCTGCGCGAAAGTCGCGATACCCGCGAACAACAAAGCCGCAACCAGACGCTTGTATTCGCGCGACCCGCGAGGATGCCCCTCCCAGAGAAGGTCGGCGCCCGCATCGGTCGTCGATGATCTCATTTCTTCTACGCTATCTCTGCCGTGTACATGCGTCCAATGCATGTACACTCGTCGATCCATACGCCAGCGATATCATTGCGTAGGTGCGCGCGGAATCGAAAGAACTACTCCCCCTCATCCCGACGCTCGTCGCCGTCGCGGAAACCGAGCACATCACCGAAGCCGCCCACCTGCTCGGGCTCCCACAACCGACCGTGAGCCGACAGATCGCCCGGGCAACAGCAATCCTCGGGGTCGCTGTCGTCGAGCGTCGCGGACGCGATATCGCGATGACGGCCGCGGGCCGAACCCTGATTCCCTATCTGCAACGGGCCCTGGTCGATCTGGAGGCCGGCCTCGACGCAATGAGCGAGCACGACGCGAAGGCCCGCGGCCGAATTTCCATCGCATTCCAGAACACGCTCGGCGAGGACATCGTGCCGGCACTGATCAAGGCGTTCGGAACCGGTCACCCGGCCGTGACATTCGATCTCGATCAGGGTGCACGCTCGCGCTGCCTCGACCGCCTCGACGACGGCTCCGCCGACCTCGCCTTCGTCTCGCTCAGTACCGAGCACACCGATGCCAATTCCTTCCAGCTCTACGACGAGCGGCTGGTCATGGTCGTACCCACCAGACATCGCCTGGCCGGTCGCCGCGCCGTGCACGTCATCGACACTGCCGAGGAGCGCTATATCGCCATGGGTCACGGATTCGGCATGCGCTCGATCTGTGAAGGCCTGTGGGCCGAGGCAGGCATGTCCCCGCACATCGCGTTCGAAGGACAGGACATCCACACGATCCGCGGACTGGTCGGAGCCGGTTTGGGCATCAGTATTCTTCCCACAATTCGCGGGCCACAAAACGAGACGGTGGAAGTACCCCTGGCCGATCCGACTGCCCGACGACGCATCGGCATGGTCTGGTCCGAGCGCATACCGGCGAGCCACGTGCAGGCCTTCCGCGCGCTGACGATCCGAAACGGCCGCAGTCTCGTGGTCAGGTAGGCGCGGTGGTCAGGTAGGCGCGGTGGTCAGGTAGGCGCGGTGGTCAGGTAGGCAAGGTGGTTAAGTAGACACGTGCAGCTCATACTGGTTCGCCATGCGCTCCCGCAGCGCTCCGAAGACACCGCCGATCCCCCACTTGCCGAACTCGGCCACGAACAGGCCGCCCGCATCCCTGCCGCGCTGGCCCGGTTTTCGATCGCCAAGACGGTCTCGAGCACTCAACTCCGCGCCCAGCAGACCGGCTCGGTGTTGGCCGCCGAGCTGGCATCGACGCTGGAGTCCGACGAGCGTCTCACCGAGTACGACCGAGATTTCGGCGGCTACGTTCCGATCGAACTTGCGCGCACCGAGTTCCGCGACGCATTCGACCGGATCAAGGCCGGACACCTGCCCGAGGAGGTCGACGAGGATACGTTTCGTGCGCGAGTACTCGCCGGCATCGAAGCAGCAGTCTCGGGAGTCGAACACACCGATACGGTTGTGGTGTTCGCCCACGGCGGTGTCATCAACATCGCGCTGCAAGATATCCTGCACACCCCCACGGTTCTCGGATTCCCGATCGACTACTGTTCGGTCACTCGAATCCTCTACTCCCGCAACGGTAGTCGATCGGTCGCGGCGGTCAACGAGACGCAGCACGTGTGGGATCTACTGCCTCGCAACAGAGACCGATTCGCCAACTCCACAGAGAGCTCTTGAAGTGCCTGCTCAGGGCGGTGTTTCAGTCCACACCACCGCTTCGCGGGGTCATAGTGGCGTCAGGGGCCGGTTAGCCTCGAAACCACCATGGGTAAATTTCGAATCCTCCGGCAACCGACCGCCGCTCTCGTCGCTCTCGTCGCTCTAGCCTTTCCGCTGGTAGCAGCAGGAGCGTTCGCACTCGGTGCGGGCTACGACCTGAGCCCCGAAGACTCGGTGCCGGCCACCACGAACACGGCAGCGGGTTCACCCACAGCCTCCACCGGCGACCCCCTGGCCACCTCGAGGAAGAGCCTGCAGCAAGCGGGATTGCCCATCAGCTTCCTGTCCGGGGGCGTCTCCCAGCTGACCGACGGCGGTAAGCAGCTCAACGACGGCGTCATCGTCCTCGCCGACGGAATAACCCAAGCTCACGACGGCACGATTCAGCTCGCCGACGGCTTCGGCCAATACCGTGACGGCATCGGGCAACTCGGCGACGGTGCTTCCCAGATCAGCGGCGGAGTCGATCAACTTGTCGACCAGCTCGCCGGCTTCGGCGCTCAGCAGGGTGAGTTCACGGCGAAGCTCGAAGCCACCGCACAACAAATCGACAGCTTCCCGCACCCCGGATCCGACGCCATTTCCGGCCAGATTCGCTCGGTGATCGACACCCTGAACACTCAGGGATTCGGTCCGTCGACGCTCGATCAGCTGCAGACCCTCAAGGGCGGTGCGCGGCAACTGTCCGGTGAGCTGAACGATCCGTCCGGCCAATTCCTCACTGCCACCGGACAGCTCGGTGACGCTACCGTCCAACTTCGAGACGGACTGGGCCAGCTCGACGCCGGCGGCGGTCAACTTCGAGCCGGAACCGACCAGTTGGTGACGGCCGTCGGCCCGGTCTCCGGAATCGTCAGCGGTATCGCGACCAATGTCCAAGAAGCAACCGCCGGACTCCCGACGGCCAAGGAGCTGGGCGCGGGCTCACCGGCCCGTACTTCGGAGGCCAAGGTGACGCAGGCAGCCGCGTCGAGCACGCCGTATCTGGTTGCAACTCTGGTCGCGGTCGGTGCTGTCGGTGCGGTTAGCCTGGTACGGGTCCTCAGAGGCGATTCTCGCCTCGGCTGGAGGGTCGCCGCGGTCGCCGTCTTCGCCGTCGGGGTGTGTGCAGCACTGGCGTTCGCGTTCACCGCGCCCGACACGGGGATCGGCGCCCTACTGGCAGCGGGTCTGTTCCTCGTCGCTTCCGCGGCCGCCTATTCGGCCGCCCGCCGGCGCAATCCAACGACTGCTCGGCAACGTCGGCGGCCGAGCGGTCGACATCGGCCTAGTGCTCGTCCAGGTCGTGGTGTGCGGAGCTGCCTATGCGAGCAGTGCCTCGATCTGGGGGCACCTGTCGGCGTTCATGCCGATGAGCTACACCGCGGCGGGCGCGAGCGAGATCGGATATGGACAGGTCACCTCGACAGGCTGGCTGGCTATCGGCCTGACCGTCGCTCTCCTCGCTGTCTCCGGGATCGTCTACAGAACTCTCGATACCGAACCCGGCGACAGCGAAGCGAGCGAAGAACTAGCCGACTACGCGTAGCGGGTGAATGGACGGCGCACTGGCGAGGTGCGCGCCGAACTCGCCGAGCGCCTTCTGCAGGTGGGGTGTCTGCATGTGTGCGTCGAGGTCCTCTTGCGATCCCCACACCTCGATGGTGACGAAAGTGCCCGGCTCGGAGACTGACTCGAACAGTTCGTAGGAGACGTTCCCGCTCTCCTTCGCCGACTCTTCGGCCAGCGTTGCCAGACCGGTTCGTATGACATCGACCGACTCCGGCTTGGCGGTGATGGTGGCGACAACCTTCAGCTCACTGGGCATACTGCGTCCTCTCGTATGTGGCCACCTGAGAGGCAACCACCGAATTCGACGGTACCGTCATGTGGGTCATCCGCATCGGCGTTGGCGAACAAAAGAAGTGATTGCGGCGGAAGTAGAGATCCATGACCGGCGACTCCCCGAAGGCAACCCGCAAGGATTGGCTCGGACTGAGTGTTCTCGTGATTCCGATCCTGCTGGTCTCGATGGACATGTCGGTGCTCTACCTGGCGCTTCCCTTCATGACCGCAGACCTCGACCCGAGCAGCAACCAAACACTGTGGATTCTCGACCTGTACGGCTTCCTTCTGGCCGGTCTGCTCATCACGATGGGCTCTGTCGGTGACCGGATCGGCCGTCGCAGACTTCTGATGATCGGTGCAGTCGTATTCGGCGCTGCATCGCTGCTCGCAGCCTTCTCGACGTCACCCGAGATACTTCTTCTCTCGCGAGCACTTCTGGGCATCGGCGGCGCCACCATTGCGCCGAGCACATTATCGTTGATACGCAACATGTTTCATGACCCAGGCCAACGTAAGGAAGCGATCGGACTGTGGACCGCCGGGTTCGCCGGAGGCGGCGCCCTCGGCCCCGTCATCGGTGGGGCATTGCTCGAGCACTTCTGGTGGGGCTCGGTGTTCCTGATCAATATTCCGATCATGGTCGTCCTGCTCATCTCGGCGCCGCTGTTGGTGTCGGAGTTCAAGGATCCCGATCCGGGACGCCACGACTACCGCCGGAATTGTTCTGGGCTTGCTGTTCCTGCGAAGGCAACGGCGAGGGCGAGGGCGCGACTCACTCATCGACATCACCCTGTTCGCCGAACGTGCCTTCAGCGCAGCAGTACTCGTTCAATTCCTGGTGATCTTCGCGCTCACCGGATTCAGTCTATTCGCCTCGCAGTATCTGCAGCTGATCGTGGGACTCGGGCCACTGGAGGCGGGTCTGTGGCTCCTGATCCCCGCAATCGCAGCCGGAGCCGGGGCGGTACTCGCGCCGAGCCTGAGCAAGATCGTCTCGACCGGAGCGATCATCGCCGGCGGACTCGCGTTGATTGCCGTCGGCGCCGCGACGATGGCATTCATCCAACCCGATTCCGGACTGCCGCTTCTGGTAGTGGGCATGTCCCTGCTGGCGCTCGGAGTCGGTGCCTCTTCGACGCTCAACTCCGACATCGTCCTCACAGCTGCAGCACCGGAGAAAGCAGGCGCAGCCTCGGCGCTGTCGGAGACCGGCGCCGAACTCGGCGGCGCCGTCGGTATCGCCATCCTCGGAACTATCGGATCGACTGTCTACCGCCACCGACTCGAGGACGCCCTGCCCCCTGATACGCCGCCGGACATAGCCGGGCCGGCATCCGAGACCGTCGGCGGCGGCATGACCGTTGCCGACTACCTTCCGCCACCGCTGGATTCGGCACTGCGCGAGATTGCAGCAGCCGGGTTCGTCGACGGGCTCACCCTCGCCGCCACGTGGAGCGCACTAGGGATGGGTGCAGCGGCGATAGTGGTCTGTCTCCTGCTGCGGACCCGGCCGACCGGTGTCGAAACCGGACCTTCTCAGGCCTGATCGCGCAAGTAGTTCGCCAACCACGACGTGGCACTCGTTCCACTGCTGTCGACGGCGTAACTTCCGTATTCCTGGTGGATCCCGGAACGATAGAACGCCTCGATTTCACGGCGGCGCTGCTCGTTCGCCTGATCGGTCAGCTGACTTTGCAGTACTGGAAGCCCGCCCGCTGCCGACAGATCGCCGATGAGAATCTGCGCTTCCTGCTGCGCCTTCGCGATCACATCGGGGTTCGGATCGGAGGAGACCGCGAGGAAACCTGCCAGCCGGGAAATGTAGTCGTCCTTGGGCGTCGAGCAATACAGATCACCGATCGCGCAGAAGGTCTTCACCACCGGGCTGACGAAACCGAACCCGCCGACGCGCGGGCCACCGACACCGGTACCGACGACCTCGGGGCCGATCAAGGCATCAGCGTCGGAACGCTTCGGATCGGAGATGAGACCGACCGCGACGACCCGATTCGCCGGCACGACGCCGAGGCCCGTTCCGATCGATGCAGCGAGATCGCCTGCCGCGTCGGCACCTTGGCTGTAGCCGATGATGCCGAACTTCGTTGCACCGCACTGCGCGGCCATCGCTTCGAGCATCCCGCCCGCATTCGCCGTGGCGATCGCGCGAGACTCCCCGTAGACCCCACCCTCCCAAGGAAACGCGGTGGCCGGATACGACACGTAATCGGTGCGCACGGAAGAACTCGCGATGCGGTCGGTGACGGCAGTGAGCATGCCTGGCTTGGGCGCCGCGCCCGAACTCGTCTCCCACGTCCCCGGGATCGCGACCACGTACAGATCCGGGCAACCACTCGGATCGGCCGACGCAGTCGCCGTCGACAGGACCGACGTCCCAGCGGCGACCGCCACGACTGCTCCGATGGTGGCGACGAACTTCTTCACGCGCATGGTTGCGGCCTCACTGCAGTAGCGGACTTTCGACTTCGAGGGTGAGGATGCCACTCCCAGATGTCGAATCGATGCCCAATCGGTAAACGGAGGCTACCTAAAACCAGGACATCTCACCATCGGAAACGAAAACGAGGTTATGGAGCGGAAAAACCTGCTTTCCGTCCATAACCTCGTTCTGGCACAACCGATCAGCGCTGCGGCGCCTGGGTGGGGACGATAGGCGATGGGAGGGCCGTCACACCTTCGAGGAACGTATCGACGGCAGCCGCACACGAACGACCTTCGGCGATGGCCCACACGATGAGCGACTGCCCACGGCCCATGTCACCGGCAACGAACACACCGGGCACGTTGGTGACCCACTCGTTCGAGCGCTTGACGTTGCCACGCTCGTTCAGGTCCACGCCGAGATCGGTCAGCAGCCCCGGCTTCTCGGGACCGACGAAGCCCATCGCAAGAAGCACCAGATCGGCCTCGAGGGTGAACTCGCTGCCCTCGACCTTCTCGAACTTGCCTGCCTTGAACTCGACCTCGTGCGCTTCGAGTCCGGTGACCTTGCCGTCTGCACCGACGAAACGCTCGGTGTTGACCGAAAACACTCGCTCGCCACCTTCTTCGTGAGCCGAAGCGACGCGGAACATCAACGGGTACAACGGCCACGGAGTGGACGTCGCACGCTCCTCCGGCGGGCGAGCCATGATCTCGAACTGGTGGACGCTCTCGGCGCCCTGACGATGCGAGGTACCGAGGCAGTCTGCACCGGTGTCACCACCACCGATGATCACGACCTTCTTGCCCTTCGCGGTGACCGGCGGAGCGTCGTAATCGCCCTGCTGCACATGATTTGCACCGGGAAGGAACTCCATCGCCTGGTAGATGCCCTCGAGTTCACGTCCCTCGATCGGCAGATCGCGCCACGCGGTAGCACCACCGGACAGAACGACGGCGTCGAAGTCTGCGCGCAATTCTTCAGCAGAGATGTCCACTCCGACATCGACACCTGTGCGGAACACCGTGCCCTCGGCCTCCATCTGTGCCAGACGGCGGTCGATGTGGCGCTTCTCCATCTTGAACTCGGGGATGCCGTAGCGCAGCAGTCCACCGATGCGGTCTGCCCGCTCGAACACGGTGACGGTATGTCCGGCACGCGTGAGCTGTTGGGCGGCGGCCAATCCCGCAGGTCCCGAACCGACGACGGCGATGCTCTTGCCCGTCAGGAACGTCGGGTAGACGGGAGTGACCCAGCCCTCTTCGAAGGCCTTGTCGATGATCTCGACCTCGACCTGCTTGATCGTCACGGGATCCTGGTTGATTCCCAATACACACGACGCCTCGCACGGGGCAGGGCACAGTCGTCCAGTGAACTCCGGGAAGTTGTTCGTGGCGTGCAGGCGGTCGATACTCTCGCGCCAGCGATCCTTGAACACCAGGTCGTTCCACTCGGGAATCAGGTTCCCCAGGGGGCAGCCGTTGTGGCAGAACGGAACACCACAGTCCATGCAGCGGCTCGCCTGCGTCTGCAAAGCTTCCTTGGGGAAGTCCTCGTAGACCTCTTTCCAGTCCATCAGCCGCAGGTCGACGGGTCGACGCTTCGGCAGTTCACGAACCGTGTGCTTCAAAAATCCTTGTGGGTCACCCACGAGCTGCCTCCATGATCGCTTCGTCCACGTCCGCGCCGTTCTTCTCGGCTTCGGAGATGGCCAGCAGTACCTTCTTGTAATCGCGCGGCATGACCTTCACGAAATGGTTCACCTGTTGTGACCAATCGTTGAGGATTCGCTCTGCAACTTCGGATCCCGTTTCCTCGTGATGACGGGTGACGATGTCTTTCAACCAGACGAACTCTTCGCCTTCGATGTCCTCGATATCGACGAGCTCGGTGTTCAGATTCGCCTCGAACGTCTTGGCCGGGTCGAAGATGAATGCGACGCCGCCGGACATGCCGGCACCGAAGTTTCGACCAGTCTCGCCGAGGACGACGACCTTGCCACCGGTCATGTACTCGCAACCGTGGTCACCGACACCTTCGACGACGGCCACCGCACCGGAGTTACGTACTGCGAAACGCTCACCGACGACGCCTCGGATGAGGGCTTCACCGCTGGTCGCGCCGAACAGGAAGACGTTGCCGCCGATGATGTTCTCCTCGGCGACGAAACCCTTGGGTGCATCGAGCGAGGGCCGCATGACGATGCGTCCACCGGAAAGACCCTTGCCGACGAAGTCGTTGGCGTCGCCGTGGAGGCGAAGTGTCATTCCAGCCGGCACGAAAGCGCCGAAGCTGTTACCCGCCGAGCCGGTGAAGGTGATGTCGATGGTGTTCTCGGGCAGGCCGACGCCGCCGTACACCTTGGTCACCTCATGGCCCAGCATGGTGCCGACCGTGCGGTTGACGTTGGTGATCTTCGAGGAGAACGACACCTTCTCGCCCTTGTCCAGAGCATTACGACTCTGCACGATGAGCTGCTGGTCGAGTGCCTTGTCGAGGCCATGATCCTGGGTACCGGTGTTGTAGAGGTCCTGGTTCATGAACGCCGACTCGACCTCGTCGAGAATCGGCGACAGATCGAGCTTGGATGCCTTCCACGCGTCCTTGGCTGCGGTGGTGTCCAGTAGTGCAACCTGGCCGACGGCCTCGTCGAGCGTGCGGAATCCGAGCTCGGCCATCAGCTCGCGAACTTCCTCGGCGATGAACATGAAGAAGTTCTCCACGAACTCCGGCTGGCCCGCAAAACGCTTGCGCAACAGCGGGTTCTGCGTGGCAACACCGACAGGACACGTATCGAGATGGCACACGCGCATCATGATGCATCCCGTCACGACGAGAGGCGCGGTTGCAAAACCGAACTCTTCGCCACCGAGCAGAGCCGCAACCATCACATCGCGCCCGGTCTTGAGCTGTCCGTCGACCTGGACGACGATGCGATCACGAAGACCGTTGAGCAGCAACGTTTGCTGAGTCTCGGCCAAACCGAGTTCCCACGGCCCGCCTGCGTGCTTGACAGATGTCAGCGGCGTTGCACCGGTACCGCCATCGTGACCCGAGATGAGGACCACATCGGCGTGCGCCTTGGAGACACCCGCTGCGACCGTGCCGACGCCGAGTTCAGAGACGAGCTTGACGTGAATGCGCGCCTGCGGGTTGGCGTTCTTCAGATCATGGATCAGCTGCGCCAGATCCTCGATCGAATAGATATCGTGGTGCGGCGGAGGCGAAATCAAGCCGACACCCGGCGTCGAGTGCCGAACCTCGGCAACCCACGGATACACCTTGTGCGCCGGAAGCTGGCCACCCTCACCAGGTTTCGCGCCCTGAGCCATCTTGATCTGAATATCGGTGCAGTTGGTCAAGTAGTGCGAGGTGACACCGAAGCGTCCCGACGCGACCTGCTTGATCGCACTGCGTCGCCAGTCGCCGTTCTCGTCGGGCTCGAAACGCGAGACGTCTTCTCCGCCTTCACCCGAATTGGAGCGGGCGCCGAGGCGGTTCATTGCGATCGCCAGTGTTTCGTGCGCCTCGGCGGAGATGGAGCCGTAGCTCATCGCGCCCGTCGAGAAGCGCTTGACGATCTCCGAGGCCGGTTCGACCTCGTCGATCGAAATGGACTGCCGATCTTCGGTTTTGAAGCGGAAGAGTCCGCGCAGTGATGCCAGGCGCTCCGACTGGTCGTCGACCATCTTCGTGTATTCCTTGAAGACGTCGTACTGGCCGGTGCGAGTAGAGTGCTGCAGCTTGAACACGGTGTCCGGGTTGAAGAGGTGGTACTCCCCTTCGCGACGCCACTGATACTCGCCGCCCGTCTCGAGCTCACGGTGCGCGCGCTCGTGCCGGTTGGTGAGATAGGCGATGCCGTGACGCGTCTGCACATCAGCGGCGATCTGGTCGAGATCGATACCACCGAGCTGACTGTTGAGTCCGGTGAAGTACTCGTCCACCAGGGTCTGCGCGAGGCCGATCACCTGGAACAGTTGCGCACCGGTGTACGACGCCAACGTCGAGATGCCCATCTTGGACATCACCTTCAGGACACCTTTGCCTGCCGCCTTGATGTAGTTGGCGACGGCCTTGTCGAGCTCGATATCGGCGAGGGCACCGCGTTCGATCATGTCCTCGATGGACTCGAACGCCATGTACGGATTGACCGCTGCCGCGCCGAAACCGATGAGAAGCGCCATGTGGTGCACCTCGCGGGCGTCACCGGACTCGATGATCAGGCCGACCTTGGTGCGGGTCTTCTCGCGGACCAAGTGCTGATGAACCGCCGAAGTCAGCAGCAGCGACGGGATCGGCGCGAGCTTCTCGCTGGATTCACGATCGGAGAGCACGACGATGCGCGCTCCACCGGAAATCGCGGCAGACACCTGTGCCCGAATCGCCTCGAGCGACTGTCGAAGCCCCTCGCCGCCCTCGGCCACCGGATACAGACCACGCACGACCACCGAACGCAGGCCTTCCTGCGTGCCGTCGTCGTTGATGTGGATCAGCTTGGACAGGTCATCGTTGTGCAGGATCGGCGTCGGGAGCACGATCTGCTTGCACGCGTCGGCGCCCGGGGCGAGCAGGTCGCCCTCCGGTCCGATGGTGCCGCCGAGGCTCGTGACGATCTCTTCGCGGATCGCGTCGAGCGGCGGGTTGGTGACCTGCGCGAACAGCTGCGAGAAGTAGTCGAACAGCATCCGCGGGCGGGCAGAGAGAACCGCAATCGGAGTATCGGTACCCATCGAGCCGATGGCCTCGGCTCCGCTCTTCGCCATCGGCGAGAGCAGAACACTCAGCTCTTCGGTGGTGTACCCGAAAATCTGCTGACGGATCAGAACGCGATCGTGCGGCATGTGCACATGCGGGCGGTCGGGTAGATCGTCGATCTCGGTGAGACCGTCGTCGAGCCACTGCTGGTACGGGTGCTCAGCAGCGAGCTCGTCCTTGATCTCGTCGTCGGAGACGATGCGACCCTGAGCGGTGTCCACGAGGAACATCCGTCCGGGCTGAAGACGAACCTTGCTGACGACCTTCGCCGGATCGATGTCGAGCACGCCCACCTCGGACGCCATGATGACGAGGCCGTCGTCGGTGACCCACAGCCGGCTCGGGCGCAGACCGTTGCGGTCCAGCACTGCTCCGATGAGGGTGCCGTCGGTGAAGCACACCGAGGCCGGCCCGTCCCAGGGCTCCATCAGCGAAGAGTGGTACTGATAGAACGCACGACGGGCGGGGTCCATGCTCTCGTGACGCTCCCAGGCCTCGGGGATCATCATGAGCACGGCATGCGGAAGACTGCGGCCGCCGAGGTGCAACAGTTCGAGTACTTCGTCGAAACGAGCTGTGTCACTTGCACCGTGGGTGACGACGGGGAAGATCTTCTTCAGCGCGTCGGGACCACCGAAGACGTCGGAGGTGATGAGAGCCTCGCGGGCGCGCATCCAGTTCTCGTTGCCGGTCGCGGTGTTGATCTCGCCGTTGTGCGCGACGCGACGGAACGGGTGCGCCAGCGGCCAGGACGGGAACGTGTTGGTCGAGAATCGTGAGTGCACGAGCCCGAGTGCGCTTTCGACACGATCATCCTGCAGATCGATGTAGAAGCCCTTGAGCTGAGGGGTCGTCAACATGCCCTTGTAGACGAACGTCTGCGAGGACAGGGACGGGAAGTACACGGTCTCGCGGCCGGGGCCGCCTTTGCCGGGTCCTTGTTCGCCGAGCTCGTGCTCGACGCGCTTGCGGATGACGAATGCGCGGCGCTCGAGATCCATATCCGTAACGGAGGAATCGGAAGAGCCGAAGAACAACTGACGGAACGTAGGCATCGCATCTCGTGCGAGCGCCCCTAGAGAGGAGTCGTCGGTGGGAACATCACGCCAGCCCAGGACGGTCAGGCCCTCGTTCGCGACGATCTTCTCGACGTCCTCGCACGCGCGAGCAGCATCGGCTTTGCCTTGCGGCAGAAAAGCGATTCCGGTGGCGTACGCACCCGCGGCGGGCAGTTCGAAATCGACGACGGCTCGCAAGAACGCGTCTGGTACCTGGATGAGGATTCCAGCACCGTCACCGGTGTTGGGTTCGGAGCCGGCGGCGCCCCGATGCTCGAGATTGACCAGCGCAGTGATGGCTTTTTCGACGATGTCACGGCTACGGCGACCGTGTATGTCCACCACGAACGCCACTCCACAGGAGTCATGCTCGTTACGGGGATCGTAGAGGCCTTGCGGGCCCGGAGTGTGCTTCATACCTAGCCTTCGGATAAGTCCAGCTTTCAAGTACGCCAGAGCGGCTCGGCACAGATCGCCGGCCGTCGCGGACGGCTGTTGGGTGCCGTTCGCCGTTGAAGCAGCACCCCCGAGCGTCGGGCCTTGCCTACCGTCGAGCAGATCAGCTCGGGGGCACACGCAAGCCTCGTTCGGGTGGATCGGCCGTTTGTACGCCGGTCCTATGACAAACGATAAATCAGTACCCAGGTAACACTGCAAATAAGGTTAACCTATTTATGCTCTCGACCTGGGGTTTCGCAAAACTCTCTGTGCGTCCATATCGGCCTTGCGCTCTGCTTTCGTTCGCGATGAACAACTCGAGCGTGGCACTACCCGGAAACGAAGTCGGGCTCACAATCCGGGTGTTACCGAAGGGCATCGGGAAACTACGTCGGTGTAATTCGTCACCTTCGGCTGTCGGGCGTGCGCCCGCCGAGCGCAGAACTGTCGACCACAGTCCGGTCGAAAGCCGGATTGCACTCGGCGACCAGTGCATTGGGCATCGACAGTCCGACCCGGCGGTGGCGGATCCGGCCTCCGCAGGGAGACGAAGGCGGTGCCGTAGTCGTCCGAAACGGTGTGCCACGGACTGGACCTTGCATCCTGTGCTACGTCGAATTCTCGCAGCTCAAAGGGCCCAGAGCCGGGGTCCAGCGAGGCTAGGGTAAGGACCACGGAAGCGTCATCTCCAGTGTTTTGCTGTGTTTGCGAACACAGTGCCCACACCACCGTCCGAGTGCGCAGGCAACAGAAGGGAACAGATTCGTGAGTTCATCGGTCGAGAGATCCAAGCCAGATGTGGCCGAAGAACCGGAACCTCGATCGCGGGTGAACTGGCGGGTCTTCGTACCCGCCGCGCTGTTCACGCTTGCGATTACGATCTGGGCACTGATCGCACCGGAGAACGCGGAGAGTGTCCTCGGCAGCGCAGTGACGTGGACGTCGGACTGGTTCGGGTGGTTCTACGTGGCATTGGTCGCGATCGTGCTCGTCTTCGTTGTTTACCTGGCCCTCTCGGGATTCGGAAAAATCAAGCTCGGGCCCGCTCACTCGCAACCCGAGTTCGGTTTGCTGTCATGGGCGTCGATGCTTTTCGCTGCCGGCATCAGCACCGATCTGATGTACTTCGCCGTCTCCGAGCCGGTGACGCAGTATCTCCAACCGCCGAGCACAGAAGCCGGTTCGGTAGATGCTGCCCGCGAGGCGACCGTATGGACGCTTTTCCACTACGGAATCAGCGGATGGGGTCTCTACGCTTTGATGGGGATTGCGTTGGCGTACTTCGCATATCGAAAGAACCAGCCGTTGGCGATCCGCTCGGCACTCGCGCCCATCTTCGGCAAACGCGTCAAAGGTGTGCTCGGCGACACCGTCGACTTCGCTGCGCTACTCGGAACGATTTTCGGCGTGGCGACCTCGCTGGGAATCGGCGTGGTGATGATCAACGTGGGATTGAACATAGTTTTCGGACTCGAGGTCAGCACCGGTGTCGAAATCGGCATTGTTGCGGTCGGTGTTGCGATTGCCACACTTTCGGCCACCTCGGGCGTGGACAAGGGCATCAAGATTCTCTCGCTTCTCAACGTGTTCTTGGCGTTCGCACTGTCGATCTGGGTACTCGTCATGGGCCAGACCCAGTTCCTGCTCGACGCCCTCGTTCTCAACGTCAGCGACTTCGTCCGGCTGTTCCCCAACATGGTCGGTCAGACCTTCGCATTCGAGGACACCGGCACATGGATGACCGACTGGACCCTGTTCTTCTGGGCCTGGTGGATCGCGTGGGCCTCGTTCGTCGGCCTGTTCCTGGCGCGGATCTCCCGAGGCCGCACCATCCGCCAGTTCGTAATCGGGACACTGACGATCCCTTTTCTGTACATCCTCATGTGGGCCTCGGTCTACGGAAACTCTGCCCTCGAGCGGGTTCGCGGCGGTGACAGCGAATTCGGAGAACAAGCGATCCTCAACCCGGAGGGCGCATTCTACGAACTCCTCAGGGACTACCCGGCATTCATCTTCATCGCCGCCCTCGCCACCTTCACCGCACTTCTCTTCTACGTCACGTCCGCGGACTCGGCCGCACTGGTGATGGCCAACCTCTCCTCGCATCTGCCGAGCCCGCAGCACGACGGCAACGCGGCGCTCCGCATCTTCTGGGCACTGGCGACCGGCGGCCTGACCGTGGCCATGCTCCTCGTCGGCGGTGTCGGAGCTTTGCAGAATGCTGCGGTGATCATGGGCTTGCCCTTTGCCTTCGTCATCATCCTCGTCATGATCGGGCTCTACCGATCGCTGAGAGTGGAGACATTCCGAATCGAAAGCGTCGAGCAGAGCCTGCCGGGTTCACTTTCGGTCCGCATCGGAGGCAACCGCGGAGTCGATTGGACCTGGCGGCATCGACTCAGTCAGGTTCTCAGATTTCCCGGTGAAGATCGCGTTCGGGAATTCGGACGCCAGGTGGTGTTGCCGAGTTTCAACGAGGTCGTCGAAGAAATGCGGGCGCAAGGGATCGATGCTCGATGCGGGCCCGTCGACGACGCCGAGGACATGTACGAACTCGAGGTCGGCGCAGACCATGCTCATCCGTTCCACTATCAGGTCTGGCGCCGCAAGGTCGCCGTCCCGTCCTTCGGGCTGACTCTGCCTCGTACCGAGGACGAGTACTTTCGGATGGAGGTCTATCTGGACGGTGGTTCCGGTCAGGGTTACGACATCATGGGATACACGAAAGACCAGGTGATAGAAGACATCCTCGACCATTACGAGGGGCATCTGGCTTTCCTCCAGATCGAGGAGAACAGCGGTTCTTGACCGTTTCCACCCGCACGAACAGCCCTGACAGCACAACCCATGCAGCAAGGAGACCAGCCTCATGCCCAAGACGTTGTTCATCGATGGTGAGTGGACCTCCGCGGTCAACGGCAAAACTCGGGAGATTCACTGCCCGGCGAACGGCGAGCTCGTCGGCACCGTCGACGAAGCAGATGGTGCCGATACCGCCGCCGCCATCGCCGCCGCCCGACGCGCATTCGACGCGGGAATGTGGAGTTCCACTCCTGCGACCGAACGTGGTGCGTTGTTGTTACGGGTCGCCGATGCGATTCAACAACGTAAGGACGAGTTCGCCCGCGCGGAGTCACTCGATACGGGCAAGCGCCTCGTGGAGAGCGAAATCGACATGGACGACATCAGTGCCAGCTTCCGCTACTTCGGCGTGCTCGCCGGGCAGCAGGCAGGGCGAGTCGTGGACCCGGGCATGCCCGACGTCGTGAGCAAGGTCGTCTACGAGCCGATCGGTGTCTGCGGAATGATCACCCCCTGGAACTACCCGCTGCTGCAGGTGGCGTGGAAGGTGGCACCCGCTCTCGCAGCGGGCAACACCTTCGTACTCAAGCCCAGCGAACTCACCCCGCACACTGCGATGCTCCTGATGGATGTGCTCGACGGGCTCGGACTACCGGCGGGCGTGGCGAACCTCGTGCTCGGCGCCGGTGCCACCGCGGGCGCGCCGCTGTCGGAACATCCCGATGTAGACATGGTCTCGTTCACCGGCGGGCTCGCGACGGGCCGCGTCGTCGGTGCCGCGGCAGTGCAGACGGTCAAGAAGGTGGCGCTCGAACTCGGCGGAAAGAACCCCAATGTCGTCTTCGCCGACGCCGACTTCGACGCGGCCGTCGACAATGCCCTCAACGCAGCCTTCGTACACAGCGGCCAGGTGTGCTCGGCAGGAGCGCGTCTCATCGTCGAGGAATCCATCCATGACCGCTTCGTTCAGGAGTTGATCCGCCGCGCCAAGCAGATTCGCTTGGGCGGGCCGTTCGACGAAGCGGCCGAGACAGGTCCCCTCATCTCCGCCGATCATCGTGACAAGGTCACCGCCTACGTCGACGCAGGCATCGCGGAAGGGGCCGTCGTCGGCTGCGGCGCCGAATGGGGCACCGGTGAACTCGAGTCGGGCTTCTACTACCTGCCGACGGTCCTCGACGGCTGCAACACCGCAATGTCGGTTGTGCAGGAAGAGGGCTTCGGTCCCGTCGTCACCGTGGAGACCTTCCGCACGGAAGAGGAGGCGATCGCCATCGGCAACGACACTCGATACGGGCTTGCCGCCGGTGTCTGGAGCCAAGACGCCGGAAAGACCGAACGCGTGGCTGCGCGGTTGCGCCACGGCACCGTGTGGATCAACGACTTCCACCCTTACCTGCCACAGGCCGAGTGGGGCGGATTCGGCATGTCGGGCAACGGCCGCGAACTGGGTCCGACCGGTCTGGCCGAATACCAGGAGATCAAGCACATCTACCAGAACCTCCGGCCCGCAGTCACCGGTTGGTTCCCTCAGCACTGAGCACACCACCGATTGTCCGGTTCGGTTCGATTCGAGGAGAGGCGCAAGAAACATGTCCGAAAAGCGATTCGATTACGTGGTCGTCGGCGGTGGCAGCGCCGGCGCGGCGGTGGCAGCACGTCTCAGTGAGGACTCGTCCGTCACCGTCGCGTTGATCGAGGCCGGCCCGAGCGACGTCGGCGTCGACGCCGTCCTCCAGCTCACCCGCTGGCCTGCACTGCTCGGATCTGGTTTCGACTGGGACTATCTGATCGAACCGCAGGAGCACGGTAACTCGTTCATGCGCCAGTCGCGGGCAAAGGTGCTGGGCGGCTGTTCCTCACACAACTCGTGCATCGCTTTCTGGCCGCCTGCCGAGGATCTCGACGAATGGGCCGACAAGTACGGCGCCGTCGGTTGGGATTCCGAGCAGATGCTCCCGCTGCTTCGAAAGCTCGAGAACAACGATCAAGCGGGCACGAACCACGGTCACGACGGGCCGGTACGCATCCGGAACATCGAAGCCGTGGACCCGGCAGGTGTGGCGATTCTCCAAGCGTGTGAGCAAGCCGGCATCCCCACCGTGCAGTTCAACAACGGCACGGTTGTCGAAGGCGCCGGGTTCTTCCAGGTGAACGCGCTGGAGGACGGTGTGCGGTCTTCGTCGTCGGTGTCGTATCTACACCCGATCATGAACACGCGCACCAATCTCGAGATCCTCACCGGACTCTGGGTCAAAAAGCTGATCATCGACGGCGACAAACGATGCACGGGCGTCCAGGTTTTGAACCCGGACCTCGTGCACACCGACACCATCCATGCCGATCGCGAGGTCATCGTCTCGGCCGGTGCGATCGACTCCCCCAAGCTGCTCATGCTCTCCGGTATCGGGCCCGCCGACCACCTGCGCGAAATAGGCGTCGAGGTGGTGGTGGACTCACCTGGAGTCGGCTCGCACATGCAGGATCATCCGGAGGGCGTCATCTCGTGGGACGCAAAGAAGCCGATGGTCGCCGAGTCGTTGCAGTGGTGGGAGATAGGAATCTTCACCCGCATCGACAAGCAACGCGACCGACCGGACCTGATGTTCCACTTCGGCAACACCCCGTTCGACATGCACACGTTGCGCCAGGGCTATCCCACCTCGGAGAACGCGTTCTGTCTGACCCCGAATGTCACGGACGCACGTTCGCGCGGCACAGTTCGTCTACGCAGCCGAGACTTCCGCGACAAGCCGCGGGTCGATCCGAAGTACTTCTCGGACCCGTACGACATGCAGGTCATGACCTATGGGATCAAGCTGGCCCGCGAGATCGTCGAGAAGCCTGCCATGGCCGAATGGGCGGGAATGGAATTGTTCCCGGGTGAGCAAGTGCGCACCGACGACGAGATCGCCGACTACATCACGCGCACCCACAACACCGTCTACCACCCCACAGGCTCGGTATCGATGGGCGCGGCCGACAATCCCGACGCACCCCTGGATCCGCAGTTGCGAGTAAAGGGGGTTCGCAACTTGCGCGTGGCCGATGCGTCCATCATGCCGAAAATCGTCGCCGTCAACCCCAACATCACCACGATGATGATCGGTGAAAAGTGCGCCGAGATGATCAAGAAGGGGGCCTGACCGGGGCAAAAAGGAAGGCCCGACCGAATGAATTCGGTCGGGCCTCTCTCTGTTCATCGCGACATCTCGGTCGTAAATAAACCACTGGCCGCAGCGAACGAATCAGCTGCGACCAGTGTTGTGGGCGGAGGGGGACTTGAACCCCCACGTCCCGAAGGACACTGGCACCTGAAGCCAGCGCGTCTGCCATTCCGCCACCCGCCCGGGTGACCGGTGAACGTTAACATGCACATCGGGCGACGAAGAAATCGAGATATCGACCGTTCAGCGCACGGGTGCTTACCGGCCCGCAACGTATATCATGCATGGACGAAGACCTCGAGCCGACACGCGCTCGCGGTCACGCGTTCGGTTCCAACACGAAGTTCGTTCCTCGAGCAGGAACAATGCAGACCTGAGCACTAGATGGGAGGAGAGGTCACCATGGGAATTGTCCAGCGTTTCGAGCGAAAGCTGCAAGGCGCGGTCGGTGACGTATTCGCCCGAGTATTCGGTGGCGGAGTGGTTCCGCAAGAAGTCGAAGCAGCGCTTCAGCAGGAAGCGTCGGATCTGGTCCGTCCACTCGACGGCGGCCACTACCTCGCACCGAACAGCTATGTGATCACCATCAACAGTTCCGACCACGACGGACTCGCCGCAGATCACGATCTGACCGTGAAGGCTTTTTCGCGCCACCTCGGTGACTACATTCGTGATCAGGGCTGGCAGACGTACGGGGATGTCGTGGTTCGATTCGAACCGTCGCCCACCTTGCACACCGGTCAGTTCCGGGCCAGTGGTTCGGTCGATCCCGATGTGGGACGATCGTCGACTGCAACCGGAAACGCCTCGGCGGCCGGCCAACGCCCCCCGCGACCGTCAGCCCCACCTAAGTCGACATCAGGAGCCGGCCCCATGACGCAGAACCCAGGCTACGACCCGCAACGCGAACCCGCCGACGGCTCTCGCCCCGATCCGCGCGCCCGCAACGGGTATCCGGCTCCCGGCCAAGATCCGCGTTATGCGCCGGCACGCGACCAGAACGGATACGACGCGCGCAGCAACGGCGCTCCGTATGCGAACGGCGCTTACGGTGCCGATTCCGAGGCTCCCCCGCAGCAGGGTCAGCCCCGAGCCGATCAGTACAACCAGGGCTACGAACAGCAGGCTTACAGCGATCAAGGGTACGACCAGCAGTCGTATTCGGATCAGGGTTACGAGCAGGGTGGTTACTCGCAGGGGTACTCGGCTCAGCCGCCGCCCGAGCAGGCCTACTCCGATCAGCAGGGTTACCTGGACCAGCAGGGTTACGTGGACCAGCAGGGTTACGTGGACCAGCAGGCGTATGGCCAGCAGGCGTACGCCGAGCCCGCTTACGGAGAGCAGCAGGCCTACGGCGAGCCCCAGCAGGCTTACGGGGACCAGCGCTACGCCGAGCCCGCACAGCAGCCTGTGGCCTACCAACAGCCCGCGTCGTATCAGCAGCCCGCATACGACTATCAGTCCCAGCAGGGCGGGTACCAGCAGGGCGGATATCAACAGCCCGACTACGGTTACGCCGAGCCCGCGTACAACGACGCTCAGAGCCTGGCCGCGACATTGCAGCTCGAAGACGGCAGTGGCCGCTACTTCCAGCTCCGCGAAGGCCAGAACATCATCGGGCGTGGCCAAGATGCCCAGTTCCGGCTCCCGGACACCGGCGTCTCCAGGCGACACGTCGAAATTCGGTGGGATGGACGCGTCGCGATGTTGTCCGATCTAGGTTCGACCAACGGCACCACCGTCAACGGCGCATCGGTTCAGGATTGGCAGTTGGCAGACGGCGACGTCATCCGCGCCGGACACTCCGAAATATTGGTCCGCATCGTTTAGCGCACCCCGCCAGTATGGTGATCGACACACACAGCTTCTCTCTAGGATGCTGTGTGTGAAAACGTCTGCACGTGGTGCGTGCATGGGGGAAGGAACCGGCGTGTTCTCCACGCTGGTCGACACAGATGTGGCAAAGGAGGTGGACGGCTGTGCAGGGATTGATTCTGCAGCTGACCCGAGCGGGTTTTCTACTCTTGCTCTGGTTCTTCGTCTGGGCCGTCCTGCGAACCCTACGTAGCGACATATATGCCGCGTCCGGCATGCGTATGCCTGCACGCTATTCCCGAGGCTCGAAGGTTCTTCCCTCGTTCAACAAACAGAAGGTTGCCAAGAATCTAGTGGTAACACAGGGCGGTCTCGCCGGAACCCGCATCTCGCTCGGCACGCAACCGGTTCTCATCGGCCGCGCCGACGACTCGACACTCGTGCTGACCGACGACTACGCGTCGACCAGACATGCACGGATCTCGCCACGCGGTGGTGACTGGTACGTCGAAGATCTCGGTTCGACCAATGGCACCTACCTCGACCGGGCCAAGGTGACCACTGCCGTCCGCGTCCCACTCGGCACTCCGGTGCGTGTGGGCAAAACTGTGATCGAGTTGCGCCCGTGACTCTTGTACTGCGTTATGCGGCCCGCAGTGACCGCGGACTCGTGCGGTCGAACAACGAAGACTCCGTCTATGCAGGAGCGCGCCTCCTTGCGCTGGCCGACGGGATGGGCGGACACGCCGCGGGCGAGGTCGCTTCGCAGTTGATGATTGCTGCCCTCGCCCACCTCGACGACGACGAGCCCGGTGACGACCTCCTCGGCAAGCTGGAAGCCGCGACCCGGGAGGGCAATGCCTCCATCGCCGATCAGGTCGAAGACGAACCCGAACTCGACGGGATGGGCACGACGCTCACTGCAATTCTCTTCGCAGGCAAGAAGATCGGCCTCGTTCACATCGGCGATTCGCGGGCGTACATGCTTCGCGACACCAAGCTCTCGCAGATCACTCGCGACGACACCTTCGTTCAGTCTCTCGTAGACGAAGGCCGGATCACACCCGAGCAGGCGCACACACACCCACAGCGCTCTCTCATCATGCGGGCATTGACCGGCAACGAGATCGAACCGACGCTGACCGTTCGTGAGGTTCGTGCGGGTGATCGCTACCTGCTCTGCTCGGACGGACTGTCCGACGTGGTGAGCGACGAAACCATCGAGAACACCATGAACGAGGGCGACTGCGCCGAGAGCGCCGACCGCCTCATCGAACTTGCTCTGCGAAGCGGTGGACCGGACAACGTCACTGTCGTCGTCGCGGACGTCATCGACCTCGACTACGGCCAGAGTCACCCGATCGTCGGGGGTGCGGCCAGTACCGAGGAAGAAGAGTACTCACCACCGCTCAACACCGCCGCCGGTCGTGCTGCGGCAATGCGACCGCCGAGGTCGACTCCGAAGCGAATCGCTGCTCCCGCACCGGAACCCGAGAAGAAGCCGCACAAGCTTCGCTGGTCACTGATCGCGTTGACACTCATCGCATTGCTGGTCGGCGGTGCCTTCGTTGCCAATGCGGCGATTCGAAGCAACTACTACGTCGGCGAGGAGAACAACCGCGTCGCCGTCATGCGCGGAGTGCCGGGTTCGATACTGGGTTACTCGCTTCAGACGGTCCACGCCATCGGCTGCCTCGACGCAGACGGCGCGCTCACCCTGCGCGGCCCGGATTCTGCCTCGAGCTCGTGTGACGTCTTCGAGGTCGACGATCTGGTGCCCGCCGCTCGGGAACAGGTGCGAGCCGGACTTCCGTCGGGCAAGCTCGACGATGCGAACGGACAGATGAAGCAGCTCGCCTCCGGTGATCTGTTGCCGCTGTGCGAACCCGAACCCGAGCCTGCGACCCCGGCCCTCACGACACCGGCCCTCACGACACCGGTGCCACCCGTGCCACCGCCACCCGGTGCCCCGGCCTTGCCACCGGCGGCCGATGCCCCGCCACCGGTCCTCCCCGAACCAACGCCCACCCCAGCACCGTCCGCACCGCAAGTAGCAGGTCAGAACTGTAGGGCCGGTATTTGATGAGCTCCAATTCGTCTGCGGGGGCATCCTTTCCGAGTCCGCCGGAAGGATTTGCTCCGGCACCCGTTCAGTCGAACCGACGCAACGTCGAGTTGTTGTTGCTCGGGATAGCGGTAGTGATCACCACGATGTCCTTGGTGTTGGTAGAGGCAAGCCAGGAACAAACCATCACCCTCGATCTCGTCAAGTACTCGCTGGCGTATCTGGCGTTGGTCACGGTGGCGCATCTCGCGGTCCGCAGGTTCGCCCCACACGCGGACCCGCTGCTGCTGCCGATCGTGGCGCTGTTGAACGGTCTCGGTCTCGTGCTGATCCATCGCCTCGATCTCGCCGACCAGCAATCGGCCGCCTACCTGGGTCAGGAAATCCCGTCGCCGGACGCCAATCAGCAGGTTCTGTGGACGACCCTTGCGATCGCCGGCTTCATTGCCGTGCTGGTTCTGTTGCGGGACTACCGCACGCTGGCGCGCTACAGCTACACCGTCGGTCTGGCAGGTCTGGTGCTGCTCGCCATTCCCGCACTGCTTCCGTCGGCGTTCTCCGAGGTCAACGGATCGAAGATCTGGATTCGGTTGCCCGGCTTCAGCCTTCAGCCCGGTGAGTTCGCAAAGATCCTCTTGCTGATCTTCTTCGCCTCGCTCCTCGTCGCCAAGCGTGAACTGTTCACCACTGCGGGCAAACATGTGCTCGGAATGGATTTTCCTCGTGCGCGCGACCTCGGTCCGATTCTGCTGGTGTGGATCGTCTCGGTCGCTGTTCTCGTGTTCGAGAAGGACCTCGGTACTTCGCTGCTGATTTTCGGCACCGTACTGGTGATGATCTACATCGCCACCGAACGCGTCGGCTGGCTCATCATCGGATTCGCGCTGCTGTTGATCGGCTTCCTGTTCGCCTATCAAGTCTTCGGACACGTCAAGATCCGCACCGACACCTGGCTGCATCCGTTCGAGGACTACAACGACACCGGCTACCAGATCGTCCAGTCGATGTTCAGCTTCGCAACAGGTGGCCTCGCGGGAACCGGTCTGGGCAGTGGTCGTCCGTCGCAGGTCCCGTTCGCGAAGACCGACTTCATCATTGCCACGGTCGGCGAGGAGCTCGGACTCATCGGACTCACTGCAGTCCTGGTCCTCTACTTGGTCTTCATCATCCGAGGCCTGCGCACCGCGCTCGCGGTTCGGGACAGCTTCGGCAAACTTCTCGCTGCCGGTCTCGCGTTCACCATCGCCATTCAGTTGTTCGTCGTGGTGGGTGGAGTAACCAAGCTGATTCCTCTCACCGGACTCACCACCCCGTACATGTCGTACGGCGGATCCTCGTTACTCGCCAACTATCTACTGCTGGCTTTGTTGATCAAGATCTCCGACGCGGCGCGTGAGCCTGCCGTTCCGAACAAGAAGCCTGTGGTGGCGACACCGATCGCGGAAGCGCCGACCGAAATGGTGAAACGCCCGTGAACACTCCCCTTCGACGGGTCTCCATCGCCGTCATGGTCATGGTCGTGGCCCTTCTCGCCAATGCCACCTACCTGCAGGTGATCAAGGCGGACGATCTGCGGACCGACCCGCGTAACTCGCGCGTTCTACTCGACGAGTACTCCCGCCAGCGCGGACAGATTTCGGCGGGGGGTCAGGTCCTTGCCGCATCGCTCGCCACCGACGACCGATACAAATACCTGCGCACCTACCCGTCGAATCCGGCTGCGACGTCGAGCCCGTTGGCGAATGCGCCGGTCACCGGGTTCTACTCGATGCTCTACTCGAGCAGTGGCCTCGAGCGCACCGAAGATCAGGTGCTCAACGGTTCGGACGATCGTCTGTTCGGTCGTCGCCTCTTCGATCTGATTTCCGGACGCGACCCGCGCGGGGGCAACGTGGTGACCACCATCGACCCCGTCGTTCAGCAGGTGGCATACGACCAGCTCACGTCCAAGGGTTACACCGGATCCGTCGTCGCGATCGAGCCCTCCACGGGCAACGTCCTGGCGATGGCGAGTGCACCGAGCTACGACCCCAATTCGTTGGCGAGCCACGACGGACAACAGACCACCGAGGCGTGGGATGCACTGAACGCCGATCCTGACAAGCCGTTGCTGAATCGTGCGGTATCGGCGACCTACCCGCCGGGATCGACCTTCAAGGTCCTCGACACGGCGGCGGCCCTCGAGAACGGCGCCACACCTGACGATCAGCTGACGGCGGCGTCGAACATCACCCTTCCCGGCACCCAGACCACCCTCGAGAACTACAACGGCAGCACGTGCGGTGGCGGGGCGACGGCGTCGCTACGTGAGGCGTTCGCTCGATCCTGTAACACCGCCTTCGTCGAGCTCGGCATCAAGACCGGTGCCGATGCGCTTCGAGATACCGCGAGTGCATTCGGCATCGGGGAAGATACGACGTCGTTGCAGCTCCCCGTCGCCGACAGCACGATCGGATCCATCCCCGATGATGCTGCGTTGGGCCAGACGAGTATCGGTCAGCGAGATGTTGCGCTGACGCCGCTACAGAATGCCGTGATCGCAGCAACAGTGGCGAACAACGGAGTTCGGATGGCGCCGCACTTGATCAGTCAGCTGCAGGCACCGGATCTGTCGGACCTGTCGACCACCAAGCCACAATCGGAAGGCCAGGCCATCAGCACGGAGGTCGCTTCGACTCTGACCGATTTGATGATCGGTGCCGAGAACAACGCCGGATCACAGGGCAAGATTCCCGGCGTGCAGATCGCGTCGAAGACCGGCACTGCCGAACACGGGACCGATCCTCGAAACACACCTCCGCACGCGTGGTACATCGCTTTCGCGCCGGCCGAGGCACCGAAGATTGCGATCGCCGTACTCGTCGAGGACGGTGGCGACCGTGCACTTGCAGCCACCGGTGGTTCGGTTGCCGCACCGATCGGGCGCGCGGTCATCGCTGCCGGATTGCAAGGGAGGTGACCTGAGAACATGCCACTGAAAAATGGTGCCGTCATCGCACAGCGCTATCGCCTCCTACGGCTGATCGCCACGGGCGGTATGGGCCAGGTGTGGGAGGCGATGGACAATCGTCTCGACCGCAAGGTTGCCGTCAAGGTTCTCAAAGCCGAGTTCTCCGAGGATCCGGAGTTCTTGGCGCGCTTCCGTTTCGAGGCGCGTACGACGGCGCAGCTCAACCACCCCGGTATCGCCGGGGTCTACGACTACGGCGAGACGCGCGACGAAGCAGGCGAGTCCCTGGCCTATCTCGTCATGGAACTCGTCAACGGTGAGCCGTTGAACGCCGTACTCGGACGGATCGGGAAGCTGCCACTCGGGCATGCCCTCGACATGCTCGAGCAGACCGGTCGATCGCTACAGATCGCGCACACGGCAGGTGTCGTTCACCGCGACGTCAAGCCGGGCAACATTCTGATCACCCCCGCAGGTCAGGTGAAGATCACCGACTTCGGCATCGCCAAAGCTGTCGACGCCTCCCCGGTAACCAAGACCGGCATGGTCATGGGGACAGCCCAGTACATTGCTCCCGAACAGGCTCTCGGCGACGAAGCTACCTCGGCGAGCGACGTCTACTCCCTCGGTGTCGTGGGCTACGAAGTGCTCTCGGGTACGCGGCCGTTCGTCGGCGACGGTGCGCTCACCGTCGCGATGAAACATGTCCGCGAGATGCCTGCACCGCTGCCCGCAGATCTACCGCCATCGGTGCGCGAGCTCATCGAGATCACCATGGCCAAGGATCCCGTCGCCCGGTACGCGAACGGCGGCGAGTTCGCAGACGCTGTGGCCGCGGTGCGTGCCGGTCGACGACCTCCAGCTCCAGGAAACGGTCGTGGTCCGGGTACCGGACGCGTACTGATGCCCGGCGTCGTGGCCGCTCCCGGCACCAATCCCAACAGCACTCAAATGATGCCGACGTCGCAGAACCGATACACCGGGCCGTCAACGGGCGCTGCGGTTCCCGCCACGCCGGAACCCACGGGGATGACCTCTGCCCAGAAAGCCCTTGCTTGGGGTGGCGCCGGCCTCCTGGCGCTGGCGATCATCATCGGTGGATACGTGCTGCTGACGGGTGGGGAGGGAACACCGGCGCCGTTCACGCCGCCGACGACGAAGCCTGCCCCGACCACGACGACCACCACAACCACGGAACCGATGACCACGGAACCGACCACCACCCGGGAAACCACCACCACGACTACCCCGCCCCCGACGACCACCACGACGGAACCGCCGACCACGACCACCGCGCCGCCGGTGACAACGACGGCCCCAGCGGCGACGACGACGAGCGCTGAGTTCACCTTGCCGCGGTTGACTCTCCCGTCGCTGCCCGGCGCTGGTGACGAAGAAGATTCCGGTGACACCGGAGCCGGCGGCGCCTCCAAACCGCAACTCGGACCTGATCGACAAGGACAACCATGACGACTCCCCGCAGTCTCTCCTCCCGTTACGAGTTGGGTGAGATTCTCGGCTTCGGTGGCATGTCCGAGGTCCACCTTGCGCGCGACAATCGACTCGACCGTGATGTAGCCATCAAGGTGCTGCGAGCAGATCTCGCTCGCGATCCCACGTTCTATCTTCGGTTCCGCCGCGAGGCGCAGAATGCGGCAGCTCTGAACCATCCCGCGATCGTGGCGGTCTACGACACCGGTGAGGCCGAGACCGAAGCCGGTCCGCTGCCGTTCATCGTCATGGAGTACGTCGACGGCAATACTTTGCGTGACATCGTCCGCGCCGACGGTCCGATGACACCGCGCCACGCGATGGAGGTCATCGCCGACGTCTGTGCGGCTCTCGACTTCAGTCATCGCAACGGAATCGTGCATCGCGACGTCAAACCAGCGAACGTCATGATCAACAACGCCGGTGCAGTCAAGGTGATGGACTTCGGTATCGCCCGCGCGATTGCGGACAGCGCGAGTCCGATGACGCAGACCGCCGCAGTGATCGGAACAGCTCAATATCTGTCCCCCGAACAGGCCAGAGGCGAGCAGGTGGACGCCCGCTCGGACGTGTATTCGCTCGGTTGCGTCCTGTTCGAGGTTCTGACCGGTGAGCCCCCGTTCAAGGGGGACTCACCGGTAGCTGTCGCATATCAGCATGTGCGGGAAGATCCGCAACTACCGTCCTCGGTCAATTCTGCGATCCCGCGGGAGCTCGACTCGATCATTCTCAAGGCCATGGCCAAGAACCCGGCCAACCGCTACCAGTCGGCAGCGGACATGCGCACCGATTTGGTGCGAGTGCTCGGCGGGCAGCGCCCCTCGGCGCCCACCGTCATGAACGACGAGGACCGCACCACGATCCTCGGCTCGATGGACTCGCGGGAGTCACAGTTCCGATCGGGTGACACCGACCGGCCGGCCGAGCAGCCTCCGGCGCAACGCGGCGAAGACAACACCTCGAAGCGTCGAGGACTGCGAATAGCAGTGATCGCGCTGGCAGCGATAGTCGTGGTCGGCATCATCACCGCGTTCCTGTTGTCTCTCGGCGGCGATTCCTCACCGGATCGAGTCGCCATCCCCACCGTCGCAAATCTCACGACCGCGGAGGCGACTTCAGCTCTTGCAGACCTAGGACTTCGGGTCCAGACCCGCGAGAAGCCCGATCCCACGATCGCCGCGGGCAGAGTCATCGCCTCGCAGCCACCCGCTGGAACGCAGGTCGATTTGCCGAGCACGGTCGACCTCGATATCTCGACCGGTCCGGAGCAGGTGCAGGTTCCGGCGTTGGCCGGCAAGACTGCTCAACAGGCAACTCAGGCATTGTCCGCGATCGGTCTCGAACTCGACACTTCCGTGGCACGAGCGGCTTCGACACCAGAGAATCTCGACAAGGTGGTCGAACAGAATCCGTCGACCGGTGTCGGCATCACCGTCGGCTCCGCCGTCAAGATCACGTTGGGCAGTGGCCCGTCGCAGATCCGTGTTCCCGATGTCACTGGCCAGCAGGTCGACGTAGCGCGTCTCAACATCGAGGCTGCCGGCTTCAAGGTTCAGATCGAGAACATCGACTCGGGTCAGACCGTCGGAGAGGTTGTCTCGACGAGCCCGGCAGGTGGATCGAACGCCGCCGAAGGTGACACCGTGACACTGCGCGTGTCGAACGGCGACAAAATCCCCATGCCCGATCTTGTCGGGATGACGCCGGCGCAAGCACTGTCGGCACTCGAGGCAGCCGGATGGACGGGTACCTCAGCCAACATCACCTCGACCCCGCAGAGTCAGCTCGACCCGACCCTGGTGGGGCGAATCGTCAATCAGGCCGAACCCGCCGGCTCGGAAATCACCAAGTCCCAGTCGCTCAACGTGAACGTGGGAACCCTGGGAATTCCACCCCGGTAAATAGAGCGTCAGCTGAACGCGAGTGCGACCTGCGCCTCGAGTTCGACCACGAGGCGCTCGTCCTGCTCGAGTCCGCAGACGGCGAGCCAGTTGGACAGTATCCGGTGGCCACCCTGAGTGAGAATCGACTCGGGGTGGAACTGGACGCCGTGTATCGGCAACGTCCGATGGCGCATGCTCATCACGAGGCCGGAGTCGGTGCGTCCGGTCACCTCGAGTTCATCGGGGATGGTGTCCTCGACGACGGTCAGCGAGTGGTATCGAGTAGCGGTGAACGGCTCGGGTAGTCCCTCGAGGACGCCGACGCCCGTGTGGTGGATGATGCTGGTCTTTCCGTGCAGTAGTTCAGGCGCGCGGTCGACGGTCGCACCGAAGGCCGCACCGATTGCCTGGTGTCCCAGACACACCCCGAGCAGTGGAGTACCGGACGCAGCGGCCGCGGTCACGAGATCCATCGTGGCTCCCGCTCGGTGCGGTGTCCCCGGCCCTGGGCTGAGCAGAATGCCGTCGAAGTCCGCAACGACGGCGGCCCGGTCGGTCAACCTGTCGTCGTCGTTACGCCAGACTGTCGCGTCGACTCCCAGTTGGCCCAGGTACTGGACGAGGTTGAAAACGAAGCTGTCGTAGTTGTCGACGACCAGAATGCGCATGGGGCAAGGATAGGCGAGCGCGTCGAGCACGAATCGCCCCGACGTCCTTAGCGACTCTGTGGCGGACTACTGCAAAGGCGCTCACCGCGCAGGCTGTGCGAATCCGATCCGTATCGGTCCGGTGTAGCCGGGCACGGTCAGGGCGTCGGAACGTGTTTCTTCGAAACCCAGCCCGTAACGAAGCGCATACTGCCGAAACACCCGAACACCCGGATTGTTGGCGAGGGCCGCAGAGAGTCGCTCGGGGTCTCCCAAGGCCGTCACCACGTAGGGCGGGCTGTACGTGCGCCCACCCAGCAGAAGCGTGTTACCGATGCAGCGCGGCGCGACCTGGCTCGTGATCCGTTGATCCTGCATGGCCATTGCCGACGCGCCGCCGGTCCACAGTGCATTGAGCACACTTTGCACGTCCTGTTGATGCACGACGAGGTCGTCCGGCGACGCGTCAGATGCGTACCGCCCGTCCGGGCCGCGGGCTGCGTCGGTCAACGTCACGACCACACCTGGCCCCGATGCCGGCTCGACCCCCGCCTGGGCGGCGAGCGGATCGGCCGCGGCCAGCGCACGTCCCACTTCGACGTCGGAGGAACCCGCGGTGCGCTGCAAGTCGTCGACCTGCCGGGCCAGGTCGTTTCTGATCGACTCGGCATCGTCACTGCTGCTCTGGGCTGCCCCGACCAGATCCGACAACCTGGTGGTGTCGCTTCGACGGATTTCGTCACCTTGAGATACGACTCTGGTGGTCGCCAGGAGTACCCCGACGACAAGGCATACGACGAGAACCAAGATCTGCCAGCCACGCGCCGCGAGGCGCTCTCTGGTGGTCGATTCCTCGATCATGGTTTCATCCGATGCTCTCTCGTGAGATTGCGCTGAGCTAGCGTGTATGGGCATACGGTGACCGGTCCGAAAAAACCGGGCCTGTGGATAACAACGCCAGGCAAAGCAGTGTTGGGGCGATAACAGTGCGAAACTCTACTAGCGAGGACGCTACCTGTTGCAGTTGTCCACAACCGTTATCCACAGGTCGACGGGTCGTGTACCGGTAAGTCGTCTGTACGAGCGTCAGCACACTACGAAGGGTTGAACATGCCGAAATCGAAGGTTCGGAAAAAGAAGGACTACTCCATTGCACCCGGCACCAGATCCGCCGGAGCGCTGAAGGCCGGCCCGTCGAGCCCACTTTTCGTGGCGGTGATGCTCGGGTTCATGCTGGTAGGGCTGCTATGGCTCATCGTGTACTACTTGGCTGCCGACAGTATCTCGTGGATGAACGACCTCGGTGCATGGAACTTTCTGATCGGTTTCGGCTTCATGGTCGTCGGTCTCGTCATGACCATGAAGTGGCGATGACACGGTCCCGTCGGCAGTTAGTTACACGCGTGTCATTCATCCCCAATGTGGATGAAGCCTGTGGATAACTTTTCCGAGTCTCCACAGCCTGTGGATAGATTGAGCTGGGCGACGCCTCTTTCGGCTGTCATCGCCATGATCTTGGGCGGATTCGCACTGTTCGGAGCGGCATTGTTGACCGGTACCGACGCCACGGGCCGACTTCTCATCTCGATTGCGGCTATCGGCCTGTGGACGATCGCGGGACTCGCTGCCCTGCAGCGGCCGAGACTGGCGATCGTCGACGGAACACTGTCGATGAAGCGCCTGTCGGGAGTGCAGGCGTACCTCCCGAGCGAGATCGTGCGAATCAAGCTCGCTCGATACCCCCGACTCGGGCGGCGCGTTCCGATGATCGAAATCGACGTCCAACGCGCGGGTGACAGCGAGGATCGGCTGATCATCTTCGGTCGCTGGGATCTCGGAACCAGCCCGGAGACAGTGTTCGACGAGCTCGTCCGGCACGGGTTCGTACCCGCGGGCTGACGAGCCGGGCGGGTTGTTCCGACGGTGTTGGTGGGTTTTACAGACCCATCATCGAGCGAAGCGACAGCACGCGAACTGCGATGATTGCCACGCATACGGCTGCGACGGCACCGACGGCGATCCACCCGATGTGCGGTGTTCGATTCCGACTGGGCAGAAACACGATGCCGGCGGTCGCAGCAGCGCCGGCGACGAGGCCGCCCATGTGCCCCCAGAGCGAAATTCCGGGGATCGAAATACTGATGAAGATATTGAGGCCGATAACCACGAGAATCGGAGTCGGGCTGCGCCGAAGCTTCAGCAGAATGACCGCTTGCGCACCCAACAGCCCGAAGATCGCTCCGGAAGCTCCTGCGGTGACGGTGAGCGGGTACTCGAGGACCATGACCGAGGCACTGCCGCCGAGTAGTGAGACGAAGTAGACCGCCAGGTATCGGCTTCGACCGAGAATCATTTCGACGTCGCGGCCGATGATGTACAACGCGAACATGTTGACGAGCAGGTGGATCGGCCCGATATGCAGGAAGCCGCTGCCGATGAGGCGCTCGACGTCACCGGTAGCGACCGCGCGTGGAAACAGCGCCCACGCGTTGAACAGCGACGATGCGTCGGTATTGCCCATCACATCGCGCGATTGCATCGCCGTCACCGCGAAGACGAGGACGTTGAGGGCCATGAGGATGTACGTGACGAGTCCGTACGTCGATCCCGCCCGAGCACCGGCGACAGTCCTGATCGGCCGTACCGAAGCATTGGCGTCACGCACGCAGTCGACGCAATGCTGCCCGACTGCTGCAGGTCGTAGACATTCGGGGCACGCTGGGCGTCCGCATCGCGAGCACGCCAGTCCGGTCGCTCGATCGGGATGCCGGACGCACCTCGACTGGGGTGGGGTTGGCTGATCGCCGGGCGCGCCACCCCAGCCGGGGTCGGTCATGGTGAAATTCCTCTACGGTGAATTTTGTCGAGCACCTGAATTGGTGGTGTGAGCGTTTCTCAGGAGAGAACGATTACGCAATGGTGACGCTGTTGATGACGACATCCTCGACGGGACGATCGCCACGGCCGACAGCAGTTCCGGAGATGGAATCGACTACCTTCTTCGACGCCTCGTCCGTCACCTCACCGAAGATGGAGTGCTTACGGTTCAGATGCGGGGTCTTGCCGGTGGTGATGAAGAACTGCGATCCGTTCGTTCCCGGACCCGCGTTGGCCATGGCCAGCAGGTAGGGGCGGTCGAACGAGAGCTCGGGGTGGAATTCGTCGCCGAACTTGTAGCCCGGTCCACCCGAACCCGTTCCGGTGGGGTCTCCGCCCTGGATCATGAAGCCGTCGATGACGCGGTGGAAGACGGCGCCGTCGTAGAACGGTCCGGTCTTTCCGCCGGACGCGTTCGTCGAGGTGTAGTCCTTCGATCCGTCCGCGAGCCCAACGAAATTCTCGACCGTCTTCGGCGCGTGGTTGCCGAAAAGATCGATGACGATGTCGCCGTGGTTGGTGTGCAACGTGGCAGTGGAGGTCTTGTTTGGTGAAGTCACCCCTCCATCGTGCCATTGACGCTCTACCGAGCGGTCGGCAACGGTCCTTCGATGTGTTCATTCCTGGCTCTACGCCTGCATATGGAACAGTGAAGCCATGACGAGCACATCGAAATCCGGCCGGATTCGTGGAATTGCGGCGACCACTGGTGGCTCTGCCGTGCAGGCTGCGAAAGTTTTCGGTGGCGGTGCAGCGAGCGTCGGACTCCAGCTCTCCACCCGGGGACTGAAGCTTGCCCGACGCGAAATTGCCCGACATAAGCAGAGCGGTCCAGCCCAGCGAAAAGGCGAGCCTCGCGTCTCACCTCGTACGAAGCGCATTTTGGTATTCGGAGCGCTGTTCGGGGCAGTTGCCGGCGTCACAGTTCTGGCCACTCGACGTCGCAACACTTTCCAGCCGCCCGCTGACGCGCCACCCAGTCTCGCCGACTACGAGTCCGAGGTCTCGCACGCTGCCAACGGGCAGACCGACGCCCTCGATCACCCCTAGCGGTAGCTATCGGTCGTTGCCGGGCGCGCGTCCGCCCAATTCGGAGGCGCGCCCGGCAACGACCAGCGCGCTGTTGTGCTGCGCGGCCGTGCCCTCGGCAAAATACCCTCCGTGCCCCTCGGCCGGTAGGTATCCCGAGCCTTCGGTAGGAAGCTGTTCGGTTCCGTCGAGACGGCTCGGATCGGTGCCGAAGGCCCCGAGGTCCGCGACCGTGTCGTCGGACGCTTCACCGACGAATACGTGACCTGGCGGTAGGGACAGCTCCGCGACGGTCCCGGTTCCCAATCCTGGCGACCCGACAACAACCAGTTCGTCGACGCCAGTGTCGTCGGCACCGCGGACCGCATACGCGGCGGTGAGCGAACCGTAGGAATGACCGAGCAAAGACAAATGTGGGTCCTCGGCACGCGCGGCGTCGAGGCCGTCGAGAAATGTCGACAACCGCTCTCCGCCGGCGATCGCCGCTGAGCCGGAGACGACAGAACGGTCCGGGTTCAACAGGTTCCACCCGAGGTGTGGAGCCTCGTAGTTCATCCATGTCACGCAGGCTGCAGTCTCCGGCGGATCCTTTGGAAGTAGTTGTTCGACAGTTTTTTTCAGTGAATCCATATCGTCGTCGTATCGCCCCAAGTCCCCCTGGACATCCGAGTCGAGGCCGGGCACGAACACCGCCACGTGAGTAGCGGTGTCGACGTTGCCCACCGCGATCGCGGCCAAGGTGTCTTCGCCACTCCGATTGTCCAGGACCAGCAGTTGACGATCCCCCTGGTCGAGGGTGGCCGTGATCGCGTCGAGCGCGGCCAAACGTTTACGTGTCTGTACCAACCCCGCATCGGCGTTGTCCAACATTCCGCCGAAAATGTTGTCGTTCAAGCGATCCTCCAGATCGGTGGCAGCTTCCTCGAGGCGGCTTCTTTCGCGAACGAGCATCCGTCGGTTAGCCGAATCTCGAACCACCGCCGGAATTCCGTCCAGGTTTCCGATCAGATCGGGTCGATCGACCAGTAGTCGGGTCCGCTCAGCCATCGTGAGCGAATCCCAGAACGCGGCGTTGGCGGATGCACTCTTTCCGGTCGGTACCGCCGTCTCGGTCGGTACTGCAACTTTGGATTCTGGTGCAGCAGCGAGGATCGTGGAGACGGCCGCCCCTGTCGCCGCTACCGAATCGAACAGTGCCAACAGGGTCGATGCTCCCTGCGCGTCGAGGTATCGAGCACGCGTCAGAAGTTCGGTGGCTCGTTCCCGAAGGTCGCGTATTCGCCTGAGGCGATCACGACCGAGGCTCCATGCATCTTCGGACGCGCTGGAGTACAGCGTCATTCGATCCAGAACCCCACCGTCGTCGGTGATGTCGGCATCACTGTCCTGGGCTTCGCGGTCGCATTCCAGAACCGAAGCCACGAGCGGGTACATCGCATACGCAAGGTCCTCGACACAGGTTCCGATCGATATCAGCTGATCGGCGGCGCGAAAATACCCGTCACGAAGGCTGTGGATTTCTACGCGCGCTGCATCCGCGGCTGCCCCTGTCCACTCGAGGGTCTCGGACAATCGCTCGAGCGTGGCCATATCCTCCATCAGCCCATCCGACGTGCAGACCAATGAGCGCGAAAGCAGCCCGATCTTTTCCGGGTCCCACTGCCGGATGTCACCCCAGGTAACCATGCAACCATCCCCCGTCGACTACCCGATCGTCGTCCGGTCGGTCGACGTGAGAACACAGTCAACGCTTTCTTCAGCTCGTCGGGCGGAATCTATCCACAGGCTGTGGATAGATTCCGGGGGCGGTACGTCAGGGCTGTATTCTCCAGTCCGGTTCGCCGGTGGAGTCGGTGTCAGCAGCGCCGGGCTGCCTTTGTGCTACCGGTCTGCTGCGCTTGGCGCGGTACAGATCTGCGTCGGCCGCCCGGTATATCTCCGCCCAGCGACACGTAGCGGGCATGCAGACCAGTCCGACACTCCACTCGGCACGATGTGCGCGCCTAAGCCGCTCGATGATGTGCCAGGCCTCTCCCTCGTGAACGCCCGGCATGAACAGGACGAACTCGTCGCCCCCGAGTCGGCCGAGCACGTCCCGTCGCGTGAGCTCGGCTTTCCACGCCTTCGACAGGCGGGAGAGCAACACGTCGCCTGCGATGTGCCCGTATTCATCGTTGATCTGCTTGAAGTTGTCCAGATCGAGCACAGCCACGCTGACCGACAGACCGCGAGCAACACAGACCGGGAGCATCTTGTCTATCTTGGATTCGAATCCGAAGCGGTTGAGAAGCCCCGTCAGAACGTCGTGTGTCGCCGAATAGCGCATACGCCGGGCAAAGGTACCGAAAACTTCGGTGGAGACGACTACGCCGAGCGCAATGAGGATGTATGCGATGAACGGCGAGTCGTACGGCGCCACGGAGGTACCAACAACCGTCGAAAGCGCGACGAACGCAGCCCATATGCCCGCGTTACGCTCGGACCAGAACGCCCCGACATGCATACCCAAGAACATCGCGGACTGCACGCTGACAAGAAGTGTCGGCAGGGCGGTGCTGACGGACGACGTCAACGCCAGCGCGAGTGTCGCCATGAATGTGACACTGCCGATGGTGCGCTTCGGGCTCGGCTGCTTCGATCTCAGAAGCACTACCACCGAGGCGACACCGAGAGCCGCCGCCGCGAAAACTGCGAGCCGACCAGCTGATCCCAGTTGGTCCCACGATGCGCTTCCGCCAGCGATGGAAAGAAGCGTCGTTCCCACGACGAAAACCAGCAGTGTCAGAGCAGCTTCATCGAGCTCGAGTCTTCTCACGCGCGAATGGCCCTGTACGGGTACACGCGGAGGCGTCCCAGATACCTGCTCGGCATGGCCCACCTCCCATGGTCGCGTCTTGTGAAACGTAGGCAGACGCGCTCTACGTGCCGGACCTTAACACTCGCCGAGGACACCCGGTCCGAAAGGAGTCACCGGGGACATCACTCTCGAGGTCGGTGAGTACTCTCTCGAGGTCGGTGAGTCGAGAGGATCGTTACGAATATCCACCATAACCGGCGGACAAAAAAGATGACGCCCAGCTGGTGCTGGACGTCATCTCTTACTTCGTGAAACTGTGGAGCCTAGGAGATTCGAACTCCTGACATCTGCCTTGCAAAGGCAGCGCTCTACCAACTGAGCTAAGGCCCCGGGTCTATCCGGCGAGCGAACAACACGTTACATGTTCACTTTCCTTTTACAACAACCGGTCTCCGACAACCGGTTTCAACTCACCAAAGGACGTTCAGTCAGTTATGACTTCGTGCCAGACACCGTCTCCGCTACGCACTGCTCGCAGCTTCGTCACTGTCGAAATCACTGTCACAACCGCACCGGCGAGGAGGAGAATCTTCACGAATCTCATCCTCTCCGCCTTCTGGTTGTGGGCCTAGGAGGACTTGAACCTCCGACCTCTTCCTTATCAGGGAAGCGCTCTAACCGCCTGAGCTATAGGCCCTCGAACCTCGGTCACAGGGACCAATTAATTCGAGGAAATTATTCTCCTCGAACCGAGGAGTGAGGTTACCGCATCGAGCCGCTGTACTCCAAAACGGCTCGATGCGGTGCCGTCGTATGCCGTGTCAGTCCCGATCCGCGAGCGTCACTTCGACGCCCCCTACCAGGTCCGATGACAAGTTGTAGATGAACGATCCGATCGTCGTCAGCGCAGTGAACAACACCACATTGAGGATTCCGATGACAGCTGCGTAGCCGAATACCTGACCTGCACTCACCAGTCCGCCACCACCGTCCTCGTTGACGATCTCGGTGAAGGCGCTGTTCAGTCGGTCCCAGACGCCCATGCCGTCCAGGACGGCGTACAGAAGCCCGACTGCGACCATCCAGACGAAGAACAAGGACACCGCGATCACCAGCGAGATCTTCAGGGTCGACCAAGGATCGATCTTACGGATCTGGATGGTGGCACGGAGCGGCTCGCCCTCTACCCGCGCAGCAACCGCAACCGGGGCAGGAGCCTTCTGTGCGTCGCTACTGGGCGCGGGATGTCGAACCGACGACAAGTCCGGCATGTCCTTCGCCAGATCCTTGCGTTCGATATGGCGAGTCGGACCGTCTATGACGGCAGCTTTGGACTTGGCATCCTCCCGCCGCTGAGCCTTTGCACCCTGACTTTCGCCACGAGCTTGCGCGGTGGGAGTGACCGGTCCATCGGCAGGTGACCCGGCCGGCAATGCTCCAGTTCGAGTCGACAGATTGGTCTGCGGCTGGTTCTGCGCACGATGTGCTGTCTCTTGCTGACCCTGAACCCGCCCCCGTTGCCATGGGGGCGATCCCTGCGTAGACCTGTTGGGCCCCGCACCATCGGGTGCACCAGCAGAATCGGTGCGCTCTTTCGGCAGCGCCGTCGTCGGAGGTTGCTGACTACCGGCCCTCAGTGGATCGAGCGGAGCCGACGCCGGTTCCGACGATGCAGCAGCAGGCACCGCCGAAGGCTTCTCGAGTGGCCGCTCGGGCACACCTTTCACCGAAGGTGCTGCCTGCGTCGGCGGTGGCTCAGCCGCGGTCGGCCGGGGTGCAGGCTGCACCCCAGCCGGAGGATGGACCCCCGACGAAGTCGGGGCACCCGGTGCCTTTTGCGGCCGCTGTGAGGTGGGCTGCTCGGCCGTGGCCGGAGCTGCCGAGTCGGTTCGTTGAGCAGGCGAAGTTGTACCGGTACCCGGTCGCTGGCCTGGAACGCCCTGCTGTGGAGGTCCCTGCTGTGGGGCGCTCTGAGCCGGCGGCCCATGCGGTGGGCGGCCTGGTGCCTGGGTCTGTGGCCCCTGCGTCGGCCGTGCCGGAGGACGTGTACCACTCTGCGGCGCTCCTGCCGCGGTCGGCCTCGGTAGTGCCTGCGGCGCAGGGGTACGCCCGGGCTCCGGTGCGGAAGGAGGCCGTGCGGCCGGTTGCGGTCGCGCAGGCTGCCGCGCAGCAGCATCACCTTGTTCGCCCTGCGGGGCCGGCCTGCTACCGGGCCTGTTGGGAGTACTCACTACGACTCCTTCGGTGCATCTTCTTCGGTGCCCTCAGCGCCCAATTCGGGCTCATCGGCATTGCGGGCAATAGCGAGCAGTGTGTCGCCTTCACCGAGATTCATCAACCGAACGCCCTTCGTCTGACGGCCTGCTTTCCGAACCTGCTTTGCCGCGGTACGGATGACGCCGCCCCCGGATGTGATGGCATACAGCTCGTCATCATCGTCGACGATAAGAGCCCCCACCAGCGTGCCACGCTTCGGATCGTACTGAATCGTCAGCACGCCCTTTCCGCCTCGGCCCTGCTGCGGGTAGTCCTCCATCGCAGTCCGCTTCGAGTAACCACCCGAAGTTGCCACCAGAAGGTACTTCCCTTCGCGGACGACATTGAGGGACAGTAGCCGATCTTCACCGTTGAATCGCATGCCCTGCACACCGGACGTCGCCCGACCCATCGGACGAAGCACTTCGTCGGTGGCCGAGAAACGGATGGACTGGCCCTGCGCGGAGACGAGAAGCAGATCGTCGTCCGAGGACGCCAACACTGCGCCGACCAATTCGTCCTCGCCGCGCAGGTTGACCGCCACGATGCCGCCGCTTCGGTTGGAGTCGAAGTCGGTGAGCTTGGACTTCTTGACCAGACCGCCCTTGGTTGCGAGAACCAGGTAAGGCGCATCCTCGTAGGTCTGGATCTGAATGACCTGAGCTATCCGCTCGTCCGGCTGGAAGGCGAGCAGGTTGGCCACATGCTGACCACGCGCGGTGCGATTGGCTTCCGGCAGCTCGTACGCCTTCGCACGGTAGACGCGCCCCTTGGTGGTGAAGAAGAGAATCCAGTCGTGCGTCGAGCATACGAAGAACTTGCTGACGATGTCGTCTTGTTTGAGCCCCGCACCCTGAACGCCCTTGCCGCCGCGCTTCTGAGAACGGTAGAGATCGGTCCTGGTGCGCTTCGCGTAGCCGGTCTCGGTGATGGTGACCACGACGTTCTCGCGGGCGATCAGATCCTCGTCGTTGACGTCGCCGTCGGAAGCGATGATCCGGGTGCGCCGGTCGTCGCCGAACTTCTCGACGATCTCGGCGAGTTCGTCGCGCACGATCTGGCGCTGACGTTCCGGCTTGGCAAGGATGTCCTCGAGCTCAGCGATCTCGATTTCGATTTCTGCCAACTCGTCGATGATTTTCTGGCGCTCGAGGGCAGCAAGCCGTCGGAGCTGCATCGCGAGGATCGCGTCGGCCTGAATCGTGTCGACCTCGAGCAAGTCGATGAGGCCCGTGCGGGCGGAATCGACGTCGGGAGAGCGGCGGATCAAAGCAATGACCTCGTCGAGCGCATCGAGCGCTTTGACCAGTCCACGCAAGATGTGTGCGCGCTCCTCCGCTTTGCGCAACCGGTATCGAGTACGACGGACGATCACTTCGAGCTGATGGGCCACGTAGAAGCGAATCATCTGGTCGAGACGCAAGGTACGCGGGACACCATCGACGATCGAGAGCATGTTAGCGCCGAAACTCGTCTGAAGCTGGGAGTGCTTGTAAAGGTTGTTCAGCACGACCTTCGCGACAGCATCGCGCTTGATGGTGACCACGATGCGCAGGCCGACGCGGTCCGAGGACTCGTCGTCGATCTTCGAGATGCCACCGAGCTTGCCGTCACGTACCTGCTCGGCGATCGAAGTGATCATGTTGTCCGGGTTGACCTGGTACGGCAGCTCGGTGATCACGATCGTTGCGCGACCGTTGGAATCCTCTTCGATTTCCACGACGCCGCGCATCCGGATAGATCCGCGGCCGGTGGAGTAAGCGTCCTGGATGCCCTGTCCACCGACGATGAGTCCGTGGGTCGGAAAGTCCGGCCCCTTGACGCGTTCCATGCACGCGGCCAAGGTTGCTTCCTCGTCCGCGTCGAAATTATCGAGGGCCCAGAACACGGCTTCACTGAGCTCGCGCAGGTTGTGCGGCGGAATGTTGGTGGCCATACCGACGGCGATTCCGTTGGACCCGTTCATCAACAAGTTGGGTACCCGCGACGGAAGTACCGTCGGCTCTTGGGTTTTGCCGTCGTAGTTGGGAATGAAGTCGACGGTTTCCTCGTCGATATCGCGCAACATCTCCATCGCGAGCGGAGTCAAGCGTGCCTCGGTGTAACGCATTGCGGCGGCGCCGTCGTTGCCGCGCGATCCGAAGTTGCCCTGACCGTCGACCAACGGGTAACGCATCGACCACGGCTGTGCCAAACGGACCAAAGCGTCGTAGATGGAGCTGTCGCCGTGCGGATGGTAGTTACCCATCGTTTCGGCAACGGGGCGTGCGGATTTGACGTAGCTGCGGTCGGGACGGAAGCCCGAGTCGTACATGGCGTAGAGCACGCGGCGGTGGACTGGCTTCAGGCCGTCTCTGACCTCGGGTAGCGCGCGGCCGACGATGACGCTCATCGCGTAGTCGATGTAGCTACGCTGCATTTCCTCTTGAATGTCGACCGGATCGATCCGATCTCCACCCTCGGCGTTGGTGGTCGAACCCGGAGGCGGTCCTACTGGTGGTTCGGTGATATCGGACATAAGCGTTTTCTCCTAGAGAAAGTCACCGTAGGTCAACACGACAGTGGCGGGTCGACCTACGGACATCAACTAAACGTCAAGAAAGCGAACATCTTTGGCGTTGCGGGCGATGAAACTGCGACGAGCGGGCACGTCCTCGCCCATCAATACGCTGAAGAGTTCGTCTGCAGCTGCAGCATCGTCGAGAGTGATCAGACGCAAGACGCGAACCGACGGATCCATCGTCGTTTCCCACAATTCCTTGGGATTCATCTCACCGAGACCCTTGTAACGCTGCACACCGTCTTCGACGTTGATCTTGCGCTTGTTGGCCAGACCTGCCGCGAGCAAAGCGTCTCGCTCGGGGTCGGAGTACGCGAAATCTGGTTCACCGCGGCTCCACTTGAGTTTGTACAGCGGCGGCATCGCGAGGTAGACGTGGCCGTGTTCGATCAAGGGCCTCATGAAGCGGAACAGCAACGTCATCAGCAGCGTCGAGATGTGCTGACCGTCGACGTCGGCGTCGGCCATCAGCACGATCTTGTGGTACCGCAGCTTGGTGATGTCGAACTCGTCGTGGATACCAGTACCGAACGCGGTGATGATTGCCTGGACTTCGTTGTTCTTCAGCACGCGGTCGATGCGGGCTTTTTCGACGTTGATGATCTTTCCGCGAAGCGGCAGAATCGCCTGGAACATCGAGTCACGGCCGGACTTGGCCGAGCCGCCTGCGGAGTCGCCCTCCACGATATAGATTTCGGACTTACTGGGATCGTTGGAACGGCAGTCGGCTAGCTTTCCCGGCAGTCCACCGATGTCGGTTGCGCTCTTGCGCCGCACCATTTCTCGCGCTTTACGCGCAGCCATACGAGCTTGCGCCGAGGACACGGCCTTGTTGATGATCGTCTTGGCGTCGGCCGGGTTCGATTCGAACCAGTGCGAGAGATGCTCGTTGCAGGCCTTGAGAACGAAAGAACGAACCTCGGTGTTGCCAAGTTTGGTCTTCGTCTGGCCCTCGAACTGCGGCTCGGAAACGCGAACCGATAGAACAGCGGCCAATCCCTCACGAATGTCGTCGCCGGTGAGATTCCCGTCCTTCTCTTTGACGAGCTTCTTTTCCTTGGCGTACTTGTTCACCGTCGCCGTCAACGCCGTGCGAAAACCTTCTTCGTGGGTTCCGCCCTCATGCGTGTTGATGGTGTTGGCAAAGGTGTGAACCGACTCGGAGTAACCGGCGTTCCACTGCATCGCGACCTCGACCTCGTGGCCTGTGCCCTTACCGGTGAATCCGACGACGGAGGTATGGATCGGGGTCTTCTTCGCGTTGATGTGCTTGACGAAGTCGACCAGACCGTCCGGGTAGTGATACGTCCGTTTCCGCGCCTTGGTGGGCTTGGAGGCTGCCTCGTCCTGTTCCTCGGTAGCAGATTTCGGCGCCAGCGCAGTTTCACCCAGCTCGTCTTCGGTCACTTCGGCGACGGCAATGCGCTCGTCGGCGAAGTTGATGGTCAGACCCTTGTTGAGGAAGGCCATTTCCTGCAGACGGCGATGCACGGTCTCGAAGTTGAAATCGAGAGTCTCGAAAATTTTGTCGTCAGCCCAGAAACGAACTTTTGTTCCGGTCTCTTCGGTTTCTCCCACGGTCTCGAGTGGGCCGGGCTTCGCATAGTCGTACGTTTGGGTATAGCGATGTCCGTCACGTGCGATCTGCAATTCGACCTTCGTGGACAGCGCGTTCACCACAGAGATACCGACGCCGTGCAGACCACCGGAAACCGCGTACGAGTCCGAATCGAACTTGCCACCCGCGTGCAACTGAGTCATGACGACCTCGACGGTGGGAACACCGGAGGAGTGCATGCCGACTGGAATACCTCGACCGTCGTCCTCGACCTCGACGCTGCCGTCTTCGTGAATCGTGACGTTCACGGTCGAGGCATAGCCGGCCATCGCCTCGTCGACCGAGTTGTCGACAACCTCCCAAATCAGGTGGTGCAGACCTCGCTCACCGGTCGAACCGATGTACATACCTGGTCTCTTACGTACTGCTTCGAGCCCCTCGAGGACCGTGATGGACGAAGCGCCGTAATCCTTGTTGTCGCTTTTACCTGACTTTTGGGCAGTCACGGTTGGGTTGTTCTCCTTCTACGCATTTTCGACTCCCCCTCGCACCACACGGTGCTGCCGCATCGAAAACACACTCGTGGTGCTCCCGGCACGGATGCGACACCCCGTCATGGACGCCTTCCGCTTTCGCAGTGGACATCCTGGTTCGGCAGAGTCGATCCGAAGGGCTTCCTTACGTTACCGCCCTATACTACTGGTACGCCCTGGCAGCATGGGGTCGATGACACCCCAAACTGGCCTCTGAATGGCTCACAGCCGCATTTTCTCGGAGTGTGACGGCAAAGATGGACAGTAGAACTGCCTCGAGGGTCAGAGGTCCAGCACGATCCGGTCGCCGTTCGAGCGGGACACACAGATCAACATTTCCTGCTCCTGTTCGTCCGAGGTCAGCCGGTGTTCTCGGTGTTCGGGCCTTCCACTGAGAACGCGCACCCGGCACGTTCCACAAAATCCCTGCTGGCAGGAGTAGCTGACATCGGGCCGAATCTCTCGAATCTTCTCCAGCACAGTCTTGTCCGCCGGAACGGTAACGACTGCTCCGGAGTTCACCAACTGAACCTCGAACTCCACTCCGCCGCGCACCGGTGGCGCAGAGAACCGTTCGAAGTACAGATGTGTGGCAGGGAACGCGTCGAACGCCATTCGCACGCACTCGATCATCGGCGGTGGACCGCAGCAATAGACTGCACCGCCGACCACGCGCTCGAGCAGTGTCGGGCCGGACGGAATACCTTCGACATCGTCAGTGCGTACCGTCACGCGGTCAGAATCCCACGTCGCGATCTCGTCGAGGAACGGCATCGATTCACGAGAACGACCACAGTAGACGAGATGCCAATCCATACCCACTTCGCGTGCGGCACGCACCATCGGAATGATCGCAGTGATACCGATTCCACCGGCGACGAACACCGCCTGCCCGCTCGGTACGAAAGGAAACCCGTTGCGTGGTCCGCGAACCACAAGTTCAGCTCCCTCCTCGAGGGCATGCATTTCCTGTGATCCACCGCCTCCGTCCGGGATGTACCGCACCGCAACGGTGTAATTGCCGAGGTCACCAGGATCTCCGCACAACGAGTACTGCCGACGCCGTCCCGAAGGCAAGTGGAAGTCCAGGTGCATTCCCGGTGCCCAAGCGGGCAGGGGCGACCCGTCGGACGACCGGAAAGTCAGCTGCGCCACGCACTGATCGACACAAAGAATTTCTCGCCGATCGAGAGTGAGTGAGACGGTACGCACTACTTCCGGCGCAGCATACTCATTGGAATAGGACCCGTCGTCGAGGAGGGCGAACCACTTGTCCAAGGCGTCGGTCACGATCGACACCGTCTGATCCGACGCCGCCCGACCGTACAGATCACCCGGAATGACTCGGCCCACACGGAAGGTTTCGACCGACCGCGTCATTTTTGTCCACTTGCGACGAAACCCCAATGCACTCACCGTGCTGCTGCGCGGGCAGCCGGGGACGTGGCGAGATATTGCACCGCCTGCGCGGTGGATCCTTCCTGTGACGGATGGTAATCGGACCGCAGATAGCGCAACGATGCTTTCCACAACGACTTCGGACTTGGAAAGAGCCCTCGAGCAGCAACCTTGCAGTAGTCACGCAATGAGGGTCGGCGATCTTTCGGTGGCAGAGCTGCCAATGTCGGGTCCTGATTCATCAAGAACCGCACCCCGCGCGTCCAGAACCACACCATTGTCGGCGCGATGGCGATGTAAGTCCGCAGCCGTCGAGCCGGTCGTACGTCGAAGTACTGCATGACCTCGAAGGCCACCGATCGGTGCTCGACTTCTTCAGCCCCGTGCCACCTCAACAGGTCCAACATGGTCGGGTCGAATTCGACGACGTCGAGCTGACGTGCATTGAGGACCCAGTCCCCGAGAAAAGCCGTCAAGTGTTCGACCGCTGCGATCAGCGCAATGCGCTCCACCAGGCTGTTCCGCGAGTGTCCGGTCCGGTTTCCCAGCGCACGCCCGAACAGGAATCGCATCTGCTCGACATACGGCTCGACGTCGATCCCGTAGGCGGTGAGCTGATCGAGGACCTGTGTGTGGGCCTGAGCGTGTACTGCTTCCTGCCCGATGAAGCCGATGACGTCCTCTTTGAGCTGCTCGTCATGGATCAAGGGGAGAGCTTCCTTGAATGTCCGGACGAACCACTCCTCACCCTCGGGCAGAAGAAGATGCATCACGTTGAACAGATGGGTCGCCAACGGATCGGAGTCCACGTAGTGAAGCGGTAGCGAGCCCCAGTCGAACGAGACATTTCTGGCCTGCAGAATGACCCTGTCGTTCGGCGTAGCTACGTCGACATCGTGTGTTATCGCGACTGTCGAGTGCCCGTTACGGTCCGAAGTTCGAAAATTCTTGGGCAACACTGCATCCCTTCGTCGACTGAGTCGGCTGCCCCGAGCCAACAGCCTTGGTAAAACCGAGTGGACACGCATCCGAAAACGGCCAATCACCCACAATACCCTTGAATCACCGGCGAAGTTATGATAATCCCACTCGTGAAATATCACGATACGACTGTTTACCCATACGTATCTCGGGGACCCCTGCCCTTGACGTGGCGATCACCCTTACGCCAGCTTTTCGTAGTAGGTCCGGTGATCTTCAGCGACTTCACGATCCCGTGGCCGACCGCGGCGGCGATCTTGGCCAGAATCTGCGCCTGCATCAACCGAAGTTGAGTGGCCCACGCCGTCGACTCCGCCGATATGCTCAAAACGCTGTCCTCGAGCTTGACAGGGACAGCGTGTGCCGCAATATCCTCGCCGACGACGGTAGGCCACCGCCCCATCACCGTGCCCTCTGCCACCTTGTCGGACCATCCACGGTTCTTTGCAATCGAACCGGCCACCGAACCGAGTGTCTGTGGATCGCGATCGTCTGGTCCGGCCCCGGACCATCCACGCTTGCGCCGACCTCTGAGAGCGCGCACTCCACCGCTGGGCGAAGACCGTCCCTGCCCCACGGCCTTACCGCTCGCTTTCGCCGCCGCACGCGCATCCTCGAGGGCACGTCGAGCAAGATCTACTCCGCGTAGTTCGTTCTCCGGATCTTTGCTTCCAGCGTCTTCGGTCATCAGCACACATTTTCTTCGAGGGGAGTGATGTTGGAGATTCGACCCAAATCTCCCTGAACGGCTTCCACACCGAAGCGTCTGGCATCGATTTCGGTCGGGATGTCCTCAGCGACCGCGGCCGTGATGATCACCTGCTCCGCTCCTGAAGCCACGCGCGCGAGTGCGCTACGACGTTTGCGATCCAATTCAGCGAATACGTCGTCGAGCATCAGGACCGGGTCGCTACCTTCGGCACGGAGCAGCCCGAACGAAGCCAAACGTAACGACAACGCGAAGGACCACGATTCACCATGGCTCGCATAGCCTTTCGCCGGTTGATCACCGAGCCCCAGTTCGAGATCGTCCCGGTGAGGTCCGACCAGGCAGACTCCACGTTCGATCTCACGCGTGCGCATCATCGAAAGTTGATGCAAGAAAGCAGCTTCCAGCACCTCGACATCATCGGATTCGGGTTCGCGATTCGGATCGGAGAATTCCGGTGGCAGCGCTTCGGCGAGACTGCTGCGATACTTGATCGTTGCGGGACGTGACTCCGGGGCGATCGAAGAATACGACTCCACTACATGAGGTGTCAGCTCGTGCACCAAACCGATTCTTGCGGATAGTAACTCGGCACCATGCGCAGCGAGGTGCCCATCCCACACATCCAAAGTCGCCAATGCACCCACACCGTCACTCGAGCTCGAACCACGTCGCAAGGATCCGCCGGCCGTCTTGAGCAATGCCGATCGCTGACGGAGAACTTTGTCGTAATCTGCTCTGACAGCGGCCATTCGCGGACGACGCGTCGTCAGAAGTTCGTCGAGATACCTACGACGCTCGCCTGGGTCTCCGCGCACCAGCGCGAGATCCTCGGGCGCGAACAAGACACTGCGCAACACACCCAATATCTCACGAGGCCGCCGAACCGGAGATCGATTCATCCTTGCCTTGTTCGCCCGGCCCTCGAGGATCTCGACATCGATCGTCAATTCTCGACCCTGATTGATGACCGATGCACTCGCAAAGGCCCGTTCTGCACCTGCTCTGATCAGCGGAGCATCAGAGGACACACGGTGAGAGGACAACGTCGACAGGTATCCGAGCGACTCGAGCAGATTCGTCTTTCCATGCCCGTTGGGACCGACGAACACCACCGATCCAGGACCGAGATCAGTGGTGACGTCATCCCACGAACGAAAGTCGCGAAGAGTGAACGAACGAACGAACAAGGCTATTTCTTGGGGTCGGGTGCTCGAAGTAATTCATCGGCACCTGCTCGCTTGACGGCATGGCCACCGAACTGGTTACGAAGAGCCGATACAGCCTTCATAGAAGGCGAATCATCCTGCCGCGAAGCAAATCTCGCGAACAGTGCAGCCGAGATAACCGGCACCGGGACCGCATGTCTGATCGCCTCTTCCACCGTCCACCGACCTTCACCGGAATCCTCCGTGTAACCGGAGATCTCGCTGAACTCGGGGTCCTGAGCCAGGGCCTGAACGAGCAGATCGAGCAGCCACGAACGAACAACGGTCCCTTTACTCCACGCACGCAGCACACCGTGGACGTCCTGAACGAGTTCTTCCGCCTCGAGCAGCTCGTAACCCTCGGCGTACGCCTGCATGAGGCCATACTCGATACCGTTGTGAACCATTTTCGCGTAGTGGCCTGCACCGACCGGGCCTGCATGGACGAACCCGTCGGCACGCTCACCCTCTGGGCGTAGCGCGTCGAAGATCGGAAGGGCGCGTGCAACGTCCTCCTCCGAACCACCCACCATCAGGCCGTATCCGTTTTCGAGTCCCCATACACCACCGGACACGCCGGCATCGACGTAACCGATACCTTTCGCAGCAAGTCGTTCGGCGTTCGCGGCATCGTCGGTGAACCTGGAGTTGCCACCGTCGATGACCAAATCGCCCTTGTCGAGTACCTCGCTCAACGACGCGATCGTATTTCGGGTGATATCACCGGACGGAACCATGACCCACACCACCCGCGGCGCCACCAACATCTTGGCCAGCTCCTCGAGGGACGGGGCGTCCGTAACCTCTGGTCTCGGGTCATAGCCGATCACCTCGTGCCCGTGCGCACGTAGGCGCTCGCGCATGTTGAAGCCCATTTTCCCGAGGCCGACCAGTCCCAGCTGCATGAAAAGATGTCCTTCTCTAGTGTGCGGATGCCCCTTGGTGTCGAGTAAACCGCATCCGTACGTGTTCCGTATCCGATCAGCCAGGTAGTCGAACCGGCATCAGCAGATACGTGTACGCGCTTTCCGGTGCTGGGAACTTGCCCGAGGAATCCGCAACGAGCTCGTCCTCGGTGGTCGGACGCAGAACTGCCGGCCGACTGGGAGTGGTGAACCCGAACGTAACTTTTTCACTGTGCAACGAGGACAAGCCGTCGATCAAATACCCCGGATTGAAGGCGATCGTCAGTGCCTCGCCTTGGAAGTCTGCAAGCAAGCCCTCTTCGGCACGCCCTGCATCGTCACCGCCTGCGGAGAGAAGCACCCCTTCGGCAGAGAACTCGAGTCTCACCTGAGCACCGCGCTCGGCTACCAGCGCGACGCGCTTGATGGCTTCGACGAGCGGAGCTATCTCCACGACCGCGACGGCCGTGTGCTCCGGTGGCAGCAGCTGGCGGAACTTGGGAAAGTCTGCGTCCAGAAGTCGAGTGGTGGTGCGGCGGCCTTCGCTGATGATTCCCAGCAAGCCGTCGGCGCCGATGGTCGACCCCGAACCCAGGGCAAGTTCGACGGGTGAGCTCGCATTTCCGACCAAGGTCTTCGCCGACTCGGACAGCGTCTTCGCAGGTATGAGAACTTCGGTCGTGATGTCCCCACCGACAGGTGTCCACTCGAGTTCGCGAACGGCCAGGCGGAATCGATCGGTGGCAGCGAGCACCACCTTGGTGCCCGCGATCTCGACTCGGATGCCGGTCAGCATCGGGAGGGTGTCGTCCTTGCCTGCCGCAACTGCGACCTGCGCGATGGCTTCGGAGAACACCTCCACCGGGATCGATCCGGTCTGCGTCGGCAGCTCGGGAAGCTGGGGGTAGTCCTCGACGGGCATCGTCGGCAACGAGAACTTCGCGCTCCCGCAAGTGATGAGCACTCGAGTTCCCTCGACCCCGACGTCGACGGGCTTGTTCGGGAGAGACTTCGTGATATCGGCCAAAAGCTTGCCGGAGACAAGGACTCGGCCAGCAGTTGCGACCTCAGCAGATACCCGGACCTGGGCTGATACCTCGTAGTCGAACCCGGAAACAGTCAGACCCTGCTCGTCGACGGCGAGCAGAACTCCGCCGAGAACGGGAACGGGCGGCCTGGACGGGAGGCTTCGAGCAACCCAGGCAACGGAATCGGAAAAATCTTCGCGAGCAACGCGAAACTTCAGACTTCCAAGCTCCATCGCTAAAGTCTTTCCTCTCGTTCGGCAGCAGTTCGTTCCCACAATGTCTGCGGTGAGCGCGACGTGCGCTCATGACCGGTGCATCGAAGAGTCTGACACAACCGAGCAGAAGCACACCGTATGCCCTTCCTGACCAACTTGAAAGCCGAACGACGGCGTCGACGACGCTGGCCGATGACTGGCCGGTTGGGCTTGTGAACGAATCGTTCCCCAACACCTCTTTTAGAAGAAGGTCTTTTCAAGAGAAATTCTTAGTATTAATAGGTCCTGTGGAATCTGTGCACCGCGGTGTGTAGTACCTGGTCGCCAAGCGTGGTGTCGTGGGGATGAATTCGGGACCAATCACCGGTGGCGAGCTAACAGCCTGTGGACGAATCACATCGGTTCACAGGCTCCCACAATCCATCCCCAGATCCAGCCGGTTATCCACACGGTTATCCACAGGTGTGAATCATTCGAATGGAGCCCTGGAAGCACGTTTTTTTGGCATCCAGAGACCAAAAATTTTTTGCAAAGAGTGGCGGACGTCGCTCGAGGGGCACGGTTGAGTGATTCGGAGTGCACTCAACCGTGCCAGCGCGGGTAGCCACGGGGAAGGTGGATGAAGAAACCCGCTCAGCGATGAAACGGGCCGCTCGTCAGCGCTTGGACCGCTGCTTCACTCGAGCGGTCAGCTCTTGGACCTGGTCGTACACCTTGCGTCGCTCGGTCATTTCTTTGCGGATCTTTTTATCCGCGTACATGACCGTCGTGTGATCTCGGCCGAATGTCTGCCCGATCTTGGGTAGTGACAAGTCGGTGAGTTCACGGCAGAGATACATGGCAATCTGCCTGGCCATCGCCAGCGCACGCGCTTTACCGGGTCCACAGAGATCGTCGATCGAGGTGTCGAAGTATTCCGCCGTGACAGCCATGATCGTCGCGGCATTGATCTCGAGGCTCGACGAGTCGGGCATCAAATCTCGAAGGACCACTTCTGCCAGAGTGAGATCCAGCGCCTGACCGTTCAGCGATGCAAATGCCGTAACACGGATCAACGCGCCTTCCAGTTCACGAATATTGCGCTCGATCCGACTGGCGATCAGCTCGAGGACATCGTGCGGAACATCGAGGCGATCCATCCGAGCCTTCTTGCTGAGGATGGCGATGCGAGTCTCGAGCTCCGGGGGTTGAACGTCGGTGATCAGGCCCCACTCGAATCGAGTGCGTAGACGCTCCTCGAGGGTTGCCAGCTGTTTGGGGGGGCGATCGGAGGAGACGACGATCTGCTTGTTCGCGTTGTGCAAAGTGTTGAAGGTGTGGAAAAACTCTTCCTGGATGCCTTCTTTACCTTCGATGAACTGAATGTCGTCGACCAGGAGTACATCGGTCTCCCGGTATCGGCGTTTGAACGCCACCTTGCGGTCGTCGCGAAGACTGTTGATGAAGTCGTTGGTGAACTCTTCGGTCGAGACGTACTTCACGCGCATGCCTGGGAAGAGGCGCTGCGCATAGTGTCCGGCAGCGTGGAGCAAGTGCGTCTTCCCGAGCCCGGACGCGCCCCATATGAACAAAGGGTTGTATGCGCGAGCAGGTGCTTCAGCAATGGCGACTGCCGCCGCATGGGCAAATCGATTCGATGCGCCGATGACGAAGGTGTCGAAGGTGTACTTCGAGTTGAGGCTTTGTGCCCCGGACGTCGACGATGTGGTTGCCGGCGGTTTGGTGAAGTAGGTAGGCCACGAGTTCTGCACACTTGCCAGTGCTTCCCGCTCGTCGTCCACTTCCTCGTAGTCGGCAGTTTCCGAGTCGGACGGATCGTCATCGGTGCTGGTGAGGAAGCGTCTCCGGTAAGTCGGGGTGCTCGTTGCCTCCGAATACCGCGTTTGCTCAGGCTCGTGTTTCTCTTCTTCGGGTGCTGAAATTCGCACACCGAGGCCTTCGACACCCTGGCCGAGGTGACGGCCGAGCGCGTTCAGTATCGGTTCACGCAGGTCTCGCTCTATCGCTTCCTGCGCAAAAGACGAAGGAACCGCCAGCAATGCAAAGCCTTGAGTCAGGGTAAGGGGCTCGACGAGAGCGAGCCATGCCTTTTGCCCTTTGGTCAGAGGTTGACCACTGTGGCGGTCGGACGTCAAATCCGTGACTACCTCTGGCCAGATACGCGCCAGCGCATCCGGATCCTCGTTCACGGTGCCTCCCCATTCGGACGTGCCATTGAAGCGAAAGTGCATGTCGTCGACGGCACGTGCCGCGGACAGTGCTTTCGAAAGATGCTGTTGTTTCACGCTCGCACCGCATCGAAGTCCGATATCGTCGCCGTCGATCGCTAGTTCATCGGGGAACCACAGCCGGAAGTGCAACGTATCGGGTACGGACGTGTCGTGTACGAATATGCCATTGGTTCGTGTTTCCACACAATTATCCACAGGTGTGGATGAACGACATCGGTGTCACCCCGATCGGCGACATTTTCCAGAAATTGTTATTTTCACAGTCTTGACCAGGACTTTTGGTAAATGCGAAATCCTCGAGTTACAGGTTTTCCACGAAGACCCGACAGAGAACGCCTCTCAGAGTGGTTATCAACACCCCTTGCTCCCCAGGCCTGGGGATGAATTACACAGATGTGATGCAGGGTCGAAGGATTGGATGGGTTTGACCACCGCTGAGTCGATCAGTACTGTCGAACAGTCACCCATGGCGAGGTGGCCGATGCTTGCTGGCTGCTTACAGTCTGTGTTCACTCGGATTTCTCGCTGTTGGGGTGTAAACGAGTTCGACCGAACTCGCTACCAACCGTTTTTGACGCTTCAGAGTAAGTGTCTTTGATTTTCGAGGAGTGTTCACCGTGGCCAAGGGCAAGCGGACGTTCCAGCCGAACAACCGACGCCGCGCGCGTGTTCACGGCTTCCGTCTTCGTATGCGTACGCGTGCAGGTCGTGCAATCGTGTCGGCACGTCGCGGCAAGGGCCGCAAGGAACTAACCGCCTAATCCATGTTCGTCTGAGTTTACGGAGCTCGGGGTGTTACCTGAGCCGCACAGATTGCACCGAAGCGCTGATTTCACACGCACGGTGCGTCGAGGCCGCCGAATCGGAAGACAAGACTTGGTCGTTCACGCCTACACGCGTGACGATGCAAGTTCTGTTTGCAGTGTCGGCGAACCTAGATTCGGATTGATCGTGAGCAAAGCTGTCGGGCCGGCGGTAACTCGTCATCGAGTTGCGCGCCGGCTTCGGCATATCTGTTCGGAGATTCTCCTGGAAGTACCCGAGAGTTGCGACGTCGTTATCCGTGCACTGCCTGGTTCTGCGGCCTTGTCGTCAAAAGATCTACAACGACAGGTTCGTTCCGGGTTGAAGAAGCTGGGATATCTTGGAGTGGTTAGAGATACGCGCTCATGAAATTTCTACGCGTCGTCAGGTCATTCCCTGCGCGGATTCTTATCTTCTGCATCGAGCTCTACCGCACCTATGTGTCTCCGCTCAGACTCCCTACCTGCCGTTTCTCCCCCACGTGCAGTGAGTACGCAGTCGAAGCGTTGAAGACGCACGGTGCCATCAAAGGAACCTTGTTAGCTATCGCGCGGCTATTGAAGTGCGCTCCCTGGCACTCTGGAGGCTGGGACCCTGTGCCTGATCACGGGTCATGGCGGGTACGCAAGCAGACTTCGACCGAAGAAAGCCACGATCTCGCGAGAGTGGACGAACAGAGGAGTACATAGAGCCGTGCTGGATTTCATCTATTATCCGGTCTCCTGGATTCTCTGGGTATGGCACAAGGTGTTTGGTGCCGTCCTCGGAGCGGACAACGGCTTCGCATGGGCCTTGTCCGTAGTGTTTCTCGTGTTCACATTGCGGTTGATTCTGTACAAGCCGTTCGTCAAACAGGTTCGTACCACGCGTCAGATGCAGGAACTGCAGCCTCAGATCAAGGCTCTGCAAAAGAAGTACGGCAAAGACAAGCAGCGCTTGGCCGTGGAGATGCAGAAGCTCCAAAAAGAACACGGATTCAACCCCATCATGGGTTGCTTGCCGGTCCTTGCGCAGGCGCCTGTGTTCATCGGCCTGTTCCACGTTCTGCGGTCGTTCAACCGAACAGGTACCGGCATCGGTCAGCTAGGCCTTGACCCAGCGGACAACCGTAGGATTCCGAACTACGCCTTCGATGTCGCCGACGTGAACTCGTTCTTGGACGCCCGACTCTTCGGTGCGCCGATCTCGGCCTGGATCACAATGCCGAAGGCACAGTTGGACGCCTTCGCGAACCCGGAACTAGGCCTCGGAATTCCGTCTATCTGGACGATCGCCGCTGTTGCCGTGCCTCTGATGATCATTGCCAGCATCGCAACGCACTTCAACTCCCGCGCCTCGGTTGCCCGACAGAGCGCAGCGGCGGCGGCAAATCCGCAGTCCGCGATCATGAACAAGCTTGCTTTGTACGTCTTCCCACTGGGTGTTCTCGTCGGTGGACCGTTCCTCCCGATCGCCATCCTGCTGTACTGGGTATCGAACAACGTTTGGACCTACGCCCAGCAGCACCTCGTGTTCGGGAAAATCGACAAGGAAGAAGCAGAGAAGAAGCAGCAGGCTATCGAGAAGCGGACCGAGAATGCGCCCAAGCCTGGTGTGAAGCCGCCGGCCAAGCCGAAGCCCGGTGCACGGCCCAAGCTCTCGAAGCTCCCGCCCGCAACTCTTGACGCTTCCGATGCGGTCACCGGATCAGATGACGTATCTTCTGCTAGTTCGACTGCTCCCGACGGCTCACAGCCCCAGAAGCCCACCCAGCCGAAATCTCAGGCGAACCGTAGTAAAGCCAAGCGCAAGCGACGCTGAGACGCATCGAAGACAAGGACACCAAGCACATGTCTGCAGATACCGACGAAGTGACCAACCCCGACGAAGCAGTGAGCGCTGGGGATGGAGCGAGTGAAATCGTGGCAGTCGAAGCCGAAACGGATCCGATTGAGGGCGACGCGGCCAAGGTGGCGGCCGTCGACGCCGTACCCGATGAGGACTCGGACTCCGATGATGAGGATTCCGAAGATTACTTAGTAGAAGAGGGCGAGATTGCCGGCGATTACCTCGAGCAGCTTCTCGATGTTCTCGATTTCGATGGAGATATCGACCTCGATGTAGAGGGGGATCGCGCGATTGTCAGCATCGATGGCGGAGACGACCTTACGAAGCTCGTCGGACGTAAGGGTGAGATTCTCGATGCCCTGCAAGAACTGACTCGACTCGCCGTGCAGCAATCGACGGGCGAGCGAAGCAAACTGATGCTCGACGTAGCGGGCTGGCGCGCGAACCGCCGGAGCGTATTGAGTGCTTTGGGGATCGAGGCCTCGAAGCGAGTTCTCGAAAGTGGCGAGCGAGAAGAGCTGGACCCCATGACCCCGTTCGAGCGGAAGATCGTGCACGACGCAGTAGCCAAGGTCGACGGTGTCGAAAGTGAAAGTACCGGTGTTGAACCGTCACGACGAGTGGTCGTCGTCAAGTCCTGAACTGATTGATCTGAAAGGCCCCCGGCTGCGGCTGGGGGCCTTTTTTGGTTCTTTCTGCAAGGCTGAGACGAGGCTGGTTACAGCGGTGCCATTGGTTTGGGAGGCTCGGTTTCACGTGAAACAAAGGTATGCGCTCGAAACGTCACTGTGACGGACGCGTTCAGTGCAAGCCATGTTTATGTCTATGCAAATGTTTCACGTGAAACCGTGATTGGTATCGACCGAATATTCGAGAGAGGTCGGCTCTGGAACGCTCCTTCCGGTCGTCGGTCCCGGGGCCGAATCTATCGTCGACAACCACTTTGTTTTTTCGGCCCCTCGACGCGCCGCTTCAATCGTGAAGTGCATAATCGACCGGCGTAGAGAATGCCGGACAGTCGAACTCGGACGTTTCAGACTCGAGGGAATGCAACTGCTCGACACGTCGCGCTGTGCCGCTGTCTCAACGCAACGAATGTCGCTCGGTCGATCTGATTCGCGTGGATGGCCGACTGCGATGCCGGCGGACTTTGGGTTACAACTTTTAGGCACCCTCCTCATCTTCGTTCTATTGACAGGTGTCGAGGCAGTCGTGAGGCACGAACTGTAATGAGAGGCCTTGGACAATCCTGATCGTGTTGTATCCGCTGGACTGATACTTGCAATGAAGTAGTCGGTGCGAAGATGGGCGCTCGAGCGCGAAGCGAGTTTCGTACCCATTCAGTCACCTTGCTGCCAAGGGATGGAAAGTTATCGTGGCGGGGCGTCACTCTTTTTCTCTGTGTCCCTTGCGGGGCGGACTGGACGCTTTGGATCTTGAGTCGACTAGTCCCCCTCTGGTAGATACCGGTAGTTGTGCTCTGTGGGTCGGAGACCAACACTTCGAATCGCCGTCGTCGCTGCCGTGGGTTGTTTGTCGTCATGTCGTTGTGTGTGTGAAGATCGGGCTGTATGGCCGGAGGCGGATGATCGTTGGGTTCGTTTGCTGAGTGAGAAGTTCGACTGCGCTTAGCTCGGGCGACGAGGTGTGGAAATGGGTTGCGGCCGATGTGCTGTCTTGTGTGACAGGCCTTTTTGACGTTGAAGTCCGGCGGAGGTCAATCCTCGCGCTGGGACATTCGGGCACGTTTCGGTGTTCGAGAGGCGTGTGCGTATTGGACCGGTTTCCGGTCGGACCGTCGGTCAGTGCTCGAGGGAGTCGAGTTCGAGTATTTGTCCGGTTGGATTGGCTCGCTGCGGCCACCAGTCATCGCGACGGGCACGATGGGGCGAATCGATCAGGCCAATGGATGTGTGGTGGTTGCGACGGCAGTTGTTGTAGCGTAATTCACTACGGTGGTCACATGAGTGAGAGCGTTGCTCGCCATACGTCAGGTGATTTGCCATCGAGCGCGGGCGGTGTCTGCCTGCACGTCTCCTCGCGTAGTCGGATTAGATCTCTGCGGATGCAATCTTCTTTTAAGAGCTATCCGGCGGATGGTTTAGGAAGACAATCCCATCCAGACCCGGCGGGCTCCCAGGCTTCCTCGACGATGATTGTGGGTTCGCTTCGAGGTGACCCGGTGGAGCGCGTCGCCACCGGCTGTTCGTTTGAGATCCGCATGCTCGAGCAGGGGTGCATCCGCCGTATGCCGATGTTTCACGTGAAACCTCTCTCGGTGGCAGTCGTCCCTAGGAAGATGTCGGCGCAGGCGTCACGTCCGGCTTTGTGCAGTGTTTGGATGTTCGGATGATTGGCTCACCAACAGACCTGTAGGCGATGAGTTGACGTGCGGCTACGCTTTGGCGCTGCTCCTCCCCCAACGCGCGCTCTGCAGGAAGTCGGCAATAGTTGTTTCACGTGAAACACCGAAATCACCGCCTGAGTTCAGACCGTGATCCACAGACCCGCTCAGCACTGCCGTGCGAAATCTATGTGGGTCGTCCTTGGGGTGAGTCGGCAACTTGAAGTGAACACAGATGACACCCTCGCGCAGGATTCGACCACCCCTCGAGGGTCGCCGATCCGGTTGCCCCCCTCGAGGGTGGCCCATCCGACCGATCGCGCGGTCGACCGCAATAGCAGGTGATCGCTCACTGTCGCCCCCGACCGATCGTTGAGCCGACCAGATCTAGGGATGGATCGCAGGGCACTCGAATCAGTACCCGTCCCAGTGGGGCCACTTTGCCTGCGAACGGTGATGCGGCTACCACAGGAGTCGCTTCGCTGCCGAGAGCGACCGGAGAGGCCATGGCGCAGATGGAAAGTGTGACGGCATCCGGTCGGTGAGGGCCGTTGATGTGGGTAAGAGAAGTCCAGCGCACTGTATGTAGTAACTGTCTCGTCAGTCCGAGGGACTTCTCGGTCCGAGGAGCGCACCGCGAGGTCGTTATGGGTGGTGCGTTCACTAGCTGCTCGGGATGCTCGGCGTTCGGCGTTCGGCGTCCGACGGAGCCCGCCGCGATGTCGTCATTCGACGGAAGTGGCGGGGCTGTCGGGAGGCCTTCCTGTTTGGGTCCGTTCCGGTCAGCCCGCGAGCGATGAGGTGTGGACTTGCTTGCGACCGATGTGCTGCCTTATGTGGCAGGGCCTCTTTGGCGTCGTATTCGGACGAGGTAGGGTCGCCCGCTGGGCCGTCGGGAATGGACTCGGTACTCGAGAGAGTGTGTGTCGCTCAGACGTCGGTTGGTGCTCGAGGGTGGCCAGCGGTGACGGAATCCTTCGTCGAGGGTTCTGTGGCGCGGCAGGCCTCGGGGCCGTCTGTGTTCCTCAACCCCGAACGGTACATTGGGTTGCGACCTGCTCGAGTGGGCAGCCTCGGCTCGAGGGTGGAGGCTCGGATCGAGTGGGCAGCGCTGCTCGATGGTGCGAGTTTTGGTTCGAAGGGGTCCGCCCGGGTCGATCTCGAGGGGGGTCCGCCCGGATTTTTGGGGTCCGCCCGGATTTTTGGGGTGCGCCGCAGCCATCGCGCTGATCGGGCGCTCGCTACTTCCAGGTCGCGACCGGTCTCCATCGCCGGACGACCGACGGCCCTTGCCTAGGTAGCCGCCGGCAAGTTGCGCGAGTTTTGGACCGGTCCTACTTCCGCGAGTGTTGATGAGGAAGTTCGTCTGCCTGACTTCCCGTCCCGTCCCGTTCCGTGAAGAGTTCGCAGACTGCCGCTTGGGTGGCGTCGTTTGATAGTCCGGAGAAGTTTTGTCGAGGATGCTGATCTCCGAGTATCGCGCAGGAGCGGACCGTCATGTGGCTGTACTTCGCGTCGGCACACCACGCCGCCCACGGAGTGCAGTGATCATGGGTTTGGCGTCGGGGAGTGAGTTGTTCGGATCTGAGCGTCGACCGCACTAAGTTGCCACGACGAATCGATAGTAGGGTTCGGTCAGCTCGACCTCCGCTCAAATGCTCCGGATGTTGGGATTCGAACCCCCTGTAGGAGGTTCGAATCCCAATACAGAGAGTAAATTGGACGAGTGGCTCGCTACCCGAGTGGCTCGCTACCCGAACCGCTCCCTCGGGCCGCACCGCGCCGAACACGAACGGAACGGTTCGCAACCCGAGTCCCTCGCTGGGAGTCGCTCCCCTCGAGCCGAGCCGAGCTGCCTACGCCGGGCCGCTCCCCTGGCACTGCGTTGGCCAAGCCGAGTGGGTGCCGATTCTGAACCCGATCTGTTTCCAGGACCCACTCCGATCCCGTACTTCCCTCGGGCCACAACCGGGGCGTTCTCTTGGGTGAGGACCGGAGTCATATGGATCACCTGAGCTTGCATGCCCTCTCGAGGGGGTGTCGCGCAGGGAGTGTCCGGGTACGAGGGAGCCCTCTTCTTCTGGAGCACTGATTACTCCGCCAGATACTTGTAGAGCTTCATGTGCGGCCATATAGCTCGGGGAACCCGAGATCGAGTGGCCTCCCCTATCCAGTCCGTCGGTCGGAGGGCCGACTGGGCTTCAGATGTGCGAGACGAGTCAGAGCTGAGAGGCTCGAACGCCACATCAGTTTCACGTGAAACTTTGTGATGTCGACGGGATGACTTGTTTTTTGATGTTCGACACGGTGGTTTGATGAGCACCAACGACAGGCTTGCGGCAAGGGTTTGGAGTTGATGTTGGCTTCCCATTACTCGCAACCCTTTGTTGGCCGCATTCTTGCCAGGCTCGGATGTGTGCGTTGGACGACGGCGTCGTGCTCGTTCCGCGAAGCGGGAGACCAGGGTGTGATCGGTGCGTCACCTGACTTCGGATCGACCGATGGCCGGTGCATCACGACGATTGGTCCATGGATGTTTCACGTGAAACAGTCATCGTCAGGCAACACCGGAATTTTCCTGGGCAGGAACAGTAGCGGTGACACGACACGGCTACGGAATGTCCCGATGGGTTGGCGAACGGTGCTCGGAAGCGAGACAATGTTCCACGTGGAACCAGAAGCGTTGGATGACGATCAGTTGATGGCAACCGCAGAACGCGTGTTTGGTCCGCGCCTGAATTTGGCTCAGCAATACTACGAATCCCTGGCATCTGACGGCGTCGAGCGTGGGCTGATAGGCCCCCGCGAAGTTCCTCGGCTGTGGGAGCGACACTTGCTCAACTGCGCTGTCGTCGGTGAGTTGATCGACGAGGGTGAGCGGGTCGTGGATGTCGGTAGCGGAGCTGGATTGCCGGGAATACCTCTGGCGATCGCCCGCCCGGATCTACACATCACTCTCATCGAGCCACTCCTTCGTCGGACTGTGTACTTGGCCGAGTTCATCGAGAAGCACGAGCTGAACATTCTTGTGGTGCGAGGGCGCGCAGAACAGCCGGGAGTCAAGAAGGAAGCCGGCGGAGCCGACGTCGTCACCTCGAGAGCTGTTGCCCCTCTGGAGAAGCTTGCTAAGTGGTCGCTACCCCTCATTCATGAGCGTGGCCGGATGCTTGCGTTGAAGGGAACGAGCGCCGAAGAAGAGATAGAACGCGATCGGGCTTCCCTTACTCGCATGGGTGCTGGCAAGCTAGAGGTTGTGAAGTGTGGCGTCGATATATTGCCGACACCGACAATCGTGATTCGAGCCGAAAGAGCATCTCGGCGTTCCCTCCGCACATGATGTGCACTCACTTCATTCCTGCTCGTTCGTAAGCAACAAACCAGTTCCGCAATAAGGAGCACCTATGTCGGGTGGATTTGATCCCGCTGTTTCACGTGAAACAAGTACCACGGAGAACGATGCACAACCCGCCTCCAGGCCGAAGGGTGGATCTGGGTTCGACGCGTTCAGCGGCATCTCCGCAAATGACACCCCCATCGGTGCTGCCGCGCAGCGGGCAAGCCAGGTTCTACATCCGAGAAGCGTGACCTTGCCGAAGCTTGCGCATCGCCGAACGATGACGATCGCAAATCAGAAGGGCGGGGTCGGGAAAACTACGACAGCCGTGAATCTCGCTGCGGCTTTGGCGCTCCAGGGCCTCACCGTCCTCGTGGTCGATCTGGACCCTCAAGGCAACGCCAGCACGGCTTTGGGCGTCGAACATCACTCAGGTGTGCCCTCGAGCTACGAGGTGCTCATAGGCGAAGTGACCGCCCGAGAGGCTATCCAGCAGAGCCCGCACAGTGAGCGTCTTTTCTGCATTCCGGCCACGATCGACCTTGCCGGTGCCGAGATCGAACTGGTGTCCATGGTCGCCCGCGAAGGACGTCTGAAGACTGCGCTGACGGATCTCGCGGACATCGACGCAGACTTCGTGTTGATCGATTGCCCTCCGTCGCTCGGACTGCTCACAGTCAATGCCATGGTTGCCGCCACCGAGGTTTTGATCCCGATTCAGTGCGAGTACTACGCCCTCGAGGGCGTAGGACAGCTTTTGCGAAACATCGAACTGGTGCAGGCCCATCTCAATCCCCAACTGCATGTTTCGACCGTCATCCTTACGATGTACGACGGCAGAACAAAGCTCGCAGACCAGGTTGCGGAAGAAGTCCGAAAGCACTTCGGGGACGCAGTGCTGCGTGCGGTGATTCCTCGCAGCGTCAAGGTCTCGGAGGCACCCGGTTATGGAATGACGGTCTTGGATTACGACCCAGGTTCCCGTGGCGCGATGAGCTACTTGGATGCTGGTCGTGAACTCGCAGCACGCTCGTCCTTTGTGGCGACCGATGGAACTCAGGAGCATTAGGGATATGGGTCAAGCGCGCAAGGGTGGATTGGGACGCGGACTAGCAGCTCTCATCCCCACAGGGCCCGAGGCAGGTCCTCGACTCGGGAGTGCCGCCGCGGATGTAGTGATCGGTACTGCGGCGGACGGAAAGATCAGTCGTAACGCGGCGGAAAAGGCAGCGCGTGAGGCGTCCGCGCCGACTCCGACGCCACCCGTCCGGAGCAGCGAAGAGGACCTCTCCCCTGCCGGCGCGGTGTATCGGGAGATCGATCCGAAGCTGATTCAACCCAATACCAAGCAGCCGCGGTCGGTGTTCGACGAGGAAGCTTTGGCCGAACTCGTTCACTCGATCCGCGAGTTCGGGTTGATGCAGCCGATCGTCGTGCGTCCGGTTGCCGATGGTAAATACGAACTGGTGATGGGCGAACGCCGCTGGCGCGCGAGCCAAGAAGCGGGCCTCGAGTCGATTCCTGCCATCGTTCGTGAAACCAACGATGACGCGATGTTGCGTGACGCGTTGCTCGAAAACATCCACCGAGTTCAGCTCAATCCCCTCGAGGAGGCCGCCGCATATCAGCAGTTGCTCGAGGAATTCGACGTCACCCATGAGGAGTTGGCAGCGAAAATCGGTCGCTCGCGTCCCGTTGTAACCAACATGATTCGACTGTTGAAGCTGCCGATTCCCGTTCAGCGACGAGTCGCAGCCGGCGTTTTGTCCGCCGGACACGCGCGCGCTCTCCTGTCGTTGGATGCGGGTTCGGATGCGCAGGAGGCTTTGGCGGCGCGAATTATTGCGGAGGGCCTGTCGGTTCGCGCGACGGAAGAAGCCGTTACGTTGGCTAACCGTAACGACGACGTCAGTCGGAATCCCGCTCCTCGCCGCAAGCCGATTCAAATGCCAGGCCTTCAGGACGTTGCTAATCGACTCTCGGATTCGTTCGATACCCGCGTGACAGTGAGCTTGGGTAAGCGAAAAGGCAAGATTGTCGTCGAATTCGGCTCGGTCGACGACCTCGAAAGGATCGTCGAGATGATGGAAAGTCAGAAGAAAAAGTAGCGCCGAAATCGTAGGCACAAACACCCATGGCAGTTATGTCACTGTGACGTAAGTCCCCTATCGATGGCCGGAAGGATGCGAATGATGTTGGCGTACAGCATTGTTCACTTGTCGGGCGTTCGGGAGGATCAAGGTTGCGACGACCGCTCACTTTTGACGCGCGTACCCGTGCGTCATCGCGGCCGGACGACGAAATTCGGTACTTGGAGGCTGAGGTAGCAGTGTCGACACTCGTTACTGGAGTCACGTTGGACTCCTTCGATCAACTACCGAAGCACACGCGACGGTGTCGGTTCTGGGTGCTCGATCCGGCGAGGACACGTGCCGACGGTGAGTCGCTCGATTTGGAGTTCGAGAACGAGGCGTGGCTTTCGATGGTCATGCTCGAGTGGGGATCCTGCGGACAAATGCTGTCGGTCGGATCGGAGATCCTTGGATGCGCTTTGTATGCGCCCCCGGGTGCGGTACCCCGGTCCACCACTTTTCCAACGTCACCGGTCAGCGCTGATGCTGTGTTGCTGACAACGTTGAGAATCGAATCGGATGTCGATCGCGAGGGACACTCGGCTTCGTTGATTCAGGCTGTAGTCGCCGATCTCGTCAATCGTGGCGTTCGCGCGCTCGAGGCATTCGGGATTCGTAGAACTGAGGAGGACGAGGCGATCGGCCCGCGGGCGACGATGTCGTTGACGTGTTCGGAGACGGAGTGCATGGTCGACGCCGACTTCTTGGAGCAGGCCGGATTCGAGGTGGTCGCACCACATCATCGATACCCGCGACTTCGACTCGAATTACATCGCGATCATGGATGGAAGGAAGACGTCGAGTCGGCCCTCGAGCGATTGCTGATTGCGGCCAGTCTGACCGCGGTAGAGATCGAGCACAAGCAAACCGTCGGAGTCAGATGAGCGGAGGTCGCGAAGCGCGACCTCCGTCAACTCCGATCTGCCGCAGCGAGCTCCTCGGCGAGGAGCTCGGCGAAGGTGAAGGTTCCGGTGGGCTGATCGTCTTGACCCAATAGGTACAGACGCTTCACCGAGATGAGAATTGCCTCGGCGATGATGTCCCGGGATCGGGGATCACTGAGAACATCGATGTCGGAAGTGTTTGTCAGATAACCCATGTCGACTTGCACCGTCGGCATGTTGGTGAGCCGCAACAGATCCCACGTTCGTCCGTGGCTGCGACAATCGAGTAGCGGAGTCCGGGCAACAATTTCGCGCTGTATGTAACCGGTGAGAGTCTGGCCGATCAAGGACGCCGAACCGTGGGAGTTGCCGAAATGGAAACTTGCCACTCCGTTCGCCGCTGGATTCGGGCTCGACGCACAGCGAAGTGAAATCATCAGGTCCGCATTGAAGCCATTGGACGTCTCGGCACGCTCGGCAACACTTGGATTGGTTCCACGTGCACGGGACAGAAACGTCTCCATCCCGGTGGCGGCCATTCGACCCTCGAGGCGACTGGCGACGTCCCAAAGAATTTCTGCTTCGGAGATTCGGCCGAACATGCCGTGGACTATGCGTCCGGTATCGGCGCCACCGAGATCAGGATCGATCACGATGCGCTTACCAGTCAATTGTGGGCCGGCCGCCCGGACGAGTTCTTGTTCACTGATGGCGTGTGGTGATCCACCCGTGACACGCGTGCCGAGCAGTTCGAGAGAACGCAGCGTTGCAGGACCGCAAATGCCATCCGGGGACAGGCCGATTTCCCGTTGGAACGACGAGAGCCCTTCGTGAGTTTCAGGCCCGAAATATCCGTCGACGCGCTCGCTGTAGAAACCCAAGTCCTGCAACCGAGTCTGGAGGGTCGCAATATCGTCCCCGTACAGAGGAGCAGAAAGCTGGTAGATGAGAGTCCGAGCGCCGAGCCGGTACGACGCTTCCTTCAGAGATCGGTAGGTAGCTGGTCCTACGACACCATCGACCAGTAGGCCTCGATATTGCTGAAAGGCGCGGACGGCGTCACCCAAGGAGCGATCGAAGTCGGATGCGGGTGGAGTCCAGTGCGTCGGATCGTTCACGGAAGATCGATCTGTTTCCTCCACCAAAAATCCGAGCGAGACAAGCGTGCTCCGAACCTCCGCGACGGCGGGTCCAGAATCGCCGTGACTGAGTCGGTGCATACAGTTGACCTTCCGATCTCGAGATTGATTGCTGCAACGACTGTATCCGCAACCCCGGAACAGGGAGTTCCGATTCGGGGTTGGGCCGATACAAAAGTCGATGTGCCGAGCTTGTCGGCACATCGATCAATTGTCGCAGAAAGTAACCGTCAAGCCCCAATCCGCCAGGTAAAGCGGACGGATCGCGGCGGTGGTGACTGTCACTGCTCAGGCGTTGTCTGCCTGATCACAGGACAGCTTCGAGCTCCTTGAGAAGTGCTGCCTTACCCTTGGCGCCGACGATTTGCTTGATCGGCTTGCCACCCTGGAAAAGGATCAGGGTTGGAATCGACATGACCTTGAAGTCACGAGCCGCCTGTGGGTTCGCGTCGATGTCGAGCTTCGCGATCGTCAGCTTGTCCGAGTGTTCGGCCGCGATCTCCTCGAGTACCGGGGCGACCATCTTGCAAGGCCCGCACCATGTGGCCCAGAAGTCGACGAGAACGGGCTTCTCGCTGCTGAGCACGTCGTCGACGAACGACGCATCCGTGATGGTGACGGTCTTCTTGTCGTCGGACATGTGTTTCTCCTGGTTGTGTAGTAGTTCGGGAACGAAATTCAGGCGTTTACTACGTCTACCGGCTGATCGGCGTGCGCGAGCGTGTTGGAGGAAATATCGCCCTGCTCGGCGAGCCAGCGCTCGGCGTCGATGGAGGCAGTGCAGCCGGTTCCGGCCGCGGTGATTGCCTGCTGATAGACGTGATCCACCAGGTCACCGGCGGCGAACACTCCGGGTAGCGACGTAGTCGAGGACGGCGAGGCGACCTTGACGTAGCCTGCTTCGTCGAGTTCGACCTGGCCCTTGACCAGCTCGTTGCGCGGATCATGACCGATAGCGACGAACATCCCCGTCACCTCGAGCGTGGTCTTCTCTCCGGTGATCGCGTTTTCGAGTGCCACCCCGGTGACAGAGGTCTCGCCCAGGACTTCGAGAACGTTGGTGTCGGTGAGGAAGCGAATCTTTTCGTTGGCCTTTGCCCGCTCGAGCATGATGCGCGACGCACGAAATTCGCTGCGTCGATGGACGATGGTGACGCTGCGTGCGAATCGAGTGAGGAAGGTCGCCTCTTCCATGGCCGAGTCCCCGCCACCGATGACGGCAATGTCCTGATCGCGGAAGAAGAATCCATCACAGGTGGCGCAGGCGCTGACACCCCGTCCGAGCAGCTTTTCTTCACCCGGAATTCCGAGGTAACGCGCAGCCGCGCCCATCGCAAGAATGACAGCGCGTGCCTGATAGGTCTCGCCGCCGGCGGATACGGTTTTGATCTCGCCGCTGAGGTTCATCTCTTCGACGTCTTCGGTACGAATGTCTGCACCGAATCGCTTGGCCTGCTCGCGCATCTGCTCCATCAGGTCCGGTCCCATGATGCCTTCGCGGAAACCGGGGAAATTCTCGACGTCCGTGGTGGTCATCAAAGCACCCCCGAACTGGGTTCCCTCGAACAGAATCGGCTGGAGTTCAGCCCTGGCTGCGTATACACCGGCGGTGTATCCGGCCGGTCCCGAGCCGACGATGATGAGATCGTGAACCTGTGGGGTTGTCATGCGGACCTTCCGATCGAATGTGCTGTCTACCGATGGCGTTGATACAAAAGCCGAGGGCATAGTCCTGGCACGCCCACCGGTTATGTCAACACCAGCGTAAAGGGTGTTGTTCCCCGGTAGTTCTCCTGCGCGTCGGAGATCAGTTCAGATCGCGACGGACCAGTGTCTGTGGGTTGCCCTCACCGCAATCCGAGCCCACCACGAGTACGGTCATGCCGTTCATCGGAAAACGCGGCACGACGAGCAGTGTCGCGGATCGCCCGTCGACCTGCACCGGAGTGGCTGCGAGCAGAATTTCCTGAGGGTCGAAACCGTTGGCCGCCAAGCATTCCGGAAGATTGCCGGCGTCCTTCAGTTCGGTTGGATCCTGTCGGCCGAGGAGGTCGCGGACACCGGCGAAATTCAGGCCGCTCGAATCGAGAACCAGGCTGGGCGGATACGCCGGTGCGGCTACGGTGTCGGGGTCGGTCGGTCCACTCGGGCGGGCGAACAGCAAAGCGGAAAGCGAAGCAACGATCGCGACCGCAGCTGCGATACCGATACCCGTATAGGCCCATCGGCGTGAATAACGACCGTGTCGGCCACCCAACGAGGATTCCTGCTCGGTCGTCAGCGCACGATCGATCCTCTCGGCGACATCCGGGGGCATCGGCTCACCGGAGTCGAAGTCGCTTCCGAGTGAACCGAGACGGGCAGAAAGCGCGTCGAGAGCGGAGATGACCTCCATCGCTTTCGGATCTTGTCGAACGAGAGGCCAGAGCTTCTCACCGACCGACTCGTCGAGTACTCCTGCATGGAGATCCGCCAACAGGTCGGGTGAGTACGGAGCGACGGGTAGAGGCTCGGTTCCGTACGATGCCACTTCGGTCTCCTCCCGGCGCAAGCTCTACCCACGGCCCGTATTGTTTGCGGGGCAATCGTGCCTACACATGGTAAGACGCGCCGGATCGGCTAACGGTTCCCTTCGTACCGGAAATACTCGAGCTGTTTTACTAGTTTCAACCGTCCACGGGCGCATCGGCTCTTGATCGTGCCGGTGGGTACACCGAGCATGCGGGCAGCATCTGCAACCGAGTACCCCTCCATGTCCACCGCGACGACGGCGGATCGTTGTTCAGGTGGCAATGACATGAGTGCCTTGTGTACCTCGATGGAGGTCTCGACGGCAGACATCTGATCCCGACCATCGACCGGCTCGATGTCGTCCTCGTTGGTGAGCGAGACGGTCGGTCTCGAACGGTTACGTCGAATGCGGTCGAGGCACGCGTTGACGACGATCTTGTGTAACCAACTGCGAACGGCTGCATCGGCCCGGAACGTGGCCGCTGTGCGGTGGGCTGACAAGAGTGCTTCTTGCAATGCGTCGGCAGCGTCCTCGTTGGTATAGCTGGTTCGGCGTGCGGTCATCCAAAGGTGCTCATGATGTCGATGTACCAGCGAAGTGAACGCATCGGCCTCCCCGGCCACGTGCGCACTCAGCAATTCGACGTCGGAGCGTCCGCCGAGAAGACCCCCGACAGCCCAGTCCCTATGTAAATCCCCCATACGAAAACGGCTCCCCCCCGTATTACCGCATTGTCGGAGAGCCTAAGGCATAGAGACCGTCGAGTACGAAACGTCCCCCGAACCGAGACGTTCGCAGGTCAACGGCGGGTTGATCGGGAGCAGTCGTCAGGGCTGCGCGGTGAAGCCGAAATCAGCGATCGTCGATTGATTGCGACCACCGTCGTTGCCGAGTCCGGTGATCCACAGCAGAACATGCGTCGTGGGCTCGGAAACGGTCAGTGGGATGTCGGTGACGCCGTTGCCGAGTGTCGCCTGCCCGATGACCGTCGTGTCGCTCAGGCTTGCGGAATCGCTTGGAGCGGAACGGATTTCAACAACGGTACCCGGAGAGGGCGAGTTGACGAAGGCACTGGTGAGGACCTTTGAAGACGGCAGGGTTGCGAGTAGTCCTACGCCTTCCTTGAGTGACGGGAAGGGTTGGAAGTACGCGTCCGTGCTCCAGGTGGAACTGGGGTCGCCGTCGATGGCGTTGCCCGCTGAACGGGCGTTGTCCGCACTGCCCTGAGGTGAGAACACTTCGACGGAGTCGATCGCTGTCGGAGCAGCTGTTGCCGGCGGAGCGACGTCTTCTGCACCAGGTGTGGCAGGGGCGGTCGCGCTGGTGGTGAGACCGAAGTCCTGTTGGGTCAGCGGCTCGTCGGAGCTGTCACCCGCGAGGAATGTGAAGAGCCAGTAACCCGCGAAGCCGAGGACGATGACGGTCAATGCGCCCAACACGACAAGTGCGATGTTGGTGCGCTTCGACCGCAATTGTTGAGCGGCTATTTCCTCAGGGTCGGCCAGCGAATGGCCGGACGCGCCCGGTGCACGCTGACCGAGGCGTAGTGCGGGCATCAAATCGGTCTTGTCGTTGATGACTGCAGCCTGATCCAGCACGTGCTGGACAGTCGCAGCGGTACGGATCCCACTGTTCTGCTCGAGTGCACGGACGGCGACTGCCGAGATCTCGAATGGCACGTCCGGTCGGATACGACGCGGCTCGACGGCGTTGCCGCTCGCGTCACGGTCCGCAGGACGCATGCCGCCTACCGAGCGTGGGGCCGAATCCGAACCGGCAGCGTTGTCGAGAGGCCAACGCGCTGTGATCAGGGCGTACAGCATGGCGCCGAGCCCGCGAACGTCGGAACCCGGGTCTGCATCCGCCAACGTCGCCGGGAACGCGAGAACAGCGTTTCCGCTGCTGCTGATCCGGACGCGGTCCGGATGGTCGATCGACAGTGCTCCGCCGCTTCGGTGTGCTGCTTCCGCGGCGGCGGCGAGGGCCTTGATGGCCCGAGCTGCACCGGTCGGCGATGGAACGGTGTCGGCCATTTCGCGTAGCGAACGACCCGGGGTCCATTCGGCGACGACGATGCCGCCGGAACTGCCGCGGACGACGTCGAGAACGCGAGCAAGACCTGGGGAGTTGATCCGCCCCAGTCGCAGGGTGCGGGACAGGATTGCCTGAGGGCCCTCGGGACGGTCGGGCGAGAGCGCGGACGCTTGCTGGTCGGCGTCGACGAACGTCAAGGCCACTTCGCGGTCCAACTTGACGTCGTGGGCCTGCCAGAACTTGAGGCCACGCGCTCCACCGTGCGGGGTGAGCAGACGGTAGCGACCGCCTGCCACGGACGCACCCGGGATGAGTTTGGGGCCACGCAGAGACCGTGCAGGTTCGGAACCCGGTCCGACGGGTGGCAAGGCTGGTGATCCGACCGGAGTGGCACCGGTCTCGTGTGCGAGGCCACGGCTGGACTTCCTCGCTGCGGTCGTGGGTGCGTCGTCTGCTGCGGCTTCGGTCGTGTCCTTGGCGCCCGAAACGATCTTGCCGGCCGCCGGGGTGTCCTTGGATTCGGCCTTGGCAGACTCGGTCTTCTTTTCGGCAGATGCTTCCGACGTCGTGGCCGCGGTCGCATCGACTGCTGTGGAAGTTTCAGCTTCCTCGGGTGGTGACGACTTCTTGAACGGTGAGGGCATCTTGGTAGGCGCGGTGGCCTTCGATGGCTCGAGCTTGCCCGACGCGTCTTTGGCGCGATCGTCCACCTCGACACCGCCGGCATTTCGCTGGGTGCCTTTCACTGTGGACTCGGCCGGCCCCCCAGCCATATCGTCGTCGGTCACTCTCACTCCTTCACGCGTCTCTGCCCCGAGTTGTCCTACATATCGTCCCGTCGCATGTCGCAGCGGCGGTGGTGCCGCAGGCCGACCTGAGGGGTACGGGGTCCCGGTCTGCCGCGGTCCAGCGTACGGGAGTTGTTGGGGAGAATTCTCCCATGCGCGCCCCGAGCCGACGACCGCTATGTGTTCGGCCGAATCGAGGTCGGTCGTTCGCGTCGGATCGGGGGTCTCGATCGACTTCCCACGGAAACGTCGAACGAGTTTGCTGACGGCGACGGTCACTGCCAGAACCTCGGGAATCCGGCCGAACCAGAGGATTCCGAAGGTTATCGACAGCATCAGAACGGCGCAGATGCCAACTCGGAGCATTGCACCGATGGCTCCCAGTGCGTCGGTGATGTTGCCGAGATCGGCGATCCGGTCGATGGCCAGCATGGCGGTGCCACCCGCGGCCGATGCGAGCAGGACCATCCAGATGGTTTTACCGATATTGATCATCCGCAGGTTGCCGAGACTGCGATGGAGCAGGAAGCCACCGATGCATGCACCGACCACGAATCCGAGTCCGTTGGCGACGCCCAGGATCAGCACCACCTGCTCGTCGTTGCTGGCCAGTATCGGGGCCAAGGCCGACAGCGCGATCTTGACACCCGTGATTCCTAGGATGATCCAGGTGGGAGTCCATGCCTGTTCCCTGGCGTAGAACACGCGCAGATGTATCAGGACGAGGGCATACGGGATCAGTGTGAACGCCGACCAGCTGACGGCTTCGCCGAGTCGACTTGCATCGTCGGCGAAGTTTCCGAAGCCGAACAGTGCCTCGCCGACCCAGGGGCCGGCGAAGGTAAGGAACACCACGATCGGCACCAACGCGACCAGCGTCAACCGGGTGGCCACCGACAGGTCGTCCACGACGGCAGGAGTATCTCCGTCGGCTGCATTACGGCTGAGCCGCGGCATGATGGCGGTGAGAACGGTGACGCCGAGGATGCCGTACGGAAGTTGAAGCAGGATCCAGGCCTGGGAGTAGATAGCCGGGCCCGCGGCGTCTGCTTCGGCGGAGATCCTGGTGGCGAATACGAGCCCCGCCTGGCTGATGACGACGTAGAGGATGATCGCGGCAGCCATACCGCCGAAGGTCTTGAGTCGGGCGTCGATCCCCCAGAGCGGTCGAAGGTCGATCTTCTCTCGACGTAGTGCCGGGATCAGGGCTACGACCTGCGTGATCACACCTGCGGTGACACCGAGTCCGAGGATGAGGACGTGTGGGTCACTGATCTGCACCGGATCGAGGGAAATCTCGCCCGGCACGAAGAAGTAGAGGGAGAAGATCCCCAGCACTACCAGGTTGTTCCAGACCGGGGCCCACGCGCCGGGTCGGAAATTCTGGCGCGTGTTCAGGATGGCGGTCAGCAGGCCCGAGAGTCCGTAGAAAAGGATCGCGGGCAACAACAGGTACGACAGCGCAGTGGTCAGATCACTGCTGACCTTGGCATTCTCGTCGATCAGCATGCGGCTGAGCAGGGGGGCACTGATGGTGGCGATCAAGGCGACGATGGCCAGCATCGAGAATGCGATGGTGAAAAGCCGTCGAACGAACGACGCTCCGCCGTCGGAATCCTCCATTTCGGCGCGAACTAGAACCGGAACGACGATGGCGCTGAGCACGGCCCCGAGAACCAGTTCGGAGATCATGTTCGGGAGGATCGTGGCCGAGGTGAACGAACTCGCGATCGCGCCACCGAGAATCCCCAGCATGACGATCTGCTTGAAGAATCCGGTGATGCGGCTGACAAGAGTTGCGATCGCGATGGATCCCGTCGCGGCCATCAGAGATTTTTGTTGCTTTTTGGGGGCCGACGGCTCGGCCGGACCGGGAGCGCTCGTCGACTCTACGACAGGTGGGTAGTCCTCGTCGCGGAACCGAGGAATCAGCTGAGTGACGGAATTGTCCGGGGCAGGGCCACCATCCGGGGATGGCGGTGCTGGATAGCTCCGCATCTCACGGAACGGACCTCGGGGAGCAGGCTCGCGTTCCCAGGGTGCCGCTGACGGCTCCAGGGTTCGGCGGAAGACCTGAGCCGCGGGCAGCCGCGTGCGTGGGATGTCCCCTTCGTACGGGATGTTCCCGGTCATGGTCGTTCGTACCCTTCGTCGGCCGGGTCTGGTTGATCCCTGAACCTGTGCCACAGTCGGCGTCCGGCAAGCAGTAGCAAAAGAACACCTGCGCAGACGGTAATGATGGCCAGCGCTTGTCCGTACGCATTCGACCGTACGGACACAGTCGATGCTTCGCCCAATTGCTGCCCGTCGAGGGTGGTCAACGAAAAGTCGACGGACAGGTTGCGGCTGTCGTCGACCTCGGCCGGAACGGTGATCGTACGGCTACCTCGAGGTGGAAGCGGGGTGGCACCGACGTCGGTGATGCGCATCTCGGGAGGCGCGTCGACATTCAACCGCACGTTGATGCCTACCGGCAGATCGTTCTGCGCGACCAGAAGCAGAGGACTCTGCTCCGAGGCCAACGTGTAGACCCCGCCTGGGGCGAGGACCGTCACCGCGTCGAACAGCGCGTCGACGCCTTCCTCGGAACTGCTCGTTCTGATACTCGCCATCTCGGCTGCATCGGCGGGGTCGGTGTCCTTACCTGCCGATGTGAGGGCGCGCAGCAGGTCCTCCTTCAGCGGCGCCGTGTACAGCCGGGGTGTCAACGGCAGTTGAGGGTCGTCGATCAGGGATCCGGCCAAAGATTCGATCCGGCCACTCTGAATGCGGACGCGATCCTCGGTGTTGGTGTCCCTGCCTGCCTGCTGCACCGTTCTGGCTTCGACGGGCATCCCGGTAGGCGGCTCGGCCAGCAGCTCGGTGAACGGTCGCGGTGAAGCGAGCCCGGAGCGCAGCATCGAGGAGATCGACGACAGAATCGCGCCGGGCTCGTCACCGTCGGCGCTCCAGTTCTGCGGTGGTGCAATCGTCAAGTTCCGCGGGGTGCCGTTGGGCGGAGTGAGAGCGTGATAGACGACGGCTCCGACGGCGTCCTGCAGGCGGGCGGTTCTCGAGTCCTGCTCGAGGTCGAAACGTTGATCTTCCGGAGTGAAGTCCGGGGTCGACGGCTCGGACCCGACAGCTGCCAGTGCGGTGGCGGTGGCCGCGTCGAATACGGCGGCCTTCAACTCGGCGTCGACGCTACTTCCGCCGGTGACCAGCGCAACTCCGCCTGCCGCTGCGGGGGCCACGCTGTTGTCGGCGACCAGGGCAGTCCGCGGCCCGACGGATCGCACCGTTGCCGCGGCGCGCGCGCCGAGCTGGCCGGAAGCACTCCAGACGATGTCGGGGACCGAGGTCACTCCGAGGATCGAGTCCACGATGGTCGACGGAGACTCGAGCGCACTCGATACCAGTGATGCGTCGCCGACATTGCCGAGTGCGTCGAGATCGACCTGGGCGAACGGAACGGTGGTGACGCACATCGAATCGGCCAGTGGCTCGAGCCGGGAAAGCCAACTGGCGGCGGCGTCTCTTCCGGTCCCGTCGTGGGCCGCGCCACGTGGATCGGCCGGATCGTCGACCACCAGATAGCCCCGAGCCATGTTGGCGACCGTGACCAGGAGGTCGGGATCGATGGCCAGGCACATGCTGTCGGCGAGGCGGTTCTCCGGATCGAGTTGGTCGCTAGTAGCGTACTCGACGGCTGCTAGTAGCTTGTCCAGCCGACCACCCGTTGCGAGTTCTTCGGCAAGCTCGTCGTCGACGAGTCGGACCTTGTCCTCGAGCGATCCCGGGATCCCCGCAGCGAGTCGGGGCTTGTCCGCCAGCGGCCACATCACGGTCGTTGCTATCGGGCTCGACGTGCTCGGTGGGAGCGCGATGGCGTCGGGGGCCGTCGGATCTGTCGCGGTCGGATCACGCGGAACTCCGGCTACGGGTAGCAGGAAGCGGGCGTCGTCGAGTCGCGCGGTGCCCCCGTACTCGGGTGTGCCGTTGACGTTGAGTAGTAGCGGGTAGACCCCTGGTGCATCGATGCCCAACGAGGGCCCCTGGGTGCCTCGCAGCGGTAACGACACCACGAAGTGGGTGCTCGCACCCCGCTCGAGACTCTGTGCGACGTCCTGGAACTCCCCGACCGCCCCGAACTGCTCTTGTTCGAGGGTCAGCGACGTACGAAGCTTCTCGGGCCGGTCGACGGCATCAGCGCCCTGCATGCGGACGCTGATGTCGTCGACGCGTCGGTCGCCGGTGTTGGTGACGGTGGCGCGCACTGTCACGAACGGTTCGCTGGTGGTGGTGACGGTGGCGGGTGCGACGGTGTCGATGGACAGTTGGAGGAATTGAGTGCCCCGGCGAGTCTCGGGGAGGTCGCTGTCCTCCGATTGGTAGGTGAGATCCGCCGACGTCGACGGATCGCTGTTCGACGGCTCCTGCGCGCTCGCGGTCGCCGGCGTCAGGGCAGCAGCCGGCGCGAGGACAAGCAGGAATGCGGTCAATGCCGCCGCAGTGACCCTGGTACGCCGCACGATCACTCTTTGCCGGCGGCGGTAGCGCCAGGTGTCTTGGGAGGGCTGGGTGTCTTCGAATCGGATCGATGCATGTCCTCGATCAACCGATCGGCGATGGCGGCCAACTTTCGTTCGTCGGCATACGCGAGCCGTGACTGTAGTTCGCTGAGCGGAACCCAGGCCACCTCGGTGACCTCGATGTCTTCATCGGAAAGTTCGCCGCCGAGGAAACGGAGTAGGTAGTGGTGGACGGTCTTGTGGACACGGCGACCTTCGGTGACGAACCAGTAGTCGATACTTCCCAGCGTCGCCAGGACCGAACCCCGGATTCCGGTTTCTTCGGCTACTTCACGCATGGCAGTCTGCTCGGCTGTCTCGCCCTGTTCGATATGGCCCTTCGGGAGCGACCACAGCAACCGACCTCGGCGATCGGTGCGTCCGATGAGAGCGGCGCAGCGCTTCTCGGGTGGGCCGTCGAGACCGTCCACCACCAGGCCACCGGCCGAACTCTCACGCACTGTGCGGAGTTTGGGCTTGTCGTTGTCGACGCGTGCGTTTCGCCGCCGCGGGTTGCGGCGGCTCCTGTTCGCACGTTCGCCAGCAGACACCCAATCCATACTAGTTGGAAAAACGGGGCGGTCTCTCCTCCCGCACCGAGACGGGCGTACTCGTGATCACTACCTCTCGCCTAGGCTCTATCAACCCTCTCGCCTAGGCTCTATCAACGTGGCCGAACAGTCTCCAACACCCCGACACTCCGATGCGAGCGACGACCGGCGGGAAAGACTGATGGCGGCGGCCGCGTCGACCCTCGGAGAGTTGTCCGGCGTGCTGAGTCCGCTTGCCGATCGCTTCGCTGCTCACGGGCACGAGCTGTACTTGGTTGGTGGCAGTGTCCGCGATGCGGTCCTCGGTCGGTTGTCCGGCGATTTGGACTTCACCACCGACGCGCGCCCCGAGGTGGTGCAGCAGTTGCTGTCCGGCTGGGCCGACAATCAATGGGACACCGGCATCGCGTTCGGCACGATCAGTGCAGCGAAAGACGATCAGCTCATCGAGATCACCACCTTCCGCACCGACTCCTACGACCAGGTCTCGCGCAACCCGCAGGTTCAGTACGGAACCAGCCTCGAGGAAGACTTGATTCGACGTGATTTCACCGTCAACGCGATGGCGGTTCGGCTCGGCGCGGACGGGTTGCAGGAGTTCGTCGATCCGCTCGGTGGGATGGACGCAGTGCTCGAGGGGCTTCTCGATACGCCGTCCACTCCAGAGAAGTCGTTCAACGACGACCCGTTGCGGATGTTGCGCGGGGCGCGGTTCGTCTCGCAGCTCGGCTTCACGCTGATGCCGCGCGTGCACGAGGCCATTTCGAACATGGCGGGTCAGATCGAACGGATCACTGCCGAACGCGTCCAGGCGGAACTCGACAAGTTGCTGCTCGGCGACTACCCCATCGACGGTATCGACGTGATGTGCGAGACGGGTCTCGCGGCGTACGTGCTGCCGGAGGTGCCGGCGATGAAGCTCGAGATCGACGAGCACCACCAGCACAAAGATGTGTACTGGCATTCGTTGACGGTGTTGCAGCAGGCCATCGACCTCGAGGACGGTGATCCCGACCTGGTATTACGTTGGGCTGCACTACTTCACGACATCGGTAAGCCGGACACGCGAAAGCACGAGCCGGCCGGTGGTGTCAGCTTCCACCACCACGAGGTCGTCGGGTCGAAGATGGTGCGCAAACGGATGCGCGCGCTGAAGTACTCGAAGAGAATGATCGACGACGTCTCGCAGTTGGTATTTCTGCACCTTCGGTTCCACGGCTACGGCAAAGGACAGTGGACCGATTCGGCGGTCCGGCGTTATGTCACGGACGCGGGAGACTTACTTCCCCAGCTGCACAAGCTCGTTCGCGCCGACAGCACCACCAGGAACAAGCGTCGAGCGGCGGCGTTGCAGGCGACGTACGACGATCTGGAGGAGCGGATCGCACGTCTCGCCGAGCAGGAGGATCTGGCCAGAGTGCGCCCGGATCTCGACGGCAACGCCATCATGGAATTGCTCGGGATCGAGGCCGGGCCGGACGTCGGGAAGGCCTGGAAGTTCCTCAAGGAATTGCGGCTCGATCACGGACCACTCCCCCGTGAGCAGGCCGAGGTCGCGCTACTCGAGTGGTGGAAGACCCAACTGTGACGAGCGGCGGGCACGACGGCCGTTGAGGATGACGGCGACCAGGCCCACCATGTAGACCACGACCCCGGCGTAGACGACGGCATGCGCCGACACCTCGCCGGCCAGGTCGGTGTATCCGGCGCCCACCGCGAAGGCGGCAGTCGCGAGCGAGGCGACGAAAGCGATGTTGAAGACGGTGTCCTGCAGGGCGAAGACACGTCCGCGATGGTCGTCGTCGATCTCGGTTTGCATCGACGCATCGCCGGTGAGCTTGACGGTTTGTCCGGCGACGCCGAGTAGGAAGGCGCCGAGGAGCAAGCTCGTCTGGGTCATGGTGGCAATGAATGTCGCCTGGACGACTGCGGCGAGAATCAATGCCCCGACAATGGATCGCACTCGACCGAATCGTGGAAGAACGAACGGGGTCAGGACCGCTGCCAGGAGCATCCCAGCTGCTGTTGCGCCCACGGCGATTCCGAAGCCGGCGAGGCCGCCAGGGAGAGAACTCGAGCCTTTCTCGCGCAGGATGAGCACCATGATCAGGGTGTCGGCGCCGAACACGATGCGGTGCGCGCCGATACCTGCCAGCGCCGCCGTGACGGTCGGCGATCGCCAGACGGCCGCGGCACCGGATCCGAGGCCTGCGGCGATATCGGCGATTGCCCGTAACGCGGCGTGCTCGGTCGGTTCGGCAACTGTGGCAGGCCCGAGCGATTGCGGTGCGAACCGAGCTGCGGCAATCGTTCCGACGATGGATCCGACTGCTGCTGCGCCGACTGCTATTCCGGATCCGAGGTCTCCGGCTCCGACAAATCCGATTATCGCGACGGCAGTGCCTGCGCCGGCAGCGGCGAATCCCGATCCGATGGTAGCGAGCAGTGAATTCATCGGAACCAGCCACGAGGTGCGCACCACGTGGGGCAGGGATGCAGATACTCCGGCGAGCACGAATCTGCTCAATCCGACTGTGGTGAGCGCCAGCAAGAGCAGCGGTGTCTCGCCACCACCCGTGCAGAGCAGTAGTGAGGTGGTCGCGATCAGGATCATGCGTAGGACGTTGGCCCACAGCAACACTGCGCGCCGATCCCATCGGTCGAGCATCGCGCCCGCGAAGGGGCCGATGACCGAATACGGAACCAGCAGGACGGCGAATCCTGCGGCAATGGCCAATGGATTGGATTCGCGTTCCGGGTTGAACAGGATCGCCCCGCTGAGCGCGGCCTGGAACAGTCCGTCGCCGAACTGACCGGCAAAGCGAATCGCGGTGAGCTTGCCGACGCCGGGCGATGTGCGCAGCCGCATCCGCAATGTTTCTTCACTCACTTGCCGCATAGTAGCCCCAGTGAAGGGCGCGGTTCAGCCGAGCATCGTCAGGACACCCGGGCTACGTGGGTCGATTTCCACCACGCGAGAGTGCTCGCTGCCCCTTCTTCGAGTGGCGTGGGATGGAGGCCGAGGAGCGCTTCACTTCTGGTGCTGTCGAGCCGGTAGGGATATTGGAATTGGTAGAGAGTGTCGCCGAGTTCGCGGATCTGCCCGGGGACGACGCCGAGAGCGCGGATCAGCCAGGCCGGCAGTGTGCCGACGTGAGGTGCGTCGACTCCGGCTGCGCGGGAGAGGAGTTCGATCAGCTCTCGCTGAGAGACCGCGGGTGCGGTGGGTGCGTGAAGAAATGTGTTCCACAGTGTGGGGTTCGTTGCGGCCGCGATCATTGCTGCCGCGAAGTCCGGTACGAAAGTGAAGGAATGCGGTATGTCGGCGTTTGCGAGAACTCGAATAGTTTTGTGGTTCAGGATGTTCGGGAGGACACGCTCGCCCATGTGAGCGGTGCGTACCCGTGGACCGTAGAAGTCGGAGGCCGCGACGCTGATGGTCGGTGTCGAGTGGGCGTCACGGGCGGCGAGTAGTTCGGTTCGGACGCCGAGCTTGCGGTAGGTTGCGTTGCGCGGCAGGTTCTCTCGAATCGGTTCGTCGATCTTGCCGTAGGAATAGAGGCTCTCCGGGAAGACGACGACGGTGCCGTCGGCCGCGTCGAGAACGCGTCGTTCCATGGCGGGGAGTTGGGCACGCCAGGCTTTGTCGCTGTAGGCGACGTGGGTGCAGTGATAGATGGTGGTAGCGCCGTGGAACGCGTCGTGAAGGTCTCCGGTCGTGATGTCGACCCGGCGTCGTTCGATCGACGGATGTTCGGGTCCGGATCCGGATCGAGTGAGTATGCGTACCGAGTGTCCCTGTGCGGCAAGCTGTTGCGCGACGGTCCATCCGACGGGCCCAGCTCCGGTGACGACATGTAGTTGGTTCACGGTAACTCTTCCCCTTAAAGCGTGAGCACTGCTCTCTGTTCTTCGAGTGTGCGCCTGCTCGAACCGAAAAGCAAGAGCAGTGCTCTCTTAGATGTTCAGCGCTCTAGTATCGGGGGCATGACGACCACTCCCCGCGAACGAGCACGCGCACGGACGCTGGCCGACATCACTCGCATCGGTCGTGAACACCTCGCCGCCGATGGGGCTGCGGCACTGTCGCTACGGGCAGTCGCGCGGGACCTGGGCGTCGTCTCCTCGGCGGTGTATCGCTACGTCAAGAGCCGCGATGAGCTGCTCACCCTTCTCGTCGTCGACGCGTACACCGAGCTCGGTGACGAGGTGGACGAGGCCGTGGATGTACTGGAATCGCCCATCGACAAATTTCTGGTACTCGGGCGGACGGTGCGCGCATGGGGTCTGCGCGAGCCCGCCGGATATGCGTTGCTGTTCGGAAGTCCGGTGCCCGGATATCACGCGCCTGCAGAGCAAACGACCGGCCCCGGCACCCGGGTGATCGCCAAGCTCGTCGAAATTTTCGACGCAGCCTGGCGCGCCGGCAGGTTGGTCGAACGGCCGACCACGGTGTCGCTGTCTGGATTGCACCAAAATTTCGTCGAGGTTCGTAACGAAATGGGCACGAATATGTCCGACGAAGCGCTGGCCCGAGGAGTTCTGGTGTGGGCCTCGCTGTTCGGTGCCGTGAGTTTCGACGTCTTCGACCAGTACGGATCGTCGACTTTCAGCGCCCGCGACCAGCTGTTCGAGCATCAGCTTGCACTCTTGGTCGAGCTTGCCGGTCTGACGTAGCGTCCGAAAACACGTGGCAGCCATGCGTCACAACGGGTGGTCGGCGGTGCCACAATGACTCCATGGCGTCGCATGCAGAAGAACCCGAAGACCAGATGGCATCGGTCGCTCAGGCGGTGCGCCCGGGGAGCTTGTTGGTGTCTTCGATCGAACTTGTCGAGCCCACGTTTCGTCGAACCGTGGTGTACGTGATCGAACACAACGACGCGGGCAGCTTGGGGGTGGTCATCAACAGGCCGAGTGAGACTGCGGTGCAGAATGTTCTGCCGCAGTGGACGGATTTGGCAGCTCGGCCGAAGGCGCTCTACGTCGGTGGACCGGTCAAGCGTGATTCGGCCCTGTGTCTTGCAACGGTCCGAACCGGTGTCGCCATCGATGGTGTCCCCGGGATTCGACGCGTCGACGGCCGGGTGGTGATGGTCGATCTCGATTCTGATCCAGCAGAGATCGAATCGCTCGTCGAGGGCGTCCGAATCTTTGCTGGATATTCGGGTTGGACATTCGGCCAGTTGGCGGGCGAACTCGAGCGAGAAGACTGGATTGTCGTCTCGGCTCTGGCATCCGACGTAATCGGAGCTCCGCGGCAGGATCTGTGGGCTCACGTCCTGCGCCGGCAGCCGATGCCGTTGGCGATGCTGGCCTCACACCCGATCGACGTCTCGCGGAACTGAGTGCGTTGAGCCGGCTTTCGGTTTGCTTCGACAATCAGCGCCGCGAGGCGAGGGTGTTGAGAACGCCCACGATCTCTTCGGCACGGTCGCTCGTGATGGTCAGACGCTGGCCGTTGGCAAAGGTGATGAATGCGGCGGGCCCCTTCTCGACTGCGACGGCGTAGTTGCCTCGACCCTTGACGCGTAGACCCCATCCGCCGAAGTCACCGAACGGATCGACTTCGCGAACCGATGCTCCGGTCACTTCGTCGATCGAGTAGTCGAAGGCGGCCATGCCGAGACTTCGCACTCCGATTCCTGACTCGTCGACGACCAATTGGTACCGCATCAGAGACAACGGAAGTATCGAGACGGGCACGAATATCGCAATCGGCCACCAGGAGTTCGATACCCAGCAGGTGAACGCGGCGGCTGCGGCGAGAATGACGAACAGGACGATCACGGCGACCGGACCTGCACCGAGGCGTTGGACGATCGGACCGTCGAATTCGGCTCTGGGAAGGCTGGCCGGCGGCGGTGAAGACGCAGGCGTGCGTTCACGGTAATCGCGTAGGAGCGAGGCTCCCAGAATTCCCACCGCGAACCCGACGAGGGTGCCCAGGCCCAACGCCCAACTGGGCACCTCGGCATCCTCGACCGTGCTGACGTCGAGCTGCCCGGACAGAATGGCCAGCTGCAGAACCGTGATGAGTCCGACGACAGTCGAGCCGATCATCAGCATCGTGCGTCGCATGATCAGGAGCGCGTTGGCCAGTGCTGCGACGGCGCTGCATCCCCCGCCGACCAGCACGATGACGATCGCGAGGGTCCAGGCGCTGGTGGTGGGGCTGGTGAAGGCGTCGGGCTCGGTGCCGCTCCAGTGCGTCGCGATCTGCTGTGGGAGCCGCGACTTCCATAGGTACGCCGCTACGACGCCGAGTCCGGCGGCGAGTATAGGAACCAGTACGCCGAAGACGACTCCGGCGGGATCGAAGGTCCGTACTTTGTCGGTCGGAGCGTCCTGCGTTCGCAATGTCATCTCGCGCTCAGCTCGGCTGGCACGCGTCTTTCAGGGTGCACGAGATGCACGAGTGCCCGCAGCCGTCCTCGGCGACGGGGACGGGCGCGGCGGCAGCGGCCCGCGCTCCGATGGAACCACCGATACCTGCTGTGACGAATGCTGCGAGCACGCATGCGACAACGGCGACGACGGAGAAAGCGCCACTGAGCATCAGGCCTGCAGCGCCGCCGATGAGCAGGAGAAGCGCTGCTGCGGCGTTGGTCGGCCCGGCGACACGGTTCGCCATGACGAACGTCTCGTCGTCGCGCATCGACTCGGGGGTGCGCACTCCGGCCCAGCGATTGCGCGGCAACCGGCCAAGAAGACTGGCGGTGGCGACTGCGCCGACCACGAGAGCGAGCACGAACATCACTACGGACACGATGAGCACAGTGGCCACGATACGGCTCCATGAGGCCGAAGTACCAGTCGGCCCAGCTCACGCCTTAGGCTGGTGGGTGTGACCGATCCAGTTGATACGCCCTCCGAGACCGCACCCGAGTACCGCTATACCGCGGATGTGGCGGGGCGTATCGAGGAGCAGTGGCAAGATCTGTGGGATGAGCAGGGGATCTTCGACGCCCCGAACCCGGTCGGCGCACTCGCCGGTGATGTACCGAAAGACAAGCTCTTCGTCCAGGACATGTTCCCGTACCCGTCGGGCAGTGGTCTGCATGTCGGTCACCCACTCGGCTACATCGCCACGGATGTGTTCGCGCGGTTCCATCGGATGCACGGACGCAACGTTCTGCACGCCCTCGGGTACGACGCCTTCGGGTTGCCTGCCGAGCAGTACGCGGTGCAGACCGGCACGCATCCGCGGTCGACCACCGAAGCCAACATCGCGAACATGCGACGCCAACTTCGGCGGCTGGGACTCGGCCACGACCGTCGCCGCTCACTCGCGACGACCGATGTCGACTTCTACCACTGGACGCAGTGGATCTTCCTCCAGATTTTCAACGCCTGGTACGACGTCGATCAGGCGAAGGCGCGTCCGATCTCGGAGCTCGAAGCTTCCTTCGCCGACGGTTCACGCTCGTTGGACGACGGTCGAGACTGGTCCTCGCTGTCGGCGACCGAACGGGCAGGCGTTCTCGATTCGTACCGTCTGGTCTACGAGTCCAACTCGATGGTCAACTGGTGCCCCGGTCTCGGTACGGTGCTGGCCAACGAAGAGGTCACCGCCGACGGCCGAAGTGACCGCGGTAACTTCCCTGTCTTCCGTAAGAACTTGCGTCAGTGGATGATGCGCATCACCGCGTACTCGGATCGACTGATCGATGACCTCGAGTACCTGGATTGGCCCGAGAAGGTCAAGACGATGCAGCGCAACTGGATCGGACGTTCACGTGGCGCCCAGGTGGCATTCGGAACACCGGTCGGTGACGTCGAGGTGTTCACAACGCGTCCGGACACCCTTTTCGGTGCCAGTTATGTAGTTCTCGCGCCCGAACACGAGCTGGTGGACGGTTTGACCGCCTCGCAGTGGCCCGCCGACCTTCCGACGTCGTGGACTGGCGGCGCCGGCAGCCCGGCCGAGGCAGTCGCGTCGTACCGTGCCGCCATCGCCGCGAAGTCCGACCTGGAGCGTCAGGAGAACAAGCAGAAGACCGGTGTGTTCACCGGCTCCTACGCGGTCAATCCCGTAGACGGTCAGCAGGTTCCGGTGTTCATCGCCGACTACGTGCTCACCGGTTACGGTACCGGCGCGATCATGGCCGTTCCCGGTCACGATCAGCGGGACTGGGATTTCGCCACCGCGTTCGGCCTGCCGATTCGTGAGGTCATTTCGGGTGGGGACGTCACCGAAGCTGCCTACACCGGCGAGGGTCCGCTGGTGAACTCCGAGTACCTCGACGGCCTCCCGGTCGACGAGGCCAAGGCCACCGTGATTGCCCGTCTGGAAGAAGAAGGCAAGGGCCGCGGCACTATTCAGTACAAGCTTCGTGACTGGCTCTTCGCCCGCCAGCGTTACTGGGGCGAGCCGTTCCCGATCGTTTATGACTCGAACGGCAATGCGCACGCGCTACCGGAATCTGCTCTGCCGGTAGAGCTTCCAGAGGTCGAGGACTACGCCCCCGTCTCGTTCGATCCGAACGACGCCGACTCCGAGCCGTCACCGCCGCTGGCGAAGGCCACCGACTGGGTCGACGTCGAACTCGATCTGGGTGACGGCCTGCAGACTTACAGCCGCGACACCAATGTCATGCCGCAATGGGCAGGAAGCTCGTGGTACCAGCTTCGGTACATCGATCCGACGAACTCCGAGACCTTCGCCGACCCCGAGAACGAAAAGTACTGGGTAGGACCGCGTCCCGAGATCCACGGACCCAACGATCCGGGTGGGGTGGATCTCTACGTCGGCGGCGTCGAGCATGCGGTGCTGCATCTGCTGTACTCGCGCTTCTGGCACAAGGTCCTCTTCGACCTCGGCCATGTCAGTTCGAGCGAGCCGTATCGCCGCCTGTTCAACCAGGGCTACATCCAGGCATACGCATTCACCGACGCGCGCGGGGTCTATGTGCCCGCAGAAGAAGTGGAAGAGCGCGATGGCAGCTGGTTCTACCAGGGCGAATCCGTCAACCGTGAGTACGGGAAAATGGGTAAGAGCCTGAAGAACTCCGTCTCCCCCGACGACATCTTCGCCGAATACGGCGCCGACACCCTGCGTGTCTACGAAATGTCGATGGGCCCGCTGGATACTTCACGGCCATGGGCGACGAAAGACGTCGTCGGTGCACAACGATTCCTCCAGCGTGTCTGGCGACTGGTCCTCGACGAGGAAACCGGTGCTGTCCGCGTCACCGACGAGAAGCCGAGCGAGGACACCTTGCGGGTCCTCAACCGGGTGATCGAGGGTGTGGAGGCCGATTACATTGCGCTGCGCGACAATACGGCCGGGGCGAAGCTCATCGAGCTGACCAATCACCTGACCAAGGCATATCCGGCAGGCGCACCCCGTGGAGTGGTCGAGCCGTTGGTGCTGATGCTCGCCCCGATGGCACCGCACTTGTCCGAGGAGCTGTGGAAGCAGCTCGGGCACGATCGCTCTCTCGCACACGGTCCGTTCCCGCGGGTGGAGAAGAAGTGGCTCGTCGCCGACACCGTCGACTATCCGATTCAGGTCAATGGCAAGGTGCGTAGCCGCATCAGCGTGCCCGCCGATTCCACCAACTCCGACGTCGAGAAGGCCGCCCTCGCGGACGAGAAAATTCTCGCGATCCTCGAGGGCAAAGCTCCGACCAAGGTCATCGTCATCCCGGGCCGGATGGTCAATATCGTCCTGAAGTAGGTCCGTGACCGGTACCTTCGCAGGTGAAGGCCGAGGGTAACAGGGGGGCGGCGTGGGTCTCGCGCGCAATATGCAACTGGTGGTGCCCATTTTTTGGCTGGGTATGGTGGTCGCGATTTCGTTCGTCGAAGCACCGATCAAGTTCAGGGCACCAGGGGTGACTCTGGCGATCGGTCTCGGTATCGGCCGGAAAGTGTTCGCTGCGCTCAATGTCATCGAGGTCGTACTCGCCGTCGTCCTGTCGGTGGCGTGGCTCTATGCGGACACCGACGGCTGGTTGCTGCTCGTGCTCGTCTCAGCAGTTCTCGTCGTCCAGGTCGTCGTGGTTCGTCCACCGCTGACCAAGAGGTCGAATCGGGTTCTCGCAGGCGAAGATGTGCCGCGCTCGAAGACTCACTTGATCTACATCGCCCTCGAGGTAGCCAAAGTTCTTCTGCTCATTGCACTGACGGTCGATCTTGTGAGGCAGATCTAATTTCCTGCATGGCGGGCCCCAGCGCCATCGGCGTCGGGAATACATGGCACCGACGCCGATGACGTGATTTTGGGTTCGCGGTCGGAATTTTCTTATTCACTTCGAAATGAATAGAAATTCGACGCAACCGGCTTTATCTGCTGTTTCAGCGCTTACGCTTGGTCAGCAATTCCGTTGATTCCCTGCTCTTTTCACGCTTCTCAGCGCGACGTTCTTTGATGCTCTGCGCGGGTTTTCGAAGGTGTCTTCCCGTTTTCTCAGCCATTGACGCTCCCTTTTCGAAGTGGCAATCACGATCTGACACCGACCATACCCACAAAATAAAATAAAGCCAGTCGCGCGAGTTTTTCCAATTGATAGAACCGATTACGGCGCAGTTATTTTCGCAACTGTAAGCAGTACCGTCGAGGTCTCGATCGCCTCGAGCGCATGACTCGAGTCGGGCACGATGATCAAATCTCCGGTCGATCCTTCCCAGGCGTCCTCGCCTGCGGTGAGGCGAACCCGGCCATTGAGGACGTGGACCGTCGCCTCTCCTGGATTGTTGTGCTCGGCGAGTGTCTGACCGGCGACGAGCGCGATCACCGTTTGCCGGAGGACGTGCTCGTGGCCCCCGAACACGGTGTGAGCGGCGCGCCCACTCGAGGCCCGCTCCGCGCTTGCGACCTGCTCGCGGGCCAATGCCGTCAATGACATCTTCTTCATGTCTTTCTCCTTCGTCGAGTGGTATCTCCCGAGTGAGGTTATCGCCGACCGTGGCATCCTCGTGGGCGTGACGACGATGGACACACACACGCTCCCGATCTATGCGGCCGGTGAGATCGCGATGCCCTATGTCATCGACGGCTGGGACGAGGTAATCACAACCGACAGGTTTCCATCCGGAACTCGGATGCTCGGCACAATTTCGAGTGCAGGATGCACCGGCGATTGCACCCGATCCCGTCGGCGTCGATATCACCCGACGCTCCGGTTGCTGCTCGATCGCCTCAACACCGGGCCCCTGAATAATTTCGCAAAAATCGACTGTTCCGGTGCACATCGGAACTGATGCATATCCCGAACGTGGTTAAAAAGACGCGGGAATTGCGCTCCTGTTCGCAAAATCATGTGTCTTCGCAGCACAGCGGAACCATGTAATATTCCGAACACAGGAGGTGGTGTATGTCCGCGACAACGAGCGAGCGAGGCATCCTCCGGCAAGGCACCGAGCTACTGAGGGGTCTCCTGCCGGAGGGTTGGGAAGCGCGGTCTGAGGCATTCACTGACCGCAACCGAGGCGAGGAACGAGGTGATGGCAGCCTTCGCCTTGTGTCTCCGGACGGTGATGAGATTGGTTTCCTGGTCGAGGTCAAGCGCGTACTGAACCGGCGGGACTTAGGTGCGTTGGCGCGTCGGCTCGAAGGGTCAACCGCCGACGCCCTCACACAGGGACTGGTGATGGCTCGGTACATCTCTCCTCCCCTGCAAGAGTCGCTGCGTGAGCTGAAGCTGTCGTACGTCGATATGACCGGCAATGTAATGGTCACTGCGAGGCAACCAGCACTGGTTCTGCGTGACCGGGGCTCTAGCCGTGACCCGTTCAGGGGGCCGGGTCGGCCCCGGGCGACGCTCAAGGGTGAGCCCGCCGCCAGTCTCGTACGCGTCCTGGTCCGAGAGAAAGGGCCATGGTCGGCCCGCGAACTCGTCGCACGGTCGAGGGTGTCTGTTGGCGCGACGTATCGGGTCCTCGAATACCTGCAGGAAGAAGAGTTGGTCGTCAGAACCGCAGACAGGAGGTTCGAGATTACTGACTGGCCTCGGCTCCTGCGACGGTGGAGTCGAGACTACAGTTTCGTCGACAACACACAGACGTATCAATTCGTCGACCCCCGTGGTGTCTCCTCGTTGCTGAAAAAGCTTGCGAAAGAAAATGACCCGGGTTTCCGATATGCGGTTACCGGATCTGTTGCCGCTGCGGAGTGGGCGCCATACGCACCGGCGCGCGCCGCGTTTATCTACACCGAGAATGTGGACGAGGCGGCGACGAAATGGCGCTTACATCCGGTGGATACCAATACCGCGGAAGCGGCGAATGTGATTCTTGGAGAACCGGAATACTCGGTCGTGTTCGACGACACCGCACAGGCCGACGCCGGATACACGATCGCGGCAATCGAGCAGGTCGCCGTCGATCTGTTGTCCGGGCCCGGACGCAACCCGTCCGAAGGTGAAGAACTCATAGGATGGATGCGAGAAAATGAATCAGCCTGGCGACGATAATCTCATCATCCAAGCCCGCAGCGCACTCCTCGACGCTCTGCACGCCCTCGAGGAACACCGCGACGCGCTCATCGTGATCGGTGCACAAGCGGTGTACCTGCGTAGCGGTGCCGCCGTAGTCGCGCTGGCTGAGTCAACGAAAGACATTGACCTCGTGGTTAATCCGTCCGACCTTCGGGCCGACCCCCGCATCGAGGAAGCGTTGACTCAGGCGGGGTTCTACCTGAACTCCAACCGGCAACCCGGGGCTTGGCTCAATCAACTGGGTATCCCCGTTGACCTGATGGTCCCGTCGACCCTGTCCAATCGAACTAGCGCCCAGGGACGCTCCCCGAGACTGCCGCCGCACGCCAACAACGCCATGCGAATCGCCGCAGGCCTCGAAGGCTGCGTTGTCGACAATTCGGCCATGACGATCACCGCCCTCGATGAGACCGACTACCGCACCTCCGACGTTTTGGTAGCTGGTCCCGCAGCGCTCCTGGTTGCCAAAATCCACAAGATCCACGAACGTCTAGATACGCCAGACCGCCTGCAGAACAAAGACGCCCACGACATATACCGCCTGCTGATTGCCGCGGACCCCGACGACCTCGCGACAGCATTCGGTAAACTACTCGCTAACCAGATCAGCAAAAGCGCCACCGCGCAAGCACTAGACTGGTTCGCTGAGATGTTCGGCACCCCTATCGACCCTGGGTCCGATATGGCGGGCAGGGCAGAAGAAGGTATCGGCGATCCCCGCCAGGTTTCAATCCGCGTCTCGCTGCTAGCCGCCGAAGTGATGGACGCCATCAACACCTAGCAACACATCACCGTGCGACGAAGAGTCCGTCGGCAGACGATGCTGCGTAATCCACTCGTCAGTCCCGACATTCATGGTAATCAATGCCGGATCCAGTGCCGCGTCCGCATTCGTTCTCCTCGGACTCGGCGCGAACGCCATCGCGCCGCCCGCTACTCGGACCATCTGATTGCATTGGCGGACGGACACATTCATGCCTCCGGTAGCCCGAATGAAGTGTTGACAGAAGAATGCGTGCGTACTGTCTTCGGGTTGGACAACCGCATCATCGTCGACCCGACATCCGGAAAGCCGCTCATGGTTCCCCTGGGTCGGCACCATGTCGACACGTCCACCCAGTCTGTCCGCGCCTAGATCCTGGGAGCGACTTCAGCCAAGGAGTTCGTCTGGACAAGCACACAGTGGTGCGTGGCCGGTGGTCGCAAGGTTTGAGGCCCTTGAATTGGATGAAACACCGAGTATTCAACGGTCCACTGTCCGGTATGTCGGATAGGGATGCCAGAATGTGCGAAAGTCCGAGGAGGAACACGTGGTCTTACCGCTCATCCCTGTCGTAATCATTGCCGTTGGTGCTCTCACCGGTAGCGGTGGTTTGGCGCTCGGTGGCAAAGGAGCGCTCGACATAAAGAACGCCACCGATCGCATGACTAGAGACCGCCGGCGGTACGACCTCCGGTTCGCGCACTGTGAGCGGAAGATCGCAGACACGAATGAACTGCTCGTCGGTTGGGGCCGCGAGCAGGAGAAGGCCATCGAGACGGTGGTGATCCCGTTCGCAGACTTTCTCCGTAAGAACGCAAAGCAGGTTCGCGAGAGTGAAAAGCTGTTGGCCGACGGCCTCGATGTGTCCTCGGAGCCGGTAGTCGGGCTTGACGGCCTCAGAACCCATCCTTGGGAATGGGTCGGAGGTGTTGCAGCGGCGGCTGCACTCGGAGGCGGAGCAAATGTTGCGGCGATCGCAGCAGTCACCTCGTTTGGTGCGGCCAGCACTGGTGCCGCAATCTCTGGACTGTCGGGTGCTGCTGCACAGAGCGCGACGATGGCGTGGCTGGGCGGAGGAGCGCTGTCAGCGGGCGGTGGCGGCGTTGCCTTGGGCGCAACAGCTTTGAACTTCGTAACGTTGGGGCCGGCACTACTGGTTGGGGGACTTGTTGTGGGCGGCCAGGGTAAGAAGGCCAAGACTCAGGCACTCAAAAAGCAAGCGGAGATCGATATCGCGATAGCCGAACTGGAAGCGACAAGCGTCCTTCTGGCGGCAATCCTGGACCGGGTGGCAGAGCTTCGGTCCATCCTGCAGAGATTGACCGCCGATGCGATGACCGCACTCGACACACTCGAATCCGAGCCATTCTTGCCAAGGGAGCACGCAAGGCGCTTCCAGTCAACATTCATGCTGGTCAAGGCTGTATGTGAGGTCGCGGCCGCACCGGTCCTCGACGCTGACGGTGACTTGTCGACGGAGAGCACCACCCTGACGGTGAAGTATCGAACGATGACGGAGGACAAAGCGAATGCCTGATCACAAAGTTTACGAGGGTGACGTCTTGCATCCGCGGCGAGGAATGGCAAACGCGTTCGACGGATTCAACGCCCTTGGTCAATTGATCGGTGCTGCTCAGGAATGCATCAATATCTATGCAACCGAGAACACCAAGCAGGCGAAGATCGAGGCATACGCGGAGACCGAGGTCGCAAAGATCAAGGCCGCGGAATCGGTCTTGAAAGACTACTTCGAACAGTCCTTCGCGGAGCGGCGTAGCACATTCTCAGAGTTGTTCACACGGTTGGACAGAGCTCTTGATGACGCCAACGCTGAAGCCGTCAACTCGGTGTTGACCAGCATCGTCGAAACGGCCAAATCATCGCCGATCGCCAATGCTGGTGACTTGAGCCAAATTCGGGCCGCCCTCGACGACCCGAGTCAGGTCTGGGAGTTGTAGCCTGCATGTAGTTAGATGGCGAAGTTGACATGTGTGCCGTTGCACAGGATCGATAGGAACGTTTTGAAAGCCGAGACTCGCGAGCTCAATCAGGTCCTCACTACTCCCACACAGTACGTCATCCCAACATTCCAGAGGGATTATGAGTGGACTGAGCAGGGGCAGTGGGCACTCCTTTTTGAGGACCTAGTTTCGGCGGTGGATCGCCTGGAGGACGCTCGTGCCAAGGCGATAGCCGTGAACATACCTGCGGCAGTTTTGGAAAAGAATGTAGCTCCGCACTTCTTGGGTGCGGTCGTCTGTGAGCAACTGCCGTCCTCCACTGGTGGCGTCGACAAGCGCACAGTGATCGACGGTCAGCAACGCTTGACCACTCTTATGCTGGTGTTGCGCGGCGTACTCGATGTTCTTGTCGAACGCGAGTCAGAGTTGGCAGGCACGATCAAAAGACTGCTGTGGAATCCAGCAGAGCTAAAAAAAGAGCCGCACGAGATCTACAAGCTGTGGCCCCGCCGAAAAGACCGTGATATCTGGAAACGAATTATGGACGACGAGACGCCACCTAGTGGCAGTCATCTGTACGAACAGGCACGGCGGTTCTTCGGTGAACAAACGCGTGAAGTTATTGTGGCGGAGGATGGTTCGGACCGGTCGGAAGCCGTCGTCAACGCGCTGATCGGACTGTTCAAGCTGGTCGTGATCGATCTGGAGGACAACGACGATGCACAGGTAATCTTCGAGGTTCTGAATGGGCGTCAAACGCCGCTATCGGCATCCGACCTGGTAAAAAACCTTCTCTTCCTACGAGGTGACTTCGAGGATGATTCGATTGTCGACACGTTGTACGACCAGTACTGGGCTGAGTTCGACGATGAGTGGTGGAAGGTTGTAGTCGGTCGCGGCCATGCGGCTCGTGGACGCCGAGACGTTCTACTATCGTCGTGGTTGACGGCGGTCGCAAGCCACGACGTCAACGTCGGTCATCTTTACGCCGAGGTCCGGAACTATCTCGCAATCGGCCAACGCGCGACAGCCGACATACTGGCCGAAATTCACTCGTACGCCATCGCCTACGCAACCGTCTACGGCCGACTATCGGTGGACGAACCAAAGTTAGCGCGGAGCTACAAACGAATTCGTGAACTGGACGTCGTGACCGCGACGCCCCTTCTTTTGTGGCTGCGCACAGTTTCCAGCAAGGAGTTGTCGACGGACGAGCACATCCTGACCGTGGGGGCCGTTGAGTCATGGCTTATGCGGCGAGCTTTGGTCAACGCGACGACTCGTGGGTACGGCAGGACCTTTGTCGATGTACTACGCGATGCTCAAAAGGCCGCTGCAGAGGGGCTTTCGATCCCGACCGCGGTTGCGGCAGCATTGAATGGCTTCAGCAAGTCTCTGTGGTGGCCGAGCGACGACGACATTCTCGAAAGCTTCACCACGCGGCGCTTCTACGACGGTGTGCTGTCGCGCGGGCGACTTCGGTACCTGCTCGCCGAGGTGGACAGGCACCTGCGATCGAGGAATCCCAAGACCGAGCAAGGCGACTTCGCTTACGACGACCTTCAAATCGAGCACATCATGCCCGTCAACTGGGAGGCGAACTGGCCTGTCGACGCGGGCGACGAAGCCGAGCGCCTTCGCGCGGAGCAGGACCGATCGCAGCACATTCACAGGCTCGGAAACTTGACGCTCATCACCGGTTCTTTCAACGGGTCTCAGAGTGACAGCGCCTGGGATGTGAAGAGGCCGGCCTTGTCGGCCCAATCGAAATTGCAGATCAACGCGGAGGTGGCGAAGGTCGATCAGTGGGACGAAGCAGCCATCACAGCTCGGGCGACGAATCTGGCCCAGGCGGTCGGGGTTATCTGGCCTGAGGCCGCGCGCTTCGCGGTATGAGCCGAGTGGTCGTACCGCAACCGTTTTATTTAGCCCAGTTGGTTATAGGCGGTTCCAACGACCTTGAAGCTCTGACACTGCTTCTTGTAGGTCTTCGATTGCTGTGTCCCGGCGAATCTCGTCCATCGGTCGGCGGCCGCGATGGACTTCCTTGCGGGCAATCTCGGCTATCCGTGCCCGTTCCTGTTGTTCGTGCTTCGCCCTCGTCCTCCGGCTTCACGTGTGGCCGCGGCTTCTTGTGTACGCTCGCGCTACTCCCGGGCGCTATTCAGCGTGGACAACGCTGACGATGGCCAACATCACCAGGTGGATTACCACTGCGCACAGACGATCGTAGTGAATTGCGATCGCGGCTGCCCTACCAAAAGCGGCTGCACAGCAATCGAAGTCCAGTGACCAACGCGTCTGTCCTGTTCACGATGCCGCCACGAAGATGGGCGCGATCAACTCCATCTGCTCGATGACGAGCTTGATCGCTTCTGGCTGCTTGTCCGGCGGATATCCGTGCCGGGTGAGTAACCTTTTGATCTGTGAGCGGAGTTTGGCTTTGACGTCCGCGCGGATGGTCCAGTCGGTCTTCGCATCTCGACGCATCACCCCCACGAGGTCGCGGGCAATGTCGGCAAGCTTGCCCTCACCTTGGATGTCCACGGCAGACTGGTTCTGAGATACCGCGTCGTAGAAGGAAAGTTCGTCGCTCGTCAGCGGGGGTGTGAACTTGGTGCCGCGATCTGCTTCAGCAGCAACCTCTTTGGCCATTTCGACGAGTGCGGCGATGACCTCGGCGGATGTGAGCTGACTGTTGGTGTATTTCAGCATCAGGTCGGATAGGCGATCGGAAAAGGCACGCTGACGCACAATGTTGTGTTTCGTGGCGGCCTTCGACTCGTCGTTGATGAGTTTGCGAAGCGCTTCGATGGCGAGGTTGGGGTTCCTGGCCTCTTGGGTCTTCCTGATGAACTCGACGTTGATGTCGCTCAGTGACGGCTTCGGCATGCCGGCCGCATCGTAGATGTCGAGAACTTCACCGGATTCGACCGATGCAGCGATCAACTGGCGAAGTGCCCGCTGGACATCCTCGGGAACGGCTTCACCTCTTGCCTGGCGTTCTTCGGCGTCGAACTTCGCCATGTAGACGCGAACTTCCTCGAAGAATCGCGCGACGGGAGCGATCTCCCTCAGTTCGTCGGTGCTGCCGCAGAGCGCCCAGACACGCGACAGCTGGGAAGAGAATCTGCGGTAGCGAGCAGCGAGTGTTTCCTCACCCTCCCCTACCTGGTTCTCGGGCAAGCGTGGGTCGCGTAGGTAGTTCACCGTGGCCGTCGCGGCTTCGTAGTAGGCGCGGCCCGTTGTGGCGGTTTTCAGCTCGGTGCGCCAGTCGAAACCGTGCAAGATCCCCTCGAGGATGGTGACCAAGTCCTTGGCCGTATCGATTGCTGCGGTGATATCGCGGCCGATAGGCTTCGACTTCTGGTCCTGCGCAGTGTATTCCGCCAGTGCCTTCGCGAGGTTGTCGGCGACGGGTGCATACGCCACGAGCAGCCCGTCTTGCTTGCCGCGGAAGGTGCGGTTGACTCGTGCCAGGGCCTGCATGAGTAGTGCGCCCTTGAGTGGGCGGTCGAGGTACATCGTGTGGAGCGGAGGCGAATCGAACCCGGTCAGCATCATGTCCTTGACGATGACGAGTTCCAGCTCGTCGTCGGGATTCTTGATGCGCTTCTTGACGGTCGCGTTGGCCGAATCGCGTCGCACGTGGGTGCTGATCGGTTCCTCGTCGGTCGCGTTGCCTGAGTAGACGACCTTGATCTTGCCTTTGGCGAGGTCGTCGGAATGCCAGTCAGGGCGTAGGGCGACGATCTGGGCGTACAGGTTTGCGCAGATCTCCCGGGTAGCGCCGACAATCATCGCCTTACCGGGTGTGTCGGGGTGCTCCTCGGTGCTGAGGAACGGACTCATTGCCTTGCGACGATTCTCCCAGTGTTCGACGAGGTCGGATGCGAGCTTCTTCAGTCGGTCGGGATTGCCGTAGACAGCATTGATGACGGCGACGCTGTCTTCGATACGTTTGCGTTCGGTGTCGTCCAGGCCGACCGTGGCCTCGTCGGCAGACGCGTCGAGGTCGGCTTCGCTGATGCCGTCGACGAATGCAACTTTGACCAGTCTGCTCTCGAAGTAGACCGGAACTGTCGCGCCGTCTTCGACAGCACGGGTGAGGTCGTAGATGTCGATGTAGTCGCCGAAGACGTCCTGCGTATTGCGGTCGTCGAAGGAGATCGGGGTGCCGGTGAACGCAATCAGGGTGGCGTGCGGGAGTGCATCGCGCAGATGACGCGCATATCCGTCGAGGTTGTCGTAGTGACTGCGGTGCGCCTCGTCGACTACGACGATGATGTTTCGACGCGACGATAGCAACGGATGGCTTTCACCGGAGTCGCGCTCGCCCTTGGTCTTTCCGAACTTCTGCAGTGTGGTGAAGTAGATGCCCCCGGTGTTGCGACCGGACAGTTCTGCCCGTAGCTCCTCGCGCTTGCGGATCTGTGTCGGTGCTTCGGGCAGCAGCTGTGACACTGCGAATGTCTCGTAGAGCTGACCGTCGAGCTCGTTGCGGTCGGTGATGACGACGATGGTCGGGTTCGCCAATTTGGGGTGGCGTACCACCTGGTTGACGTACAGCTCCATCTCCATGGATTTGCCCGATCCCTGCGTGTGCCACACCACGCCGGCCTTGCCATTGCTCTCGACCGCCAGGACCGTGGAACCGACCGCCTTGTTCACGGCGAAGTACTGGTGCGGCTTGGCAATTCGCTTGAGTAGGCCGGTGTCTCCCTTGTCGAAGGCGGTGAAGTCGCGCATCAACTGCAGGAAGCGTTCCTGGTTGTAGAGACCGTAGAGCGCCACGCCGAGCGGTGTGTACTCGGAATCGTCGTAGGTGACCGGTTTACCGTCGTCGTCCACATTCCACGGCGAGAAATGGTTGAAGGCGGTGAACGGAGTGCCGTACCTGGCAGTGATACCGTCGGACACCAAGCTGAAGACAGAGAACCTGAACGCCAGCGGAAACTCGCGCACATACGTCCGCAACTGGGCATGGGCCTGCGCCAGACCGGTGTGTGCGTTTCCGGCCTTCTTCAATTCGACGATGCTGACAGGCATTCCGTTGAGATAGAGCACGATGTCGAATCGACGCTTGTAATCGCCTCGGGCGATCGTCACTTGATTGACGGCAAGCCAATCGTTCTCGTCGGGGTCCATCGACAGCAATCGGACGGTGGGGGTCACCGAGACGCCTGCTTCGTCGATGTAGCTCACCTTGCGCAGACCCTGGGTCAGGTACCCATGCACTACCTCGTTCTCGGAGATGGCATCGGTAGATCCGGCGGTGGCGATAATCGAGACCGCATCGTCGACGGCCGACGACGGCAGCTGCGGATTGAACTTGGCGATCGCAGCGCGCAGGCGAGGACGGATCAGTAGTTCGTCCCAGCCGGCCCGTTCGCCGGTGCCGGGCGCGATATCGGCTCCATCTACGTGACGCCAACCGAGTTCACCGAGGTCGTCGAGCGCCATCTGTTCCCAGTCGTCCTCCGACGGTCCGTGCGCATTCATCCGTGCTCCCATGCTGTCCAACTTAAACGCAATACCGTTCAGTTAGTGCTGAATGACAGTGCATTGGGGTGACATTGTGGGTTGTGGATGGT
>NZ_MKKY01000067.1 GCF_002091955.1 Rhodococcus sp. 1168 | reverse complement strand
TTCACCCATCCACTACGAGGCACACCTCACCCTACCTCAACAGACACTAACTGAACGGTATTGAACTTAAACGGTAACGGTTGGTCGGTGTCGTAAGTGGTTCGACTGCCGAAGGATATGTGGAAATCAGAGTCGACAATTGGTGTCCATCGATAACTGGGGTTATCACACGACTGTGCGGCTTTCAGACGGGTTGGCCTCAAGATTGTGGTCAGACACCCGCCATCAAGGAGTACTGGATGACAATCCCGGATTTACAAGAGCCGCAACCGGATCCGCCCTCGGAACCGCTGCCGGCCACCAACTCGAGGTCACGCCGCCCGATAATTCTGGCAGCGGCCGTCGGCGCAGGTGCAGTTGCAATTGTTGCGTCGGTGATCGGTGTAGCCGTTGTTGCATTCACAGCTGATCAGGCGCCGGACACCTTTGAAATTCAGGGCGCTATCACCCTCGAGGACAACATCACGACCTCCGGACTGCCCGAGGGCTACGAGTGCGCAGGCAAGGGCGGTTACAAGGACATCGGCCCGGGCGTTGCGGTGACGGTGATGGACGAGGCCGGCACTTTGCTCGCCAAGGGCGCCATCGGCAAGAGCTCCGGCGGTGCCAGCGGATGTTGGCTGGACTTCACCGTGCCGTCCGTTCCCCGCGGGAGTCAGTTCTACAAGGTCGAAGTCAGCCACCGCGGAGAGCTCACCTATACCGAGGCCGAAGCCGAAGCCGGCCTTGCCTTTTCACTCGGGTGACACCACATCTATCCCATGAAAGAGAGAAGCATCATGACCAACATGCCAGTAGCACCAACGGAGAAGAAGTCGAAGAAGTGGCCCTGGGTCGGTATCCCCGCGGTTCTGGTCGCGTTCGGAGTCCTCGCCAACCTCTCGGATCCCGAACCGAAGACCGAAGCACCTGCGCAAGCTGTCGTCGTCGAGGACGCTTCGGACAGTGCCGAGGCACCTCCGGCCGCGCTGCCGGGTCTCGGTGCACCGGTGCGTGATGGCAAGTTCGAGTTCACCGTCACCGACGTGGAGTCCGGGCTCAGCGAAGTTGGCGACAACCCGTATCTGGTGGAGAAAGCTCAGGGCCAGTTCGTCATCGTGAGCATCTCTGTGCTCAACACCTCGGCTGAGCCGAAGAGCCTCAGCCCCAGTGCACAAGAAATGTACGACGCCGAGGGACGAAAGTTCAGTGCGGATACGTCCGCTGCGATCGGTCTCGACAGTGATGTCGCGATCTGGGACGAGATCAACCCAGGCAACAGCGTCACCATGAAGGTGGTGTTCGACATGCCGGTGGGCGCGGTCCCGGCGGAGATAGAGCTGCACGATTCGATGTTCTCTGGCGGGACTCGCGTCGCGCTGAGATGATCCGATGACGCGGTCTTTCGCGGACCGGATTCGGATTGTCAACCACGAGTGTCGGGCCTAGCTCCAAGCTGGGCCCGACACTCGTGAAACGTGCATGGTCGTGCCCGTTTAGAACCTTTCGGTCAGATCAGGTGCAGGAGGAATTCAGTATGGGCCGCGTGCAGTTGCATACCGGTAGCCCGTCGGGCATCGGTCCACGAGAAACGAAAGCATCCCGTAACCGAACACTGGATCCCCGGCTACGGGCGCTCCCGTGCACCTGGTGTGGTGGAAAGAGCACGTCGAAGACGGCCGCTCGTCGGTGTAAGCGTTGCCGCAAGCTCGAATTGATCATCGAGAGCGCGTCACGCTTCATGTCTGCGAACGGCTTGCGTGCATTGGACAGATCGACGTCTGGAGGTTCCAGCCTCGAGACGAAGTACCGGTCTGATGCCGCGAGGGCGAAGAAGGAACTGAACGCGATCAAGCGGAATCGGTCGTCGAAGAAGGCCGCGGCGAAATCCAGGCGGAGTGCTCCCCAAGATCCGACGTTGAAGATTGCGAAGCAGCTCTCCGAACTGCGAACCGCGCTGGCCAGGGTGGACCGGAAGATCGCTGAACTGGAGGCCTCGGATCTTGGAGGCGATCGTGATCGCCAACTCGCTGCCCTGCGCGCCCGGCGTGCGGGGTTCGAGCTCGGCATCGCTCGGAGGCGAGCGAAGCAGTAGAAGTTGTTTTGTTCATTTAGCCAGCTCGCCGGTGTATCAACTTCAGAATCTGTTCTGTACATTTAGCTGACACGCGGATGCTACAACTTCTGGAAGAAGGTCGTAATGCCACGTGGCAGGCCCAGCCGCAAGTCGATCTATAACCAGTTCGCCGAGGCTTTGAGCGAACTGTAGACTTCGAGCTCGTCCCGGAATCGCACCGGAGTTTCCGGAGACTTTGATGTGCCCCGAGGTACGCGGAGCTGCGGCATTTGACTTCAGACCACGAGTTGACGTTTGAAGTGTACGTTCTCGACCCCGCAGCGAGACCACATACTCCTGAACTGGATCTCAACGTCTAGAGGGCGATCACAGCCGCCGAACCACCAGCAATAGCCAATCCGAAAAGGAAGACGATTGACATTGCTTTCACGTCAGCGACTTTCTGCTCCTGCTTGTTCGCATAGTTTGCTCCCGAGTCGAAAAATCCCGGCCCCGGAAAATTGGTAACCGTTTGGACTACATCTGTAATCCCAACTAGAACCACCCACTGAATCACCCCGGTAAGTCCGGAGACTTTGATGTGCCCCGTGTTTCGTGGCGCCGTCATATTTGACTTCAGGCTACGGGTTGATGTGTGAAGTGTACGTTCTCGAACTCGATCGGTGTCAGCATCCCGAGAGCGCTGTGCCTGCGTTGGCGATTGTGAAAGATCTCGAGGTACTCGAACATGGCGTTGGCCAATTCGATCCTCGTTCTCCATCGCTTCCTGTTCAAGAGTTCGGTTTGCATTCTGCCCCAGAATGATTCGATGACAGCATTGTCGTAGCAATCGCCGATCGATCCCATCGACGGGACCAGTCCCGATTCGTGCGCCCGGCGGGTGAACGCCCACGATGTGAATTGCACTCCGTGGTCGGAATGAATCAAAGTGCCGGGCGTCGGGCCCCGATTCGAAATGGCCATTCCCAGAGCATTCGTCACCAACGTCGCCGTCTGAGAACTGTCGATAGACCACCCGACGACCCGCCTCGAAAACGTATCCAAGACAACGGCGCAGTAGACCTTGCCTTCGCGCGTAGGATGCTCCGTGATGTCTGTGACCCACAGTTTGTTCGGCTCCCCGCGGGCGAACTTACGGTCCACGAGATCGCTCGCAGTCGGGGTTTGATGCTTGGAACGCGCACGCTTGTTTCCCGGAAGTCCCTTCACACCAGCAGCTCTCATCAACAATTCGACACAACCGTGTCCGACGGCAATACCGTGACCAAGGGTGAGTTCAGCATGAACTCGGCGGGCCCCGTAGGTGCCATGCGAGGCGGTATGAACCTCGGTGATCAGCTGCGTCAGCCATGCGTGACGTAGCGAGCGTTCCGAGGGTGGGCGATTGCGCCACTCGTAGAAGCCGGACTCCGACACCTCCAGAATGCGACATGCGGTTTGTACTGGTAGTCCTTCCTTTGCCATCACCTCGATCGCTTCGAACCGCCTTTTGGGAGCACCACCGACTTCAGCAGTTCCGTGGAGCGTTTGGCAATGGCGAGCTCGGTCTCCAGTTCGGCGATACGACGACGGGCGGCGGCGAGTTCGGCGCTCTCGATCGAGCTCAGCCCAGGCTTCTGCCCGGTATCGATGAGCTCCTGGTTACGCCAGTTGTAGATCGTCTGCTCGGTTACATCGAGACCTGAGGCGACCTCGGCGACCGTGCGTCCTGACTTCAACAGATCGAGCACTTTCCGGCGGAACTCGGGTGGATAACGTCGGGGCATCGTGGACCTCTCTCGGGTGCATCAATGCCTGAAGTAAAACAAACGAACTCCGGAAAACTCGGGGTACATCAAAGTCTCCGGACACGCCGGGGTGATTCACCCTGACCAGACGCTTCAGGAAAAACATCGACATAACCCGGACATCGACATAATCGATGTTATGCGGATGTCCGCATAACATCGAAACCGTGTTCTCCGATCTGATCAACGGACCGCTTGCGCACATGCCCTCGGGATCATTCGGCGCGAACTCCGCCTGGGTGCAGTGCGCAGCGATCGCCCACAACCTGCTGCGCGCCGCCGGAACCGTCGCCGGCGGGAGGCTCGCGAAGGCTCGCGGAATGATGCTTCAGCGGAAAATCGTCAACATCCCCGCGCGTTTCGTTCGGCCGCAGCGCGCACCCACGCTGCACCTGCCACGACACTGGCCGTGGCTCGACGGATGGCTTCGGTTATGGCGCAACATCATTGGATTTAGCCCATATACAAACGCCTGATCCTCACCCGACACGCCGACTCGGCCCGAGCAACGACAATCGTGGAAAAGCTGGGGAGACCAGCGGACGAAGCACGCCCAACAAGTCCCGACCCCACACTTTGGTCATCGACCACAGCACATCACCTCAGTCGGTGGATCGAGGCTTAGCTCAATACCGTTCAGTTAGTGTCCGTTGAGGTAGGGTGAGGTGTGCCTCGTAGTGGATGGGTGA
>NZ_MKKY01000066.1 GCF_002091955.1 Rhodococcus sp. 1168 | reverse complement strand
GGGTAAGTCCCATGACGTGGTGGACATTCGGTGAGGCGGCGTAGCCGCTGCTCGGGCGTGTCGTACCCGTGTTGTGGGTGGGCCATCGCGTAGTGATGAACGAGTTACCGCCAAAGTGACTCGACCAAAGGACCACGCGATGACCCACGACCATTCTGCCCTGATCACCCAGCTCGACGCACTCAAGGGCGCCGACCCGGCGAGTGTGTTCGCCGAATTGATCCGCGCCGGCTTACAGACCCTGATCGACGCCGAGGCCACCGAGGTCCTCGGTGCCGGCCGCTACGAACGGACCACCGAGCGAACGAACTACCGCAACGGCACCAGGCCGAAGACAGTAGCGACGACCAGCGGCGACATCGAAGTCCAGATCCCGAAGCTGCGCACCGGGTCGTTCTTCCCCAGCCTGCTCGAACGCCGCCGTCGCATCGATCAGGCCCTGTACGCGGTGATCATGGAGGCCTACGTCCATGGCGTCTCGACCCGCAACGTCGACGACCTCGTGACCGCATTGGGGGTCGACTCGGGGGTCTCGAAGTCGACCGTCTCGCGGATCTGCCAGGGCCTCGACGTCGAGATCGCCCGCTTCCGCGAGCGTTCGTTGACGCACACCAGCTTTCCCTACATCTTCCTCGACGCCACGTACTGCAAGGTCCGGATCGGTGCGCACGTCGTCTCGCATGCTCTCGTCGTCGCCACCGGGGTGTCCATCGACGGGACCCGCGAAGTATTGGGCACCGCAGTAGGAGACAGTGAGTCGTTCGACTTCTGGCGCGAGTTCCTCATCGGACTCAAAGCCCGCGGTTTGTCGGGGGTGCATCTAGTGATCTCCGATGCGCATGCGGGGTTGAAAGCGGCGGTGGCGCAGCAGTTCACGGGTGCGTCGTGGCAGCGGTGCCGGGTGCATTTCATGCGGAACGTCGGCTCGGCGGTGTCGTCGAAGCAGGTGCCGCCGGTGATGGCTGCGATCAAGACGATCTTCGCACACACCGAGCCCGATGCCGTTGCGCAGCAATGGGATCAGGTCGCCGACACTCTCGCTGGCTCGTTTCCGAAAGTCGCTGCGATGATGCGTGATGCGAAGGAGGACGTGCTCGCGTTCCGGTCGTTCCCGAAGGCACATTGGCAGAAGATCTGGTCGAACAATCCGATCGAACGACTGAACAAGGAGATCAAACGCCGCGCCGATGTCGTGGAGATCTTCCCGAACCCGGCAGCGTTCCTACGCCTGGCGACGGCGGTGGTGATCGAGGCGCACGACGAGTGGCAGGTCACCCGCCGCTACGTCTCCGACGTCTCCATGGACGAACTGAGGGTCGTCATCGCACGAAAGGAACGCGCTACAGCCGCCGACACGGACACCGAGTCGTTGACACCCAAACTCGAATCCGCATAACATACAACACAACTCGTTGATCACGAACCAGATGGTTCACCGATCCGAACTACACCACGCCATGGGGCACTATCCACGAAGAACACGTCGCGATTTAGGCTAACTCAGCTTGAGAACGTGCAACGTGTTGTGAGTGACAGTGACTACCCGCACCTTGCGGGATACGTCCAGACGATCTCGCTTCCACCCGTACTGTCGTTGGCGGTGGTTCAGTCATTCCTTGACGCGAACAATCGGAATATCTCGATCTCGTCGACTGCGCAGTGGACGCAGAAAGCGCGACGCCACCTCGCACCCTCTTGGCGCGATCCTGTTCTGGCGCTGCATGCGGACTTCGCAGAATCAACCTTCTTTAGCGCGGTTGTAGCACTACGTAACGCCAGTTTCCATCAGAGCGGTAGTTCTGGAAATAAGCTGACAGAAGCGCTGAAGAGGTTGACGCATCCGGCCAATAGGCCGCTTGAGCGTACGGACGTAAAGTCTCTGAGCGTAAGCAACATTCCTGGATACCTCCATGCTTTGCACGACAAGACGCGCCGCGTCGAGATCTTTCACACCCGATTGGACGCCCTCGCCGAATCGCTGCGGGATGTGTGAGCGGGCTTGGAATGCGGTCGCGCGCGTTCGTGCACGATGTGATGCTCAGGCGCTTACAGACGACCTAAGCCTCGATCCACCGACTGAGGTGATGCATTGTGGTCGGTGACTGAATTGTGGGGTCGGGGTC
>NZ_MKKY01000065.1 GCF_002091955.1 Rhodococcus sp. 1168 | reverse complement strand
GATAGTGCCCCATGGCGTGGTGTAGTTCGGATCGGTGAACCATCTGGTTCGTGATCAACGAGTTGTGTTGTATGTTATGCGGATTCGAGTTTGGGTGTCAACGACTCGGTGTCCGTGTCGGCGGCTGTAGCGCGTTCCTTTCGTGCGATGACGACCCTCAGTTCGTCCATGGAGACGTCGGAGACGTAGCGGCGGGTGACCTGCCACTCGTCGTGCGCCTCGATCACCACCGCCGTCGCCAGGCGTAGGAACGCTGCCGGGTTCGGGAAGATCTCCACGACATCGGCGCGGCGTTTGATCTCCTTGTTCAGTCGTTCGATCGGATTGTTCGACCAGATCTTCTGCCAATGTGCCTTCGGGAACGACCGGAACGCGAGCACGTCCTCCTTCGCATCACGCATCATCGCAGCGACTTTCGGAAACGAGCCAGCGAGAGTGTCGGCGACCTGATCCCATTGCTGCGCAACGGCATCGGGCTCGGTGTGTGCGAAGATCGTCTTGATCGCAGCCATCACCGGCGGCACCTGCTTCGACGACACCGCCGAGCCGACGTTCCGCATGAAATGCACCCGGCACCGCTGCCACGACGCACCCGTGAACTGCTGCGCCACCGCCGCTTTCAACCCCGCATGCGCATCGGAGATCACTAGATGCACCCCCGACAAACCGCGGGCTTTGAGTCCGATGAGGAACTCGCGCCAGAAGTCGAACGACTCACTGTCTCCTACTGCGGTGCCCAATACTTCGCGGGTCCCGTCGATGGACACCCCGGTGGCGACGACGAGAGCATGCGAGACGACGTGCGCACCGATCCGGACCTTGCAGTACGTGGCGTCGAGGAAGATGTAGGGAAAGCTGGTGTGCGTCAACGAACGCTCGCGGAAGCGGGCGATCTCGACGTCGAGGCCCTGGCAGATCCGCGAGACGGTCGACTTCGAGACCCCCGAGTCGACCCCCAATGCGGTCACGAGGTCGTCGACGTTGCGGGTCGAGACGCCATGGACGTAGGCCTCCATGATCACCGCGTACAGGGCCTGATCGATGCGACGGCGGCGTTCGAGCAGGCTGGGGAAGAACGACCCGGTGCGCAGCTTCGGGATCTGGACTTCGATGTCGCCGCTGGTCGTCGCTACTGTCTTCGGCCTGGTGCCGTTGCGGTAGTTCGTTCGCTCGGTGGTCCGTTCGTAGCGGCCGGCACCGAGGACCTCGGTGGCCTCGGCGTCGATCAGGGTCTGTAAGCCGGCGCGGATCAATTCGGCGAACACACTCGCCGGGTCGGCGCCCTTGAGTGCGTCGAGCTGGGTGATCAGGGCAGAATGGTCGTGGGTCATCGCGTGGTCCTTTGGTCGAGTCACTTTGGCGGTAACTCGTTCATCACTACGCGATGGCCCACCCACAACACGGGTACGACACGCCCGAGCAGCGGCTACGCCGCCTCACCGAATGTCCACCACGTCATGGGACTTACCCCTTGAATAAGGCGGCGCTCCACTCATCATCCACACTGTTTGTCTACATAAGCTGCATTTGGACAAGAATCTAGTGGGTGTCGCCTCCAATAATCCCCCGCCCGCGGGCCTGTGCAACTGCTGCCGTCCGCGATCGCACGCCCAGCTTTCCGAACGCATTCGTCAGATGCGTCTTTACTGTGCCCTCGCTGAGAAACATTCGACGAGCGATCTCCCGGTTCGAGTGGCCGACGGCGACGGCCTCCAACACCTCCACTTCGCGCTGGGTGAGTGCCGCGCCGGGATCCCGCAGCTGCGCCATCAGTTTCGAGGCAACCGTTGGTGACAATGCGCTTTCACCTCCTGCTGCTGCGACGATCGCTGTGAAGAGTTCGGCCGCGGCCGTACCCTTGAGTAGGTAACCACTGGCACCGGCCTCAATCGCGCGCAGAATCTCAGCGTCGGTGTCGTAGTTCGTCACCACCAGGACCCGCGGAGCGTTCGGTAGGGATCGGATCTGGCTGATTGCCTCCACACCGCTCAGCCCGGTCCCGAACCGCAGGTCCATGAGGACTAGATCGATCGCCCTCTCACTGCACAGTGTGACAGCTTCTTCGCCTGTGGCGGCTTCGGCGACAATCAAGACTTCGTCCGAGTACCGTTCGAGCAGTGCCCGTAGCCCGGCGCGCACGATCACGTGGTCGTCCGCGAGTACCAGCCGAATCATCGCTGCTCCTCCTGCTGATGCGCGAGCGGAAACGTCACCGACATCGCGGTGTGGCCGGGCTCGGATTCGATGGCCCACTGGCCGTTGAGCTGCTCGACACGGGCCTGCATGGCCTTGAGACCGAAGTTGTGCGTAGAGGAATCGTCGAGGATCGCAACGTCGAATCCGTGCCCGTCGTCGACTACATCCAGGTGTACGGCGTCAGGGCCATAGGTGAGGGTGACTACGGCGCGGTGGGCATCAGCATGGCGCATGACGTTCGAGACCGCCCCTTGTCCAAGTCGCACCAGAGCCGATTCCACCGGCATCGGCAAGGACACAGCCGGCCCCTCGACAAGGAGACGTATGTCGCAAATGCCGGCTCCGGCTCGCTCACATACCCTGCTCAACGCGTCGACGATCGAGCTTCCCGCCAGGTCGGCGGGCGAGAGTGCCGCGATCAGGCGACGTGTATCGGCCAACCCTGCCGATGCAGTCCGGCGGGCCATCACGATCTTGCTTTCAGCACCCGGCGGTAGGATTTCGGCCTCGGCTGCGTGCAGCAGCATCTCGATGCTGCTCAGCCCCTGCGCGACGGTGTCATGAATCTCTCTGGCCAACCGTTCGCGTTCGGCGAGTTCGCCCGCAGCTCGTTCGGTCTTCGCCAGCTCCGAGCGGGTGTGATGCAAGTCCTCGATCAGTTGTTGTCGTCGCTCCGTTTCGTGAAACAGCACCCGGAAGCCCAGGCCGATAACGACACCGACAACAGCCCCTAGCAACGATCCGACCAGTGCGCCACCCCACTGACCCCGAGTAAGGACACCGATCAACGCGTTGACGAGGGTGATCGCCGCTACCGCTGAGACCGCGGGGATCAGTGGCACTTCAGTTATGAAGAGCAGGATGAGCCCGAACGACACATAGGCCGCGTCGGCGCCAAGGAGCGCCATGGCAACCCACACCGCACACAACGTCCCCAGCCAAACGAATCGCGCTACCGGAGCACGAAGTGAGCCGGCGCCCACGATGTAAACGACGAGGAACACCGCCGTCAACGCACCGATCCATCCTGCGGATGCCTCGGAGAGCAGTACCGCCCGCAGCAACACGATCAACGCCAGAACCACTACGAGAACGTGCAGTCCCAGACGAAGGCGTGCGATTCGCGCAAACGAGAACTCCTCAACCATCACGACACACGGTAGCTGTAGTGCCGATCGTGGGTCATGACTGTGGTCTGACAAGTGTGTTCCTCACACCTGCTGCGGGACGTTCGGATTGCTGCGATCAGCCGGCTCGAACAGGTCGACGGGCCGAAACGGCGGCAATCGTCCGGATTGCTCCTGCTCTGAGGAAAGGCCGAGGTAACTCGCCGACAGTGCGTCACAGGGGAGACATCGTCGTCGCGCGCTTCGTCGCCATCTGCGGGGCGGACGGCCACAGGGCCTTCTCTCCGAGTAGTCGCATAATCGCAGGAACGAGCAGCGGCCGGACTACGAAGGTGTCGAGCAGGATTCCGATCGCCATCGCCAATCCGAACTGGAAGAGTTCGCGGATCGGTTGAGTGGTCAGCACAGCGAAGGTCGCTGCCAGGATGAGTCCCGCGGACGAGATCACTCCGCCAGATCGGATGAGCGCTATTCGTAACGCCGCTCGTGGTGGATGCGCCGACAGTTCCTGCCGATAGCGGCTCATGAGGAAGATGGTGTAGTCGACACCGAGCGCGACCAGGAACACGAAGATGTAGATCGCAACCCGGTTTCCGATTCCGGCATCCCCGAGCAACGTGACAGTGATGAAGGTCGTGATCCCAAGTGTCGCGGTGAACGAGAGCACCAGCGTCCCGATCAGGTACACGGGTGCGAGCACGGACCGCAGCAGCAGTGCTAGTACCGCGGCGACGATCACGAGGACCAGTGCGGCCACGACCCAGTTGTCGCGATCGAGCGCCGCCCGGATATCGGCGGAGTGAGCACTTTCGCCACCGACGAGGACCTGCACACCGTCGATCCCCGCGCGGTCTGCGGCAGTCTGAGCAGCGGATGCGAGGGTGCCTACGCGGTCCATTGCCTCAGGACTGTAGGGGTTGTCGGTGAAGGCGACTTGGAATGCCGCTGTTGTCCCGTCCGCGCTGAGCGCGGGATTCTCACCGACTCGGGCTACCCCGGCCGTGTCCGACAGCTCGCGGGTGATCCGGTTCCAGTCGGGCGAGGGTGTCCCGGGCGGTGTGGTGACATACACGGTGGAGGGTGCGATCTCCCCAGGCCCGAACGCGTCCGCGATCATGTTCTGACCGGACTCGGACTGGGTGTCGATGCGGAATCCGCTGATGAAGTCGTAGCTTTCACGGTAGCCGGTCAGGCCCGCGGTCATCACGAGAAGACCCAGGAGTGTGGAGACCAACACTGCTTTCGGGGATCGGTCGACCAGATCCGCGATCCGTTCCCAGACCTTGCCACCGACGCGGCTCGACGCGGCCTGGGTTGTGGAGGGCCAGAACAGTTTTCCTCCGAAAAGCAACATCAATGCAGGAGTGAAGGTGAAGGCGACCAGCCCCATCGAGGCGACACCCAGCGCGAGATACGGGCCGAACCCACGCAATGCGGGAGAGACCGCTGCCAACAAAGCCAGCATGGCCAGCACGATCGTCGAAACACTCGACAAGATCGATTCGGACACTCCCCGCAGCGCCCGCATCATCGCGGCGGAGCGATCCTGTTCCTCCGCGAGGGCTTCACGGTAGCGGGCGGTGACGATCAGTGCGTAGTCGGTGCCGACACCGAACAGCAACACGGTCATGATCGATGCGGTCTGCGAACTGATGTCGAACCATCCCGCGTCGGCCATCATCGCGCCTACCGTCTCGGCGAGCCGCATCGCGACGCCCACACCGGCCAGCGCGACAACCACGAGGACCGGCGAACGGTAGATCACCATCAGGATGATCGCGACCAGCAGGATCGTTCCGAGGAGCAGGATCTTGTCGCCGCTGCTGAACACCTTCACGGTGTCGGTGGCGATTCCAGCAGGCCCGGTGACCGCCGCATCAGCAGGTTCGGCGGCCTCGCTGACCAGATCGCGAAGCGTACCGACCGTGTCCTGGAACGATTCGTCGGTCGGGTCGCCTGTCAGCGAGACGACAATCATCTCACTGTCACCGTCGGTGGTGCGCAGATTGTCGCCGCCAGGGCTGTCGGCGGTGACGATCGCGACGATCGAGGGATTGTCGGCTCTCGCACCGTCAATGATCGTGACAATCCGGTTCACTGCCGCCGAGGTCTCAGACCTGTCGGCGCCGTTCACGACAACGATCGCCGGGGTGCCCTCATTGCGGGGGAACTCGCGGGCGGCGAGTTCGGCGGCTTGCACGGATTGCGATGACGGGGGCGAATCGTTTGCTCCCGCATTGTTTTCGATATCTTCCAAGGCAGGCGCAAAACTTGCGAGGGCGCCCACCAGGATGATCCACAGCAGTACGACGATGCCGGCCCGACGTCGGGACCCGAAGAGAGTGTTCATGAAGCGTGATTTCATATCGTGGCGTCCAATCCCGACTGATATGCGTTCATCGCACCGATGTCGGATAGCGGGATGAGAAATCGGAGTAGCGGTCCGCACCTGGGACGAAGCGCCCGGTGCGGGCAACCCACACCTCGAATGCGATCGTGGCGAACGGCGGCAGAGAAGAAACCAACGCCAACAGTAGGATCCTCAGGCGCCATCCGAGCCTGACGTACATCGCGATCGAGAGCACAACGAATGTCACGAACACTGCCCCGTGCAGCGAACCGAAGATGCGGACGCCGACCTCGGTGCTCTTCGCGATCCACTTCAAGTACATACCGACCAGCAGCCCGAGCCAGGTCACCGCTTCCAGCGTCGCAACGATACGGAATGCCCGCACCAGGATGCGGGCATCCGAGTTCTTTTCTGGACGTGACTCCCTGTCGTTCATGCGATTTCCTCCGCATTCTTTGGTGCGCTTACGTTTTCGGAAGCACTGGTGCGTCCCGGCTCGCTTGCGACTGCGGTGCGAAGTGCGAGGAAGAAGACGACGAATGCGACGGTCAGTAAGACATGCCCGATACCGGCAATTCCCGAGATGGCGGCCGACGCGTCCTTGTCGAAGACCTGCATGGTCCCGTGGACGAGCTGCATCGCGACAGTGAGGAGCAGGCCGGCGTGGAAGGTGACGGTGAACCACCGGTAGAGGGGGCTGGTCGAAAGCACGAACAGGCGCTCGAAGATCGCGACGATCAGCAGGAACAGCACCCCGAGAACCAGAAGGTGGGTGTGCACGATGGACAGTTGAGTCGGGCCGTCGAAGTCCTGGGCTTTGGTCAGCTCCCGGTAGTACAGGCCCGACGCAAGACCCGCGACGGCGTACCCGAACGCGGAATTGACAAGTATCTTCACACCTTTCATCCCACAGGAATTCCGGACCCGGCACATCGGAAGAACGGTGAACTTCGTCTACGACTTTGGATAGAGACAGCGCGGCGCTGCAAGGGGTGAGCCAACTTGCCCGGCGAGGCCAGCAACCGACAAGACGACCCGACCGTCACGTTGAACGGTAGTGCTATAGACGGGGCTGCCTGTAAGTATTGATAGCGGCTGGCCTGGGGCGGCTCGCAGGATCGGTATCGTCGCTGCAATCTATGTGGCTCAGGGACTGCTTTGCCTCTCGCAGTGCACTGGTGGGGAATTGTCCATCGATTGCGGCGGCGACGCGCCGACTCTGACTTAGTTTCGGTGGCTTGATTAGAAGCCTGCACAACCCCGTCGCAGCAGGGTGTGGCATCACCCCGCAGACTCCGATTCGCTCCTCTATTCACTCGACTCCTAGCGGGCAGAGACCGATTTCGTTCCGTCACGGTCCTGGAAAACCAGCGAGAAATCCGAATACGTAGGTTGACGCCAGTGTCACACTGACCAATTCGGGGAGTGTCTGCCAGCAATGTCAAGCGAGACAATCCTTGGGGAGTTTCGGTTGTCTCCGAGACAGTGGTTGGATCGGCAGAATTCAGCTAAGTCCCGCGTAGGAGTGCAAGCCGGAGACGACCATGTTGATGATGAAGAGATTGAGCAGCATCGCAACGAAACCGGCAATGTTGATCCAGGCAGCCTTCGTCTCCCGCCACCCGGACGTTGCCCTCGCATGCAGGTAGGCCGCGTAGATCACCCAGGCGATGAAGGACATCGTCTCCTTCGGATCCCAACCCCAGAAACGTCCCCACGCAGCTTCCGCCCAGATGGCACCGAGGATGACGCCTGCGCCGAACAGCGGAAACGCGATGATCGTGCTTCTGTACGCCAAGCGGTCGAGAGTCTGGGCGTCCGGCAGTCGCTCTGCGATCCGGCCACCGGTGCTCGTGCCTTCGTCCCCGGGCGGGAACTTCAGTCGCAGCAGGAACAGAAGGCTCGCGATACCGCCGATCATGAAGATTCCGGAGCCGACGCTGACGATCGTCACGTGAATCGGAAGCCAGTACGAGCGCAGCGCCGGAACCACGGGAGCCGCGTCGGCGTAGAGGACCGTGCCGGCGAGGAAGATCAAGATCAGAACCGGTACCAGCAAGAATACCCACATCGGGCGGTACGCCGGCTTGATCAACAGGACATGTCCGACCAGCAACGACGCCGCACACGCCATCGCCACGAATTCGTACATGTTGCCGAGCGGGAATCGTTCCGTCGCAAATCCGCGGAGCACGATCGACGCGATGATCAGTACCGTTCCGACGACCAGGACAGCTCGGCCCATTCCGCCGAATCGCTCCGAGAGCGACTTGCTCGGAGTCTCCGCGACCCTGCCAGGCACGGACGCGTCGACACCGCCGGCGGAGACCAGTTCCTTGTCCTGAACCGCCTTTGCTCTGGCCGACGCGTACTGCACGATGAGCAGCACAAACGCCAGCACGAGCACGGTGAAAGCGGACCTGAAGGCCCAGTCACTGTACTGCGCGAGTGTCTCGTTCGTTGTCATCATGCGTTCTCCTGCGCGTGCGGTTGGTTCACCGCGGTGGTCGGATTGCTATCCAGCAAACGGTTGGCGAGGCTGGTCTCCGTCGATTCCTTGCTTGTGACGAGACGGACTACTTCCGGTGGTATCTCCACCACCGGGCAGGAATGCGGTCTGATCGAGTGGGGTCAGGCGTACGTGCCGGTGGGGTTGGCTAGCGGCTCATCTTCACTCGCAGCACTGCGTCCGGAGATCTTTTGGCGTGAAACCTGCAGTACCCGCAGAGAGGCGACTAGTCCAAGAATGAGGAACACGAGCGCGGCGAGCATCGCCCATTGAGTGGCTGAGTCGAAAGCCTCCGACAACTGATGGATGACCTCGTCGGGGCCGTGACTCGCGCGTAGGCCGGCGAAGGCGATCGCCGAGGTTGCCAGTGGTCAGCAATAGCGCGGCGAACACGATCGCGTAGAGCGAGTTCACCCACTGTGCGTCAGTAATGTTCAGGTGCAGGTCGTCGATGATTGTCGGGAGAGCGACGGCCACAATAGTGCCGTCCATGACGATCATCGCCAGGCCCAGCGCGAGTACGACGAGGCTCCACCACTTGGATATGCGTGGGGCAGGCGAGAGCGCTGCGGCCGATGCGTTTTCCGTCACGGGGGTCAGATTACGGTTCGCAGTAGGCAGTGCGCATCAATCGAAAGTCGTACTGTTGACAGTCAGGTGGGTTTGGTGTGAGACAGAATTTCGGGGCACGTCTCGTGGACCCGAAGCGTCTACAGAAGCGCGGAACGAAATCGGGCAACTGGTGCGCCGGTTGGCTGGCGGATGGGCTACACACCGGACGTCGACGAGGTCTCTGAGCTCGCGATCGGGAAAGTTCGAGGGCGCCGCCCCGATCCGCCGGTATAGCTGTCCTTCGATCTGGCGGGCGAGCACGGTGCGGGACCAGCCGTGGTCGACGGTGCCGGAACTTGTGCGGCAGGTCAACCCGTTTTCAGACGGCCGCGGGATCGCTGTCTAGTCCTCGAACGAAGCGATGCAAGTGCGGCAGATCATCTGAAGAAACGGCAGACATCCACGAGTTCAGTTGCTTCCCAGGGCGTCCGGTGAGCATCGCCGCAAACGAGGTGACATGCCCTGCAGTTGCTTCGAGATGTGGGCAGCTGGAGAGGATCCGTTTGAGCCCGATCTGCTAGCCTCGGGCTTTCACGCCGGTAGGTAGACGCGGCGTGTCAGACAAGAAGAATGGTGCTCTGAGCTGCGAAGATTGATCTTGCGAAGGAAACAATCCAGCCAGCACGAGGAGCACCAAATGAGTCGTAAGGATCCACTGAACATGGATTCTTAAGGGGCAGCAGTTGACGGGTGAGCACACGGAGCACCTGGGCCCTCGGTGACGCGGAGTCCTACTGAATGACCGTGCCCTCGTCGACTGCCGTCGCCTGATCGCTGATGGGATGCCGTGCCGACCGGTCCACTTCCACGGATCCGTTCGAGCACTCGTCATTTGGTCGCGACTAACGACGGCTGCTGCCTTGCCCTGTAGTGCTACACACGACTCAGCGAGGTGACGATGATCATTATCGGAGACGATTGGGCGCAGGACCATCACGACATAGAACTGATGTCGGAGAACGGGGATGTCCTAGCCAGATTCCGAGTTCAAGAAAATGTGGACGGACTCGCCGAACTTCTAGCGAAAATCACCGAACACAGCAGAGAAGCCGATGACGACGAAGACGGCGACGAGGAAGTGTTGGTTGGCATCGAGCGCGACAACGGTCCGTGGGTGTCGGCTCTGCGCAGTTACGGATACGTGGTCTACGCGATCAACCCGGTCCAGTCGGCACGGTGTCGGTCACGTTTCTCCTTGGCCGGCGCCAAAAGCGATGTCGGTGACGCGCACGTACTCGCAGACACGGTGCGGACCGACCGACGGCAGTTACGTGCCGTGGCCGACGACTCCCTCGAAGTCGAAGGCCTGAAAATCCTCGCACGTACACACAAAACTCTGATCTGGGAACGCCGACGACATTTGAACCGACTGCGCTACAATCTGATTCAGTATTTTCCGGCTGCGCTCGATGCGTTCGACGACCTCACATCAGCGGAGGCTGTCGAACTACTGACCAAGGCACCCACGCCTGAGCAAGCCGCCGCATCGACCCTCACACAGATCAAGGCCGTCCTCAAACGCGCACAGCGACGGATGATCGAGGACCGAGCACTCGCGATGCGCACGGTGTTTCGCGCCCCCGGCAGACTTACCCAGCCCGGAGCACTGTCGAGCGCCCACGCCGCCGCCACTGTCGCGATGCTGGCGGTCGCTGCGGCGATCGAGGCCCAAGATCGTCCTTCTCGCCGGCCAGGTCACCACAGCGTTCGAGCTACACCCTCAAGCACCGATCATCAGATCACTTCCCGGCATGGGAGCAATGGTCGGAGCACGGGTACTCGCCGAATTCGGTGATGCTCCGGGACGCTACCGGTCGGGTAAAGCTCGGAGAAACTTCGCGGGAACAAGCCCCATCACCAAAGCGTCGGGAAAGAAGTCCGCGGTCTCGCGGCGCTACGTCCACAATGACAGACTGCTCGACGCACTGACGCGCCAAGCGTTCACAGCTATCAGAGTCTCACCCGGCGCACGCAAGTATTACGACACCCAACGGCGGCAAGGTGTCGGCCACAATGCTGCCCTGCGTCATGTGGCCAACAAATTCGTGGGCATCTTGCACGGTTGTCTCGCAGCGAACAGTCACTACGACGAACACACGGCATGGGCATCCTCCACGGCCATGCCGATCGAAAAGAAGACTGCCGCTTGACTTCTTAGCAACATGGGATGTCTTTCTGGCGAGCAAGTCTACGTCGCCGTACCCCGCCCTGTCCGTCGATGCCACCGCGCTGTCCGAGGCGCTGTCACCGTGGCGGAAACCGTTGGCGCACTTCGATCCCGGCAAGATCATCCTCGATCTCGCGGTGTCGTTGGCGCTCGGTGGGGATTGCCTCTCCGACATCGCGACCCTGCGCGAGCACGCCCCGGTGTTCGGCACCGTACCCTCCGATCCGACCGTCTCCCGTCTGATCACCTCGCTCTCCGCAGACGCGGCATCTGCGCTCACTGCGATCGACACCGCGCGGGCATTCGCCCGCGCCGCAGCTTGGAATCATGCCGGCGAGCACGGCCCCGATCACGACATCACCGCCAAGAATCCGATCGTCATCGACCTCGACGCGACACTGGTGACGTCGCATTCGGAGAAGGAGAACGCGGCACCGACGTACAAACGAGGCTTCGGATTTCACCCCCTCATGGCGTTCGTCGATCACGGCACCGACGGCACCGGCGAATCCGTCGCCGCGTTGCTCCGCCCCGGCAACGCCGGATCCAACACAGCCGACGACCACATCGAGGTGACGCGGAAAGCGTTGGCGCAGTTACCTAACGTGTACTCGGCACGGCCGGGGAAGAAGGTCCTCGTCCGCACCGACGGCGCTGGCTCGAGCCACAAATACCTCACTTGGCTGCACAGGCAGCGAGTGTCGTATTCGATCGGGTTCGGGCTCACCGACGCGATGGTCGCCGCCCTCGTCGATGTCCCCGACACAACATGGTCGGTTGAGGCTCCCCCCGGATGGTGGACACCGAGATAGCGGGATCGATGGTTCCGCTGGAAGGATG
>NZ_MKKY01000064.1 GCF_002091955.1 Rhodococcus sp. 1168 | reverse complement strand
TCGTCGCAACACCCTGATCTCGGAGGTATGCGACATGGCTACAGCAGACTGGAGCAAGAAGGCCAGCGATGTTGCAAGAAACACTCGTCGGCAGTGGCGTGCTGATCGTGCGCTTCGCCCAGCGATGCGTTCGCCCGGGCGACCGGAGCCTTCGCGGGTGGTGCAACGTCAGTTCTGGCGGTTGATTGCGACCGGAATGAGCACCGCGGAGGCATCTTTGACGGTCGGCGTGTCGGTCCCAGTCGGGTCGCGGTGGTTCCGCCACGCTGGCGGAATGACGCCACTGAGTCTCGATGAGCCCACCGGCCGCTACCTTTCGTTCGCCGAACGCGAGGAAATCGCACTGCTGCGCGCCCAGGACGTCGGCGTCCGCGAGATCGCCCGCAGGATCGGCCGCGACCCAGGAACAATCTCACGCGAACTGCGCCGTAACGCAGCAACCCGGAGCGGAAAACTGTTCTACCGTGCCCTGGTCGCGCAGTGGAAAGCACAACAGGCCTCGAAGCGTCCGAAGTCCGCGAAACTGTTGAACAACAACCAGTTACGTGAATACGTACAAGAACGTTTAGCGGGCAGTGCCCGGTTATCGGACGGCACGGTCATCAGTGGACCGCAGCCACCGCCGTGGAAGGGGTTGAACAAGCCGCATCGACAGGACCGGAGGTGGGCGACGGCGTGGAGCCCGGAGCAGATTTCGCAGCGGCTGAAAGTCGACTTCCCGGATGATGAGTCCATGCGTATCAGCCAGGAGGCGATCCACGAATCACTATTCATCGAGGGCCGAGGCGCCCTCAAACGCGATTTGGTGACGTGTCTGCGTACAGGCCGCGCACTGCGGGAGCCACGTGCGCGCTCGCGGAACAAGCCACAGGGGCATGTCACCGCGGATGTCGTTCTCTCCGAACACCCGCCTGAAGCCGATGATCGCGCGTTCCCTGGGCATTGGGAGGATGACCTGATCATCGGGACGGGCCGCTCTGCGATCGGCACACTCGTCGAGCGCAGCAGTCGATGCACGATCCTCGTGCACCTTCCCCGGCTGGAAGGCTGGGGTGATAACCCGCCAGTGAAAAACGGTCCGTCGCTGGGCGGTTACGGAGCTGTCGCAATGAATGCCGCTTTGGCGGAATCGATCACCGAGCTCCCCGAGCAGCTGCGCAAGACCCTCACCTGGGACCGCGGCAAGGTGCTGTCCGGGTATGCCCAGTTCGCGCTCGATACCGGCACCAAAGTGTACTTCGCCGATCCGCACTCTCCTTGGCAGCGACCTACCAACGAAAACACCAATGGAGTTCTGCGGCAATACTTCCCGAAAGGCACTGATCTGTCTCGTTGGTCCGCCAAGGACCTCGAAGCCGTCGCACTCGCCGTCAACAACCGACCACGGAAGGTCCTCGGATGGAAGACGCCGGTCGAGGTCTTCACCGAACAGTTAGACTTGCTCAAACAGCCCGGTGTTGCAACGACCGATTGAACTCGCCCAATTCAGATCCAGGAAGTTCGTGCACGCGTTGTCCCACAATGGATTACGTGGATCGATGGGCCGCGTTGGGGCATGCGGCGACAACGCTGCGATGGAGTCGTTCTTCGCCCTGCTGCAGAAGAACGTTCTCGACCGCCAGCGCTGGTCCACGCGGGCGCAACTGCGGCTGGCGATCGTGACGTGGATCGGACGGACCTACCACCGCAAGCGCCGCCAACGACGCCTCGACAAACTCACGCCGATCGAGTTTGAGACAATCAACCGGGCCGCGCACGCGGCCTGAATCACTCAACCCCACGAGTCAACTGAAGTGGGGGCAGTCCCGTTCCTACTTTCAGATTGGAGCGACGCCCATGCAGTGGCTCTCACTCGGACTTTCGGTAGCGGGGCTCGTAGGCTTTGCCGTGCTAGCCGGGGCGTTCTTCGGCTGAGGCTCCCCCCGGATGGTGGACACCGAGATAGCGGGATCGATGGTTCCGCTGGAAGGATG
>NZ_MKKY01000063.1 GCF_002091955.1 Rhodococcus sp. 1168 | reverse complement strand
AGCAGGCGTTTGAGCTTGCAGTTCTGCTCGCGCAGGTCCTTGAGTTCCTTCGCGGCGTCGGTGTCCATCCCGCCGTACTGGCGACGCCAGTTGTACAAGGTCGCCGCCGATACCTCGAGGTCTGCCGCGATCTCCTCCTGCGTCTTGCCTGCAGCGGTGAGTTCATCGGCGCGCCGTAGTTTGCGCACGATGTCCTCGGCAGAGTTGCGTTTCCGTCCAGCCATGTTCTCCATCGTCCTAATGGGACTCGATCGGCGAGTCTTCGTCACCGCGCAGCCCTGTCGGAGAATGCTGATCACTGAGCCGCTGGTGGGTGAGCACTTCATCGTCCGGGAGTGAACTTCTCGACTCCTGAGGATAGATCGTGCACCCACCAGTCGGTGAGGGTTCCACAGAACGCTGCTGGGGTGTCGTGCCGCACTGGGCACTGATCCATTAGGTCGCAGTCCGGATCCCTCGAAGGCTCACCGAGCAATGACCGAACGCGTGCGAGGAGAGGAATGCAACATGATTTTCGTAGGAGACGACTGGGCCGAAGACCACCACGATATCCACGTAATGAACACCGACGGTAAACGCCTGGCCACGCGCCGACTACCTGAAGGGTTGGCAGGTATCGCGGCATTCCACGACGTCGTGGCCGCGCACGCCCCCACGCCAGCCGATGTCGTCATCGGGATAGAAACCGACCGAGGGTTGTGGGTATCTGCGCTGCTCGCAGGCGGATACACGATCTACGCCATCAACCCGCTATCCGCCCAGTTCATGGGCAACAAGACTCTAAAACAGGGTGGCCCCGTTTACCGGGGACACGCCACCAGCAGGAGAGCGTCACGGCGGCTTCGAGGGTGGTATCGCCGCGGTCGCTCCGTCCATCAAGCGGGTGAGCTTGACGTACTTTCCCTTGATGATGCCGCCGACCATGACTGGGGGTCTCGCCGAACTTAAAAGCAGTCTGGACTGTTTGTTGATTTGAGGCTACAGTCACTCCTGTGACCCAGACCACTCAGCCACAGGAGCGTCGCACGCAGGCGCAACGCACTGCTGGGACGCAGACAAAACTGCTCGACGCGGCAATCGACTGCCTGGTCGAGAAGGGTTTCGCGAGGACCAGCACGCAGGAGATCGCACGGCGTGCCGGCGTGTCCCGCGGAGCACAGTTGCACCACTTCCCGACCAAAGAATCGCTTGTCACTGCCGCTGTCGAACATCTGGTGGACAAGCGGCTGGCCGAGATTCTCGGGGCAAACACCGATGGCGCCCGGGGCGTCGAACTCCTCAGCGAAGCGTTTTCCGGACCGCTGTTCTACGCTGCCCTCGAACTGTGGGTGGCTGCGCGAACCGACCCGATATTGCACGAGGCCATGGTTCCGCTGGAACGTAAGGTCGCCGACGCCATTGCCGGCGGTGCCGCCGAAATCATGGGCAAGTCGATGTCGCCCGAATCCATCGAGCTGAGCGTAGAGCTCGCTCGTGGACTGGCGGTGTCCTCGATATTCCGCACTCCCGACGCCGACGCCCAGTTGCGGGCCCGACTTCTCCCGGTATGGGAGGCAAAGGTGATCCAGTCATGACAAGTACCCAATCAATCCTTGCCGAGGAATCCACTCTCCCTGAAAAATCTACGTTGCCGAAATCGGTACACGTACTTGTCGTGGGAGCTGGTTTTGCCGGTATTGCCGCGGTCTCCCGCATCCTGCAGGACGACCCCGACGCCGATGTTCTCGTCATCGAACGAGCGCACGACGTCGGCGGAACGTGGCGTGACAATACGTATCCCGGATGCGCATGCGACGTCCCGACCTCGCTGTACTCCTTCTCCTTCGCACCGAGCCCCGAGTGGTCGCACACCTTCGCGCGTCAACCGGAGATCTACCGCTACCTGCGCGGGGTCGTCGACAAGTCGGGTCTGGGCAGCAGAATCATCACCGACTGCTCGCTCGATGCGGCGAGATGGGATGCGGCGCAGAACCTCTGGCTCGTCGAGACGAGCAAGGGCATCGTGCACGCCGACGTCCTCGTTGCCGCCACCGGTGCACTGTCGACCCCGAAGTTGCCTGATGTAGCCGGACTGGAGAAATTCACCGGCACGGTATTCCACTCGGCGACGTGGGATCACGAACAGGACCTGACCGGTCGCCGCATAGCGGTCATCGGCACCGGTGCATCCGCTGTCCAGTTCGTTCCCGAGATCGTCGACCGCGCCGAACGGCTGACGGTCTTTCAACGAACGCCCGCTTGGGTGATTCCCAGGCTGGACCGCACGCTCAGTAAAGTCGAACGCACGCTGTATCGGAAGTTTCCGGCTGTCCAAAAGGCAGTACGGGGAACGATATACAGCTACCGCGAGCTCTACGTCACCGCGCTGGCGCACAACCCTTGGGTGCTACCGGCGGTGTCGGTGGTAGCCAAGGCTCATCTGCGCAGGCAGGTGAAGAATCCTCGAACGCGAGCTGCGCTGACCCCGGATTTCACGATCGGCTGCAAAAGAATGCTTCTCTCCAACGATTGGCTCTCCACTCTCGATCGGCCCGATGTCGACCTCGTCACGAGTGCGCTTACTTCGGTCACCGAAGATTCGGTGGTCGATGCGGCCGGCAACTCGTATCCGGTAGACACGATCATCTTCGCCACCGGATTCACCCCGACGGAGCCTCCGGTATCGCACGCGCTGACCGGCCTCGACGGGCGCACCCTCGCCGAGCATTGGGACGGCAGCCCCAATGCGTTCCGCGGCACCACGGTGCATGGGTTCCCCAACCTGTTCCTCATGTACGGTCCCAACACCAACCTCGGCCACAGTTCGATCGTGTACATGCTCGAGTCGCAGGCGAACTATCTCGCCTCCGCACTCGAACAGATGCGAGAGGGCGGGATCGTCAGCGTAGAGGTTACCGAAGCGGCTCAGCGGCAATATAATTCGTGGATTCATGACTCATTGGCGGGAACGGTGTGGAATTCGGGCGGTTGCTCGAGTTGGTACCTGGATGCGGAGGGCCGCAATCCGGTCATGTGGCCGACGTACACCTTCACCTTCCGAAATTCGACTCGCACCTTCGACGCTAACGACTATGTGAGTACGAAATTGCGGAAAGGCGTTCGGGTATGAGCGACTTCGACGTCCTCGTCATCGGATCAGGGTTCGGCGGTAGCGTGGCGGCCTTGCGCGCAGTGGAGAAGGGGTACCGCGTCGGAGTCCTCGAATCCGGCCGGCGCTTCACCGACGAAGAATTACCGAAGACGAGTTGGCGGCTCCGAAAGTATCTGTGGGCACCCGCTATCGGATGCTATGGCGTTCAAAGAATCCATCTTCTCCCCGATGTCCTGGTGATGGCAGGCGCGGGCGTCGGTGGTGGTTCGCTCAACTATGCCAACACGCTGTACCAACCTCCACGCAAATTCTTCGAGGATCCGCAATGGGGGCACATCACCGACTGGCATCGGGAGCTCGCGCCGTACTACGACCAGGCCAAACGGATGTTGGGCGTTCAGACGAACCCGACCATCACTCCCTCCGACAAAGTCATGAAGGAAGTCGCCGAGGACATGGGAGTCGGTGACACCTTCACCAGCACGCCGGTCGGCGTCTTCTTCGGAACGCCAGGGAAGGAGTCGGCGGATCCGTTCTTCGGTGGCGTCGGACCAACGCGCACCGGGTGTACCGAGTGCGGATCGTGCATGACGGGATGCCGGGTCGGGGCCAAGAATACTCTTGTCAAGAACTATCTGTACCTGGCAGAAAAGGCTGGCGCACAAGTACTTCCACTGACAACCGTGACGGCTGTTCGGCCCGCGGCAGGCGGTGGATACGAGGTTTCCACACGCAGGACCGGTGGCAAGCTTCGCCGAACCGTCACCGTGCTGACGGCAGACCAAGTGGTCTTCGCAGCCGGTACGTACGGAACCCAAAAGCTGATGTTGGCGATGAAGGACACTGCTGGACTGCCGAATCTGTCGGACAGGATCGGCTCACTGGTGCGGACCAATTCCGAGGCCGTGCTTGCCGCGACCGCACGTGGCCGCGAGGTCGACTACACCGAAGGCGTCGCGATCACCTCATCGTTCCATCCCGATGACCACACGCATATCGAGCCAGTTCGATATGGCAAGGGCAGCAACGCGATCGGGCTGTTGCAGACCGTGCTGAGCGACGGCGGAGGTAGAACGCCTCGTATTCTGAAAACGCTCGGCGTGGCATTGCGTCATCCGGGATCGGCATTTCGCAGCCTGTCGGTCCGTCATTGGTCGGAGCGGACGGTGATCGCGCTGGTGATGCAGACCGACGACAATTCGCTCGAGCTCGGCTCCAAGTCCGGTGTCTTCGGCAGGCATCGCCTCACCTCTCGGCCGGGAGCCGGCGAGCCGCCACCGCAGTGGATCCCGCAAGGACACGAGGCTATCAGGCTGCTTGCAGACAAGATCGGTGGCGATCCCGGTGGGTCCATAGCCGAGATCGTCAACATCCCCATGACCGCCCACTTTCTCGGCGGATGCGCTATCGGAGCCTCGGCCGACACCGGCGTCGTCGACGCCTATCACCGCGTCTACGGACACGTTGGTCTCCATGTCGTGGACGGGTCGGCCATCAGCGCCAACCTCGGTGTCAACCCATCGCTCACCATTACTGCCCAGGCCGAGCGCGCTATGGCGTTGTGGCCGAACAAGGGGGAGCCGGACCGACGACCAGAACTGGGATCGGGATACCGCGAGGTTCTACCGACGTCGCCTCGATGCCCGGTCGTACCCGCCGCTGCTCCTGGCGCACTGCGACTGCCGCTGACTGTCGTATCGGTCGACGCTCCCGGAGGTACGACATGTGGAGCGTGACCGAATCCGAATCGGCGAGAACCGAGTGGCCGGTAAGCCCGCCGCCGCCGTGGCCCGCCGAAGTGAGAGCCACCATCTGGTGGCACCGGGCTCGGCCCGCCGGGCGTGCGCTACTGCGTGGCCGGACAATTCCGATCTCGGTGGTGATGGTCATCGATTACCTGAACTCACCGGTCGGGCCGTACCGCGAGGTTCTCGCCAGTCCGGTCCTGCAGCGTCCGGGTCGTGGATTGGGGGCGATGCCACGAATGTCGGTTCCGTTCATCGCTGCCGACTCCGAGACTTCGGTGCACGGTGGCCGCACACACTGGCATCTACCCAAAGTTCTCGCGGACTTCGGCGGCGACGTACTTGCCGACGCCTCGGTATCGGGTGCAGGGGTGTCGGGTGACGAGTCGTCGAGAGGCGGATGGTCGGTGCGCACGCAGGCGAAAGGTATCGGCCCGAGCTTTCCCATCAAGGGTGCACTCGGGTTCGCGCAGCCTTCGGACGAGGGTTCGGTTCTGGCGACCGCGCGGTTGACGGGCAAGGCTCGGCCGGCGCGGGTCCAGGTCGCTGCGTCGGGTCCGAGCTTGGGCGAGTGGATTGCCCCGGGCACCCATTTCGGGTTGCAGATCGTTTCTGGCCGAATGGTGACTGGGCCGTCGTCCCTGCTCAGCGTGGGTCATGTGTAGTTAGCCTGCCTTTTCTTGACTAATTCCAGAAAAGGGGCATACTCGAATGCATGCCGCTGAACGACGCCACGCTCGAACCCACCGCGCAACTGCGCTCGGTGGGTCTGCGAGTGACGGCGCCACGGGTGGCGGTTCTGACTGCGGTTGCAGCCCAGCCGCATTCGGATGCAGATGAGGTAGCAGCAGTGGTGCGATCCCATCTCGGCTCGGTGTCCACGCAGGCGGTGTACGACGTTCTTCGTGCCTGCGTCGGTGCCGGACTTCTCCGGCGGATCGAACCTGCAGGTTCGTCTGCGCTGTATGAAAGCAGAACCGGCGACAATCACCATCACCTGGTCTGCCGCGTATGCACAACAGTGGTCGACGTCGATTGCGTCGTCGGCCGATCGCCATGCCTCGAGCCGTCGGAGTCTCATGGATTCGTCGTCGAGGAAGCCGAAATCGTGTTCTGGGGGCTCTGTTCCGACTGCGCATCGACACGTGATTCGCATCTGGACTCGAACACGGCACCTTCGGTTGCATCCGCTCGAAACGCCATTTCAACGCAGGCGGCGTCGAACCAAGCTTTCCGAGTCAGCCCCCCCGGTAGGCGACCACCCATCAACTTAGGAGGCTGCGCATATGACCAAGCCGACCACCAGTAATGCTGGAATTCCGGTAGCCAGCGACGAGCATTCGCTCACTGCAGGCACGCAGGGTCCGATCCTGCTACATGACCATTACCTCATCGAGAAGATGGCGCAGTTCAACCGCGAGCGTGTCCCCGAGCGTGTCGTCCACGCCAAGGGCGCAGGTGCATTCGGTGACCTCGAAATCACCGGTGATATAAGCAAATTCACGAAGGCCAAGGTGCTCCAGCCCGGCGCCAAGACCGAAATGTTGGCACGCTTCTCCACGGTGGCGGGCGAGCAGGGTAGCCCTGACACCTGGCGCGATCCGCGCGGATTCTCGCTCAAGTTCTATACCGAGGAAGGCAACTGGGACCTCGTGGGCAACAACACCCCTGTCTTCTTCATGAGGGATCCGATGAAGTTCCAGGACTTCATTCGGAGCCAGAAGCGCATGCCGGACTCCGGATTGCGCGATAACAATATGCAGTGGGACTTCTGGACTCTCTCTCCGGAGACCGCGCATCAGGTTACTTGGCTCATGGGGGACCGCGGCATCCCGAAGTCGTTCCGCCACATGGACGGATTCGGTTCGCACACCTACCAGCTGATCAACGAGGCAGGTGAACGCAACTGGGTGAAGTTCCACTTCAAGACCGACCAGGGCATCGAATTCTTGACGCAGGCCAAGGCCGACGAACTTGCCGGGACCTCGCCCGATCATCACCGTCAGGACCTGTTCGGCTCCATCAAGAAGGGCGACTTCCCCAGCTGGACGCTCAAGGTGCAGATCATGCCGTACAACGATGCAGAAGACTACAAGTTCAACCCTTTCGACCTCACCAAGACCTGGTCGCAGAAGGATTACCCGCTGATCGAGGTCGGTAAGATGACCCTCAATCGCAACCCGGAGAACTTCCACGCCCAGATCGAGCAGAGCTCCTTCGAGCCGTCGAACATCGTTCCCGGCATCGGGTTCAGCCCGGACAAGATGCTGCTCGGCCGTGTCTTCTCCTACGCCGATGCACACCGCTACCGGATCGGCGCCAACTACGCGCAGCTGCCCGTCAATGCACCGAAGGTTCCGGTCAATTCGTACTCCAAGGACGGGTCGATGCGGTACTCGTTCAATTCTGCCGACACACCTGTGTACGCACCGAACTCGTACGGCGGACCGAAGGCCGACACGAATACCTACGGCGACGACGGATCCTGGGACTTCGAGCCACGGTTCGTGCGCACCGGTTATATCGAGCATCCCGAGGATGGTGACTTCGTTCAGCCCGGGACGCTGTACCGCGAGGTCATGGATGATGCGGCGCGGGAGCGCTTGGTAGGAAACATCGTCGGACATGCGCTCAACGGCGTGACCGAGGAAGTACTGGTTCGCGTCTTCCAGTACTGGTCGAACGTGGACCGAGAACTCGGCAAGAAGGTCGAAGAAGGCGTCCGTGCAGGTCAGTCCGACACCGAGCCGACGACGAGCCAGTCGCCGACTGCGCCTGGCGACGAGGCCGCAAAGGTCTAGTTGCCCGACTGAACGTTCGAGCGTCCCACCGGTCGTATCTTCCCGCCGAATCTCACAAAGGAGGCACATCATGAACAACCCCATTACCAGTTCACTCGACGCAGGACAGCAGAAGATCGCAGGCGACGCGCTGCAGGGCACCGTCGTGGACCTGATCGACTTGTCCTTGATCGCCAAGCAGGCCCATTGGAACGTCATCGGAAAGAACTTCCGTTCGGTCCACCTCGCTTTGGACGAACTGGTAGCCGCAGCGCGCGAGTTCACCGATTCGTCGGCCGAGCGCGCCACCGCGATCGGGGTCAGCCCGGACGGCCGCTCCGCCACGGTTTCGGCGACGGCGGGAACCAAGGGAATCGGTGACGGCTGGACCAAGGACGAGCAGGTCACCGCCGCAGTGGTGGACAATCTCGCCGCTGTGATCGATCGCCTACGTGGCCGCATCGCCGATACCGAGGCGGCCGACCCGGTCACCCAGGATCTGCTGATCGCGATCACCGCACGACTCGAGCAGTTGCACTGGATGTGGCAGGCACAGGTCGGCTAGATCGTCCCAACGCAACGCAAGAGGGCCCCTCGCATGCCGAGGGGCCCTCTTGCGTGTTTCGTGGCTGTAGGCCGTGTTTCGTGGCTGTAGGCGTCGGGTACGACGCTGGAATGAGCGAACCCTCGAGTGGTCAAGGTTCAACTGCGGCATTCTTCGAGGCCGGGTGACCACAGAATGAGTCGTGAACACGGATACACCGCAATCGAGAATTATGCCGCCATCGGAGACGGGCGAACAGTAGCCCTGATCGCACTGGACGGCCGGATCGACTGGCTGCCCATCCCCAATCTCGACTCGCCGCCGACGTTTGCGGCACTTCTCGATGCCGAACACGGCGGAAGATTCGAACTGTCACCGGCCGGACCGTTCACGGTCGAGCGGGAATTCGTCGATGGAACCAACGTTTTGACCTCCACCTACCGAACCGCAACCGGGTCGGTACGAGTCACCGATTCCCTCAATACCGGGGTGGCGGGTCGATTGCCGTGGCTGGAACTCGCCCGTCGAACAGACGGTCTCGAGGTGTGGTCGAGATGGAGTGGCGGGTTTCGCCGGGCACGATGCTCGGCAAAGCATCGCCGTGGGCCTGGCCGGCACCGAAAGCGAACCACTGAATATCCCGGACCCCCGGGAGGTCGACGAAGGCGTCGACCGAACCATCGCGAACTGGCGTGCGTGGACCGACAAATTCCAGTACGACGGCCCGTGGGCGGCGGACGTGGCACGGAGTGCTCTCGCGCTGAAGTTGTTGCTTCACAGTCCCTCTGGGGCCATTGCTGCCGCAGCGACGACCTCGCTGCCGGAGAATCCTGCAGGAGGTAAGAACTGGGACTACCGCTACGCGTGGGTCTGCGACACCGCGTACACACTCAGAGCTTTGATTCGGTTCGGGGTGCGCGAAGAAGTACACGCCGCCGTTGCGTGGCTACTGAAAGTCATCCGGGCCAACGATCCTCTGGTCAATGTCTTATACACCCTCGGTGGTGAATTGCCCGGCGGGACCGAGCGACCCGACGTGCCGGGGTGGCGTGGCATCGGGCCCGTCGTTAACGGTAATCGGGCTGCAGATCAACTGCAGCTGAGCATATTCGGAGATCTATTCTCGATCGTTTGGTTGTACGTCGATGCGGGCAATGTGCTCGATGCTTCCACTGGTCGACTCCTCGCGACGATCGCGGACCAGACATGCGATTCCTGGCAGCAGCGAGATGCGGGAATCTGGGAACTCGAGGACGAGCAGCATTTCACGAGTTCGAAGCTCGGTTGCTGGCAGGCACTCGACTGCGCTGTATACCTCGCCGAGGACGGCCAGATCCCCGGCATCCCCGACAGATGGCGAGCCGAGCGAGCGAATCAGGGCGTACATCGAAGAGAGCTGCTGGTCGGACGAGCGGCAGTCCTACATGGCATATCCAGGCGCGGAAGGGCTCGATGCTTCGGTACTGCTGGCGGCGGCGCTGACCATCGCACGCTCGCACGATGCCACCACGAAGCGATAGGGGAGTGACGAAAAGTGCTGGGCGATAGCCACATTCTCGTTGCCACCCTGCCGTCGTCGCCCAGAAGGCCGCGACCATGCAGATACTCGCCGACGGCAGGTTCACGCTCGGACTCGGCAGCGGGGAGAATCTGAACGAACATGTCGTCGGTGAGGGGTGGCCATCGACCGACAAGCGTCAGGACATGTTCGTCGAAGCTCTCGAGATCATCGCGCAACTTTGCACAGGCGAGTTGATCACGTACGAGGGCAAGCACTTTCGCGTCGATTCTGCCAAGATCTGGGATGTGCCCGACGGCGGCATTCCGATCGGAATCGCGGTCTCGGATCCGGACAAGAATGCAGCAATCGACCGCGCGCACGATCGTTTTCGTTGGTTCGCCGGCGGCTGGGCTGTCAACGCGGACCTCCCGACGACGGCCGGGTTCGCCGGAGCAACGCAGTTCGTCCGCAAGGAAGATGTTGCCGATACAATTCCTTGTGGACCGGACCTCGATGCGATCGTCGAGTCCGTCAAGCCGTACTGGGAGGCGGGTTTCACCGACATCGCCCTCGTGCAGGTCGGTGACGAAACCCAGGAACAATTCCTCGCCGAGGCTGCAGGTCCGTTGTTGGAAAAGCTGCGCGCCGCTGCGAACTGAGTCGAGAACGCAAAAGTCCTGGCCTTGTGGAAAGGCCAGGACTTTTGTGATTCACCGATACTTTGTCGGGGTGGCGGGATTCGAACCCACGACCTCTTCGTCCCGAACGAAGCGCGCTACCAAGCTGCGCCACACCCCGTGTACCGCCTCGGAGAGTCTAGCTCACGACTGCCTCAGAACGCGAAACGCCCTCGTCCGAACCTTCGCGAGGACCCTGACGCGGGGCGGGGGTCAGCGTCAGCAGGGTCGCTTCGGGCCTGCAGCAGAACCGGGCCGGGGCATAGGGAGAAGTGCCGACGCCGGCGGAGACGTGCAGCTGGGTATGTGCGCCCCACTTCGATGGACCCTTCACCCGAGACCGATCGAGCTCGCAGTTGGTGACGAGGGCACCGTAGAACGGTAGGCAGAGTTGACCACCGTGCGTGTGTCCGGCAAGGACCAAGTCGTATCCGTCGTCGGCGAAACGATCCAGCACTCGTGGCTCGGGGGAGTGCGTGATTCCCAGCCGAAGGTCTGCGAGCGGATTCGGCTGGCCTGCGATTGTGTCGTACCGGTCGCGCTCGAGATGAGGATCGTCGACACCGGCCGAAGCGATACGCACGCCCGCAACTTCGAGCTCTCTGCGCACATGCGTCACGTCGTGCCAACCGCGTTCGGAGAAGGCGGCCCGCAGGTCACGCCACGGCAGTGCTTCACCGAGTACCTTCTTGCGATCTTTCTTGAAGTACAGGAGTGGATTCTTCGGCTTCGGCGCGAAATAGTCGTTGCTGCCGAAGACGAACAGCCCCGGCCGAGACAGCAAGGGACCGAGAGCTTGGACTACGGCAGGAACCGAGCGTGGATGCGACAGGTTGTCGCCGGTGTTGACCACCAGGTCCGGTTCCAGGCTGTCGAGTTCGCGGAGCCAATTCTGTTTGGAACGCTGCCCGGGCATCATGTGCAGATCACTGATGTGCAGCACCCGAAGCGAAGACGAACCAGGTTCCAGCACCGCCATCGACGTTTCCCGCAATGTGAACGCATTGCGTTCGATGAGAGTTGCATAACCGATACCGAGTGCCGCCGCGCCGGCCGTCGCAATCGCGGCGCTTCTGATGGGGGCCTCCGAGGCTGCGGCGCGAGTACGTTCTGCTGCTGCGAGGAGTCGGGCCGATGTAGTGATTTTCACGGACACGTCTTCCACGATACGTCAGGTGGTGCAATCGACGTGCGAGCCAGGGCACTGCCCGCGTAGCGTTCTGATACATGTCCGAACTGAAGTCCCAGCTGAGAACCGACCTGACCACCTCCATGAAGGCTAGAGACAAACTTCGAACCGCGACCATCCGAATGCTCCTCGCCGCGATCCAAACCGAGGAAGTATCCGGCAAGCAAGCCCACGATCTCACCGACGAACAGGTCATCAAGATTCTTGCCAAGGAATCGAAGAAGCGCGGTGAATCCGCAGAGATCTACACCCAGAACGGCCGAGGTGAGCTAGCGGCGACCGAGCATGCCGAGGCGCAGATCATCGACGAATACCTGCCGACGCCATTGACCGACGCCGAACTGGCCGATATTGCAGACACCGCACTTGCCCAGGTCGCCGAGCAATTGGGTGAGCGTCCGGGAATCCGGCAGATGGGCCAGGTCATGAAGGTCGCTACCGAGCTCGCCAAGGGCAAGGCCGACGGCACTCGGATCTCCAAGGCTGTCAAGGACCGCTTGTAAGTTCGAACTCCGGCAATCCGCACGAGATACACCCACGACGCGGGTGTATCTCGTGCGATGGATTCCGCCCTAGCGGGGCACCGTGAGCCCGGGGATGGCAGGGATCGGAAGGTTGGGCGGTATTGCCGGAATCTGGATGTTGGGAAGCTCCGGTAGTGCTGGAAGCGACGGAGCCGGTGGCGCCTGTCGAACGGATCCATCGCTCACGTAGATCGTGATCATCGCACCGGGGATAGCCGATCCCGAGGGGGACATTCCGGTGACCGTTCCTCGTGCTGCAGTGTCGGACGTGCTCACCACGGTGACCTGAAAACCTGCCGCCTGCAGGGTTGCGGTCGCGGACGACTGGGTCGAGCCGGTCACGTCAGGAACCTGACCATTGGCGGATCCGCGAACGTATTTCTGGTCGACGGGAGGCAGCGAAACAGGGCCGAAGTTGGCGGCCACTGGATTCATGGCCCCGTACCAGGTGCGAGCCGGCTCGTTGCCGCCGTACAAATTGCCGTCGCCACATGGGCGCAATGGGAACGAGCAGATCTCACCGGGGCTCGGGGAGTCTCCGTAGGTGTATACAGCAGCAGCAGCATTGTTGGTGTAGCCGAGGAACCCGGACGACATGTGCGATTCGGTCGTGCCCGTCTTGCCGGACATCGGCAAACTCCACCCCACCGATGCTGCAGCGGATGCGGACGTGCCACCGGGCTGATCGTCCTTGCTCATCGCATTGGAAAGGGTGTCGGCCAAGCCCGGCTCGACGACCTGCTCACATGCCTGCTGGGTCACCGGCACCTGCTTGCCCTTGCGGTCGAACACCGAATCGATCGGTGTCGGTGGGCACCATTTTCCCGACGACGCGAGGGTGGCCGCCACATTCGACAGCTCGAGAGGATTGACCCAGGTGGGTCCGAGAGTGAAGGAACCGAGATTCTGGTCCTTCTGGAAGTCGGCCATGCTCCGCTCGTCGAAGCCGGAGGTGTTCGGTGCAGCGTAGGACCGTAGGCCGAGGCGCACCGCCATGTCCACCGTCGGCGTCACTCCGACGGACTCGATCAACTTGACGAACGCCGTGTTCGGAGACTTCGCCAGTGCATCGGTAACCGAGAGTGACGCAGGGTAGTCGCCGACGTTCTCCACGCAATACGTGTTGGCGGGGCAACCCTTTGCGCCGCCGTCGCCCATGCCTCGGACCTCGGCCCGTCTGGGGACCTGCAGGGTTGCGCTGGTACCGAGGCCGCGCTCCATCGCAGCGGCCGTGGTGAACACCTTGAAAATGGATCCTGCGCCGTGTCCTACGAGCGAGTACGGCTGCGGCTGCACCGTCTCGTCAGCACCGGAATCCAGACCGTAGGTTCGACTGCTACCCATAGCGAGGACGCGGTGGGCGTCCTGGCCGGGCGCAACGACGTTCATGACCGTCGCGACGCCGTCGAGAGTCGGTTTGGTATTGGCTACCAGCGAGGCTTTGGTCGAGTTCTGCACAGCGGGGTCGAGGGTGGTCTTGATCAGATATCCACCCTGGTCGATCTGCTCTCGGCTGATACCTGCATTGGCCAGGTATTGCAGTGCGTAGTCGCAGAAGAACCCGCGGTCACCGGCAGCAATACACCCGCGGGGCAGGATCTGGGGTTCGGGGAGTACACCGAGCGGCTCGGCCCTGGCGGCCCGAAATTCCGTGGCGCGTTCTGGGATGTTCTGGATCATCGTGTCCAGGACGGTGTTGCGCCGATCGAGGACGCCCTGCTCGTTGGTATACGGGTTGAGTGCCGAGCTCGACTGCACCATGCCTGCGAGCATGGCCGACTGCCTGGCGTCGAGCTCGCTTGCATCGACGCCGAAATAGGTCTGTGCGGCGTCTTGAATCCCGAACGACGAGTTTCCGAACGGGACGAGGTTCAGATAGCGGGTGAGGATCTCGTCCTTGGTCAGCTCTTTGTCGAGGGTGAGCGCCATCCGGATCTCGCGGATCTTGCGGGCGGGCGTCGTCTCGATAGCTGCTCGACGCTCGGCGTCGGTCTTGGCCACGACGAGCAGGTGATAGTTCTTGACGTACTGCTGATCGAGGGTCGACGCACCCTGTTCGACCTGACCGCTGGTGGTGTTGGTCAGAAACGCGCGCATTGTGCCCTGCCAGTCGACACCCTTGTGTTCGGCGAACCGCTTGTCCTCGATGGAGACGATGGCGAGCTTCATCTCGTTCGAGATCTTCTCGCTCGGTACTTCGAATCTGCGTTGCTCGTACAACCACGCAATGGGATTGCCGGCACTGTCGACCATCGTCGAGACCGCGGGCACGGATCCCTCGACTAATTCGGCCGAAACATTGTCGACGGTATCGGCCGCACGGTTGGATGCGTATCCGAACCCGCCTGCCAGCGGAAACATGACGCCGGCCAACAACGCACCCGCAAGGGCTGAACATCCGGCGAGCTTCGCCACGGTTTTTCCAACTGACACAGGCACAGCGTACGTGGACTACGACGTCTCTCCCAGTGGACACGGATCTGCGCGCTCGACTTGCGTCGCTTTGCGGGGTTCGATCCCTGGCGCGGTACCCCGAGAATTTGCTGAGCCGCAGGTCGAGACGGCCGTACCAGAAAGTTGCCATGTCCGTCTTGCGTTCGCGGCTTCTTTTACCTAAATTATGAGCACGGTGTGATTCAGATAACACTTGTATATGAATGTGGGGCAGCTCCTAGATCTATGTGCTTCGAGGTGAAGTTCGAGATCGAAAGAGCTTGTGGAACGTCCAGCAAGGATGTTCGAACTGCAAAGGGGATCCGCACATGAACATGACAGCAGCACCGACGCGGCTCGATGTGGAAGAAGCCGAAGCGCGTATTGCGTGGGTGGCGCAGGCAAGGTGCTCGGGCATGGACCCGGACCAGCTATTCGTCAGGGGTGCAGCGCAGCGCAAGGCCGCAACGATCTGCAGGCACTGCCCGGTATTGATGCAGTGCGGCGCAGATGCGCTGGACAACCGCGTCGAGTTCGGGGTGTGGGGTGGAATGACGGAGCGTCAGCGACGCGCGCTGCTCAAGCAACATCCCGAGGTCGACTCGTGGTCCGAGTTCTTCGAAAGCCAACGACAGACCCAAGCAGCTATTTGAGCCTGCTTCTTCGTCGTGCTCTGCGCTACGCCGTGCCGGTGAGTTGGTCGGCCACAGCGCGTAGGGCCTGAAGGTCCGAGACTTCGAAGGGGAGTGATGGGACCCCGACGACAGGGATTCGGGGATGAGCCGCTGTGAAGCGGCGCAGGAGTCGAAGCTCGCGCGTGGCGGTGACCGCGCGAGCAGCGTGGATTCGCAGTACTGCGGCGGTCAGGACGGCAGAGGCGTCGTCGTCACCGTCCAGTTGATCAGCAGCGGTGGCGGCATGGTCGGCCGGCAACGCCGACAGGGTCGGGTGGGTTCGGTTGAGGATCAGCCCCGCCAACGGCATGCCCTCGCTACTGAGGCGATCCACGAAAAACGCAGCCTCACGCAACGCGTCGGGCTCGGCCACGGCGACGACCACGAAGCTCGTCCCGCTCTCACGCAGCAGTTGGTAAGTGAGCGTCGCGCGTTCCCTGAACCCGCCGAACATCGAATCGAGTGATTGAACGAACGCCGACGCATCGTTGAGCATCTGGCTCCCGATGACGGTCGAGACTCCTCTCAACGCCAAGCCCATCGCGCTGGTGACGATCCTGGTCAATCCTCGACCGGGTGCCATCAGTAAGCGGATGAATCGACCGTCCAGGAACGATCCGAGACGCTGTGGGGCGTCGAGGAAGTCGAGAGCGTTACGTGACGGCGGAGTGTCGACGACGATGAGATCCCACGTCGAATCGGCCGCGAGTTGCCCCAGTTTCTCCATCGCCATGTATTCCTGCGTACCGGAGAACGAGGATGCGACAGTTTGGTAGAAGGGGTTGGCCAACACTTGTTCCGCTTTTTCCGGAGTCGAGTGCTCGATGACCATCTCGTCGAATGTTCGACGCATGTTCAGCATCATCGCGTGCAGTTCGCCCGTGGCGCCCGCCGCGAGTTGCACCGGCTGCGGAGTGTTGTCGAGTTCGCCGACACCGAGAGCCTGCGCGAGTCTTCTGGCTGGATCGATGGTGAGAACCACGACCTTCCTGCCCTGCTCGGCCGCGCGAAGGGCCATCGCTGCCGCCGTGGTCGTCTTGCCGACACCACCGGCGCCACACACCACCACGATGCGTGAGGAGTCCTCGAGGAGAATTCTGGAGACGTCGAGGACATCCGTTGCGGAAGAACTCATTTGACACCCTGTTCCGTGAGCTTGGCTGCTAGTTCGTACAGTCCGCCGAGGTCGATTCCCCCGCCGAGCATCGGCAGATGCATTCGTGCCGTGTCCAGCTCGTCGAGTTGGCTTCCGCTCTCCACCTGCGCAGCAAGCGTCGAAGCATGTTCGATCGTTTCCGTGAGAAGACCGGCAAAGTCGCTGTCGGACAATGCTATTCCAGCTCGTTTCAGTCCTTGCTGGATCAGCTCGGCGTCGATGACGCCCTCGGCTGCGTCTGCGAGTGCGTCCGGAGGAAGGAAGGTCGGCTCCGTACGGTTGACGATGACGGTTCCCAGTCTCAGATCTGCAGCCTCGAGTTCCCGGACAGCGTCGGCAGTTTCCTGCACTGGAAGAGCCTCGAGCAGTGTCACGAGATGGACGACGGTCTCCGACGAATGCAGCAGGCGCACAACACCTTCGCTCTGCGATCGGACCGGGCCGCCCTTGGCCAAATCCGCCATCGCCTTGGTCACATCGAGAAAACTGCCGATGCGCCCAGTCGGCGGTGAATCGACGATGACCTCGTCGTACGCGCGGTTCCCCGCCCTGTCCGTTCTGACGACGCACTCCTTCACCTTGCCGGTCAGGAGAACGTCACGGAGACCGGGGGCGATGGTCGTCGCGAACTCAATGGCGCCGATCTTGCGCATTGCTCGTCCGGCAAAGCCGAGGTTGTAGAACATGTCGAGGTACTCGAGAAATGCCGTCTCGATGTCGATAGCGAGCGCGAAGACCTCACCGCCCCCCTCTGCCGAAGCAACGCGGGTCTCGACGGGTGGCAGCGGAGGCACGTCGAAAAGCTGTGCGATTCCCTGCCTGCCCTCGACCTCCACCAGCAGTACGCGTCGACCGCCCGCGGCGAGTGAAAGTGCGAGAGCGGCGGCCACCGTCGACTTACCGGTGCCGCCCTTGCCGGACACGAAATGCAAGCGAGCGGCTGCGGCCTTGTCCGGCCAGGCTGACAAACTGGAGGTACCCACATCACGACCATATAGACGAATCGCCCGTTGCCTCCATAGAACCCGGCACGAGCTCACCCTCTCCGGTCATGACTTGGTCCGTGATCTAGGACGGATGGGACGCCGGTGCATCCTCGATGCCGACTAGGCTCGTCGGTATGAGCGAAAAGATTATCTGGGAGTACTTCACCGCACCGGTTCTGATTCACGCCACGAAGCAGATTCTGGACAACTACGGTTCCGAGGGCTGGGAGCTGGTGACCATCATGTCGGGCCCCAATGGCGGGGACTCGCTCGTGGCCTACTTCAAGCGTCCGAAGGCCTGACCCGGTATGGCCGACTGGTCCGCGCGACTGGCCCAACTGGGCATCGAACTGCCCGCCGTCGTCCCACCGTTGGCGGTGTATACGCCGGCGGTGCGGACGGGTATGTACGTCTATACGTCTGGCCAGCTGCCGATGGTCGACGGCAAGTTGACCTGCATCGGCAAGGTTGGTGCGGAGGTGTCTCCGGAGGAAGCTGCGGCAGCAGCGCGGACGTGCGCTCTCAACGCGTTGGCAGCAATCCACTCGCTGGTCGGGATCGACCGCATCGAGCGCATCGTCAAAGTTGTCGGCTTCGTTGCGTCGGCGTCCGGCTTTACCGGCCAACCTCCGGTGATGAACGGGGCGTCGAACCTGCTCGGTGAAATATTCGGGGACGCAGGCGTGCATGCGCGCTCTGCGGTCGGTGTAGCCGAATTGCCCCTGGGCGCAGCAGTCGAGGTCGAGCTCATCGTGGAGCTCACACCCGAGGCCTAGGCGCCGCGAGGCAAGGATCCTCGTGCCACTTCTCTCTTCGTCCTAAGGTACGTCTATGACCCTTGCTCACCCTGCCTACGGAAAGCTTCGACAGGTGACCGACACAGCTTCTGTGTTGCTCGCCGACAATCCGGGCAAGATGACGCTCGATGGCACCAATACGTGGATCCTCCGCGCCCCTGGCAGCCAAGACTGCGTCGTCGTCGACCCCGGTCCGAAAGATTCCGAGCATCTCGACGCGGTTGCCGGGGTTGGCAACGTGGTTCTCGCGCTTGTCACCCATCGGCATTGGGACCACACGGCAGGGCTGAAGAGGTTTCACCGCAAGAGTGGCGCGCCGATCCGAGCCTTCGAGTCCAAGTACGTCCATGGCGACACCTCACCGTTGACCGACGGAGAGGTGATCGTCGCGGCCGGCCTGTCCATCTCGGTACTGGCGACGCCGGGGCACACAGCCGATTCGCTGTGCTTCGTCCTCGATGATGCCGTCCTGACCGGTGACACCATTCTGGGACGCGGAACTACGGTGCTCGATCCGAAAGACGGCACCCTCGCCGACTACCTGGACTCGCTCGACCGTCTCGAAGAAGTGGGTGAGGGCAAGGTGGCTCTGCCCGGGCACGGCGCCGAGATCGCCGATTTCCCCGAGGTAGTGCGGTTCTATCGAAAACATCGACTCGAACGGCTGGCCCAAGTTCGTGCAGCACTGCACGAACTTGGTGCCGATGCGAAGCCGATGCAGGTGGTCAAGCATGTTTATTCGGATGTGGACAAGAAGCTGTGGCCTGCAGCCCGCATGTCGGTCAAAACACAGTTGGCATACCTACGCGAGAACTAGCTCTGCACTTCTAGCGTGCTCGGCGAGCGAGGCGCTCGGAGTCCGAGATCAGCACGCTCTTGCCTTCTAGGCGCAGCCATCCGCGGTGCGCGAAATCGGCCAGTGCCTTGTTCACGGTCTCACGCGACGCGCCGACGAGCTGGGCGATCTCTTCCTGCGTCAGGTCGTGGGTGACGCGGAGTGACCCGGCTTCCTGAGTCCCGAAGCGCTGTGCGAGCTGAAGTAGTGCTTTGGCGACGCGTCCAGGCACATCGGTGAAGATGAGGTCCGCGAGGTTGTTGTTGGTACGACGGAGGCGGCGGGCCAGCACGCGAAGAAGCTGCTCGGCAATCTCCGGACGCTGATCGATCCACGCTTTCAGGGCATCGCGGTCCATGCTGACGGCACGAACTTCGGTGACCGTGGTCGCCGTGGACGTACGTGGGCCGGGGTCGAAGATCGAGAGTTCACCGAACATGTCCGACGGACCCATGATGGTCAGCAGGTTCTCGCGACCGTCGGGCGAGCGGCGGCCGAGCTTGATCTTGCCGGAAACGATGATGTACAGCCGATCACCCGGCTCGCCCTCGTTGAAGACCACATGTCCTCGGGGGAAATCGACCGGCTGCAATTGCTTGGTCAGCGCTGCTACCGCAGAGGGTTCGACTCCTTGGAAGATGCCGGCCCGTGCCAGGACGTCGTCCACTTGCGCTCCTTTTAGGATGTCGTCGATTCAGTTTCCCGAGTCGACAAGGCGTTTCACACGGCGTGGGGTCCGCACCCGAAGGCCAGCAACGCCACACCAATAATTGAACATGACAAGAATCTCGGTGAAGTCTACTTCGCCGAGTCCGACATCGAGTGATCGACGCCACGGAACCGCCGAGGATAATCTGCGGGCCAAGGCTAGTTCACCGAAACTTCATCTCGAAACGGGCATGCCGGGCGATACGGACCGCTCAACTAGCGCGCTGGTCCACCAATGCGCCTGAATCCTTCACCACGTGGGGGCGCTTCTTACGGTTATTGAGCTTGTCGAGGGCGTGCGGGAACCCGTCGTTGGCGAGCGTTGCCACCTCGGAACTACTGGCCTGATCGAGAAACTCCACGACGTCGTGCTCATGAACCGCCAGCTTGCTCAGTTTGCCTTCCACGCGCTCCATAGCGAGCGAGAAGAGCATCAGGAGTACTGGAAAAAGCACCACGGCGAGTCCTTGCATACGGGGAAGTTAACACCGAAAAAGTCTCGATAAGAACACAGAGCGAATTAGATGCCGATTCTTGTCCGTACAGTTGTGGAGTGGATTCGACAGCCTCGAAGGTCTTCGACGTGCGTAAACGCGAAGAGACAAGACTTGGGCTCGTCAGGCGCGCCCGCCGGATGAATCGGGAGCTGGGGAGGGCGTTCCCGCATGTCTACTGCGAACTCGACTTCACCACCCCCCTCGAACTTGCCGTCGCAACGATCTTGTCGGCCCAGTGCACCGACAAACGCGTCAATCTCGTCACGCCTGCATTATTCGTGAGATATCGCACTGCGCGCGACTACGCCGAAGCGGACAGAACGGAACTGGAGGAGTACATCCGCACAACCGGTTTCTTCCGCAACAAGACGAACTCACTGATCGGCCTCGGCGCGGCTCTTCTCGAGCGGTTCGACGGGGAAGTTCCAGCCAACCTGAAGGACCTGGTGACGCTGCCCGGCATCGGCCGTAAAACGGCCAATGTGGTACTCGGAAATGCATTCGACGTTCCCGGCATCACCGTCGATACCCACTTTGCTCGACTCGTTGGACGCTGGCAGTGGACGGACCTGGAAGACCCGGTCAAGATCGAACACGCCGTCGGCGAGCTCATCGAGCGCAAGGAATGGACACTGCTCTCACACCGGGTGATTTTCCATGGACGCCGCGTTTGTCACGCCCGGAAGCCTGCCTGCGGGGTGTGCATTCTGGCCAAGGATTGCCCGTCCTACGGAATCGGACCGGTGGACAAGACGCAGGCCGCCGCTCTGGTCAAGGGGCCGGAGACCGATCATCTGCTCGCGCTCGCCGGAATCACACCGTGAATAAATCTGCACTGCGCTGGTCGTTGGTAGCACTGATCGTCGTCGTCGGGATGATCTACGCCCTGTGGCCGCGCGATACGAGCCCCGGTCTGCAACCCCCGGTCGGTGGCCTCGCGACCGGCCAAGGGCCCACCGTGGGATCCCCGGGCGGTTCCTTCGATTCCACCGAGGGGCTCGCCTCGTTGCGGGAGCGGGCGCAGCTGGCGCCGTGCCCGACTCCAGGTCCGGGAGCACCCGCACCGGCAGGCCCGTTGACGGGAATCGTCCTCGGGTGTGTCGCAGACGGAAGCAGTATCGACGTCGGTCACGCACTGACAGGTAAGCCCGCCTTGATCAATCTGTGGGCGTACTGGTGTGGACCGTGTGCGGAGGAACTTCCCTATCTTCAGCAGTACGCCGACAGTGTGGCCGGCCGCCTGACCGTCCTCACCGTTCACCAGGACCGCAACGAAGGCAACGGCCTCGCCAAGCTCGCCGACTACGGTGTATCGCTGCCCGGTGTCCAGGACGAAGCCGGCCGCATAGCAGCCGCCGTCGGCGCGCCGCCCGTCCTCCCGGTATCGATTCTGATCGACGCGGATGGCAATGTCGCCAAGGTGCTGCCGCAACCGTTTCGAAGTGTCGAAGAGATAGCAGATGCAGTCGAGAACGATCTCGGACTCGCACGATGAGCGCCCCGGAGTGGCTTCGCGGTGTCGTCGAGGCGGTCGGCGGTGAACGAGGCTTGCTGGATACGACAGGCATCAACCCGGTACTGCAGCGCACTGCCGCCGCCGGTGAGTCGACGCGTCCGGCATCGGTCCTCGTACTGTTCGGTGGCTCGCCCGAGCCGGACCACACCGCGCGGGGCGGACTTCCCGCCGACGCCGATGTGCTGCTGACCCAGCGAGCGTCGACGCTGCGCCAGCACGGCGGACAGATCGCGTTCCCCGGTGGCGCCACGGACCCCGGCGACGTATCACCGGTCGCGACAGCTCTGCGTGAAGCCGAGGAAGAGACCGGTTTGGATCCTGCAGGTGTGCAACCGCTCGCGACGATGCCGGGCATCTATGTGCCGCCGTCACGATTCGACGTCGTCCCAGTGCTTGCGTACTGGCGAAGGCCGAGCGACGTCCGGGTGGTCGACACCGGCGAGTCCGCCCGAGTGGTTCGGGTGCCGATCCGAGCACTACTGGATCCCGACAACCGTTTCCAGGTCCGCCACCCGGCGGGCTATCAGGGTCCGGCCTTCGCCGTCGACGGAATGCTGGTGTGGGGTTTCACAGGCGGTATTCTGGCGGGCCTGCTCGCAGTGTCCGGCTGGGAGACCGAGTGGGACATTGGCGACATTCGTGATCTGGAGGCCAGCTTGGCAGCTGTAGGAGCGGGGCTCGATCAGTGAGCGGGTCCGGTTGGGTAGATCTCGTCGTTCTCGCGGTGGCGTTGCTGGCAGCGATGTCGGGATGGCGACAGGGTGCAGTGGCGTCGGCGTTGGCATTTCTTGGTGTCGTACTCGGTGCCGTCGCGGGAATTCTGATCGCGCCGCATGTTCTGTTGCACGTCGACGGCGCTCGGATGCGAGTATTCGTCGGAATCGCGCTGATCGTGGTGTTGGTGATCGTCGGCGAAGTGTCGGGGATGGTGCTCGGCCGTGCGTTACGCAGCGGAATCCATTCACGTGGCGCTCGATCGGTGGACAGTGTTGTCGGCGCCGGCCTGCAAGCTATGGCCGTCCTCGCTGCAGCGTGGTTGCTCGCTATTCCGTTGACGTCGTCTTCGCAGCCCGAGGTTGCCGGCGCGGTTCGTGGCTCCAAGGTGCTGGGCAAGGTCGACGAAGTGGCCCCACAGTGGCTTCGTGAAGTACCCAAGGAATTCTCGGCGCTGCTCGACACCTCGGGGCTTCCCGACGTCATCGGACCGTTCGGCAAAACCCCGGTAGCGGAAGTTGCCGAACCGGACCCAGCGATGCAGGCGAACCCCCTGGTGGATCAGTTGCACGCCAGCGTCCTCAAGGTCAGCGGCCTGGCTCCGAGCTGCCAGAAGGCGTTGGAGGGTTCTGGATTCGTCGTAGCCCCCGAACTTGTGATGACCAACGCGCATGTCGTCGCCGGCACCGAAGGGGTCACCGTCGACTCGGTAGGCACGGTGTTCGACGCCCAGGTCGTGCTCTTCGATCCCCGGGAAGATGTGGCGATCCTGCGGGTACCGGGTCTTCGCGCTCCTGTGTTGAACTTCGCGCCCGACCCGGCCGTGACCGGAGACAGCGCACTGGTCCTGGGATACCCCGGCGGTGGGCCGTACACGGCAAGCCCTGCCCGCATCCGAGAGACGCTGAACTTGAAAGGCCCGGACATCTACCGAACCGGAACGGTCCAACGCCAGGTCTACACCGTGCGGGGAAGCGTCCGGCAGGGCAATTCGGGCGGGCCACTCGTCGCAGAAGACGGGCAGGTCCTCGGACTGGTCTTCGGTGCCGCCGTCGACGATCCCGACACCGGATTCGTGCTCACCGCACCCGAGGTATCCGACGAGCTTGCGCAGAGCCTCGAGAGCCCGGTCGCAGTCGGAACAGGCAACTGCATTCTGTAGATCGAGTGTGGGAGGTGCGTTGAACCTAGAGCGCCAACAAGTCCAGCAACTGGGCGGTGACCTCGGCAGGCGATTCTTGATGTGCATAGTGACCGGCCCCGAGCACGGTGTGTAAGCGCTGATCAGGGGCCCAGCGAGTCTCGGTGGCTACCGATCGAGGTAGCACGTACGGATCGAGTTCTCCTCGGATCTGGAGTACCGGAACGCGCAACGGGGTGTCCATGGCCTGCATGAACTTTCGTCCGTCGGAACGAAACTGACTCCGAAATGCCCATCGTTGGTACTCCAAGGCGCAATGTGCCGCTCCTGGAATGCACATCGCCGAGCGCATCTGCTTCGCTGCCTCGACGAACTCGTCCGAGTCCCACCAGATCGCGCCAGATCGCGCTCGGAGGAGCTGCTCGACGGCGGCGCCGTTGTGTTTGGTCAGCGTGCGTTCGGGCACCAGCGGCACCTGGTATCGCAAGAACTGCGGGAGCAGTGCGGCTCGCTGGGCCTTGTTGCGCAGGACTGCCCGGCGCAGCGCGACGGGATGCGGCGACCCGACCAAACCGATCGATCGGACCATTCGTGGATGCAGCGCGGCAGTAGCCCAGCACACCAGACCGCCATCGGCGTGACCGACGAGAGTCGCCTCGCCGTATCCCAGCGCTCGGATCAAGCCGACGACATCGCCGGCCAGCGTCCACCCGTCGTATCCACGCGGTGGCTTGTCGGTGTCTCCGTATCCACGGAGGTCGACAGCCACAGCGCGGAACCCTGCCTCGGTCAGCGACGTCACTTGGTGACGCCACGACCACCAGAAATCTGCGAAGCCGTGCAGTAGAACTACCAGCGGGGCATCGGCCGGCGCGTCGTCGGTCTCGACTACGTGGAACCGGATGCCGTTGGCATGAATGTCGCGATGTGTCCACGGACCGGCGAAACGAACGGAGGACGGATCAGGCCGACTCATTCTTTCTTGCCCCGCTACCGACGTCGCTATTGCTTGTACCCGGGAATTGCCGGTGTCGACTCGTGCTGGTGCGGCAGGACGGTCGAGGCCTGCTTGAGCGACTCGATCGTCTTCTCCGGCTTACGGAGCTTCTTGACCCGCCGATACCCGAGGAACCCGAGCAGGGCAGCCACGAGCAGCATGAAAACGAAGACGATGAGGAAGGCGGCCCATCGCGGCAACCAGATATCGAGCGTCTCGGCCAAGAAGAAGAAGAAGAAAAATGCGCTGAAGACGACGACAGCGAGAGCCAGGATGAAGAAGAGGCTGCCCTGTAGACCCTTCTTGATCTCGCCTGTGACCTCGGCCTTGGCTAGTGCTACCTCGGCGCGGACCAGCGTCGACACCTGCGTCGTCGCGTCCTTGACAAGGTTTCCGATGCTGCCGGTGCCTGGCGCGCGCTGGTCTACTTCCGTCAGTGGAATGGACGAAATCGTATTCGGCACCCCGTCCGGATAGGCACTGCCATTACCGCGATTGGTCACGCTCAACTTCTCGACCCCTCCACTTGCTGGTGCTGATTGGTTCCGAGATGTCGTCTTGCGACGCCGTCTCGACTGCTTTCTTCGGACAACACTAGTGCCGACCGGACGCACTCCGCCTCGCAGTCGCAGCTAGCCCTGTGATGGCGCTCTCAGATTATCGGTGAACGCTTCGGCGGTGAAACCGGGCGTCGCCTGTAATTCTCAGGTTTTCATCAGGTAATTTGCGTTCTACGTACCCCCCTCTTCAGGAGTCCTAACCGTGAGCACTACCTCGGCCGTCCCAAGCGATGGCACCGCTGCTGCCCCGGAGGTACCACGGTCTCGCATCGTCGTCGCATCCATGGTCGGCACGTCGATCGAATTCTTCGACTTCTACATCTACGCGACCGCCGCAGTGTTGGTCTTTCCCAAGCTGTTCTTCCCCGCCGGTAACGAGACGACCGCGCTGCTGGCGTCGTTCGCGACGTTCGGACTCGCTTTCGTTGCACGCCCCATCGGATCGGTCCTGTTCGGCCATTTCGGCGACCGCATCGGCCGCAAAGCGACGCTCGTCGGCTCACTGCTGACGATGGGGGTGGCGACCTTCGCGATCGGATTGCTACCCACCTATGCGGCGGCAGGATTGTGGGCGCCGGCACTGCTCGCGATCATGCGGTTCACGCAGGGTGTCGGACTCGGCGGCGAGTGGAGCGGCGCAGCGCTGCTCGCGACCGAAACAGCCAAGCCCGGCAAGCGTGCCTGGGCCGCGATGTATCCGCAGTTGGGTGCACCGATCGGTTTCTTCTTCGCCAACGGGATCTTCCTGCTGTTGGTCGTCATCACCGGCTACGACTCCGCAAACTCCGCAACGGATCACGCATTCCTCACGTGGGGGTGGCGCGTGCCGTTCCTGCTGAGCGCCGTCATCGTCATCATCGGTCTGTACGTGCGACTCAAACTGGAAGAGACGCCGGTGTTCAAGCTGGCCGTCGAGCGTGGGCAGAAGGTGAGGACTCCTCTCGCCCAGGTCTTCCGTACAAGCTGGCGCCAGCTGATCCTCGGCACGTTCGTCATGCTCGCCACCTACACGCTCTTCTACATCATGACGACGTGGGTGGTCAGTTACGGCACCGGCAAGGTCTCCGACGCGGGTGGCCCGAAGATCACCATCGCGTACACCGACTTCCTCGAGCTTCAGCTGATCGCAGTGCTCTTCTTCGCCGCACTGATTCCGGTGGCAGGTTTGCTCGCCGACAGATACGGTCGGCGCCCGACCCTCATCGTCATCACGATTGCGATCATTGTGTTCGGTCTGTCGTTCCACTGGTTCGCTGCCCCGGAAAGCGCGACGGCCGGTCGGATGCTCGTGTTCATGTGCATCGGACTCGGATTGATGGGTCTTACCTTCGGTCCGATGAGTGCCGTTCTGCCCGAACTCTTCCCGACCAACGTGCGATACACGGGATCGGGGATCTCGTACAACACGGCGTCGATCCTCGGCGCGGCAGTGGCGCCGTTCATCGCGACCTGGCTGGTGAGCAGCTATGGCGTCGGATGGGTCGGGGTCTACCTGGCGGTCGCTGCGGTTCTGACGTTGGTCGCGTTGATCCTCATGAGGGAAACCCGCGATCAATCACTGACGGACTAGACGTGAATGGGCATACATCCCAAGGATGTATGCCCATTCAACGGTCGCTAGCGACCCTTCTTGATCGAATCGAAGACCTTCGGATCGACGAGAGTCGAGACGTCACCGAGTTCGCGGCCTTCGGCGACATCACGCAGCAGGCGTCGCATGATCTTGCCGGAGCGAGTCTTGGGGAGCTCGGGAACGATCGAGATCTCGCGGGGGCGAGCGATCGGCGAAATCTCTTTCGACACCTGAGCTTTGAGCTCCGCGATCAGTTCATCGCCGGTGTTCTCGATTCCTGCGCGCAGGATCACGAACGCGACGATGCCTTGACCGGTGGTCTCGTCAGCGGCACCGACGACTGCAGCCTCGGCGACACCGTGATGGCTCACGAGCGCTGATTCCACCTCGGAGGTGGAGATCCGGTGGCCGGAGACGTTCATGACGTCGTCGACGCGTCCGAGAACCCATAGAGCGCCGTCCTCGTCGTACTTGGCGCCGTCGCCCGCGAAGTACCAGCCTTCTTCGGCGTAGCGGGACCAGTACGTGTCCTTGTATCGCTCCATGTCACCCCAGATGCCGCGAAGCATCGCCGGCCACGGCTCATCGAGGACCAGATATCCGTTGCCGCCGTTGCCCAGTGGCTTGGCGTCGTCGTCGACGATCTTGGCGGAGATCCCGGGAAGTGGGGTCATCGCCGAACCGGGCTTGGTGCTCGTGACGCCCGGCAGCGGCGAAATCATGATCGCACCGGTCTCGGTCTGCCACCAGGTGTCGACGATAGGTGCCGTGCCACCACCGACGACGTCGCGGAACCAACGCCACGCCTCCGGGTTGATCGGCTCGCCGACGGAGCCGAGCAGCCGGATCGAGGTGAGGTCGTGTGCCTCGGGAATTTCCTTGCCCCACTTCATGAATGTGCGCACGAGGGTGGGGGAGGTGTAGTAGATCGACACCTTGTACTTCTCGATGACATTCCAATGCCGGTGCTCGTCCGGGGAATTCGGCGTTCCCTCGTACACGACCTGCGTAGCGCGGTTCGAGAGTGGACCGTAGACGATGTACGAATGGCCGGTGACCCAACCGACGTCGGCGGTGCACCAGTAGACGTCCTTGCCCGGCTTGTGGTCGAACACATTGTGGTGCGTGTACGAGGTCTGAGTCAGGTAGCCACCGGAGGTGTGCACGATGCCCTTCGGCTTACCCGTCGTGCCGGAGGTGTAAAGAATGAACAATGGGTGTTCGGCCGGGAACGGCTGAGCCTCGTGCTCCTTCGATGCCTGAGCGACGCTCTCGTGCCACCAGATGTCGCGGCCTTCGGTCCAGGTGACCTCGGAGTCGGTCCGCTTGACGACCAACACATGTTGGATCGATTTTGCACCGTCGACGGCGGTGTCGACGGTGTCCTTGATCGGCGCGGGCTTACCTCGTCGCCACTGCCCGTCCGTGGTGATGACGAGTTTGGCTTCGGCGTCGTCGATGCGTGAACGCAGTGCCGTGGCGGAGTAGCCGGCGAAGACGACGGAATGCATCAGGCCCAGTCGTGCGCAGGCGAGGATCGAGATGATGGCCTCGGGGATCATCGGCATGTAGATGGCGACGCGGTCGCCGGAGACGAGTCCGAGGTCGGTCAGGGTGTTGGCCGCTCGACTGACCTCTGCGAGCAGGTCGGCGTAGGTGAGGTCGCGGCTGTCACCGGGTTCGCCTTCCCAGTGAATGGCAACCTGTTCGCCGTGGCCGTCGAGGACGTGGCGGTCGACGCAGTTGTAGGCGACGTTGAGCTCTCCGTCGGCGAACCATTTGGCGACTGGCGCATCCGACCAGTCGAGCACCTCGGTGAACGGAGTATGCCAGTGCAGTCGGCGTGCCTGCTCGGCCCAGAACTCGAGACGGTCCTTGGCGGCGACGTCGTAGAGATCTGCTGTGGCATTCGCCTGCGCGGCGAATTCTGCAGACGGCGGGTAGGTCTCCTCGGCGGCGGTGTCGTGGTCACCAGAGGTACTGGTCGTCATCTCGAATGGCTCTCTTTCGTCGTGGTTCTCTTCGCGCTCGGGCAGCTACTTATGCCATCACGAACGAGCTGAACAGTCGCTCTGCAGCCTCCGCGCGAGCCCTTGTGAGGGTAGTCACATGTGAGGGCTGTCGCATCGTTGCATCCGCCTGCAACCCTCTGATCTGCGGTGATCGGTAGGTTCCGAGCGGTGGGCGGTACTGCACACTGCACGATCGGAGGGGTTGGCGGGAGATCGCTCTCACCCCGTGGGAATTCAGTTGCCGAATCGTTTCGAACATGTTGCGTACTCGGTCCGAGCGTTCGTTGTTTCTGGGGGAGTTCACAGGTTCGTTTCAGGGTGTGTCTAAAGTTTGGACCATTGGATCGTTGCTTCGGCTCATCGAGCTGTGGCCGGCGGTCGCCCCACATACCCCCGTGGGCGTGACGCCCCGGGGTCGATCACGGCTGACACTGTGGTCAAACCAAAGATGGAGGATTTGTCTTGCGCAGAACACGCATCGCGACGGCTGCAGTGGCAGTGGTCGTGGGAGCGGCGCTGGTGACGGCGTGCTCATCGAGTGATTCGACCAGCGGCGGTGGGTCCGGAGACGGCGCCGCAATCATCAACGCGTGGAGTGGTGAGCCGCAGAATCCGCTGGTTCCCACCAATACGAGTGAAAATACCGGTGGACGGGTCGTGGACTCGATCTTCGCCGGGCTGGTTTCCTACACCCCCGAGGGCGGTATCGAGAACGAGGTCGCCGACTCGATTGATTCCGCCGACGGCCAGAACTACACCGTGACGTTGAAGGACGGCTGGGAGTTCACCAACGGCACGCCGGTGACAGCGAAATCCTTCGTCGACGCATGGAACTACGGTGCGCTTTCGACCAACGCGCAGCTGCAGGGGTCGTTCTTCGATCCGATTCTCGGCTACGACGAGGTCGCTGCCGAGAACCCGACGGTCCAGACGATGTCCGGCCTGAAGGTCGTCGACGACAAGACTTTCACCATCGAGCTCAAGCAGCCCGAGGCGGCGTTCCCTGATCGTCTCGGCTTCGCCGCGTACTACCCGCTGCCCGAGGTCGCATACGCCGACATGGCAGCGTTCGGGGAGAACCCGATCGGCAACGGACCGTACATGTTCGCCGCCGAAGGCGCCTGGCAGCACAACGTCCGCATCGATCTGGTGACCAACCCGGATTACGACGGCAACCGAAAGCCCGCCAACGGCGGCATCAACTTCATGCTCTACAGCAACCTCGACACCGCATACACGGATCTTCTGTCGAACAACGTCGACGTCCTCGACAACGTTCCTTCCAGTGCCGTGACGACGTTCGAGTCGGATTTGCCCGGCCGTACGGTCAATCAGCCGTCCGCGAGCATTGAAACATTCACCATCCCGGGTCGTCTGCCGCACTTCGGTGGCGAAGAGGGTGTGCTGCGTCGTCAGGCGATCTCCAAGGCGATCGATCGCGATCAGATCACCAAGCAGATCTTCAACAACACCCGCACGCCTGCAAAGGATTTCACCAGCCCCGCCATCGAAGGCTGGACCGGGGATCTCAGTGACGTCGACAACGTCGAGTACGACAAGGACGGCGCCAAGGCACTGTGGGCACAGGCCGACGCCATCGCACCGTGGTCCGGTAGCTTCGCCATCGCGTACAACTCCGATGGCGGACACCAGGAATGGGTCGACGCAGTCAGCAACAGCATCCGCAACACGCTCGGTATCGAGGCACAGGGTGCTCCCTACCCGACGTTCGCGCAGCTGCGGACCGAAGCCACCAACCGCACCATCCCGACGGCGTTCCGTTCGGGCTGGCAGGGTGACTACCCGCAGCAGTACGGCTTCCTTGCCCAGAACTACCAGACCGGTGGCAGCTCCAACGACGGCGAGTACTCCAACCCCGAGTTCGATCGTTTGCTGCGTGAGTCGGCAAGCGAGACCGACAAGGACAAGGCGCAGGACCTGATCAACCAGGCACAGGAAATCCTCCTGAACGATCTGCCTGCAGTACCGACCTGGTACCGCAACGCAGCCAGTGGCTGGTCGGAGAACGTCACCAACGTCAAGATCGGTTGGGACGGAATCCCGATCTACAACCAGATCGAGAAGAACTGATCTTTTCTCACGGCTCTTGATTCAGACGAGCAGGGCAGTAGGCCCGTTGCCTACTGCCCTGCTCGTCTGCTTGCCTCGCTCGCCTCGTACGACGCCCACGCTGAATACCGCTGTGACGTCCACCTTCCTCCTAAGGAGGTGATCCGGTGCTCTGGTACATCGGACGCCGATTACTTCAGATGGTCCCCGTTTTCATCGGGGCCACATTCCTGATCTACGCAATGGTCTTCCTGCTCCCAGGGGACCCGATTGCTGCGCTCGCCGGAGACAAGGCGATCAGCCCCGCGGTGGCCGACCAGCTGCGCGCACGCTACAACCTCGATGAGCCGTTCATCGTGCAGTATCTGCTCTATCTCAAGGGCATCTTCACCTTCGATTTCGGAATGTCGTTCTCGGGTCGACCGGTCAGTGAGGTTCTGCTGCAAGCGTTCCCGATCACCGCGAAGCTTGCTGCCATGGCGCTCGTCATCGAGGGTGTCTTCGGTGTCGGCTTCGGTCTCATCGCCGGTCTGCGTAAGGGCAAGCTGTTCGACAGCTCGGTCCTCCTCGTCAGCCTCGTCATCATCGCCGTCCCGATCTTCGTAATCGGCTTCCTCGCACAGTTCTTCATCGGGATCAAATGGGGAATAGTGCCTCCCACTGTCGGAGGCAACACGAGTTTCAAGAACCTGCTGCTGCCGGCGTTCGTGCTCGGTTCGGTGTCGTTCGCCTATGTGGTCCGGTTGACCCGTACTTCCGTGGCAGAGAATCTCAGCGCCGACTTCGTCAGAACAGCGACAGCCAAGGGCCTTTCGCGCAGGCGGGTCGTCAACGTCCACGTACTACGTAACTCGCTGATTCCCGTCGTCACGTTTCTCGGTGCCGATCTTGCTGCACTCATGGGTGGCGCGATCATCACCGAGGGAATCTTCAACATCAACGGCGTCGGTGGCACCATCTACCAGGCGGTCATCAGGGGCGAGGCACCCACGGTCGTCTCCTTCGTGACGGTCCTGATCGTGGTCTACCTCATCGCGAATCTCGTCGTCGACCTCCTGTACGCCGCGCTCGACCCAAGGATCCGCTATGCCTGAGACGATTACACCCAAAGGCGGACGCGAGGTCCGTCAAGCACGATTCGTGGAATCCGAAGAAGTTGTCGACGTCAGCCAGACCGACGCCGTGAACATCGACGAGGCTCCCACGAGTATCTGGAAGGATGCTTGGCACAGCCTGCGCAAGCGTCCGATCTTCATCATCTCGGCCTTCATCATCTTCGTCGTCATCTTGGTCGCAGCGCTCCCGAGTCTGTTCACCGATACCGATCCACGCTATTGCGACCTGGCGTTCAGCATGCAGGGCCCCGGATCCGGCCACATCTTCGGATTCGACCGTCAAGGCTGCGACATCTACTCCCGAGTCATCTTCGGCGCGCGGGCGTCGGTGGTCACCGGCGTGGGCGTCACGTTCCTGGTAGTCATGGTCGGAGTTCTCTTCGGTGCCTTCGCGGGTTTCTACGGCGGCTGGGCAGACTCTCTGCTGTCACGGTTGACGGACATCTTCTTCGGTGTCCCGCTCATCCTCGCTGCGATCGTCCTCATGCAGTTGTTCACCGACCGGACGATCTTCACCGTCATCGTGGTGCTGGCGTTGTTCGGCTGGCCGCAGATGGCTCGTATCACTCGTGGAGCGGTGTTGTCGGCCAAGAGCAACGACTACGTCATGGCATCTCGCGCTCTCGGAGTATCGAAGGTGCGCACCTTGATTCGGCATGTCCTGCCGAACTCGATGGCGCCGATCATCGTCATCACGACGATCTCTCTCGGTACCTTCATCGTTGCCGAGGCCACCCTGTCGTTTCTCGGTATCGGTCTACCGCCGACCGAAGTGTCCTGGGGTGGCGACATCAGTGCAGCCCAGGTCACCCTTCGCCAGGGATCGACGATTCTGTTCTATCCCGCTGCCGCGCTGGCGATCACAGTGTTGGGCTTCATCATGATGGGCGATGCACTACGCGACGCCCTCGATCCCAAGGCTCGGAAGCGATGAGCGAACACGAAGGAGAAGTTGCGATGAGTGAGCAGCCGTTGCTCGACATCAAGGACCTCGAGGTGTCGTTCCAGTCCAATTCCGGTGCGGTACCAGCTGTTCGCGGTGTCAGCTTGACGGTCTATCCCGGCCAGACGGTCGCGATCGTGGGCGAGTCCGGCAGTGGCAAGTCCACGACCGCGCACGCGATCATCAATCTCCTCCCGGGCACTGGCAAGGTGACCGCAGGCGAGATCTGGTTCGACGGAAAGAATCTGACGACCGCGAAGGAGAAAGACTTCGTCGCGATCCGCGGAAGCCAGATCGGGGTGGTCCCGCAGGATCCGATGTCGAACCTGAACCCGGTGTGGAAGATCGGCTACCAGATCGAAGAAGCTTTGGCGGCCAACGGAATCGCCAAGGGAAAAGCGGCACGAGCCCGGGCTGTCGAGCTGCTCGACGAGGCTGGGTTGACGGACTCGGAGAAGCGTGTCAATCAGTATCCGCACGAATTCTCCGGTGGTATGCGTCAGAGGGCGCTGATCGCAATCGGATTGTCCGCGCGACCCAAACTGTTGATCGCCGACGAGCCCACCTCCGCTCTCGACGTCACGGTCCAGCGTCAGATTCTCGATCACCTCGAGGGATTGACGAAGGAACTGGGCACAGCAGTTCTGCTCATCACCCACGACCTCGGCCTCGCCGCTGAGCGGGCATCGCACCTGGTCGTCATGAGCAAGGGCCGAATCGTGGAATCGGGTCCCGCACTGGAAATTCTGCAGAATCCGCAGCATGCTTACACCCAGAAGTTGGTCGCCGCGGCGCCGTCGCTTGCGTCGCAACGGCTGAAGTCCTCGGTGGTGCGTGGGGACATCGTCGCGCACGCGAAGCAAGCTGCCGAGGAAGTGGTCGCCGAGAAGACCGTCCACGGTGAAGGCGACTTCGAACCAGTAAAAGATACTGTGCTCGTGGTCGACAAGCTGACCAAGGAGTTCAAGCTTCGTGGTGGCAGCCCCTTCAAAACGACGGCGTTCACTGCCGTCAAGGACGTCTCGTTCACCGTTGCCCGTGGTACGACGACTGCCATCGTCGGTGAATCGGGATCCGGTAAATCGACTGTGGCGCAGATGGTTCTGGGCCTGCTGGAACCGACCGCCGGATCCGTCGAGTTCGACGGACGTGACGTAGCGGGTTTGAACAACAAGGATGCCTTCGCGTTCCGGCGTCGTGTACAGCCGATCTTCCAGAACCCCTATGGATCGCTGGACCCGATGTACTCGATCTACCGCACCATCGAGGAGCCGCTGCGGACTCACAAGGTCGGTAACAAGAAGGAACGCGAGGCTCGCGTCCGTGACCTGTTGGACAAGGTGGCACTGCCGGCATCGGTCATGCGGCGATTCCCGAACGAGCTGTCAGGTGGACAGCGTCAACGCGTAGCCATTGCGCGCGCTCTGGCTCTCTCGCCGGAGATGGTGATCTGCGACGAGGCGGTGTCGGCCCTCGACGTTCTCGTGCAGGCGCAGATTCTGTCCTTGCTGAACGATCTGCAGGCAGAGCTCGGTCTGACATATCTCTTCATCACGCACGACCTTGCCGTCGTGCGACAGATCGCCGACGACGTGCTCGTCATGCGATCGGGAGAGATCGTCGAGGCAGCCACGACCGACGAGGTGTTCGACAACCCGCAGCAGGAGTACACGCAGCGACTGCTCGCCGCCATCCCCGGCGGTTCGGTTCAGCTCGGCGTATAGCGATCGGCTGGGGCAGTCCGGCGAGTCTGCCCTTGCCCGCGAGGGGGTACCGTCGCCTATCGTGACGGACCCTCTCGCCCCGCTGCTCGAACTCCCCGGTGTCATCGACGCCGCCGAACGAGCCCGCGACGCACTCGGAGCAGTACATCGGCACAAGACGAACCGTCGGGGCTGGCCTGCCACGGCAGCCGAGGCTGCAGTGCGTGCCGCTCGATCGTCGTCCGCCCTCGACGGTGGGTCGATGGACTTTCCGCGCGAAGGTGAAGACGGCGACCCGATTCTGGCAGGTGCTTTGCGGGTAGGTGCGGCGCTGGACGGGGATGCGCTGTCGATCATGCTCTCGACATGGAAGAGCGCGCCGCTTCAGGCACTCGCTCGACTCCATCTACTTGCCGCGGCGGATTTGGTCGAGGACCAGTCCGCACTCGGGCGACCACGTTCGGACGGCGGGATCGGTGAGCGGTTGGACTTCCTGGCCCAGCTGGTCACCGGTGGATCCTCCGCGCCGGCACCGGTCATTGCGGCGATCGTGCACGGTGAGCTGTTGACGTTGAAGCCGTTCGAGTCGGCCGATGGTGTCGTTGCTCGGGCAGCGTCTCGGCTCGTGGCCGCGTCTTCAGGTTTGGACCCGCACAATCTCGGAGTACCCGAAGTGAGTTGGCTGCGCCGATCGCAGGCCTACCGAGACGGAGCGGCAGGGTTCGCTTCCGGTACTGCCACCGGTGTCGGCAGCTGGGTCATCCTCTGCTGCGGTGCACTCGAGGCCGGGGCGATGGAAGCGACGTCGATCGCTGAGGCTGCAGGCTCCGACAAGTAACAGTTTGCCGGCGTACGGACGCCTGTGTCGACACATTAAAAGGGCGGCGCCGCCGACCTGAGTCGACTTCGCCGCCCGTTAGCACGGACTGCCGGGTTACCAAGCGTGCATTGGTGGGCTGTCACGATCGCTAGGATCGCATGGCCTCGGCGACGGTCCGATGAGGTAGGAGGTCATCCCTGCAACCGGTGCAGGGTTCTTGCTGCTACATCCCGAATCTCGCAGACCCACAGCGCTTTTGCCATGTCAGCGGCGAGCTCAGCGTGGGTGCCTGGTGTCCGTGCTGGGAATCGCGGTCGGGAGAGGGAACCTTCTCTTCCGGTTCGATCTTGGCCTTCCGTTCTTCCGTAAGTCCTTTGTACCCCGTGACGGCGCTCACAGCAAGGGGTGTGTCACGGTTTTCTTCTCAGCAACCCGTAGGTAACCGCTCCGGCCAGCAGCGCACTGAAAAAGACTGCGGCACTTGCCGCCACGGTTGTACCCGATGGAGCTTGGATACGTGATCGAAGTGAGACCGGATTGGAAAAAGTCAGAATTGGCCAGCCGAGCGACGCGGCCTCCTTGCGGAGCGCACGATCGGGATTGACGGCAGTCGGATTGCCGACGGCGTGAAGCATGGGGAGGTCGGTGATCGAGTCCGAATACGCGAAACATCTTGACAGGTCGTAACTTCGGGACTCGGCGAGCGCGTTCATCGCTTGGACCTTGCCCTCACCGTAGCAGTAGAAGGCAACGGTTCCGTTGTATCGGCCGTCCTCGACCTCCATCTGCGTGGCGGTGCTGAAGTCTGCGCCGAGTGCTTCGGCGATCGGACCGACGATTTCCTCGCCGGATGCCGAGACGATCACGATGTCGTGTCCGCGAAGTTTGTGGTCTGCGATCAAGTCCGCGGCTTCGGCGAACACCAACGGATCCACTATGTCGTGCAAGGTTTCTGCAACGATCGAACGTATTTGCTCGACGTCCCAGCCGGCGGACATTGCGGCGATATGGGCTCGCATTCGCTCCATTTGGTCGTGATCGGCACCCGCTAACAGGAACAGGAATTGCGCATAGCTACTTTTCAGTACGGCTCGCCTGTTTATCAGCCCCTGATCGAAGAATGGTTTGCTGAAGGCGAGCGTGCTCGACTTGGCGATGATCGTCTTGTCCAGGTCGAAGAACGCGGCGATTTTTCCGACTGGGCGGTGGGATTCGGCGTTATCGATGCCGGCGCTGGTGGTCACAGACTTCACAATAGAGCGTCGGTTTCTTTCCGGCGATTTCCCGGTTTGTCTCACTGTGTAAGAACGAAGGTTGAACTTGCAAACACCGTCGTCGCCAGGTGTAGTATCGACCTGTCCGGATTCGTCCGGGCAAGTTCAGCCCGACCCCCCGGGGCTGAACTCGACGACCCTCGCCTCCTCCCCCCTGGCGAGGGTCGTCCTCGTTGTAGGGGAACGTGTGAATCTGGTACGGATGTACACGATTTCGTCCACACGCTGCAAGTTATCCCCATTCGCCGCCAACGCTGTTTTCTCCGAGCGCAATTCGTTGCAGGCTCGCACTCATGGAATTTCAGGACATGTCGCCGACTCGGCGCCCGATCGTGCTGTCCACCGGCGACCCCGTGCTGCGGGACGAAGTGCTCAGGATCGCTGCAGCGGCCGAATGCACTGTGCTGGAAAGGGACTTACCAGTCGGTATTGCCGGTCCGGGAACTCCGCCGAGCAGGATCGAGTGGGATGAAGCCGACGCGATACTCCTCGACGTCGACCACGCTCGCGACGCCTCGTCCCGAAGACTGCCTCGTCGCGACGCGATCTTCGTAGTGGGCCGAGGAGAACCCGGCGTCGAGCAATGGCGTGCTGCCACGGCCGTCGGAGCTTCGCACGTACTGGGACTACCGCAAGACGAAGCGACGTTGATCGGGCTTCTCGGAAGGGAACACGACCGGACCGAGGGCGACGGCGGAGTCATCACCGTCGTCGGCGGCCGGGGCGGTGCCGGAACGTCGACGCTCGCGGTGGCGTTGGCACTGTCGGCGTCCGCGGCAGGATCTCGAACGCTGTTGGTCGACGGTGACAGCTACGGTCCAGGACTCGATCTCCTGCTCGGCTGGGAGGAACAGCGGGGCCTGCGATGGCCCGGACTCGTCGTCGAGGCAGGTCGAATTTCCAGTGACGCCCTACACCGTGCGTTGCCGTCGAGCGGCTCGTTGGCCGTCCTGTCGGCCGGGCGAGCGGACTCGGGATCCTCGGGCCTGGACGCAACGGCATGTGCCGCGGTGGTAGACGCCGGACGCCGATCCGGAGATCTGGTCGTGTGCGACGTGCCACGTCACCCCGGCCCGCACACCGACGTATTCCACGACGCCGCGGACCTGGTGGTGTTGGTAGTTCCCGCCGAGATCGGCGCCGTCGCGGGCTCCGAGAACCTCCTCGGCTACCTGCGCGGACGTAACTCGAACGTCGGACTGGTCGTGCGAGGGCCCGCGCCAGGGGGATTGCGCGGCACCGATATTGCCGAGGCCCTCCGGTTGCCACTGCTGGCCACGATGCGACCCGAGCCAGGATTGGCGCAGCGCATCGAACGCGGAGGGCTGGGCCTCGGACGTCGATCGCCTCTCACCGATGCTGCGGTGTCGATTCTCGCGACGTTCGCACGCAAGCCGGCGCCGAGGCGGTGGGCGGCATGAGCGCCGTCGTCACGCCGGAGTTGTTGGACCGTGTTCGCGACCGGCTTGTCCACACGACAGGTGAGCCGACGCCCGCGTTGGTCGCTGCAGCCATCAGAATCGAAGCGGGCGGGGTACTGAGCGATACCGATCTCTTGGCGGCTCTCCGTGTCCTGCAGACCGAGTTGACCGGTGCCGGGCCGTTGGAGACGCTGCTACTCGATGCCAGTGTCGCCGACGTTCTGGTCACGGCGCCGGACGAGGTATGGGTCGACCGTGGCGCGGGACTCGAGCGCGCTGATATCCGTTTCGCCGACGAGGCCGCGGTACGACGTCTCGCGCAGCGGCTGGCCCTGTCCGCGGGCCGACGGCTAGACGATGCTCAACCGTGGGTCGACGGGCAGCTACCCGGAGTGGGCGACGGCACTTTCGGTGTTCGACTGCATGCGGTGCTGTCTCCCGTCGCGCGAGGCGGTACCTGTCTGTCGTTGCGCGTGTTGCGCCCGACCACCCAGGGGCTCGCAGCTTTGGCAGACCGTGGAGCACTCGAGCCGAGTGCTCTCGCTCTGGTGAAGCGGATCATCGAGGCGCGCTTGGCATTTCTGGTCATCGGCGGCACCGGCGCAGGGAAGACCACGTTACTGGCTGCCATGCTGGGCGAGGTCGCGCGCAGCGAGCGCATCGTGTGCGTCGAGGATGCTGCCGAGTTGGCGCCGTCGCATCCACACGTCGTTCGAATGGTTGCTCGGGCGCCCAACGTCGAGGGCGTCGGCGAGGTCACCGTTCGGCAGCTTGTTCGTCAAGCGCTGCGGATGCGGCCGGACCGGCTCGTTGTCGGAGAGGTCCGCGGCGCAGAGGTCGTCGACCTGCTCACCGCGCTCAACACCGGTCACGACGGCGGAGCGGGCACGATTCACGCCAACTCTCCCGCCGAGGTGCCCGCACGCCTGGAAGCTCTTGCTGCACTGGGTGGTTTGGACCGCGCGGCTCTGCACAGTCAACTCGCGGCCGCGGTGCAGGTGGTCTTGCATGTGCATCGCTCGTTCGATGGCCGGCGACGGTTGCGTGAAATTGCAGTGGTCGTCCCCGATGATTCCGGTCGCGTGCAGATGGTGTCCGCGTGGAGTGTGGACGGCGGTGTGCACCGTGGCCGAGAACGGCTGGACGCACTCCTCAGGCAACGGTTGGCGCGGTTGTGACCGCGTTGGGTGTTCTATGCTGCGCGGTAGCACTTCTGGTGCTACCGCGTCCACGAGTGCGAGTGCCGTCATTGGTGCTCGGCAAAGTCGTTCGCGTCGATCGAACGCACTCTCGGGCACTGGGTCTCGCGTCGATGGTAGCGGTGGGGTCAGTCCTTGCCGTAGTGGCGGGTGGCCTGCATGCTCTCTGTGCCGCCATCATCGTCAGCGCAACGGTGGCCCTTCGGAGAAAGAAAGGTCAGCGGCGGAGATCGCATCGCAGTGAGCTCGACTCGCTCATCGCTGGACTCGACGTCGTCATCGGTGAGCTCCGAGTCGGTTCGCATCCGGCGTTGGCCTGTGCGAGTGCTGCTGCCGATTGCAGTGGAAGCGTGGCTCTCGCCTTCGGAAGTGCTGCTGGGCGTGCGCGTCTCGGTGGTGATGCGTGTGCTGGCTTGCTTGTCGAGGATTCTCCGGTCCGCGTGGAACTCTCGCGATTGTCCGAAGCCTGGCACATTGCCGACACCCGCGGATTGGGGCTTGCCGAACTGCTCGGCGCAGCGCGGCAAGACTTGTTGGGTAGGAGTCGATTTCGCGATCGAACCGAGGCGAGCCTGGCAGGTGCCCGTGCGACTGGAACGGTGTTGTCGGGTCTGCCGGTCCTCGGCGTCATCCTTGGTCAATTCATGGGGGCGTCCCCGATCGGTGTGCTGTTCGGCGGAGGCTTGGGCGGGGCCCTTTTGGTGCTCGGCTCGATGTTGGCGTGCGCCGGGCTGATGTGGACCGATGCGATCACCGAAAAGGTGTGCCGGTGATGTGGGTGGCGGCGGTGTGCGCGGCAGCGTCTCTCTTGGTGATTCCGGCGGCTCCCAAGTACGTCTTTCGTATCGCGCCCAAGGAGCCTCTCGGCGAGAGGGGCGGAGACGACACCGACATCGCCGATCCCCATTCGGTCGCGACCACGTTCGATCTGTTGGCGGCATGTTTGCGCGGCGGGCTTCCGGTGGGTATCGCAGCTGCTGCGGTATCCGAGTCGACGAACGAACCCTTCGCCCGGGCATTGCGGACCACCGCAGACCTACTCGCGCTGGGCGCGGACCCCGCCGCCGCGTGGGAGCCAGTAGCCGCCAGGCCCGACATCGAGTCGCTGGCGCGAATGGCGCGGCGATCGGCGAGATCGGGAGCGTCGTTGGCGCAGGGGATTTCCGAGCTTGCCGAGGCTCAGCGTGCACAGACCGAGGATTCGTCGGCAGCCGCAGCCGAACGTGCAGGGGTGTTGATCAGTGGGCCGCTCGGCCTGTGCTTTCTGCCGGCGTTCGTATGCCTCGGGATCGTTCCCGTCGTCATCGGACTCGCCGGGAACGTACTGGGTGGGGGACTGCTGTGAGCACCCAGGGATCGCTGTGACGCGACACAGAGGATTCCGAGGCGGAACCGCCGTCTCGGAGGTCGAGGGAGGGAATGGGCATGGTGCACAGGATGGTTCGAGAGTTGCAGATGAGATTGATCTTGGCCGCGGCCGAGGACGATGGAATGTCTACGGCAGAGTACGCAATCGGCACGATCGCCGCTGCCGCGTTCGGAGCGATTCTCTACACCGTGGTGACGGGCGATTCGATCGTAGGTTCGTTGACCGGAATCATCGACCGAGCACTCAATACAGCTGTGTAGCCGACGACGGCGCCGTGACGGTGGAGGCGGCCATCGCCGTCGCGTCCATCGTCGCGGTCGTCGTGACCTGTATCGGCGCGATACTTGCTGTGTCGATGCATGTCCGGTGTGTGGATGCGGCGCGGGAGGCCGCTCGATCGGCGGCCAGGGGTGATGCGGTATCGGTTGCCCATTCGGTGGCGCCGGGCGGGGCGCAGATCACCGTCACCGAGCACGACGGGTACGTGACAGCCCGCGTGCAGTCCGATACTCCGTTGCCGGGTTTGACGGTCAGCGCCGAGGCCGTCGCTGCGATCGAACCGGACGCTGTGGAATGACGGTGTCCAGCGAGGAAGGCGGCGTGACGGTTCTAGCTGCAGCTGCACTGGCCGCATTGCTGGTAGTCGTGGTGGCGATCGTTCACGTCGGCTCGGCGGTCGGTGCCCGGCATCAGGCCCAGTCGGCTGCGGACCTGTCTGCTCTCGCGGCAGCCGGGGAGTTGAACCGAGGCGTCGGGGATGCGTGTGCGGCGGCGCGGGTGATCGTAGGCCGCTCGAAGGGAGAGGTGACGGACTGCGTCGTCGAAGGCTGGGACGTAGTGGTCACTGTGACGATCACTTTGCCACTCGGGCGATTCGGGATCGCCGACGCGGTCGCGTCGGCGCGGGCGGGGCCGGCGTGACGGTGTCGATGGGGACGCAATCACGTAGAGGGTGTGCTCGGTGGCGACGCCTGGCTTGACTCGGTTTCCTTCGTGACTCAGCCGATCTTGGGCAGTCCCGAACAGTGAGACTTAGCCTTTGCGATGTGTGACAGCAGTCATAATGAGACGCACGGAACAGTGAATGCTGTCGTTCCACGGTTCGGCGCTGTACCAACTCGGTGCCGGCGAATACCCACCCAAGACTTTGTGGCCGCAAGCGCGTCCAGCTGAGCAAACGTATCGAAGTGAGGATGAACGGATGAACAGAGAAAGGGGGCAACGCCAGCAATGACCAAGGTTGTGTTCAAAAAAATTGGCGAGCTGATTGCTGTGCTGTTCGTCGTCAGCCTCGGCACGTTCGGACTTGTATCGCTGATACCCGGTGACCCGTCGGTGGCGGCATTAGGTGAGGGTCGTACCCCTGAGGAGTACGCCCAGGCACGTCTCGATATGGGCTTGGATGATCCGTTCTCGAGCCGCTACTGGGATTGGCTCTCGTCCGCTCTGCAGGGCGATCTGGGCCGTTCGCTGGTTCCGCCGCAGTCGGACGTGATGGAGCGCATCGTCGCAGCGCTGCCGGTGAGTGTGCAGTTGGCTGTCATGGGGATGGTTATCGCACTGGTGGTATCGATTCCGTTGGCAATGTGGTCCGCGCGCCACAGTGGCGGCCTGGTCGACCGTGTCATCAGTGCCACCACATTCGGCGTCTTGTCGATCCCATCGTTCCTGTCCGGCCTGCTGCTGATCATGCTGTTCGTCAACACCCTCGGCTGGTTCCCGCGCTCCCAGTGGGTGCGTGTGTCCGAGGGGGGACTTGCCGACAACCTGTACCACGCGATCCTGCCGGCGGTCACGATCAGCCTCCTGGAAATGGCGATGTTCCTGCGCATCTTGCGCAGCGACCTGATCACGACCCTGCAAGAGAACTTCATCCTGGTATCCAAAGCGAAGGGCACCTCGAACCTGAGGTTGCTGATCTCCGATGCGTTCCGTCCCTCCTCGTTCTCACTGATCACGATGCTCGGCCTGGTGCTGGGCTCGATGATCGGCTCCACCGTCATCATCGAGACGCTGTTCTCGCTGCCGGGGATGGGTTCGCTGATCGTGCGCGCCGCCCAGCAGGGTGATATGCCGATGGTGCAGGGAGCGGTACTGGTGATCGCGTTCATCTACGTGGTGGCCAACGGCATCATCGATATCTCCTATGGATATCTCGACCCGAGGAGCCGACGAGCCCATGTCTAATATCTCCCACCCCGACCTCAACGACCCCGATCAGGCCATGCCCGCGACGGCACAGGGCGCCGCGGTGATCGTCACCGATCCGGTCGTGAAGGACCCCGCTGTCGCGGCCGCCACCGACGGCACGGTCGGACGTCGAAACCTCTACGTACGCGGCGGAATTCTGCTGGCGATCGGCGTGATCGCTTTCGGTTTCGCGCTGGGCGCGGGTCCGGTCGTGATGGCTGTGCGCATCGTGGTCGGCATCATCGGCCTGATGGGTATCTACATGGGCTTCCGTCGGATCGGGCTGGCCCGTTTCGGCCCGGACTTCGATCTGACGTTCGTGATTTCATGCGTGTGGCTGGCGTTGATCATCGGCGTAGCAATCATCGCGCCGCTGTTGCCGTTTGCTGAGCACGAGGACACCTCCAAGACTCTCGGATCCAAGGGTTACGCCCCGCCGGATCTGTTCTCCAGCCACCCGCTGGGGACGAACAACTTCGGCCTGGACCTGCTTGCGAGGTCCATCTACGGTGCACGGTCCTCGCTCGTGGTCGCGGTCGGCGCTGTGCTGATCGGCATCATCATCGGAGGCGCGATCGGCATCCTCGCCGGCTACTTCGGCGGGAAAGTCGACTCGATCATCGGAATCTTGACGAACTCGCTGCTCGCAGTACCCGCATTGATCCTGCTGATCGCGTTGGCGTCGGTGCTCAAACCGAACCTGCGCAACATCGCGTTGGCACTGGCGGTGCTTGCGGTGCCGTCGATGATTCGAATAGCGCGGGCGAACACGTTGACATTCGCTCAACGTGAATTCGTCCTCGCGGCCCGCGCGATGGGTGCAAGCCGCTGGCGGGTGATGGTGCGCGAGCTTGCTCCGAACGTGGCGCTGCCGCTGGCCTCGCTCGGCATGGTGATGATCTCGGTGATGATTGTCGCCGAGGCATCGCTGAGCTTCTTGGGTCTCGGCATCCAGCCGCCGATCCCGACGTGGGGAAACATGATCGCCGAAGGTCAGGGCGGGGTGTTCGAGAAGCACGCGTTCGTCGTACTGGTCCCGGGCATGTTCCTGTTCTTGACAGTGTTCTCGTTCAACATTGTCGGCGAAAAGGCGCAGAAGGCCACCGGCGGCTCACGCCAGGCAAAGCTGTGACGGCGAGAGCGGACAGTGTCCGTATCGCCTCAGTCCTGGCCCTACATGGCAAAGCGGGAGTTCACCGATGAATAAGCACGAAAAGCCTGGCACGGGTGTTACGACGGCAGCCGCCGGAACGCCAGACCATGCGGCGGCGGGACCGCTGCTGACAGTGGAGAATGTGTCCACGCACTTTCGCACCAAGCGGGGCCAATTGCGCGCCGTCGACCGTGTGAGCTTGACCCTCGCCGCGGGCGAAACCCTGGGCCTGGTCGGCGAGTCCGGTTCCGGAAAATCGGTGCTCGGGCAGACCATCATGGGCCTGGTCTCCAACGGTGGCACGACCACCGTCGCCGGCGAGATTCGGTTCCAGGGCCGCGATATGCAGGCGCTTACCCGCAAGGAACAGCAGGGTCTGTGGGGCAAGGACATCGCGATGGTGTTCCAGGACCCGATGACGGCGCTCAACCCGTTCAAGCACATCGGCACGCACCTTACCGAGTCGATCCGAGCCCATCTGGGCCTGGACAAGAAGCAGGCCCGGGAGCGTGCGATCGAGTTGCTGCGTAAGGTGCGAATCCCCGAGCCGACCCGCCGGGTGGACCAATACCCACATGAGCTTTCGGGAGGTATGCGCCAGCGTGTAGTCATTGCGATGGCGCTGGCGTGCGACCCCATTTTGACCATCGCGGACGAGCCGACGACGGCGCTCGATGTGACGGTGCAAAAGCAAATCCTCGAGTTGCTCGACTCGCTCCGCAAGGAAACGGGGATGGCCGGGATCTTGATCAGCCACGACCTGGGCGTCGTCGCCGGCCAGACGGACCGCGTCGCCGTAATGTACGCGGGCCGAATAGTGGAGACCGCGCCAACACGGCAGTTGTTCGCGCAGCCGCGTCATCCGTACACCGAGGCGCTGCTGTCGGCGATCCCGCGAATCGAAGATGCGCCGCACACGGTCCTCGAGGCCATCGAAGGCGGGTTGCCGGATATGACGAAGCCGGCTGAGGGTTGTTCATTCGCGACTCGGTGCCGGTACGCACAGGAGAAGTGTCTTACGCTGCCGCCCGAATTGGTCGCCACTGCAGACTCTGCCGCGGCGGTGCATCCGCACGAGGCCGCATGTCACTTCCCCGTCGGCACAGCCGAGGGTGCCGCGGCGTTGGCCGCCAACGAGAAGGCCGGGCGCACCGCGGCCGGACGCAAGCTGGACTTGGAGACTGTGTAATGGCTGGCAGCGGTACCGCACACATGCGCGAAGACGAGAAGCGGGTCTTGACCGTCGAGAACCTGTTGGTGGAATTCCCCGCAGGCAAACAGACCGTGCACGCGGTCTCCGGCATCAGCTTCGACCTCGTCCCAGGGGAGACACTGGGCATCGTCGGGGAGTCGGGTTGCGGGAAATCCACCGCCGGGCGCGCGGTCCTACAGTTGCCCAAGCCCACGTCCGGCACCGTGACGCTCGATGACATGGTCCTCGGTGACATGTCCGCGTCGAGTCTGCGGATCACCCGCAACCAGATGCAGATGATCATGCAGGACCCGATCTCATCGCTGAACCCGCGCCGCAAGGTCAAGCATCTTGTCACCGAGGGACCTCGCATCTGGGGGACCAAGAACAAGGCCAAGCTCGAAGCCATGACCCGTGAGCTGCTCAGTGCAGTGGGCCTGGATCCGGATGCAGTGATGGAGAAGACGGCGGGCGAACTGTCGGGCGGCCAATGCCAGCGTGTGTGTATCGCACGCGCTTTGATGCTCCGGCCGAAGCTGCTCATCTGTGACGAGCCGGTCTCGAGCCTCGACGTGTCGGTGCAGGCGCAGATCTTGAACCTTCTGGAGAAAACCAAGAAGGAATTCGAGTTCTCGATGATCTTCATCGCCCACAACATGGCCGTGGTGAAGAACATCAGCGACCGGATCATGGTGATGTACCTCGGTAAGGTCTGCGAGGTCGCGCCGACCGACGATGTTCAGAACACCGGGATGCATCCGTACACCCGACTGCTGCTCGACTCGATTCCGGATCCGAACCGATCGCGGGATGGGGAGGACGAGATCGAGATCATCGAGGGCGACCTGCCCTCCCCTCTGAACCCACCGTCGGGTTGCCGTTTTCGGACCCGTTGTCCACTCGCGACCGAGCAGTGCGCAGCCGAAGAGCCACTGTTACGGGAGGTCGGCAAGGACCACTTCGTGGCCTGCCACAACGTGTAGTCCCAGCTTTTACCTGCCCCCTCGCGGCGAACTGTCCCAGAGGGTCGTTGTCTGACGTTCTCATCCGTCGAACTGCACGCACATACAAGGAACCCACATGATTTCCATGTTTTATGGACAGCGGACGATCGGTCGCTCCAGTCGTATCGCCGTCGCGCTGGTCGGAGCAGGCGTTGTACTCGCAGCGTGCTCGGGCGGGGCCAACGGTGATGGCGCCGATTCCGGCAGCGGAACGTACGAGACCGGACTGGTGAACATCCAATCCGACGGTGGCGATCCGGTCACCGGCGGCACCCTCACCTACGGTGTACAACTTCTCACTCCGACGCTGGACCCTCTCCGAGCCACAGCCCGCGGCGGCCAGGGTGGCGAGGCGCTCGCTGCCGTATACGACGTGCTCATGAAATACGACATCGAGTCCGGGGAGTTCTCACCCCAGCTCGCCGAATCATTGGAAAGCACAGACGACACGACATGGACCCTGCGTCTACGTGAGGGAGTGCGCTTCAGCGACGGCACGCCGTTGGATGCCGCAGCGGTAGTCGCGAGCATCGAGCGCTACAACGCCGGCGGCGGTAATGGTGCAGATCTATGGAAACAGTCGGTGAAATCGACCGAGGCGCAAGATAGTTCGACCGTCATCTTCCGTCTCACAAATCCATGGCCCAGGTTTCCGTCGATGCTGGCCTTGGGCCACGGCATGATCGTCGCCCCAGGTGCACAGCAAGGTGAGAAGTTCACTCCGGTTGGGGCCGGTCCCTTCACCGAGGCAGGTTTTCTCCCCGGCGAGGAACGCACGTTCACCGCGAACCCCGACTACTACGGCGGGACACCGAATTTGGCCAGTCTACGCATGGTGGCGTTGAACGGCCCACAAGAGAACTTCGAGTCACTGGAAGCGGGCCAACTCGACGTTGCCTACATTCGCGGCCTGGGATCGGCAATCAACGCTGCGAAAGATGCCGGTTATCCCGGATTCGTCGATGTCCTCAATGCCGGCGGAGCCGAGCTGATCAACAACCGCGAAGGTCGTCCAGGCACAGACGTGCGGGTACGACAGGCGATCTCGCATGCCATTGACCCCGACCTCATCGACCAGCGCGCTGAAGAAGGCCAGGGCCTTCCCGGATCCGAGTTGTTCGGACAGACGTCGCAGTGGCATACCGATGTTGCCGGCCCTGTCTACGATCCGGCCAAGGCCACCGAGTTGCTGAACGAGGTAAAGGCAGACGGCTACGACGGGCGTCTGAAGTACACCGTTCTCAACGAGCCCAAGGATCAAGCGATCGGCCTGGCGGTGCAGTCGTTGCTGCAAGCCGTCGGTTTCACAGTGGACATCGTCTACGCCAACAACGCTGGGGATCTACTGAACAGCGTCTATGTCAAACATGAATTCGATCTGGCTCATGCCGGGATCGGTCTGTACGAGTCGATTCCAGACGCGGGTCTGCAGTCCGTCCTCTCCAGCACATCGATGAGGAACACAACCGGGTATGCGAATCCGGAGATGGACGGCTTGTTGAAGGAGCTCCAGGCGGCCCCCGACGATGATGCTGCGCGCGATGTGATCGCCCGAGTCCAGAGCCTCTGGAACGACACTGTGCCATCGGTACCCATCAGCGGGCTTGCCGCGTTTTGGGCGTGGCAGAAGGACGTGCACGAAGTCGTGCCCACTGCCACTGGCATCATGCTGTTCGACAAAGCGTGGGTCGAGTCCTGATCGCGCACAGGCAGTTCGGAAAATTCAGGGATAGGTAAGCGCGCCGGCGAGGTGTAGTTCCCGAGTAGGCGTGACGAAGGCGAGGGCCTCCGGTGCCGGTGTGCGTACAATGCACCCGATAACCGAGAGGCCCTCGCTTCCTTTTGTCCCTGATGCCTTGCTCGCCCCAAGAGCGTGGAATTCGCCTCGGACATTCGTGCACCATGCCGTCGACCAGTACCCCCGGCCGGTGTACGCGACGAGTCCTACCGACGGGCGCGCATCAGGTTATCTTGTCGCTCAGGACTATTCGATAAGATGACCAGTCCCTGACGTCGAGCAAAGAAGTACCAGCCGATGCCGGCCGCGGAGTCGTGGTGCAATCCTTCGACGCCGCCGGACACGGTGGAAAGGGTGGAAAGGGTGGAGACAGCAGACTGCCCGGTGCGACAACTGGCGTTGACGTACCGGGCAGGCGGCGTTCTGCGTGCAGTTCTCTAGGTCATGCCACCTCACTGTTCAGGTGACACGGTCGAGCGGTTACTACTCGACCCAGGCCTTGTCCAGAAGCACCATTGCGTCCAGGCTTGGTACTGCGCCGTGCACGTTGTCGGTCCATGCCAGGAAGTTGGCACCGGAGGCAAGGGCCAGGAACGGCACGTTCTCGTTGACCTCTACCTGTAGGTTGCTCAATGCTTCGAGCTTCGCCTCGTCATTGGTTGCGGTTTGGACACTGGTGACGATCTCGTCCATCTTCGGGTCGTTGACGCCGCCGATGTTGTTCGTCGACGTGGAGTTCAACGCGCCGTACAGGCGCTGGAACGGCGCGGTGTCCTGGATGCTGAGCGCGCCGGTGGCGATGTCGAAGTCTTTGTCGATGTACAGGCGCTTGACGATGTCGGTGACCGATGCCGCGTACTCGATGTTGACGTTGATACCGATCGGTGCCAACATCGCCTGGATTGTCAGTGCAGTGGCCTGGGCCGCCTGCGTCTGGGGGGTGAAGTAGGTCATATTGCCGCTGAAGCCGTCTGCCTTCGCAGCCTCGACGAGAGCCTTGGCCTCTTCCGTACTCATCTCCACGGGTGCAATGTCGTTGTGCCACTTGGACCAAGGCTGGAAGATCTCGGTACCGGGCATGCCCTTGCCGCCACGTGCGCGCTGATCGATTGCCTCGGGGTCGACGGCCAACTGCATCGCCTTACGTACCCGGACGTCCGCAGCTGGACGGCCTTCACGCTGGTTGATACTGACCACTGCGGAGAGACTGTTCGTCTCGTAGTAGCCCGGAAGGTTGGCCGATGCCTCGTCGACGACTGCGGCGTCGCGCAGGTATGCCATGTTGAGGCCGCCCGAGTTGAGGGCGTCGACCTTGGGCTGCTCGTCGCTGATCGTGACGAACTTCAGTGTGTCCAGGTGCGGCTTGCCGTTGAAGTAGTCCGGCCGGGCCTTCAGCACAACGTCTGCGCCGGGAGTCAGGCTCTCCAACGTGAAGGCACCTGCGCCGATTGGCTTGAACGAGCCGTCGGGCTGATCCGAGCTGGGCGCGACGACCATGCCGTGGCCGTAGACGAGCAGCGAGGGGAACTCGGACCATGGCTGGTTCATGGTGTAGACCACCGTGGAGTCGTTGGTGGCCTCCATGGACTTGACACCGGCGGTGAATGCTTGACTGCCGCCACCGCGCCGTTCGTTGAAGCGATTGGTACTGGCAATTACGGCCTTGGCGTCGAGTGGCGTGCCGTCGCTGAAGGTGACTCCGTCCCGCAACTCGAGGGTCCACGTCTTGTAATCGTCGCTCGAGGTAAGCGCCTTCGCGAGCTGAGGCTCGTAAGAATCGGAGGCGGAATCGTAACGTACGAGGAGGTCGTAAACCGCTGCCATTTCGGTGCCGCCGGTTGCGCCGGTGGGCTGGGTCTTGGTCGGATCGAGGCTGGCCACGGGTGAATACCCGGCAAAGCTCAACGTGCCGCCTTCCACAGGAGTGCCGCCTTCGGCCTGGTCACCGATGACGCCGACAGCGCCGGGGTCGGTCTGTGGGCCGGAACTGCTACCACCACCGCTCGCACAGCCCGCCAGCAATAGGCCGCTGGCTAAGACGGCGACGGCTACCGTGCCGCGCCGGCGTTGCCTTGAAAGTGTCACCTGAGAACCTCCTGGATTGTGTCGAGACGAACGGTCTCGGTGGGAACATGTTGCGCTCGCCATAGGCGAACCACCATATGACCTAAATCACGGCAATCAGTCCACAGTCTCTCTCACTGGGATTGCGCCATTCGAAAATCAGCCGGAGGTACGCCCGGGATGGCGGACATGAGCCGACGGGTCAGCTGTACAACCAGGAGAAAGATGCCCCTGGGCTCGATCATTCTTCCTGCGGATGTGTCCGCCTGAGCTATTCGCAATTGCCCAGTTATCTGCGGACCCGAGGTAGGAGCTACCTCAGCGCGGCCCGGCCCGGAGTGCGCCGAGGACCGTTTCCAACACCACGACGGCGCCAGGCTTGTCCAGCGGATCGTTACCGTTGCCGCATTTCGGCGACTGAATGCACGACGGACAGCCGGTCTGGCACTCGCATGATTCGATGGCATCCTTCGTCGCGGCCAGCCATTGCCGGAGTGCACTGTGTCCTCGGTCGGCGAATCCTGCGCCGCCGTCGTAACCGTCGTAGACGAAGATCGTGGGCAGTCCGGTGTCCGGGTGCAGGGCCGTCGACACGCCGCCGATGTCCCAGCGATCACAGGTTGCGATGAGCGGAAGCAGGCCGATGGCCGCGTGTTCGGCGGCGTGGAGTGATCCCGGGAATCGTTCCGCCGGTATCCCTCTGGCTTCGAGTAGCTCCGGTGTGATCGTGTACATCACCGCGCGGGTGTCGAGTGTCTGTTCGGGCATGTCGAGATCGATGGAGTCGAGGACCTCCCCGGAGTGCAGTCGGCGAAGGTAACCCACGACCTGATGGGTGACGTTCACCTGGACTAGCGCGGTGGTCACCTCGCCGAAATCCTGTTGGGAGTGCACGGCCGTGACCACGATGTCGGTTCTCTCGCGGGCAGAGGTACTCCAGTCGGGCTGCTCGGGGTGGACGAGTGCGATTCCGTCCTCGAGATCCAGCTCGTCGACGACGAACGATTCACCCTGATGAATGTGAACGGCGCCGGGATGCGCTGTGGCAGGGGCACGGCCACCATCGACGGTCCCGAGCATGCGACCCGAACCGCCGTCGACGATGGCGACCTGAACGCCGATGCCGCCGCGTATGTTCACGGCGGCATGCGGAGTCCGGTTCTGGCCCTCGGGTGTGATGAACCATCCGTGCGGGCGTTTGCGAACCAGCCCGTCGGCAGCCAGAGCGGTCAGCACCGACTCGGCCTGCAGCTCCACTGCCTCTTCGGCAGTTATCGGTAATTCGGCTGCAGCGCATAGTATTTGCGGGCGGAGAATGTACGGGTTGGTCGGATCGGTGACCGTCGCCTCGATGGGCTTGTCCAACAATGCTGCGGGATGGTGAACCAGGTACGTGTCCAGTGGATCGTCGCGGCCGACGAGGACGACGAGAGATCCCTCTCCTCGCCTTCCCGAGCGGCCGGCCTGCTGCCAGAACGAGGCGACGGTCCCTGGAAATCCTGCGACGATGACCGCGTCGAGACCGGCGATGTCGACGCCCAATTCGAGAGCGTTGGTCGTGGCGACACCGAGTAATGTGCCGTCGGAAAGATCCGACTCCAATTTCCGTCGATCGTCGGCGAGATATCCCGCACGGTATGCGGCAACCCGAGCGGGTAGATCTCGATCGACGTCGGCGAGCAGTCGCTGAGTGCCGAGGGCAGTGACCTCGGCGCCTCGTCTGGATCGGACGAATGTCAGTGTGCGAGCGCCTTCTATCATGAGGTCGGCCATGATGCGCGACGCTTCGGCGCCTGCCGACCGGCGAACCGGCGCCCCGTTCTCACCCGTGATTGTTTTCAGCAGCGGCGGTTCCCACAGTGCCACTGTGCGGGGGCCGTGCGGAGATCCGTCCTCGGTGACCTGTGCGCAGGGAGCGCCGACGAGGCGGGTAGCTGCTGCTCCCGGATCGGCCGTCGTGGCACTCGCCAGAATGAAGGTGGGTGTGGCGCCGTAACGCGCGCAGATGCGTCGAAGGCGCCGAAGGATCAGTGCCACATTGGAACCGAACACGCCACGGTAGTAGTGGCATTCGTCGACGACCACGAATTTCAAGTTCCGTAAGAATCTCGCCCACCGTTCGTGCGCGCCGAGAATCCCGATGTGCACCATGTCCGGATTCGTGAAAATCCAGCGTGCATTGGCGCGGGCCCACTGTCGGGTCTCGATGGGGGTGTCGCCGTCGTACGAGCACGGGAAGACCTCACCCAATTCTGGTGCTTCGGTGCGTAACTCGTCGGTGATGGAGATGGTACTGCGGAGTTGGTCCGCGCCCAGCGCCTTCGTCGGTGCCAGATACAGTGCCGTCGCGCGGGGTTCGTGGAGAAGCGTCGACAAGATCGGCATCTGGTATGCCAGCGACTTTCCCGACGCCGTACCGGTGGACAAGACTACGTGCTGACCACCGATGGCGAGCGTCGCGGCGTGAGCCTGATGACTCCACGGTCGGGTGATTCCTCGGGAGATCAGGGTGCGGCTTACTTCGGGCTTCAGCCACGACGGCCAGTCGACGAATTGCGATGCCCTCCCCGGCAACTCCGCGATGTGGGTCAACGGATCCTCCCCGGAGGGGGTGCCGGCGAGCACTCGGTCCAGGAGTGCGCGACCGTAGCTCTGCTGTGGAACCGGTTGGGTCACGTGTTCTCCGTACTTGAAATCGAACAGACTGCATACATCGACAAGGCCCACGACCTGCGGTTTCATGCTATCGGTCAGTCGGTCCGGGACCTGCAGTGGGACGGTATCGATGCTGGTGAAGACACTCGATGGTGTCGGAGGTCGGCACTGCGATCACCATGATGGACAAATTGTTCGGAAAGTGTTCAGTCTGACTGTTGCGATTGCTGGGAACATGGTTCACTTGCCTTGGTCGCAGCTTCTGTGTTCGTTTTCACGTTCGCAGAAACTAATGTTGCGAACGGTGTGCTTTTCAGAGCGTTTCCTGAAGGGATCTCTGTATTGCAGGGGTTCCTCGCGAGGGGGATCAGGAAGTACAACGGTCGGAACCGGCCCGGTGGACTGTATGCACTGTCCGCCGCATCCGGTGTTAGAAAGAGAAGGAACAGCATGGCACAGGGAACTGTGAAGTGGTTCAACGCCGAAAAGGGCTTTGGATTCATCGCACCAGAAGACGGGTCCGCTGACGTCTTCGTTCATTACTCCGAGATTCAGGGCAACGGATTCCGTACCCTCGAGGAGAACCAGCGCGTCGAGTTCGAGGTCGGCCAGGGCACCAAGGGTCCTCAGGCAACCGGAGTTCACGCGGTCTGATCGACAATCGCCCGCAATGCGGGTCCAGTCGACAATCATCATCCCCCTCTTATCGTTCGTGTTTTGTGCGAACATCAAGAGGGGGATGAGTTGTTTTCGGGGAAGACGCGTCATCCGGTCGGACGAAACGCGCACATGAGGCATCGGTTCGACCGACTATGTCCTACTGTCCACACTGTGAACCAGCTGTCCTTTTTCTCCGCCGAGTCGTTGCCCCCGTCGGTGACCGACTTGAGAGGACTGCTGGCGTCGACCGGACAGGTCGTCGTGTCGGCTGCGGGCGCGCGTATCTCTGTCGTCGTCGACAGTGAATGGCGCGCCGAGGCGATCGCAGATCTGATCGCCGAGTGTGGGTTGGTCTCGGAGTTGAGCCGGTCGGAAGAAAATCGTCCACTGGTTCGTACGGCATCGGTCGCGGACCTGGCACCGTTGGCCTCGCTGTGGACCAAAGGCGCGGTGAAGGCGATGCCACCCGGCTGGGTTCCCGGATCCCGTGAATTACGGGCCTGGGTGCTGGCCTCCGGAAAGCCGGAGGCGGAGGGCGAACGCTACGTCCTCGGCCTCGATCCGCACGCCCCGGAAACACATGCCCCGCTCGCGCAGGCATTGATGCGTGCCGGAATCGCGCCGACCCAGATAGGTACTCGCGGGCCGATGCCGGGTCTGAGAATTACCGGACGTAGGCGCATGATGAGGCTGGTCGAGAACGTGGGCCCCCCTCCGGAAAACATGGACGCTCGTGCCAGCTGGCCGCACGCCGACTAGGTCGGTCAGAAGCCGATCTGGGAGTATTTCGACGGCGTATGCCACTCTGTTACCAGGCGGACCGAAAGAAAATGTCGGATTCGACCGGTAAAAATGCACACGGAGTGCCTCGAGTCAATGCAATAGGAAAGGTTCGGCAACAAGGTGGCAACACGGAATAACGGCACGGGGGACGGGTCCACCGGCAGCTCTGTTGAGCCGCGCCGTCTTGTCATCGTCGAGTCCCCGACCAAGGCGAAGAAGATTGCCCCGTACCTCGGTAAGAACTACGTGGTCGAGGCGTCCGTCGGACACATCAGAGACCTCCCACGTGGAGCGGCCGACGTGCCTGCCAAATACAAGGGTGAACCGTGGGCCAGGCTCGGGGTGAATGTCGATCACGACTTCGAAGCCCTGTACGTGGTGTCGCCGGAGAAGCGAAGCAAGGTCGCCGAGCTCAAGAGTCTGCTCAAGGATGCCGACGAACTTTACCTGGCCACTGACCCTGACCGCGAGGGTGAAGCCATTGCTTGGCACCTCCTCGAGACCCTGAACCCGAAGATTCCAGTTCGACGCATGGTGTTCAACGAGATCACCAAACCAGCCATCCTGGCAGCGGCCGCCGACACCCGTGAACTCGACCAGGACCTGGTCGACGCGCAGGAAACCCGCCGAATCCTCGATCGCCTGTACGGCTACGAGGTCAGTCCGGTCCTGTGGAAGAAGGTCATGCCGAAGCTGTCGGCGGGCCGTGTCCAGTCCGTCGCGACTCGCATCATCGTGCAGCGTGAGCGCGACCGAATGGCGTTCCGCACGGCCGAGTACTGGGACATCTCGGCGACACTCGACGCCGGAGCCGACGCGGCACCGCGCAGCTTTGGTGCCCGTCTGGTCAACGTCGATGGCAATCGTGTCGCGTCGGGTCGAGACTTCGGAGCCGACGGCAAGCTCAAGACCGACGCCGTGACCGTTCTCGACGAACCACGTGCGCGCAGGCTCGCCGACGCACTTCAAGGTGTCGACCTGACCGTCGCGTCTGCCGAGGACAAGCCGTACACCCGCAAACCGTACCCACCGTTCATGACGTCGACGCTGCAGCAGGAAGCCGGCCGTAAACTGCGTTTCAGCTCGGAACGAACGATGCGCGTGGCGCAGCGGTTGTACGAAAACGGCTACATCACCTACATGCGTACCGACTCCACGAACCTGTCGGAGTCCGCGATTGCAGCCGCACGGGCCCAGGCAACCGATTTGTACGGCGCCGAATACGTCCATCCGTCGCCGAGGCAGTACACACGCAAGGTCAAGAACGCGCAGGAGGCACACGAGGCCATCAGGCCTGCGGGTGACGTATTCCAAACGCCCGGCCAGCTCCACTCGGCGCTGCAGACCGACGAGTTCCGTCTGTACGAGTTGATCTGGCAGCGCACGGTTGCATCGCAGATGGCAGACCTTCGCGGGACGACACTTACTTTGCGCATCACCGGAACAGCAGGCACCGGCGAAGACTGCACGTTCTCCGCGGCAGGTCGCACCATCACGTTCGCAGGCTTCTTGAAGGCCTATGTCGAGAGTGTCGACGACGAGGCCGGCGGCCAGTCCGACGACGCAGAATCCAGACTCCCTGCGTTGAAGGCCGGGCATGCGGTGACCGCTACCGCGCTCGATCCGGATGGGCATACGACCAACCCACCCGCTCGGTACACCGAGGCCTCGCTCATCAAGACCCTCGAAGAGTTGGGGATCGGTCGACCGTCGACGTACGCCTCGATCATCAAGACCATTCTCGACCGCGGGTACGTCTACAAACGTGGCAGCGCGTTGGTGCCGGCGTGGGTGGCGTTCTCGGTCGTCGCACTCCTCGAGACGCACTTCGGTCGACTCGTGGACTTCGACTTCACCGCCGGGATGGAAGACGATCTCGACGCCATCGCCGGTGGTCGCGAACGCCGCGGGGATTGGCTCAACAGCTTCTACTTCGGCGGCGACACCGGTGCCGAAGGTTCTGTCGCGCGTTCGGGCGGACTGAAGAAGATGGTCGGCACCAACCTCGAGGACATCGACGCACGCGAGATCAACTCGATCAGGCTGTTCGACGACAGCGAGGGACGCGAAGTCCACGTACGCGTCGGCCGCTACGGTCCATATCTCGAGCGGCTGGTTCGCAACGACGACGATCCCGACGGGGATCCGATTTCGCAACGCGCCAACCTGCCCGACGACCTTCCCCCTGACGAGCTGACGCTCGAGTTCGCGGAAAAATTGTTCGCGACACCGCAGGAGGGCCGCAAGCTCGGTGCCGACCCGCTCACCGGCAACGATATCGTCGCGAAAGAAGGCCGTTTCGGTCCTTATGTGACGGAGATACTGCCCGAGCCGCCAGCCGAACCGACACCTCCCGAGCCGGACATCGTTCCCATCCCGCAGGGTGAAGACGGTGGCGGTGGCACCAAAACTGCAGTCAAGAAGGCCGCTGCGAAAAAGGCGCCCGCCAAGAAGGCCGCGAAGAAGGCCACCGGCCCGAAGCCGCGCACCGGCTCACTACTCAAGTCGATGGACCTCGCGACCATCACGCTCGACGACGCGCTCAAGTTGCTGTCGCTGCCGCGAGTGGTCGGCGTGGACCCCGAGTCGAAAGAGGAGATCACCGCTCAGAACGGCCGCTACGGCCCATATCTGAAGAAGGGCACCGACTCTCGTTCGCTCACCGACGAGGAACAACTGTTCACCGTCACGTTGGAAGATGCGCTCGAGATCTACGCCGAACCGAAGCGTCGCGGACGTCAGGGTGAAGCGAAGCCGCCGCTCCGTGAGCTCGGGATCGACCCGGTCAGCGAAGCGCCGATGGTCATCAAGGACGGCCGATTCGGACCGTACGTGACCGACGGGGAAACCAACGCCAGCCTGCGCAAGGACGACGACGTCGCCGACATCACCGACGATCGTGCGTCGGAGTTGCTGGCGGACAGGCGTGCTCGTGGCCCGGTGAAGAAGAAGGCCACCAAGAAGGCGACGACCAAGAAGGCCACCGCCACCAAGACCGCAACGAAGACTGCGGCCAAGAAAGCACCGGCAAAGAAGGCTGCAGCCAAGAAGGCGCCTGCGAAGAAGGCTGCGGCGAAGAAGGTTGCCGCAAAGAAGACCGTGGCGAAGAAGACACCGCCGGCTGAGGGTTAGCCGCTCGCCCCTTTTTTGCTTGAATTGGTCCATTCATGTTCTCTGCCAACGTGAATGGACCATTCAAGCTATCAGTCATCTTGAATGGACCATTCAAGCGGATGGGTGTTGACTGAACGCGACTGGGTAACGCTGGAACCAGTGGGGCGTCCGCTACGTCCAAGTGGTTGTGAGGAAGAAACTAGCCGTAGCTGCATGCTGCCTGCTCGTGTTGTCGGGGTGCGCTCGACCGGTCGAGGGTAAAGCTGTCGTCGAGGACCCGTGGCATGGTCAAGGCCAAGCGAGTTCGGCGACGCCACCGATGACCGAGGCGGTAACTTCTGCGGAGTTCGACCCATGCGAGTTCGACGAAATCACGCTGACGGTAGCGGTAGGTGTGGATCCGGAGACGGTCACGCCGATGTCGGACGGCTGCGTCTGGACGGGTGAGAATGTTGCGTTCACTGCCACGATCACTGCAGGACTCCCGCTGGATTCGATCGAGACGACATCCGGCATCACCGATTTGTCTTCCATCGACGTAGGCGCGCGAACAGTTCAGATCTTCGTGTTCAAGGGTGACTCCTGTGTGGCCTTGGTCGATATCGACGGCCGAGCACTTCAATTGACGATGATGGAGAAGGACTTCAGCTCGTTCTGCATCAGATTGAGGGTGGCGACGAGAATGCTTCTGGAGGACATCTAGGTCGGGTGGCCCGTCCTTCCGGCAGTACCGCGACCGTCTACGGCGTCGTAGTCGACGACTAGGATCACCACCCATGGCAGGAGTATTCGATCGGCTGATCGGCCAAGAGGACGTCGAGTTGCAGCTGACCACTGCAGCCGTCGGTGCACGCAGTGGCGATACCGGGTCCGCCATGACTCACGCCTGGCTTTTCACCGGGCCTCCCGGCTCAGGACGTTCGGTGGCCGCACTGTGTTTCGCCGCCGCCCTCCAATGCACGTCGGAAGGCTCACCGGGCTGCGGCGAGTGCCATGCCTGTTCGACGACGATGGCAGGAACCCACGGCGATGTTCGACGTATCATCCCGCAAGGGTTGAGCATCAGCGTCAAGGAAATGCGTGACATCGTCTCGATAGCGTCCAGACGTCCGAGCACCGGCCGGTGGCAGATCGTCGTGATCGAGGACGCGGACCGTCTCAGCGAGGCCGCCGCCAATGCGCTGCTCAAGGTCGTCGAGGAACCACCGACGCGGACCGTCATGCTGCTGTGTGCGCCGTCGACCGATCCGGAGGACATGTCGGTGACACTGCGGTCGCGCTGCAGGCATATCCCCTTGGTGACGCCTACGGCGTCGGCGATCGCCGGGGTGCTGCAGACCCGAGACAAGCTGGACCAGAAGACAGCGGAGTGGGCCGCATCGATCAGTGGCGGTCATGTCGGGCGCGCTCGACGCCTCGCCAAAGACGAGGACGCCCGCGCTCGACGGACGCGTGCGCTTGGGCTCGCATCGGCCGCCGCTCGCCCCACACAGGCGTATCTCGCAGCTGAGGAGATGGTGAAGGCCGCCGAAACGGAAGCAGCGGAGATCAGCGCTGCGCTCGACGGCGTCGAGATGGAGGAACTTCGAACCGCATTGGGCGCGGGCGGTACCGGCAAGGGCGCAGCGGGCGCGCTACGTGGGTCTGCAGGGGTCATCAAAGAACTCGAAGCGCGGCAGAAGTCGCGTCGCACCCGTAACGTGCGCGACTCCTACGACCGGGCACTGATCGACCTCGCCGGCCTGTATCGCGATGCGTTGGCCCGCTCGTACGGGTCGACTGCCGTGCTCAATCACCCCGACATGGCCGAACAGATCGAACGGATGGCCAAAGGTGCCTCACCGGAGGCGCTGCTGAAGAGCATCGAGGCCATTCTGCGCTGCCGCGAGTCTCTGGCCCTCAACGCCAAACCGAAGTTCGCGGTGTACGCCATGGTGGCGTCATTGGGTTCGGCGCTGCGCTGACCCCATCGCTTGGGTGGTTCATCGAGGCCGGCCCCATCGCTTCAATGGTTCATTCAGGCTGCCAGATAGCTTGAAGTGGGCATTCAAGCAGCCGATTTTCATTTGAGCGGGATGCTCCGTTAGACTCACGAACGCCGAAAGGCACGCCGCCTTAGCTCAGTCGGTAGAGCATTTCACTCGTAATGAAAAGGTCAAGAGTTCGATTCTCTTAGGCGGCTCCACCAGCAGGTCCCTGACATGCACCAGCGTGTCGGGGACCTTTTTCGTGGGTCGGGCAGACACGCTGTGTGATCACGTTGTGTCAACGTTCGATCCGGTGCACCGTAGGCAGACATCGCTCGCGTGTTCGAAGTTGTCGATGGGTTTCGTCCACCCACACGCCTCGCACCGTCTCTTCATAGGCTTCTTCTCGGGCTTGAACGAACGTCGGTATCTGCACCTCTTGTACCCGGCTGAAGTCTTCGGATGCGTGCAATTGTTGTGATTTCCCTGGGCGCGTTTGCCGTACCAGCAGCGTCTTGAGGTCATGAACCGTCTCGCGAGCCAGGTGTTCAAGGAAGACGCGCAATAGACGACGCACTGCAACTGTCATTAAACGATCGACTGGACCTGGCGGTTGGTGTCAGTCGAATGAATGATCTGATCGCACATCAGATGTGGGAGTCCGCAATGCAGGTGGGGTGTGGTGTGTTCAGTCGATGATAAGAACGCTGGCGTCGTATGCTGCGTCACGTGGTGAACACCCGTGATCCGAACAAAGTGATAGACACGTTCCAAGCAGAAATCGCTCGATCATTGCAGGATTGGCGTGATCTGCAGGTGAAGGTCAACGAACGAGGTCCTCTGGCGCAGCGGGTTTCTATGGACGCGTTCACTCGAGTTGCAGTGGCGTTCGAGGGTTTTCGCTCTGATTGGCACCTGGCGGCTATCACGAAGAGGGTAAGTCCCATGACGTGGTGGACATTCGGTGAGGCGGCGTAGCCGCTGCTCGGGCGTGTCGTACCCGTGTTGTGGGTGGGCCATCGCGTAGTGATGAACGAGTTACCGCCAAAGTGACTCGACCAAAGGACCACGCGATGACCCACGACCATTCTGCCCTGATCACCCAGCTCGACGCACTCAAGGGCGCCGACCCGGCGAGTGTGTTCGCCGAATTGATCCGCGCCGGCTTACAGACCCTGATCGACGCCGAGGCCACCGAGGTCCTCGGTGCCGGCCGCTACGAACGGACCACCGAGCGAACGAACTACCGCAACGGCACCAGGCCGAAGACAGTAGCGACGACCAGCGGCGACATCGAAGTCCAGATCCCGAAGCTGCGCACCGGGTCGTTCTTCCCCAGCCTGCTCGAACGCCGCCGTCGCATCGATCAGGCCCTGTACGCGGTGATCATGGAGGCCTACGTCCATGGCGTCTCGACCCGCAACGTCGACGACCTCGTGACCGCATTGGGGGTCGACTCGGGGGTCTCGAAGTCGACCGTCTCGCGGATCTGCCAGGGCCTCGACGTCGAGATCGCCCGCTTCCGCGAGCGTTCGTTGACGCACACCAGCTTTCCCTACATCTTCCTCGACGCCACGTACTGCAAGGTCCGGATCGGTGCGCACGTCGTCTCGCATGCTCTCGTCGTCGCCACCGGGGTGTCCATCGACGGGACCCGCGAAGTATTGGGCACCGCAGTAGGAGACAGTGAGTCGTTCGACTTCTGGCGCGAGTTCCTCATCGGACTCAAAGCCCGCGGTTTGTCGGGGGTGCATCTAGTGATCTCCGATGCGCATGCGGGGTTGAAAGCGGCGGTGGCGCAGCAGTTCACGGGTGCGTCGTGGCAGCGGTGCCGGGTGCATTTCATGCGGAACGTCGGCTCGGCGGTGTCGTCGAAGCAGGTGCCGCCGGTGATGGCTGCGATCAAGACGATCTTCGCACACACCGAGCCCGATGCCGTTGCGCAGCAATGGGATCAGGTCGCCGACACTCTCGCTGGCTCGTTTCCGAAAGTCGCTGCGATGATGCGTGATGCGAAGGAGGACGTGCTCGCGTTCCGGTCGTTCCCGAAGGCACATTGGCAGAAGATCTGGTCGAACAATCCGATCGAACGACTGAACAAGGAGATCAAACGCCGCGCCGATGTCGTGGAGATCTTCCCGAACCCGGCAGCGTTCCTACGCCTGGCGACGGCGGTGGTGATCGAGGCGCACGACGAGTGGCAGGTCACCCGCCGCTACGTCTCCGACGTCTCCATGGACGAACTGAGGGTCGTCATCGCACGAAAGGAACGCGCTACAGCCGCCGACACGGACACCGAGTCGTTGACACCCAAACTCGAATCCGCATAACATACAACACAACTCGTTGATCACGAACCAGATGGTTCACCGATCCGAACTACACCACGCCATGGGGCACTATC
>NZ_MKKY01000062.1 GCF_002091955.1 Rhodococcus sp. 1168 | reverse complement strand
GTGACAGCCACAATCTCGAGGGGTTCAGGCCGACACGTCAGCAGGAAGAAAGATCGAGGCTAGCGCGTCTTGCTGAGCTACCCGTAGTTCAGTTTCCTCATAAAAAGAATTGAACTGAGCCGCTTTGGACTTGAGCGCATCAAGTTCAATGGCTACGCCTGCCTCGTCGCACCAACGCTTGAGTGTTGACCAGCTAGACGGGTAGCCCAACTCTCTACGGGTTGCCGCTAGTCCAATGTCCTGCGCCAGCTCTACCGCGTGCTCAATCTCCTCTGATGTGTACTTTGCCATTCATTTTCATCTACTTTCTTATTGAATTTGGTTTTCATTTTGATCTATTTGTTTATATTGTTATCTAGTTTTGGTGGTGTAAAGCTGCCACAATTTCTTGACTTAAGTTAAGAGCGCGAACGCGTATCCTATATTCATTGACTACTGGCTCTAGTCTTTAGTTCTCGTTTGTGTCGTGCTATTTCTACTAGCTGCTTAGCCTTGCATAGTTTACAGATTGTCGAACCATTGTATTTATAACTATTGGTTCTGTTCAGCTCATGCCCTACCCGGCAAAATTGCTTGGCATCTTGTTTGATCTGATCAATATTTGCCTGATGCGTATTTACGCTGAGATGTTCTATTCGTATGCAGTCTCTAAAACAGCCTTTAGCATGCAATATTTCTAGACCCTCAGGAATCGCACCCCGCATTTTCAGCCACTGAAAGCGATGTGCGTAGTGATTCTTTCCCCTATGCTTGATAATGCCATAGCCCGATCTATCCCTACTTTTGAGTGCTAGACGATGACACTCGTTATCTACGACATACGGTAAATATTTATCGTAAGAACTAGCTATCTCTTCACTATCATTTTTCATTCTTTATCAATCATAACAACATTCTTTTGTTCACGCATGAAATCAGCCCTAGCCTTCACCTTGGCGATAGTGCCCCATGGCGTGGTGTAGTTCGGATCGGTGAACCATCTGGTTCGTGATCAACGAGTTGTGTTGTATGTTATGCGGATTCGAGTTTGGGTGTCAACGACTCGGTGTCCGTGTCGGCGGCTGTAGCGCGTTCCTTTCGTGCGATGACGACCCTCAGTTCGTCCATGGAGACGTCGGAGACGTAGCGGCGGGTGACCTGCCACTCGTCGTGCGCCTCGATCACCACCGCCGTCGCCAGGCGTAGGAACGCTGCCGGGTTCGGGAAGATCTCCACGACATCGGCGCGGCGTTTGATCTCCTTGTTCAGTCGTTCGATCGGATTGTTCGACCAGATCTTCTGCCAATGTGCCTTCGGGAACGACCGGAACGCGAGCACGTCCTCCTTCGCATCACGCATCATCGCAGCGACTTTCGGAAACGAGCCAGCGAGAGTGTCGGCGACCTGATCCCATTGCTGCGCAACGGCATCGGGCTCGGTGTGTGCGAAGATCGTCTTGATCGCAGCCATCACCGGCGGCACCTGCTTCGACGACACCGCCGAGCCGACGTTCCGCATGAAATGCACCCGGCACCGCTGCCACGACGCACCCGTGAACTGCTGCGCCACCGCCGCTTTCAACCCCGCATGCGCATCGGAGATCACTAGATGCACCCCCGACAAACCGCGGGCTTTGAGTCCGATGAGGAACTCGCGCCAGAAGTCGAACGACTCACTGTCTCCTACTGCGGTGCCCAATACTTCGCGGGTCCCGTCGATGGACACCCCGGTGGCGACGACGAGAGCATGCGAGACGACGTGCGCACCGATCCGGACCTTGCAGTACGTGGCGTCGAGGAAGATGTAGGGAAAGCTGGTGTGCGTCAACGAACGCTCGCGGAAGCGGGCGATCTCGACGTCGAGGCCCTGGCAGATCCGCGAGACGGTCGACTTCGAGACCCCCGAGTCGACCCCCAATGCGGTCACGAGGTCGTCGACGTTGCGGGTCGAGACGCCATGGACGTAGGCCTCCATGATCACCGCGTACAGGGCCTGATCGATGCGACGGCGGCGTTCGAGCAGGCTGGGGAAGAACGACCCGGTGCGCAGCTTCGGGATCTGGACTTCGATGTCGCCGCTGGTCGTCGCTACTGTCTTCGGCCTGGTGCCGTTGCGGTAGTTCGTTCGCTCGGTGGTCCGTTCGTAGCGGCCGGCACCGAGGACCTCGGTGGCCTCGGCGTCGATCAGGGTCTGTAAGCCGGCGCGGATCAATTCGGCGAACACACTCGCCGGGTCGGCGCCCTTGAGTGCGTCGAGCTGGGTGATCAGGGCAGAATGGTCGTGGGTCATCGCGTGGTCCTTTGGTCGAGTCACTTTGGCGGTAACTCGTTCATCACTACGCGATGGCCCACCCACAACACGGGTACGACACGCCCGAGCAGCGGCTACGCCGCCTCACCGAATGTCCACCACGTCATGGGACTTACCC
>NZ_MKKY01000061.1 GCF_002091955.1 Rhodococcus sp. 1168 | reverse complement strand
TTCACCCATCCACTACGAGGCACACCTCACCCTACCTCAACGGACACTAACTGAACGGTATTGCGCTTAGCCTCGATCCACCGATGAATCTGCGAGGTAACCGGGTGTCGAACTGAAGAAAGTGCCCTCCGGCCGGCACTGTCAGATTAGTCGAAAAGTGTAGCAGTGAAGCCTGTTTGGGGCAGGCTGTTACAGGACACCGCCGGGCTGTTTACTTTCAGGCGGCGTCGGTCGCGGTGATCTCCTGCCAGATCGTGAAACGGTCGGCCATCTCGGTATGCCATTCGGATGCCGAGAGGCGGTGTCGGCCGGGTCGGAAATGCGGCGAAATGCCCGAGAAGGCGGACAGGAAGCGTTGCGCGTGCCCGACCGAGGTGAACCGTTTCATCGCATGTTCTCGCTGCCTGGTGGGTTGGTGCGAGTTCTCGGCCCGGTTGTTCAAGTACTTGGATCGGCGATGCTCGACCGAGGCCAACAGTTCGTGGTGCGCGACCTGGTAGCTGCCAAGCTTGTCGGTGACGATCACCCGCGGCACATAGCGCAAGCCCATGAGTAGCTTACGGAAGAATTGCTTGGCGGCGTTACCATTTCGTCGAGACTGGACCAGCACATCGAGCAAGTTGCCGTCCTGGTCGACCGCGCGCCACAGATAATGTTGGCGGCCATCGATTCGGATGAACACCTCGTCGAGGTGCCACTTGTCACCGGGCCGGGACCGCCGTCGACGCAGCTCGTTGGCGTAGGCCTGCCCGAACTTGGCGCACCACCGCCGGATCGTCTCGTAGCTGACCATGACACCGCGTTGCAGCATCATCTCCTCGACTTCGCGGAAGCTGAGCGGGAACCGGAAGTACAACCACACGCAGTGGTTGATGATCTCGACCGGGTAGCGGTGGCCCTTGTACGACAGCATCGGGTTGGTCACGCAATGGATTCTGCCAGTTTGCCGACTTCAACAACGTGACAGTGCCCTCGATATAGGTGTTCGCCAAGATCGGCGGAAAACGGCAGTACCTGTGGCGGGCGGTCGATCAGGACGGCAATGTCCTTGACGTTCTGGTCCAGTCCCGGCGCAATGCGAAGGCGGCGAAACGCTTCTTTGGCAAGCTGATACGTAAGCATGTTCGGATGCCGAGGTACCGGTGACCGACAGGCTTGCCAGTTACCTTGTGGCGCACCGGGAGTTGATGCCATCGGTCGAGCACCGGCGCTCGAAGTACCCCAGCAATCTGGTCGCGAAATCGCACCACCCCCCGAGCCAGCTCGAACGGACAATGAAACTTTTTCGCTCACCGGATGCAGCGCAACGGTTCCTGGCGGTGTTCAGCGCGATTTCGCCGCACTTTCGACCCGGGCGACATAAGCTCACCGCGAGCGATAACCGTTCGGAAATGACCGGCCGCTTCGCTTGCTGGAACGACGATATCGGCACACCATCTGCAGCCTGAACCGGTTTCTCGCCAACAGAATTCGCCACAACTTGACCTGATGCTGTTGATTCCCAATTGCATTCAGTTAAGTTAACAGCGCCGCTCAAGCGCTTGAATAGATAGTGCCCCATGGCGTGGTGTAGTTCGGATCGGTGAACCATCTGGTTCGTGATCAACGAGTTGTGTTGTATGTTATGCGGATTCGAGTTTGGGTGTCAACGACTCGGTGTCCGTGTCGGCGGCTGTAGCGCGTTCCTTTCGTGCGATGACGACCCTCAGTTCGTCCATGGAGACGTCGGAGACGTAGCGGCGGGTGACCTGCCACTCGTCGTGCGCCTCGATCACCACCGCCGTCGCCAGGCGTAGGAACGCTGCCGGGTTCGGGAAGATCTCCACGACATCGGCGCGGCGTTTGATCTCCTTGTTCAGTCGTTCGATCGGATTGTTCGACCAGATCTTCTGCCAATGTGCCTTCGGGAACGACCGGAACGCGAGCACGTCCTCCTTCGCATCACGCATCATCGCAGCGACTTTCGGAAACGAGCCAGCGAGAGTGTCGGCGACCTGATCCCATTGCTGCGCAACGGCATCGGGCTCGGTGTGTGCGAAGATCGTCTTGATCGCAGCCATCACCGGCGGCACCTGCTTCGACGACACCGCCGAGCCGACGTTCCGCATGAAATGCACCCGGCACCGCTGCCACGACGCACCCGTGAACTGCTGCGCCACCGCCGCTTTCAACCCCGCATGCGCATCGGAGATCACTAGATGCACCCCCGACAAACCGCGGGCTTTGAGTCCGATGAGGAACTCGCGCCAGAAGTCGAACGACTCACTGTCTCCTACTGCGGTGCCCAATACTTCGCGGGTCCCGTCGATGGACACCCCGGTGGCGACGACGAGAGCATGCGAGACGACGTGCGCACCGATCCGGACCTTGCAGTACGTGGCGTCGAGGAAGATGTAGGGAAAGCTGGTGTGCGTCAACGAACGCTCGCGGAAGCGGGCGATCTCGACGTCGAGGCCCTGGCAGATCCGCGAGACGGTCGACTTCGAGACCCCCGAGTCGACCCCCAATGCGGTCACGAGGTCGTCGACGTTGCGGGTCGAGACGCCATGGACGTAGGCCTCCATGATCACCGCGTACAGGGCCTGATCGATGCGACGGCGGCGTTCGAGCAGGCTGGGGAAGAACGACCCGGTGCGCAGCTTCGGGATCTGGACTTCGATGTCGCCGCTGGTCGTCGCTACTGTCTTCGGCCTGGTGCCGTTGCGGTAGTTCGTTCGCTCGGTGGTCCGTTCGTAGCGGCCGGCACCGAGGACCTCGGTGGCCTCGGCGTCGATCAGGGTCTGTAAGCCGGCGCGGATCAATTCGGCGAACACACTCGCCGGGTCGGCGCCCTTGAGTGCGTCGAGCTGGGTGATCAGGGCAGAATGGTCGTGGGTCATCGCGTGGTCCTTTGGTCGAGTCACTTTGGCGGTAACTCGTTCATCACTACGCGATGGCCCACCCACAACACGGGTACGACACGCCCGAGCAGCGGCTACGCCGCCTCACCGAATGTCCACCACGTCATGGGACTTACCC
>NZ_MKKY01000060.1 GCF_002091955.1 Rhodococcus sp. 1168 | reverse complement strand
GCGGCGCCGACAACTCGCTTTGCGATGGCCCAGCGATGGACCTCGGACGGGCCGTCGTACACCCTGAAAGGGCGGATTTCACGCGAGAGTCGCGCGAGGGGAAGGTCGTCGGAAACCCCGAGGCCCCCGCACATTTGGATACTGCGGTCGACGATCCGGAAGACGGCTTCGGCTGCAAATGTCTTCGCGATCGACGTCTCGTTACTTGCCGTCGAGCCCTGATCGAGCGCAAAGCAGGCCTGGACCAGCAGCGCTCGCGTCGCGGCAATGTCGATTTCGTTGTCGGCGACCATCTTCTGAATCATGCCCAGATCGCCGAGGACAGAGCCGAACCCTTCACGCTGCGCAACTTGCGCGACAGCGACGTCGTGTCCGCGTCTGGCTGCACCGAGCCAGCGCATGACGTGTGTCATGCGGGCAGGTCCGAGACGCACCTGCGCGTAGCTGAATCCTTCGTCGACGGCACCGAGCACGTTCTCGTCGGGGACGAAGACATTGTCGAAGAAGACCTCGCAGTGGCCACCGATCGTCGCTTGGTCGAGAGTGCCGATGTGGCGGCCGACCTTGATACCTTCGGTGTCGGCGGGCGCGAGGAACATCGTCGCTCCTCCGCGGTCACCGGGCTTGCCTGCGGTGCGGGCCATGATGATGAAAAATCCTGCGCCATCGGCGCCGGTGATGAACCATTTATGCCCGTCGACGCGCCAACCGCCCTCGACCTTGATTCCGGTGGACCGCAACGCCGAGGGGTCCGAGCCTGCACCCGGTGCGGGTTCGGTCATCGCGAATGCCGATCGGACATCGCCTGCTGCCAGCGGTGCCAGGAACTGTTCCTTCTGTGCGCCGGAGGCAATATGCGCCAACATGTGCACGTTTCCCTCGTCGGGCGCACCGATGTTGAGCGCGGCAGGCCCGAAGAGCGAGTATCCGCCCTCTTCGAACAGGGGTGCGCGGTCGCTCATGTTCAGGCCTGCGCCGCCGTACTCGACGGGTGCGTGGGGCGCGAACACGCCCGCCTTCTTCGCCGCCTGTTGCAGCGAAATCCGCAGCTCATCGCCACCTGCGTCGGTAAAATTTCCGAGGAATTCGTCTTCGATCGGGAGGACCTCTTCCCGTATGAAAGTCCGCGTTTTGCCGATCAGCGCCTGGACGTGGGGTGAGTAGGTCAGATCGACAGCCACAGACATGCTCCTCGAAATCTCAGACCGAGCGATCGCTCGGTAAGTAGTACGCTCCCATGGTTCGGCCAGGTCCGTCAAGATGCGACGTGGCTTCCGAAATGCTGGGCCAGCCGCACGAGGGAGGTCACTTCTACATCCGGGGCGTCAAAGTAGTCGGGGTACGCACCGCCGTCACGGTTCAGCCATGCCGTTGCCAACCCGGCTCGGGTTGCCCCGTCGATGTCCCAGGGATGGACGGCCACGAGCATGGCCTCGCGTGGATCGTCGATGTCGCATTGCGCGAGTGCGTACTCGTAGGCGTGGACAGCGGGCTTCCATTCTCCGACTGCATCGACGGAGAGCAGCATTTCGAATCTGCTCAGCAGTCCGGCTGAATCGAGGAGTTTCTCGGCGACGCCGGCCGACCCGTTGCTGAGGGTGATCATCCGAATCCCGAGGTCTGCCAAGGCGGTGACCCCGTCCGCCACGTCCGGGTGGACGTCGAGCCTGACGAATCCGTCCATGATGTGTTCGACTGCTGCGTTCAGTGTCCGGTTGAGCTCCACACCATCAAGCATCGCTTTCAGCAGCCCTGACCCCACATCGGCGAATTTCCCCGCATTCCCTGCAGCGCTCAGCGCGAACCCATCGCGCAATAGGCCACCGAACCACAACCCTGCCAAGGGCGAAGGCGCTCCTACATCGACGAACCGCTTCGGCATCGTCGACATATCGGACAGAGTTTCGTTGACGAAAGAATACGATCACTCGCGGGCGAAGAGAGTTGGGGACGGACACCTGATCGATGGAGCCGAGATCATCGGGGACTGCATTCACGACCGTCCCCGCTTCCACAGTGACGAAATTTTGGTCCACATTCCAGTGGTCGACTGGGGTATCAGTTCTCTCGACCGATCGGGAAGCTCACTCTCGACTACCGAGACAATCTGTCCGACAGTGGGATTGACGAGAGCGCGATTTCCGACGAATACCGTCGGCACCGTCTCGTCACCGCCTGTCGCCGCACGCACCCTGGCGGCACTACCTGGCACCGACCAGATATCGATGTCCGTGGTGGCGATACCGCGCCTGCGCAACGAGCTGCGGAGTCTCATGCAGAACGGGCACCCGGGTCGCCACATGACCTCGATTCCGTCGACGAACGTCGATGAACTCATACGGACTCCTATCGTTGGTGTATGCCCACAGGAACCCGTTGCCAGGGCATATCCATTCCAGTCTCTACTTCATCACTGGTACGAGATCATCAGTGGTTGCGGCTGTCGCAGCATCGTTTCGGCGGGCGTGAACATCGGTGTGTCCTCGTCGTAGAAATTTTTCCAGCCCAATGGTGTTCCCAGGGGCAGAGCGTCTCGGACGGCAGCCCAGGTTTCCTCTTTCGCTGCCGGGCCACCTTGCCCGTCCATATGCACCAGAATCTGAACTCCAGGTTGGGAAAGCTCGACGCGCTCGAGGCCCCGCACCATCTGAAGTTGAAATTGGTGCAGTAGCAACAGCTTCTGTGGTAGATCACCTGCAGTCACGATGCCGTCGAGCAGGGCCTTCACCTCTTCGACTTCGACCGCGTCGACGCTACCCACCCGCTGCAGTGGGTACTGGCCCGGCTCGAGTTTCCATTCCGGGTCGAGCGCGAGCCCCACATTGGGGAACTCGAGCAACTCGGCATAGATCCGTGCCTGATCGACGAAACGGGCCCTGCCGGGCTGCAGATCCAACAGCACATAAACGCCCGCCTGCTGCGCTTTCTCGACCCATGGCCGCAGCATCTCCACACTGGTCTCACCGGAATAGTCCCCATCCGGTCCAGGCTCTTGGTGAGCGACGGTGGCGATGAGCTCGAACGTCGGCACGACCGGTACATCGCTGAATTCTTGGTATTGGGCTGCCAAGTGCCGAACCCGGTCGATCGCTGCATCCGGACCCTGCTCACCGAGGGCACCGAGCCCGGGGGAACCAGGATGTCCGTAGAGCGCGACCAGACGACGACCCGGGAACAGCTGTCTACCACCACCAGGAAGTTCCACTGGCTCAGGCGCCACTGCTGGTTCGGGAGTCACTGCCGCGGGTGCATCGGGGCTTTCGGCGGAGACGTCCGACGTCGCCGGAGCTGGTTCGGTTGCCCCGGCGGTGCAGCTTGCCGTCAGCAACAGTGCCATCGCGGCGGCAGCAGCGGTGACGGCGTATCGAGACCATGTGGATGAACCAAGACCGTGCATCGTCGCTCCCCCTTTTTTCACAGAGCACCTCTTGGTGCGTGCGCAGCGTAGACACAAACAATGTTCGTGACCAATCTGCCCGACTCGAATCCCGGCTGGGCGCAAGTGTCAACCGACCACGGTTTCCTGGAGATGGTCGAGCAAGACCACTTGTGCAGCATTGAGCTTCGAACGGGCCTCGGCGACCGAAAACCACTCGACCCGATCGATCTCCGGGAACGACGTCATCGTGCCGGACTTGGGCGGCCACTCCGTCTCGAAGGTGTTGCTGACGGCGCTTGCGGGATCATAGTCAGCTTCGGCGGCGAAGACGGTCACGATCTTGCCTCCGCGTTGCGTGATGACGGGCAACTCGATCGACAGCTCGTGCGGTGGCTCGTAGCCGGTCTCTTCGGTGAACTCGCGTCGCGCGGCGGCGCGGGGATCCTCATCGGTGTACTCACCTTTGACGACCGACCATGCGCCGAGATCCTTCCGGCTCCAGAAGGGTCCCCCGGGGTGCGCGATCAACACCTCCAGGACACCGCCCCGTCGTCGAAACGGTAGTAGACCCGCACTCTTCTTCGGCATCTGGGCAGCATGGCAGATACCACTGCCTCGTGAATCCGACTACATACCCCTGGGGGTACTTGCATACCCCCCTTGGTATATGGCAGCCTGGAGACAACCCGATAGACAGGACTGGATATGTGCCAACCCGCTAAATGCCCGAAATGCGGCAAGACCACGTGGACCGGCTGCGGTCGCCACGTCGACGACGTGATGAAAAATGTTCCAGTATCTCGCCAGTGCTCATGCGCGCCTGAACCGGCGGCACCGACAGAGAACAAATTCTTCCGCACACTGTTTCGCCGTTAGCTACATCAGCATCGGCACATCGAGTCTCAACCGCCCCGAAACCGGGTAGGCACTCCGTACAGTTCGACGGCAGGAAGGATTCCCACCATGAGCATCACTCTGCACGCAACCATCGACACACTCGGTGACCAGGCAGCAACGTCCAGCTGATGACACTGGTCCTGGCTCTCGTTCTCGGTGTCGCCGTCGGCATCCTGCTCGGTCTTCTAGGTGGCGGTGGGTCGATTCTTGCTGTGCCGATTCTCGTCTACGCCCTCGGACTACCGCTGTCCGAGGCGATACCGACCTCACTGTTGGTGATCGGCGTCGCCTCCGCAACCGGTGCGATCCCCAAGGTGCGGGCACGGCTCATCGAATGGCGACTGGCTGCAATCTTCGCGGCCACCGGCATAATCGGCACCCTGGTGGGTACGGCCATCGGTAGGCACCTGCCCGATACCGCCGTGATGATCGGCTTCGCGATCGTCATGATCATCGCGGGAACACGCATGCTGCGCACCAACGACGATCCCGGAACTGCCTGCCGGACCGACAATTCCGGGATCGACTGGCGACGATGCGCACCGCGGTCCATACCGACAGGTTTCGGTGTCGGTGTTCTCACCGGACTGTTCGGCGTAGGCGGAGGATTCCTCATCATTCCGGCCTTGGTGCTGCTGTTGGGAATCGAGATGAGCGTTGCCGTAGGAACCTCTTTGGTGGTGATCGTTGCCAACTCCGCCGCAGGTCTTCTCGCCCAAGCAGGTGGCCTCGGCGGCAACTGGCCCCTCACCATCACATTTGCCGCTGCTGCGATTGTCGGCTCACTTGCAGCCGGACGCTTCAGCAACCGCGTCGATGCCGACAAGCTCCGACAATGGTTCGCCTACCTGGTGTTCGCCGTCGCAGGCTACGTGCTCGTCGACACCCTCTTTCTCTCATGACGGTCGGCGGCCACGAGACCCTCTCATCGATCCGAAAGCGACACGAAGGAGCACCCACATGAACGCGACCGATCCGGACATCGCCATCATCGAAACCTCGACCCTCGGCGACCGCAGCTACTTCATCAGCTACGACGGACTTGCGGTCGTCATCGATCCCCAACGCGACATCGACCGCATCCAGGCACTGGCTGCGGACAAGAACGCCAGGATCACGCACGTGCTCGAAACCCACATACACAACGACTACGTGACCGGTGGACTCGAACTCGCCCGCGCTACCGGTGCCCAGTACGTCGTCCCGGACGGCGATCCGGTCGAGTTCGAGCGCCGAGCAGTGCTCGACGGCGACATCGTCGATGTGGGCGCGATGACACTGCAGGTCATGCATACTCCGGGCCACACCCATCACCACGTCAGCTACGTTCTGCGCCACGGCGCCGAGCCGATCGCAATTTTCACCGGCGGCTCGATGCTCTACGGATCCACCGGACGCACCGACCTGCTCGGCTCCGAGCACACCGAAGAACTCACCCACGCGCAGTTCCACTCGGTTCGTCGTATCGCCGCCGAACTCCCCGCCGAAGTCGAGGTCTACCCCACCCACGGTTTCGGGAGCTTCTGTTCCGCAACCCCCACTACCGGCGATTCATCCACCATCGCGCAACAGCAGCAGTCCAATCCTGCGTTGACTCAGGACGAACAGAGCTATGTCGACGAGTTGATCGCCGGTTTGTCCGCGTATCCCGCGTACTACGCGCACATGGGCGTCATCAATTCCCAAGGGCCGGAACCGATCGACCTGTCCATGCCCGAACCCGTCGATCCCGATGAACTTCGTCGACGAATCGACGCCGGACAGTGGGTCGTCGACCTACGGGCACGCACCGCGTTCGCCGCCGGACACCTCGATGGATCCCTCGGCTTCGAGCTGTCCTCGAGCTTCGTCACCTACCTCGGGTGGCTTTACCAATGGGGTGCGCCGCTGACGCTGATCGGAGAATCATCCGATCAGATTGCAGAGGCCACCCGAGAGCTTGCGCGCATCGGTATCGATCGCCCCTCGGGTTCTGCAGTAGGAGAGATTCATTCACTCGTCGGTGACGGAGAATTGCGGTCGTACACGGTGTCGGACTTCGCCGGACTCGGTGGCGCTGCCGGTGAGCGTGAGCTGGTAGTGCTCGACGCGCGGCAACACTCCGAGTACGAGGAAGGCCACATCCCCGGGGCCGTCAACATCCCCCTCCACGAACTGCCGCATCGCCTCGACGAGGTCCCTGCCGGCGAAATTTGGGTGCACTGCGCATCCGGTTACCGAGCCTCGATTGCAGCCTCGCTACTCGACCGAGCAGACCGCAACGTCATCCTCATCGACGACGATTACGACAGCGCCGTCGAGCTCGGCCTGCAAAAATCCGACTGAACCGGAAGACCTCGGCTCGGCACCCGGGCCGGTGGCTCACAGTCGGCGACCGAACAGAACCAACACCACCGACCACAGCATCGCGAGGAGACCGAACGCTGCGCGGAGCGAGAACGCCGTCGACCAGACGGTGGTGACTCCAGTCGGTGGCACCGGCCGTCCCGCGAATCGATCCTCCAACCAGTCGAGTGTCAGTGGGGCCGAGAGCGGATGCAAAGACAAGTGTTCGCTGAGCCGATCGCGAAGATAGGTAACGTGCGCGCCGTGGTCGAGGTAGCGATCGACTTGGCCGTCGACGTCGTCGACAGCGATGATCTGATCGTGCACTGCCTGGACGACGAGCATCGGCACGGTCGGTGCCGTTTTCCCTGGCTGGATGGCTTGAAAGATGTCGAGCAACTCGGGGCTGGCAAGTAGGTCGGCAAGAGGCATGTCGATGTACTCGTCCAGGTCGTGCCGCGCGAGTCTCCGCACGGCGGAGACGGTGGTGAGCTCGTTCACCGAGTCGAGCAGCTCGAGACCAGCGGGACTGACATGTTGCCGTATGAAGCGGTCGAGGTCGGGGTAGGTACGGCGCAGGCCCGCTACCACCAGCGTGGGTAGGCCGGCGTGCAATGTCGCATTGAGCCGGATGAAGGCCGAGGCCGGGTCGCCGACCGGCGATCCGAGGGCTGCTCCGAGGAGATTGATCTCCGGCGCATATTCGGGAGCCATCTCCGCCGCCCACGACGACGCCAGGCCGCCACCGGAGTAACCCCACAACCCGACCGGACTATTACTTCTCAGCGCAAGTGGCGAGAAGCTCAGGGCCGCGCGGACCGCATCGAGCGTGCAAAACCCCGGCTCGCGGGGAGATCCCCAATGTCCATGTGGTCCTTCATGATCCGGAATCGAGACGGCCCACCCTCGGCGGAGCGCATGCAGGATCAATACGAACTCGAACTGCGGGACCGCGCCCCACGCTTTCGCACCCTTCTGCAGCGCGTACGACGGAAAACACGAATCCGACACCGCGTCGATCGCGCACTGATAGGACAGCAGCGGCATATCGCCGACGCTCTTTCCACGCGGTAGCAGTACCGTCGTCACGCTCGCTTGTGGCCTACCGTCGAGGTCATTGGTGCGATAGAGCAATTGCCAGGCGTCGACCTGCTGGGTAATACGGCCGAAAAGGGCCACGCCCACTTCACGTGTTCGGAGGATCGTCCCCGGTTCGGTGATCTCGAAACCCGCTGGCGGGATGTAAAACGCGTCGTCAACGGGCCGAACTGCCCGTCGAGGCCGTGGCGATTCCTCCGCCGACCACGGCATTGAGCCGCTGTCCCTGTCGATGCTCATCGCCCACCCCTTGTTATCCGAGTCTTCTCGTCACAGTAACCGGGGGAAGAGTAGTCGATCTCGGGCCGTTGGCAATGGACCTCATTCTACGAGCCGGTACCCCATCCCCGTTTCGGTGATCAGATGGCGTGGCTGCGCGGGATCGACTTCGAGCTTGCGCCGCAATTGGGACATGTAGATCCGCAGATAGTTGGATCCGTGTTCGTGACCGGGACCCCATACCGTTCTGAGCAGCTCTTTCTGCCCGACGAGCTTTCCGTTGTTGCGAGCAAGCATTTCGAGAACACCCCACTCGGTCCGGGTGAGGTGTACGCGCTGCCCGTCCCGGGTGACGGTTTTCGACGCCAGGTTCACAGTGAACGTCGAGGTCGTGACGATCGGGTCCACTCGTCCACTGGCGGCAACCCTCCTACGCACCGCAACCCGTAGCCGAGCCAGGAACTCGTCCATCCCGAACGGTTTGGTGACGTAGTCGTCCGCCCCCGCGTCGAGCGCCTCGATCTTGTCGCTGCTGTCGGTCCGTGCGGACAAAACAATCACCGGGACATCGCTCCACCCCCTCAACCCGGCGAGGACTTCGAGCCCGCCGAGTCCCGGTAGCCCGAGGTCGAGGACCACCACGTCCGGGCGCTCGGAGGCAATCGCGCGCAAAGCTCCCGTTCCGGTGTCAGCGGTCACGACGTCATATCCTCGCGCCGAGAGATTGATGCGCAGCGCGCGCACTATCTGCGGTTCGTCGTCGACGACGAGAACCCGTGTCCTACCGACAACCTCATCCACGGGACGCTGCATCGGTAATATTCTGGGCCACAGCATTATTGGTCAGCGATGCTGCTGACGCCAACTCCACGGTCATCGTTACTCCCCCACCGGCGGTCTCGGAGATGGTGACCGCACCTTTCATTGCCTCGACGAATCCACGAACAACCGACAGACCCAGCCCTACGCCTGTGGTGTTGTCACTGTCCCCCAGCCGCTGGAACGCTTCGAAGACTGCCTCTTCGGTACCTCTCGCAATTCCAGGTCCACTGTCGGACACAGTGATCAGTGCTCTACTTCCCGCATAGGTTGCGCCCACCCGCACCGGCGTTCCGGGGGCGTGACGCAGTGCATTGTCGATCAGATTGGCCATTACCCGCTCGAGCAACCCCGCATCTGCAGCAACCGCAACGTCACCGACGTCCACGATCACCCTCTCGCGGCTACCGGCGGCGGCGGACGAACTGGCGAGGGCAGCGGACACCGAGTCCTCGACATAGACCACCGTCGAGCTCGGTGTGATCACCCCGGCAGCCAGTCTCGACGAATCGAGTAGGTTCCCGACCAGTCCGGTCAGCTGGTCGGTCGATTCTTCGATGGTAGTGAGAAGTTCGGCGGTGTCTTTCGGTGAGAATTCGACGTCGGTGCTGCGCAGGCTGGACACGGACGCTTTGACTGCGGCAAGGGGCGTGCGGAGGTCATGGCTGACGGCCGAGAGCAGAGCGCGCCGAAGGCGATCCGCTTCGGCGAGGCCGGCGGATTTGCTCGCTTCGAGTGCCAGTTCGGATTGCCGGATCAATCCCATCGCTTGATTGGCGACGGCGCTGAGCACACGGCGGTCATGTGCGCCGGTCTTCGATCCGGACAGCAGAAGAGTGAAGGTACCGTCGGCAGTCTCGATTGCCGTGTCGGCGTCGTCGGGCTCGGCCGGCGGGTCCTCTCCGACGGATTCGACGACGCTGCCCTCTGCTCTGATGATCGAGACGGCTCGTTGTGAGTACGTTTCGCGGACCCGCTCGAGCAACGTCCTGATGTCACCGCCGCGCAGCACGGTCCCGGCGAACAGCGTCAGCAGCTCTGCCTCCTGAGATGCTCTGCGCGCCTGGACTGTTCGACGGGCGGCAGAGTCGACGAGGAATGCCACGGCGACTGCCATGATGAGCAGCACTACCGTGGTGACGAAATTATCGGGTTCGGCGATGGTGAAGCTGTGTCGCGGGTCTGCGAAGAAGTAGTTGAGCAGCAAGCCTGCAATCAGTGCCGACAACGCCGCGGGCGCAACACCACCGAGCAGCGCGACTCCGAGTACGACCATGAAGAACAGCGCACTCTCTCCACCGAGGTCGAGGTACGGATCCACGAGCAGCATCGCCAGTGCAGAGAGGAAGGGGACGATGACCGCAGCAGCCCAGGACAGGATGCGACGATGCGTCGGTACCAGTCGCCTGATTCGCCAACCACGACTGACTTCGGCGTGAGTGACCATGTGCACGTCGATCTTTCCCGAGTGCTGAATAACTGTCGCACCGATGCCCGCGTCCATGATTCGAGCCCAGCGGGACCGTCTCGAAGTTCCGAGGACCAACTGAGTTGCGTTCGCGCCGCGCGCGAATTCGAGCAGGGTGGAGGGCACATCGTCGCCGACGACGCTGTGCATGCTGGCGCCGAGGCTAGCCGCGAGCTTTCGGACCTTACCCATCTGTGGTGCGGAAACACCTGACAGACCGTCACCCCGGATCACATGCAGGACCATCAGTTCCGCGCTCGACTTCGAGGCGATACGACTGGCCCTACGGAGCAGGGTTTCCGATTCCGGTCCGCCGGTGACCGATACGACGACACGTTCCCGCGTCTCCCATGTGTCGGTTATATCGTGTGAGCTTCGGTATTTCGCCAACGCCGCATCGACCTGATCGGCTATCCACAACAGGGACAGCTCGCGCAGCGCGGTCAGATTTCCTTGACGGAAGTAATTGCTCAACGCTGCATCGACCTTCTCTGCAGCATAGATATTTCCGTGGGACAGCCTGCGCCGCAACGCCTCCGGTGCGACGTCGACCAGCTCTATCTGCTCCGCACCGCGGACCACCGAGTCCGGGACGGTTTCACGCTGCGGTACCCCGGTGATCTGCTCGACCACATCGTTGAGGCTTTCCAGGTGCTGAACGTTCAGCGTCGACACGACGTCGATGCCGGCGTCGAGTAGCTCCTCTACGTCCTGCCAACGCTTCTCGTGCGTGCTCCCCGGCGTGTTCGTGTGGGCGAGCTCGTCGACGAGGACCAGGCTCGGGTTTCGTTCGATGATCGCGGCCACGTCGAGTTCGTGGGCCGTCGATCCCCGGTACTGGATCGAACGGAGAGGGATCTGCTCGATCCCTTCGAGCAACCCGGCAGTGCGGGCGCGACCGTGGGTTTCCACCACGCCCGCGACCACATCGCAGCCGCGTTCCTGCCTGCGGTGCGCTTCACCGAGCATCGCGAAGGTTTTCCCGACGCCCGGTGCCGCACCGAGGTAGATCCGCAGATCACCGCGGTCGGGTCCAACAGAACCGCGCCTGCCTGCCGTGTTGCTCATACTCCTCGTCCTACCGCATCTGTCCGCTCGGTGCTCAGCGTGTGCCGCAGCCCGGCGCGGTCAAACCGAGCGCAAGGTTGAGCTCGGCCACGTTCACTGTCTCACTGCCGAGGAACCCGAACTGACGTCCATCGGTGTGGTCGGCTACCAACGAGGCGACAGTGTCCTCACTCATTCCGTTGACCGTCGCGACTCGTTCGATCTGGATGTTCGCGTACGCCGGACTGATGTCGGGGTCGATGCCCGATCCCGAGCCGGTCAGCGCGTCGACCGGAACAGCAGCGGGATCGACGTTCTCGCGCTCGGCGATCACCTCGCGCCGCTCCTGCACGAATGCCGCCAGAACCTCACTGCTGGGTCCCTGGTTGGTCGGCGCTCCCGCCGCCGGGTCACCCGGCGCGAAAGCATCCTCGTCCGATACCGACCCGGTAACTCGCGCGTGGAAGAAGGGATCCGGTTGCCCGGCGTCGACTTGTGGGTCGACACCGACGAGGCTGCTACCTACGACGCAACCGTTGGCGTCGGTCAACGGCGAGCCCTCGGCAGAGTTCGAGCCGATACGGCTCACTGCCCAGACTGCCGCCGGGTAGCCGATACCCAAGATGACCGTCAATACCAACAGAACCGACAATCCTGCCGCGATCTGCCCGAAAAACCTCTGTACGAACCGCATGTCAGCCTATCCCTGGGATGAATCGAACAACGAGGTCGATGAGCCAAATACCGACGAACGGCGTAATGACACCACCCACTCCGTAGAGCAGGAGGTTGCGCCTGAGCAACTTCGAGGCACTCGACGGAACATAGCGAACACCTTTGAGTGCCAGCGGTATGAGCCCGATGATCACCAGTGCATTGAAGATGACCGCCGACAGGATCGCGGACTCCGGAGTCGCGAGACCCATGATGTTGAGTGCACCCAGTTGCGGATACACGACACTGAACATGGCCGGCAGAATGGCGAAGTATTTCGCCAGATCGTTGGCCAGCGAGAACGTCGTCAAGGCGCCGCGGGTGATCAGCAACTGCTTGCCGATCTCGACGACCTCGATCAACTTGGTCGGGTCGGAATCGAGATCGACCATGTTGCCGGCCTCTTTGGCCGCCGACGTACCGGTGTTCATCGCTACGCCGACATCCGCCTGGGCAAGTGCGGGTGCGTCATTGGTGCCGTCACCGGTCATGGCGACGAGCCGTCCGCCTTCTTGCTCCTTGCGGATGAGGGCGAGTTTGTCCTCGGGTGTCGCTTCTGCAAGGAAGTCGTCCACACCTGCTTCGTCCGCAATTGCTTTGGCTGTCAACGGATTGTCACCGGTGACCATGACCGTCCTGATGCCCATGGCACGCAGCTGCGCAAACCGTTCGGCGATGTGTGGCTTCACGACGTCGGAGAGTTCGATGACGCCCAGAGCACGTACCGGCCCACCGATCGGGCCGGATGCGACGACGAGCGGAGTTGCACCCATCGACGCGATGGTGTGTGTCGTCTCGTCGACCTCCGGGTTGATCAGCGGTCCGCCGTTGGCGCGAACCCACTCGAGTACCGAGTCGGTTGCACCTTTCCGGACCTGGACGCCGTCGAGATCGATACCGCTCATCCGCGTCTGTGCAGTGAACGCCACGAACTCGCCGGTCTTTTCACTATCGGTGGCCTGCGCAGGCAACAAGTAGTCGCGGGTGCAGAGATCGACGATGCTGCGTCCCTCCGGTGTGCCGTCGGCCAGTGACGACAGCCGAGCCGCGGCTGCGAGTTCTCCGGCTGTGACGCCGGGAGCTGGATGCAACCCGGTGGCGCGACGGTTGCCGTAGGTGATCGTTCCGGTCTTGTCCATCAGCAGTGTGTCGATATCGCCTGCGGCTTCGACAGCGCGCCCGGACATCGCCAACACGTTGCGCTGCACGAGGCGGTCCATACCGGCGATGCCGATAGCGGACAGCAATGCGCCGATGGTCGTGGGGATGAGGCACACCAGCAGGGCGATCAGCTTGATCGGATCCTGTGTTTCGCCGCCGTACGCGCCCATCGGGCCGATTGCGACTACCGCAAGCAGGAAGATGATCGTGAGCGAGGCGAGCAGGATGTTGAGCGCAATCTCGTTCGGCGTCTTCTGGCGTGATGCGCCCTCGACGAGTGCGATCATGCGGTCGACGAACGACTCGCCCTGAGCAGAGGTGATACGCACGACGATCTCGTCGGACAGCACACCGGTCCCGCCGGTCACTGCGGAGCGGTCGCCGCCCGATTCGCGTACAACCGGCGCAGACTCTCCGGTGATCGCCGATTCGTCGACGGTGGCAATGCCCTCGATGACGTCACCGTCGCCGGGGATGATCTCGCCGGCGGAGACGACTACCTCGTCACCGATCCGCAGTTCGGTACCCGGCACTTCTTCGATGGCTCCCGAAGACGTACGGCGCCGCGCGATGGTGTCGCGCTTGACGGCACGCAGGCTCGCGGCCTGCGCTTTACCTCTACCCTCCGCCACGGATTCGGCCAGGTTGGCGAACAGCAGAGTGAACCAGAGCCAGGCCGTGACGAGCCAAGAGAACACCGACGGGTTGCTCACTGCGAGAACGGTAGTGATGACCGATCCGATGAGTACCACGAACATGACCGGGTTGCGGGCAAGGTGTCGTGGGTCGAGCTTGCCGAAGGCTGCGGGGAGCGAGGTCCACATCTGCCGTGGACTGAAGTAACCGGCCTTCACCGGTGTCGATGCGTCGACGACTTCGGTTTCGTTGTCTATCGGTCGAGATGATGTGACGGTCATTGCAATGCCTCTGCGATCGGGCCCAGAGCGAGGGCCGGGAAGAAGGTAAGTGCCGCAACGAGTACGGCAGTTCCGAGCAACAGTCCACCGAAGAGCGGGCCGTTGGTCGGCAGCGTGCCGGTATTCGGTGCGGTTCGCTTCGATGTAGCCAGTGATCCGGCGAGCGCCAGAACGAAGATGATCGGCAGGAATCGCCCGAGCAACATGGCAAGGCCGAGTGAAGTCTGGAACCAGTCACTGGTCACCGTCAGGCCACCGAATGCGCTGCCGTTGTTGTTGGAGGCAGAGGTGTAGGCGTAGAGCACTTCGCTGAACCCGTGGATCGAGCTCGGGGTTCCGGGGTCGCCCGAATTGCCCTGGTAGCCAGTGGTGGACGAGAGAATCACCGAGATGGACGTTCCCACCAACACCAGGGCCGGCATGACCAGAACGGACAAGGCAGCGAGTGTGATCTGACGCTGACCGATCTTCTTGCCGAGGAACTCGGGAGTGCGGCCGACGAGAAGTCCGCCGACGAACACTGCGATGATCGCCAACACGAGCAGGCCGTACAGGCCGGTACCCACGCCACCGGGCGCGATCTCACCGAACAACATATTCAGGATGGCGGCGCCACCACCGAGCGGAGACATACTGTCGTGCGCGGAGTTGACTGCACCCGTGGACGTTCCGGTAGTCGCTACCGCGAACAGGGTCGATCCGGGGATTCCGAAGCGAACTTCCTTGCCCTCCATCATCGAACCGGCAGCCTGAGCGGCAACGCCGCGAGCACCGGATTCAGCGAGCGCAATGACGGTGAGCATCGTTGCGAACAGTGCAGCCATGACTGCGAGCAGCGTCAGACCCTGTTTGCGATCGCCGACCATCGTTCCGAACGTGCGCGTCAATGCGACCGGGATGAGAAGGATCGCAATGATTTCGACAACGTTGGAGAAGGGAGACGGGTTTTCGAACGGGTGCGCGGCGTTGGCCGCCATGATTCCGCCACCGTTGGTTCCGAGTTCCTTGATCGCTTCCTGTGAAGCAACCGGTGCCAACGCATTGCTCACTGTCACACCGTCGAGACCGGTCGAGGCAAAGCCCGAGCTGAAGGACTGAATAGCGCCTTGCGTCAACAGGATCAGAGCGATGATGAACGACAGTGGCAGCAGGATGCGAAGTGAAGCGCGAACGAGATCGACCCAGAAGTTGCCGATTTCCCCACCGGTGCGAACTCGTACGAATCCGCGAATGACGGCGATGGCGACGGAAATACCGACCGCGGCAGAAACGAAGTTCTGCACAGCCAAGCCCATCGGCTGAGTCAGGTTCGACAGCGTAGTTTCGGGCGTATAGGACTGCCAGTTGGTGTTCGTGGTGAACGAGACAGCGGTGTTGAAAGCGACCGACGGGCTCACTCCCGCCAAACCGCCGTTCAGCGGCAGCACTCCCTGAATTCGTTGCAGCGTATAGAGAAAGACGACGCTCGCAGCGGAGAAGCCGAGGAGCGACAGCGCGTAACCCACCCAGGTCTGCTGTGAGCGGGGGTCGATTCGGCAGGTCCGGTAGATCCACGACTCGACCCGCAAGTCGGCCCAGGCGGTGGTAGTTCCACCGCGGGTCCGCTGGAGTGTTGCCGTGCGACCTCCTGCGGCATGTCCTGAGCCGGCACCTTCCTCATCGGTATCGTGTTCGGTGGCAAAAACTTTCGCCATGTAGTCACCGAGTGGAACATAGGCGATAGCCAGAACAGCGGCAACGAAGGCAATCTGAAGTCCGGCAGCCAGAGCGGCATTCATACGATCAGAACCTCTCTGGATCGAGTAGTGCGACGAATAGGTAGATCGCCGTCAGAGCAGCGATGACCACCAGTACGATGCTGATGATTCCGTCGGTGGTCACTTCGTCTTCACCTTCGAGGTTGCAGTGTTCGCCAACAACCGCAGGATCAGTGCACATACACCGAATCCCACGGCGGTGACGGCGAGATAGCCCAGATCAGCCATGGATGTTCATGCCTCTTCGACATAGTGGGGTCAACGCATATAGGCGCTGGTCGACGGGCACATCGCCCGGCGTTCATGGATATGTCTACGCCGACAAAAACGCCCCGCCGAGGATCCTTACGGTTCCTTTATGCCTCCACCGACAGTCATGACGCGAAAGTGACGAACTCATGCGGTTCTGCGTCGTAGGCCTCATACGCCCGCGCCGGCCCGACAGCTTTACCCCGCTGCCCGCCTTCGACCGCGCAGTCTCACCGAAACCCGAACGGGTGCGATCGGGCCGGTATGCCCAACACCCACTCATCGCCACCTGAACTGCGAAAAAGGCCAAACGTGGGTTCCCGTCATGGGACATTATGGGAAAGTCCCTGTATTCCCGTCGGGTGACGCGATCCGTGCGCCGGCCGCCGTGGCACACACTGCGGGTCGACCAAGGAGACCGAGTCATGACCGAAGCCCATGATCTCGAGGCGGCGCGCGCCGCGTTGGTGATGATCAACCCCGCGCCCTACAACGCAGAGGCGCCGCTGGCGGCGCTCACTGACAAGATCACCCCCACCGAGTTCCACTACGTACGAAGCAACTTCGCGTTGCCCGTTCACGACGGCACCCTGGAGATCGGTGGCGCGGTAGACCATCCGACCGTCTTGACCCTTGACGATCTACGCGCGATGCCGGCACACGAACACACAGTCACTCTGGAATGTGCAGGCAATGGCCGCCTGGACATGAGGCCGCTACCGACCGGTGAACCATGGGGTGACTACGCCGTCTCCACCGCACGATGGAAAGGCGCGCTCCTTCACGAGATATTGTCGAGGGTCGAGCCATCGGCGCAGGGAGTCGAAATCCTTGCACAGGGTGCGGACCACGGGCCTTACCATCCCGAGGCGGTCCTTCCCGACACCGATCAGGACGACCTCACCTTCATCCGGTCCCTCCCATTCTCGGATGCAACCGACCCGGCATCGGGGATCCTCATCGCCTATGAAATGAACGGCGAGCCCCTGGGTTCCGACCACGGCGCACCTTTTCGGTTGATCGTGCCCCACTGGTACGCGGTGGCGTCGGTGAAGTGGCTGAAGCGGATCGACGTGATCACCGAGCCCTACTCGGGCGAATTCCAGACCGGCCATTACATGTACGAGTGGCCGGACCGACCCCACGAAGCGGTAACCCTGATACGTCCACGCGCCCTGATCACAGACCCGACGCCGGGCTCGATCCTCGGCCACGGGCCCTACACAGTCCGGGGAAAGGCATGGTCGGGCACAGGACCCATCGCGCGCGTCGATGTCAGCCTTACCGGAGAAGGTGATTGGCTCCCGGCCCAGGTGGAACCAGCCTCCAGTGGATACCACTGGCAGGACTGGAGCTTTACCTGGGACACGAACGACATCGGGAGACACACGCTGAGAGTCAGAGCGACCGACGCCGTCGGCAACGTACAACCCGACGTTCCGCGGTGGAACCGGTTGGGTTACGGAAACAACGCCATCGAAGTCATCTACGTCCATCGCCGATGACCGACGGAGACGAGATACGAAGTTACGCCTTTGGGCCAGAGTCACAGTCGTAGAATTGCCGTCGCGGTCCCGGCAACAGTCCGGTCGCCGTCGCGGGTCAACTCGGCGAGTAGGTCACGGGCCTCAGCGCCCGGAATCTCGGCTAGCGCCTGAGTAATTCGCAATCGGGTCGGGGCATCGACCGTAGCGTCGAGCTTGTCCTGCATCGCTCGGACTATGTCTTCGGCAACGACGGTATTGCCGGCCAGGATTCCCAGCACCTCGGCGGCCTCGACGTCGGACCGGCCCTCGACCACGATTCGAAGTAGAGCAGGCACCGCCTCTACGACGCGCCTCGAGCCGAGTTCCAGGGCAGCCCGATCTCTTACCGCCACGTCGCAGTCGGTGAGAGCCGACGACAACAGCGTCGTTGCTTCGGTGGTGGGTATCTCTGCGATTGCGGCGGCTGCACGGCGCCGAACCTCGACCGACTCCGATGCCATTCCGACGGCCAGAGCCGCCAACCCCTCACCTTCTCCTCTTGCCAGCGACCATCGGAGCGCTCCAGCAACATTCAGGTCATCCTCCGACAGGGCAGCCTCGACGAGCGCTTCGACGGACAGTGGGGTTCCCTCGTTCTGGGCCAGCACTGCCTGCTGCCGACGGGCACCCGATTCCGACTCGAGCGCGCGGAGCAAGGAGACCGTGGCCATCACGTCCTCCCACTGCGAGGCCGCTCCAACACGCTCGAGGTTCTCGAGCAGCTCCTCCTCTGCAGCGATTCGCACTTTCGTATGACGAATCAACTCCCCCAACAGATCTGCCGGCATGAAGTCCGGTTCGTCGAGCGCCCGCTTGGCTTCGTTCAGCGACATCCCCAGAGTCCTGAGGGATTCGACCTGGAACAGTCGGCGAATATCGTCGGTCGAGTACTCACGATATCCACCGGAAGTGCGAACCGTCGGCTGCACCAGCCCGACGGCGTCGTAGTGACGCAGCATGCGGGTGCTGACTCCCGAACGCCGCGAGACCTCACCGATCAACAATATTCCGCCTCTCTCCTACATCCCAGTACCGGTCACCACGACGCGCTTTGCCGCCTCGACTGAGAGGGTGAAACCACTTTCGGGGTCATCCACCAGTTTTTCCGTCGCCGCAGCATGAGCCCGGACGCGTAGATCACGGCTCGCTCCAGCGGCATTTAGAGCCGGCGACGCGTCCGACCCCAGCGCTGCCAACGCTCGGCTCAGACTGCGCTGCATGTCATGGTCACCCCGTCCGAGCGCCTTTACCAAGTTGGCCGCGAGCTCACCCTCGGCGCCCGACGGGACGAGGACCACGGCGGCTCGCCATGCGCTGAGCGCAACCTCGTCGTACGCGTCGTGCAGCAGTGCCGATACTGACGGCCATGCCGTCCGATCACCGATCTTGGAAAGGGTGTGCAGTGCTTGGCTACGAGCCTGCGCCGTGGCCGAGGACAGCTCCTCGAGCAACCTCGGTACCGTGATCTCCGGTGGAAGTCGGCACAATGCCCACGTCAGCATGTCCCGAACGAAGAAGTCTGGTTCGACGGCACACCGCGCCAGCAAAGCCTGAGCCAGGGCAGGATCACCGAGCGTTCCGGCCGAGAGGGCCGCGCGAAGTCGCGTCGAGGAATCAATAGTGGCAAGAGCGTCGAGCAGGCGAGTATGCGGCTCGCCCGGGTTGGTCGTGTTCACGACAACCACCTCCTTCACTCGACTACTCCACTCCTTGTCACAGTGTCAGGGTCAAGCGATCAAGTCACTCGATCGACGGACAACGGTGCATAATTGGCCGATGAATCCCACCGGACGCCTCCGCCGGACGACCGACGGTATCGATCTCGAGTTGACCCGAGCGATTGCATCCTCCCGAGAGGACGTGTGGGCCTCATTGACCCAATCCGACCGCACGGCACTGTGGTTCGGTCCGTGGGAACAACTTCCGGAGAACATGATTCGCGTTCAGATGGCTTTCGAAGAAGGTGCACCCTGGTCCGAGATGCACATCGACGCCTGCGAGGCGCCGTCGCGACTGGCAGTTTCGATGATCCACGATGCCGGAAGCTGGAGCATGGAAGTGCTCCTGACCGAGTCCCAGGGCACCACAACGGTGACGCTGACCCAACATCTGAGCGACACCGAGGGGATCGGCGAAATAGGCCCCGGATGGGAGTACTACCTCGACATGCTCGTCAACTCTCGAAACAAGGAGCCACTGCCGAGTTTCGACGACTACTACCCCGCCCAGGCGGGGTACTACTCCTCGCTCTCGCCCCGCTAGCGGTAGGGCCTGCGTGCCGTTTCCGGGTCTCCGAAGGTGATTGCCCGCTCGCGGCGAGAACCGGTCGCCAGAGTTGCAGCCCAGTTGATCAGCGTGCCGACGCGATTGCGGGCGCCCGAGAGAAACGCGATATGGATGACTCCCCAGGACACCCATCCGAGGAACCCGGACATCCGCAGCGGTCCGGCCTGGACGAGCGCGTGCCCACGGGAAATGTAGGCCGCGGTGCCGAAGTCTCGGTATCGGAACGCCTGTCGTGAGGCAGTCGGGTCGCTCCGATCAGTGGCGATGAGCGAACCGACGTGGCGCCCACCCTGCATGGCGACCTCGGCGACACCCGCCAGATCCTGATAGGACATCAAGTCGCCGACGACCCAGACGTTGCGGTGGCCCGGCACCGACAGATCCGACTCGACAGCAATTCGCCCCGATCGGTCCTGCTCGACACCGAGCGCTCCTGCAAGTTGCCGAGCAAACGGAACTGCTTCGACGCCCGCCGTCCACAGCACGGTTCGAGTGTCGTAGCGAGTGACCGTCTCCGGCTCCGCCTTCGCCGTGGTTTCGACGTCGGTAGCGGTGACATCGGTGACGTGTACACCCAAGTGCGTTTCGACGCCGACGGCATCGAGGGTCTTCTGCGCCGCAGCGGACAACTTCTTGTCGAACGAGGGCAGGACTCGATCACCACCATGGAGTAGCAACACCCGCGCCTCACCCGGGTCGATGGACCTGAACTCGTGAGCCAACGACCTGGTTGCCAGTTCGCGGATCTGTCCAGCCAATTCCACGCCCGTCGGCCCTCCGCCCGCGACTGCGAACGTCAGCCAAGGCCGCCGTTCCTCTGCCGTGGGCAGTGCTTCCGCCATCTCGAATGCTGCAATCAACTTACGGCGGACGGTCAAAGCGTCGTCGAGCGTCTTCATGCCCGGCGCGTGCTGGATGTACTCGTCGTGCCCGTGATACGACTGCTGCATACCGGCAGCCACCACGAGATAGTCGTAAGCGAACTCGTAAGTCGAACCGTCGAATCTGCTTGCGGTCACCACTCGCGCCCCGGGATCGACTGTGGTTGCCTCGCCGAGTGCGACGTGAGCATTCTTCTGCCTGCGCAAAAGGTGCCGGAGTGGACTCGAAATGGATCCTTCGGACACCAATCCCGTCGCACACTGATAGAGCAGGGGTTGAAAGACATGAGACGTACCGCGCTCCAGCACGGTGACGTCGACGTCACTGCGACGTAGTGCTCGTGCGGCGTAAAGACCACCGAACCCGCCGCCGACTATCAAAACTCGAGGCCGACCCTGCGCGGTCATGAAGCGTGACCGCCGAGGAGAACCGGTTTGGGCGCAGACGGCGTCATCGACATGGCTGGTTCTCCTCGCGAAGTTTTCGGCGGTCCCGTTATCGAAGATAGACCGGGGTCTGGGGGCAGACCGGACAGTCGAAAAAATCTATGGTCGCTGGGGTAGACATTGTGGTTTCAGTGATTTACAGTAGTTCTCGTACACGAAAGAAGAGATCGAAAGGCGCGGGAGAGGACGAACTACCCGCGAGAAGACCGGCGGTTCGAGTTTTTTCACGCCACCGCCGAGGCAGGTGCAGGACTAGTTGGTAATTGGAAGAAGGGAGGAGTTGCATCGTCAGTTCGCCCACGCTGTCTTGTTCTTCGGGCGAACACCGCAAATGTCATCAGGCAAGTGGAAATAGATGGTAGTAATTCCCCACCAGGGCCCCGGTGCTTTCGTGCACCGGGGCCCTTCGTCTTCGCGCACCGAGAAGCTCGCGCACACGTCGGATTCTCGCGCTCAGCGGCGCAAGTGCCGCAGGACTCGGTATCGGACGATCAGTCCGAGCCGTCGATGACTTCCTGAAGATGGGCGTTGGCACGACGAGCAGCAGCAAGCTGATCTTCGAGGACGACGATGCGGCACGCGGCGTCGAGCGCAGTGCCCTGATCGAGCAAATCACGGACCCGCGACGCAATGCGGAGTTGGAAGCGAGAGTATCGCCGGTGTCCACCCTCGGATCTATGGGGAATCAACAGGTTCGCCTCGTCGAGGCTGCGTAGAAAGCCAGGGGTTGCGTTCAACATCTGTGCGGCAGTGCCGATGTTGTAAGCCGGGTAATGCTGATCGTCGAACTTGTCGCCTGCCGACGATTCGTTCACATCGCTATTGCTTTGCTTCACAACACCTTCCGGATGAGCTCGCTGCTGGGGCCGGCACATGGAGACCGCCACACACGAGCAACACCATTTCTGGCGCCGAGCCTGGCCCATTCGCCTGAAACGACACAAGCGTCACGCGCCCCGAGGGTCGATTCAGTCGAATAATACCGTTCACGCTGCGATGATGTCTACCGTGGCCACAGGAGATTTGCCTGGACCGGTAGGAGTCACGATTATCAGCCCCGACTAGTTGTCGCGACTGATTGCGTCCGATTGGTAGACGTCGGGAATTCCATCGTGGTCGTCGTCGCACGTCTCTTCTTCGTGAATCCGCTTGTACACCTTGTTGCGAATACGCAACAAGGCAGAAGCCAGCAGGGCGGCCAGAATCGATCCTGCCAAGACACCGATCTTGACGTGATCGTCGCGTTCGGTGCCTGGCCCGAAGGCAAGGTCACCGATCAACAACGAGACCGTGAAGCCGATGCCTGCGAGCATCGAGATTCCGACAACGTCGATCCACTGCACAGATTTGTCCAGTGAGGCCCGGGTAAATTTCGACAACACGAACGTCGTCCCGAAGATCCCGATGGTTTTGCCCACCACGAGCCCTGCGATGATGCCCAGAGCAATCGGATCGCTGAGTGCGCTGGTCAAACCACTGAATCCGCCGACGGTGACCCCCGCAGCGCAGAACGCGAAGACGGGGATAGCCACTCCAGCGGACAGCGGGCGAATTCGGTGCTCGAAATATTCGGCCAAACCGGGGCCTGCATCAGGGCCCCCGAGCGCACGACTACGCACAACCGGAACAGCGAACCCGAGCAGGACGCCGGCGACCGTAGCGTGAATGCCTGATTCGTGCACCAGCACCCAAGTGATCAACGCGAGCGGTATGAGGATCCACCACGAACGAACACGTTTCTGAACCGCGAAGGTGAACAATGCCAGTGGAATCAACGCCAAGCCGAGAGCAATGAAATTCACCTCCTCGGTATAAAAGATTGCAATCACGGTGATCGCCAAAAGATCGTCGACGACAGCGAGGGTGAGCAGAAAAGTACGCAACGCGGTAGGCAAATGCGTACCGATCACCGCCAGAATCGCGACCGCGAACGCGATATCCGTCGCGGTCGGAATGGCCCACCCCTGCAGGGCACCGTCACCAGTACTCCTGTTGACCACGACGAAGATCACTGCAGGAAGGACCATGCCGCCCACTGCCGCCGCGATCGGCAGTGCCGCACGCCGAGGATCACGCAGGTCGCCGGCAACGAATTCGCGTTTGAGTTCCAGGCCGACGACGAAGAAGAAGATTGCAAGCAGACCGTCGGCCGCCCACGTCGACAGTGTCAAGTCCAGATGCAGTGCGGACGGCCCGATCTTGATGTTCATCAGGGACTCGTAACCGTCGGACCACGGCGAATTCGCCCATGTCAACGCCGCGACAGCAGCAATGAGCAGCAGGATGCCGCCGACGGTTTCCTTGCGCAGAATCGCTGCGACACGGTCCGCTTCGGACCAGGATCCGCGGGAGAACAGCGGCAGCCGTTGCGAGTTAGACATATGTGGCGAGCCTTTCGTTGAGCATCCGCAGCCACCGTATCGACGCTCTACTGACGGGACGTCCGGCTGAATCGGCAAACATTTGAGCATGGTTGGACCATGCCGACCAGACTTCCCGGCGCACCGAGGGTCAGTTTATCGGTTACAACGACCGAACGACAATCGAACAGACGCAATCGCCACTTACGGCTGGCTGGTGCGGCGTCGGACACCGTCCCGTCGGTTCATCACCACTGCTGCAGATCTATTACTCGACCGCACACTAGACCCGTCGATTTGGTAGGGGTTCGCCGGTCGCATTACCGTAAGTTCGAATCGATACCACTTTCTCTACATATTCACCAAGCAATGCAAGGGATCTTCCTCGATATGAATTCTGTGATCACAGCGTGGCGCGGCCTACGCAAACCGGTGTTCATTCCGGCGTCACTGATAATTTTGGCGATGATCACCTTTTCGGTGGTCTTCGCAAGCACCGCTTCCGATGCATTCGAATCACTGAACACAACAATCACCGATGGTGTCGGCTGGTGGTACATCCTCAGCGCTACCGGATTCGTGCTGTTCGCCCTGTACTGCGGCATCAGTCGCATCGGCAACATCCGCCTCGGCCGCGACGACGAGAAGCCCGAATTCGGCGTCTTCTCGTGGTTCGCGATGCTCTTCAGTGCAGGAATGGGCATCGGCCTGGTGTTCTACGGCGTCGCTGAACCCCTCTCGCACTACGTGAACCCGCCAGAGGCCGGGCGAATAGAGGGTTCGACCGACGGTGCGGCGAACCAGGCGATGGAACTGACGCTCTACCACTGGGGCCTGCATGCTTGGGCGATCTATGTGGTCGTCGGTCTCGGACTGGCCTACATGACCTACCGCAAAGGGCGCCCACTCTCGGTTCGGTGGCTGCTCGAGCCGTTGCTCGGTCGAAAGCGAATCGAAGGCTCCATTGGTCACATCATCGATGTCATCGCCATCGTCGGTACTCTGTTCGGCGTCGCGACCTCGCTGGGCTTCGGGGTCCAGCAGATTTCAGCCGGCCTCGAGTACCTCGGCTGGATCGAGTCCAGCAACTGGCTCACGGTCGTTCTAATCGTGGGTGTCACCGGACTGGCAACATTTTCCGTCGTGTCCGGTGTATCGAAGGGCCTCAAATGGCTTTCCAACATCAACATGGTGCTCGCTGCGAGCCTGGCAGTATTCGTACTGATCCTCGGGCCGACCTTGTTCTTGATGCAATCCTGGGTGCAGAACCTCGGCGGCTACGCCCAAGCCCTACCGGAGTTGATGCTGCGCACGTCCCCATTCGCCGACGACGGCTGGGCGGGCGCGTGGACCATCTTCTACTGGGGCTGGTGGATGAGCTGGGCGCCGTTCGTGGGCATGTTCATCGCACGCATTTCGCGTGGCCGCACGATCCGTCAGTTCGTCTTCGGCGTGCTGCTGGCGCCGACCATCATCGGCTCGCTGTGGTTCACCATCTTCGGTGATGCCGGCATCCTGCGTCAGCGCAACGACCAGGACATGCTCACCGCCGCCGGCGAGGTCGATACCAACACCACCCTGTTCAATCTGCTCGACGGATTCCCTCTCGCCACGGTCACGAGTGTTCTCGCAATCTTGGTGGTGGTGTTCTTCTTCGTCACCTCTTCGGACTCGGGGTCCTTGGTGATCGACATCCTCTCGACCGGTGGCGATCTCGACACCCCGAAGATCACCCGCGTCTACTGGGCAATTCTCGAGGGCGTCGCGGCGGCAGTTCTGCTCCTGGTCGGTGGCTCCGGTTCACTGACGGCGTTGCAAACAGCGTCGATCGCGACGGCGGTTCCGTTCTCGATAGTCCTGGTTCTTGCGTGTATTTCGATGCTCAAGGCCTTCCACTACGACGTCGCCACCACCCCCAACTACGTCCGAATCACCGCGACGGGCGAGGCCTCCAATGGTGCGTTGGTAACAGCGGGCGCCAAGTCCGAGGGTCCGGGACGCCGCAAGCGTGGTGCGGGAATTTCTTCGACCTTCGCCGGTCTCGCGCCGTCTCGGGAGAAGGTGGCAAAACCCAACTCGGAGCATGTGGTCGTCGCAGTCCATCAACTCACGTCCGACCAGATCGGAATCGACCCGAACACCGGTGCCGTCGAATACTCCCCTGGCGAGGCGCGACGCGATCCGCTCGGTGGCGAAGTGTTCGACTCTCAAGAGTTCGTCGACTCCGCAGAGGGCCGCGCACAGAAGGCGGAGGGGCAAGTGCAGAAGGCCCAGTCGCCAGACCTGCCAGAGTAGAAGCAACCTGCCGTCATGTCGGCGGTCGTGCCCGGATCGAGTCCGATCCGGGCACGACGCATATGTGGGTCACCGAGGGCTTCCGCTTCGATGCTTGCGTTGCTCGGCGAGCCACAGTCCGAAGCCGATCGTGGGGAAGCCGGCACCGAGCACGCAGACTCCCGTCCAGCCGGCCTGGGTGTAGGCCAGGACCGACAGCGCGCTCCCGATGGAACCCGCCATGAAATAGGTCGTCATATAGGCGGTATTGAGTCTGCTGCGGGCGTCGGGCCGCAGCGGATAGAACAGGCTCTGGTTGCTGATGTGTGTGCCTTGAATGCCGAGATCGAGCAACGCTACGCCCACCGCCAGCAGGAACACGTTGTGTTCTCCGAGTGCCACAAGCACGAAGCTGAGCGCCGTGAGAGCCACGAACCAACCCGTCTGGCGCTGCGCATAGCCGCGGTCGGCCAGTGTTCCAGCGAGCCGTGCGGCTAGTGCACCGGCAACTCCGACAAGGGTGAAAAGACCGATTCGAGCATCGGACCATCCGTATCCCGGCCCCGACAGTAGAAATCCGATGGATGTCCAGAACACCCCGAACGATGCGTAGGTGAGCGTTCCGTATCCGATACGCCACCGGAGCACCGGTTCTTCCCGGATGAGCTCGAAGACCGAAGCCAGCAGCGCTCGATACGAAGAAGTCGCACACGGCGGCGCGACGGGCAGCGTGCGAACCAGCAGTGCGGCGACGACCATCAAGATCGCTGCGACTACGAAGACCGCTCTCCAGCCCGCGACCTGCGCTATCAACCCGGCGACCACGCGTGAGAGCAGAATGCCCAGCAGCAGACCTGTCATAACGTTGCCGATGACTCGGCCTCGTTCTTCTTCGGCCGCCAGCGAGGCAGCGAACGGCACCAGAACCTGACCGACTACAGATCCGACCCCCGCGACCATCGCAGCACATGCCAACACCTGCCACGACGGCGCTACTGCCATCACAACGAGGGACGCGCAGGTTACCGCGAGCATCCAGGTCATCAGCTTCCTGCGCTGGATCATGTCGCCGAGCGGTACGAGAAATGCCAGCCCGATCGCGTAGCCCACTTGACTGGCGGTCACCACCAGGCCTACTCGGGTCATCGAGGCATCGAGGCTGTCGGCGATGGCCCCCACCAGCGGCTGGGCATAGTAGCTATTGGCAACCACCAATCCGGAGATCACTGCCATGATCCCGACGAGCCGCCCGTTCATCCGAGTCGTCGTGGGCAATTCAGAGTGCATGTGCCCATGGTCGACAACTATCGCTGCTCTGTCCAACATGTCATTCCGTACTCATTCATTGATAGAATCGCTCAATGGAGTTGCGACAGCTCGAACACTTCACCGCCGTAGCAGCCGAAGGCCATTTCACCCGGGCGGCGTCCCAGCTACATATTTCGCAATCCGCGCTCAGTTCGTCGATCCGGGCACTGGAGAAGGAGGTCGGCACCGCGCTCTTCGAACGCACCACGCGCAGAGTGCTTCTCACCGCCTCCGGGTCGGTACTGCTTCGATATGCGCGCAGAATCACCGGTGACGTCGCCGATGCGCGCGATGCCCTGCGTCAGATCTCCGACGGTGAAACCGGCACTGTCGCAATCGGAACCGTCCAAACATTCACTGCCATCGACTTGCCCGCCACTCTGGGCCGATTTCACTCCGCCCACCCGGGTGTAGCAGTGACCCTTCGAGAAGGAACCACCGCCGAGTTGCTGGATGCACTCGTCGGAGGGAAGCTGGATCTGGCCTTCGTCGCACTGGATGCACAACCCCTGGAGGTCGGGATTTTCGCGCTGGCGACCTACACCGAGTCGTTGACTCTCGTCGTAGCCGACGGACATCCTCTGGCACAACGGAAGTCAGTTTCTCTCACCGAGCTCGCCGACTATCCGTTCATCGACTTCGAGGCCGGCCGCGGCTTACAGACCGTCGTCGACGCACTGTTCGACAATGCAGGCGTCGACCGTGACATCACATTCCGAATCAGCGACATGGAGCGACTGTTGGGATTGGTGCGCCACAGCCTCGGTGTCGCGATAATCCCAGAGCCTCTTGCGCGGCGCCAAGCCGGCCTGTCCACGGTTGCCATCGACGTACATCCTCCTCCCACAAGAGAATTGACATTGGCATGCCGCACCGAGGAACCCACCAATTCGGCGGCACGCTCGTTCATCGGTGAACTCGTTTGAAATTCAGCCGTATCGATCATCATCGCTCCATCGAAAGGTAAGGAACAGACTGGTCGACGGATGCAATCCCGTCGCCACCCACGGTAGTTGCTAAGATTCGCAAGTACCACGACCGTGGGCTCCCGACAGTCCTGCTCGAAAAACTGGAGGCGTAGTGGCACATTCACGCGAGCCCTTGTATCGAATGAAGGCCGACTTCTTCAAAACCCTCGGTCACCCTGCACGCATTCGCATCTTGGAGCTTCTGAGCGAGCGCGAGCATGCCGTCTCGGAAATGCTCCCCGAGGTCGGTATCGAGCCGGCGAATCTATCTCAGCAACTCTCCATCCTGCGGAGAGCAGGCTTGGTTGCCGCGCGTCGAGAAGGACTGTCCGTCTCATACGCCCTGACGTCACCGCGCATCGCCGACTTACTGACCACCGCGCGGACCATCTTGACGGGCATGGTCGCCGGGCAGGCCGAGATGCTGGTCGACGACGCAGCCGCCGCAGAATCGATCGCCGCGACGGCCATGGTCGCCGAGCAGTAGGAGTCTTACGACGTCGGGACAGTGTCGAACCTCACGGGCCCACTGTCTTCATCACTTGCTAATCTTAGCAAGTAATGAAGTAAGAATTCATCTCCCTCTCGCGGTACCGAGGACCCTATGACCGAGTCGCCCACACCGAAGCTTGCTCCCGCAACCGCCCTCCATCGAGCCGGACAGTCGATCCGTGAACTATTGCCACGCTGGAGCGAATGGAGCACTTCGCTGCGGGCACCCGGTGCGGACCTGCTGGCCGGCCTGATCGTGGCCTTGGTGGCACTCCCCTTGGCATTGGGATTCGGAATTTCGACCGGGCTCGGGGCCGCTGCGGGCCTGACCACCGCAGTCATCGCAGGTGCGGTTGCCGCGGTATTCGGCGGTTCACGCTTTCAGGTGTCCGGCCCTACCGGTGCCATGACCGTCGTCCTGGTCCCGATCGTCCACGAGTTCGGCGGATCCGGAGTACTTGCAGTCGGTCTGATCGCCGGAATCGTGTTGTTGATCCTCGCATTCGCCGGAGTCGGGCGGGCCGTGCGATTCATGCCCGCTCCAGTCATCGAAGGATTCACCGCCGGAATCGCTGTGGTGATCGCGCTCCAACAGGTTCCCGCAGCTCTCGGCATCGCCGACGCGCAGGGCGACAAGGTGTGGCGCAGTGCTGCCGACGCAGTGGTCAAGTTCGTGGATCATCCTTCGATTCTCACGCCGGCAACGGCACTGGTAGTGGCCTTCGTGATACTCGTCGGCGGACGCTCGTTGCCCAAGGTTCCCATCTCACTCGTCGCGGTCGCCATCGTGACTCTTGCCGCGAAACTGCTGCATCTCGATATGGCACGCATCGGTGAGATTCCATCTGGAATCGCAGCTCCGACACTGAATTTCCTACACCTCGAAGACCTCACCTCCTTGTTGGCGCCTGCCCTGGCCGTCGCTGCGTTGGCCGCCCTCGAATCGCTACTGTCGGCAACTGCGGCAGACTCGATGGGAGTAGGCACCCGACACAATCCCGACAGGGAGTTGTTCGGACAGGGCCTGGCGAACATCGTCGCACCGCTTTTCGGAGGGGTGCCGGCCACCGGGGCGATCGCGCGCACCGCAGTCAACGTTCGGTCCGGTGCTCGCAGCCGACTTGCCGCGTTGACGCACGCGGTCATTCTCGCCGCAATCGTCTACCTCGGGTCGACGCTGGTCGCCGAAATACCCTTGGCTGCACTTGCCGGAGTGCTCCTCGCCACGACGGTACGCATGGTCGAGACTGCCTCGATCATTGCCATCGCCCGCGCTACCCGCGCAGACACCGCAGTCATGGGAGCAACGTTTCTGGTGACGGTTGCACTCGACCTAGTTACCGCAGTCGCAGTCGGCGTCGCATTCGCCGCAATCCTCGCGCTGCGCGCAATCGCCAAGTCGGCCAAGATCGAACAAGTCCCCCTCGACGACGAGGGACACCAGAGCGAAGAACACGAACTGCTGCGCCAACACATCGTCGCCTACCGCATCGACGGTGCATTGTTTTTCGCTGCGGCACACCGGTTCCTGCTCGAGCTCGCCGAAGTCTCCGACGTCCACGTGGTCATCTTGCGTATGTCCCGTGTCACCGCCATCGATGCCACCGGTGCCATAGTGCTCAAAGACGCCATCGACAAGCTCGAACGCCGTCACATCACCGTATTGATCTCGGGTCTGAAGCCGGAACACTCACGACCGCTCCAAGCGCTGGGGGTCTTCACCACCTCGGACAGTGAACGTAGGCACTTCTTCGAAGACACTCCTCACGCAATCGAACACGCCCGCACCCTGCTCGAAGAACGGTCTCTGGGTCGCTCTACCACCAAAGACGAAACCCCGTCGGTGAACACCATTCCGACATGACCATTCCTCGGCTCGGATTCGAAGCGAGGTCCCAGCGGAAACGGGCCTGCGAAGCAAAGAGATCTGCTGCTCGGAATACACCTTGTACCGCCATCATCAACGCCATTGCGCGATACACCGCATCGAGCTGACCCGCCAACGGAGAGATCAACAGATCACGTGGCCCGCTGCTGGTAATCATGCGTGCGGCACCACGAGCACCGGGCATTCCGCTCGGCGAAGGACAGTGGTAAGCGTACTGCCGCACGTGCGTCCTCGCTCATGGCCGACAACAAGCAACCTAGCGGTGCCGGACACTGCGACCAGTTCCGATCCCGAGCCGGCCTCGGCGTAGACGGTCGAGGAACGCACCGTGGGGTAGTCGGCGCGGAACGACTCCAGCCGGGCGTCCATAGGTGTTTCGGGAGCCACGTTGGTGTTCGCTCCCCCGATCACATGAGCGACAACCTCCGAGATCGAGCGAGTATGGATGGCCAGGACATCTGCTTTCCTACTCGAAGCTTCGCGAAAGGCTTCTGCAACAACGACGTCGGACTCGAGAACCTCTGCATCTCCCAGCGCGACCACCACCGCACCATCGGAACCAGTACTGCACTCTCGCACGATCAATACCGGACACACCGACGATTCCACGAGTGTGAAAACCGTCGACCGCAGGACTCGCGCAGTCAAGGCATGCCCTTGGCTTATGCCGAGCACGAGTAGACGCGCAGATTTCGCCTCCGCAAGAATCGCTGATTCCGGTTGACCGTGCAGCACTACAGTTTCTACCAGCACACTGCTGTCGATCTCCGCCGCAGCGTGCACTGCCTCGCGGAGCACCGTGCGACCGTAGTCGCCATCCACATCAGGAGCGCCGTACACGGTCTCAGGCTGGGGATGCGGGCTGATCACATGGACCAACCGCACTGCGGAGTGCAGTTCTTGTGCCTCCGCCACTGCCAGTCGCACGGCGTCGAGCGCTGCCCTCGATCCATCGACTCCGACGACGATAGGTCCACCCGAATACGAACTGTTCATCAGTTTCCTCTCGATGTTCACCATCGGCGCCGCGCCACCCCCGAAGTGCAGCGGACAAGCAGCGCCTCCACCCGAGAACGCTACGAGTGCTTTCCCAGTCGACGCAGCGGCCAGAGGTCACCAGCGTTCGGGACGTAAGTAGGCGACTTCGTCGCACCTGCCGGAAATACGTCGAAGGGGGTGTATTTCTGTGCACATGGGAAGCAGTCACGGCAATGGCGCGGCCCAGACGATGCAGGCGCCGACGCCGGATGCGGGCGTGCCCACCGTCATCTCACCGCCGCATTCGAGTGCACGCGCCCTCAGGTTCGCCAAACCGCTCGTGGTGGCGTCGTCGGGCATTCCGATGCCATTGTCCGACACCTCGATTCGAAGGTCGTCCCCGACCCGGATGGTCACGGTGACCGTGTCGGCCGCTGCGTGCTGGACCACGTTGCTGACCGCCTCCCTGACGACGGCAACAGCGTGATCAGCCAGCGAGTTTTCGATAACCGACAAGGGTCCGGACATTCGAACGACCGCACGGATGGGTACGTGTTCGGTGAGTTCGAGGACCGCGTCGTCGATGCGTTGGTGCAGGCGAGTGGCCGAATGCGACGAACTTTGCAGATCGAAAATCGTCGAGCGAATGTCCTGCACAGTGTCTTGCAAGTCGTCGATTGTTCTCGTCAGCCGTTGACGAATATCGTCCGACTCGGTTCGTTGGAGTGTGCTCTGCAACGACAAACCGACTGCGAATATTCGCTGGATCACGTGGTCGTGCAAGTCTCGGGCGATACGATCACGGTCGGACAGAACATCGAGTTCGTGGACCCGACGAGCGTTGTCGGCCATCTGCATCGCCAGCGCAGCCTGGTCCGCAAAACTCGCGACCAGTTCGAGTTCGGCATCGCTGAACGACCCGGCACCCTCCCTCCTCAACACCACCAGCACGCCGCTGACACCGCCGGTGACACGCAACGGAGAGATCAGAGCGGGACCGAACTCCTGGTCCATCTCGATGGATTCGTCGTCGAAGTCTTCCTTCCGGAATGCCGCACGGCGCCTGAACGCGGCACCCGAACTCGACCCTTCGATGGGGATGGTGGAACCCAATAGCTCTTCGGCACAATGGCCTTCGCTCACCGAGACGACAAGACGGGTAACGAGTGCTGGGTCCGCGTCGACGCCCTCCGGGACGGCGATGAAAGCCAGGTCGGCAGTGAGGAGATGCAGCGCCTTTCGCGACACCATCTGCAACACGTCACCGATTTCGGCACCGGCCAGCAGTTCGGTGCCGATATCTCTCGTCGCTTCCATCCATGCTTGACGGGTACGTGATTCCTCGTACAAGCGTGAATTTTCGATAGCGATACCTGCCGCCGACGCGAGGGCCTGTGTGACGACCTCGTCGTCATCGGTGAAAGGTGTTCCATCTTTCTTTTCCGTCAGGTACAGGTTCCCGTAAATTTTGCTGCGGATTCGAATCGGTACTCCGAGAAAGGTTTTCATCAACGGATGGTTCGGCGGAAATCCCACCGAATCCGGATGAGAGGTCAAGTCTTCCAGCCGTAGGACTTCGGGCTGATCGATCAACAGTCCCAACACCCCGCCTCCGGTGGGGAGCGGTCCAATACGGGTGCGCGTGTCGTCGTCCATCCCGAAGTTGATGAATGCGCTCAGTTCGTGACCTTCCCCGCGCACGCCGAGGGCACCATAGCGAGCGTCGACGAGTTTGACGGCCGATTCGACGATCGACCGCAGAGTCACCTCGAGGTCGAGGTCGGAGGTGATGACCAGCATGGCCTCTAGCAGCCCGTCTGCCTGGGCTCTGGCGTCCGCAATACGGCCGATCCGGTTCTGAACTTCGACCAGAAGTTCACCGAGACGGAGTTGCGGCAACGACGATCCGCTGGCGCGGGGCAGATCATCCACCATGTACTCCGGGGTGCCCGCCCGATATCGGATGTGTATCGGCAAGTTTCGAGGCATAAACGGCGGCTTGGGTGCGTCGCTCCATCCCGAGCTTGGCGAGAAGTCTCGAAACGTAGTTCTTCACTGTCTTTTCCGCCAGAAACATTCTGGTCGCAATCTGCCTGTTGGTCAGACCTTCACCGAGGAGGTCGAGCAAGGTGCGTTCCTGCCCGGTGAGATGGTCTACCGGTCCTGGCGCTGCCGTACCCGCTCGCAGCTTGTCCATCAGCACGGCCGCAGCTCGATTGTCGAGCAACGATTTCCCCGAGCCGACGTCCTTGATCGCGCGGGTCAACTCCATTCCGGTGATGTCCTTGACGACGTATCCACTCGCGCCGGCAAGGATGGCGTCGAGCATCGCCTGATCCTCGGTGAACGAAGTCAGCATCATGGTTTTCAGGTCTGGCAACCGATCGAGAAGTTCGCGGCACAACTCGATGCCGTTGCCGTCGGGAAGCCGCACGTCGAGGACAGCGACATCGGGCTTCAAAGCCGGGATGCGGGCGAGGGCTTGGGCGCAACTGCCGGCCTCACCGATGACTTCGAGATCGGGATCGGAGTCGATGAGGTCGATCAACCCGCGCCGCACTATCTCGTGATCATCGACCAGAAATACTGTGACCACGCCAACGCTCCCTTGCCCGCGTCCCCAATGGGCGCCTCGAGTCCAACCATACCTACCTACGCCGCATCCAAACCGACCATCGGTCACCGAAATCGGCGACCAAAGTCCCTCACATCGGTGTAGTTGTCCTGCCGTGCCACTTGCTGAGTTCAGGGTCTGATGGAGGTCCAGCACCACGATGAAGGAGACTCGCGATGGGTTTACTCCCGACAGTCGTCGGAGTCGACGGGTCATCCGCGTCACTGGACGCAGTTCGATGGGCAGTGCTCGACGCCGAACTACACAATTCCGATCTCACAGTGGTGTCTTCGGTCCCCTTGCCGGGCGGATTGACCGGCATCCGGATCCTGCCCGAACCCGCGACTGCGCAGTTGAGGGGCGAGACGAGACGGATTCTGGACGAGGCGCTCACGGCGGCCGAGCGAGCCACGACTGGTGCGCGAACGATCGGCATCGACGCATGCCTATCGGATCGACCTGCGGTGAGCACGCTACTGGAGTTGTCTGCAACGTCCAGGATGATCGTCATCGGCACCAGCGGTCTCGGAGGAACCGATCGCCGAACGCTCGGGTCGATCAGTTTCGCGCTCAGCACCCACGCCCACTGTCCTGTCACCATCGTGCGCGCCTGGCCCGACGATGATCGGGTGCAGGCTGCGGACGCCGTAGTCGTCGGAGTCGACGGAACGATGGCGAGCGATGCTGCAGTGGCACTGGCGTTCGAGGAGGCCGCTGTGCGAAGAGCCCCACTCACCGCGGTCCACGCGTGGTCCGATGCGGATCTATCGATAGGAATTCCGGTTCGCGGGCTCGAGTGGCCGATGAACAAGCCCCCTACCGAGGATGCTTTGACGCGGATTCTGGACAAATACTCGCGCCAATACCCGTCGGTGTCCGTCCGACGTGTGGTGGTCAGAGACCGACCAGTGCATGCCCTTCTCGATCATGCGCAGGGGGCGCAACTATTGGTGGTAGGCAGCCATGGTCGCGGCGGATTCAGCGGCATGATGCTCGGCTCCACCAGCAGGTCGGTGTTGGGACGCGCATTCTGCCCGGTCGCCATCGTGCCGTCGTCGGGCCGTTCCGTGGCGAGAGCGGAGACCCGAGAGGCGACGACCGCGAGTTGTCCGTGAGACCGACATGCCCCACTCGATCCTGCTCGTTACCCGGAACGGGGAAAGATTTCACGATGACCCACGCGATCGAAGTCCGAGAAGTCAGCAAAAGCTACGGTGGGAAGCTCGTGATCGACAAGCTCTCCTTCGTCGTCGAGTCCGGCGCAGTGACAGGGTTTCTCGGCCCCAACGGCTCGGGTAAGTCCACTACCATGCGACTGATCGTCGGGCTCGATCATCCCAGTCACGGCAGTGCATATTTGAACGGTGTGGAGTACGCCGACCTTGCCATGCCGCTACGCGAAGTAGGCACCCTCTTGGACTCCGAGGCTGTTCATCCAGGCAGATCTGCCTACAACCATCTTCTCTATCTTGTTCAGACACAATCGATTTCGCCAACTCGCGTAAACGAGGTGCTCGATATCGTCGGTCTGCGTGAGGTCAAGAACGGCCGAGCGGGATCGTTCTCGCTCGGCATGCGCAAGAGGCTGGGTATCGCAGCGGCACTGTTGGGTGATCCTTCCATCTTGATCTTGGACGAACCGGTCAACGGGTTGGATCCAGACGGCACACGCTGGGTCCGCGAACTGATGAAGAAGCTCGCAAGCGAGGGCAGAACCGTGTTCGTCTCCAGCCATTTGATGAGCGAAATGGCCCAGACCGCACATAATCTCATCGTCATCGACCACGGAAAATTGATTGCCCAGTGCACTGTGAAAGAGCTGATAGCGCGACAAAGTGAAGCATCGGTACTGGTGCGATGCTCCGATTCGAGCGGGCTCACCGAGTGGATCGAGACTGCGGGCGGTCAGACCGGTACCAGCGATGACAACGCGCTGCATGTGCGTGGACTCTCTGCACACCGCATCGGTCAACTGGCCGACGAACACCACATAGCGATCTACGAACTCACGCCGCAAGAAGCGTCACTGGAGGAAGCGTTCATGTCTCTCACTCATCCCACAGCGTCGACGCATGACCGATCACTTTTATCGACCATTACAGAGGGCAGCCCGGCATGAGCGTCTCAGCACCCCTGACTCCAACGACGACCGTCGTTGCACCACAACGTAGCTCGAACACTGTCGGATTGGTGAAATCCGAGTGGACGAAGTTCGTTTCACTGCGTTCGACAATTTGGTCCCTGGCGCTGCTGGTGATCGTCACCGTGGGCTTCACTGCCTTTTTCACGTGGTTCACCGTTGCCTACGGGGACAATGTCGATCCGCTGGCGCAGCTCCAGATAGAGGCCGACCCGGCCCGCCAGATCCTGGGTGCCGGGTTCCAGCTCGGACAGTTGGCCGTTTGCGTCCTCGGTGTTCTGATCGTGACCAGCGAGTACGCAAGCGGAACGATCAGGGCAAGCCTCTTGGCGATCCCCAAGCGAATTCCCCTTCTGGCAGCCAAATCCGGTGTGTTCATGGTCGTGATCTTCATTGTCGGTGAGATCGCGGCCTTCCCAGCGTTCTTTATCGGATCGGCTCTGATGAGTTCGCGTGCATCAGTATCTCTTGGAGATCCGGGCGTCCTGCGAGCAGTGATCGGTGCGGGACTGTACCTCTCATTGCTGGGTGTCATGGCGATAGCAATCGGCGCACTCGTTCGTCATACCGCCGGAGCCATCACCGGTGTGATCGGTTTCGTTCTCGTGTTGGCACCACTGGCGCAACTGTTACCCGGCACAATCGGTCGGCATGTTGCTGCCTATCTTCCCTCGCAGGCCGGCAGCTTGATCGCCTCACCGCAGCAGGCCCCCGGTGACCTGCTCTCCCCGTGGCAGGGCTTCGGGGTCGCGGCGATCTGGACGGTACTGCTGATCGGTCTCGCCGCATATATGCTCCGGCGCCGGGATGCGTAGATAATCCAGGTACCGGGGCCGCAACTCACATTCGCAATGATCCCGTGGGGATCGACCTGTTGTGGCTTCGGCTCCGGACTGATTCGAATGCCGATCAAAGCGGCACCAACCAACTGATCGCGTACTACTCTGCGCCCATGCGCATTCCGAGACGACTTCGCATCGCAACAGCATTGATGCTGACATGGATCCTCGCACCCGCAATCTTGCTGCCGATCACACTGACACCATCAGCCGTTGCCGCACCGTCGTCGTTCTCGCTCGGCGACGAATTTCTGTGGGGTGTATCCACCGCAGGTTTTCAGGCCGAGGGGTCGTCGCCGGACAGCAACTGGTCTCGATACTCCGCTTCGGACCAAGCCGAAGACACGGCCGGCAGCGCCGTCGATTTCCGACACCGCTATGCCGAAGACATCGACAGCGCAGCGAAACTCGGGGTCTCGGTCTTCCGATTCAGTATCGAATGGGCCCGCGTACAGCCGGCTCCCGGCCTCTGGGACGAGAAAGAGTTTCAATACTACGACGACGTCGTCGCACAGATCCGCGCGCGTGGAATGCGCCCGATGATCACCCTCGATCACTGGGTGTACCCAGGCTGGGTCGCCGACCAGGGCGGTTGGTCCAACCCGAAGACCGTCGAGGATTGGTTGAACAACGCAGCACGGGTGATCGACCGGTATTCCGCACACGATGCACTGTGGATCACGATCAACGAACCGACCGCGTACATCATCAAAGAGCTCACCTTCGGCGGCATCACTGCCGCGCAAGCTCCACAGATGATGGACCGGCTCGTCCAGGTTCACCGAGCGGCGTTCGACATGATCCATGCCAAGGACCCGGAAGCGCCGGTCAGTAGCAATCTGTCTTTCATCCCGACGGTCGCCGGACTGTTCGACGCCACGTTCGTCGATCGCGTTCGCGACAAAATGGACTATCTCGGACTCGACTACTACTACGGGCTTTCAGTCGACAATTTCACCGCCGCCTACGCCATCTTCGACGAGTTCTACAACGTCGTTCCGCAACCGGACGGCCTGTTCCACGCACTGATCTATTACAAGAACAAGTTCCCCAGGCTTCCGATCTACATCGTCGAGAACGGTATGCCTACCGACAACGGTCAGGCCCGGCCGGACGGATACACCCGTTCCGATCACCTCGGTGACCACATCTATTGGCTCGAGCGTGCCCGTAGCGAAGGCGCCGAGGTGATCGGTTACAACTACTGGTCCATTACCGACAATTACGAATGGGGCACCTACCGTCCACGTTTCGGTCTTTACACGGTGGACGTGAAGACCGACCCGTCACTGACGCGGCGGCCCACCGAAGCGGTGGACACCTACCGTCGGATCATCGCCGACAACGGTGTACCCGCGAGGTACACCCCGGCGCGGCCACCCGCCTTCTGTTCCCTGGTGACCGTGCCGCAGAGCTGCATCGACCCGCCGTAGCCACGGCTATATCTTGCGCTGGACCACAACCCTCGGCGCGTGCGGTTGTGTCAGTTCCCAATACGGACGAGAGTTCTGTGGGTAGGTTCGGAATGTATGCCGCACCAGCCGCCATAGCAGTCTGGGTTCAAGCCGTCTGACGGCTGACGCCTTTCACGCAGTCCGCAACCCGCCGGAAAGTCGGACGATCCGAAGCGGAAGTGATCCAGGCTCGAGGGAGCGATACGGCAACCGGGAACAGACCCATTCCGAATGAGGTCCCGGCGTAGGTACCACCGTGCCCGGTACGCATCGACGAGAGGCAGAGATGACAACCAACAGTTTCGGTGCCCGCGGCCAACTGAGCGTGGATGACAAAACCTACGAGATTCACCGAATCGACCAGATCGAAGGGTCCGGGCGTCTGCCCTTCAGCCTCAAGATCCTCCTGGAGAATCTCCTGAGGAACGAGGATGGACGTCTTGTCACGGCCGACCACATCAAGGCCCTTGCCGGATGGGACGCGGGCTCCGAGGCCAATTCGGAGATCCAGTACACCCCGGCGCGGGTGCTCATGCAGGATTTCACCGGTGTCCCGTGCGTGGTGGACCTGGTAGCCATGCGCGATGCGATGACCGAACTCGGCGGCGATCCGCGAAAGATCAATCCGCTGATTCCTGCTGAACTCGTGATCGATCACTCGGTGATCGCCGATGTGTTTGCACGCCCGGATGCCTACAAAGTGAACGCCCAACTGGAATTCGAACGCAACCAGGAGCGCTACCAACTACTGCGCTGGGGACAGCAATCCTTCGACGACTTCCTCGTCGTTCCTCCAGATACCGGCATCTGCCACCAGGTGAACCTCGAATATTTGGCCCGGGTGGTCTTCACTCGTGAGGGACCCCGCGGACCTCAGGCGTATCCGGATACGTTGGTAGGTACGGACTCCCACACCCCGATGGTCAACGGCCTCGGTGTCCTCGGCTGGGGCGTCGGAGGGATCGAAGCCGAGGCGGCCATGCTCGGCCAGCCCATGAGCATGCTGATCCCCCAGGTGGTTGGACTCAAACTCACCGGCGACCTACCCGAGGGCACCACCGCCACCGACTTGGTACTCACCGTCGCCGAACTATTGCGGAAGGTCCGCGTCGTGGGGAAGTTCGTCGACTTCTTCGGCCCCGGCGTCGGCAATGTCCCCTTGGCTACCCGGGCCACCCTGGGCAACATGAGCCCGGAGTACGGCTCGACTGCATCGATCTTTCCGATCGACGACGAAACACTGAACTACCTGCGGCTGACCGGCCGCGAGGAACACCAGATCCAGCTGGTCGAGGCGTACGCCCGCGAGCAAGGTCTGTGGCACGACCCCGACCACGTACCCGAATACAGTCAGATAGTGGAACTGGACCTGTCGACCGTCACCCCGTCGATCGCCGGCCCGAAAAGGCCACAGGACCGTATCCCCCTGGCCGTAGCGTCCCAGGTCATTCACCGCCTCCTGGCCGGCCAGTCGCAAGACGACGCCGTCGCCGGTGGCCTCGACTCTGCTGGGGAAGAATCCTTTCCCGCCAGTGACCCGGTGGCCATCAGCACACGGATCCCCCGCGACGATCCGCCACGAATCCACGACCATGACGAGGATCCCGATCTCGACGAATGGCCGTCGAACCCGGCCGAGTTGGTGCTCGGCGGACAGCAGGCCAGCATCGACAACGGCGCCGTGGTCATCGCCGCCATCACCTCCTGCACCAACACCTCCAATCCATCGGTAATGATCGGAGCGGCACTGCTGGCCAAAAAGGCTGTTGAGCGCGGGCTCTCCAGCAAGCCGTGGGTGAAGACCACCTTGGCTCCCGGCTCCCGCGTCGTCACCGATTACTACGAGCGTTCCGGGCTGACGCCGTATTTGGAGAAACTCGGTTTCGACCTGGTCGGCTATGGCTGCACCACCTGCATCGGCAACTCCGGGCCACTCATCCCAGAGGTCAGCGCTGCGGTCGAGCACAACAGCCTCACGGTGGCTTCGGTCCTGTCGGGCAACCGGAACTTCGAGGGCCGCATTCATTCCGAGGTCCAGATGAACTTCCTGGCCTCACCGCCCCTGGTCATTGCCTATGCGCTCGCCGGAACAATGCACACCGACATGCTCAACGACCCGTTGGGACACGACCCCCAGGGTCAGCCGGTCTTCCTGCGCGACATCTGGCCGACCACCGCCGAAATCAAGCAAGTGGTCGACGCAAACCTCGAAGCGTCGATGTTCACCGAGGGGTACGCCGACGTCTACCACGGCGACGAAAACTGGCGCGGTATGTCCATTCCCGATGGGGATCAGTTCGCGTGGCAATCAGAGTCCACCTACATTCAGCGTCCGCCCTACTTCGACGACATGCCAGTCGATCCGGCGCCGCTGACGGACATCAAGGGCGCACGGGTGCTGGCCTACCTCGGGGATTCGGTGACCACCGACCACATCTCCCCGGCCGGAGCCATCAGGTCCGATTCCCCCGCGGGCCAATACCTTCAAGAATTAGGTGTTGCCCCGGCCGACTTCAACTCCTACGGTTCGCGCCGCGGCAACCACAACGTCATGATCCGCGGCACCTTTGCCAATGTCCGGCTACGCAACCAACTCGTCCCCGGAGTCGAAGGCGGAGTCACCCGCCACCTGCCCGACGGGGAACGCCAAAGTATTTTCGACGCAGCCACGGCCTATGCCGCCGAAGAAGTACCGCTGATTGTGCTGGCAGGATCCGACTACGGCTCGGGTTCCTCCCGCGACTGGGCTGCAAAGGGCACGACGCTCCTAGGCGTCAAAGCTGTCCTGGCCGTCTCCTATGAGCGGATCCACCGATCGAACCTCATTGGCATGGGAGTGCTGCCGCTCCAGTTCCGCGATGGGGAAAGCGCAGAATCCCATGGGCTGACCGGCGAGGAACGCTATTCCATCGTCGGTATCGAGGGGGCCGATCCGCTCCCGCGGGAGGTCACCGTCAGCGTCGACGACGGCAAGCGCAGCCGCGAGATCTCCGCGCAGGTACGCATCGATACACCCGCAGAGGAGGCTTACTTCATCCACGGCGGCATCCTGCCTTACGTTCTGCGTCAGCTGCTTTCGTCATGATCGCGCACGGCCTGGAACAGGGACGCGCCCGGACGCTGCGCTCCTCCGTCGCCCTGCATGCGGCCATGGCCGTCGGCGGGCTGATCATGGTGCTCTTTCTGATTGCCCACATGTACGGCAACCTGAAGGTCTTTGCCGGTCAAAAGGCCTTCGACGGGTATTCGGCGTATCTGCGCACAATCCTCGAACCCCTGCTGCCTTACTCGGGAGCTCTATGGATCCTTCGCGTGATCCTGCTGATCAGCGTCGGCACACATGTCTACGCTGCGTTCGTGCTGTGGCACCGATCCCGTAAGGCCACGGCCGGGGGCGGCGGTTGGAGATACGAGACCACGCAGAACAGGCGGGGTGTGCAACGCACGTACGCCTCGTTCACCATGCGGTGGGGCGGGGTGACGATCGCGCTTTTCATCGTCTATCACCTGTTGCACCTGACGGCGAACTACATCCACCCCGGCGGGGCGTCGTCAAGCCCTTACGAGCGCATGATCAATGGCTTTTCGATCTGGTGGGTGGTGCTTTCGTACGCCATCGCCCTCCTCGCGCTGGGTTTCCATCTGCGGCACGGTATTTGGAGCGCTTTCGCCTCGTTGGGCGCCAACACCGGCGTCGCGAGGCGTCGCCACCTCAATCAACTGGCGTATCTGATCACCGTCGTGGTCATCGGCGGGTTCTTGGTGCCGCCATTCAGTATTTTATTCGGATGGGTGGGGCCGTGAACGAGTACTTTGCCGAAGGCGACACACTGCACGACTCCAAGGATCCCGGAGGTCCGCTCACCGAACGCTGGGACAAACGTCGCTTCGAAGCCAAGCTGGTCAGCCCCGCCAACCGGCGCAAACTTTCTGTACTGATCGTCGGAACAGGGTTGGCCGGAGGATCCGCCGCGGCCACCCTCGGCGAAGCCGGCTACAACGTCACGGTCTTCTGCTATCAGGACAGTGCCCGTCGGGCCCACAGCATCGCCGCCCAGGGCGGAATCAACGCCGCAAAGGACTACCGCAACGACGGCGACAGCATTCAGCGACTGTTCTACGACACAGTCAAGGGCGGGGACTACCGCGCGCGTGAATCCAACGTGTACCGGCTCGCGCAGGTCAGTGCGGCGATCATCGATCAGGCTGTGGCACAGGGCGTCCCGTTTGCCCGGGAGTACGGCGGGTTGCTGGACACCCGTTCGTTCGGGGGCGTGCAGGTATCCCGGACCTTCTATGCGCGCGGACAAACCGGCCAACAACTGCTACTGGGCGCCTACCAAGCGCTGGAGCGACAAATCGGTGCAGGCACCGTAGAACTCAACACCCGGCACGAGATGTTGGACCTGATCGTCATCGACGGCAAGGCCCGCGGCGTGGTGGTGCGCGACATGGTCACCGGGGAGTTCGAGACGCATCTGGCGGACGCCGTCGTGCTGGCCAGCGGCGGCTACGGCAACGTCTACTACCTATCAACCAATGCCATGGGCTGCAACGTCACCGCGAGCTGGCGCGCTCACCGCAGGGGAGCCTATTTTGCGAATCCCTGTTACACGCAAATTCATCCCACTTGCATCCCGGTCAGCGGCGAACATCAGTCCAAGCTCACCCTGATGAGCGAATCCCTGCGTAACGACGGGCGGATCTGGGTGCCGGACGCGGCCGGGGACGACCGTGCGCCGGCGGACATTCCCGAGTCGGAACGGGACTACTACCTGGAACGGGCCTACCCGGCGTTCGGCAACCTGGTGCCTCGCGACGTGGCATCCCGAGCCGCCAAGAACCAATGTGACCAAGGCCGCGGCGTGGGCCCCAACGGACTCGGGGTCTACCTCGACTTCGCGGACGCCATCGAGCGCCTGGGCAAACCTGCCATCGAGGAAAAGTACGGAAACCTCTTCGACATGTACGCGAAGATCACCGACGAGGACCCGTATGAGGTGCCGATGCGCATCTATCCGGCTATCCATTACACGATGGGCGGCCTGTGGGTGGACTACGACCTGCAGAGCTCGATCCCGGGCCTCTTCGTCATCGGTGAAGCGAACTTCTCCGACCACGGTGCCAACCGTTTGGGTGCCAGCGCCCTGATGCAGGGCCTCGCTGACGGCTATTTCGTCCTACCCGGCACCATCAATGATTACCTCGCCCGCAATCCGCTACCCGACGATGTGGATGCCTCGCACCCCTCCGTCGTCGAGGCAGTCCAAGCGGTGCGCGACCGAACCGCAAAGTTGCTGGCCGTCAAGGGACCGCGAGGAATCCTGCGGGGGGCATTTCCGCACCGAAAGCCAAACGGATGGCGGAGAAGCACTCCGACGGGATGAGGAGTTCTCCTACGTCGCCGGGTGGGAATTCGGCGGGGACGGTTCCCCTCCGGTGCTGCACCGCGAGCACCTCGAATTCGAGAACATCAAGGTCCAGCAGAGGAGCTACACATGAACATCACGCTGCGCGTGTGGCGGCAGAAGAACCGCGACGATGTCGGCGGCATGGTGGCGTACGAGGTGGCCGGCATCTCCGCCGACATGTCGTTCCTCGAGATGCTCGATGTCCTGAACGAGGATCTCACGCAGGGCGGCGGGGAACCGGTGGCCTTCGATCACGACTGCCGCGAGGGCATCTGCGGCATGTGCTCGCTGGTGATCAACGGCCTGGCCCACGGCCCCGAGGCGCTGACCACCACCTGCCAGCTCTACTTGCGCCACTTCGACGACGGCCAGGTCATCGACGTCGAGCCGTGGCGCTCGACGTCGTTCCCCATCCTCCGGGACCTCGTCGTGGACCGGAGTGCGCTGGACCGCATCATCGAAGCGGGTGGCTATATCAGCGCCCGACGGGTTCCGCGGCCGATGCGAACGCGACGTCGGTATCGCGGAAGGACGCCGAGCGTGCCTTCGACGCAGCAGCGTGCATAGGTTGCGGGGCGTGCGTAGCCGCCTGTCCCAACGGCTCGGCCTCACTGTTCCTCGGTGCCAAGATGACCCACCTCGGCTCGTTGCCCCAGGGGCAGCCCGAACGGGAGCGCCGCGCGCTGGCCATGGTGCGTCAGCACGACGCCGCGGGCTTCGGCGGGTGTACGCAGATCGGCGAGTGCACTGCGGTGTGCCCGGCAGGCATCCCGCTGGACATGATTTCCCAACTCAATCACGATCTCCTAGCCGGGATCTCGCACAACAAGCACCGGTAAGAGCGCACCACTCACTTTCGCAGCCCACGTTGCCCGGGACGGGTTAGGGTAAGCCGCATGGCTATTGAGGCGTCGAATACATTGGCTGACCTGGTTGTCGAGGACAGTCGCCGCGCGCGGGTTTTGGAGGGATTCGGCCTCGACTACTGCTGCGATGGCCACCGATCCCTCTCCGATGCAACAGTCGAGGCCGGACTCGACTTGGAAGAAGTGCGGAAGGCACTCGACCTTCCTGAAGCCAGCGCCCAGAAGACACCGATATCGCGGAAGTCGGCTGATCTCGCCCACGACATCGTCGACACCCACCACGCGTACATGTGGGAGGAGATGCCGCGGTTGCGGGCGTTGGTAGAAAAGGTGCATCGGGTCCACGGCGACCGGCACCCCGAGTTGGCCCGGGTGAACGAGCTCTACACCCAAGCGGTCACCGAGCTCGATCCGCACATGACCAGGGAAGAGCGCTCTGTCTTTCCCGCGATAGCCCGAATGGAAACGACCGGGATCCCCGGCGTCTCCGGGGCACTCGCAGCCCACATCGGGACATTGGTGCAGGAGCACACGGTGGTCGGCGACCTGTTCAAGGAGATCAACGCCGTGACCGGGGCCTACACAATGCCCGAAGACGGCTGTGGTTCGTACCGGGCGATGCTTGACGGGCTCCAGGAGATGAAGCTCGATCTGCACGAGCATATTCACAAGGAGAACAACATCCTCTTCCCGAATGCGCTCGAATTCGAGCGAACAGTCACCGGAAATTGATTCGTCATGTAGACGGACGAGGTCAGGGACGCGTATGACTCGAACGCAGAGGACGTGGTAAGAATGCTCGGCTCGGAGGTGTCCACTGCAGACCCGGACCGGGCCGTCATCGAGCCGTGGGCCGACACGGTCGAGGGCCGAATTCTGGACGTGGGCTCCGGCACCGGTCGCTGGGCCGGCCACCTGGCGAGTCTCGCCCACGATATCGGCGGGCTGGAGCCCGTCGAGCGACTGGTAGATGTCGCCCGCACCCCACGCAATCATGCTGGTACGCGCTTAGTTTCGGCCGTCGATGGCAGTGGCCGGTCACGACGCGGCGTAGACGCCATCCACGCGTGCTCTGGCGGGCCTCGTCCCCGATCTCCCCGCCTGTAAATCCCCGGTTCGATCCGGTCGCCTCATTCGTGCTTCGGTTCCCTCGCGATGATCAACGGGCATTCGACACGATGCGACAGCGACCGGCTGGTCGATCCCAACAACAGGCCGCTGAAACCGCCTCTTCCTCTGGATCCGACGACGACGGTCTGCGCACTTTTGGAGAGTTCGAGAATTTTGCTCACGGCACTGCCATGCTCCACTACTCGATCTACGTGCACGTCCGGGTACTGCTCCTGCCATCCTGCGAGACTTTCCGACATGACGACCCATCCCGCTGCATCCTGTGCGGAGGACATTGCATCTTTGTCGCTGTCGGAGTGGATCTTCCACAATCCAACGTCCTCGGCCCAGGTGTGTACGGCGACCAGGCCGGTGCCACGAAGTGATGCCTCTTCGAAGGCAACACCTACTGCCCTACTACTGGCACTCGATCCATCGACACCGAGGACAACGGGCCCCTCGCGCTCTCCGGTCTGCGGAATTCCGCTGATGATCGCGACAGGGCATTCCGCTCGCTCGGAGACAGCAGCACTGACCGAGCCGAGCAATTCTGCGAAATACTCACCGTTTCCCCGCGTACCCACCACTATCATTCGTGCAGAGGCAGATCGCTCGAGCAGAGTCGGAATCGCTGCGCCTACAACCACTTCGGTGGCTATCGACAAAGCGTCCGCATCCTTGGCGGCGGCCTTGGCGATGGTCGACGCCGACTCCAGGCCCTTGTTCACTTCCAGTCTCATCGGTGGACCGAGCTGAGGTGGCATAGCGGCGAAAGTCGTATAGACATCGGTGATCTGGTAAGTAGAGACCAGGGTCAACGATGCGCCACGCAGTTCCGCCGCACGCGTTGCCCAGCGGACGGCATCGAACGAAGCATTCGAGCCGTCGACACCTACGACAATGGGGCCGTTCCTATCCATATTTACTCCTCTGATAACGGTCGAACTACGGAACTACGAGTACTGGACATTGCGCTCGGTGGATCAGACTCTGGCTCACGGAACCGAGAATTGCCGACGACAGGCGCCCTCTTCCACGACTACCGACCGCGATGACCTGAGCCGAAGCGGACATCGTGCCGAGTTCACGTGCCACCGAAGCGCCTACCGATCGAACCTCTACCGCCACAGTCGGATACTCACTCTTGTACGGACCGACGATGTCCTGCAGCCACTTCCGTTCAGCGTCTCGTTGGTGCTGCCGATCCACCGAGGTCCCGTAATCGAGCTCGTCTGCATCCTCGACGGCCCCCACATGCACTGTGACGAGGTCAGCGCCCAGGGTGCGTGCCAGATCGAAAGCCGCGGCCAAAGCGCGCCGGGACGGCTGCGACCCGTCGACACCCACCACTATCGGTCGAGTCGGGTCAGCGCTTTCGTCGCGACTTTTACGCCACACCAACACTGGACACACTGCCGCGTTGACCAGCTCGATGATGGAATGTCCGAATATCAGATCACGGAGCGGACCTGTTCGACTGCCGCCGAGGATCAGCAATCTGGAGTTCGTCGAAATGGACTCGATCAGGTCGGTCGCCGCGCCACCGGTGATAGAACACTCGACCTCGATCTCGGCATCGAGGTTGCGGACGATGAGAGCCGCATCGTCGAGAAATTTCTTTCCTACCCGACGCAGTTCCGATTCGAGCTGAGCGCCGGCAATGAGCACTGCAGGGTCGAACCACTTGCCGACATCAGGAAGTGCATGAACGAGTCGGATCGAAGAGTGTACGTGCTGGGCAAGTCTCACTGCCCATTCGACGGCGCTACGGTCGTCGTCCGACCCATCTACGCATACAACGATGCTGCCCTCGTAGGCAGACGGTACTTCTTCGGTGTTCAAAGCTCTCCATACGTCGAGTCCAGTCTTATAGATGAGTATGGACCGTTCGACTCGCTCGCGGTCAGAGGACAAGGTCCCTCCTGGACCAGGCACCTGGTGAGCGATCGAAGACTGCTCTCGACGAACTACCCACCATACGAGGACCGAAGTCCCTATTCGCCGCACCGACATGCGTTCACAGTGATGTCCGAAGACAAAAGACACGAGTCGAAAACTTGGTCGTCGAAGAGTAGGAACACCGTCATGCGCGTCCTGATTGCCACATCGAGCCGTCACGGTTCGACACGCGAGATCGGGCGGTGGCTTTCCTCCTCGCTGACCGATGCCCTGCACAACTACGGTGTTTCGGCGACAGTGGAGGTTAGCGACGCAGCTGACGTGGACAGCATCGCCGAATATGATGCGGTGATCATCGGCAGCGCCGTATACATGGGCCGTTGGTTGCGAGGTGCTCGATCTCTCGTCGCGCGCCAACAGCCCGAACTCGAAACACGCCCGGTGTGGTTGTTCTCCAGCGGACCCATCGGCGCCGCCGGTAAGCCCTCGGCACCATCAGCCATGGACAAGGCATCGTGGGCGGTCGAGCACCGCGTCTTCGGAGGAAAGTTCGATATGTCTACGCTTTCGTGGTTCGAGAGACTCGTAGTGCGGCTAATTCGAGCCGATGAGGGAGACGACCGATCACGCGAAGAGATCGATGGGTGGGCGTGCTCGATCGGCGCGACACTGGCCGAGTCCGAGCCGACCGTTCCGACATACCTGTGACAGCACGGCTGCTTCGACGAGCAGCCCGGTACTTGTTGGAATTCGAGGCGGTTGTGGGATGAACCTACGGAGAAGGCATCCGGGTGTGCGTACGGGCGCCGAGTTGACCACTGGTGAGCGAACCGCTGACTACGTTCGCAACGGGATGGGCTCGTGGCCCTTCGTCTTCGTTTTCCTTGCAACGATGGCCATATGGGCCATGTACAACGGCAGCGACGGCTTCGATCCATACCCGTTCATTCTGTTGAACCTGTTTCTGTCGATGATCGCCGGACTTCAAGGTGCGATCTTGCTGATCTCAGCCAAGCGCGCGGACTCCATCAGTAGTGAAGTCGCCGGTGCACACCTTGTCGAACACCGCGAAGCTGCAGGAATTGATCGAGGCCAACACGGCACTGACCGGGACTGTTGCACACTTGGCGTCGGAGATGCATGAACACATATGTCGCCAACGCCCGGTACAGGGCAATGCTCGACGTCGGACCGAAGTCCCCCCACAAAACTGTAGCGGCGAAATCCGGGACCAACGTCACTTCCACTGGGTACCTTGGGTGGCATCGCACCAAGGGTTCGAGTAATACGTTCGAACACGACGGTCGAAGCCGCTGACGAGAATCCTGGAGACATCATGGCCATGCCCGAAAGCGCGCTCTCGGCCAGTTTTCCCGGTCTCGCCAGAACCCGATGAACATATCGCAAGATCCTCAGCCGATCACAGTGTGGACGAACAGCGAGCTGACCGACATCGTCGTCGGCGTCGACGGCACCGACATTTCTCGCGGCGCGCTGCTCTGGGCTGCCCGGGTGGCACAGATCGCCAAGGCAAGAATTCGGATCGTTCACGCACTGCCGCAGCGGGAATCGGCGAACAGAGTGACGCGAGAGTTGCGTGCATCCAAACCACGACTCCTCGGCAGGCGACTGCTCCGATTGTCCCGCAGCGAAGTCAACCGTATCGATCCCGACATCGCAGTCGATACAGTCCTGACAGACGATCCCATTGCTTCGTTCCTGAGCGCGATGTCGCACACCGCAGATTTGGTCGTGATCGGAGGCAATGCGTCCAGTCCTGTTCGAGATGTCATCTTCGGCCGCCACGCAACTCACATCGTTACCGACGCCCGGTGCCCCGTTCTCGTGTGGCGGCCGCACGCCGTCTCCCCCGCTGTGACCTCTCAGCCGGTCGTAGTCGGTGTCGACAACTCCGACTCTTCGCACAGTGCAATAGTCGGCGCATTCTGGTTCGCCGATACATTGCAGGCCCCAATCATGGCCCTGCACGTGGTGTCGCCCACTCGTCAACACACGCCTGCGGTGGACGCCGATGTGGACACCGCAGAAGTGGGATCTCTCGCGTGGCTGGGGACTCGTGTGACTGCGACCTCCGAGCGTCATCCCTCGGTCGAGGTTCACCTGCACTGCCTCGAGGCCTCGGCAGACCACGAGCTACGCAGGGCGTCCGAAACAGCGCGCCTCGTCGTCGTCGGGAGCCGAGGGCTCGGTCCATTGGTGGGTTCGATCCGAGGCTCGGTCGGACAATCGCTCGTACACAGCTCGCACTGTCCGATTCTGGTGGTGCGCTGAGTGACTTTCGGCTCTACTGGCAGCCTGTACAGGGCGCACACGATGGGACGGTGGACATCCCAGCCTCGAATACCGCAGCATCGAATACCGTGATGGACCGGCAACGCACATGAAGGCCTGGAGGGTCGCCGAACAGGGCAGCGTCGACGGCAGTCCCCTGCAGCTGGTCGACGAGCACATGCCTCGACCGACGTCCGGGGAGTTGCTGATCGCTGTCCAAGCTTGCGGCGTGTGCCGAACCGACCTCCACGTCGTCGAAGGCGATCTTCCAGTTCATCGGCCGCATGTAGTGCCCGGCCACGAAATCGTCGGCGCGATAACGGAAGTCGGAGACAATACCGAGACCGACTTCCGTGTGGGTGACATCGTCGGAATTCCATGGCTGCGTCACACCTGTGGAACCTGCCGCTTTTGTGCGAGTGGTCGCGAAAACCTCTGCAAGGCATCGTTGTACACTGGGTGGGATCACAACGGCGGGTTCGCAGAATACGCGGTGGTGCCGGCCGACTATGCCTTGGCACTACCGACCGGGTACAGCACCGAAGAACTGGCACCGTTGCTGTGCGCAGGGATTATCGGATACAGCGCCCTGCGCCGAGCCGAACTCCCGCTGTCGGGGAAACTCGGCGTCTACGGTTTCGGCGCGAGCGCACACATAGTTGCTCAACTGGCACAGGCCGACGGCGCTACCGTGCACGTCATGACTCGAGACTCCGGTGCCCGTCGACTCGCACTGAAGATGGGGTTGGCTTCGGCCCAGGATACTTTCGATCCACCACCAGAGAAGCTCGACGCCGCCATCATTTTCGCGCCTATCGGCGAGGCTGTTCCGACAGCACTGGAAGCTGTCGACTCCGGGGGAACCGTCGTGCTGGCCGGCATTCACATGACCGACATTCCGCCACTGAACTACAACCGGCATCTGTTCCACGAGAGGCGCCTGCTGAGCGTCGAAGCCAATACGCGGGCCGATGCTCGACAATTCCTCGAACGCTGCCAGAGAACGCATCTGAGGATCGAAACTACGGTCTACCCTTTCGATCACGCGCTATTCGCACTGCGAGATCTCCGCCACGGACGTTTCGCCGGCGCCGCGGTCATCATGTAGGTCCACCTGTTGACTTCTTACGATGCAAGGAGGTTCTGATGCATCCGAAGTCGGCACTTGGAGTTCGACTGCGCAGCGCACGATCGATGCTGTTCTCTTCGCTACAGGGCTACCGGTCAGCGTGGTTGGCGGGCGATCTTGCTGCAGGACTCACTCTATTGTCGATCGCGGTGCCCGAGCAATTGGCCACTGCACGGCTGGCGGGTATGCCGCCGATCACGGGCTTCTACGCCTTCGTTGCGGGCACACTTCTGTTCGCGTTGTTCGGATCGAACCGGCAGATGTCGATCGGGGCCGATTCGACGATCGCTCCGCTGTTCGCCGTCGGCGTCGCCACGGCGGTATCAACCGTCCCCGGTGACTACGTTGCGTTGGTAGGGATCCTCGCGGCGATGGTGGGCGTGCTCGTGGCCCTCGTCGGCCTACTGCGGCTGGGATGGATCGCCGAGTTCCTCTCGACGCCGATCATCGCTGGATTCCTCGGCGGGGTCGCGGTCATCATCGTTGTGCATCAACTGCCCGATCTGCTCGGCCTACCGGCCGCCAGCGGTGGGACGTTGAACCGCATCGGCGTGATCGTCAGCGATTCGGCCGAGATCAACGGATGGACGTTGAGCATCGGGGTCGGGGTTTTCGCGGTCGTGTTTCTCGCCGATCAGGTGGATCGACGACTGCCTGGGGCATTGATCGCACTGGTCGGATCGACGATCCTCGTCGGTGCGATGAATCTGACTTCCCACGGGGTAGCGGTGCTGGGTTCGCTGGCACACGGCGCTCCCCACCTTGGACTGCACGCAGTGTCGTGGTCGGCGCTGGGCGCGCTCGCGCCGATCGCCGGCGTCGTCGCACTGGTGATCGTCAGCCAGAGTGCGGCGACGACGAGCGCATTCGCCGCAGACGGTGGCTACGGGGTGGATGTCAATCGTGACTTTTTCGGCATCGGAGCGGGCAATGTCGCCGCGGGCCTGGTGGGAGCATTCCCCGTGAACGCAAGCCCGCCACGAACCGCTGCAGTGGTGTCTGCTTCGGGACGGACCCAGGTGGCGGGCATCGCTGCTGCTGCTGCGCTCGTGTTGCTGATACCCGCCCTGGCGCTACTCGAGAACCTGCCGGTGACAACCCTGGCTGCGATTCTGATCTTCATCGCCACCCGTATCGTCCATGTGCGCGAGCTGATCGACATCGCCCGCTACGACCGTTTCGAGTTCGCTCTCGCCGTGGTCACTTTTCTGACAGTTGCCCTCGTGGGTGTCGAGTACGGCATCGGTGTGGCGGTCGCGTTGGCAATTCTAGACCGCACTCGCCTCAGCGCCCGTCCCCACCTGCACGTACTGGGACACATCCCATCGACTACCAGTTGGGTGCCACTGAGCTACGCCGAACAAGCGAGAACGGTTCCCGGTGTCCTGGTCGTACAATTCGCGACGCCTCTGTGGTACGCCAACGCAACCGAATTTCGAACCGAGATAACGTCCACGATCGACGCCGCGGATCATCCCCTGCACCTCGTCGTGCTCGACACGATGGGGATGACCGATATCGACTACACGGGGGCGCACTCATTGCGGCAGTTGATCGATCAACTCCGCTCGAGGGGAGTCACCTTCGCGATGGCAAGAACCAGCAAGACGGCCCGCAGGGGTCTGGCGCGCAGCGGACTGCTCGCACAAATTGGCCAGGACAACATGTTCAGCTCCGTCGGCGAGGCGATCGGAGCCGATATCGGGCCCAAAGACCCTTACGAAATCGAGGCCCAGCGCGCAGGATCGAAGAATGAGTACAACACCGACCAGCGAGACCCGAACGGACCCTTCTGAATCCACCGGCCGCATCGTGGTGGGCGTCGACGGTTCACCCTCCTCGGTCCTGGCACTGCAGCAAGCGCGACGGATATCGGAGGCATTGAGCATCGGCATAGATGTCATGGCTGCGTGGCAGTATCCGACATACATGGGTGCGGGCTTCGCCGAGGACATTCGCCCCGATGAGGACGCCAAGCAGATCATGGCCGACTCGATCGTTTCCGCATTCGGTGACGATGCACCGGCCGACATCGAACAGATTGCGGTGCAGGGTGTTCCAGCGCAGGTACTCCTCGATGCCAGTCGAGTGGCCGACATGCTCGTCGTAGGAAGCCGCGGCCGTGGTGGATTCGTCGGTCTACTGTTGGGATCGGTCAGTGCACAGTGCGCCGAACATGCTCGATGCCCAGTGCTCGTCGTTCATTCGAGGGATCATCACTAGCGCGGGCAACGCCGAGGCCGTGCCACCCAACGTTCCATCGGTGGCCGTCTCGTCGATGCTGATGGGAGTAATCGAGCTCGAAACCTCCACCAAGTTCTACTGCGAAGTCTTCGAATGCACCGTCGCGCTCGAGGAAGCGGATGCGGCACTGTTGTTGGCACCGGACGGATTTCAGATCTATCTGTACGCGGACCGATCTCTGGTGCAACGGCCCATCGGCGTCCTCGGAGTGAAAGAGGTCATGTGGTCCACTGCAACCGAAAAAGAGCTCGGACAGGTCGGTGAACGATTGCGACAACACTATCCGTCCACGTACATTCACAGCGCCGGCGGAGTGAAGTTCCTCGACGGACGGGACCCGGATGGAAACCGAATTCTCGTTGCCTATCCGAGTCCGCTCCAACTTCCGCGCCACATCATCGCCGATCGGTTCAAATGACAGCGGTAATCTTCTCGATCTGCCAATGCTGCGTTGAGCAGATCCAAGAAAGCAGCCCCTGAACTGCGCATTCGCAGTTCAGGGGCTGCTCTGGTTTGTCCGAAGCCGAAGACTGGACGGCCATGGCCGGTACGTCGAACGGTAGCGTTCCTAGCCCTATCGCAGGTCAGGTCATGCTCACTTCCTTGGTCTCGGAGAGCGCTTTCGTGCAGGCGAGGCTGAGTACCGACAAGAGCGCCAGCATGACACCGATAGCAATACTTCCGAATTGTGCCGCGAGAGGGGCCGCGAGCAACGGCGGGATTGCGCCGCCGAGAACACCGGCGAGGTTGTATCCCAGTCCGGCACCTGTGTAGCGGAATCGAGTCTGGAACAGTTCTGGGAGAAGGGCACCGGTTGGTCCATAGGCGATACCGAAGATAGTCAGCGTCACACACATGGCCACGACATACGCAACCGGGCTTCCCGTGTCGAGCAAGGGAAATAGAACTAGCGACCAAGGAATTGCCGCTCCACAAGAGGTCATGATCACTCTGCGGCGTCCGACTCGGTCGGAATACGTTGCAGATAGTGCGATCGCGATACCGAAGACCACGGCGCCTACAAGGCCTGTCCACAACACGAAGGGACGATCGAATCCGAGAGTCTTTGTGCCGTAACTGGTCAGATATGCAGTGCCCATGTAGAAGAGCGAGAACAGTGAAGCCAGCGCTCCGGCGGCAAGCAGAATCTCCTTCTTCTGTACGTGCCAGGCTTCGAGGATCGGAAGGGTGGTGGCACGATCAGGAGTTCGAACTTCCACTTCTTGGTTCGCACGGAAAACCGGTGTTTCTTCGATGGCCAGTCGCATGTACAACCCGATCAGCACGAGGACTGCACTGAGAAGGAACGGTATACGCCAACCGTAGTCGAGGAAGACTGCGTTGGTGTCACCGAATACAGCACCCGTTACGAGGAAGGTCGCGCTCGAAAGAATGAATGCCGCTGACGGGCCCAGCTGCGGGAACATGGCGTAGAAGCCGCGCTTTTTCGGTGGTGCATATTCGGCAGTGAGAAGAGTTGCGCCCGCCCATTCTCCACCGACAGCGAATCCCTGCCCGAATCGCAGCAGAACGAGAATTATCGGAGCCGCTATTCCGATGGTGTCAGCGCTGGGTAGCAACCCGATTACAAAAGTTGATATGCCCATCAGGAGCAGCGTCGAGATCAGCGTCTTCTTTCGGCCGATACGGTCGCCGAAGTGCCCGAAGACCACAGCTCCGACAGGCCTCGCGATGAAAGCGACCGCAAAGGTGGCGAAGGATGCGACGGTCCCCGCAGTGGCGCCCAATGCTGGGAAGAACACTGTCGGAAATACGAGTGCAGCTGCAGTTCCATAAATGAAGAAGTCATAGAACTCGATTGTGGTTCCTATGCCGCTGGCGATCGCCACCTTCCGAACACTTGTGGTGGGTGCGGCGGAGCGGGTCGTCGGCCTGCGGTCGACCGCATCATCCGGTGTAAGTGAGGGCATTCATTCTCCAGAGGCATCGTCAGGAAGTGTGATGTGAATCTGAAGAAAAAGAGTATGTGACCCGCGTCATAAGTACCCACCCCCGAAAAGGGGTAGAAGACCCGCTTACTTCGCTCCGACCTTGGCCATGTCGACGCGGTTGCCCCGGAACGGAACACCTTCCGCTTCGAGTAATGCGCGCGCTGCCCCGCCATGGCATGTCGCAGGCGCACCGTCGGCATGAACCACCCGCCACCACGGCACACCGTCGCCGAGCAGTCCGACGGCCCGGCCCACCTGCCGGGAACCTATGCCCAGCGCGCGACCGATCTCACCGTAGGCGGCGACGTGGCCCGCCGGAATCCGCACCACCATGGCTCGAACTTCCGACACCACGTCGATGGTCATGCCTCTGCCGACTCGGGATAAGTGATCGTTTCGCCTTGTACGTGCGCGAACTCTGTCATTGTCGCGAGGCGGGTCGATGAAATCGACATGATGTCGAAAACCTCCGCCCCTGCGACGATGAGCGCGTCCGTTATCAGCCGTCGATGACAACGCCATGGCACAGCCTCGCTGCACATGATCGCCGGGACCGACTCGTGTGCGACCCGTAGCAGCTCAGCGAGCCCGGAACGAAATTTCTCGGTCTCCATGTAGTCCGCATAGTCGCGGAATGCCTTGACCCGCCACCCTCCGTTCGGGCTCGACACATCAACCGGTGTATATCTACGACCACCTATATCCCGGATCCACCGGTACCCGATATCGGCCGGCAGCGCATCCCTGATCGCGTCCTGGTTCCACTGCGGATACTTTCGCGACCCTGGAAACGAACGCACGTCGACCAGCTCGGTCACCTCGTTCGCACGGAGCATCTCGAGCACTTCATCAGCAGTGCGAGTGGAGTGTCCGATAGTGAATACCCGAGGCACGGCGCGTTTGCTTTCCAAGCCCTTCGTCATCGAATCCAGATTACTCGGTCGACTCCAGGCCACTCATCTCATGCATCTGGACAATGTCGGCTCTTCCGGTTTTAGAGTGCATCGAGTGCGCGGGTGAGGTTGCCGCAGTGCAGTAGTGATCGGATGCGGTAGTGCGTGAGGTTGCGGAATCCGAGAGCGTTGCGCCGCAACGCTTCCAATCTGCCGTTGATCGCTTCGGTCGGCCCGTTCGACGCCCGGTGGGTGAAGTAGGCGAGAATGTCCACCCGCCTTCGGTGCAGGGTCCGCCCGAGTTGGGCGAGCTCCTCGAGACCGTCCGGGACGCCGGTGCGGATGGTGTCGATCAATCGAGTGAGAATCCGGTGCCCCTGCTTCGGGTCGGGGTGGGCGTACGCGGCGATCAACCGTTGATACACCGCCCACGTCACCTCCACCGGAGTGTGGTTCGGGTCGGCGAACGTTGCTGCAAGCCTGCCTTTCTGACGATCCGACAGCAACACCTCCCTCGTTCGCAGGGTGCGCCTCGTCCGATACAGCGGGTCACCGGTCCGGCCCCCGTGCCCGCAGGTGTCCTGCTGCACTCGCTGGCGGCACAAGTCCAGTGTCGTTCCGGCGAGGGCGACGACGTGGAACGGGTCCATCACCGTCACCGCATCGGGGACGCTGCCGGTGGCGGCGCTCTTGTAGCCGCGAACCCGTCCATCGCCACCACCTCGATCCCCGCTCGAAAAGAGTCGGTGCGCTGTGCGAGCCACCCCGTCAGCGCCGCCGCCGAACGCCCCGGTACCAGGTCGAGCAACCGCGCCGGGCCGGTTCCGTCGACGACCGGCGTCAGGTCGACGATGACCGTCACGAACCCACCACCAGCAGCGTGTCGGGTGTGCGCCCACCTGTGTTCGTCGACCCCGATCACCCGCACACCGTCGAAGCGGGTGGTGTCGGCGGCCACCACAGTGGTGGTGGCGTCGACGGCGATCGCGTTGACGGTGTCCCACGACAGGCCGAGTTCGCGGGCCACGGCGGCGACGGTGGTGCGGTCGAGGATCAACCTCCGCAGGACGTACCTCGCGCAGCGGCGGGTGGTGGACCACCCGGCCCTCGCGAGGCGGTCGGTGTTGTGGCAGAACACTTCCCGGCCACAGGATGTGTTCGTGCACCGGTAGCGGGGAACACGTACCCGTAGCTGCAGCGGGTGCCCTACCACCGGAACATCGTTCACTCTGCGTTCGATCCGGTCACGGTACTTCCCGACCATGTCGCAGCCGGGGCAACAGCCGGCCGCGGTGGTGATCAGGTCGCAGAACACGATCGTGGTGTCGCCGTCGATCGCAGCGTCGCGGATGGTGACGCCGAGTTCGACGGTGCGGATGATCGTGTCGGCTACGGCAGAAGCGGAAACAGTCGTATTCTCGGACACAGGGCTCCCCGGTGGGTCGTGACGAGTTGGCGTGAGAACCCTCATCATCGGCCTCCGGGAGCCCGCCTCACCGCAGCGACACGACCCCACCGACCGGGTTTACCG